>CADAND010000001.1 GCA_902789245.1 uncultured Bacteroidia bacterium
TAATCGCGCATCAGCCATGGCGCGGTGAATACGTTCCCGGGCCTTGTACACACCGCCCGTCAAGCCATGAAAGCCGGGGGTGCCTGAAGTCCGTGACCGAGAGGAGCGGCCTAGGGCAAAACTGGTAATTGGGGCTAAGTCGTAACAAGGTAGCCGTACCGGAAGGTGTGGCTGGAACACCTCCTTTTTGGAGTCAACCTTGACACTCGCAGCTCGCGGTTCGTGCCACAAGGCAAGTCTTTTCGGACTTCCTTGTACTTATCATCCATTATTTATACAGGCTCGTAGCTCAGTTGGTTAGAGCGCCACACTGATAATGTGGAGGTCCGCGGTTCAACTCCGCGCGGGCCTACAAAAGCGGAACAACTGTACATCGCAGCTGTTTCGCTTTTTTCTTTTTACGGGGGTATAGCTCAGCTGGTAGAGCACCTGCTTTGCAAGCAGGGGGTCGCCGGTTCGAATCCGACTATCTCCACAAAATTTGGTCATCGCTTCGCGGTGACCTTTTTTGTGGAGATAGTCGATGGCGCTTCCGCTTCACGGGGGAGGTTTCCCCCGACACCCCCTCTGTCGGCCTTCGGCCTCCGATTCTATTGCTTCGGCAATTCGCCGGGCTTTTTGCGTGGAGATAGTCGGAAATTATTTAACTTTGTGGATATGCAGCAGGTATCACTCTGGAGACTGTTTGGCGTATTCGCAAAGGTGGGGACTTTCACCATCGGGGGCGGATATGCCATGCTGCCGCTGGTGGAGCAGGAACTGGTGAAGCGCGGCTGGATCAGCGAGGCGGATTTCGACGAGCTGATCGTGCTGGCGCAGAGTGCACCGGGCCTGCTGGCCGTGAACATGGCCATCTTCACCGGCCATAAGATCCGGGGCCTGCGGGGCAGTATCGTGTCGGCGCTCGGCGCCACGCTGCCTTCGCTGGTCATCATCCTGCTGATCGCCATGTTCTTCACCGAGTTCCAGGAGAATGAATACGTGCGCCGTTTCTTCCTGGGCGTTCGCCCGGCGGCTATTGCACTCATCCTCGTGCCGGCCATCCGCATGGCGAAGTCCGGCTGCAAGTCCTGGTGGACCTGGCTCATCGCCATCGCGTCCCTGCTGGGCGTCGCTTTCCTGCAGGTGTCGCCCATCTGGATTATCCTCGTGACCATCTCGGTGGCCGTGTCCGTTTCCCTGATCCTCCAAAAGAAACAATCATGATCGGACTGCTCGGCCAACTCTTCTTCACCTTCTTCTTCATCGGCCTGTTCAACTTCGGCGGCGGTGGAGCGATGCTGTCCCTGATCCAGGGGCAGGTGGTCACGGCGCACGGCTGGATCAGCCAGGAGATGTTCACGGACATCGTGGCCATCTCCCAGACCACGCCGGGCCCGATTGGCATCAACTGTGCCACGTATGTGGGCTATGAGGTGATGTACAACGCCGGCTTCGGCCAGCTGGCCGGGGTCTTCGGCTCCGTGTTGGCGACCTTCGCGGTGGTGCTGCCGTCCTTCCTCGTCTTCTTCCTGATCATTCGCGTTTTCAACCGCTTCCACGAGAGCCGCACCTTCGCGGACACGATGCGGGCGCTGCGCCCCGCCGTGGCCGGCCTGATCGGCGCGGCGGCGCTGGTGCTGATGTTCCGCGTACAGTGGAACGGCCTGCAGCCGCAGCTGAGCCTGATCCGGGAGAGCTTCCCGAACTGGACTTCGTGGGTCATCTTCGCCGCGGCGCTTGCGCTCGGGCTGAGCAGGAAAGCCGGTCCGATCGCCGTGATCCTGGGCGCGGGTGTGGTCGGGCTCCTGATTTATTGATAATTCTTATAAACCAATTATTCGTATCATGAAGAAATTCCTCCTAATCCTTGCTTCCCTGGCCGCCGTGCTGCCGCTCCTGGCTGCGCCGGTGCAGGACGAGGCGCGTTTGCTCCGTTTCCCCGCCGTGGGTGGCGGAAAGATCGTTTTCTGCTACGCAGGCGACCTCTACAGCGTCGACATCAACGGCGGCGTCGCCGTCAAGCTGACCTCCGACGTCGGCTATGAGTGCTTCCCGAAGGTCTCGCCGGACGGCAAGACCGTCGCCTTCACGGCGCAGTACGACGGCAACACCGAGGTCTACACCATCCCGATCACGGGCGGTGAACCCAAGCGCCTGACCTACAGCGCCCTCGTGGGCCGCGACCAGGTGGGCGAGCGCATGGGTCCCAACAACATCGTCATGGGCTGGACGCCCGACGGCAAGAAGATCGTCTACCGCAGCAAGCAGTGGTGCTTCAGCGGCCTGCGCGCGCAGCTCTGCCTGGTGGATGCGGAAGGCGGCCTGCCCGAGTTCATCCCGACGACCGAGGGCGGCTTCTGCTCCTATTCGCCGGATGGCAAGAAGCTCGCGATGAACCGCATGTTCCGCGAATTCCGCACCTGGAAGTACTACCGGGGCGGCCAGGCGGACGACATCTGGATCAACACCGTGGGCACGACCAAGCTCGAGAAGATCACGGACAACGACGCCCAGGACATTTTCCCGATGTGGATCGGAAGCGAGATCTACTACCTCTCCGACCGCGACCGGACGATGAACCTCTTTGTCTATGACACGAAGAGCAAGCAGTCCCGCAAGGTGACGGACTTCACCGAATACGACTGCAAGTTCCCGGCCCACAGCGCCGACGGCTACGTGGTCTTCGAGAACGGCGGCTACATCTACAAGTACGACGTGCGCAAGGGTGCGGCCGAGAAAGTCACGGTCCAGCTGGCCTCCGACGACGTCTGGAGCCGCAGCGAGTACCGCAGCGACAACCTGTCCATCAGCGGCTACAGCCTCTCCCCGGACGGCAAGCGCGTGCTGATGGTCGCCCGCGGCGACATCTTCTCCCTGCCGGCCGAGAAAGGCCCCGTGGTGAACATTTCCCGCTCGCCGGGTGCACATGAGCGTGAGGCGGAATGGAGCCCGGACGGTTCCCGCATCGCCTGGTTCTCCGACGCCTCCGGCGAATACCAGATCTATACCGCTCCGGCTGACAACATGACCCAGGCCACCTGCCTGACCTCTTTCAAGGAGGGCTATCCGTCCAACCTCCAGTGGAGTCCGGACGGCAAGAAGCTCTACTTCTCCACCCTGCACTGGGATGTGTGCGAGCTGGACGTCGACACCAAGGCGGTCAGCCGCATCATCGTGGGCAAGGACGCGGCCATCCGCGCCTTCACCCTCTCGCCGGACGGCGCCTGGGCGGCCTATACCACCGCGATGCCCAACTACATGAGCGCGCTCTACCTCTTCGACCTGAAGGCCCGCAAGAGCTACCAGGTCACGGACCGCTGGTACCCGGCCGGGCAGCCGCTCTTCTCGCGGGACGGCAAGTACCTCTTCTTCACCTCCTCGCGTGAGCTGCGTTCGCAGTACTCGGATGTGGAGTGGAACGCTTCCTACAGCCTCTCCGACTACGTGTTTATCCTCCCGCTGGAGAAGGCCACGCCGAACCCGCTGACGCTGGGCAATGATGAGTATGAGATTCCGGGTCAAGCCCGGAATGACTCCAAAGGGCCGGCGAATGACGGAAAAGGCAAGCCGGCTAATGACGGAAAGGGCAAAGCTGCACCGGATGCCGGGAAGGTGACGACCCGGGTTGACACTGACGGTCTCGCGCAGCGCGCGACGGCGCTCCCGCTGCAGGCCGGCCGCTACCGCCTGATCCTCGCCGACGGCGACAAGCTGTACTACAGTTCGTTCGGCGGCCCCGGCGGCCGTGGCAATGCGTCCGTCAAGACCTTCGACCTCAAGACCCTGCAGACGGGAGACGGTCCCGCCGACATGCCGCTGGTCCTGACGCCCGACGCCAAGAAGGCGCTGGTGCGCAGCGAGGGCAAGTACAAGGTCGTCGCATTCGGCGGCCCTGCCCGCGGCGGCGCGGCCGTGCCGACCGACGAGATCGACATGATCGTCGACCACGAGGCCGAATGGGCCCAGATTTACGATGAGAGCTGGCGCATCACGCGCGACAATTTCTATGTGGAGAACATGCACGGCGTGGATTGGGATCACATGCGCACCAAATATGGCCAGATGCTGCCCTACGTCAAGCACCGCGACGACCTGACCTACCTGATCGGCGAACTGATCGGCGAGCTGAATATCGGTCACGCCTATATCACCTCCGGCGAGAAGAAGGATATCCCGCGCATTGCGACGGGCCTGCTCGGCGCGCAGTACAGCAAGGACAAGGGTACGGGCGCCTTCAAGATCGAAAAGATCTTCCGCGGTGCCGACTGGGACGCCTCGCTCCGCTGCCCGCTCCGCACGCCGGGCGTTGACGCCCAGGTGGGCGAGTACATCGTGGAGGTCAACGGCACGCCCGCGAAGGATCTGCTGGATCCGGGCCAGGCCCTGGTGGGCAAAGCCGGCAAGACCGTCTCCCTGAAGATCGCTTCCAGCGCCTCTGGCAAGAACGCCCGCACCGTGTATGTCAAGCCCGTCGCGGACGAGGCCAACCTCGCCTATTACGAATGGGTGCAGACCAACATCGAGAAGGTGGACAGGCTCTCCGGCGGAGAGATCGGCTACATCCACATCCCCGACATGAGCACCGAGGGCCTGGATATGTTCACCAAGCTCTTCTACACGCAGCTGGACAAGAAGGCCCTCATCGTGGATGACCGCATGAACGGCGGCGGCAACGTCTCGCCGATGATCCTGGAGCGTCTCCAGCGCGAGGTGTACCGGGTCAACATGTACCGCAACGGCGGCAACCAGCCGGTCCCGAACGAGGCCTTCTACGGCCCGAAGGTCTGCCTGATCGACAAGTATTCCTCCTCCGACGGCGACCTCTTCCCGTACGGCTTCCGCCAGCTGGGCCTGGGCAAGCTGATCGGCACCCGCTCCTGGGGCGGCATCGTGGGCATCACCAGCTCCCGCCAGTTCGTGGACGGGCAGGACATGCGCACGCCGTTCTTCACCTCCTATTCCACGGACGGTGAGTGGATCATCGAGGGCCACGGCGTCGATCCGGACATCGTGGTGGACATCAACCCCTTCGAGGACTGGCTCGGCAAGGACGCCCAGCTCGAGAAGGCGGTCGAATACCTGAAGGGCGAGCTGAAGAACTACAAGCCGCTGCCCGGCACCCCCGCCGCACCCGACAAAAGCAAATAAGACAAATACTTAAACTTTTTGTTATATTTGTAACTTGATGGGAAAGTATTTACGATATAGGTCCACCTTGCTCTTCTGCCTCATTCTTACGACGATGGTAGGTTTGAGCCTGTGGCTGTCCCGTTACATTCCCGAAGACTATTTCGACAAGGTCCTTACTCCCATCCTGGTCATATGCTCTTCCACGATCTCCCTGATCGGTGCGTGGATTGTTTTCCGGCATCTCGAGGGGTATCGCTTCCGCAAGATGTGGGGCTATGCGCTCCTGACCTGGGGCATCCTGGACGGGGTCTATGCTATTCTCTGGCTGGCTGTTCCGGCGCACGCGATGAATATGGGCGCCTACCAGCTGACCACGTTCGAACTCCTGCTGGGCAACCTGCTGGGCTGGACGCTTCTGCTCTATCCGACAGAAATCCTCCGGCCCGGCTGGTTGACCGCCAGGCGGGCGCTGATACAGCTCCTGCCATTGATTGCCGTGGCGGCGCTCGACTATGCCGTACCCTTCAACCTGCAACCCGTCATCACCCTGTATCCCTTCATCCTCCTCGCGCTCCTGATCCATCATGTCCGTGTTTACAGCGTGTGGTGCGAAGACAATTTCTCCTCGCTCGAAGATATCGATGTGCAGTGGATCGTGCGCTACCTGTACATGGTGGTCCTGGTGGGCGTCGTCTATATGTTCTTGTGCCTGACGCATGGCCATACCCGAGGATTCACCCAGCAGTGGCTGGTGATTCTCCTGCTGGGGTACGGCACCGACCAGATCCTTTTCCGTCGCGATCCGTGGGTGATCCTGAACAAAGCGGAGCATGAGGACGAGCCTGCCGTGAACCTGGGTGAGGCCGGCCTCTCCCAGGAGATGTCCGCCGTTTATCGAGATGCGCTTGTGCGCTGGATGACGCAGGGGAAGCCCTACCAGAATATGGACTTTAAACTCCTGGATCTCCGTCGCGTCCTGCCGCTGGACAGAGACGGCCTCTCGCAGTTCATCCACGACGAGTTTGGCTGTAATTTCTACCATTTCGTCAACGGCTATCGGGTAGAGGAGGCGAAGCGCCTGATGAAAGCGAAGCCCGATATGAAGATCCTGGACATTTCCCTCCGCTGCGGCTTTTCCTCTCCCTCGGTTTTCTCCCGCGTTTTCACCAGCTTCACGGGAGTCACGCCCAGCGAATGGAATAAGCTTTGACAGGATTTATTTTTTGCGAAGCCAGAGCTCGGGATTCTCGGGCTCTTTTTCTTTCCAGACCTCGAAGTGCAGCTCGTTCTGACCGTCGATCGTGTCGATGCGGCCGAGCGTCTGGCCGGTTTTGACCTTGTCGCCGGACTTGACGTCCACATGGCCCAGCTTGCAGTAGAAAGTGAAGTAGGCGCCGTGCTGGACCAGGATGCATCGACCGTAGCCGGGCATCACGATGACCCGCTTGACTTCGCCGTCGAAGACGGCCTTGACTTCGGCGTCGGGCGAGAGCCCGATGTTGACGCCGTTGTTCGCCGGCATCACGAGGGTCGTGTAGACCGGGTGGTTGTGCTTGCCGAAGGTCTCCACGACCGGGCCGTCCGCCGGCCAGGGGAGTTTCCCCTTGTTGTTGGCGAACTCGCCGGAGAGTTTGATGTCCACCGCCTGGCTGTTCGTGACCGTCTTGCGGTTGCTGCCCTGCTGGGCGGCTTTCTCCTTCTTGCGGGCCTCTTCGACCGCCTGCGCGATGATGCGCTCGATTTCGCGGTTGAGGGCTTCCACCTGCTTGCGCTTGGTGTTGAGTTCTTTCTGGTAGCGGCTCTTGTCCTTCTGCAGGTCGGCGACCAGACGGTCGGAGCGCAGTTCCTCCTGCCGCAGCGACTGGAGATCCTGCTCGCGCGCCTTCCGGACGGCTTCAGCCTCCGCGCGCAGCGTTTTCAGCCGGGCCAGGTCGTCTTCCAGGGCGCTGCGCGTCTCCTGGAGCCGGCGCGCCTGGGTGTTCATGGTGCCGGAGAGGTCGCGCAGGTAGGCGTAGCGGCGCGAGGCCTGTCCGAGATTCTTGCTGGACAGCAGATAGGTATACCAGATGCGTGCGTCGCGGTTCTTGTAGGCGTTCCGGACGAGCTTGCGGTAGTAGCTTTCCATCGTCTCCAGCCGCTCGCGCAGCCGCTTCGCCGCCTGCTGCCGGACGGCGATGGTGTCCGACAGCGCGCGGATCTCGCGTTCGCTCTCGGCCACCAGCTCGCGGCGCGTGGCCACTTGCTTACGGACGAGCTTGAGCTCGGTCATGGCGTTCTTGCTCTTGGAGGAGTTCTCCTTGAGCTGCTGCTCCAGCTGGGCGATTTCCTTGCGCAGCGCGTCGCGTCGCGATTCCTGCCTGGCCGTGTCCTGGGCCTGCAGACCGGTGCCTGACAGCAGCAGGACGGCGAGTGCCGTCAGTATGCGCAGGGCCCTCGTCATTTATTCTTCTGTTCCGAAAGATTCTTGTAGTAGGTGGCCAGGTCCTGTTCGCCCAGGGCCTCGAGCACTTTCGAATAGTGCTCCAGCACCACGGCGCTGTCCTTGCCGCCGTAGAGCATGGCATGCTTGAAATAGGGTTTGGCCTCCTTGGGGCGGCGCAGCAGGTAGAGCAGCCAGCCGTAGGTGTCCAGGTAAGTGGCGTTGTCCGGCTCCAGCTCGATCGTCCGGCGGCTCATCTTGAGTGCCTTGCGGAGCTGGCGGCCTTCCAGCGAGAGGTAATAGGCGTAGTTGTTGAGCACGGAGGTGCGGTCGGGGTCGACCTGCAGGGCCTGCTCGTAGATCTCGTAGGCTTTCTTGCTGTCCTCCAGCTGCTGATACCACACGTCGCCTGCGATCGAGAGGGCCTCGGCCAGGCGCTCGTTGTTCCCCTGGGCGCGCGCCAGCCCGGCCATCACGTCGCATTGCGCGAGCACGGCGTCCCAATCCTGCTTGATGTAGCACATGCGCAGCTTCAGGAGCTGGATGTCATAGTCTTCCGGATGCAGGTCGCGATCCAGGTCCACCAGCCGGTTGATCGTGTCGCCCCACACCCAGTAGAAGGGGGAGTCGATGTTGTCCATCAGCACGGTCAGGTAGTGACTCTTCATTTCCGGACGCACCTCCTCGTTGCGGATGAGGTCCTCCAGCCCGACGAAATATGCCGGGAGATTGCCCATCCGGCGCAGCAATTCCATCCGGCCGAACTGGGCCGGTGCGTATCCGGGATCCGCCATCAGGGCCTGGTTGTAGTAGGCCAGGGCCGTGGAATCCTGCCGGGCGGCCACCTTGGCGTCCGCCACCATGGAGAGGGTATTGGGATTGTTGTACAGCGACGGCGCCATCTTGATCAGCTTCTCGATGTAGTCCGCGGCGCGGATCTGGTCGCGCCGGGCGTCGTAGAGCGAGGCGAGGGCATAGATGTACCAGGTGTTGGTCGAATCGGCCCGGGCGGCCTGCTGGAGATGCTCCTCGGCCGCGTCGAAGTCCTGCAGGGACATTTCGCACAGGCCGAGGTAGTAGTTGACCGCGTCGTCGTCCGGGTCCTGCTCATGGAGCCTGGCGAACAGGGGTTTCGCCTGCGCGTACTGCCCTTCGGCGTATGCTGCCGCGGCCGTGAGGAAAAGATCGTCCCCCGTCTGCCCCTGCGCCGGGAGGATGCAACAGAGCAGAGAGAGGGCTGAGTATAGGAAAAACTTGCGCATACAAGACACAAAAATATGTATTTTTTGTGAGAAAATTTGGCTATTTTCGTGGGAAATAAAAAAACCGGCAGTTGATGCAACTTTTCAAAGACAAGAAGCATCTTAACTCTCGGGAAACAGAATGGATCGAAGGGGCGAAGCGCGGCGACCGCCGCAGCCAGAAAGCCATCTACGACCTCTTGTCCGCCAAAATGTTCGCAGTTTGTCTGCGCTACATGGGCGACCGGGACGCCGCCGAGGATATCCTCCAGGATGGTTTCGTAACTCTTTTTTCCAAACTGGACAGCTATTCGGGAGAGGGCTCTTTCGAAGGCTGGGCCCGCAAGATCTTTGTGAACACTGCGTTGATGAGTCTCAGGAAAAAGGACTTACTCAGGAACACGGAGGACGTGGACGCCGCATGGAACATCACCAGCGACGACCCGACGGCCATCCAGCGGATCGGCTACAAAGACCTGCTCAAGATGATCGCCGCCCTGCCTCCCGGCTTCCGGACGGTCTTCAATATGTATGTAATCGAAGGATATTCGCATAAGGAGATCGCCGAGTCGCTGGAGATTTCCGAGACCACTTCCCGCTCGCAGTTGCAGCGGGCGCGCGTACTGTTGCAAACGAAGATCAAAGAGAAGTATTAAGATGCAGGACACTGAATTCGAAAAGTTCGATCTGGAAATGAGGTCGATGCTTGCAGATGCGGAGGTGAAGCCGTCACGCCGCGTCTGGAAGGGCGTGTCCGCGCGTCTGGACGCCGATGCCGCACCCGTGGCCAACCCTTGGGGCTGGATGAAATGGGCCGGCGTGAGCCTGGCCGCCGTCGCCGTGGCGGTCGCCTGCGTCGTCTTCTTCTCCGGTACACGCACCTCAATTCCAACCAAAATATTCAACCAACCGCAAGCTGACATGCTTGCACAGACCGGTGAAGCTGCCGGTGCTCCGACGGATGTCGCGGCCCCGGCAGCCATCCCGGCTTCTGAGGTAGGGAGCACGGCGCCGCAAGCCGCCTCCCGTCCCGCTGTCCGCTCCGCCAGGCTGCAGGTGCTGGATTCCCGTCCGGCCCAGGCCCGGGAGGTGAGCGGGGAGCAGCCCGTCCCGGAGACCGTCGCCCAGCCGGCTGAACAGCCGCAGCAGGCGCCGGCCTCCGAGCCCGGGCGCCAAACCACCCGCCAGCCCAAGACACGTGTGACGGAGCCCGTCACGGACCCGTTCGCGGTGCCGGAGCCGGAGCGCAAGGCTTTCAAGCCCCGCCTTGCCCTCTATGCGCAGGGTTCCGTCGGCAGCAACGACGCCAGCGGCCGTCCGCCGCTGCCCGGCGCCTACATGGCTCCCGGCGTGCAGGATGAGTTCTCCGAGGTCCTGGGCAGCAGCTCGACCTACGGCGTGCCGTTCACGCTCGGCCTGGGCGTCCGCGTTTACCTGGCCCCGAGTTTTTCGCTGGGCACAGGCGTCGATTATTCCCTGCTCACCCGCACCTTTACGGGCGGCTATCAGGGCACTCCCGGAACCGTTTCCCACACAATACAATACATCGGTATCCCGGTCCGTCTTTACTACGATATCCTGACTTCGGACCGGATTAAGTTCTACACCTACGGTGGCGGTGAGGTCGAGTTCTGCATCGGCAACAAGTACCGTCTCTTCGGGTCCCCGGACATCGTCCGCGACTACAAGGTGAACAGCCCGCTCTTCTCCGTCGGCGCCGGTCTCGGCGTGGAGTTCCGCCTCGGGCGCACCCTCGGACTGTATCTGGATCCGGGCGTGAACTATTACTTCCCGGGCAACCAGCCTCGCAGCATCCGCACGGACAAGCCGCTGATGCTGAATTTCGACGCCGGTCTGCGCTTCAATTTCTGATTATGAAGAATTAAACGATTAACACCCTGCAAAAAGATACGAATCTTACTGCAGGGTGTTGATTTTTTATGCTTCTTTGCAAAAAGATGTGCTAGGCATCCTCCCAGCTCAGCGTGCGGGTGCCGTCCGGAGCCACGGTGATGGAGACGGCCAGCGTCTCCTCTGGCAGCAGTTCTTCGATGTTTTCCGGCCATTCCATCAGGCAAAGGGCGCCGCTGTCCAGATAATCGTAAAGCCCGATATCGAGCGCTTCCGCCGGCTTCGTGATGCGGTAGAAGTCGAAATGGTAGACCGGCTCGCCCGCCGCCGTCCGGTATTCGTTGACAATGGCGAAGGTCGGGGAGCTGACGGCGTCCGAGCGCACCCCCAGGCGGCGGCAGAGCGCTGTGATGAAGGTGGTCTTTCCGGCTCCCATGGAGGCATGGAACGCGACGAGGCGCCGGTCGCCGATGCGGCGCAGGAATTCGTCCGCGGCGCTGTCGAGCTCCGACAGGGAGGGTATGACGATGCTGTTTGACATGATGATGCAAAGATACTAAATATATAAACTATGTTAACACACATTCACGGTGCAAAATGCATCGGGATCGACGCCGTCGAGGTCACGGTGGAGATCGACATCGACCGGGGGATCGGTATCCACCTCGTCGGACTGGCCGACGTGGCCGTCAAGGAGAGCCTGCTTCGTACCACCACCGCCCTGGAGGCGCTGGGATTCCACATTCCGGGCAAGCGTATCGTCATCAACCTGGCGCCGGCCGACCTGCGCAAGAACGGCAGCGGCTACGATCTCCCGATCGCCATCGGGATCATCGCCGCTTCCGGCCAGCGGGAGCTGCCACGTGCGGGGCAGTACATCCTGATGGGGGAGCTCGGCCTGGACGGGAGCGTGCGCCCCATCCCCGGTGCGCTGCCTTTCGCCGAAATGGCCCGCAAAGCGGGCTACGAAGGCATCATCCTGCCCGTCGAATCCGCGATGGAGGCGGCGGAGTTCAAGGAAATGCTGGTGTATGGCGTCGGCGGGCTGGGCGATGTAGTCCGGATCCTGGAAGGGAAGGAGGACTGCCGGGAGATGCTGGTCTGGAATACGCGGCAATACCAGAAGGCCCACCGCGCCCGCCTGGCGGCACCCCGGACGGAGAACGGCGTGGACTTCGCCGACATCATCGGGCAGGAGGGCGCCAAACGCGGCCTCGAAATCGCCGCGGCGGGCGGCCACAACATCATTATGGTCGGTGCGCCCGGGGCCGGGAAGAGCTCGCTCGCCAAGGCCCTGGCGGGCATCCTGCCGCCCATGACGAAGGAGGAGGCGCTCGTCACGAGCAAGATCTACTCCGTGGCCGGCAAGGGCAGCCCGCAGGATGGGCTCATCCGCCGCCGGCCCTTCCGGGCGCCGCACTACTCCGCCTCGCTCCCCGCCATCGTAGGCGGGGGCGGCGGGGACAGCATCTTGCCCGGCGAGGTCTCCCTCGCCCACGGCGGGGTGCTCTTTCTCGACGAAGTCGGGCAGATGCCCAAATCGGTCATCGAGGCCCTCCGGGGGCCGATCGAGGACAGGTGCGTCTGCATTTCCCGCCTCAAGGCGAAGGTGGAGTTCCCCTCCTCCTTCATGCTCGTGGCGGCGTCCAACCCCTGCCCCTGCGGCTACTACGGCGAGGGGGACCGCTGCACCTGCACCCCCACCCAGCGGCAGAGCTACCTCTCGAAGCTGTCCGGGCCCATTATGGACCGGATCGATCTTCACGTGTGGATGCATCCGGTGCCCGCTGACCGCATCCTGCGGTCTGAGAAGGCCGAGTCCAGCGAGGTCGTGGCGGCGCGGGTGCTCCGGGCCCGCATCGTGCAGAAGCACCGCTTCGCGCCGGGCCCCACCGCGACCAACGCGGAGATGGATCTCAAGCAGATCGAGCGTTTCTGCCCGCTCAGCGAGGCCTGCCGGACCACGTTGGAGGGCTTGATGACCAAGCTGGGCCTTTCGATGCGCGCCTACTTCCGCATCATCAAGGTCGCCCGCACGATCGCGGACCTGGAGGGTGCGCTGGAAATACGTCCCGCCCATCTGCTCGAGGCCGCGTCCTACCGCTTCCTCGACCGCCGGAACCTGTATGACCTGATCAAATAATAGCTCGACAGGGATGAAAATGCAGGCGAAAAGAGATGTCGGAGAAATAGCCATCTATCACCCGGACGATTCGATTTGTCTAGAGGTTCGAATGGAACAGGAGATGGTTTGGCTGGATCGTGTACAGTTATCTATTCTTTTTGATCGTGACGTCAAGACAATAGGAAAGCATATCGCTACTGCGCTTCAAGAGGAGCTTAAAGACCTTCCAACTGTCGCAAATTTTGCGACAGTTCAACAGGAGGGGGCCAGATGAGATAAAATAGGCCGCGTCCAGCCGCTTTCTTGACCGCCGGAATCTGTATGATTTGATCAAATAGGATTTATCCGATCACCCAGACGAGCACGTGGCGGTCGAAGGTGATGTACTCGAGTTCGTACTCCTCTTCGAAGCCGTCCTTGTCCGTGAAGGTGGCGACCAGTTCGCCTTCGCCGCGCAGGCGGAAGTCGTCGATCTCGATCTGCTCGGCGAAGTCGACGCCGTACTGCGAGACCATCTTGTAAACGGCTTCCTTGGCGCACCAGTAGATGGCGAGCTGCTCGTTGCGCTGCTCCTCGTCGATTTCCTCGACCTCTTCGATCTCGTCTTCGGAAAGGGCTTTCTTCTTGACGGCGGAGAAGTCGCGGTCGAGCGACTCGCAGTCGATGCCCACTTCGTCGGTCGGGTTGAGGATGACGGCGACGTAGCGGTTGGTGTGGGTGATGCTGATATTCATCGCTGAGTTCTCGATATACGGCTTGCCGTTATCGTGGTGGCTCAGATAGACTTTTTCTTCGAAAAGCGCGTCCAGAAGGCAGCGGACGGCCAGTTTCTGCTTGCGCAGGGATTCGTTTTTGATGTAAGAGATTTCCTCCAGCTCATCAGAGGGGACGGAAGCAAGTGCTTTGAGCTCTTCTTCAGATTCTGTAATCTGCCAGACACCTACCCGCGAGTGGTAGTCGTCGTCCAGATCTTTGATAAGATATAGGGCCATAAAACGTTTATAACGTCGCAAAGATAATGATTTTTTGTATATTTGCATGATTTTTCGAAAGACGTCAATTAAAACAATCCATATGAACTATCTTACTAACGAAAAATTGGTCATCGTCGGTGCCGCGGGTATGATTGGCTCCAACATGGCCCAGACTGCGCTGATGCTCAAGCTTACTCCCAACATCTGTCTTTACGATGTCTATGAGCCCGGCCTGCGCGGCGTGGTCGCCGAGATGGACCACTGTGCATTCGAAGGCGCCAACATTACCTGGACGACCGACCCGGCCGTCGCCTACAAGGATGCCAAGTACATCATCTCTTCCGGCGGCGCTCCCCGCAAGGAGGGCATGACCCGTGAGGACCTCCTCAAGGGCAACTGCCAGATCGCCGAGGACTTCGGTAAGGACGTCAAGAAGTACTGCCCGGATGTCAAGCACATCGTCGTCATCTTCAACCCGGCCGACCTGACCGGTCTCGTGGTCCTGCTCCACTCCGGCGTCAAGCCCGAGTGCGTGACCACCCTCGCCGCCCTCGACTCCACCCGCCTCCAGGAGGCCCTGGCCCTCGAGTTCGGTGTGCAGCAGTGCAAGGTGACGAACGCTTATACCTACGGTGGCCACGGTGAGGCCATGGCCGTGTTCGCTTCCAAGGCGATGATCGACGGCACGCCGCTCGCCGACAAGAAGCTCTCCGCCGAGAAGTGGGAGGAGATCAAGCACAACACCGTGCAGGGTGGTTCCAACATCATCAAGCTCCGCGGCCGCAGCTCCTTCCAGAGCCCGGCTTACAACGCCGTCAAGATGATCGAGGCCGCGATGGGTGGCGACAAGTTCACCTGGCCTGCCGGCTGCTATGTCAACAACGCCGCCTATAAGAACGTGATGATGGCCATGCCGTCAGTGATCGACGCGACGGGTGTCCACTTCACCGATCCTGCCGGCACCGCCACCGAGATGGCCGACCTGCAGGCCTCCTACGAGCACCTTTGCAAGATGCGTGACGAGATCATCGACCTCGGCATCATCCCGCCGACCTCCGAGTGGAAGAAGTGCAACCCGAACCTCTAGGAGTCGTCCGAACATGATAAAAGCCTGCGCAAGTCGCAGGCTTTTTCTTTTGGTCGGGGTGATGTGACTCGAACACACGACCCTCTGGTCCCAAACCAGATGCGCTAGCCAACTGCGCCACACCCCGTATTCCTTTTGGCTTGCCCTTCCTTCGCGGGCGAACGAAAATTATTTTTCGTGCGGTTGCTCGAAAAACCAATTTCCGCTTCGCCCTCCGCAACGCCCACGCGCGGCAAGCTTTCGGGCTGCAAAGTTAATAAATTATTGCTACCTTTGGGCTATGATCATTGAAGCACGCGGCATCCGTAAGCGTTTCGGGACCCTGGAGGTCCTGAAAGGGATCGACTTCAGCGTTGAGGCGCATGAAGTCGTTTCCATCATGGGCGCCTCCGGCGCCGGCAAATCCACCCTCCTGCAGATTCTCGGCACGCTGTCCACGCCGGACGCCGGCAGCCTGCTGATCGAGGGGCAGGACGTGCTGTCCCTGAAGGGGGACGCGTTGGCCGCCTTCCGCGGCCGCCGCATCGGCTTCGTCTTCCAGGCCCATCACCTCCTGCCTGAATTCACGGCCGAGGAGAACGTGATGATCCCGGCGCTGATTGCCGGCGTGCCGATGAAAGAGGCGCGCGCGAAGGCGGCTCGCCTGCTGGGCGAAGTGGGCCTGCAGGCACGCCTGGACCACAAGCCCGGCGAATTGTCGGGCGGCGAGCAGCAGCGCGTCGCCATCGCCCGCGCGCTGGTGGGCGACCCGGCGGTGCTCTTCGCCGACGAGCCCACGGGCAACCTCGATTCCGCGACCAAGCAGGAGATTCACCGCCTGCTCTTCTCCCTGCGCGACCGCCTCGGGCAGACCATCGTGATCGTGACGCACGACCCCGAGCTGGCCGCCCTCTGCGACCGCACCCTCACGATGAAGGACGGACAGTTTGTCTGATGGAGTGGTTGCAAAGCCTCGGCCTGCTGGGCCTGTTCCTGGGGAGCGCTTTGGCCGCGTCCATTTTCCCGTTCAGCTCGGATGCCCTGTACATCGCCGTCCTCGCGGCGACGAAGAACCCCGTGGGTTGCCTCGTGGCCGGGACGGCGGGCAGCTGGGTGGGCAGTCTGCTGACCTATGGCCTGGGCTGGCTGGGTAAGTGGGAGTGGATCGAGAAATGGTTCAAGGTGAGCCACGAGAAACTGGAGCGGCACCATGCCTCGGTGCGCAAGTACGGTGCCTGGCTCGCGCTGCTGAGCGGCGTTCCCGTGATCGGGGATATCCTGGTGCTGGCGCTCGGCTTCTACCGGACGACGCCCGGTTGGACGGCCGTCCTGCTGCTGGTCGGCAAACTCGCCCGTTTCCTGCTCTGGAACGTGGTGGTCGGCCTCTTCTAGATAAATACGATGATATAGTAGAGCATCACCGCCGAGGCGATGAGTTTGATCCCCGTGCCCGAAAGGAAGCCCAGGAAGGCCCCGAACGAGGCTTTCAGCGAGCTCCCGGCGTCCTTGCCGGCGAAGAGCAGCTCTGCCAGGAAGGCGGCCAGCAGGGAGGTTGCGACCATGCCGAGGGGCAGGGGCAGGACCAGGCCGGCGAACAGGCCGATAATCGCTCCCCCGGAGGCGTATTTGCTGCCGCCGGTGAGCTTGGTGAACCAGGCCGGGACGATGTAGTCCAGGACCGAAACCAGGATCGTCACGCCCAGCAGCACAAACAGGATCGTCAGCGACATCGGCTCGCCGGCGGCGTTGGTGCCGCCGAAGAAGTACATCAGCAGGATGCCGACCCAGCTGACCGGCGGCCCGGGCAGGCCGGGAACGATGCTGCCGATGATCCCGACGACGCCGAGAATCACGGCCAGTACGACGAAGAAAGTATTCATGAGGGAATCAGAACAGCAGCCCCAGGCCAACGGTCAGGGCGTTGTTGTGGATCTCCTGCTCCGGGATGAGCCGGCTGATGCCGAAGGCGTAGCTGAAGCGTAGCTGCACAGCTTCGGCGAGGGTCAGCGCAGCCCCCACCCGCCACTGCAGGTTGACGCGCGTCAGCCCCCGGGTGTCCAGGACATCCTTGGTCAGTCCGCCCTGTTCGCTGAAGGCCCCCTTGTCGTAGAGGTTGCCGATCAGGCCGACATTGAACACCGGGCCCGTGAAGACGGAACCCATCAGGCCCGTGGCGAAGTTGAAACTGTACTTCAGGTCCATCGGGATGGACAGGTAGTGCATCTTGATGTATTTGGGCTTCGCGTTCGCGTCGTTGCGTCCGGACTGGTAGTGGAAATAAAGCCCCGGCTCGAAGGTCAGCCCGGCCAGCGCCGAAAAGTAGAACTCGTGGCTGGCCCCGGCATAGAAGCCCCGCACGGGGTGCTTGGCCAGGAATTGGGAACAGTCGGTCCCGTTGAACGTGGTGACGGAATAGCCGGCGCCGACGCTCCAGCTCTGCTGTGCGAAAGCTGCCGAACCGCTCAGCAGGGCGGCCACAAGCAGGATGATTTTGATCTTTTTCACGTGTCAGGCTTGTTAATCCATTCGCAAAAATACGAAAAAAAAGTATTTTTGCACCCATGCAGTCCTTTTCCGAGACCATCCTTTCCTGGTATGATACCTACGGGCGCGACCTGCCCTGGCGCCGCACGCGGGACCCTTATGCCATCTGGCTGAGCGAGATCATTCTCCAGCAGACGCGCATCGCCCAGGGACAGGCTTACTGGGAGCGCTTCCTGGCCGCCTGGCCGGACGTGCGCGCGCTCGCCGCGGCGAGCGAGGACGAGGTGCTGCGCCTCTGGCAGGGCCTCGGCTACTACAGCCGGGCGCGGAACCTGCATGCCGCGGCGCGGCAGATCGTGGCGGCGGGCAGTTTTCCCGACACCTTGGACGGCATCCGCGCGCTGAAGGGGGTCGGGGACTATACCGCCGCCGCGATCGGCTCCATCGCCTTCGGGCTGCCTGCGGCCGTCGTGGACGGCAATGTCTATCGCGTGCTGGCGCGCCATTACGGGATTGAGACGCCCGTCGGCTCCACCGCCGCGAAAAAGGAATTCACCGCCCTCGCACAGTCTTTGCTGCCGGCCGGACGGCCCGGCGACTTCAACCAGGGCATGATGGACTTCGGGGCGCTGCAGTGCACGCCCGCCGCGCCGCCCTGCGCCATCTGCCCGCTGGCCGCCTCCTGCGTCGCGCTCGCCACGGGCCGCGTTGAAGGCCTCCCCGTCCGGGAAAAGGGCCCGGCCGTGCAGACGCGCCGTTTCGACTACGTCTATGTGCGCTTCCGCGGCCGCACCGCCATCCGCCGCCGCGGTCCAGGTGACATCTGGACCGGATTATATGAGCCGTTAACAAACAGTCATTCCGGGCTTGACCCGGAATCTCTTACCTTGTTGAAATCCAACGTTAAACACCAATTGACCCACCGAACCTTGCTGGTGGATTTCTACCTCTGGGAGCCGGCGGAGGAGCCGGCGCTGCCGGAGGGCTACTTCTGGATTGAAGAGGCGGAACTCGACCGCTACGCCAAACCCCGCCTCTTCGAACTGCTGCTGGCATCCTTGCCTTGAAAGCCTGGCCGACGGGGGCGGGCGTTTGTTTTTTCGTTTCGTTTGGCGTACCTTTGTTTAAGGAGAAAATAGCAATTCAATATGAGACTGCTCGATGGATTTGTGCTCCGGTCGATTGCCGGAGAGTATATTGTCACGGGAGAAGGACTTGCCCGCGTGGATTTCAGCAAGGTCATCTCGCTGAACGCCACCGCCGCGTACCTGTGGGAGCAGATTCAGGACAAGGACTTTACGGCCGAGGACCTGGTCGCCCTGCTGACGGCGCGTTATGACGTGGATGCGCAGCAGGCGCGGGCCGATGTGGACAAGCTGGTGTCGGCCTGGAAAGATGCGGGCCTGCTGGCTGAATGACGGCGGAGCAGACATATCTGGCCTGGATGCGGGCTGCCCTGTGGGGGGAGATGGCCGATCAGGTCGGCCATGACGGGAACGGGGGCCATGACGGGAACGGAGACGATGGCGGGACCGGTGTGCCGAAAGACGTGCTGGCGATCGCGAACCGCCAGAAGACCCGGGGCCTGGTCTTTGACGCGCTGCTGCGGGATGCCGGGCAACAGGCCGGGCTGCCGGAGGAGTCAAAGTCCCGGATGCGGGAGTTCCTGCTGCAGAATTTCAATACCCATCGGATACTGGATGCGGCGCTGATGCGCATTGTGACGGCCCTGCGCGAGGCGGGAATTCCCGCCGTGCTGCTGAAGGGCCAGGGCGCGGCGCGCAGCTATCCGAATCCCTCGCTGCGCGAATGCGGGGACATCGATCTCTACATCGGTCCGGAGCGGCTGGAGGAGGCCCTGCACGTCCTGACGCCGCTGGCTTCGTCCGTGGACGACCAGCTCCAGGGCAAGCACTGGGGGTTGCAGCTCGGCGGGGCGGAAATCGAGCTGCACCAGCACTCGATGCTCCCGGAGACCCGCCGCCTGACGCGCTTCTACCGCGCCCTCGAGGCCGAAGGCTTCACGCGCGGGCTGGTGCCGCTGGACTTCGGCGGCGTGCGCGTGGACACGCCCGAACCCACCTTCAACGCCTTTTATCTCTTCTACCATGTCTGGCACCACTTCCTCCAGGGCGGTATCGGCTTCCGCCAGCTCTGCGACTGGACGCTGCACCTGCATGCTCATGCCGGGGATATTGACCGGGAGCGCCTGCTCCGGATGGTGAAAGGGATGCGTCTGCAGGGCCCCTGGCAGCTGTTCTGCTGCATCGCCGTGCACGATCTGGGCTTGCCCGCAGCGGAATGCCCCGGCTATGATCCTGCCGCGCTGGCAAGGTCCCGCAAGGTCCTGGCGCTGATCCTCGCCGAAGGCAACTTCGGCCGCGGCATCTCGCTACGCAGCAAGCGGCCGGAGGGTTACCTGGGCGGGAAACTCTATACGCTCTTTGCGATGCATCTCCGGCGTTTCTGCCGTTTGCTCCCCATTGTACCGCGCGAAGCTGCACAGAATTTTGTATCTTTGTTCGCCGGTGGTATCCGGCAGATACTGAAAGACTTGTTCAAACGATGATGCCGCTGCGCCAGACGCTCCGGGGCCTGCGCCCCATGATCCGCCCTGTCCGGGGACGGATCGCGCTCAGCGTGTTCATCGGTGCCGTCCGCATTGCCGCCTCGCTGGGTTTCGTCTGGATCTGCAAGCGCCTGGTCGATATCGCAACCGGCGAGCTCGACGCTCCGCTTCCCCTGCATATCGGGATCCTGCTGGGCGTCATGCTGCTGCAGCTGATCTGCTCCGTGGCCGCCTCGGCCTGGGAGAGCTACAACAGTGTCCGCAGCGGCAACGAGCTGCGGCACGATACGTTCGCCCGGGTGTTGCGCAGCAGCTGGACCGGCCGCGAGACCTACCGCAGCGGCGACGCCGTGAACCGCCTCGAAGAGGACGTGCGTGTGGTCACCGAGCTGCTCTGCTCGCGTATCCCCGAAGTGGTCATCACCGTCGTGCAGCTCCTCGCCGCCTCCGTCTATCTGCTGCTCATGGCTCCGAATCTGCTCTGGGTGCTGATTGTCCTGATGGTGGCGGCCGTCGTGGGTTCGCGCATGTTCTTCAGGAAGTTGCGTGCGCTCACGGAGCGTATCCGCAAGCAGGACGCCGAGATCCAGCAGCACATGCAGGAGAACCTGCAGAAGCGCCTCGTGGTACTCACACTCATCGGTGCTGAGCGCGTGCTGGCCCGTCTGGGCGGCATGCAGAAAGAGCTTCTGGGGCAGACCGTCTCCCGCATCCGCTACAACGCCGTGGCGCGGGGATTCATGATTTTCGGCTTCCTGGGCGGCTATGCCGCCGCCTTCCTCTGGGGCGTGCTGGGCATACGCAGCGGCGCCGTGACCTACGGTATGATGACCGCGTTCCTGCAGCTTGTCGGGCAGGTGCAGCGCCCCATCGCCGAGCTGGCCCGCCAGGTCCCTGCCTTCATCCATGCCTCCACGTCCGTGGAGCGGCTGATGGACCTGCAGGCATTGGAGCAGGAAGTTGCCGGCGAGCAGCCCGTGATCCTGGACGGCGCGCCGGGTGTCCGCTGCACGGCACTGGGCTTTGCGTACGCCGACCGGCCGGAGAAACAGATCCTTTCCGGCTTCAACCACGATTTTACGCCCGGGTCGATGACCGTCATCATGGGTCCTACCGGTGCGGGCAAGAGCACGCTCAGCCGCCTGGTGCTGGGCCTGTTGAAACCCACGGAGGGCAGCGTCGCGCTCTACGACGCCGCCGGAGAGCATCCCGCCGGTCCCGCCCTGCGCAACAATTTCCGCTATGTCCCTCAGGGGAATTCGCTCTTCAGCGGCACCGTCCGGGAAAACCTGTTGCTCGCGCGCCCCGACGCCTCCGAGGAGGCGTTGCGCGATGCGCTGCACACCGCCGTCGCGGACTTTGTGTACGATCTGCCCGAAGGGCTTGACACGCCCTGCGGCGAGACCGGCGGAGGCCTCAGCGAGGGGCAGGCCCAGCGCATCGCCGTGGCCCGCGCCCTGTTGCACGAGGGCGGCCTCCTGATCCTGGACGAGGCGACCTCGGCGCTCGACGCCGAGACCGAGGGGCTCCTGCTCGACCGGCTCTATGCGCGCTACCATGGTTCGCGCACCCTGCTTTTCATCTCTCACCGCGACGCCATCTCCGCCCGCGCGGACGAAATCTTGCGGATCTGACGAAGCCAAACGCGGATTAACTATTTTTTTAGCTTATTTTTCGTATCTTAGCGCAGTTATTTATAAAGTGTGCGAAGTCAGTAGATTATCCATGAGAATACTTCTCTCCATACTCCTCTCCCTTGCCTGCCTGGCGGTTTTTGGCCAAAGCGTCATGACCGACCAGCAGGTCATCGAGTATTACGAACAGGGCATCGCCCAGGGCAAAACCGACGAGGACATCGCCAAGGAGCTGATGCTCCGCGGCGTCACCCGCGAACAGGCCCGGCGGGCCGCCGCCACCTATCAAGCGAGGCAGGGCAAGGTGGAGGTCAGTCTGGACACGAGCGCCCGCAGGCACATACTCCAGGGCCCGGAGGACGTCCCCGCCGCCCTCGATACACTGGAACCGGCCGGCCCCGACGCCATCTACGGTTACGACCTTTTCCGCAATCGCAGCCTCAGTTTCTCCCCCAGCGCCAGCATGGCTACACCGCGCAACTATCGCCTGGGCCCTGGTGATGAAGTAATCATCGACATCTACGGTGCGGCGCAGCAGACCATCCGCCAGACCATTTCGCCGGAAGGCAGCATCGTCGTCACCTACCTGGGCCCCGTCTATCTGAACGGCCTGACGGTGGAGGAAGCGAACAGCTTCCTGGGCAAGAAACTCTCCTCCATCTACTCCGGCCTGGGCCAGGGCGGCGGCACGCGCACCAGCATCCGGCTGACCCTCGGGCAGATCCGCTCCATCCAGATCGAGGTCGTGGGCGACGTGGCCGTGCCCGGCTCCTATGTCGTTTCGTCCTTCTCCACGATCTTCAACGCCCTGTACCGGGCGGGCGGCATCGTCGAGCCGGGTACGCTGCGCAACATCACCCTCTCGCGCGGCGGCAAGACCGTCGGCCAGGCCGACGTGTACGAATTACTCACGACGGGAAGCCGCGAGCAGGACATCCGCCTCGAAGACGGCGATGTCATCCTCGTCGGGCCCTACACCGGGATGGTGAAGATCAGCGGCCTGGTCAAGCGTCCGATGAGATTCGAGATGAAGGAAGGGGAGACGCTGGCCCAGCTGATCGCCTACGCCGGAGGCTTTGCAAGCGGTGCCAACACGGCCAGTGTCAACGTCGTCCGCCAGAACGGCAAGACCTACGAGGTCCATACGGTGGAATACGCCGACTTCACGCGTTTCGTCATTCAGGATGGCGACCAGGTCAGCGTGGGCAGGCTCCAGTCCCGCTTCGGGAACCGGATCTCCGTCAGCGGCGCCGTTTATTTCCCGGGCATGTACGAGCGGAGCGATGAACTGCAGACCGTGAGTCAGCTGGTCCGGAAGGCCGGCGGACTGCTGCCGGAGGCCTTCACGGGCCGGGCGGTCATCAACCGCGAGCACGACGACCGGACGCTGGAGGTCCTGTCCGTCAATCTGGGCCGTGTCCTGGCGGGCCAGGATCCGGATTTCGTACTGCGCAACAACGACGAACTCATCATTGCCAGCAAATACAACCTGGAGGACCAGGGAACGATGACGATCAGCGGCCTGGTAGCCCGGCCCGGCACCTTCCCCTATGCCGCCAACACGACGGTCGAAGACCTCATCGTCATGGCGGGCGGCCTGCTGAACGGGGCCTCGACCTCGCGCGTGGATGTGACGCGCCCGCAGAAAGACACGCAGGGCCTTACCGTCAACGGCGGCGTGGCCACGCTCTACAGCTTCACCATCAAGGACGGCCTGCTCTCCGACGGCGAGGGCGGTTTCGCCCTGGAGCCGTATGACGAAGTCGTCGTCCACAGGAGCCCGACCTTCAACCAGCCGATCCATTTCAGCGTTTCCGGCGAGGTCAATTTCCCGGGCGATTACGCCCTGACCCAGCGCGAGGAGCACCTCAGCGACGCCATCCGCAAGGCCGGCGGCCTGACGGACTTCAGCTATGCCAGAGGCGCCCGCCTGATGCGGACCATCACCCGGGCCGAGCAGCTGCAGGTCGAGGATGCCCAGGAAGCGTTGCTGCAGCTGAATGACTCTACGGACATCCAGCAGCTTGCTATCGGCCATGAGTATCAGGTGGCGATCGACCTGGAAAAGGCTCTGTCCCAACCCGGCGGTGATTTCGATATCCTGCTCCGGGATGGCGACCGGCTGGAGATTCCGGGCGTCAACCATGCCGTCCTGACGCGCGGTGCCGTGATGGCGCCGAGCGCGTTGACCTATATCCCCGGCAAAAGCTTCGGCTATTACATCCGGAAAAGCGGCGGCTACGCCCCCAGGGCGCAGGTCTCCAATGCCTACGTCATCCGGATGAACGGCGAGAAGTGCGAACTCACTTCCTTCGTCCGCATCCAGCCGGGCGACGAAATCGTCGTCCCCAAGCGGGAGAAGAAGAACGTGGACCTGCGCGGCTCCGTCGTGGCGCTCAGCTCGGCGGCCGCCTCCCTGGCGACGCTGGCCGTTTCCGTCGTCTCCTTGGTTAACCAGAACAAGAAATAAGTCCCTTCCATATGCGTGAAGAATACGATGAAGAAATAGATATTGACTGGATGGGGGTATTCGTCAAGCTCCTGAACAGCTGGCGCTTTATCTTCGTGGTGTCCGTCGCCTTCGGGCTCTTCGGCATCGTCATGGCATTGACCAGTCCGCGCAAGTACAGCGTTACGATGACCCTCGCCCCGGAAGTCCAGGCGGGCGGCGCAAGCAGCCTCAGCAGCATTTCCAGCATGCTGGGCATCGCCGCGGCCGGTTCCGCCGGCAGCACGGACGCACTCAATATCACCCTCTTCCCTGAAATCTGCAAGAGTACGCCCTTCCTGACCGGGCTCTTCCCCGTGGAGCTGACCCAGTACGTCTCCCCCCAGGAGGCGCGTGAAGGCGTCGTCGCCCGGCCCGTCACGGTCTTCGACCACATGACCGGACTGGACAGGGAGAAGCGGTTCAGTATCCGGTCGATGGGGTGGTTCTCCCGGAAGGAACCCGTCCTGGAGGACGACGGGACGCTCGACCCCGCCCGACTGACGCCCCGGCAGTCCCGTGCCGTGGAGGCGCTCTCGAAGAGTATTTCCGCGTCGGTCGACAAATCCGGCATCACGACCATCACCGTGGTCATGGACGACCGGCTGATGGCCACGCAGCTGGCTGACACGGTCTGCCGCCGCCTGCAGGAATACGTCACCGTGTACCGGACGCAAAAATCCATCGAAGACTATGATTACTATGTCAAGATGACGGAAGATGCGCAGGCCAGGCTGGTCAAGGCGCAGGCTGCCTATGCCGCGAGTGTGGACCACGAGCGGGACATCATCCTTCAGTCCGTGAGCAGCCGTCGCGACAGGCTTCGCCAGGAGGCGGAGCTGGCCAGCCAGCTGTATATCCAGATGGCGCAGCAGCAGGAGATGGCGCGGGCCAAGATCCAGGAGGTGAAGCCGGTCTTTGCCGTCATCCAGCCTGCCACGATGCCCCAGCATGCGACCAACAGCCGTGCGAAAGTCGTCTTGATCTGGGGATTCGTGGGTCTCTTCCTGTCCTGCTTCTGGGTTGGGTTCGGCGTCGATCTTCTCGACCGTTTCCGCGCCTGCCTGCGCCACCGGCTCTCGAAGCGGACTACGCCGCAGGAAAAGGAACTGCCGGCCCCCGAGCGCGATGTTGTCCGGGAAGGATGGGTCGGGGTGGAAAAGGGAGTCTAGCGGGAAACCACTCGGTAAATAGCGAGCAGATAGCGGCGGAGAGGCCGCAGGGCGCGCCATAGGCAGGCGCGGCCCGGCGCGCGACGCTGTCCGGAGGGACGGATAATCTCCGTGACGGTGCCGATCACGTCGGCAAGCATGCAGTGCTCCATGCCGGCGAGGTTGCCGTCGCCCATCAGGGTGAGCGCGTCGCCTTCACGCGCGACGACGCGATGCAGGAGGTAGCGCCCGTCGATCTTGACCAGGACGATATCGCCGACGGAAACGTCCGGGCAGGCGCGCAGCGTGACACGATCCACGCCGCCCCGGATGTAGGGAAGCATGCTGTTGCCGGTGGGGATGATGACGGCCTCGCGCCCGTCGCGCAGGACGGACGTCACCTCGCCGAGGAGGAACTCGTTGGGCAGGGTACGTTTATCCATCGACCGTTTCGTTGCAGAGCCGGGCGGCATCGGCGTCCGGCAGGCATTCCAGGTGATAACAGGGTACCAGCTGCACGACCTGCGTCAGTGTTTCATGCTGCGCGTCCGCGAGCGCACGGATCGGGCGGAAGCCCGAACAGGAGGCCATTACCGAGGCATAGGACTGCACGGTGGACAGCCGCTCGATGCGGTTGTGCGGGGCCTGAGTGAGGCGTACAATGGCCCCGACAGGCACGTCCTGTGCCTTGTAGCAGGGCGTCTTGCCGCTCCAGGGGGAGCCGTACACCCGGGCGACTCCGTCCACGACGCGCAGGACCGGGTTGTCGTCGTTGAGG
Source organism: uncultured Bacteroidia bacterium (assembly GCA_902789245.1). Classification (GTDB taxonomy): domain Bacteria; phylum Bacteroidota; class Bacteroidia; order Bacteroidales; family UBA932; genus Cryptobacteroides. The sequence continues at coordinate 25,893 of CADAND010000001.1, forward strand.
AGTTCCGTCCCGGAAATATGTTCCAGCCACAGGCGGCTGTGGGTGCTCTTGCCGGTGCCGCTCTTCCCGAGGAAGAGGAAGCCGCGGCCGCCGCGCGTCACCACGGAAGCATGCATCTCGAGTGCGCGGTAGGGCGCCGCTGCAAAAGCGTACAGCAGCATCAGGGCATTGTTCACGGCGAAAGCCTGGTCGGCCGGGCTGCCCTCGGTATAAAGCCGTCCCTCGCGGAAATCGTCCCGCATCTCCAATATGCCGCATATCGGTTTCGAGGGCGCCGGGGCGAACGCCGCCTGATATCCCCCGCCGCTACGGAAGAAGCCCACGACCGGCTCCCCGGTTTGCTCCTTGCTGCGCAGCAGCGGCTCTCCCGGCTCTTCCGGCCGTTGTTCAGTCAGTTTCAACTCAAATAGCTCCGCCCCCCGGCAGCAGCTCCCCTCAGAAAACGTCCCGCTGCGCGGGACCCCTCCCACTTCCTCCGGAAGCGGGCCCCTCCCTCTTACGGAGCCGAGGGTGGCTACGGTTTTCTGAGGGGACTGCTGCCGGGGAGGCGGGACCTCGAAGGGATCGTAATTGTGCAGCAGGCCGGCTGCCGGGAAATCATCCGGCAGTTCCAGCGAGAACGTGAGTCCCGCGACTTGGAAGCAGCGGACCATGGGGATTAGGAATCCAGTTTGAGTACGGCCATGAAGGCGCTCTGGGGGACCTGGACGGTGCCGATCTGGCGCATGCGCTTCTTGCCCTCCTTCTGCTTCTCGAGGAGCTTGCGCTTGCGCGTGACGTCGCCGCCGTAGCACTTGGCGGTCACGTCCTTGCGCACCTGCTTGACGGTCTCGCGCGCAATGATCTTCGCGCCGATGGCCGCCTGGATGGGGATGTCGAACTGCTGACGCGGGATCAGATCCTTGAGCTTCTCGCACATCTTGCGCCCGAAAGTATAGGCGTTGTCCTCGTGAATCAGCGTGGAGAGGGCGTCGGCGGGCTCGCCGTTCAGCAGGATGTCCAGGCGGACCAGCCGTGCCGGACGGAAATCCATCACATGATAGTCAAAGGAGGCGTAGCCCTTGGAGATGGTCTTCAGCTTGTCGTAGAAGTCGAAGACGATCTCGGACAGGGGCATGTCGTAGGTCAGCTCCACGCGGTCGGCCGTGATGTAGTGCTGGCCGATGAGCGTGCCGCGACGGTCCAGGCAGAGCTTCATGATGGCGCCGAAGAATTCGGACTTGGAGATGATCTGGGCGCGGATGTAAGGCTCCTCGATGTGGTCGATGAGCGTCTGGGCGGGCAGGCCGGACGGATTGTGCACGTCCATGACCTCGCCCTGCGTCGTATAGACTTTGTAGGAGACGTTCGGCACCGTGGTGATCACGTCCATGTCGAACTCGCGGAAGAGCCGCTCCTGCACGATCTCGAGGTGCAGCAGCCCCAGGAAGCCGCAACGGAAACCGCTTCCCAGAGCCAGCGAGCTCTCCGGCTCGTACACGAAGGAGGCGTCGTTGAGCTGGAACTTCTCCAGCACGGCGCGCAGCTCCTCGAATTTGTCGGCCTGCACGGGGTACATGCCCGCGAAGACCATCGGCTTCACTTCCTCGAAGCCGGCGATGGCCTCGGCGCACGGCCGGGCAACGTGGGTGATGGTGTCGCCCACCTTGACCTCGACGGCGCTCTTGATGCCGGTGATGACGTAGCCAACGTCCCCGCAGCCGATCTCGGCGGCGGGGATGAGCTTCATCTTCAGGATGCCCACCTCCTCGACCTCGTAGTCCATCCCGGTGGCGAAGAATTTCACCTTGTCGCCCTTGCGTATGGAGCCGTTCTTGACCTTGAAGTAGGCGATGACCCCGCGGAAGGAATTGAAGACGGAGTCGAAGATCAGGGCCTGCAGCGGCCCCTCCGGGTCGCCTTCCGGTGCCGGGATCTTCTCCACGATGGCGTCCAGGATGGGCGCCACGCCTTCGCCCGTGCGGGCGGAGACCTTGAAGACCTCTTCGGGTTTGCACCCGATGAGGTCGCAGATCTCGTCGGTCACGACCTCGACCTGGGCGGACTCCATGTCGATCTTGTTGAGGACAGGGATGATCTCCAGGCCGTGGTCGATGGCCATATACAGGTTGGAAATGGTCTGGGCCTGGACGCCCTGGGAGGCGTCCACGACCAGGAGCGCTCCTTCGCAGGAGGCGATGCTTCTCGAAACTTCATAGGAGAAATCCACATGGCCCGGGGTATCGATGAGGTTCAGCTTGTAGGCCTCCCCGTGATAGTGGTGGACCATCTGGATGGCGTGGCTCTTGATGGTGATGCCCTTCTCCTTCTCCAGGTCCATGTCGTCCAGGACCTGGTTCTCCATGTCGCGCGCACCGAGCGTCTGGGTGAGCTCCAGCAGGCGGTCCGCCAGGGTGCTCTTCCCGTGGTCGATGTGCGCGATGATACAGAAGTTCCGAATGTGCTTCATTTCCGGACTAGAAGAGCTTGTTCACCTGCTCGAAGACGTTCTCGGCGGTGTAGCCGAGCTTCTCGTCGAGCACCTTGTACGGAGCGGAGAAGCCAAAGGACTCGAGGCCCCAGACAGTGCCTTCCGCCTCAGGGACGAGGCCCTGCAGCGTGACAGGCAGACCGGCGGTCATGCCGAACTTCTTCACGCCCGTCGGGAGGACCGTCTGCTGATACTCCTTGGACTGCTGGCGGAAGAGACCCTCGGACGGGACGCTGACCACGCGCACCTTCTTGCCGGCCTCGCGGAGCAGCTTGGCGCCGGCCTCCAGGGTGGAGACTTCGGAGCCGGAAGCCACGAGGATGACATCCGGGTTGGCGTCGGAGCCGGCCACGATGTAGCCGCCCTTGGCCACCTGGCTGTAATCGTTGCCCTCGGGGAGGTTGGCGATGTTCTGGCGGGAGAGGATGAGGGCCGTCGGGGTGTTCATGTTGGCCATGGCGGCAGCCCAGGCCTCGGTGGTCTCCTTGGCGTCGGCCGGACGCATCACCAGGACGGAGTTCTTGCCGTGGTGGTTCTTGAGTTTCTCCATGAGGCGGATCTGGGCCTCCTGCTCGACAGGCTCGTGGGTCGGGCCGTCCTCGCCGACGCGGAAGGCGTCATGAGTCCAGATGAATTTGACCGGGAGCTCCATGAGGGCGGCCATACGGACGGCCGGCTTCATGTAGTCGGAGAACACGAAGAAGGTACCGCAGGCGGGGATGACGCCGCCGTGCAGGGCCATACCGATGCAGCAGCAGGCCATCGTCAGCTCGGCCACGCCGGCCTGGAAGAAGGCGCCGCTGAAGTCGCCGGCCTGGAAGGCGGTGGTCTTCTTCAGGAAGCCGTCGGTCTTGTCGGAGTTGGACAGGTCGGCGGAGGCGCAGATCATGTTCGGCACCTGCTCGGCGAGCACGCCGAGGCAGGCGGCGGAGGCGTTGCGCGTGGCGTCGTTGTCCTTCTGGACACACTTGCTCCAGTCGATCTTCGGAGCCTTGCCGCTGAACCACTCAGCCTGCAGGGCAGCCTTCTCGGGGTTGGCACCCGCCCAGGTCTTCTCCTCGGCGTAGCGCTCGGCGGTGATCTTCTTCAGCTCCTCGGCGCGACGGGCGTAGAGCTCCTTGACGTCGTCGAAGATCTGGAAAGGATTCTCCGGGTCGCCGCCCAGGTTCTTGATCGTATTCTTGTAAGCGTCGCCGCCCAGCGGGGCGCCGTGGGTCTTGCAGTTGCGCTCATAGCTGGAGCCGTCCTCCTTGAGGGCGCCCTTGCCCATGATGCACTTGCCGATGATGAGGGCGGGCTTGCCCTTCACGGCCTTGGCCTTCTCGATGGCGGTGCGGATCTGCGCGGCGTCGTTGCCGTTGATGACCTGCACGTCCCAGCCGAGAGCGCGGTACTTGGCGGCCGTGTCCTCGTTCATGACGACCTTGGTCTCCGTGGAGAGCTGGATGTCGTTGGAGTCGTAGAACATCACGAGGTTGTCCAGGCCCAGCGTGCCGGCGATACGGGCAGCGCCCTGGGAGATTTCCTCCTGCACGCCGCCGTCGGAAATGTAGGCGTAGATGGTTTCCTTCGCGAAGCTCGGGTTGCCGGTGTGGGCAGCCAGGAACTTGGCGGCGATGGCGGCGCCCACTGCGTAGGCGTGGCCCTGGCCGAGGGGACCGGAGGTGTTCTCGACGCCGCGCGTCGGGTCAAACTCGGGGTGACCGGTGGTCGGGGAACCCCACTGGCGCAGGTTGGCCAGCTCTTCGAGGCTGTATTTGCCGATCAGGCACAGCTGGCCGTAGAGCATCGGGGCCATGTGGCCGGGGTCGAGGAAGAAGCGGTCGCGGGCGGCCCAGGTCGGGTTGCACGGATCGTAGGTCAGGTACTCGCTGTAGAGCACGTTGATGAAGTCGGCGCCACCCATGGCGCCACCCGGATGTCCGGATTTGGCTTTTTCGACTGCGCTGGCCGCCAGGATGCGGATGTTGTCAGCTGCGTGATTGAGAACACTGATAGAATTTGCCATCTTGATGTATGTTTTGATTAGATTTTTTTCGATATCCCACAAAGATAGCAATTTATTCCGTCATTCCCAATTGCGTGTGCCTGGAACGGAGCAAAGCGACGCAGGGGGTTTCGGGGGGAACGCCCCCCGTCATAGCGTTAGCGATACGACCCGGTGCCGACTACGGCACCGGGTCGTAGCCGGAGCCGCCCCACGGGTGGCAGCGCAGGATGCGCTTGAGGCTCAGCCAGAAACCCTTGAAGGGTCCGTACTTGCGGAAAGCCTCGAGGGCGTACTGCGAGCAGGTGGGCGTGAAACGGCAGCTGGGCGGCTTGAGCGGAGAGATGCACAGCTGATAGAATTTGATCAGCAGGATAAAGGGGGCGGCGAGGATGCGCCGGATGACGTCCAGGGCGCTCATAGCTTCTCGCGGATGCGGTTCAGGATGTCCGTGACCTCGGCATAGAGCGTGGCGAATCCGGCCACTTCCGCGTGGGAATAGGCGAGCAGCAGATCAATGCCCGGGACCGGAAGCAGCTCCTTCTGGAGGCGGTAGGCCTCGCGCATGCGGCGCTTCAGGAGATTGCGCTTGACGGCGCGCTTGAAGAACTTCTTCGGCACGGAGACCATGATGCGGTTGATGCCGGTCTCATGCCCTGCCGACCAGCAGAAACGCAGGTGCGCCGTGGTGCCCCATTTCCCCGAGGAAATGAGTGCGGAGACAGTCGTCTTCCCGCACAGCCTTTCCTCTTTGGAGAGAGTATGGCTCTGCGGAGAAGTCATCTAGCGGGCGGATTGAAGGTAAAGCTCGACGGCTTTGCTGATGGAAGTGGCCTCCGGCGTGGGGGCCTTGAGGGCGATCTCGTAGCCGGCTTCCTCCATGGCCTTGACCACGGCTTTGCCGAAGGAGATGAATTTGAGCGATCCCTGCTGGAATTCGGGATAATTCTCGTGCAGCGACGCCACGTCGGCGGGGTTGCAGAGGACGGCGATATCGAAGGCGGAGAGGTTGGTCTCGTGCAGGTCCTGCGGCACGGGCTTGACCAGCACGCCCACGGTGTAGTCCAGCTTGGCGGACTCGAACAGGGTCGTGATCGGAGTGATGTCGGATCCTTCCGTCGTGGCGATCAGGAACTTCTCTCCCTTGTGCTTGGCCGTGACCAGCGCGACGATGGAGTCCGGCGAGCCGGAGCCGAAGAAAATCTTGCGCTTGCGGTAGACGATGTGCTTCTGCAGGTACATGGCGACGGCTTCCGTCGAGCAGAAATATTTCATGGTCTCCGGCACCTTGAAACGCATCTCGTCGCACAGCTTGAAGTAGGCGTCGATGGCGTGGCGGGAGGAGAAGACGATGGCGGTATAGTCGGGCAGGTTGATGTGCTCGGCCCGGAATTCGCGGGCGGAAAGCGGTTCGATGAGGAAGAACGGCTGGAAGGTCAGTTCGGCCCCAAACTGGCTCTGCAGGGTCTCGTAAGCGGCGAGATTGGACGGGACTTGCTGGGATATCAGGATCTTCATCTGGCTGCAAAAATGATCAAAAATTCACTACAACTGCTACCAACGTGGCGGCTGGTATAATTTCAAGCGCGCAAAGGTACAAAAAAGTTGAGAATCCAGAGCAATACGCGTGTAAAATTTGTCCTGAACGCCCGATGGCAAAGGCCCATACGGCGGTGAGAGTCCAGCGCATGACGGAGCAGATGGTCTCGTCCGGCACGCGGACCAACAGCATGACGGCAGCCTGCAGGAGCAGGATGGGAAGGATCAGCATCAGGTAGTTGTAGAGGTTGCGCCGCACGGTGGTGGCAATCTTCTGGTCCAGGTGCCTGCCCTGGAGGAAGAGGTAGCAAAGGCCGCGCAGGATGAGATAGGCCAGCACCAGGCCGATGGTGGCCGGTGCGCTCCAGCCGGCGGGGAGGGTGTCTATGAAAGCGGGCCGCAGCACGTGGAAGCAGTCCAGGATCAAGCAGAACGGGAGGATGAGGCTGAGCGCGATCCTGTTGCGGACGCGGGCGGTCCCCATGCTCTGTTCCAGCGCCTCGGCGCCGCGGGCGCGGCTGTAGCTGTAGAGCAGGGGAGGAGTGAGTCGGAACAGATCCAGCAGATGATTCAGAATCAGGAGGATGGATACGAGAATGAGGATGCGGTTGGCCAGGACATCCGACCAGAGGGCCGGTGCCGCCAGCGTCTCCAGGGGGCTGGAGGACATTTCCAGGGTTCCGCTCCGGAAGAGATCGTCCATAATCCGCTAGTTGCCTCGTTTGACTTGATATCCCATTCCGGAAAGCAGGGTGACAAGCTTGTCGCGCAAGTCGCCCTGGATGAGGATCTGCCCCTCTTCCACGGTCCCGCCGACGCCGCACTTGGTCTTGAGCGTCTTCGCGAGAGCAGACAGATCGGCCGACCGGCCGACAAATCCGTCCACGAGTGTGACCTGCTTGCCGGCGCGACGGCGCCGGTCGATACGGACGACCAGGCGCTGCTTCTCCGGAGCCAGCGTCTCCGCCTCCGGCGCATTCTGCGCCGTCTGGTACTGAAAGTCGGGATTGGTGGAATAAACCACCCCCAGGCGATCTTTCCAGTCTTGTTGAGCCATGGTGGGATAATTTTTGCAAAGATACAGATTTTTAGTTGTACATTTGCAAGTTATGACAGAGAAGAAATTCACCTTGTGGAACCGGATCTGCGCGGCTGTCGCCTTTGTCGTTTCCGCCGTCACGTACCTGCTGACCATAGAACCGTCCGCATCCTTCTGGGACTGCGGCGAATTCATCGCTTCATCGTATAAACTCGAAGTGGGACATCCGCCGGGAAACCCGGTGTTCCAGCTCTTCGCCCGCATCTTTACCCTGTTCGGGGACAATATGCACGCGGCGATCCTCGTCAACGCGATGAGCGCCCTGTGCTCTGCGGCGACGATCCTCTTCCTGTACCTGACCGTCGTCTGGCTCGCCAAGCGACTGGTGCGCCCGGCCGCGGACGGACAGTACAGCCCGGCGCAGGCCGTGGCCATCTTCGGTTCCGGCCTCGTGGGTGCACTGATCTATACCTTCTCGGACACCTTCTGGTTCTCCGCCGTCGAGGGAGAGGTCTATGCGATGTCTTCGCTCTTCACCGCGGTGGTCTTCTGGCTGATGACGCTGTGGTACGACCGCGCCGACGAGCCGCATTCCCTGCGCTGGATCGTGCTGATCGCCTTCCTGATGGGCCTGAGCATCGGCGTGCACCTGCTGAACCTGCTGGCCATCCCGGCCATCGTGTTCATGTACTACTACCGTCAGCGTGAGGACAAGCCGTTCACTTTCAAGGAGCTGGTCAAGATTTTCGCCGTGGGCGTGCTGATCCTCGGCCTGATCGTCTTCCTGGTGGTGCCGTACCTGCCCAAGCTGGCGGCGTACTTCGACCTCTTCTTCGTCAACACCCTGGGCCTGCCGTACAACAGCGGCGCCGCCTTCTTCCTCGTCGCGCTGCTCGCCCTGCTGTTCTGGGGCCTGTTCCGTACCCTGAAGCAGGAAAAGGTCTTCCTCAACACGGCGCTGCTCTGCATCACGACGATCGTCATCGGCTTCTCGGTCTTCACCATCGACATCATCCGTTCCAGCGCGAAGACCCCGACCAACGAATACCAGCCCGACAACGCCTTCACGCTCGTGCGCTACCTCTCCCGCGAGCAGTACGGCTCCACGCCGCTCCTCTACGGACAGTACTACGGCGCACCCTACGAACTCAAGACCACGACCTACTGGGCGCCGCTCGACGGCAAATACAAGAAAGTCGAAGGCCCGATCGACGCCCGCTACAAGGCGTCCGGCAAGATGCTCTTCCCGCGCATGTGGAGCACGAGCCCGGACGGAAGCTATGAGGCGTTCTACGAGACCTACACCAACGGCAAGGGCCAGCGCGTGGCCGGGGCCACGGCCCGCAAGCCGTCCTTCGGCACCAACCTTTACTACTTCTTCGACTACCAGCTGAACTGGATGTACTGGCGCTACTTCATGTGGAACTTCGCCGGTCGCCAGAATCAGATCCACGCCCCCAATCCGGGCGACATCTTCCACGGCAACTGGGAGAGCGGCGTGAAGTTCATCGACGACATCCGCCTGGGCGACCAGTCCGACGCGCCCGACGTGCTCGCGAACGACAAGGGCAAGAACCATTACTATTTCCTGCCCCTGCTGCTCGGCCTGCTGGGCCTCTTCTTCCAGTTCGACCGCGACAAGCGCGGCTGCTGGCTGACCTTCCTGATGTTCTTCATGACGGGTATCGCCATCGTGCTTTACCTCAACCAGCCGCCCTATCAGGTGCGCGAGCGCGACTACGCGTATGCGGGTTCCTTCTATTTCTTCAGCGCCTGGGCGGGACTCGCCGTGGCGGCGCTCTTCAGCTGGATAGACGGCGCCCGCAAGGGCCGCGGCAGCCTGGCGACGGCCGGCGTGCTGGCTGGCCTCTGCCTGCTCGTGCCCGTGCAGATGGCCGCCCAGAACTGGGACGACCACGACCGCTCCAACCGCCGCACGGCGGTGGAAATGGCCCGCAATTACCTCAATGCCGTGGGTGAGAACGGCATCCTCGTGACCCACGGAGACAACGACACCTTCCCGCTCTGGTACGCCCAGGAGGTGGAAGACGTCCGCACGGACGTGCGCATCTGCAACACCTCGCTGCTCGGCACCGACTGGCACATCGACCAGATGAAGTGGGCGTGCAACAAGTCCGCCCCGCTGCCCCTGACGGTGGGCCCGGACCAGTACCTCTACGGCACTAATGAGTATATCCCGATCTTCGACACGCAGGAAATCGAGATGGACATCGCGGACGTGATGGCCGTCTTCAAGCACCCGCAGATCAAGGCCCCGATGACCAGCGGCCGCAAGGTGGACTACATCCCCTCGCGCAAGATCGTCATGCCGGTCAATAAGGAGAACGTCATCAAGTACGGCATCCTGGACGGGAAATACGCCGCCCAGATCCCCGATTCGATCGTGCTCACGATCTCCAAGGACAAGGAGTACCTGAGCAAGCCCGAGCTCTTCCTGCTGGACCTGCTCTCGGGCTACCAGTGGGACCGTCCGCTCCACTTCCTGAACATGGGCGGCGACCTGAACGTCGGCATCAAGGAGTACCTCGAGTACAACGGCTACTCCTACCAATTCGTCCCGATCAAGAACAAGACGACCAGCTCGGAAGCGGGCTTCGTCGATACGGACGAACTGTACCGCATGATGACGCAGGTCTATCGGTGGGATGCGCTTGCGCAGGATGACTACTTCATTGATTACCAGAACATGTACACGCACCTGGGCGTGATGTCCGTCCGCGGGATGTTCGTGACCTGCGCCGAGGCCTTCATGAAGGCCGGCGAGAACGAGCGCGCGCTGGAGATGATCGACAAGGCGGCGGAAGTGATGCAGCACTACCCGCTGGAGACCGTCCCCCTGGGCTTCTCGGGCAACGACTACATGGTCACCCTGATGATCGAGGACTACTACAAGCTGGGCCAGGCCGACAAGGCCCGCCTGCTGGCGACGCAGCTCGGCTCCGGCCTGCTGCAGAGCGCCAAGTTCTACATCGAGTTCTACGACTGGGCCCGCGAAGAGTTCGAGGTCGTAGGCCAGTACATCTATTTCCTGTCCGACGTGATGAAGCAGGCCGGCGACAACGATCTGGCCAAGCAGCTCACTGACGCTCTTGTGGCCCTGGTGGATGCCGCTTCGGATGCGCTGGACGAAGAATAGCGACGCCATGGCAGAATTTCCTTCCCCTTCCTGGACCGACTACGAACTGCTGGACAGCGGCGCGGGCGAAAAGCTGGAGCGCTTCGGCGCCTACGTGCTCGCGCGTCCGGAGCCCAAGGCGCTCTGGGATAAATCGTTGCCGGATGCCGAATGGCGCCGGCTCGCCCACACGACTTTCACGCCCGGCGCCGGTTTCGGCAAGGCCGGCAAGGAGGACAGCGGCACCTGGAACCGTCTCAGGAAGATGGACGACCAGTGGCACATCAAATATGCCAATGCAGACGGCCTGAAGATGGATTTGCGCCTCGGGCTCACGTCGTTCAAGCACGTCGGCGTCTTCCCGGAGCAGGCCCCCAACTGGGACTATATCTACCGCCAGACCCGTGCGCTCTCGCAGAAACTGGGCCGTACGTCCCGCGTCCTGAACCTGTTCGCCTATACGGGCGGCGCGTCGCTTGCCGCCAAGGCCGGCGGGGCGGACGTGACGCACCTGGACTCCGTCCGGCAGGTGGTCACCTGGGCCCGCGGCAACATGGAGAACAGCGGCCTGGACGGCATCCGCTGGGTGGTGGAGGATGCGATGAAGTTCGCCCGGCGCGAAGCGCGGCGCGGTAACCGCTACGACGGCATCATCCTCGATCCGCCCGCCTACGGGCACGGCCCGGACGGCGAGAAATGGAAGCTGGACGAGTGCCTGTTCGACATGCTGCGCAGCGTCGGCGAGATCCTCGCGCCGCAGGACGCCTTCCTCGTGCTCAACCTCTACAGCAACGGCTATTCCGCCCTGCTGGGCGAGACGGTGCTCCGTCAGGCGATGCGCGTCGGGGAGATGGAAAGCGGGGAACTGGCGCTCAGCGACCGCTTCGGCAAGGCCCTGCCGCTCTCCATCGTGGTGCGGATGACGCGGTAGCACTTACGGAAATAATTGTTATCTTTGCGATTCGGAATATTCAAAACATCTTTTTATAGCTATGCAGCAACACATCGATTCCTACGATTTCGCCGGTAAGAAGGCGATCGTGCGCGTGGACTTCAACGTTCCCCTCAACGAGCAGTTTGAAATTACGGACGACACCCGCATCCGCCGGGCCATGCCGACCCTCAAGAAGGTTCTCGCCGGTGGCGGGTCCCTCATCATCATGTCCCACCTCGGCCGTCCGAAGGGCGTGACCGACAAGTTCTCCCTCAAGCACATCGTGAATCATGTGGCCGAGTGCCTCGGCGCGCCGGTGAAGTTCGCCGCCGACTGCCAGAAGGCCCAGGCCGAAGTGGCTTCCCTCAAGCCGGGTGAGGCCCTCCTGCTCGAGAACCTCCGCTTCTACGCCGAGGAGGAAGGCAAGCCCCGCGGACTCGCCGAGGACGCCTCCGACGAGGAGAAGAAGGCCGCCAAGGCTGCCGTCAAGGCCAGCCAGAAGGACTTCGTCAAGACCCTCGCCTCCTACGCGGACTGCTACATCAACGACGCCTTCGGTACGGCCCACCGTGCCCACGGCTCCACCGCCCTCATCGCCGACTACTTCCCCAACGACAAGATGTTCGGCTACCTGATGGAAGGCGAGATCAAGGCCATCGACAACGTTCTCAAGAACGCCCAGCATCCCTTCACCGCCATCATCGGCGGCTCCAAGGTCTCTTCCAAGCTCGCCGTGCTCGAGAACATGCTCGAGAAGGTGGACAACCTGATCATCGGCGGCGGTATGGGTTATACCTTCGTCAAGGCCCAGGGCGGCAAGATCGGTAACTCCCTCCATGAGGACGACCTCATGCCGGAGGCGCTCGAGATCCTCGCCAAGGCCAAGGAGAAGGGCGTGAAGATCTATCTCTCTTCCGAGACCGTCATCGCCGACGAGTTCAGCAACGACGCCAAGACCAAGATCGTCCCGTCCAACGACATCCCCGACGGCTGGGAGGGCATGGACGCCGGTCCCGCTTCCCTGAAGGAGTGGAAGGAGGTGATCCTCGGTTCCAAGACCATCCTCTGGAACGGTCCCGTCGGCGTGTTCGAGATGCCGACCTTCGCCAAGGGCACGCTCCAGATTGCAGAAGACCTCGCCGAGGCCACGGCCAAGGGCGCTTACACCCTCGTGGGCGGCGGTGACTCCGTCGCTGCCGTGACCCAGATGGGCTATGCCGAGAAGGTGAGCTATGTCTCCACCGGCGGTGGTGCCATGCTCGAGGCCCTCGAAGGCAAAGAACTTCCGGGCATTGCGGCGATCCGCGGCTAGACCTCCGGAAAAGCAATTCTTAAAACCTTAAAACCTTATTAGTGTATGGCCTATCAAGAAGTAACCAAGACAAGCTACGGCTCCCGCCTGGGCAATTCCCTCAAGGGTATTCTCACCGGCCTGGTGCTGCTTGTCGCCGCGATCGTCCTCCTCTGGTGGAACGAGGGTCGCGCTGTCAAAGTCAGTAAAATGCTCAAGGCGGCCGAGACCGAGTGTGTCGATGTCGCCAGCGTCGATTCCGTGGATCCCGCCCTGGAAGGGAAGCTGATTCATGCCACGGCCGTCGCGAAGACGGACGAGGTCCTGACCGATCCCGATTAAGGTCTTTCCGTGAACGCGATCCGACTGGAGCGCGACGTCGAGTATTACCAGTGGGTGGAGCATTCCTCCTCCGAGACCAAGGATAAGATCGGCGGCGGTCAGGAGACCACCACGACCTACACCTACTCCAAGGAGTGGGTGAGCGGCCCGGTCGATTCCGGCAGCTTCAAGGATCCTGACTACCAGGGAAGCAACTATGTCCGCACGACCGTTCCGGAAAACACCGTGACGGCCCAGAAGGTGGACTTCGGTGCCTATGTACTTCCCCAGGCCATGGTCGGTGCCATTCCTGCCGGCACGGCCGTGAACGTTCCGGACTCCGTCGCCAATGGCGTGGATATCTTCGTCCAGGGCAACACGGTCTATTATGGCGAGAATCCCCAGACCCCGGCCGTCGGTGACGTCCGTGTGAGCTTCAGCGAGGCGGATGGCGGCGTCGCTTCCATCCTGGGCCAGGTGAAGGGCAACACCTTCGAGTCCTTCAAGCACAAGAACGGCAAGAGCCTGATGGTCCTCCGGATGGGTGAGCACTCCCAGGAGGAGATGTTCGAGTCCGAGAAGGCCAGCAACAAGTTCATTCTCTGGCTGGTCCGCATCCTGGGCGTCATCCTTATGATCAGTGCCCTGCGCATGATGTTCGACATCCTCGTGGCGATTCTCAAGGTCCTCCCGTTCCTGGGCAACATCGCCCAGGTGGGCGTGAACCTGGTCACGAGCGTGGTCGGATTTATCCTGTCGCTGGTCGTGATCATGATCGCCTGGGTGGCCTACCGACCGCTGCTGGCGGTTGCGCTCGCGGTTGTCATCGTGGCGCTGGTCTGCTTCCTGATTTCCAAGAGCAAGAAGGCTCCGGCTGCGGCAGATGCTGCGGCGCCTGCCGGACAGCAGAGCTAGCCTTTGAGCGGACGCGCGTAGTGCGTCGCTTCCTTTTTAACCGGCTGCGGGTGAACCACCGCGGCCGGTTTTTTTGCCTTGGCGGCATAGACGAGCAGGGCGATGCCTGCGAGGATGAAGGGGATGGAGAGGAGCTGGCCCATGTCCAGGGCCATCGTCTGCTCGAACTCGACCTGCGGCTCCTTGATGAACTCGATCAGGAAGCGGCCGCCGAAGCAGCCCAGCAGGAAGAAGCCGAAGAAGAAGCCGCGGTGCACCTTGTCCAGCTTGTTCTTGTAGACCCAGACCATGACCAGACCGAGCAGCAGGTAGGTGAGGGCCTCGTAGAGCTGCGTCGGGTGCTTGGGCTCGGTCTCGCCGCGCAGGTCGAAGATGAAGCCCCAGGGGAGCGTGGTGACGTCTCCGTAGATCTCGGAGTTGAAGAGATTGCCCAGCCGGATCATGCAGCCCGCAAAGGCCACCGTGATGCACAGGCGGTCCATGATCCACAGGTAGTCAAAGTCGTTCTTCTTGCCGTAATGGCCGGCGAACCACCACATCGCAAGCAGCAGGGCGATGGCGCCGCCGTGGCTGGCCAGGCCGCCCTTCCAGGGCATGAAAATCTCCAGGAACCCTGCCCAGGAGCCAAAATAGTAATCCGGCTGGTAAAATATGCAGTGTCCCAGACGGGCGCCCACGACCGTTGCGATGAGCAAGGTGTACAGCAGCGGGTCCATCAGCTTGGTGTCCACTTTCTCCCGGGTGAGGAACCATTTGAACAGGTACCAGCCGATGATGAAGCCCGACACGAAGAGCAGGCCGTACCAGCGGATCTCGAGAGAACCGATGTGGAAAAGTATGGGATCGACGTGCCAATGCACGAACAGAAAAGAATTTACCATAAAGTTTTGTGTTTCATGCAAAGATAGCACAAAATTTGCATATCTTTGCGCGCGAAAAATTATTATGAAGAAATCGATAACGTTAGTATTCGCGCTTCTTCTTCCGCTGTTCGCCGTTGCGCAGGCCGTCGATACGACCGCTACCCCCACCTTCCTGACCCTGGAAGACGCGCTTCGGATCGCACTCAGCGAGAATGCGTCTGTCAAAGTGGCAGACATGGAGATTCAGCGCACGGGCTATGCCCGTAAGGGTGCGTACGCCGCCCTCTTCCCGCAGATCAATGGATCCGGGTCTTATCAGCGTACAATCAAGAAACAGGTCATGTACATGGACTTCGACATCGGAGGCATGGGCGGCGGTGCGACCGGAGGATCTTCCGCCGCCGGTTCTGGCTTCCCCGGCGGCGACAGCGGCAAGAGCTCTTCCGACGGCTTCGAAGTCGGCCGCTGGAATACCTGGTCGGCCGGCGTCAGCGCCAGCCTGCCCCTCATCAACGCCCAGCTGTGGAAAAACCTGGAGATCTCCGGGGAGAACGTCGAGCTGGCCGTCGAGCAGGCGCGCAGCTCCCGGCTCGAGACGGTGAACCAGGTCAAGCAGGCTTTCTTCACCTGCCTGCTGTCCAAGAAAGCCTTCGACGTGTACAAATCCGCCTATGAGAACGCCCTCGCGAACTGCGAGCAGATCCAGCGCCGCTTCAACGCCCAGAAGGCGTCCGAGCTGGACCTCACCCGCGCCAAGACCACGCTGGCGAACGCCATCCCGAACGTCTATGACGCGGAGAGCTCCGTCCTACTGTCCCTGTGGCAGCTCAAGGCCGTGATGGGCGTCGACCTGGACACGAATATCGACGTGGCCGGCGACCTGGACGACTACGCGCAGCACATGCTCTACGACCTGAACGCGAGCGAGTCGCTCTCGCTGGAGAACAACTCCACGATGCGCCAGCTGGCCATCCAGGCCGAGCAGCTCGCCGACGCCGTCAAGGTCCAGCAGTACGCCTACCTGCCCACGCTGTCCCTGTCGTTCAACTACAGCATCAACGCGATGACCAACGACTTCAAGTTCAGCGAGTACAAGTGGTCCCCGTATTCCTTCGTCGGACTGAGCCTGTCCGTGCCCATCTTCTCCGGTGGCCAGCGTCTCAACGCCGTCCGCCAGGCCAAGGTGCAGGCGCGGGAGCTGGATGTCCAGCGCACCAACACCGAGCGCCAGCTCAAGATCTCCATCCGTCAGTATCTCAACCAGATGGAGACGGCGATGAAGAGCTTCGGCTCCGCCCGGAGCGCCGCCGAGACGGCCCAGAAGGCCTACGACATCGCAGCGAAGTCCTACGATGTGGGCCGCAGCACGCTCACCGACCTCAACGACGCGCAGTACGCCCTGATCCAGTCTCAGCTCGGTGTCTGCCAGGCCATCTACACCTTCGTCGTGGCGAAGGCCGGTCTTGAGAGCACGCTCGGCGCCGACTTCATCGACGCCGCCGGCAATGTTCAACTGAATAAAACTTACGTCAATGAATAGAGTATCCAAGATAGGCATGGCCCTGTGCGCCCTCGTGTGCGCCGCTTGCGGCCAGCAGAAATCCGGTGCGCCGGCCATGGACCCGATGGCCGCCATGAACGCTACGCCGGTCGTTTCCGTGACGGGCGCCGTCCGGGAGCAGGTGGCCCGCGACGCGGTGTATTCCGCGACCGTGCAGGCCAACGTGATCAACAACATCGCCCCGCTGAGCAGCGGGCGCATCCAGAAACTGAACGTCGAGGTCGGCGACTTCGTATCCGCCGGCCAGATCCTCGCCGAGATGGACCGCGTGCAGCTCGACCAGGCCGCGCTGCGGCTCAAGAACGACGAGACGGAGCTCGCCCGCGTAAAGCAACTCCTCGCCGAAGGTGGCGTGTCCCAGTCCGACTACGAGTCGCTGGAGCTCGCCTTCAACGTGTCCAAGAGCAGCTACGACAACCTCGTGGAGAACACCATCCTGCGCGCTCCCGTGAGCGGCGTGGTGTCCGCCCGCAATTATGACCGCGGCGATCTCTACTCCATGAGCCAGCCCATCTACACCGTGCAGCAGATCACGCCGGTGAAGCTCCTGGTGCCCATCTCCGAGGCCGACTACACCCGCGTGAAGCGCGGCGACAAGGTGACCCTGACGGCCGACGCCCTCCCGGGCCGGACCTACACGGGCACCATCGTGCGCCTCTACCCGACCATCGATCCCGCTTCCCACACCTTCAGTGCGGAAGTGCGCGTGGCCAATGAGAACCGCGAACTCCGCCCGGGCATGTACGCCCGCGTGTCCGTGGACTTCGGCGCCGTCGAGAGCATCGTGGTGCCGGACGTGGCCGTGATGAAGCTCCAGGGCTCCGGCCAGCGGACCGTCTTCGTGCTGAACAGCGACAACACCGTCTCCGTGAGAACGGTCGAGACCGGCCGTCATTTCGGAACCCGCTACGAGATCCTTTCCGGTCTGGAGGAGGGCGAGCTGGTGCTCACCGGCGGCCACTCCAACCTCCGTTCCGGCGATAAAGTGGAGGTCCAGCGATGAGTATCTACCGATCCGCGGTCGAACATCCTGTCACGACGGCCCTGGTATTCATCGCCCTCGCGATCCTCGGTGTCTTCTCCCTGAGCCGGACATCCATCGCCCTGCTCCCGGAGTTCGACTCCAACACGATCATGGTGATGGCTTCGTACCAGGGCGCCAACGCGCAGGAAATCGAGACCAACCTGACCAAGGTCCTGGAGAACACCCTGAACGGTGTCGAGGACCTGAAGGAGATGACCTCCCAGTCCAAGGAGAACATTTCCCTGCTGACCCTGACTTTCAACTACGGCGTCGACATCGAGGCGGCGACCAACAGCGTACGCGACAAGTTGGACATGGTCAATTCCATGCTCCCGGACGGGGTGTCGAACCCCGTCATCTTCAAGTTCAACGCCTCCGACATGCCGATCATGCTGCTCTCCGCCACGGCGAACGAGAGCCTTTCCGGCCTGGACAAGATCCTGGACGACAAGGTGGCCACCCCGCTGGCGCGCGTGTCCGGCGTGGGTACGGTGTCCGTGAGCGGTGCGCCCGGACGTGAGATCCAGGTCTATTGCGACCCCAGCAAGCTGCAGGCCTACGGCCTCAGCCTCAGCGGCATCGCAAGCGTGATCTCGGCCGAGAACCGCAACCTCCCTTCCGGCAACATCGACATCGGCTCCGAGACCTACACCCTGCGCGTGCAGAAGGAGTTCTCCGATCCGTCCGAGCTGCTGGACATCGTGGTCGGCGCGTCGAACGGCCGGGCCGTGTACCTGCGCGACGTCGCCACCGTCCTGGACGGCCAGCAGGAGCGCGAGCAGGAGTCCTACACCAACGGTGAGCGCTCCGCCCGCATCATCATCCAGAAGCAGAGCGACGCCAACACGGTGAACGTGATCCGCGGCGTCAAGAAGCAGCTCGCGCAGATCGAGAAGACGCTGCCCGCCGACGTGAAGATCACGACGATCGTCGACGGCTCCCGCGAAATCATCAATACCATCCGCACCCTCATCGAGACCATCCTGATCACCTTCCTGGTGGTCATGCTCGTGGTCTTCGTGTTCCTGGGCAACTGGAAGTCCACCTTCATCATCGTCCTGTCCATCCCGCTGGCCCTGCTGGCGTCGCTGATGTATCTCTTCGCCACCGGAAACACGCTCAATATCATCTCGATGTCCGCCCTCACCATCGCCATCGGTATGGTCGTGGATGACGCCATCGTGGTGCTGGAGAACGTGTCCTCGCACATCGCCCGCGGCGAGAAGCCGAAAGAGGCGGCCGTGCACGGCACGGGCGAGGTGGGTATCTCCGTCATCGCCTCCACGCTGACCATGCTCTGCGTGTTCCTGCCGCTGACGATGATCAACGGCATGGCCGGCATCATGTTCCGCCAGCTCGGCTGGATCGTGTCCATCATCATGGTCGTGTCCACGACCGCCGCCCTGACCTTCGTGCCGATGCTTTGCTCCCGCTGGCTCAAGAAAGAAGTTAGCCACGGAAAGGCCTACAACGCTGTTTTCGTGCCGATCAACAAGGCCATCGATAAGATTTCCCGCGGCTACGCGCACGTCATCCACTGGGCCACCAAGCGCCGCAAGGTGGTGATCCTGGGCTTCGCCGCCGTGTTCGTTGCGTCCCTCGCCCTGCTGTTGCCGGGCCTCAAGACGGAATATTTCCCGCGCGGCGACTCCGAACGCCTCACCGTCACCATCAACCTGCCGATGGGTACGGCGCAGGATGTCACGCGGGGCGTCTATGAGCGCCTCTATGCCGATATCACCGCGGCCGTGCCGGAGATCGAAGTGCTCAATGCCACGTTCGGCCAGGCCGACACCGACAACACCTTCGCGAGCATGCAGAGCAACGGTACGCACATCATCTCGCTGAACCTCAATATCGGCACCTCGAGCACGCGTAAGCGCTCTTCGGCCGAGATTTCCGACGTGCTGCGCGGCATCTTCGCGAAGTACCCGGAGATCCGCCGCGCGATGGTCACCGAAGGCATGGGCATGGGTATGGGCGCCTCCTCCGTCGAGGTGGAAGTCTACGGTTACGACTTCACCGAGACCGACCGCGTGGCGCAGGAACTGCAGGCCCGCCTGATGAAGGAGGATTCCTTCACGCAGGTGACCCTCAGCCGCGAAGAATACACGCCGGAGCTCCGCATGGACTTCGACCGCACCAAGCTGGCCCTGCACGGACTGAATTCCACGACCGCCGCCTCCGCGTTCAGCGCGGCGATGAGCGGCACCGTGGCCTCGCTGTACCGCGAAGACGGTGAAGAATACAACATCCGTGTGCGTTACGCGCCGGAATTCCGCTCCAGCGTCGAGGACATGGAGAACGTCGTGGTCTCGACCCCGACGGGCGCCACCGTCCGCATGAAGGAGCTGGGCACCGTGGTCGAAGGCCTGGTGCCGCCGACCATCGAGCGCAAGGACCGTTCGCGTATGATCACCGTCCGCGGCATCGTGGCGAAGGGCTCCGCCCTGAGCGACGCCGTGGAGAGCTGCGAGAAGGTCCTCAACGACATGACGGTCCCGTCCGAGATCTCGACGGTCATCGCCGGTGACTACGAGGACCAGCAGGAAATGTTCAGCCAGATGGCTGTGCTGATCCTCCTGATGATCCTGCTCGTCTACATGGTGATGGCCTCGCAGTTCGAGAACCTGATGGGTCCGTTCGTGATCATGTTCAGCGTGCCGTTCGCCCTGGTGGGCGTGCTGCTCGGCCTGCGCGTCACGGGCATGGCCCTCGGCATGATGTCCATCATCGGCGTCATCATCCTGATCGGTATCGTGGTGAAGAACGGTATCGTGCTCATCGACTACACGATCCTCTGCCGCGAGCGCGGCATGAACATCCGCGACGCGTCCACGACGGCGGCCAAGAGCCGTCTGCGCCCGATCCTCATGACCACCCTGACCACCGTGCTCGGTATGCTCCCGATGGCCATCGGCACGGGCGAGGGTTCCGAGATGTGGCGCGGCCTGGGTGTCACGGTGTGCTGGGGTCTGACCGTCTCCACGCTCATCACCCTCGTGCTCATCCCGACGGTCTACTGCTCGTTTACCAACCGTATGGAAAGAAGACTTGAAAGAAGGAGGAACCGCCAATGAAAGCCATGTTCATCGCCTACAACCAGGCCTATAACGAAGAAATCGTAGATATTCTCGCCGCCCACGGCCAGCGTGGTTTCACCCGCTGGGAGGGCGTGGAAGGCAAGGGAGACTTCAACGGATTCCCCCGTTTCGGCAGCCACGCGTGGCCGGAACTGAACCACGCGCTGCTCGTGATGGTGGCCGACGAAAAGGTCGCGCCGCTGCTCGAAACGCTGGGCGCCAAGGACAAGGAAGCCCCGGACCTGGGACTCCGCGCCTTCGTGTGGAATGTTGAATCTTACTATTAATTTTATTACCTTTGCGGGTACGGACGTTTGTCCGCCTGCTAAAACTAATCGACAAAAGTAGTATGGAAACTGTTATCAATCCGAACAATATCAGTGAGATGCTCGCCTCCAGCCAGCCGGTCCTGATCGACTTCTGGGCCACCTGGTGCGGCCCCTGCCGCATCCTTTCCCCGACCGTGGACGAAGTAGCCGCCGAGCTCGGCGACAAAGCCGTCGTGGCCAAGTGCAACGTGGACGACTGCGAGGACATCGCCGTCCAGTACGGCATCCGCAACATCCCGACCCTGCTCTTCTTCAAGGACGGGCAGCTGGCGGACCGCACCGTGGGTGTCGTCTCCAAGCAGGAGATCATCGAGCGCCTGCAGAAATTGATGTAATACTTTAACCTTTATAGTTAATGAAAAAGCTTATTGTTATCGTCGCTTCCCTGCTCGTCGCAGTGAGCGCACACGCCCAGTTCGGTATCGTGGCGGGTATCACTTCTTCCAAGGCAACCATCGACGCTGCTCTCTCCGATGTGCAGAACGTCACCCAGTACCATGTCGGTCTGACGTACAAGATCGATCTCGGCATCATCGCCATCCAGCCGGCCCTCATCTACAACGTGAAGGGTGCCAAGGTGTCCGAGTTCAAGGAACTCGGCGACATCGCCTCGTTTGATTACAAGAACGGTTACCTCGAGCTGCCCGTCCAGGTGCAGGCCGGTCTGAACCTGGGTGTGGCCCGTATCTATGCCATCGCCGAGCCGTTCATCGGCTATGCCATCACCAACTCCACCCAGAGTTCCAACGGCAACAAGATTGACGTCAAGTGGGACGAGGTGAAGAACAAGCTGGAGTACGGTGTCGGTGTCGGTGCCGGTGTCGAGCTGATCAAGCACGTGCAGATTTCCGCCCGCTATTTCTGGAATCTGGGCAACGTAGACAAGGTGGCCATCGCGACCGTGACCGATGCAGTCTCCAACAAGGCTGCCAACGGTATCGTCGCTTCTGTCACGCTCCTCTTCTAGTCAGATATGTCGGACAAACGGGCAGTTATCTATTGCTCTTCCAGCTCCGACATCGATCCTGCCTACAATCAAGCTGCGCGGCAAATCGTCCGCGCAGCTTGTTTGGCTGGATATGATATTGTTTCCGGAGGATCCTGGCGCGGCACCATGGGGCATGTCTGTGACGAGGCCCTCTCGCACGGCGTGCGCGTGATAGGTGTGCTGCCCCGGTTCATGAAGGGATTCGAGCATCCCCGCCTGACGGAGTGTCTCTGGACGGAGCGCATGTCGGAGCGCAAGGATGTGATGCGGGAAGGAACCTCCCTGGCCATCGCCCTTCCGGGCGGCATCGGGACGCTGGACGAAGCTGCGGAGACCTATTGTCTCGCGAAGCTGGGCCGCTATCCCGGCAAGGTGGTCTTTTTCAACATGGACGGATTCTATGATCCGTTCAAGCAGCAGCTGGACCGCTACGTGGAGCGGGGCATGATGGACGCGGCCTCCCGCGCCCTGGCCCATTTCCCGGAGACGGTCGCCGAATTCGAGGCTTTGTTATGAGCAGAGAAGAGATCCTCGCATATCTGGGCGCCGATTGGGATCGCGTGAAGATCCTGATCCGGAGCCACCTGCACACGGACGTCCCCTTGCTCGAGCAGACCAACGAGCGCATCCTTTCGCATGCCGGCAAGATGTTGCGTCCGGTGGTGGGGCTGCTGATCGCGCATGCGATTTCGCGCCCGACCGAGGACAGTATCTGCTACGCGGCGGCTGCGGAACTGCTGCACAACGCCACGCTCATCCACGATGACGTGGCGGACGAGAGTTCCGAGCGGCGCGGGATCCCGACGCTGAGCGCCCTGCTTGGCCCCGGCCCCGCCGTGCTGGTGGGGGATTATTGGCTGGCCCGTGCGGTGGACCTGGTGGTCCGCACGGCACACCGGGATGTGGCCATCTCCTCATTCGCCAAGACGCTGACCGACCTGGCGGAAGGCGAAATGCTCCAGCTGGAGAAGGCGTCTTCCTGCGACACGACGGAGGAGGATTATCTCCGCATCATCTTCTGCAAGACGGCTTCGCTCTTCCGGGCCTCGACCGAGACGGCGGCTTTCTCCGTGGACGCTTCGCCCGAGCGGCTGGAGGCGGCCAAGGCCTATGGCACGGCTCTGGGCATCGCTTTCCAGATCAAGGACGACATCCTTGATTACGTCGGCACGGACGCCCTGGGCAAACCTGTCGGCGTGGACCTGAAGGAGCAGAAGATCACGCTCCCGCTGCTGGCCGCCCTGAGCGGCTCGCCGGACGAGGCGCGGATCCGACAGCTGGTACGCGAGATTCCGGAGCATCCGGAGAACTGCGCGACCGTCAGCGCCTTCGTTCGGGAGCGGGACGGCATCGAGCTGGCTGCCCGCAAACTCTCAGAATGGGTGGAACGTGCCGAGCGGGCGCTGGACACGTTCTCCGACGGCACGGCCAAGGAAGCCCTGATCGAAATCGCCCGCTACAACCAGTGGAGGCAGGTATGACATTCGCGCAGCTGCAGGGAAATGAAGACGTGAAGCAGGCGTTGACCGGCATGGTTGACTCCGGCCGCATCCCGCACGCCATTCTCTTCCATGAGGACGACGGGGGCGGGGCCTTCCCGCTTGCGCTCGCCTTCCTGCAGTACCTGTTCTGCCAGGACCGCCGGCCCGGGGACGCCTGCGATGCGTGCCCTTCCTGCGGCAAAATCGCGAAGCTGATCCATCCGGACGTACATTTCGTCTTCCCGACGGCCGCCGGCGTGCTCTCCGAGCAGTATATGGATCCGTTCCGCAAGCTCGTCGCCGACCGTCCGTCGTTCCGCGAGATGGAGCTCGCCGAGGCGCTGGGCATCGAAGGCAAGAACGCCGTGATTGCCGTCGCGGAGTCGCGCCGCCTGCTGGAGAAGCTTTCGCTGAGCGCCCTGGAAGGGGGTTGGCGCGCCGTGGTGATCTATCTGCCGGAGCGCCTGAATGCCGAGGCGGCGAACCGCCTCCTGAAAATGATTGAGGAACCGCCTGCACAGACGCAGTTCCTGCTGATTGCGCACCAAATGGAGCGCGTCCTGACGACGATCTCGTCCCGTTGTCAGCGCATCCGCGTCCGTCCCGCCGGGGCTTCCGCCGGGCCGGATTTCGCCGATGCAGACCTGTTGGACGAGTTGATGGCCGCGCTGCTGAGCCGCCGCCTGGGCGATGCCCTGGAGGTGTCGGAGAAACTTGCCGCGCTGCCTTCACGCGAAGTCGCGAAATCTTTTTGTACCTTTGCCTCCGACCGCTTCCGCCAGATCTTTCTGGCGCAGCAGGGCGTCGAAGGCGTCGGCGAGATATCCCCGCAGGCCCGGCAGTGGGCCGCCAAATGCCGCAAGACCTTCCCGCGCCAGGCGCTGGAAGTGATGAACCGGACCCAGACCCTGATCGGCCGGAATGTCAACCTGAAGATCCTCTTCGCCGACATGGCCGATCGCTTATATATACAGATATGACGACCAACGAATCCATTCAATACGATTGTTTCCGCGGCTGCGTGGTGACGCACGAGCCGGAGTCGGGCGAGACCCGCTGTTCCTACCGGGCCGGCTGCTGCAAGCTCGGAGACTACAACTGGCTGAAGGAGGCTTCCGACGGCACCTGCCGGGGCCTGTATGAAGTCCGCTTCAAGAATACCCGCAAGGGGTTCTACATCAATGATTCCCAGCAGAATGTCCGCATGGGCGACCTGGTGGTCGTGGAGGCCACGACCGGCCAGGACCTCGGCATCGTGACCCTGGAGGGCCCGATCGTCGGCCGCCAGATGCGCAGCCGGGGCGTCGATCCGGAGACGACGCAGTTCAAGCGGATTTACCGCAAGGCGCGCCAGAGCGACATCGAGAAGTGGCAGGAGGCCATCGCCCGTGAGCAGGAGACGATGATCAAGGCCCGGCGCATCGCCGCCGAGATGGGCCTGGAGATGAAAATCGGCGACGTGGAGTTCCAGGGAGACGGCTCCAAGGCCATCTTCTACTACATCGCCGACGGGCGTGTGGACTTCCGTCAGCTGATCAAGGTCTTCGCGGAGGAGTTCCGCATCCGCATCGAGATGAAGCAGATCGGTGCGCGGCAGGAGGCCGGCCTCATCGGAGGCCTGGGCATCTGTGGCCGCGAGCTGTGCTGCGCGAATTATATTTCTTCGTTCCAGAGCATTTCCACGGCGGCCGCGCGCTGCCAGGATTTGTCGCTCAATCCGCAGAAGCTGGCGGGTCAGTGCGGCAAGCTCAAGTGCTGCCTCAACTACGAGGTGGCCACCTACCTGGACGCCCAGTCCCGCATCCCGAAGGTGAATGGGCCGCTGGAGTTCGAGGACGGCCTCGCCTGGCTGCGCAAGACGGACATCCTGCGCGAGGTGATGTATTTCTCGTACGACAAGTCCTCCGACGCGGCGCTCTATCCGCTGGATGCCGCCGAGGTGTGGGACATCCTGGAGATGAACCGCAACGGCGAGAAGCCGGAGTCCCTGCGCACGGAGCCCGAGCCGTATGTGCCGGAGTTCGTGACGGCGGTGGGCGACGACAGCATTTCGCGTTTTGACGCGCCCAAGCGTAAGCGTCCCCGCGGCGGCAAGAACCGCGGCCGGGGCGGCCGGAACCGGGGCGGCAAGGACGGTGGCCAGAAGGGCCCGAAATCTTCCGAATAATATGACACGGCGGGCCTGGAGCTTGCTGCTGACGGCGCTCTCCTGCGTGCTGGCGCTGCCTTCCTGCATCGAAACGGACGCTGTGGAGGAGTTTGTCCGGCGGGACGAGGCCCGGGCCGGCGTCTACGTCTATAAGCTGGACCTGCCGGACACCACGGCAGCCTATGATGTCTGGTTCTACAGCCGGACCGGGGAGCGTCCGTTGGAGAGCGTACGGATGAACGTGCAGTGGCTCGCGCCCTCGGGCGAGGCCTTCTTTGAGACGGTTTACATGCGCCGGGTGGACCCTCGCGGGACGAAGGAGCTGTACCGGAGCGGCGTCGTTCCCGCACAGGCGGGGGAGTGGCAGCTGAGCGTCCGCCCGGTGGACGTGGATGAGGATTTCCTGGGGCTGGGTGTCATTTACAAGAAAAAGAATGGGACACGATAAACTGCGCAAATTTGCGGAGAACGAGACCTTCTCCTGCCTCCTGCAGCCTTCCGCGCAGGAGCTCCTGGCCGACGGCTATTTCCACCTCCGCGACCACGCGGTCAAAGGCCGCTGGACTCAGTTTTTCTCGGCGTTGCCGGTTGCCGGCTCTCCCCGACAAAACTTCGCTTCGCTCATCCCCCCCACTGCTCCGCAGCGGGTCCCCCCCGTTCACGAGGTCACGGGCGACCACGGTTTTGCCGGGGAGACCGGCAATCCGGCGGCGCTCGTGCTGGAATTGGGTTGCGGAAAGGGGGAGTATACGATAGCGTTGGCAGAGCGGGATCCGGAGCGGAACTACGTCGGCGTGGACATCAAGGGCGCGCGGCTGTGGAAGGGGGCGAAGTATGCCACCGAACATGCGCTGCCGAATGTGGCGTTCCTGCGCACGCGCGTCGAGTTCATCACCGCTTTCTTCGCGCCCGGGGAGGTCTCGGAGATCTGGCTGACCTTCTCCGATCCGCAGTACCGCAGCGAGAATTCGCGCCTCTGCTCGCCGCTCTTCCTGGAGCGCTACCGCTCCTTCCTGAAGCCCGGCGGCATCGTCCACCTCAAGACCGACTCGCGCTTCCTGCATGAATACACGCGCGCCGTCTGCGAGGCCAACGGGCTGCGCATCCTCGCCTGCACGACGGATCTGTACGGAACGGCCGATGCTGAATCGTCTGTTCCGGCAGTCGCCCCCGGAAACTGTGCCACCCTCGGCATCATAAGAGGGGGGACCGCAAGCGAAGCGCAGCGGTGGGGTCCGAAGGACGTTTCAGGGGGCGAGCTGCCGGACAGCTCAGCATCGGCTGTGCAACCGGTGGTCAGGGAGGTGCAGACTTTCTACGAGCAGCTGTTCCTGCAGCAGGGCTATCCGATTACCTATCTGTCGTTTGTCATCGACCACGACGGGCCGTACGTGAGTCCCCGGGATCCGGAGCAGTTCGACAGCAAGGCCTGGCGGGCCGCCGAGGGCCCGCGCCTGCTCTTCGGCCACGACTCCGCCGAGACCCGCCGGCAGAAACTGCACGGCACTTGCTCGCCCGATTCTTGTGATCTATAACCAGCTCGGATTCAATTACTTATAAAATTATACCACCCCGTTTTTGGGGGTAGTATAATTCTATAATATTTTGTAAATCAGAAGTTTATATACCACAGCCCTATAGGAAACATTGTAGCGACCGCTACAATGTCTCCTGTTTCAGCGATTCGATGTAGGCGTCGATGCGCCGCAGCTGCTGCGGGATGCGGATGTTCTGCGGACAGAGCGGCAAGCAATGGCCGCAGGCGATGCAGTGGTCGGCCTGGCGGACCGTCGGGATGGCCTCGTTGTAGGCCAGCAGGTACTTGCGGCGCGCCTTGGCATAGTCCTTCTGCTCCTGGCTGACCACGTAGGTGCCGGCGGTGACGTTGTCGTTGTAGAACTTGAAGATGCCCGGGATGTTGATACCGTAGGGGCAGGGCATGCAGTACTGGCAGCCCGTGCAGGGCACCAGCGGGTACTTGACCATCTGGTCGGCAATGTCAATCAGGAACTTTTTGCCTTCGTCATCCAGCGGCTTGAAGTCCAGGAAGGTCTCCAGGTTGTCCTGCAGGTGCTCCATGTAGGTCATGCCCGACAGGGCGCACATCACGCGCGGGAAGCTGCCCACGTAGCGGAAGGCCCAGGAGGCGACGGAGCGCTCGGGCTCCCGCGCTTTGAGCTGGTCGCTCAGCTGCGCGGGGATCTCCGCCAGGGCGCCGCCGCGCAGCGGCTCCATGATGACGATGGGGATCTCCCGCCTGTCGAGCTCCGCGTAGAGGTAGTCGGCGCGGGTATTGTTGCCGCTGGGGTGCTCCCAGTCCATGTAGTTCATCTGGATCTGTACGAAGTCCCAGTGGTACTTCTCGTGCAGGGACATCATGTAGTCGAATCCCTCTTTGTGGCCGTGGAAGGAGAAGCCGAAGTGGCGGATGCGGCCCGCTTCGCGCTCTTTCACCAGGAAGTCCACGATCCCGCTGTTCTCGAAGCGGTTCTTGAAGTCTTCGCCGCTGCTGATGGCGTGCAGCAGGTAGTAGTCGATGTGGTCGGTCTTGAAGATTTCCAGCGAGCGCCGGTACATCTTCACGCAGTCCTCGAAGGAGGACGGGCCGAACATGGAGAGTTTGGTGGCCAGGAGCCATTTCTCGCGCGGGTAGCGGTTCAGCGCCTCGGCCGTGGCGCGCTCGCTGTCGCCGCCCAGGTACACCGGGGAGGTGTCGAAATAGTTGACGCCATGCTCGATGGCGAAGTCCACCAGGCGGTTGACTTCCTCCTGGTCGATATGGTTCTGACCGTCCTCGCCCTTGACCATCGGCCAGCGCATGCAGCCGTAGCCGAGGGTGCCGATGCCCTCATAGTTGTGGAGCATCTCTCCGTGGAGGTCTTTGTTGCTGCCGGTACCGGCCTGCTTGGTGGCACCGGGTGCGCAGGCGGCCACGCCGATCGCAGCGGCGCCCAGGCCTGCAGATTTCAGGAATTCTCTTCTGTCCATAGGGCTATGCGTTGGTGTGGTGAGT
Source organism: uncultured Bacteroidia bacterium (assembly GCA_902789245.1). Lineage (GTDB taxonomy): Bacteria > Bacteroidota > Bacteroidia > Bacteroidales > UBA932 > Cryptobacteroides. The sequence goes on from CADAND010000001.1 coordinate 54,016, forward strand.
GGAATTGCCGCGCACGGTGATGGCGCTGACCGGACGGGACGGGCACAGGAACTCGCAGGCGCCGCAGCCGATGCACTGGGCTTCGGACACGGTCGGAATCTTGAACGGCGAGCCCTCGAAATCCACCATCCGGATGGCGCCGGAGGGGCAGTGGTGAGCGCAGTTGCCGCAGCTTGCCGTGCCGTTGGCGGCGAGGCAGAGCTCCAGGTTGACGTGCGCCAGACCGATGGCGATGGTCTGCTTCTGGCCCGGCTTCAGCGGCCGGATGGCGCCCGCCGGGCAGATGTCGCTGCAGGCGTGGCACTCCGGGCGGCAGTAGCCGTTCTCGTAGCCCATCTGGGGCTGCAGGAAATGCTCGAAATCCGTGGACGGACGCAACACTCCGTTGGGGCAGGCGCTCACGCAGAGCTGGCAGGCCGTGCAGTGATCGTAGAAGGATTTTACGCTCTCCGCACCCGGCGGGACGAGTCGCGTGCCGCGCACCGGCGCCTCCTTGGGCACCACGTCCGCGAAGCCGCCCTGCGCGTGCTGCGCCTTTGCGGCGATCGCCGTGCCCACGAGCGCCGTCGTGGCCACGAAGGCCCGCCGGCCGGTGTCGGCTTTCGGGGCCTGGTCGTCATTTTTAGGCGCAGCCGAAGAACCTCCGAATCCGACGAAGCGGTATTTCAGTCCCTTCTCCTTGCAGCGCTCCATGCAGTCGAAGCAGCCCACGCAGCGGGAGTAGTCGATCTTGCCTTTCTTATAGTCAATGCAGGAGGCCTTGCAGCCCCGCTCGCAACGTCCGCACTGGGTGCACTTGGTCGTGTCGATGGTCGGGCGGAAGAGCGCGAATCGGCTCACCAGACCCAGGGTCGTACCCACCGGGCAGATGGTGTTGCAGTACTCGCGGCCCCAGAGCCAGGCGCAGCAGCCGATGACGAGCAGGGTCACCAGGCCCGTGATCAGCAGCGGCAGGGTAATGGACCCGTTCGCGAGCCCGACGATGCTGCGCACCACGCGCCCGTAGGCGCTGTACGGCGCAATCAGCGCGATGAGCATCTGACCGCTGACGAAGAGCGACACCAGCGACAGCGCGAGGACGTTGTAGCGGACCCAGCGGCGCTCCGGGTGGTACTTGTGCTCGAAGTGCTTGATGAGGTTCTTCGCCTCGGGGCCGGGCTTCTCCCCGCGCTCCTTCATCTGCTGGAGCTTGCGGACGCCGCGGTTGCGCTGCCATTTGCCGATGGTGCGGCGGATCCAGATGATGATGTCCTGGAAGACGCCCAGCGGGCAGATGGTGGAGCAGTAGACGCGCCCGAAAAGGAAAACGGCCAGCAGGATGATACCGACCACGACCAGATTCAGCGCGAGCGCCGAGGGCAGGAACTGGAGTTTGGCCATCCAGCCCCACCAGTCGTGGCCGATGCCCACGAACAGCAACGTGATCCCCACGAAGAAGACCGCTGCCAGGGCAATGCGGATTTTTCGTAACATAAAACGGATAATAGTGGTGTGTCTTGCAAAGATAGCAGAATTTCGTAGAAAATAGTTACTTTTGTAGTTCGATTTGAAACGAATAGACAAAACGTAACAAGATATGACTTCCAAGGAAATCCGACAGAAATTCCTCGATTTCTTCGCATCGAAGGGCCATACCGTCGTGCCGTCCGCGCCGATGGTGGTCAAGAACGACCCGACCCTGATGTTCACCAACGCGGGCATGAACCAGTTCAAGGACATCTTCCTGGGCAACGCCAAGGCCCCCTACAACCGGGCCGCGGACTCCCAGAAGTGCCTCCGCGTGAGCGGCAAGCACAACGACCTGGAAGAGGTGGGCCACGACACCTACCACCACACCATGTTCGAAATGCTGGGCAACTGGAGCTTCGGCGACTACTTCAAGTCCGAGGCCATCGATTGGGCCTGGGAACTGCTGACCGAAGTCTACAAGATCGACAAGAACCTCCTCTATGCCACCGTGTTCGAGGGCGCCGCGGAAGACGGCACCGCCCTGGACACCGAGGCGCAGCAGGCCTGGCGCAAATACCTGCCCGAGGACCACATCCTCCTGGGCAACAAGCATGATAACTTCTGGGAGATGGGTGAGACCGGCCCCTGCGGCCCCTGCTCCGAGATCCACATCGACATCCGCACGGCGGAGGAGAAAGCCGCTTCCGGCATCCCCGGCCGTGACCTGGTGAACCAGTCCGACCCGCACGTGATCGAGATCTGGAACCTCGTGTTCATGCAGTACCAGCGCATGGCGGACGGCCACCTGGAGCCGCTGCCTGCCCGCAACATCGATACGGGCATGGGTTTCGAGCGCCTCTGCGCCGTGCTGCAGGGCAAGAACAGCAACTACGACTCCGACGTCTTCACCGGCATGCTTTCCCGCATCGGGGAGCTTTCCGGCCACAAATACGGCGAGAGCGACAAGACGGACGTGGCGATGCGCGTGATCGCGGACCACATCCGCGCCATCAGCTTCAGCATCGCCGACGGCCAGCTGCCGTCCAACGTCAAGGCCGGCTACGTCATCCGCCGCATCCTGCGCCGCGCCGTGCGCTACGGCTACACCTTCCTCGGCCTGTCCGAGCCGTTCCTCTGCCAGCTCGTGCAGCAGCTCGTGGACGACATGGGCGAAGCCTACCCCGAGATCGCGAAGCAGCAGAAATTCATCGAAAGCGTGATCCGCGAAGAGGAAATGGCCTTCCTGCGCACGCTCGACCGCGGTATCCGCCTGATGGACGAGTGCATGGAGCGCAGCAAGGACAGCAAGGTCATCGCCGGTGCCGACGCTTTCAAGCTATACGACACGTACGGCTTCCCGATCGACCTGACGGAGCTGATCGCCGCCGAGAACGGCTACACGGTGGACCAGCCGGGCTTCCAGGCCGAGCTGCAGCAGCAGAAGGACCGCGCCCGCAACGCCACCGCCAACACCTTCGGCGACTGGACCGTCTATCACGAGGGCGAGGATGTCGAATTCGTCGGCTATGACACCACCGAAGTCGACGGCGTGCTGCTCCTGAAGCAGCGTACCGTCGTCCAGAAGAACAAGGAGATGCTCCAGCTGGTCTTCGACCGCACCCCGTTCTACGGCGAGATGGGCGGCGAGATCGGCGACACGGGTACCATCACGAGCGCCGACGGCGAGCAGATCCGCATCCTGAATACCGTCAAGGAGAACAACCTCACCATCCATATTGCCGAGCGCCTGCCGAAGAACTGCACCGGCGCTTTCCTGCTCAACGTGGACGCGGCGCGCCGCCAGCGCATCGCGAACAACCACAGCTGCACGCACCTGCTGCACCGTGCCCTGCGCGAGATCCTCGGCACCCATGTCGAGCAGAAGGGCTCCTTCGTGAGCGACCAGGGCTTCCGCTTTGACTTCTCCCACTTCGAGAAGCTTTCCGACGAGCAGATCGCCCAGGTGGAGAAGCGCGTCAACGAGCTGATCCGCTGCAACTTCCATTTGGACGAGAACCGCAGCGCCACGATGGAGCAGGCCCGGGAGATGGGCGCCATGGCCCTCTTCGGCGAGAAATACGGCGACCGCGTCCGCGTGGTCCGCTTCGGCCCGAGCGTCGAGCTCTGCGGCGGCTGCCACACCTCGGCCACGGGCAACATCGGCTTCTTCAAGATTACGGCCGAGTCAGCCATCGCGGCCGGCATCCGGCGTATCGAGGCCGTGACCGGCGAGCAGGCCGAAGACATGGTCCTGGGCCTGCAGGGCCTGCTCAAGACGGCCCGCAGCTTCTTCAACAACGTGCCGGACCTTGCCGGTGCCATCCAGAAGCTCGTCGAGGACAACGCCACCTTCAAGAAGCAGGCGGAGGAATTCGCCAAGCAGAAGGCTGCCGAGCTCGCCCGCCAGCTGACGCAGAAGGCGGAGGACGTGAACGGCATCAAGCTCATCGTGGCCGGACAGGCCGGGCAGGAGATTGATCCCACCCTGGTCCGAAATGCCGCGCTCGCCCTGCAGAAAGAACTGAAAAATACCGCACTGGTCGGCGCCTTCGCCTTCGAGGGCAAGCCGCAGCTGGTGCTGATGTACTCCGACGACCTCGTCTCCGCCGGCCGCAATGCGGGCAAGGACATCCGCGACGCCGCCAAGTTCATCCAGGGTGGCGGCGGCGGACAGCCGGGCCTCGCCACCGCAGGTGGCAAGAATGCAGAGGGCCTGCGCGAAGCGCTGGACGCCCTCCGCGAGATTGCCACGCGCAAGTAAGCATTTCCCGCCAGGATGAAGAAGCTCGACCGCTTCATATTGAAGTCGTTCATCGGACCGTTCGTCGCGATCCTCCTCATCGTAGTCTTCATCCTGGCCATGCAGACGCTCTGGCTCTACATCGACGAGCTTGTGGGCAAGGGCCTGGGCATCCGCACCATCCTGGAATTCCTGTTCTGGGGCGTGTGCAGTCTTGCCCTGCCGCTCGCCCTGCCGCTCGCCACGCTGCTGGCCTCCACCATGACGGTCGGCCAGCTCGCCGAGCGCAGCGAGCTGATGGCCATCCGCGCCGCCGGCATCTCCGTCGGCCGTGTCATGGCACCGATCGCGGTCGCGGCGGCCCTCATCGCCGGCGGCACCTTCCTGGTCTGCTCGAAGCTGGTCCCGCACGCCTTCAACGAGATCTACACCCTGCGCGACGACATCGCCCGCACCAAGGACGAGATCAAGATCCCGCCGGGAACGTTCTACAACGGCATCGACGGGTATATCCTCCGGGTGGGCGCCCAGGACAAGCGGACCCGGATGCTCTACGACGTGCAGGTCTATGACCACACGGCACGCAAGGGGAACATCTCCGTGACGATGGCGGATTCCGCCATCCTGAAGCTCGCCAAGAGCAAGGAATACCTGACATTCACCCTCTTCCACGGCTCCACCTACCGCGAGGACAACACCCTGCGCTACAACGACACGAGCCTGGTCCTGCAGCACATCGACTTCGCCCGGCAGGAGTTGCTGATCCCGCTGAAGAACTACTCCTTCGAGAAATCGGACTCCGCCCGCTTCGACGATGCCATCAAGAGCAAGCAGATGGCCGAGCTGCGGCACATGAGCGACTCGCTGCGGCATGAGCTGGACTCGCTCCACGACGTAAATTACAAGATGGTCCGGCACAACGCTGCCTTCCAGCAGATACGGCAGCTGGACACGGCTTTCTACAACCCGGACCGAAGCTACTTTACGGATCCGGAATTCATGCGCTGGACCGGACCGGACGCCGCCGCGCAGGCCCGCATCCGGGCGGCGGACAACGCGGCCCGCTTCAGCGGCGACATCAACAGTTTCCGGTACAACAACTTCGACAAGAGCTACAACCTTCGCCAGGCCGACCTTTCCTTCCTGGAAAAATACGGTCAGGGACTGGCCTGCTTCCTGCTTTTCTTCATCGGCGCTCCGCTGGGCGCGCTCGTGAAGAGCAAGCGCGGAGGACTCGGCGTGAGCCTCATCATCTCCGTGCTCTTCTTCGTCCTGTACTACGTCATTAACATTTCCGGCAGCAAGCTGGCGCGCGACGGCGCCGTGGAGACGCCCATCGGCGTGTTCATATCGGCTGCCGTCATTGCACCCATCGGCGTCTTCTTCACCTGGAAGGCGATGCGGGACGCCGAACTCTTCAACATGGATCAATTCACCACCTGGTGGCGCCGGCTCAAGAGCAAGGTCGCGCGCCTCTTCCACCCTGTCCGCATCGTTTACATGGGCACGCCCGAATTCGCCGTGGCGCCGCTGGACACCCTCGTCCGGGCCGGCTTCAAGGTCGTGGGCGTGGTCACCGTGGCCGACAAGCCCGCCGGGCGTGGCCTCAAGGTGAACGAGAGTGCGGTCAAGCAGTACGCCGTCGCGCACGGCATCCCGGTCCTGCAGCCGGTCAAGCTAAAAGATCCGGAATTCCTCGAAGCGCTGCGCGCCTGGAAGGCCGATATGTTCGTCGTCGTGGCCTTCCGCATGCTCCCGGAGGAGGTCTGGTCGATGCCGAAGCTCGGCACCTTCAACCTCCACGCCGCCCTGCTGCCGCAGTACCGGGGCGCCGCCCCGATCAACTGGGCCGTCATCAACGGCGAGCGGATGTCGGGTGTGACCACCTTCATGATCGACAAGGACATCGACACCGGCGGCATCATCTTCCGCCAGGAGTGCCGCATCCGGCCGGACGAGACGGCCGGCGAGCTGCACGACGAGCTGATGGCGATCGGCGCCGACCTGGTCCTGCAGACCGTCGAAGCCCTGATCCAGCACAACGTCGAACTGCGCGTCCAGCGCTCCTTCATCCAGGGCTCGGAGGAGCTCCGGCCCGCACCGAAGCTCACCAAGGAGCTCTGTCACATCGACTGGAACCGCCCCGCCGAGGAGATCTACAACCTCGTCCGGGGCCTCAGCCCTTATCCCGCCGCCTTCACCGAGCTGGTATCCTGTCATCCTGAGCGAAGCGAAGGATCTGTCTCCCTGAAGATCTACCGCACCGAAAAGCGCGAAGACCTCCACGCCGCCCCGGGTACCGTCCTCTCCGACGGCAAGTCCTGGCTCGCCGTCGCCACGGCCGACGGAGCCCTGGCCCTCACCGAGGTCCAGCTCGCCGGCAAGAAGAAGATGCCCGTCGCTGAATTCCTCAAAGGCTTCCGCGACCCCCAGTCCTGGAAGGCCTGCTAGGCACATTCAACCTTGCGTAATTGCGCAGGAAATCCTATCTTTGCTTCACTGTTAGTAACACGTGTAGCCATGATAACCGGTAAAATCTTACGCTGTCTGGGGTGCTTTTCCCTCCTTGTCCTGTTGCTTTCGGGCTGTGAAACCTCGCTGCGCCGGGAGCAGAAAATGCAGGAAGTCATGGGGGAATATGAGCTGGTCCAGCCGGATGACGGGTATATCATTCCCGATGATCTTTATGAGGCCAACAAGACTGCCCGCGTCCTTCAGTCGGGGGACCGCTATGTGCTGGAAGTCAAAATGCCCCGTCTGAAGCAGGAGAAATATGTCTTCTTTCCGTTCAGCCTGACCGTCCATTACAATCAGGTGCTGGGGGATTACGTGGTCACGCCCCCGTCGGAAGACGAGATCAAAAAGGCGGAGATTTTTTCTCACTACATGCGGGAAATCGCCTTGGACCCGACCGGGTTCAAGATTGAAAAGTATATTTGGAGGAAACGCTAAACACAGTAAGCTATGAACAAGTTTCACTTCGGATTTTTCCTCTCTGTGATGGCCCTGCTGCTGCCGTTTGGCAGCCGGGCGCAGATCTCGCGGTCCTGGATGGAGGGTCCGCTGACCTGGAACGATTTCCAGCTGGCCGGCCCTGAGCAGGCGGACGACCCCGCCACCTCGAGAGCCTCTTTCTCCCTGATGCGGGAGAACAAGGTCGTCAAGGCCGGCGGCATCACCTACAAATACCAGGACGTCTGGGCGACCATTTCTCCCGTCCAGTCCTGGGTCAAACCCGGCCGGCAGCATGCCGACACCCTGCGGCAGCGCCAGCAGGAATTCGACATTCTGCAGTATTTCGCCAACCGCTACCGGGAAGACTACATGTTCTATGACGACCTCCGCGTGGATCGGTACGAGATGTATTTCGAAGAGGTGAAACACAAACTCTCCGAGTCCGAGTACCTCGCGCAGTACCGCGAGGCGCTGGAGACCTTCCGCAAGACCGGGGACGCCAGTGCCTGGTCCGTGTCCCGGGAGCCTTTCGACATCACGAAGTATCCTGTCAAGATAGCCCCGGGTGCGTCAGAGGGCCTGTTCTCACTTTTTACCGTGGTGCCCGTCGGCGATCTGGGCAGGCTTTTCAGGCCCATTGTCGGCCTGTCTGCCGGATACGGCTATCAAGAGGGGAGAAGTTTGTTCTCCGCCGAGTTTGCCGTGGCCACATCCGTCGCTTTTACCGATAGCGGAACCCCGGCGGTGGGGGCTTTCTATATCAACGCGACGTACCTGAGTTTCATGGCCCGATACGGATACCGGCTCTTTTCGGCCGGGAAGGCGGATTTCAGCCTGTTCGCCGGCCTCGGTTATTCCTCCTGGAAGCCCGGATCGATCATGGACAAGCCGGTCGCCAACGGCTTCACGCTCAGCGAAGGCCTCCGGGTCGATATCCCCCTCCGCCGGACGTTCAATTACCTGGCCAAGAGCCCTCGGGTGCAGGATATGGGCCTGCTGGTCAGACTCTATGCGGATGAGGTGCTCGTCTCCCGGACCAAGATCTTCGCGCCGACCATCAACCTGTCCGTCGGTCTGAACTTCGGTTTCCGGAAACTGTCCCGGATGTAATCCGCTGGGAATCCGGGTGCTTTAGATAAGTGTGGATAATTTCCAAAAAATGAGTATCTTTGCGGTTCCATGTCAAAGTATGTACTCAATCCCGATACGCTGCTGTACGAGGAGCGGGAAGAACCCCGTTACCTCCGTCCCCTGCGTGCTGTGGTGGCTGCACTGGTCGCCGCGGGATTCGTATTGCTGTACTTCTGGCTCTACACGGCCGTCTTCCACTGGGACCCTCCCCGCACCGCGATGCTCAAGCGCCGCGCAGCGGCCTGGGAGGCTCGCCTGGAGGTACTCTCCAACCGGCTGGACATCTATGATCGCGCCCTGACGGGTATCGAGCAGCGGGACGACCAGGTATACCGGTCGATCTACGGCCTGGGAGAAATCCCGGACGCCGTGAAGAATTCCGGGCTGGGCGGCATCAACCGCTACGCAGAGCTTGACCAGCTCGGCAAGAATTCCTCGCTGGGCTGGACGGTGCGACGGCTGGACCACATGACCAAACGCGCCTACATCCAGAGCAAGGCGCTGGATGAAGTGGGCGACCTGGCCCGCACGGCGGGCGATATGATTGCCTGCGTGCCGAGTGTGCCGCCGGTGCTGCCCGATCCCAACATCGTCCACCTGTCGAGCAGTTTCGGCTACCGGACGGATCCCGTGTACGGCGGGGGCGAACTGCACGGCGGCCAGGATATGGCCGGAGCCATCGGCACCCCGGTTTTTGCCACCGGCGACGGAAAGGTCATCCTGGCGGAGTTCAGCAGCAACGGCTACGGCAACCAGATCGTCATCGACCACGGCTATGGCTACCAGACGCGTTACGCGCATCTCAGCGTGATCATCGTGTCCGTGGGAATGCAGGTGCACCGGGGCGACCAGATCGGCAACATCGGCTCGACCGGCAAGTCCACCGGCCCGCATCTCCACTACGAGGTGGTCTATCGCGAGAACCGGGTGAACCCGATGAACTTCATGGATTTCGACATGCCGCTGGACGAATACCGGGCGATGATCGGCACCCGCAAGAATGAATCGCCGGTCGGCAAGCGGACCAGCACGACGGAGCTGCTCCGGCGCAGCAAACAGGGCAATGGCTAAACGCAGGCTGTTCATATTCGATACCGAGAATTTCCACTTCGGGCAGGTGCCGCGCCAGATCGGGCGGACCCTGACCACGCTTGTGGTCTACATGTTCCTGACCCTCACCCTGGCGGTGCTGGTCTATCTGGCCATCTCGCTGGTGTCCCGGACGGATACCGAGCGGCGCCTGCGCCGCGAAATCCGGATGTACGAACGGCTCTACTCCGACCTCGAGAAGCGGGAGGAACTGCTGGGCGACGCCATCGCGAACCTCCAGCACAAGGACAATGACATTTATTCGCTGGTGTTCCATTCTCCCGGTGCGCCGATGCTGGATCCGCTGGACCGCTCCAACACGACCAGCGCCGCCGACACCATCCCCGAATCCCGGCTGACCACCTACACCGGCAGCAAGGCGGCAGCGCTGATGAAGCAGAGCAGGATCGTCGACGCCACCTTCGAGCGCATTTTCCGTGCGCTCTCCGATACCGCGCTGGTGCTCCCTCCGATGAGCCTCCCGATCGCGGACATCACCTACCCGCAGGTGGGAGCGTCCGCGGGCCGCAAGATGAATCCTTTCTACAAGGCTTACGTGTACCACGAGGGGCTCGACCTCATCGTCACGCGCGGCACGCCCGTGCTCGCCGCGGCGGACGGGACGGTGACCTCGGCCGTGGTGTCCCGGAAGGGACAGGGCCGGACGGTGCGCATCGCCCATGCGGGCGGCTACGAGACCGTCTATGCGCATCTGGAGAGTATCAATGTCTATGTCGGGCAGCCGGTGCGCGCCGGCGACAAGATCGGCACGGTGGGCATGTCCGGCCAGGCCTTCGCCCCGCATCTGCACTATGAGGTGCGCCGGGACGGGCTCGCGAAGGACCCGGTGGGCTTCTTCTTCGCCTCCGTCAGTCCGACGGAATATGTGAACATGCTCTACATGTCTATAAGTACTTCGCAATCAATGGATTAATTATATGGAGAAACTGTATTACTCGATCGGTGAAGTGGCCGGGATCCTGGGCGAATCCGTATCCCTGGTCCGGTTCTGGTCCAACTCTTTCCCGAAATTCATCAAGCCCAAGCGCAACGCCAAGGGCAACCGTCAGTTCACTGTCGCCGACGTGGAGACGTTCAAGCAGATCCACCATCTGGTCAAGGACAAAGGCCTGACCCTGGAAGGCACCGCACTCCAGCTGGCAGGCGACCGGGCCCCCGTGGACAGGAGCGTCAAAGCCCTTGAATCCCTGAAGGAAATCCGCGCCCAACTTGTGGAGATTAAGAAAAATATTTCCTAACTTTGCAGTTTGTAATATTACGAAGTAATAAACATCTAGAAAGCATATATGGCTACCACCAAGAAAACAACGAAAGTGCCGACTCCGATTGACGAGCGGGAGACTTTTGTCTCGCTGCGGAAAAACTTTGCGGAGACTGAGCAGAGCACGCAGGAGAAACTCAAAGTCCTTTACGAACTGCAGGAGGCCGACGTCGCCATCGACGAGCTGGTCCACCTGCGCGGTGAGCTGCCCGCAGAGGTCGCGATCCTCGAAGAGGAGCTGGCCGGCCTGCGCGCCAAGTCCGAAAAGATCGGACAGATGATCGAAGGCTACAACGCCACCATCGACAACGCCAACAAGCAGATCGTCGAACTGGACGCCGAGATTGAGAAATACCGCAGCCAGCTGGAGAACATCTCCAACAGCCGCGAGTTCGATTCCATCAACAAGGAACTGGAGAACCAGGGCCTGCTCCGCGCCATTGCGGAGAAGAACATTACCGATGCCCGCGCCGCCATCGAAGAGCGCAAGCTCGACCGCGAGCGCATCGCCGACCGCATCCTCATCCGCGAGGAGGACCTCAAGGCCAAGCAGGAAGAGCTGGCCACGATCGTGGAGTCCACCGCCAAGGAGGAGAAGGTGCTCCAGGCCAAGCGCAGCGCCTGCGCCGCCAAGATCGACGAGCGCACCCTGAGCGCCTACGAGCGTATCCGCGGCAACGCGCACAACCACCTCGCCGTGGTGACGCTGTTCCCGAAGAATAACGATGGCACGTACGGTGACGCCTGTGGCGGTTGCTTCCACACCATCACCCCGCAGCGCATCCTCGACATCGCTTCCGGCAAGAAGCTCGTCATCTGCGAGCACTGCGGACGCATCATCGTGAATCCTGAGATCTAGCGAATGGCTGCACAACGGCCCGGCACTCCCCGTAAGAAAGACCAGACGGTCAACCTCGAGACGCTCGGCATGGAGATCGGCAACAAGCCGCCCCAGGCCCCCGATGTAGAGGAGGCCGTCCTGGGCGCGATGCTGCTGGAGCCGTCCTGTGTGGACCTCGCGATGGAGGAACTCACCCCCTCCTGCTTCTATGACCCCAAGCACCGGATGATCTTCGAGGCGATGTCCCGTCTCGTGACGGACCACACCTCGGTCGATATCATCACGGTGAGCAGCGAGCTCAAGGCCCAGGGCAACCTGGAGGCCGTGGGCGGCACCGTCGTGCTGGCGAACCTCTCCGAGAAGGTGGGTTCCGCCGCGCACATCGAGTACTATGTCAAGATCCTCAAGCAGAAGACGATCCAGCGCGACCTGATCTCCGCCTCGTACGACATCCTGCGGGATTCGTTCGACGACTCGATCAAGGTGGACGACCTGATCGACAAGGCGCAGAGCAAGGTCTACGACGCCATCCAGAGCAATGTCCGCCGTGAAGTGCAGGACATCGGCAGCCTGATCAACATCGCGATGTCGGACATCCAGGAGATGCAGGGCAATACCGGCCTGAACGGCGTGCCCAGCGGCTTCTACAGCATCGACCGCATCACGATGGGCTGGCAGAAGTCCGATCTGATCATCCTGGCGGCCCGCCCTTCCGTGGGTAAGACGGCGTTCTCGCTCAATCTGGCGCGCAACGCTGCGGTGGACCACCACATGGCCGTCGCCTTCTTCTCGCTGGAAATGTCCGCCATCCAGCTGGTCAAGCGTCTGATCACGTCCGAGTCCGGCCTGTCGGCCGACAAGATCAAGGGCGGCGCCAAGCTGGAGGACTACGAGTGGGAGCAGTTGGAATACAAGCTTAAGGCGCTGTCCAAGGCGCCGCTCTATATCGACGACACGCCGGGTCTCCCGCTGATGGAGTTCCGCACCAAGGCCAAGAACCTGGTCAAGAACAAAGGCGTACGACTCATCATCGTGGACTACCTGCAGCTGATGCAGGGTCCCGCGGAGCTGAAGGGCCTGCGCGAGCAGGAGGTGGCAGCCGTCTCCCGTACGCTCAAGGCCACGGCCAAGGAGCTGGACGTGCCGATCATCGCCCTGTCCCAGCTCTCCCGCCAGGCCGTGCAGCGGCAGGGAAGCGGCGGCAAGCCGCAGCTGTCCGACCTGCGCGAGTCCGGCTCCATCGAGCAGGATGCCGATATGGTGATCTTTATCCATCGCCCGGATTTCGTGGGCCTCAGCGAGAATCCCGAAGACAAAGAGAAAACGCAGATCATCATCGCCAAGCACCGCAACGGCGAGACCTGCGATATCGATATGCTCTTCAAGAGCGAGCAGATCCGCTTCGTCGAACTCGACGATTCGCTGGATATGCGGGCGGGCTCGATGACCATCGACTCCGCCATGAATACGATGGTAAACAATGAGTTCCAGTAGCGAAATATCCCATCGCGGCCGTATCGTCGCGATCACGCCGGAAGTCACGACCGTGGAAATCGTGTCCGAGTCGGCCTGCGCCGCCTGCCACGCCAAGGGGCTTTGCAGCCTGGGCGACAGCCAGGCCAAGCTGGTTGAACTCCCGACCCGGGGTTGGGACAACTACAGCGTGGGCCAGGAAGTGAACGTGGTTCTGCGGGCCTCGATGGGCCACAAGGCCGTCTGGCTTGCCTACGTGATCCCCCTGCTGATCATGGTCGCCGCCTTGCTGGGCGCGCTCGCCGCCGGCGGTTCCGAACTGCTCGCCGGCTTGCTCGCCATCGGCGCCATCGCCCTCTATTACCTGGTGATCTGGCTGCTCCGCGGCCGGCTCCGGAATGAATATATATTCAACATTCAAGCATAATGACACAAACTTTTATCTGGACCGTCGCCATCCTGACCGTCCTGGGTCTTCTGCTTGCGCTCATCCTGTTCTGGGTGGCGCGCAAGTTCAAGGTCGAGGAGGATCCCCGGATTGACGAAGTGGAGAAGGTGATGCCCGGCGCCAACTGTGGCGGCTGCGGCTTCGCCGGATGCCGCGCTTTCGCCGATGCGGCGGTCAAAGCACCTAACCTGGACAACCAGTACTGCCCTGTGGGCGGTGACGAGGTGATGCAGAAGGTGGCTTCCATCCTCGGCTTCACGGTGGCCGCCAAGGCCCCGCAGGTGGCCGTGGTCCGCTGTAACGGCACTTGCGAGGCGCGTCCGCGCACGAACGAGTACGACGGCGCGAAGTCCTGCCGGGTCAAGGCCGCGCTCTACAGCGGCGACACCGGCTGCGCCTTCGGCTGCCTGGGCTGCGGCGACTGCGTGGCCGCCTGCCAGTTCGGCGCCCTGTCGATGGATCCCGCCACGGGTCTTCCCGTCGTGGACGAAGACAAGTGCACCGCCTGCGGCGCCTGCACCAAAGCCTGTCCCAAGCACATCATCGAACTTCGCCTCAAGGGTCCGCGCGGCATGCGCGAATTCGTGTCCTGTATGAACAAGGACAAAGGCCCCGCGGCCAAGAAGGCCTGCGCCAACGCCTGCATCGGCTGTGGCCTGTGCGCCAAGACCTGTACGCACGATGCCATCACGGTGACGGACAACGTGGCCTACATTGATTTCAACAAGTGCAAGCTTTGCCGCGAGTGCGAAGCGGTCTGCCCGACCGGCGCCATCCACGGGGTGAATTTCCCGAAGGAGCTGGACAAGGAGGCCGTCAAGAAGCGCATCGCCGACCGCAAGGCGAAAGCCGCCGAGGCCGCCAAGGCCGCGGAAGAAAAGAAGGAGGTCGCCAATGGGTAAACTGACATTCTCGATGGGTGGTGTCCACCCCCACGACAGCAAATTCTCCCGCGAATGCGCCATCGAGGAGCTCCCGCTCCCGCAGACGGTGTACGTCTCGATGGCCCAGCACCTGGGCGCCCCGGCCAAGCCGCTGGTCGCTCCCGGCGACAAGGTGGTCGTCGGCCAGGTGATTGCGGAGCCGGGCGGCTTCATCTCCGCCTTCGTCCATTCTCCGGTCTCGGGTACGGTCAAGGCCGTGGCCCCGCGCAAGGACCTCGCCGGCAACTCCGTCATGCATGTGGAGATTGCCGTCGAAGGTGACGAGTGGGACCCTGCGATCGACCGCAGCCCGGAGCTCGTGACCGCCATCCCCGACGACAAGGCGGCCATCCTTGACAAGATCAAGGCGGCCGGCGTCGTGGGCCTGGGCGGTGCGACCTTCCCGACCCACGTCAAGCTGTGCCCGCCTCCCGGCAAGGTGGCGGAGTGCCTGATCCTCAACGGCGCCGAGTGCGAGCCGTTCCTGACGAGCGACTTCCGCATCATGGTCGAGCGCCCGAAGGAGATCGTGGTCGGCGCCGCCCTCATGCAGAAGGTGCTGGGCGGCTGTCCGTGTGTGATCGGTATCGAAGAGAACAAGCCCGAGGCCATCGCCTCGATGCGTGCCGCCGTGGCTGAGCTCGGCTATCCCAATATGCAGGTGCAGGTACTCAGGAAGCGCTATCCGCAGGGCGGCGAGAAGCAGCTCATCGACGCGGTGATGCGCCGCCAGGTGAAGTCCGGCGGCCTGCCGATCGACGTGGGTGCCGTGGTGCAGAACGTTGCCACCTCGCTGGCCGTCTATGAGGCGGTCCAGAAGAATAAGCCTTTGATTACCAATGTGCTGACGATTACCGGCGACCAGCTCCCCGTCTCGCGGCAGCACAACTATCTTTTCCGTATCGGCATCCCGCTCTCCTATATCGTGGAGCAGGCGGGCGGCATCCCTGACAGCGCGGCCAAGCTGATCAGCGGCGGCCCGATGATGGGCAAGGCGATCAGCAACCTGGACGCCACCACCGTCAAGGGTTCGTCCTCCGTGCTGTTCCTCAGCGAAGCGGCCACCCGGCGCCAGCCGGAGACGAAATGCATCCGCTGCGGCAAGTGCGCGGACGCCTGCCCGATGGGCCTGGAACCGTTCCTGCTCAACCGGCTCTACAAGGCCGGCGACCTCGACGCGCTGGAGCAGAACGCCGCCCAGGATTGTATTGAATGCGGCTGCTGTCTGTACAGCTGCCCGGCCCACATCTCCCTGCTGGACTATATCCGTCAGGCGAAGGGCCAGGTGATGGGTGTCATCCGCGCCCGCGCTGCCGCTGCGAAGGCCGCCGCCGAAGCAGCCAAGGCCGCTGCCGAAGCCAAATAGTAATTGCGTATGGACAAGAAATATATCGTTTCTCCGAATCCGCACATCCACGCGAACGTCTCCACGACCTCCATCATGCGGGACGTGATCATCGCGCTGTGCCCTGCGATTGTGGTATCCGTCCTCGCGTACGGTTGGGCCGAGCTGCTCGTCCTGGCCGTGAGCGTGCTCTCCTGCGTGCTGCTGGAGTGGGCGGTGACCCGGTGGATGATGAAGCGTCCCTCGACGGTCGGCGACCTGTCCGCCGTCGTCACGGGTCTGCTTCTTGCCATGAACCTGCCGTCCGCGATTCCCCTGTGGATCGTGTTCATCGGCGCGTTCGTGGCCATCTGCGTGGCCAAGCTGCCTTTCGGCGGCATCGGCCAGAACGTTTTCAACCCGGCCATCACCGGCCGCGTCTTCCTGCTGGTGTCCTTCCCGGCCCAGATGACCAACTGGAATCCGACCCCGGGCTTTGTCTCCCTGCCGGACGCCATTTCCGGCGCCACGCCGCTGAGCGCCCTCAAGGAAGCGCTCAAGTCCGGCTCCACCATTCCCCAGTTCATGGAGACGAACGGCTACGACCTGGCCTCTTTCCTCTGGGATGCGGGCGCTTCCGCGGGTGAGATCTCTGCCGGCGCGCTGCTGCTCGGCTTCGTGTACCTGCTGGTCCGCCGCGTGGTCAAGCCCTGGATTCCGATCGCCGTGCTCGGCACGATGGCGATCATCTCCGCGATTTTCCACGGCGTCAATCCGGAGGTGTACACCGGCGTGCAGTTCAACCTGCTGACCGGCGGCGCCATGCTGGGCGCCCTGTTCATGGCCACGGACTACGTGACCTCTCCGATGAGCACCCTGGGCGGTGTCATCTACGGCGTCGGCATCGGCGCGATCGCGATGATGATCCGTTACTTCGGATCCTATCCGGAGGGCATGTCGTTCGCCATCCTGCTGATGAACTGCTGCGTGCCGCTGCTGAACATGTGGTTCCACCAAAAGAAATACGGGAGGGCGTAAGATGGCTGCAAAATCCACATTGAAGAACATGGCACTCTGCCTGTCGGCCGTGTGCCTCATCTGCTCGGCCGTGGTCGGCGGCGCCTACGCCCTGACCAAGGAGCCGATCGACGAAGCGGCGAAGGCCAAGACCACCGCTTCCATCGCCCGCGTGCTGCCCGCCTTCACGGCGGAGCCCGAACTGGGCAGCATCGAGCTCAACGGAGCGAACTATACGTACTACAACGTCCCGGGTACGGGCGTCGCGATCATTTCCGCGACCTCCGGCTTCGGCGGCATCCTCTCCCTGATGGTGGGAATCGCCGAGGACGGCACGATCCACAACACCACGGTTCTCTCGCACAGCGAGACGCCGGGCCTGGGTGCCAAGTGCACCACCGACGAGCACTTCATCGCGCAGTTCCAGGGCTTCGACCCGGCAGTGAAGAGCCTCGCGGTGAAGAAGGACGGCGGCGACGTGGACGCCATCACGGCCTCCACGATCACTTCCCGTGCCTATGCGCTGGCGGTGTCCAACGCCGTGGCTGTGTTCAACCAACTCAAAGAAGGAGGGCTGAGCAATGAGTAAATGGCATTTCGTCACCGACGGGTTTGTCAAGAACAACCCGACTTTCGTGCTGGTGCTCGGCATGTGCCCGACGCTGGCCACCACCACCTCCGCGATGAACGGCCTGGAGATGGGTCTTGCGACCATGTTCGTGCTGATCCTCAGCAACATCGTGATTTCGCTCCTCGCGCCGATGGTGCCCGACAAGGTACGTATCCCGGTCTACATCACCGTGATCGCGACCTTCGTGACCGTGCTCCAGCTGCTGATGCAGGCCTTCACGCCGGCGGTCTACGAGACGCTCGGCCTGTTCATCCCGCTGATCGTCGTGAACTGTATCGTCCTGGGCCGTGCGGAAGGCTTCGCCAACAAGCACGGCGTGGGTGAGTCCGCCCTGGACGGCCTCGGCGTCGGCCTGGGCTTCACCGCCTCGCTGACCGTCATCGGCATCGTCCGGGAGATCCTCGGCAGCGGTGCCGTATTCGGCTGGAAGTTCATCTCCGGCGACGGCATCCTCGCCTTCGTCATGGCGCCCGGCGCCTTCCTGGTGCTTGGCTTCCTGATGGTCCTGTTCAACAAGTATCTTGCTAAAAAGTAGTGCGCCATGGAATACTTCCTCATTTTCGTCTCGGCGATTTTCGTCAATAATATCCTGCTGGCGCAGTTCCTGGGCATCTGCCCCTTCCTGGGCGTGTCCAACAAACTTTCCACGGCCACGGGCATGTCCGGAGCGGTCTGCTTCGTGATCACGCTCGCCACCGTGGTGACCTACCTGCTGAACCAGTACCTGCTGGTGCCCTTCGGCCTGGAGTTCCTGCAGACCATCTCCTTCATCCTCGTGATCGCCGCCCTCGTGCAGATGGTGGAGATCGTGCTGAAGAAGATCAGTCCTTCGCTCTACCAGGCGCTGGGTATCTTCCTGCCCCTGATCACCACGAACTGCGCCGTGCTCGGCGTGGCTATCACCGTGGTGACCAAGGAATTTGCCCTGGGCGGTGCTGCTCCTCACATGCTGAACCTCGGCGAGGCCGTGGTGTATGCCGTGGCCACCTCGCTCGGCTACGGCCTTGCAATGTGCCTGTTCGCCGGCCTGCGCGAGCATCTGGCGGGCAACGACGTGCCCAAGGCTTTCAAGGGCTTGCCGATTGCGCTCATCACCGTGGGTATCATGGCGATGGCCTTCCTCGGCTTCTCAGGAATCGTTTAACAATCAACCCATCAAATTTAATCATTATGAAAAAGTTACTGACAGTTCTTATCGGCGTGCTTGCATTCGCAGCCGTCGCTTCCGCGCAGCCGCGCGCCTTGGGTGTCCGTGCCGGTTACGGCGGAGAAATCTCCTACCAGCATACCACCGGCCCCGGTTTCATCGAGGCTGACCTCGGTTTCCTCGCAGGCCATGGATTCTATGTGACGGGCGTCTATGATTTTATCTTCGCCAATTCCGGTATCTGCAACTTCTACGTCGGTCCCGGCGTGCAGATGGGTGCCTGGACGGATAAGCAGGATGCAGGTTTCAACCTCGGCCTTGTCGGCCAGCTTGGCGTCGAGTTCGAGATTCCGTCCATCCCGATGAACATCTCGCTCGACTGGCGTCCGGCTTTCTACTTCATGCACGGCGGCTTCGGCTGGGACGGCTTCGCCCTCGGCCTCCGTTATCGCTTCTAAAACGACGGCTTGCCTCCCACGCGGGCGAACGAAAATTATTTTTCGTGCAGTAGCCCGAAAAACCAATTTCCGCTTCGCCCTCCACAACGCCGACGCACGGCAAGCCGGCATCAAAAAGTCCCCGAATAAAGAACAATTCGGGGATTTTTTGTGTATATTTGAAAGCTATGTATCAAATCCTTTCCAAAGAGATGCTGACTCCGGCGATCTGCCGGATGAAGGTGGAGGCCCCGCGGCTCGCAGCAGCCGCCCAACCGGGCCAGTTCCTGATCGTCCGCGCGGACGAGAAGGGCGAACGGATCCCGTTGACCATCAGTGATTTCGATGCGAAACGGGGGACTGTGACCATTGTCACGCAGAAGATCGGCGCATCCAGCACCGATATCATTGCCTATGAGCCCGGTGAGGCGTTTGCCGACGTGGTCGGCCCCTTGGGTCTGCCCTCCGAGTTCGTCTCCATGGCTCCCGAAGAGCTGGCCAGGCAGCGCTACATCCTGATCGCCGGCGGCGTGGGTACCGCTCCGGTGTATCCGCAGGCCAAGTGGCTCAAGGAGCACGGCGTCCCCGTGGACGTCATCATCGGCGCCAAGACCAAGGACCTGCTGATCTACGTGGAGGAGATGCGCTCGGTTTGCGACAATCTCTTCATCTGCACGGACGACGGTTCCGAGGGTTTCCACGGCATGGGCACGAACATGCTTGAGCACGTCGTCTCGGAAGGACACAAATACACCCAGGCCGTGATCATCGGCCCGATGATCATGATGAAGTTTACGACCCTTACCTGCAAGAAGCTGGGCATCCCCGCCACCGTGAGCCTCAACACGCTGATGGTGGACGGCACCGGCATGTGCGGCGCCTGCCGCGTGAGCGTGGGCGGCAAGACGCGCTTCGCGTGCGTCGAGGGTCCGGAGTTCGACGGCTACCAGGTCGACTTCGACGAGGCCATGCGCCGTCAGGGCCAGTACAAGGCCGAAGAGGCCGAGGCCAATGAAAAACATGTCTGTAAAATAGGGAGGGGCAAGTAATATGGCTAACAGAATTCCCCGTGTACCGGTGCGCGAGCAGGATCCGAAGGTCCGCGCCACCAATTTCGAAGAAGTATGCTACGGCTACAATAAAGAGGAGGCGCTCTTGGAAGCGTCCCGTTGCCTGAACTGCAAGAACCCGCGCTGCATGACGGCGTGCCCGGTGGGCCTGCAGATCCCGCGTTTCATCGCGGAGCTCGCCCAGGGCAACATCGCCGGCGCCGCCGCGGTGATTGCGGAAGATTCTTCCCTGCCTGCCGTCTGCGGCCGCGTGTGCCCGCAGGAGACCCAGTGCGAGGGCAGCTGCGTGCTCGGCGTCAAGGGCGAGCCGGTCGCGATCGGCAAGCTCGAGCGCTTCGTCGCTGATGCGACGCTCGGCAAGGCTGCCGCCGAGGTCGCCCCGGCCAACGGCATCAAGGTCGCGGTGGTTGGTTCGGGTCCTGCCGGTCTCGCTTGCGCGAGCGACCTTGCGAAATGGGGCTACGACGTTACCATCTTCGAGGCGCTGCACAAAGCCGGCGGCGTGCTTGAATACGGTATCCCCGAGTTCCGTCTCCCGAAGGACAAGGTGCTCAAGCACGAGATCGAGGAAGTGCGCAAGCTCAGCGTCAAGATCGAGACCGACGTCATCGTCGGACGGACCGTGACCATCGATTCCCTGATGGACCAGGAGGGCTTCAAGGCCGTCTTTATCGGCTCCGGCGCCGGTCTTCCCAAGTTTATGAACATCCCGGGCGAGAACTTCAATGGCGTCTTTTCCGCCAACGAGTTCCTGACCCGCAACAACCTCATGAAGGCCTGGCGCGAGGATTATCTCACCCCGATCCATGCCGGCAAGAAGGTGTGTGTCGTGGGTGGCGGCAACGTCGCCATGGACGCGGCCCGCACGGCCCTGCGCCTCGGCGCGGAGGTGCACATCGTGTACCGCCGTACGGAGGCCGAACTGCCTGCCCGTAAGGAGGAGGTGCACCACGCCATCGAGGAGGGTATCATCTTCGACATGCTGACGAACCCCGTTGAGGTGATCGGCGACGAGCGCGGCTGGGTCAAGGCCCTGAAGTGCGTCAAGATGGAGCTCGGCGAGCCCGACGAGAGCGGCCGCCGCAGCCCGGTGCCCGTCGAGGGCTCCGAGTTCGAGATCCCGACGGAGACGGTCATCATGGCCCTCGGCACTTCGCCGAACCCGCTGATTTCCAAGACCACGAAGGGTCTGGAGGTCAACCGCCGCGGCTGCCTCGTGGCCACGGAAGAGGGTGCGACCACCCGTCCGGGCGTGTTCGCCGGCGGCGACGCCGTCACGGGAGCCGCCACGGTGATCCTCGCCATGGGCGCGGGTCGCACGGCCGCCAAGGCCATCGACGCTTACCTGAAGCAGAACTAATACGATGCCGGGGCCAGTACGGCCCCGGCTGTTTTTTGATAACCACATAATGAAACTTCAAGACCTGACTGCACCTCTCGGAACCTGGAAGTTATGGAAGGAGCTCCTGATCATGACCGTCGGCATGTTCATCGCCGCGGCCTCCGTGTATTATTTCCTCGTCCCCAGCAAGATCGTCGTGGGCAGTATCTCCGGTCTTTCGATCGTGATCAGCGCCCTGTTCGAGCAGGCCGGCATCGTCATCAAGGTGTCCACGGTCGTGCTCATCATCAATGCCATCCTGCTGGTGCTGGCGTATTTCCTGATCGGCAAGGAATTCGGCGTGAAGACCTGCTACACGGCCCTGATCCTCGGTCCGATGATGGACCTCTGGGAGAAGATCTGTCCCTACACGAACCTGCTCGCTCCGGGGGAGACCTCGGTGATGGGCGACCTCTGGTTCGACCTCGTCTGCTTCGTGCTCATCCTGAGCATGTCGCAGGCCATCATGTTCCGGATCAACGCCTCCACGGGCGGCCTGGACATCCTGGCGAAGATCGTCAACAAATACCTCCATTTCGACATCGGCCTGTCGGTGACCATCGCCGGTGTGGTCATCTGCTGCACGGCCTTCTTCGTGAACCCGTTCCGGCTCGTGATCATCGGTCTCATCGGCACCTGGATCAACGGCTTGATCGTGGACTACTTCATGGCGTCGCTGAGCCGCCGCAAGCGGGTGTGTATCATCTCCGACGAGCATGAACTCATCCGTGACTATATCGTTAACAAGATCGTGCGCGGCTGCACCTTGTACGAGTGCACGGGCGGCTTCAAGGGCGACAAGCGCGTGGAGGTCCAGGCCCTGCTGACCAAGGACGAGTTCGCCGACCTGATGGGATTCCTCCGCAACAATGAGATTCCGGCGTTCATCACGGCCGGCAACGTCAGCGAAGTCTACGGCCTCTGGTTCGACCACAAGAAGCGTCACAATTAACGGAAAATGGCTCGCCAGTCTGGCGAGCCATTTTCGTGATTCCGCGGGGATTCGAACCCCGGACCCACAGCTTAGAAGGCTGTTGCTCTATCCAACTGAGCTACGGAACCAGAGATGCAAATATACGGATTTTTCGGGAAAATATAGTCATTCCGGGCTGGGCCCGGAATCTAGACCAGCTTGATGCCGGCCTCGCGGCATCGGGCGATCATCTCCTCGGGCCAGATGCTGCTCTGGATCTCGCCGATGTGCGCCTTGCGGAGCAAGTACATGCAGAGGCGGGACTGGCCGATGCCGCCGCCGATGGTGCAGGGCAGCTCGCCGGCGAGCAGGCTCTTGTGGAAGGGCAGGTCCGCCTTCCAGGTCTCGCCTTTGATCTCCAGCTGGCGGCGCAGGGCCGCTTCGTCCACGCGGATGCCCATGCTGGACAGCTCGAAGGGGCGCTGGAGGATGTTGTTCCAGACCAGGATGTCGCCGTTCAGGCCCTTGAAGCCCTCCTCGTTGGGGCTGCTCCAGTCGTCATAGTCCGCGGCACGGCCGTCGTGCGGCTGCCCGTCGGAGAGGGCGCCGCCGATGCCGATGATGAACACGGCGCCCCAGCGACGGACGATCTCGTTTTCCCGCTCCTTCGGAGTGAGGCCCGGGTAGAGCTGTACCAGCTCCTCGGCGTGTACGAAATGGATATCTTCAGGCAGCTCGGGGGTGATCTGCGGGAATTCGACGAAGAGTTTATTCTCGGTGACTTTGATCGCCTCGTAGATGCGGCGGACGGTCTGCTTGAGGAAGCCCAGGTGGCGGTCCTCCCGACGGATGACCTTCTCCCAGTCCCACTGGTCCACGTAGATGGAGTGGATGTTGTCCAGCTCCTCGTCGGGACGCAGGGCGTTCATGTCCGTGTAGATGCCGCGCCCGGGAGCGATGCCCATCTGCGCCAGCTTGGCGCGTTTCCACTTGGCGAGGGAGTGTACGACCTCGGCCTGCTGCTCGGCCATGTCCTTGATCGGGAAACGGACGGGGCGTTCCACGCCGTTGAGTTCGTCATTGAGGCCGGTCCCGGAGAGCACGACCATCGGGGCGGTCACACGCAGCAGGGCCAGCTGGGCTGACAGGTTGTTCTGGAACATATCCTTGACGGCCTTGATGGCCTTCTCCGTTTTCTCTGCTCCTTCGAGCAGATCCACGTACCTTTCAGGGAGGATCAGTTGCATACCGGGTAATACACTAGCTTGTTGGTTACAAAGATAGTGATTATTTCTTCTTGCGCAAGGTCAAATGCGCGTAAGAAATGACACCGAGCAGGATGATCAGGATGGCGTGGGCTTCGTGGCCAAGCGTGGCCAGCAGGATGCCGGTCTCCCAGGTGGTGCCGTAGAGGCTCTGCGTCGACAGGGCCACGAGGTAGTGGTAGGCGCCGATGCCGCCCGGGACGGGGATCACGGAGGCGAGGTTGCCCACGGCCGACAGGAACAGCGCATCGGTGAGCGTCAGCGCGTCCAGCATCGGGATGGCGCGGATGGTGCAGTACATCATCGTGACGTAGCTGGCCCAGATGCCGACGGTGCTGAGCAGGAAGGGCCACTTGCGCTCCATTTTCGCGATGCTGGCGAAGCCGGCGCCGAGCCCCTGCAGGGAGTCGGCGATCTTGCCGAACAGGCGCACGCGGGTGCGGAAGCGGAAGATGACCCAGAAGAGGGCGGCCAGCAGGACCACGGCCCCCGGCACGATCCAGGCCGCGGCGCCGCCGGCACGGCCGGTCATGGGACCCCAGATGTGCTCGGTGAAGAAAGGCCCGAAGGTGCTCCACTTGGAGGCCAGCGCCGAGGTGAGCAGGATGACGATGGCGACGATGTCGGAGAGGCGCTCGCAGACGATGGTCCCGAGAGCCTTTTCGTAGCTCATTTTCTTGGTGCTGACGTAGCCGCAGCGGACGAATTCACCTGCGCCGGGAAGCACCACGTTGACCAGGTTGCCTACGTTGATGGCGTCCCAGACGTGCATCCGGCGGAGTTCCGGATCGAGCGGCCGCATCAGGGCGGTCCAGCGCCGCTCACGGAAAACCAGCGCCGTGACGGCGGCGACGAAATAGATGACGATCCAGAGCCATCGGGTCTGCTGCAGATCTTCCCAGAAAGTTTTCCAATCCACTGTCCGGAAGGCGAACCAGACCAGGATGACAGCCAGGATGGCGGACAGGGTGTATTTGATGATATTTGTGGTTTTCTTGTCCATTGGCTGCAAATTTACGATTATATTTTGTTATTTTTGTAAAATATGAAATCGATACTCGGAATAGGCAATGCCCTGACGGACATCCTGGCCGTCCTGCCGGATGATTCCCTGCTCGCGGAGTTCCATCTCCCGAAGGGGAGCATGCAGCACGTGGACGTGACGACCGGAGACGGCATCTGGCAGGCTCTCAAGCCCCTGGGCGTGAAATATGTGGCCGGCGGCTCGGCCGCCAACACGATCGCCTGCACGGCCATTCTCGGGATGCCTTCCGGCTTTATCGGCAAGATCGGCAACGACGAGCTGGGCCTGCTCTTCAAGAGCGACCAGGAACAGTACGGCGTGGACACGCACCTGCTCACGAGCGAGCAGCACGCGAGCGGCCGCTCGATGGTGTTCGTCAGCGGCGGCAACGCCGAGCGCACTTTCGCCGTGTACCTGGGTGCCGCACTTGACCTGGTGCCGGAAGACCTGGTGCCGGCCTGGTTCGAGGGCTACGACTATTTCCATATCGAAGGCTATCTGGTGCAGAACCAGGACCTGGTCCGCCGGGCGGTCGAACTGGCCCGGGCGGCCGGCTGTATCATTTCTTTGGACCTGGCGTCCTACAATGTCGTGGAGTCGAACCTCGCGTTCCTGCACGACATCGTGGAGAAATATGTCGATATCACTTTCGCCAACGAGACCGAGGCGCGTGCTTTCACCGGCCAGGCCGACCCGCGCGCTGCGCTGGATGAACTGTCCAGGATCAGCCGGACGGCCATCGTGAAGGTGGGCAAGAACGGCAGCTGGCTCAAGCGGGACGACGAGGTCGTCTTTGCCGACCCCTGGCCGGCCAACCCCCTGGACGCTACGGGCGCGGGCGACTCCTACGCCGCCGGCTTCCTGTATGCCGATGCCCAGGGCCTGCCGCTCAAGCTTTGCGGCGAGATCGGTTCCTGCATCGCCGCCAAGGTGGTGGAGGTGATCGGCACCAAAATCGATATCCCCCGCTGGCGTGTGGCCAAGCAGGAAATCCGTGAATTGATGGCATCCCGGAACGTATGAAGAATCCTATCCTGACATTGTACCGAAAAGTCGTGCTTCAGCGGGACCGAAGCCAGGTCCCGACCACGCTGATGCCCCTGTCCGTCATCAGGAGCGTTACGGTGTACGTGGACGGGCTGGCCGAAGGGGAGGATCCTCAGTCGGTCCGCCGGGCAGTTCAGCAATATTTTGATTATCATAGCATTCCAGTGACGATTCTGTGTCCGCGGAAGCGGGACATCAACCTGTTCGGACGCTTGAAGAACCGTGCCCGCGGCACCCGCGAATCCCGGAAGGAGGATTTGTTCATTTCGCTGGCGGGCTCGCCGGACAATTTTGCGGCGGAATATGAAGCCTGCTGCAGTACGGCCCACTTCAAGGTGGGGCGCTGCAATCTGCCGGGCGACGTGTTCGACCTGGTCGTCGCCAATCCCGAGGAGGGCGAGGCCAATCAGATTGCCGCCTTTGCCGCTATCAAAGACTTCCTTGACAAGATCCAATGAAGAAATACCTGATCGTCTTTCTCATTTCGATGGTGCCGCTGATCGAGCTTCGCGGCGCCATTCCCTATGCCGTGGGCTTTGACCTGCCGCTCGTCCCTTCGCTGATCGTGGCACTGGTAGGCAACATGGTCCCGGTGCCGTTCATTTTCCTTTTCGCCCGCAGGATCCTGGAGTGGGGCAAGGACAAGAAATACACGGGGAAATTCTTTACCTGGTGCCTCGAGAAAGGCGAAAAGGGCGGCCGCAAGCTGGAAGCCAAGGCCGGCGCGGGCCTCTACGTGGCCCTGCTGCTTTTCGTTGGGATCCCCCTTCCCGGCACGGGTGCCTGGACCGGCACCCTCGCGGCCAGTATCCTAGACATGGATTTCAAGAAGAGCATGCTCTACATCTTCCTGGGCCTGCTGCTCGCAGCCGCCATCATGCTGCTCGCCAGCCTGGGCGTCTTCGGGGCGATCGATTTGCTGAACTGACGCACGCCAGACGCTCGTCAGAGCGTTTGGCCACCAATGAATTCCCGCATAATCGACGTCGGGGGGATGGCGGCGATCTCAGCCGGTTTGAGCGCCGTGACCATGTCGAGGATCTTCAGCAGGGACTGCGCTTTCTCGTAGGCGGGTGAGGATTCGCTGATGCCGCACAGGAGCGGCTCGGCGTAATATTTCAGCAGCGGCACATCATAAAGCGTCGAGGAGTTGAAGACGATGTTGGCGTTCTCCTCATAGGGGAAGATGTTGCGCGTCTCGCCCCGGCGCACGGACGGCCAGCGGAGGATGTTGTCCTCCGGCGAGATGCCGCGGACGCGGTTGTCCCGGACGATGCGGCGCAGCAGGCGCTTGTCCGTGGTGGAGCCGTGGTCCTTTTCGCCGCCGGGCAGGGCCGACAGGGCGGAGATATAGATGCCGAAGATATTCTCGCGGGGGATGGCCGGGGTCAGGTCCGGGTTGAGGGCGTGAATGCCTTCCATAAACAGGATGTCCCCGTCTTCCATTTTCATGCGGTCGCCCTTGAAAACGCGGTGACCCTCCTTGAAGTCGAACTTCGGGAGTTCCACCTCCTTGCCGGCCAGCAGGTCGGTGAGCTGCTCGTTGAGGAAGGCGACGTCCATCGCGGCCAGCGCTTCGTAGTCGCGCTCGCCGTTCTCGTCGATCGGCGTGTTCTCGCGGTTCACGAAATAGTTGTCCAGCTCGATCACCCGGGGTCTGAGACCCAGTACGCGGGCCTGCTGGGCGATGCGCAGCGAAGAGCTGGTCTTGCCGCTGGAGGACGGCCCCGACATCATCACGATGCGGCAGCTGCGGCGCTTCCAGAAGATCTGGTCCGCCGCCTGCGCATACTGGCGCTCCTGGCGGGCTTCGCAGAGGTTGATCAGCTCGATGGCTTTGCCGGATTCGACGGTTTCATTCACTTTTTGCAGGGTGTCGATGCCAATGGCCTGACACCATTCCTTGTATTCCGCACGTGCGGCTTCAATCTTGGTCATAACAATTCTTTCAAATAAGGTCCTGTGACAGACGCCGGGTCGGCGGCGATCTGCTCGGGAGTTCCGGTTGCGACAATCCGCCCGCCGGCGGCGCCGCCGTCCGGGCCCATGTCTATGAGATAATCGACGCTCTTGAGTACGTCGAGGTTGTGTTCGATGACGATGACGGTGTTGCCCTGGTCCACCAGGCGCTGGAGTACGCCGAGGAGCACTTTGATGTCCTCGAAATGCAGGCCCGTGGTGGGCTCGTCCAGCATGTATAGCGTGTTGCCGGTGGCCTTGCGGGCCAGCTCCGCGGCGAGCTTCATGCGCTGGCTCTCGCCGCCGGACAGGGTCACGGCCGACTGGCCGAGGTGCACGTAGCCCAGGCCCACGTCCACCAGCGCCTTGAGTTTGGGCGCGATCTTGGGATTGGCCTTGAAGAATTCGTACGCCTCGGAGATGGGCATCTCCAGCACGTCGTTGATGTTCTTCCCTTTGTATTTCACCGCGAGGGTGTCCTCCTTGTAGCGGCGGCCGCCGCACGCCTCGCAGCAGACGTTGACCGACGGCAGGAAGTTCATTTCGATCACCTTGATGCCGGCGCCTTTGCACTCCTCGCAGCGTCCGCCGGGGACATTGAACGAGAAGCGGCCGGCCTTGAAGCCGCGCACCTTGGCGTCGGGCGTCTCCTCGAAGAGGGCCCGGATGTCGTTGAAGACACCGGTGAAGGTGGCCGGATTCGAGCGCGGCGTGCGCCCGATGGGGCTCTGGTCGATCTCGATGACCTTGTCGATATTCTCCACCCCCTCGATGGAGCCGTACGGGAGGGGTTTCTCCTTGAAGTGGTAGAATTTGCCCTTGAGGATGGGCATGAGCGTCTCGTTGATGAGCGAGGACTTGCCTGAACCGCTCACGCCGCTGATGCCGATCAGCCGGCCGAGCGGGAAGTCCACGGTCACGTCCTTGAGGTTGTTGCCCCGGGCGCCGCGCAGCGTCAGGCTCAGGCCGTTGCCATGCCGGCGGCCGGAAGGCACGGTGATGGGATTGGTGACGGGCCGCGCGGGGCCGCTGTAGCAGATGCGCCCGCCGTGCTCGCCGGCACCCGGGCCCACGTCCACGATCCAGTCCGCGGCGCGCATCGTCTCTTCGTCGTGCTCCACGACGATCACGGTATTCCCCTCGTCGCGCAGCTTCTTCAGCGAGGCGAGCAGCTTGCGGTTGTCCCGCTGGTGCAGACCGATGCTCGGCTCGTCGAGGATGTAGATGACGTTGACCAGCTTGGAACCGATCTGGGTGGCCAGGCGGATGCGCTGGCCTTCGCCGCCGGAGAGCGACGCCGTCGGGCGGTCCAGGCTGAGGTAGTCCAGGCCGACGTCCAGCAGGAACTGGACGCGGTCGGTGAGCTCTTTGAGAATATCCCGCGCGATGGCTTTCTCCCGCTTGCCCAGCTTGCCGGGCAGGGAGCGCAGCCAGGCGGAGAGGTCGCCGATTTCCATCGCGCTGACCTCGGCGATGTCCTTGCCGTCGATGCGGAAGCACTGGATGTGCGGCCCCAGGCGCGTGCCGTGGCAGACCGGGCAGACGATCTTGTCCTCGATGTCGCCCGTGACGCCTTCCCAGTTGACCATCTCCGTCTGCGGGCCCTCCCCGACGCGGTAGAACTCGTCGGAGCCGTAAACCAGCAGCGTCACGGCCTCGTCCGGCAGGGCGGCGATGGGCTCGTAGAGAGAGAAATCATGTTTGCGCGCGATGGCGCGGACCAGTTCGAACTTGCGCCCGTCGCGGATGCGCCCCAGCGGGGCGATGCCGCCGTCGGCGATGGACTTCCGGGGATCCGGGACGATGGTGTCCAGGCTGACGTCCGGCACGGTGCCGAGGCCCTTGCAGTGCGGGCAGTAGCCTTCCGGGGAATTGAAGGAGAAGGTGTGCGGGGCCGGCTCCTGCAGGGAGATGCCGTTCTCCGGGTCCACCAGGTGCTTGGAATAATGGTGCAGCGTACCCGTCTCATGGTCGAGCACCGCCAGCGAGCCTTTGCCCAGCCCCAGGGCGGAGGCGACCGAAGCGCGTACGCGAGACTCGTCCCCCTCGCCGGGCTTGAGCTTGTCCACGACGAGCTCGATGAAGTGCCCTTTGTAGCGGTCCACGGCCTCGACTTCGTTCAGGTCGCAGATCTCCCCGTCGATGCGGACCTGCAGGTAGCCCTTCTTGCGGAGCGAGTCGAACAGTTCGCGGTAGTGGCCCTTGCGGCCGCGCACCAGCGGCGCGAGCAGCACGCACTTGCGTCCGTGGAACTCCTGCAGGATCAGGTCCACGATCTGCGCGTCGGTGTAGCGCACCATCTCCTTGCCCGTGACGGGCGAATAGGCGGTTGAGGCGCGGGCGTACAGCAGGCGCAGGAAGTCCGAAATCTCCGTGATGGTGCCGACGGTGGAGCGGGGATTGCTGCCCGTCGTCTTCTGCTCGATGGCGATGATCGGGCTCAGGCCGTTCACGCTCTCCACTTCCGGCTTCTCCAGGATCCCCATGAAATGCTTGGCATAGGGGGAGAGCGTGTTCATGTAGCGGCGCTGGCCCTCTGCGTAGAGGGTGTCGAAGGCGAGCGAGGACTTGCCGCTGCCGCTGATGCCGGTGATAACCACAAATTTCCGGCGCGGAAGATCCACGTCGATGTTCTGGAGATTGTGGGCACGGGCGCCGCGAATGCTGATATTGCTCTCTTTATCCATAAGAAGTTGCCAAAGTTACGAATTTTATGGTTAACTTTGGCAAAATCTTACTTTGCTATGTGGCTATGGTTGTCGGTCGGTTCCGCGTTGCTCCTTGGTGTCTATGACGTCGCCAAAAAGCGGGCGCTTTCCCGCAACAGTGTTTATTGGATCCTGCTCAGCGCCACCGCGCTGACGACTGTGTTTCTCTGCCCCTTCCTGACCAAGGGCCCCCTTTCCGACCACTTCTCCCTGATTTTCAAGGCGGTGCTGGTCTCCGTGTCCTGGATCTCCGGACTCAAGGCCATGGAATGCCTGCCGCTGACGACGGTGAGCACGATGAAGGCCTCCCGGCCGATGTTCGTCGTCATTTTTTCCATTCTCCTGTTCGGAGAGCGGCTCAACCTTGTGCAGTGGCTGGGCGTAGCCGTCGTCATGGCGGCCCTGTTTCTGAGTTCGCGCTCCTCCGGCCACGACACCGACAAGATCACTTCCACCAAGGGAGTGGCCTTCATGATCGTCTCCGTACTGTCCGGCGCGGCCAGTGCGCTCTGGGACAGGGTTATCCTCCAGAACCTGGAGCCCCTGTTCGTACAGAGCTGGACCAACTTGTATATTACGCTCATCCTCGCCGTCGTGCTGCTGATCCAGTACCTGGCGGACAAGAAGCATTTCCAGCCCTTTGTCTGGGACTGGCGCATCCTGCTGATCGCCGTGCTGATCACGCTGGCCGACGCCCTGTATTTCTTCGCGGTCAAGGAGCCGGACGCGATGCTCTCCATCATCTCGACGATTCGCCGCACTTCCGTGGTCGTCACCTTCATCGGCGGAGCGCTGGTCCTCAAGGAGGGTCATATCCGCGACAAGGCGCTGGTCATGGTGATGATGCTGGCCGGCGTGGCCCTGCTGCTGGGCGGATCCGCTTAACTGAATTGCATTTATGAAACGTTTCCTGATTCTGATACTGCTCGGCGCGTCGCTGTGCGCGAACGCCCAGTCCACCCGCTTCAAACTCGGCAAGTGGACCGAGATCCAGACGGCGATCCTGCAGGAGCTGAACCGCTCCTACGTGGATTCCCTGCCCGTTGACCGCATCGAGCGGCGCGGCATCGACGCGATGCTCGCCGAATTGGACCCGTACACGGTCTTCATCCCCGAGGAGGAGAATGAGAACCTCCAGATGATGATCCACAAGAGCTACGGCGGCATCGGCGCCGTGATCTACAAGCCGGATCCGCAGGGTAACGTCATCATCAACGAACCTTACGCCAACTCCCCGGCCGCGAAGAACGGCCTGGTGTGCGGCGACGAGATCATGGCCATTGACGGCGTGACCGTCGTCGGCCTGAATTCCCAGCAGTGCAGTGAAAAGATGCGCGGCGAACCGGGCACGCAGGTGGTTTTCAAGGTCAAGAAGCTGCGCACTGGCGAAGTGACGGACATCACCGTCACCCGCGAGCGCATCAAGCTCGACGACATCGAATATGCCGGCATGCTGGAGAACGGCGTGGGCTACATCTCCCAGACGGGCTTCACCGACGGTGTCGGCGACGAGTTCCGCCGCCACGTGAGCGAGCTCAAGAAGCAGGGCATGAAGACCCTGGTGCTGGACCTGCGCGGCAACGGCGGCGGCCTGATGAACGAGGCTGTCGAAATCGTGTCCGCCTTCGTCCCGAAGGGCTCCGTGGTAGTGTCCGCCCAGGGTAGGGAGCAGGGCTCCAGCTATACGCTCAGGACCACCAAGGATCCGATCGATACCAAGCTGCCCGTCATCGTGCTGGTGGATTCCGGCTCCGCATCTGCTTCGGAAATCGTGGCGGGCGCGCTGCAGGATCTGGACCGCGCCACCATCATGGGCGAGCGCACCTTCGGCAAGGGCCTCGTGCAGAGCATCCGCTCGCTGCCCTACGGGGGCGAGCTCAAGGTGACGACCGCCAAATACTACACCCCGTCCGGCCGCTGCGTGCAGGCGATCGACTACGCCCAGCGCCGCGAGGACGGCAGCGTGGCGCATATTCCCGACTCGCTGACGCACGAATTCAAGACCGCCCACGGGCGCATCGTGCGCGACGGTGGCGGCATCACCCCGGACGTCGAGCTCAAGTTCCGCGAGTACAGCCGCCTGACCTATTCGCTCGTTACCTACGGCATCATCGAACAGTATGCGCTGCGCTTCGTCCGCAGCCACGAGTGGATCCCGCCCGTGGAGGAGTTCCATCTCGACCAGAACGATTACGAGGACTTCGTCGAATTCGCCAAGGGCGAGAAGTTCGACTACCGTTCCTCCGCCAAGACTTATTTCGACCGGGCGAAGGAGGAGTTGAAACGCGACGGCCTGGACGAGGTCATGAAGGAGCAGCTGGACGCGCTGGACGCCTTCATCAACATGGACAAGGAGGATTTCCTGTACCTGAAGTCCTCGGAGATCATCCCCTTCATCGAGGAGGAGATCGCCGTCCGCTACTACTTCCAGCAGGCCGGCGTGCAGATCCGCATCCGCTATGACGACGCCCTCCGCCAGGCGCTCTCCGCCGAGCGGATCAAGCAGTACTGATGGTCCACCACACCCGGCTCATCATTCTGAATACCACAAAGATCGGGGAGCGGTCCCTGGTCCTGCACGCCCTCAGTCCCGACTGGGGGCGGCGCAGTTTTATCGCCGCCGTGCCCCGGGGCGGCGGGATGGCGCTCTTCCAGCCGCTGAGCGTGCTGGATGCCGAGGTCGTGGAGAACCCGAAATCCGATCTCTGGCGCGCGCACGCCCTGTCGGCCAGCCATCCCCTCACGGGCATCCGCACCAGCCCCGCCAAGAATGCGATGACCCTCTTCATGAGCGAGGTGCTCTACCGTACCGTCCGCGACGGCGCCTGCGAGGAGGGGCTCTTCGACTGGTGCGAGCGCTCCATCCTGACGCTCGATGCGCTGGCGGGCGACTACGCCAACTACCACCTCCGCTTCCTGTTGGAATTTGCCTCCGCGCTGGGCTTCTCGCCCTCGCTCGAGGACCTCATGCCCTTCGCGGACACGCACCTCGAGGAGCTCCGCACGCTGCTGCAGGCTGATTTCGCCAGCTGCATGCTCCTGCCCCTCAACGGCGCCGCGCGCAACGAGATCGCGGAGCTCCTGCTCCGCTATATCGGTTACCATGCGGAAACGCGCATCGAGGCGCGCTCGCTGCGGGTGCTGCGGGAGTTGTTCCGATAGCCGCCCGGGTTACTTGAGAAATACGAAGAACACCGCCAGGATCAGGCAGCCGAAGGCCGCCAGGTGGTTCCATTGCAGGGGCTGGCCCTGGAAGAGGAAGTGCACGATGATGGTGAAGATGGTCAGGGAGATGGCCTCCTGGATGACCTTGAGCTGCATCAGGTTGAAGGGGCCGCCGTTGCCCACGAAGCCGATGCGGTTGGCCGGGACGGTGAGACAGTACTCGAAGAAAGCGATGCCCCAGGAGAAGAGAATGATCAGGATCAGCGGCCAGCCGGTCGAGATCTTCATTTCCTGGAGTTTGAGGTGACCATACCACGCGAGCGTCATGAAGACGTTCGAGCAGATCAGCATGAGGACGGTCCAAATACCCTGTTGCATAGTGCGCTTGACTCAAAAAAGCGCGCAAAGATAGCAATAATTACTTTACGGTGAACACCGTAACGCGCCGCGCGCCCTGTTCGTCGATGAGCGTGAGCACGTGCCGCCCCGGCGCGGGGTCGACGCGCAGTTCGTGCTCACCGGTGGTCTCGCCGACGAAGGCGTCGTCGATGTGCCAGTAGATCGTGGCACCGGCGTCGGCGTGGGCCGCGCGGAACACGGCGCCGTTCTCGCGCCCGGTCAGGCTGCGCGTGAGCACGAGGGTGATGTCCGGTTGGGGATAGATGATATCAATCGGATTGTAGCCCGACGACGCCGCGTCGAAGAGCGGGTGCTTCGGCGGCAGGGGCTTGTAGTCCAGGTGTTTCTTCATGTAGTACCACTCCTGCGCGGGCGGG
Source organism: uncultured Bacteroidia bacterium (assembly GCA_902789245.1). Lineage (GTDB taxonomy): Bacteria > Bacteroidota > Bacteroidia > Bacteroidales > UBA932 > Cryptobacteroides. The sequence goes on from CADAND010000001.1 coordinate 88,211, forward strand.
AGCACGAAGCGCACTTCGGCGCGCATCTCCTCCGGCGGGCAGCAGGAGCTGTTGACCTGGTACCGCCCCGCGGCGTCGAGGTGGACCAGGCGGTGGTAGCGGCACATGTCCGGCTGCTCCTCGATGTCCGGCACCCAGACGGTGTCGCGTTTCGGGCAGAGGTCGCTGGCGGGGAAGCCGCTCTCGTGGCAGACCTCGATCTGCGTCATCTCGTCGGCCGGACGCGCGAACCAGGCGGCGCCCGGCAGGGCCGAAAAGACGTCGAACATCACCGGCGAGGCGTAGGACACGCCGGTCACGCCGGAGCGGCCCTCGCCGTCGCTGTTGCCCACCCAGACCGCGACCACCCAGTCGCGGGTCACGCCCACGCTCCATGCGTCGCGGTTGCCCCAGGAGGTGCCGGTCTTCCAGGCGATTTTCCGCCCGGTGGCGAAGTCCATCCAGGACGATTCCTCTTCCGGGCGGTTGGCGTTCGACAGGGCGTCGAAGGTCAGCCAGGAAGCCGCCCGGCTGATGGGGATGCGCCGCGCGGGCAGGCGCTCCCGGCGGACGTCGGACCGGTAGGCAAGTTCCTTGTACACAGGATCTCCGCCGAGCTCCGCCGCCAGATAATAATAGGCGCGCGAGAGGGTCTGCAGAGAGATTTCGGCGCCGCCGAGGATGAGCGACAGGCCGTAGTGGTCGGCGTCTTTGTCTATGGTCGTGAAGCCCAGTTGCTGCAGGATCTGCAGGAAGCGCTCTGCGCCGAACTGTTCCAGCATGCGCACCGAGGGGACGTTGAGGGAGCGTTCGATCACTTCGTGGGCCGGCACGGCCCCGTCGAAGGTGCGTCCGTAGTTGTGCGGGGAGAAGTTGTTGTAGTTGTAGGGCGTGTCCTTGACCAGCGAGGTGGGCAGGATCTGTCCCGCGTCCAGCATCGCGCCGTAGAGCAGCGGCTTGAGGGTGGAGCCGCTGGAGCGGGCGGCCGGGATCATATCGACGTCGGCGCCGCGCAGGCGGGGGGCGCAGCCGCGCGTGTTGCCGTAGTAGGCCCGGATCTCGCCCGTGTGCACATCGGTCACCAGGATGCCCATGTTGTCCACCAGGTTGGTGTGGTACAGGTCGAAATAACGCTTCGCGATGGCGTTCACGCGCGTCTGGAGCGAGGCGTCCAGGGTCAGTGCATACGGACCGTCGCCCGACTCGGCGCGGCAGCGCTCCAGCAGGTGGTAGGCCGCATCGGGCATCGCGAGCGGCTTGTCCGGCAGGGGTTCGTCCTTGGCGAGCAGGCACTCCGTGGGGTCGAGTACGCCCTTGGCTTCCAGCTTGTCCAGCAGCGCGTTGCGCTTCTCCATCAGGCGCTCGCGTGCCCGGCCGGGGTGGATCAGGCCCGGCGCGTTGGGCAGCACGGCGAGCATGGCGCTCTCGCCCCAGGAGAGCTCGTCCGCGCTGCGGCCGAAGTAGCGCCACGCGGCTGCCTCGAGGCCGACGACATTCCCCCCGAAGGGGGCGTTGGAAGCATATAGCAACAGGATCTTCCGCTTGGTGCAGCGCATCTCCAGGCGCGTGGCGAGAATCATTTCGTAGACCTTCTCCGGCAGGGTGCGCGGTGCGCCGGGGCGGCTCAGGCGGATCACCTGCATCGTCAGGGTGCTGGCGCCGCTGACCACCTCTCCGCGGGTTAGGTTCTGCACCAGGGCGCGTCCGGCGGAGAGGTAATCGATGCCCAGGTGCCACCAGAAGCGTTTGTCTTCGTAGGTGACGATGCATTTCGCGAACTTGTCGGGCACGTGGTCCGCGGGCGGGAAATACCACTGGCCTTCCGCCGAAATGCGCGCGCCCAGCAGCGTGCCGTCTGCGGTGACGGCCGTCGCGCTGAGCGGCACCCGGAACAGATTGTGTGGTAAACAGAACAAATACCAAACAATCAGGGAAAGGGGGATGCAAATCGGAAGTATTTTTTTAACTTTGCCCATTGCAATAACAAAAGTAGTGATTTTTCCTATGAAAAAAGCATCCCGCATTTTCCTCTCTTTGATTGCGGCTGCCGGTCTTTTCGCCGCTTGTCAGGGCGGCGGCGCCAAGAAGACCGCCGGTCCGGCCGTGTCCGCCGTCCGCGGCGAGACCGCCATGGCCCTCAACAACGAGGGTAACGCCATCAACGGCGAGGACATCGATCCCGAGGTCCCCACCATCCGTTTCATCAGCAAGGGCTCCATCCTTCCCTCCAAGGGCAGCCTGGACCTGCTTTTCGGCTCCGTTTCCTACGCCCAGGCGCAGGTGCGAGTCAAGAAGGTGTTCAGCAACAACATCCTGCAGTTCCTGCAGCTGGACAGCTACGAGACGCGCTACGAGCTGTACAAAGTGGCCTCGGTGGTGGCCGACACGACGCTTGTGCTCGGCGACAAGGACGCCGACCACATCCGCGAATGGAAAACCTACGGCCTGAGCCTCGACGAGCTGATCAAGCCCGAACCGGGCGCCATTTACCACATCGAAATCCGCGGCCGCGAGCCCCTCGTGGAGGAGGATTTCTGGGACAGCGACAGCTCCTTCGGCAACTATGAGACCTACGAGCAGCGCAGCGTCGACCTGCTGGCCAGCAACCTGGTCCTGATCGCCAAGCGCGGCGACAACGCCACCGAGGTCTTCGCCTACGACATCCTCAGCGGCAAGCCCGTCTCCGGCGCCAAGGTCAAGCTCTACAGCTTCGCGCAGCAGGAGCTTGCCAAGGGATCGACCAACGGCGAAGGACAGGTCTCCTTCCCGGCCCAGACCGATGCCAGCTTCGTCGTGGCCACGAGCGGGAAAGACTACGCATACCTCGACCTCAAAAATGAGAAGGCGCTCTCTACGAGCAACTTCGACGTCAGCGGCACCACCTATGACGGCGGCATCAAGGCCTACCTCTTCGGAGAGCGCGGCGTATGGCGCCCCGGCGACACGCTGCACGTCAGCATGGTCACCCTCTTCGACGACACGCCGCTGCCCGCCGGCCACCCGGTCACGGCGCAGCTCCGCAACCCGGACGGCCAGCTGGTCCAGACCCTCACGCAGAAGACCAACGCCTCCAACCTGTACCATTTCCCGTTCACGACCGACCAGGACGCCCCCTCGGGCCGCTGGCGCGTGGACGTGAGCCTGGGCGGCCAGACCTTCAGCAAGACGCTGCGCGTCGAGGCCATCAAGCCCAACAAACTGGACATCCAGCTGCACTTCCCGGGCGCCTATGTGACCACCTATCCGAGCGACAACAGCCGCTTCGACCTGTCCGTGGCCTGGCTCTACGGCGCTCCGGGCAGCGACCTCAAGGTCAACGGCGACCTGGAGATCTCCTCCGCCGCCACCCGCTTCAAGGGCTGGGAGGACTATGATTTCCAGGACGACGCCCGCTCTTTTGAAACCCAGACCTTCTCCTACAAGGACTTCAAGACGGGTGAGGAGGGCGAAGCCGGCATCAATACCCAGGTGGACATCAACCGGGCTTCCGCGCCCGGTATGCTGAGCGCGGGATTCACCTTCCGCGCCTTCGAGCCGAGCGGCGAATTCAGCACCAGCTACGCCAGCATCCCGATGTCCCCGTTCAGCAACTACGTCGGCATCAAGACCGAGCTCCAGAAGGACAAGTGGGGCGACCGCTTCATCCAGGCGGGCAAGTCCCAGAAGTTCGAAGTCGCCACCGTGGATCCCGACGGCAAGGCCACCAACACGGCCGGCCTGCACGCCGAGGTTTACCACGTGGACTGGAGCTGGTGGTGGGATGCTTCCGGCGAGATCGCCGGCTACATGGCCGGCCGGAGCAAGGAGCTCCTCTTCGAGAAGACCTTCTCCACCACGGGCGGCAAGGGCAGCTTCAGCTATGACTGGGCCGACGCCCCTTACGGCCTTTATTACATCCGCGTCACGGACACCCGCGGCGGCCACGCCACCTCCATGCTCTGCGAGGTCAACGAGAGCGCCACGACCGACGCCTCCGACGGCTCCACACAGCTCAACATGCTGATTGACAAGGAGAAATATGCAGTCGGCGAGACGGCCCGCATCACGATTCCCTCTACGTCCGGCGCCAGCGCCCTCGTCTCCATCGAGAAGGGCGGCAAGATCCTGAGCACGCGCCGTGTGCAGTGCTTCGACGGCAGCACGGAGATCCGCATCCCCGTGACCAAGGACATGACCCCGAACGCCTATGCGTCCATCGCCCTGATCCAGCCGCACGGCAACGTCCACAACGACGCGCCGATCCGCCTCTACGGCGTGAAGAACATCAACGTCGAGGACCCCGCCTCACACCTCGCTCCGGTGATCGAAATCCCGGTCGAGACCAAGCCGGAGTCCACCCTGAACTTCAAGGTCAAAGAAGAAAAGGGCCGCGCGATGAGCTACGTCGTCGCCCTCGTGGATGAGGGCCTCCTTTCCCTGACCGGTTTCAAGACCCCGGACGCCTGGGCCGCCTTCTACGCCAAGGAGGCCCTGCGCGTGCGTACCTGGGATGAGTATGATTCCGTCATCGGTGCCTACGGCGGCCACATCGAGCAGCTGTTCGCAATCGGCGGCGACGAAGACGGCGGCAACGGCGCGCTCAAGCGCCAGGGCGCCGACCGCTTCAAGCCGGTCGTGGCCTACCTCGGACCCTTCGAGCTGAAGGCCGGCAAGACCGCTTCGCACAGCGTCCAGGTGCCGCAGTACATCGGCTCGCTGCGTGCCATGGTCATTGCCACCGACGGCAAGGCCCAGGGCAGCACTTCCCAGGATGTCGCCGTGACCCAGCCCGTGATGGTCCAGGCCACGCTGCCGCGCACGCTCAGCATCGGCGAGACCATCCGCATCCCGTCCACGGTCATTGCCCTCAAGGACGGCGTGGGCAAGGTCAAGCTGGACATCCAGACCGACGACCTGCTCACGGTCAACGGTCCTTCCACGCTCGAGACCACCATCACGAAGGCCGGCCAGCAGGTTGAGTACTTCGAGGTCCGGGTCGGCGACCGGACCGGCATCGCGCACGTGACCGTCACGGCGCAGGCCGGCTCCGACAAGTCCGTCAGCCGCGTGGAGATCGATGTGTTCAACCCGAACCCGCCCGTGACGCGCATCCAGTCCTTCCTGCTTGATGCAGGCAAGAACAAGGACGCTACCGCCGAACTCTTCGGCCTGCCCGGCACGAACAGCGTGGCCGTGGAGCTCTCCTCCATCCCCGCCATCGACCTGGGCCGCCGTCTGAAATACCTGATCGAATACCCGTACGGTTGCGTCGAGCAGACGATTTCCGCCGCATTCCCGCAGCTCTACCTGAGCCAGGTGATGGAGTGCGATGAGAACACCGTGGCGCGCAGCGCCCGCAACGTCACCGCCGCCATCAACCGCCTGCACAGCTTCCGCCGCCCGGACGGCTCCCTGAGCTACTGGCCCGGCAGCAACTATTCTTCTTCCTTCGGCACCGCTTACGCCCTCCACTTCCTCCAGGAGGCGGAGAACCAGGGCTATGCCGTGCCTGCCGACCTCAAGGCCGGCCTGATCCGCTACCTGACAGGCAGTGTGGTCAGCAACAAGAAGGAGGACGACATCGTGCGCGCCTACGGCCTCTACGCCCTCGCCGCGGCCGGCAAGCCGCAGCGCAGCGCCATGAACCTGCTCCGCGAGTCGGTCAAAAAGATGCCGCGCAATGCGGTCTGGATGCTCGCCGGCGCCTTCGCCAGCGATGGCAAGAAGCAGGTGGCCACGCAGCTGACCAACGGCCTGCCGTACCTGGAAAATTCCGACCAGTACTACTACAACTGGTATGGCAGCGAGGACCGCAACATGGCCATCGCCCTGCGCACCTCCATCCTCACCGGCCAGAAGGAGACCGCCTTCGAGCTCGCCGAGAAGGTGGCGGCCCGCCTGAACGACAGCCAGCACTACATGAGTACGCAGTCCACCGCCTGGGCGCTCTACGCCATCTGCGACTACGCCCGGACGATTGCCGGCGGCGGCGTGAACGCCACCGTCAAGGGCCCGGAGAAGAGCTACAAGCTCAGTTCCTCCAAGGCGCTCGTCCGCCAGGAAATCGCCCTCGGCAAGGATGCCTCCGGCAAAGCCCAGCTGAACGTCTCCAATACGGGCAGCGGTACGCTGCACGCCGTGGTGGCCGTGACCGGCACGCCGAAGGCGGGCGAGGAGAAGCCCAAGGCCGACGGCCTGTCCATGAAGGTCACCTTCCTCGATCCCGACGGACAGCCGATCCGCGTGGACACCCTGTCCCGCGGCCGTAACTTCAAGGCTGTCGTGACCATCACCAACACCGGCTCCGCCTACGCGAGCAACCTCGCCCTGGCCCAGAAGTTCCCGTCCGGCTGGGAGATTCAGAACGACCGCATCGGCAAGGAGAACTACTCCTATCCCGCCGGCGTGACGTATCAGGATATCCGCGACGACCGCGTCTACAGCTTCTTCGACCTCGGCGCCGGCCAGAGCGTAGTCATCACCACGGGCCTTACCGCCACCTACCCGGGACGTTTCTACCTCCCGGCCGTCAGTTGCGAGGCCATGTATGACGATAAGATTTCCGCCCTCGTCCCCGGCAAGTGGACGGAGGTGAAGTAGACAGTTCTGTCTAGATTCCGTGAATGACCACGGGCTCCAGGTCGGAGTCCGTGGTTTTTTCTTCCGGCTCGTTGAAGGGCTCCAGGAAGGGGTTCCCGGTACGCTCCTTGCCGATGGTGGAGGTGGGGCCGTGGCCCGGGAAGATGCGGATGGCCGGGTCGAGCAGGATGATTTTCTCCATGATGGAGCGGATCTCGTCGTCGTACTCGCTGTACGGGAAATCCGTGCGTCCGATGGAGCCGGCGAAGAGGGTGTCGCCCGTGAAGAGAATGCCTGCCTCGCGCTCAAGGAAGCAGACGCCGCCCGGGGTGTGGCCGGGGGTATGGATGACCTCGAAGGTCATGCCCGCGACCGCCAGCGGTCCCTCCTGGAGCGGCGTCCAGGTGAAGCTTACATCCGGGGGCGTGAGCCCCAGGCGGTCGGCCATCTCGGCGCTGTAGCCCAGCAGGGCCTTGTCGGCGGGATGCAGATAGACCGGGATGCCGCCGAAGCGGTCCTGGAGCGGCTTGACGCCGAAAACATGGTCGAAGTGGGCGTGCGTGAGCAGGATGGCCTCGGGGGTCAGCCGCTCTTCGGAGAGCAGGTCTTCGAGGGGTTCGAGGTCGTCGGCGCCGTAGCAGCCGGGATCGACGATCACGCAGCGGCCGGCGTCGCGCCAGGCCACATAGCAACGCTCCTGGAGGAGGTTGCAGCCGATAGAGCGGATATTGAGCATTTCTTTACGTCTTTTGCTTGGCAAAATTACAAAACTTATGTTAAATTTGTATGTTGCACTTATCGTGTCCGCATGCATATCGGAATCGCAGGAAATATCGGGAGCGGCAAGACGACCCTGACGCGGAAACTGGCTGAGTATTACGGCTGGACGCCGCGCTACGAGGCCGTGACCTACAATCCCTACCTGGAGGATTACTACAAGGACATCCCGCGCTGGTCGTACAACCTGGAGACCTACTTCCTGGCGCAGCGCTTCCAGGACCTGCTGGAGATTTCGAAGTCCGAGGACGTCATCATTCAGGACCGCACGATCCTGGAGGGCGTGGAGATTTTCGTAGCCAACAACCATGCGCTCGGGAACCTCTCGGACCGTGACTATGAGACGTACATGCAGCTTTTCCGCCTGATGATGTCGATGGTCAACCCGCCCGACCTGCTGATCTACCTGCGCTGCGGCGTGCCGCATCTGGTGGAACAGATCCAGAAGCGCGGACGCGACTATGAGCAGAGCATGAATCTGGAGTACCTGGCCGGCCTGAACGAGCGTTACGAGAAGTGGATCGAGGCTTACAGGGACCCACTGCTGGTGATCGAAGCCGACCAGATGGACTTTGAAAACAATCCGGAAGATTTCGCCCGGATAACCGACAAGATTGACGCGGAACTGTTCGGCCTATTCAAATAATTCGTACATTTGCAAGCTATAAAGATATAGAGATATATGCATATTGCGATCGCAGGAAATATCGGCAGCGGCAAAACCACGCTCACCAAGATGCTGGCCGCCCACTACGGATGGATCCCGAAATTCGAATCCGTGGACTTCAATCCGTACCTGTCCGATTTCTATGAGGACATGGAGCGCTGGTCGTTCAATCTCCAGATCTACTTCCTGAACAAGCGTTTCAAGGACGTGGTGGAGATCGCCAAGACCGACGACGTCATCATCCAGGACCGCACCATCTACGAGGATGCCCGCATCTTTGCGCCCAACCTGCATGACATGGGCCTGATGAGCACCCGCGATTTCGAGAATTACACCGACCTCTTCGACCTGATGATGTCCCTGGTCGGCAACCCGGACCTGCTCATCTATCTCCGCTCCAGCATCCCCAACCTGATCTCGCAGATCCAGAAGCGCGGCCGCGAGTACGAGAAGAGCATCCGCATCGACTACCTGACCGGTCTGAACGAGAAATATGAGAACTGGATCAAGGACTACGACGGTAACCTGCTGGTCATCGACGCCGACAACATCAAGTTCGGCAACAATCCCGAGGATTTCGAGAAAGTGACGGACATGATTGACGCGCAGCTCTACGGCCTCTTCGCGCCGAAGCCCTCGCAGTTCGGAGAATAAAGGAAATTCACAATACTAAAACCGTAAATATCAAATGGAAAAGAAAAAAGTTAACATGGTGGCGGTCGTGACGATGTGCTTCATCTTCGCGATGATCTCTTTCGTCACCAACATGGCCGCACCGTTCGGCAACATCTGGCAGGTCAAGTATTCCAACGCCGGTATGCTTGGAAACTTGATGAACTTCGCTGCATATCTGTTCATGGGTATCCCCGCAGGTAAGATGCTGGTCAAGGTGGGCTATAAGAAAACGACGCTCATCGCCCTGGCCGTCGGCCTCGTGGGCGTGTTCGTCCAGTGGCTCTCCAGCAAGGTCGGCGGCGGTTCGCTCGTCATCTACCTCCTCGGCGCCTTCATCTGCGGCTTCTGCGTCTGCATGCTGAATACCGTCGTGAACCCGATGCTGAATATTCTGGGCGGCGGCGGCAACCGCGGCAACCAGTTCATCCAGATCGGCGGCACGCTGAACTCCCTGTCCGGCACGCTGACTCCGTTCCTGGTGGGTGTGCTCATCGGCACGGTCACGGACAAGACCTCCATGTCCGACGTGGCTCCGCTGCTCTTCATCGCGATGGGTGTGTTCGCCGTGGCGTTCGTCATCATTTCCTTCGTGAAGATTCCCGAGCCTGCGCAGGAGCGCAAGTCCGTCAAGTACGAGGCCAGCCCGTGGAAGTTCCGCCACTGCGTGCTCGGCATCGTGGCCATCTTCTTCTATGTCGGCATTGAGATCGGCATTCCTTCCCAGCTGAACTTCTTCCTGTCCGACCCGAACGGCAAGGGCGCCTTCGCCGCCGGCACGCTTGGTGCCGCCGCCATCGGCGGTGCCATCGCCGCCATGTACTGGCTGCTCATGATGGTGGGCCGTCTGTGCAGCTCCCTCATCAGCGGTAAGGTCAGCACCCGCGCCCAGCTGGTGACCCTGTCCTCTGTGGCCATCCTGCTCATCTTCCTGGGCATCGTGCTGCCGAAGGACATCATGGTGTCCATGCCGGGCTACGTGGCCGGCCAGGGCTTCGTGATGCACAGCGTCCCCGTGACCGCCCTGCTCTTCGTGCTCTGCGGTCTGTGCACCTCCGTGATGTGGGGTGCCATCTTCAACCTCTCCGTCGAGGGTCTCGGCAAGTACACCGAGCAGGCTTCCGGCATCTTCATGATGATGGTGGTCGGCGGCGGCATCATGCCCCTCCTCCAGGACGTCATCGCGAAGAACGTCAGCTACATGGCCTCCTATTGGCTGGTCATCGCGATGCTCGCCTACATCCTCTTCTACGCTGTCTGGGGCAGCAAGAACGTGAACAAAGACATCCCTGTGGAATAACCATCTAAACCAAGCGACTTATGGCAAGACAATTTGTAGTCGGTGTTGACATCGGAGGACAGACCTCCAAGATCGGCGTCGTGGACACCCGCGGCGATGTGTTGGCGCAGAGCGTGATCCGCACGGATACCTTCGGCGAGGATTCGAACGCCTATATCGAGGCCCTGGCCGAAGCCATCAAGGCTTGCGTGGCCGCGGCCGACAAGACCATGGAGGATATCCGCGGTATCGGTGTCGGTGCGCCGAACGGCAATTATTACACAGGAGAGGTGGCATTCGCCCCGAACCTCGCCTGGGCGGCCAAAGAGTCCGTTCCCCTGGCCAAGAAGCTGTCCGAATCCTGCGGCGTGCCTGTGTCCCTGACCAACGACGCCAATGCGGCGGCGGTGGGCGAGATGGCTTACGGCGCTGCGCGCGGTATGAAGAATTTCATCATGATCACCCTTGGCACCGGCGTCGGCAGCGGCATCGTGGTGGACGGCAAGGTCCTCTACGGCCATGACGGATTCGCCGGTGAACTGGGCCACACCTGCGTCGTCCGCAACAACGGACGGATCTGCGGTTGCGGCAAGACCGGCTGCCTGGAGGCCTACTGCTCCGCCATGGGTATCGCCCGCACGGCACGCGAGTGGCTGGAGGCTTCCGGCCAGCCGACCCCGCTGCGCGAGCTGCAGACCATCACCTCCAAGGACATCTACGACGCCGCCAAGCAGGGCGACAATTTCTCCCTCCGGCTGTTCGACTATACGGGTACGCTCCTCGGCCAGAGCTTCGCGGACTTCGTGGCGTTCAGCGCCCCGGAGGCCATCGTGCTCTTCGGCGGCCTGGCCCGCGCCAAGGAGTTCCTCTACGAGCCGATGAAGCGCGCGATGGAGGACAACCTGCTCAAGATCTGGAAGGGCAAGGTGGAGATTATCTTCTCCGAGCTCAAGGAGTCCGACGCCGCCATCCTCGGCGCCTCCGCCCTGGCTTGGGAATTATAAGAGAATCATTAAAGGTTTAATAAAATGAAAGCAAACAAGTTTTTTGCAGTCCTGCTGATTGGACTTGCAGCGGTGGCTTGCACGAGCAAGCCGGGGGAGCAGCTCCCCAAAGAATTCCAGCCTTCCAAGGCACAGGTGGACTCCGTGAGCTACCTGCTCGGTATCAACTTCGGTTCCTTCCTGAAGGGTTATGACTTCGGCTCCGACCTCAACTACGGCGAGATCGTCAAGGGCATGAAGGACTTCGTGAACGCGAAGGGCAATGTTCAGGATCCTGAGTTTGTCAAGCAGTTCAAGGTGGACCCGAACGAGATGAACAACCTGTTCAACAGCTACCTGGAGAAGCGCAGCAGCGGCATCTCCATGATGACCAAGCAGAAGAGCGAGAAGTTCCTCGAGGCCAACGCCAAGAAGGAAGGCGTCGTCACGACCGAGTCCGGCCTGCAGTACCGTATCATCGAGCCGGGCAACGACGTGAAGCCGGGCCCGCAGGATACCGTCTGGGTGCGCTACACGGGTTCCCTCATCGACGGTACCGTGTTCGACCAGGTGCGTGAGGATGCCGATCCGATCCGCCTGACGCTCAACCACGTCGTCGCCGGCTGGACCGAGGGCCTGCAGCTCATCGGCGAGGGTGGCAAGATCGACCTCTTCCTGCCGGCCTCCCTGGGCTATGGCGAGGAGGGTCACCAGACCATCCCGGGCAACTCCGCGCTGATCTTCAACGTCGAGCTGACCAAGGTCGCCCCGTACGTGGAGCCCGCTCCGGTGGAGGAGACCAAGAAGAAATAATCATTCCGGGCCCCGGAACCTCAAAGAGAAAGCCACCCGGGCGGGTGGCTTTCTTCATTTATTCGTTTTCGTCGTAGAGGAGCTCTTCTTCATCTTTATCTTCATCCTCCTCGTCCTCGTCATCTTCATCTTCGAAATCCTCGTCGTCATCATCGTCTTCGTCTTCGCCCCCGCGGGCTTCGCCAGGCAGGTGGCGCCGCTCTTCGGGAAGGTCCTCGAAGGCGACGTAGCCGTTCTCGAACTCGATGGGGATGGGGCCCTTGGTCTCGACGATGCGCGGCGTTGCCGTGACCTCGGTGGTCTCGCCCTCCAGGGTGATGATCACGTTCTTCTTGGACGCGATGTCATAGAAATACACGAAACTGGCGACCCCGGCCTTGATGGTGTCGGCGACGGTCACGTTGTCCACGGCGCCGTAGCCGATGTCCATCAGCGCGTAGCGCGCCACGACGTCCCCCTCGGCGTCGAGCGCCTTGAAGAGGATGGGCTGGTCCATCGGGAACTCCAGGTCCGAGCGGAGCTGCTTGTGGAACGTATACAGCGAATTGTCGCCGTTCACGACGTATACCCGGTAAAAGCCTTTGATACCGGCCAGGGTGACTCTGTATCTGTAATTCATATTGCGAAGATACGAATTATTCACTAATTTTGATTCGCCAATGGCAGCAAAAGACACATATAAAAGCATCGGGGCGCCGAGCGAAGGGCTTTTCAAGGACAACGGGAGCCGATTCATCGCCCGCGCCTATCCGGTCGAGAGCGAAGCGGAGATCAAGGAGATCGTGACCGCGCTCAAGAAGGAATACCACGATGCGCGTCACCACTGCTATGCCTACCGGCTCGGCCTGGACGGCGAGCCCTGGCGGGCGAACGACGACGGCGAGCCTTCCGGCTCCGCCGGGCGCCCCATTCTCGGGCAGATTGATTCTGCCGGACTGAGCGACATCCTGGTGGTCGTGATCCGTTATTTCGGCGGCATCAAGCTCGGCATCCCCGGCCTCATCCGCGCCTACAAAACCTCCACGGCGGACGCCCTCGCTTCCGCGCAGGTGGTCGAAAAGGTGGCCGGGCGCTGGTATACCCTGCATTTTCCGTACGGGGACCTGCCCGCCGTGATGAAGTTCGTCAAGGAGTTGGACCTGCCGCAGCGGGGCCAGTCGTTCCTGGCGGACTGCACGCTCGAAGTCCGCGTGCGCGCGTCGCTCGAGCGCGACTTTTTGGAAAGGTTCGAAAAAATAGGTATCTTTATAGGCTAATTTTTGTATTACCTCGAATTATGGGCAAAAAACATGTCTTCAATGCCGGGCCTTGCCTGCTCCCGCAGGTGGCCATCGACAACACCATCGAAGCCCTCAAGGACTTCAAGGGGACCGGTGTATCCCTGATTTCCATTTCCCACCGCACCAAGGGCTGGGACGAAGTGATGGACGAGTGCCGTGCGCTCTGGAAGGAGATTCTCGGCATACCCGAAGGTTACGAAGTCGTCTTCCTGGGCGGCGGCGCCAGCCTCCAGTTCCTCTATGTGGCGATGAACTATCTGGAGCACAAAGCCGGCTACCTCGAGACGGGTGTCTGGGCCAAGAAGGCCCTCAAGGAGGCCCAGGGTCTGGGCAACGCCGTTGCCTTGGCCAGCTCCGCCGACAAGAACTACAGCTACATCCCGAAGGGCTACGAAATCCCGAAGGACCTGGATTATTTCCATATCACCACGAACAACACGATCTACGGTACGGAGATCCGCCACGACCTCGACAGCCCCGTCCCCCTCATCGCTGACATGTCTTCCGACATCCTCAGCCGCCGCGTGGACGTGAGCAAGTACGCGATGATCTACGGCGGCGCGCAGAAGAACGCGGGCCCTGCCGGCGTGGCGTTCGCCATCATCAAGACCGACACCCTCGGCAAGGTGAGCCGCTACCTCCCGACGATGCTCGACTACCGCACGCACATCGACAAGCTCTCGATGTTCAACACCCCGCCGGTCTTCGCCATCTTTGTGATGAACGAGACCCTGAAGTGGCTCAAGGGCATCGGCGGTGTCGACGCCATCCACGCCATCGACGTCAAGAAGGCCGAGACCCTCTATGCCGAGATCGACCGCAACGGCCTCTTCACCGGCACCGCCGCCAAGGAGGACCGCTCCATCATGAACGTCTGCTTCGTGATGTCCCCGGGCCACGAGGATCTGCAGGACGAGTTCATGAAGTTCGCCACCGAGCGCGACATCGTGGGCATCAAGGGCCACCGCTCCGTCGGCGGCTTCCGCGCCTCCCTCTATAACGCCAGCACCCAGGAGGACGTCGAGGCCCTCGTGGCTGCCATGCAGGAATTCGAAAAGATCCGCGGCTAGCCATGAAAGTTCTCGTTGCCACCCAGAAGCCTTTTGCGGCCGCAGCGGTCGCAGGCATCCGCCAGATTGTTGAGGAAGCGGGCTACGAGCTCGCCCTGCTCGAGAAATATGCCGACCAGGCCGACCTGGTCGCGGCCGTCGCCGACGCTGACGCGCTGATCGTCCGTTCGGACAAGGTCACCGCTGAAGTTGTCGCCGCCGCGCCGAAGCTCAAGATCGTCGTGCGCGCAGGCGCCGGCTTCGACAACCTCGACCTCCCCGCCTGCACGGCGAAGGGGATCGTGGCGATGAATACGCCCGGTCAGAACGCCAACGCCGTGGCCGAACTGGCCATCGCGCTGATGATTTTCATGGCCCGCACGCAGTTCACCCCGGCCACGGGTTCCGAGATCCAGGGCAAGACCCTGGGCATCCAGGCCTTCGGTGCCGTCGGGCGCCTGGTCGGTGCCAAGGCTGCCGCCCTCGGCATGAAGGTCAAGGCCCTCGACCCGTTCCTGACGCCGGACCAGATCCGCGCCGGCGGCGCCGAGCCCGTCGATACCCTCGACGCGCTCTACTCCGGCAGTGACTACGTATCCCTGCATATCCCCGCAACGCCGCAGACCATCGGCAGCATCGGCTATGACCTGATGATGAAGATGCCGAAGGGCGCCACGCTCGTCAACACTGCCCGCAAGGAGGTGATCGACGAGGCGGGCCTCGAGAAGGCGCTCGCCGAGCGTCCGGACCTCAAGTACGTCACGGACGTGGCTCCCGACAACCTCGCCGCCCTGCAGGAGCAGTTCGGCCTGCGCGTCTTCGCCACGCCCAAGAAGATGGGCGCCCAGACCGCCGAGGCCAACCTGAACGCCGGCCTCGCCGCCGCCCGCCAGATCGTGTCCTTCTTCAAGGACGGCTGCACGAAGTTCCAGCTGAACAAGTAGATACTTACGAATTGATAAATGCGGAGGCCAAAGAATTTTGGTCTCCGCATTTATTTGGTAGTGTGATAAAAAAACATTATCTTCGAATATAGTTTTCTATAGAAAAATGGTACGAGTCAAACCTTTTGCCGCGCTGCGGCCCCCGAAAGGCATCGTGACGGAAGTCGCGGCGCCGCCCTATGATGTTTTGAATTCCGAAGAGGCCCGGAAAATGGCCGGGGAGAAATCCCTTCTGCATATCACCAAGCCCGAGATCGATTTCACACCGATCGCCGGCGAGCACGAGCAGCGCACCTACGACCGCGCCGTCGAGAACTTCCAGGCCTGGCAGAAGAAAGGCTGGCTGGTCCGCGAGGACAAGGAGAAATACTACGTCTATGCCCAGACGATGGGCAGCCGCACGCAGTACGGCATCGTGCTGTGCGCGCACACGGACGACTATGCCAACGGCATCATCAAGAAGCACGAACTGACCCGCAAGGACAAGGAGGACGACCGTATGATCCACGTTCGCATCCAGAACGCGAACATCGAGCCGGTCTTTTTCGCCTTCAAGGACAACGCCGAGCTGGGCGGAATCATCGCAAAGACCGCCGCCGGCGAGCCTGAATACAAGTTTATCGACGAGAATAACTTCACGCACACCTTCTGGGTGATCGATGACGACGCGGTGAACGCCCGCATCACGGAGATCTTCACGAAGGACGTGGACGCCTTCTACGTGGCCGACGGCCACCACCGCACGGCCGCTGCCGCCCGCGTGGGCGCGGAGAAGCGCGCGCAGAACCCGAACCACACCGGCGATGAGGAGTACAACTTCTTCATGGCCGTCTGCTTCCCGGAGAGCCAGCTCGCCATCATCGACTACAACCGCGTGGTGAAGGACCTGAACGGCCTGAGCCCGAAAGAATTCTTCAAGGCCCTGGAGGAAGACTTCGTCGTCGAATGCAAATGCGACTGCACGAAGGACGGCGGCGAGTGCAAGTGCGAATATCCCTGCCACTGCCACTGCTCCGAGATTTACCACCCGAACGGCCTGCACAACTTCTCGATGTACTTCGAGGGTGTCTGGTACAGCCTCACGGCGAAGCCTGGCCGCTACAACGACGCCGATCCGATCGGCGTGCTGGACGTGACCATCCTCTCCAACCTGGTGCTGGACAAGATCCTTGGCATCAAGGACCTCCGCACCTCCGACCGCATCGACTTCGTCGGCGGTATCCGCGGCCTGGGCGAACTGTCCCGCCGCGTCGACTCCGGCGAAATGAAGGTCGCGTTTGCGCTCTACCCGGTCAGCATGCAGCAGCTGATTAATATTGCCGACACCGGCAATATCATGCCGCCCAAGACCACCTGGTTCGAGCCCAAGCTCCGTTCCGGACTTGCCATTCATACTTTAGACTGATACTTTTATGAAACCCGATTCGGCACTGATACACAAAACTCTCAAGGAGTTTTTCGGCTACGATGCCTTCAAGGCGGACCAGGAGAAGATCATCACGCACCTGATCGGAGGGGGTGATGCCTTCGTTCTGATGCCCACCGGAGGCGGCAAGTCGCTGTGTTATCAGCTGCCGGCTCTGGTGATGGAAGGCACGGCCATTGTCATCTCCCCGCTGATCGCCCTGATGAAGAACCAGGTCGACCTGCTCCGCGGCTTCGTGGCCGGAGAGGGGAGTATCGCGCACTTCCTCAATTCCTCGCTCACGCGCCAGCAGATCGACGAGGTCCGCGAGGACCTGCTCGCCGGCAAGACCAAGCTGCTGTATGTGGCGCCGGAGTCGCTGACGAAGGATGAGAACGTCCAGCTCCTGCGGGAGGTGAAGATCTCCTTCTATGCCGTGGACGAGGCGCACTGTATCTCCGAATGGGGACATGATTTCCGTCCGGAGTACCGCCGCATCCGCTCGCTGGTGGACCAGATCGGCCGCGCGCCCATCATCGCGCTCACGGCCACGGCCACACCCAAGGTGCAGAGCGACATTCTCAAGAATCTCAGCATCCCCGACGCCGCCGTCTTCAAGTCCTCCTTCAACCGCCCGAACCTCTACTACGAGATCCGGGACAAGGTGGATCCGGAGAAGGATCTGATCAAGTTCATCCGACAGAATCCCGGCAAGTCGGGCATCATCTACTGCCTCAGCCGCAAGAAGGTCGAGGAGATGGCCGAGCTGCTCTGCATCAACGGCATCAAGGCCCTGCCGTACCACGCCGGCCTGGACGCCAGGGTGCGCGCCGAGAACCAGGACAAGTTCCTGATGGAGGAGGTGCAGGTGATCGTGGCCACGATCGCCTTCGGCATGGGCATCGACAAGCCGGACATCCGCTTCGTCATCCACTACGACATCCCCAAGAGCATCGAGAGCTACTACCAGGAGACGGGCCGCGCCGGCCGCGACGGCCAGGAGGGCCTCTGCATCGCCTACTATAGCTACAAGGACATCCAGAAGCTGGAGAAATTCATGCAGGGCAAGCCCATCGCCGAGCAGGAGATCAGCCGTCAGCTGCTCTCCGAGGTGCTCGCGTACGCGGAATCCAGCCAGTGCCGCCGCAAGCTCCTGCTCAACTATTTCGGCGAGGACTTCCCGGATGAGAACTGCCACTGCTGCGACAACTGCGTGCATCCCAAGCCGACCTTCGACGGCCGCAAGGAAATGCAGCTGGTGATCCGCCTCATCGAGGCGCTCCCGGAGCACTTCAAGCTGGACCACCTCGCGAATATCCTCGCGGGCGTGAGCAACTCGCTGACCAAGTCCTACAAGCACGATGAACTGGAATTCTTCGGTGCGGGCAAGCCCCACTCCGAAAAATTCTGGTGCACCGTCATCCACCAGGGCCTGATCGCCCACCTGCTGACCAAGGAGATCGAAACCTACGGACTGATCCACGTCACGGACCTGGGCCGCCGCTTTGCCACGGATCCCTGGGAGCTGCAGCTCGTGGAGGACCGCGTCTTCGCCGGCGGCGGCGAGGAGGACGACGATGACGAGGAAGCCGCGGCGGCCGCCGTGGCGATGAAGGCCGGCGGCGGTGCGGGCGACCCCGTGCTACTGTCCATGCTCAAGGACCTCCGCAAGGACCTGGGCAAGCGCCTCAAGCTCCAGCCGTGGATCATCTTCGGCGACCCGGCGCTGGAAGATATGTCCATCCTCTATCCCGAGACCTTCGAAGAGCTGAAGAACTGCCAGGGCGTGGGCGAGGGAAAAGCCCGCAAGTTCGGCGAAGAGTTCATCAAGCTGATCAAGAAATACGTCGAGGAGAACGAAATCGAGCGCCCGGACGACTTCGTCGTGAAATCCACGCCGAACAAGTCGGCCGCCAAGGTGGCCATCATCCAGAGCATCGACCGCCGGATGGACCTCGAAGACATCGCCGAGGCCCGTGAGATGGAGATGGACGAGCTGCTCAGCGAGATCGAAGCCATTGTCTCCAGCGGCACCAAACTCAATCTGGACTACTACATCGAAAACAATCTCGACGAGGAGATCGTCGAGGAAATCTACCGGTATTTCAAGGAGGACGCGACGTCGGACGACGTCCAGGCCGCCATGGACGCCCTTGGGCCTGACTACTACGAGAACGAGGTCCGGCTGGTCCGCCTGAAATTCCTATGTGAGATAGCGCAGTGATACCGCAGGAGACCGTCAATCTGATTCTGGACACCGCGCAGATCGCGGACGTGGTGAGTGATTACGTGACGCTGAAGCGCCGCGGGGCCAATTTCGTGGCCTGCTGCCCCTTCCACAATGAGAAGACGCCCTCCTTCTATGTCTCGCCCTCCAAGGGCATTTATAAGTGCTTCGGCTGCGGCAAGGCCGGCACGGCCGTGGGCTTCGTGATGGAGCAGGAGCATTGCTCCTACGTGGAAGCCCTGCGCTACCTGGCCCGCAAGTATCATATCGAGATCGTCGAGGAAGAGGAATCCGCCGAGGAGATCGCCCGCCGGCAGCGCAGCGAAAGCCTGCTGCTGGTGTCCGAATTCGCCCGCAAATTTTTCTCCGAACAGCTCCAGAGCGGCGAAGGCCGCGCCGTGGGCTACCAGTACTACCGCTCCCGCGGCATCGAGGACGCCACCATCGAGCGCTGGGGCCTGGGCTGGGCACCGTCGGCCCGCACGGGCCTGGTGGACGCCGCCCGCGCCGCCGGTTACAAGGACGAGTACCTGCTGGGCGCGGGCCTGGCGGTGCAGAATGAGGACGGCTCGCTCGCGGACAAGTTCCGCGAACGCGTGATGTTCCCGATCCATTCCGTGAGCGGCCGCGTAATCGCCTTCAGCGGCCGCACCCTCCGGGCGGACAACCCCGCGAAGTACGTCAATTCACCGGAAACGGAGATCTACATCAAGAGCCGCAACCTGCTGGGCATCTATTTCGCGAAGAGCGACATCGCCAGGGAAGACCGCTGCATCCTCGTGGAGGGCAACGTGGACGTGGTGATGATGCACCAGCTCGGCATCACCAACGTCGTGGCCTCCTGCGGCACCTCGCTGACGGTGGAGCAGGTGCGCCTGATCAAGAAGTTCACGGAGAACATCACCATCATGTACGACGGCGACTCCGCGGGCATCCACGCCGCCCTGCGCGGCATCCCGATGGTGCTCGCAGAGGGGATGAACGTCCACGTGGTGCTGCTCCCCGACGGGGACGACCCCGACTCCTTCTCCCGCAAGCACAGCCGGGACGAAGTGCGCGAATACATCGCGCAGAACGAGAAGGATTTCATCGTCTTCAAGACGGACCTGCTCCTCGCCGAGGCGGCGGGCGATCCGCTCAAGAAAGCCGGCCTGATCAACGATATCGCCGACACGATCGCGCAGATCCCCGACGCCGTCAAGCGCTCCACCTACGCGGAAGCGACGGCGCAGCAGTTCGGCATCGAGGTGTCGATCCTGTTCGACCGCATCAACAGGACGCGCCGCAAGCTGCAGGAGGACGCCCTCAAGGCAGCGGAGCGCGAGGAGCGGCGCCGCCGCAACGACCTCCCGCCGAGCGCCTACGACACGGTGGTCTCCGACGCCCAGCCCGTGAGCGAGCCGCTCGCGGAGCAGACGATCCAGGAGGAAAACCGCATCCTGGCCCCGTCCGAGCGCGACCTGCTCTATTTCCTGCTGCGGCACGGCTGCGACGAGCTGGACTTCGAGTCCGACTCGGACTACTACAGCGGCAACGAGCAGGACAAGCCCAGCGTCGCGGACTTCATCCGCGATGCCTTCAGCGATGGTACGCGCATGGCGAACAGCGCCTATGCAGCCGTCTATGACGCCTTTTTTGCCCTCTACGACGAGGGATGCGGACAGCAGGAGATCGTCAAACGTCTGCTGGACGCGGCAGACCGCCGCATTGCGGAGGTGGTCTCGCAGCTCTCCACGGAGAAGTACCAGCTGACCGTGGAGGCTTTTGAAAAATCCATGACGACCACGGCCTCGTGGCTCGTCGCGCAGGTGCCGCGCGCCATCCTCGGCTACGCCGAACGGCGCATGCAGGACCGCTACGAGACGCTGCGCCGGCAGTTGCCGGATGCAACGCCCGAGCGGGAACCCGGCATCTTGCAGGAGATGGTCAAGATCCAGTCCGCGCAGCGGCGGATCAAACAGAGAATGGGAAGAGAAAAAAACACAAAATAATGGACAAACAATTCAAAAGAACCCTCGTGACCTGTGCGTTGCCTTACGCCAACGGTCCTGTTCACATCGGCCACCTGGCCGGTGTCTATGTGCCGGCCGACATCTATGTCCGCTACCTGCGGATGCGCGGCCGGGAAGTGCTGTATGTCTGCGGCTCCGACGAGCACGGCGTACCCATCACCATCAAGGCCCGCCAGCAGGGCTGCAGCCCGCAGGATATCGTGGACCGCTACCACAGCATCATCAAGGACTCCTTCGAGGGGCTCGGCATCCATTTCGACATCTACGGCCGCACCTCCTCCAAGGTGCATGAGCAGACCTCCTCGGAGTTCTTCCGCCGGCTCTACGATGCCGGCAAGTTCGTCACGCGGGAGAGCGAGCAGTATTACGACCCCGAGGCGAAGCAGTTCCTGGCGGATCGCTACATCGTGGGCACCTGCCCCAAATGCGGCAATGAAGGCGCCTACGGCGACCAGTGCGAGAAGTGCGGCAGCACCCTCAGCCCCGAGGAACTGATCAACCCCAAGAGCAAACTCAGCGGCGCCGAGCCCATCAAGAAGAAGACCACCCACTGGTATCTCCCGCTGCAGGACTACGAGCAGTGGCTGCGCGAGTGGATCCTCGACGGCCACCAGGAGTGGCGCTCCAACGTCTATGGCCAGGTGAAGAGCTGGCTGGACGGCGGCCTGCAGCCGCGTGCCGTCACGCGCGACCTCGACTGGGGCGTTCCCGTGCCCGTGGAGGGCGCCGAGGGTAAGGTCCTCTATGTCTGGTTCGACGCGCCGATCGGCTACATCTCCAACACGAAGGAACTGCTGCCCGACAGCTGGGAGAAGTGGTGGAAGTCGCCCGACACGCGCCTGGTGCACTTCATCGGCAAGGACAACATCGTCTTCCACTGCATCGTCTTCCCCTCAATGCTGAAGGCCTACGGCGACGGATTCATCCTGCCGGACAACGTCCCCGCCAATGAGTTCCTCAACCTCGAGGGCGACAAGATCTCGACCTCCCGCGGCTGGGCGGTCTGGGCGCACGAGTACCTGCAGGATTTCCCGGGCAAGGAGGACGTGCTCCGCTACGTGCTCACGGCCAACGCCCCCGAGACCAAGGACAACGACTTCAGCTGGAAGGACTTCCAGCAGCGCAACAACAGCGAGCTCGTAGCCATCTTCGGCAACTTCGTGAACCGCGCCATGGTGCTGACGCACAAATATTTCGGCGGAAAGGTCCCGGCCTGCGGTGCGCTCGAGGACATCGACAAGGAGGTCCTCGCGGAGATCCCGGCCCTCAAGGCCTCGATGGAGAAGAACATCGAAGGCTTCAAATTCCGCGAAGCGCTCAAGGACGCCATGGGCATCGCCCGCGTCGGCAACAAGTATATCTCCGACACGGAGCCCTGGAAGGTCGCCAAGACCGACCTTGACCGCACCGCGACGATCCTCAATATCTCCCTGCAGATCTGTGCAGACCTCGCCATCGCCTTCGAACCCTTCACCCCGTTCGCCGCGGCGCGGCTCCGGGAGATGCTGGGTTCCGGCCTCGACTGGGAGGTGCTCGGCCGTCCGCAGGTCCTGCCCGCCGGCCATCAGCTCGGCGAGGCGGAGCTGCTCTTCGCGAAGATCGAGGACGATGCCATCCAGAAGCAGCTCGACCGCCTGGACCGCATCCGCGCCGAGCGCGAGGCGGCCGCCAAGGCCGAAGCTGCGAAGCAGGTGGCTCCGCAGAAGGCGGAATGCACCTTCGAAGAGTTCGAGAAGATGGACATCCGCACCGCCACGGTCCTGGAGGCCGAGCGTGTGCCCAAGACGGACAAGCTCCTGAAACTCACTATCGATACGGGCATCGACAAGCGGACCATCGTGTCCGGTATCGCCGAGTTCTACACGCCTGAGGCGATGGTCGGCAAGCAGATCTGCATCCTGGCGAACCTCAAGCCCCGGACCATCCGCGGCATCGAGAGCCACGGCATGATCCTGATGGCCAAGCAGGGCGACGGCACGATGCGTTTCATCACGCCGCAGGAAGTCCTCGCCAATGGCGCGGAAATTGGATAAGAGAATAGATTATGAAAGTACTGATCATCGATGACGAGCGGGCGATCCGCAATTCCCTCGGGGAGATCCTCGCCGACGAAGGCTATGAGGTGGACACCGCCGAAGACGGCGCCGCCGGCCTCCAGCAGGTCGAGAAAGAGAAATATGACGTAATCTTCTGCGACATCAAGATGCCCGGCATGGACGGGGTCGAAGTGCTCGGGAAGCTCACGGAAATGGGCCTGGACAGCGCCGTGGTCATGATTTCCGGCCACGCCGACATCGATACGGCCGTCGAATGCATCAAGATGGGCGCCTTCGACTTCGTGCAGAAGCCGCTGGACCTGAACCGCATCCTCATCACCATCAAGAACGCCTCCGAGCGGGTCTCGCTGACCTCGCAGAACAAAGCGCTCAAGAAGAAAGTTTACGGCGCCGACATGATCGGCGACTCCGCCCCGATGCAGCTCATCCGCGAGATGATCGCGAAGGTGGCGCCGACCGATGCGCGCGTACTTATCACCGGGCCGAACGGCTCCGGCAAGGAGCTCGTGGCGCGCAACCTTCACCAGCTCAGCCAGCGCAGCGCCATGCCTTTCGTCGAGGTGAACTGCGCGGCCATCCCCTCCGAGCTGATCGAGAGTGAACTGTTCGGCCACGAGAAGGGTTCCTTCACGTCTGCCATCAAGCAGCACAAGGGCAAGTTCGAGCAGGCCGACGGCGGCACGCTCTTTCTGGATGAGATTGGCGACATGTCCCTTGCTGCACAGGCCAAGGTGCTACGCGTGCTGCAGGAAAAGAAACTCTCCCGCGTGGGTTCCGACAAGGATATCGAGGTGGATGTGCGCGTGATCGCCGCGACGAACAAGGACCTGCAGGCCGAGATTGAGAAAGGAAATTTCCGGGAGGACCTCTACCACCGCCTCAGCGTGATCGTCGTGCGCGTGCCGTCGCTGGACGAGCGCCGTGACGACATCCCGCGCCTGATTGAGCATTTCCTCGGCAAATACACCGACGGCAGCAAGCCGCGCTCCTTCTCGCCCGAGGCCGTGAAACTCCTCCAGGAGAAGCACTGGCCGGGCAACATCCGGGAGCTTGACAACGTCGTCGACCGTCTCCTGATCCTCGGCGGCGAACCCATCTCCGCCTCCGACGTCAAGACTTACGTGAATCTTTAGCGGACGACTGTGGCGCCGCGACGGGCGAAGCGTTTGGCTTCGGCGTCGGTGAAACGGCCGTCGGCGGGGTCGTTGTAGCGGATGCGCTCGAACGAGAGCAGCTCGTGGGTGTCAGCCGCGATGAGCATCTTGTAGCAGACGGTCCTGGGTCCGATTTCTTCCGGGGCGATGGTGATGGTGAGCAGGGCGCCCGGCTCGCCGTGCAGGTAGGCTTGGTCGGCCTTGTCGGGGTCGAAGTAGACCGTGCGGCCGCGCAGGCGGAGGCTGTTGGCCGATTCGAGACCCCTGTAGGCTACTTTGTCGGAGGTCATGGCTTCTTCCGTGAAGCGCTGGATGATGTCGATGAAGGCTCCCATGAAGACGAGCTCCCGTCCGGTGGGATTGTCCACGCTGGCGATCGGCATCCGCACCACTTCGAAGGGTCTTTTGAGGTAGTCCGTATCGTCCGCTTTTCCGCCTTTTTCCAGAATCAGATACGCCAGATCCGCTTCCTGGGCCAGGGTGAGAAAGTAGTACGAGGACGAACTGCGGAGGCGCCGGTACTCTTCCAGGTCGCAGAATTCGAAGGGGGAGATGCGCCAGTGGGCGGAGATCTCCTCACGCAGCGTGAGTTCCAGGAAAGAGTGGCCTGCGAGCACGATCTTGGTGGTCTTGGTGGGGAAGTCCGCCAGGCGTATCTTGCGGGTGTAGAACTTCCCCTGCCCGTGCACAGGCAGGGCTGCGGCCAGCAGCAGAAGGGTCAGAAAAAGATGGGTCAATCGCCTTTTCATACGAGCAAATTTACGTAAAAATCATTACATTTGTAAATTATGTCAGACTACGTTGTATCAGCACGCAAATACCGTCCCGACTCTTTCGAGTCGCTGATCGGACAGGACAACATCGCGCGGACCCTCAAGAATTCCATCCAGCGCGGGCAGCTCGCGCACGCTTATCTGTTCTGCGGCCCCCGGGGCGTGGGAAAGACGAGTGCGGCGCGCATCTTCGCCAAGACCATCAACTGCGCGAATCCGGGTCCCGACCTGGAGCCCTGCGGCGAGTGTGATTCCTGCCGTTCTTTCGCCGAAGGGCGCTCGTACTGCATCCACGAGCTGGATGCGGCGTCCAACAACGGTGTGGACGATATCAAGGCGCTGATGGACCAGGTGCAGATTCCCCCGCAGGTGGGCCGCTACTCGGTGTACATCATCGATGAGGTCCACATGCTCTCGCAGTCGGCTTTCAACGCATTCCTCAAGACCCTCGAGGAGCCGCCTGCACACGCGATCTTCATCCTGGCGACGACCGAGAAGCACAAGATCCTCCCGACCATCTTGAGCCGCTGCCAGACCTACGATTTCAACCGCATCGGCGTCAGCGACATCGTCCGCAATCTGCGGGACATCGCCGGCAAGGAAGGAATCAAGGTGGACGACGAATCCCTGCACGTGATCGCCCACAAGGCCGACGGTGCCATGCGTGACGCGCTGACGCTCTTCGACCAGACGGTCGCCTTCTGCGGCACGGATATCCACTACGAGGACGTGATCCGCAACCTGGGGGTGCTGGACTACGAGTTCAGCTTCCGCCTGGTGGACGCCTCCCTGGCGGGCGACTATGCCACGTCGCTGCTGATCTTTGACGAGATCCTCTCGAAGGGTTTCAATGCGCAGCATTTCGTGGCGGCGCTGAGTGCGCACCTGCGCGACCTGCTGGTGAGCCGCACGGGCGGCCTGGAGGCCCTGCTGGACCTGCCGGATTCGCTGCGCTCCCGCTACAGGGAGCAGGGGGAGCGCTGCAGCGTGAAGTGGCTGTACGACGCCCTTGGCATCACGACCGCCTGCGAGGCCGGCTACCGTGCCGCGAGCAATGCGCGTCTCCATATTGAATTCGCCCTGATGAAGCTGGCGTTCCTGCAGCAAGCCCCTGCTGCGCAGACTACTGCTGTTGCCGGAAACGGTGCGAGGGCGCACGCGAGCGATAGCGGTCCGAAAGATGAAGCGCCAAAGTCTGAGCCAGCGAAGGCGGACACCGTTGAAGCACCCGCGGAGCAGCCGTCTGCTAAGTCGGAACTGTCCCAGCCTGCGGAGACCGTAGCCACCCTCGGCTCCGTAAGAGGGAGGGGCCCGCTTCCGAAGGAAGTGGGAGGGGTCCCGCGCAGCGGGACGTCTCAGCAGGCTGGGGGCAGTTCCGCAGCAGACGCTGCTCCGAAGAGAAAGAAGGCTTCGTCGTTGTCATTGAGTGCGTTGATGGACGAGGAAGAGGTGGAAGTGATGCCGGCTGCAGCGGCGCAGGTCGCTGATGAGAAGCCGGAGGCGCTGCCGGAAGACGGCGCGCTGGCCGGCCAGTGGAAGGAACTGGCGGCGCAGTTCGCGAGCCAGCCGCGCCTGGCGAACGCCCTGTCCAACGCCAACCTGAGCTTCCGTGAAGAAGATGGCCGCAAGGTCGTCTCCTTCACCGTGACCAACGAAGCCCAGAAGAAGTGGATCGAAGAGCGCATCCTGCGCGACCTGGAGGGCAAGTTCGCCCGCCTGACGGGCTGCGGCAAGCTCCGCCTCGAGCCCACGGTCCTGCCCGAAGAGGAGCAGGAGAAGAAAATCTACATGCCTTCCGAGAAAGCGGAGGACCTGATGAGCAAGAACGAAGAGGTCCGCAACCTGGTGGTGGACCTCGGACTGGATATCAAATAGTTGCGAGATGAAACTGCATTGCGAGAACCTGGTCAAGAAGTACGGCGTCCGCACGGTCGTCAAAGGCGTGTCGATGGAGGTCGAACAGGGAGAAATCGTCGGCTTCCTGGGCCCGAACGGTGCCGGCAAGACCACCAGCTTCTACATGATCACGGGACAGATCGTCCCCAACGAAGGCCGCGTGTGGCTGGATGACGAAGAGATCACCGGCCTGCCGATGTACCAGCGGGCGCAGAAAGGCATCGGTTACCTGCCGCAGGACGCCTCCGTGTTCCGCAAGATGAGCGTCGAGGACAACATCGTGTCCGTGATGGAGATGCGCGGCATCCCCAAGCCGGAACGGGAGCGCCGCCTGGAGTCGCTGATTGACGAATTCAACCTCTCGAAGGTGCGCAAATCCCTGGGCATCCAGCTCTCCGGCGGCGAGCGCCGCCGCTGCGAGATCGCACGCGCCCTCGCGATAGATCCGAAGTTCATCCTGCTCGACGAACCCTTCGCGGGCGTGGACCCGATCGCCGTGGAGGATATCCAGTACATCATCGCCAAACTGAAATACCGCAACATCGGCGTCATCATCACGGACCACAACGTGGGCGAGACCCTCGCCATCACGGACCGCGCCTACCTCCTCTACGAGGGCACGATCCTCCAGCAGGGCACCCCGCAGGAGTTGGCTTCCGACGAAGATGTCCGCACCAAATACCTCGGCTCCGGCTTCGTGCTGAAGCGCTCCGTCTCTGTGGAGCGCGCCCGCGCCGAGTACGAAAAAACCAAACCACAATAATTATGCGCTTTCCTGATATCACCATCGCCATCGACGGCTACTCTTCCACCGGGAAGAGCACCTTCGCACGGCTGATTGCAGAACACTTTGACTTCCTGTACCTGGACTCCGGAGCGATGTACCGCGGCGTGACGCTCTTCGCGCAGGAACAGGGGCTGATCGCCCCGGACAACACCATAGATCCTGCCCTGGAAAAGGCCCTGGCGGGCCTGGACCTGCATTTCGCGCCCGGCACGGTGCTCTATATGGGTGAGCGCAACATCGAAAAGCAGATCCGCTCCATGGAGGTGTCCTCGCAGGTGAGTCCGATCGCGGCGGTGCCGTATGTGCGCCACTACGTGGACGAGCGTCTGCACGCCTTCGCCGCCGCCGGCCGCGTCGTGATGGACGGCCGCGACATCGGCACGACCGTGTTCCCGGACGCGGAGATCAAGATCTTCATGACCGCCCGCCCCGAGGTGCGCGCCCAGCGCCGCTTCGACGAGCTGGTCTCCAAGGGCGAAAGCCCCGTCTTCGAGGAGGTGCTCAGGAATCTTCAGGAGCGCGACTACATCGACTCCCACCGCGAGACCTCCCCGCTTCGCCGGGCAGAGGATTCCTTCGAGCTGAACAATTCTGAAATGTCCCTCACCGAGGAAATTGCCTGGGTGGAAGGTCTCATCCGCGGGAAATTCGGCCTGCTGAACGCACCGGAGGAGGTATGATGCAGGTAGAGATCGACCCGCACTCCGGCTTCTGCGGAGGCGTGATCCGGGCCATCGGCACGGCGGAGGAAATCCTCGCCAAAGGCGGGAAACTGTATTCCCTGGGCGCCATCGTCCACAACGAAGAAGAGCTCAGGCGCCTGCAGGGGCGCGGCCTCGTGACCATCGATACGGAAGACCTGCGCGAGATGCGCGACCCCGTCCCGGAGGAGACCCTGCTCATCCGGGCGCACGGCGAGCCGCCGCATGTTTATAAACGTGCCCAGGAACTGGGCTTCAAGATCGTTGACTGTACCTGCCCGGTGGTGCTGGAACTGCAGAAAAAGATCCGGGAAGCCCGCCGTCGCATGGCGCCGGTGGAGGGACAGATCGTGATTTTCGGCAAGATCGGCCACCCCGAAGTCCTCGGCCTGGTGGGCCAGGTGGACGGCGGCGTGACCGTGGTCGAGAACCTGGAGCAGCTGCGCGCCCGCATCGCGGACGGCACCCTGCGCACTTACCGCGACATCGAGCTCTTCTCCCAGACGACGATGAGCCCGGAAGGGTATCTGCATATCCAACAGTACCTTTCGAACATGATGGCCGGCGCCGAGCTGAAGATCCACGCGACCATCTGCAAGCAGGTAGCCTCCCGCCACCGAGAGCTCTCCGAATTCGCCCGCAGGCACGACGCCATCGTGTTCGTCTCGGGCCGGGACAGCTCCAACGGCAAGGTGCTGAGCGAGCTGTGCCGCAGCGCCAATGACCGCACCTGGCACATCGGCTCCCCGTCCGAGCTGCGCGCGGAATGGTTCCGTCCGGACGACCGGGTGGGCGTGTGCGGCGCCACCTCCACGCCCAAGTGGCTGCTGGAAGAAGTGGCCGCCGCCATTAAAAATTTGCAATAGTTGAGGCAAATCCGTAAATTTGCCCGGTTATACACGAAATCAAACCAATAAGAGATAGTTTTTTATGGCAACAACAGCTGATTTTAAGAACGGACTTTTCCTCAAGTACAACGGCAAGCCGTGCCAGATCGTCTGGTTCCAGCACGTGAAGCCGGGCAAGGGCCCCGCTTTCGTGAAGACCAAGCTCCGCAACCTGGAGAACGGCAATATCCTGGAGAATACGTTCACCGCCGGCATGAAGATCGAGACGATCGAGGTCGAGCGCCGTCCCTACCAGTTCCTCTACGCTGAGGAAGATGGTTTCAACTTCATGCACGAAGAGACCTACGAGCAGATCCTGCTCCAGAAGGACCTCGTGGACAACGCCGACCTGATGAAGGAAGGCCAGCACGTCGAAATGATGTTCGTCGTGGGTGAGGAGCGCTGCCTGACCTGCGAGCTCCCGACCTACGTCACCCTCGAGGTCACGTACTCCGAGCCGGCCGTCAAGGGCAACACCGCCTCCACCTCCGCCCTCAAGGAAGTTACCCTCGAGACGGGCGCCAAGGTGATGGTTCCGCTGTTCATCGAGACGGGCGAGAAGATCAACGTCAACACCGCAGACCGCTCCTACGGCGGACGCGCGTAAACGTAAAAAAGAAAGACGCTACAACTGCTGCTGCTCGATCTTGAGCTGCTGTATCTTGTAGGATTTGCCCTTGGAACTCACGAAGATGGTGACGGAGTAATTCTCCCCGCCGGCGTTGAGGGTTCCGAGGGCATATTTCATGTTGTCGCGCCCCGCGGTGTGGTTCACCTCGAAGGAGCGCGGCGTGTGGCTCTCGAAGAAGCTCTTGACGATCTGGCGGGCCTGGGCCTTGCTGGCGTTGCTGCTCTGGCTGGTCACGGCGATTTCCAGATTGTCGTCGAACCAGGCGGAAAGATTGTCGGCATTGCCCTGCGCCATGTATTTGCAGATCGGAATGAAGACGTCATACCCCGCGGGCTGGGCCGAGAGGCGTCCGCAGAAGAGCAGGGGCAGGAGTAGGGCCGTTATTTTGAGCAATCGTTGCACGGCCGGAAAGATTGCAAAATTCGCGCCACGTTATTATATTTGTGCTTGTATGCGAATCACTTTGCTCACGGTCGGCAAGACGGATATTGCCTGGGTCCGGCAGGGCTTGGAGATGTATGTCTCCCGGCTGGAGCACTACGTGCCCTTCTCCCTGAAGGAGATGCCCGAACTGAAGGGCGTGTCGGCGCTGACCCGCGAGCAGATCAAGCAGCGGGAAGGGGAGATGATCCTGCGCCAGCTGGCACCCTCGGACGAGGTGGTGCTGCTGGATGAGCACGGCCGCGAGCACCGCTCGCTGGAGTTCGCGGACTGGCTGGGCGGACGCCTGGCGCGCTCGGGGCGCGACCTGGTTTTCGTGATCGGCGGGGCGTACGGTTTCTCCGAGGCCGTGTATGAGCGCGCCGACGGGAAGTTGTCCCTGTCGAAGATGACCTATTCGCATCAGCTGGTGAGAACGATTTTTGCAGAACAACTCTACCGGGCTTTCACCATCTTGCGCGGAGAGCCGTATCATCACGAATGACTTGGGGAAGACATAGCCGGGAATGGTTCGCCGTGGCTTCGCTCGTGGCGGGGGTGGTGCTTTTCATCGCCTCGCTGAATGACACGCGCTCCCCGGGCGACACCCGCCGCGAGGCGCGGCGCGTGGAGCGTGTGCTGGAGCGCCGTGCTGCGCAGCTGGACGCCTATGCTGCCAAGGCGCTTGCGCAGGACCCGTCCGACTGGATGCAGCTGGAGGGCCTGCCGCAGGAATTCGTGCTCTACCGCTATTGCAGCGACACGCTGCAGTCCTGGTGCCATGAGTTCCCGGTCTCCAACGACAATATCAACCGGCGCGTGTACGTGCCCTTCGTCGCAGATCCGCGCATCTCGGCGGAATCACCGCTGCTGCAGGTCACGGATTCGCTGGGTTTCCACAATCTCGGACCGGCCTGGTATCTGGCCAAGTGGGTCGGGGACGAGCATGTCCGGGTGCTGGCCGGCATCGAGGTGCAGAACCGCCGCCTGCGCCTGCCGCGGCGCTATGCCATCCGACCGCTCTCGGTCAGCGGCGGGTCGGTCGTCTCCGTGCAGGGAAGGCCGCAGTTCAAGATCCTGCTGGAGTCGCTGACCGCCTCCGGACGGGACGCGACCCCGCTCCTGTGGATCTCCATCGGGGCCATCCTCCTGGCTTTCCTGCTGTTCCTGTCTTCCAAGCGCAGCCCGCGCCGCTTCGCCTGCGTGACGCTGGGCGTGCTGATCCTGCTCTCCGGCCTGTATTTCTGGGGCCGCTTCTCGGGCAGCCGCGTGCTGATTTTCTCGCCGATGCTCTATGCCGGCGGCGACGTGCTTTACTCGCTGGGGGCGGTGATCCTCATCAACCTGGCGATCCTGATGTGCGCGGCCTGTGCCTACATGGTCCGGCGCAAGCTCTGGGCCTGGATGAACACGCGCCCGCGCCGCATCGCCGTGCTGGCGGGCGTAGTGCTGCTGGCCGCCGGCGTCATTGTCTATTCCCAGTCGGCCCTGCGCAGCATTGCGCTCAATTCCGGCTTCTCGCTCGAGATCTATAAGCTGGGGCAGCTCTCGCCGTTCTGCATCATCGTTTACCTGTCGTTCATCTCGATGCTGATCAGCGTGCCGCTGCTCCTGCAGCTGGCCGCGCCGGCGCTCCGGCACCGCGACGGACGCAGCTTCGACGCCTTCTCCCTGTCCGGACGCGTGCTGTATGCCGTTCTGGTGGCCACCTACCTGGTGGTGACGGCCGGCGTACTGGGCTTCCAGAAGGAGGAAGACCGGCTGGGCCTGCTGGCGAACCGGCTCTCCTTCGACCGGGACATCGCGCTGGAGCTCCGCCTGCGGCGGGTGGAGGCGCAGATCGCCGACGACATGGTCCTGTCCGCGCTCTCGCGTTTCGAGGGCACGGAGCAGTCCATCCAGAGCCGTATTTCCGATTATTATCTTTCCGGCATCGACCGGGACTACCTGGTCTCTACGCGGGTCTTCAACGAATACAACAACACGCGGCAGGCGGCCGCCGAGTTCAGCTCCCTGGTGCAGGACGGCGTGCCGATCGCCGAGAATTCCCGTTTCCTGTACACGCGCCACGAGAGCGGGCGACCGTACTATGTGGGCGTCTTCTTCTATCTCGACGAAAGCGGCGGGATGTCGCGGGTGCTGGTGCGCCTCGAGCAGCGCGAAAGCCGCGGCGGACGCGGCTACGCGGGTATCTTCGGCTTCTCGACGCCCGGCCAGGTGAGCCTGCCCTCGGGCTATTCCTATGCCCGCTACGCCGGGCGGGACATCAAGGCCTACAAGGGCAACTATCCCTATCCCACGCGGGTGGACGACGACCTCTATGTGCAGCTGTACGCCTCCGAGAGCGGCCATCTCCAGGTGGACGGCTACACGCACTTCACCTACGTGGTCGGCGAGGGGGAAGCCGTCGTGATTTCCCGCGCCAGCGTGGGCATCCTGTCCTACATCATGGCCGGTGTGCTCGTGGGTCTGATCGCCTTCCTGGCGCTGTCGCTGGCCCTGCTGCGCCGGCCCAAGCCGCAGGTCTTCCGGCAGTCCTACTTCAAATCCCGCATCTCGGGCGTGCTGCTCACCTCGCTGCTGCTCACCCTGCTCGTGATGGCGCTGGTGAGCGTGCTCTTCGTGTACTCGCGCAACAACAGCAACCGCCAGACGGTGATGTCCGACAAGATCGGCTCCATCGTGGCGATGATGGATTCGGGCCTGCAGGACGCGGAAAGCGACAGCGGCATCAACTGGCAGTCGCTGCGCGTGCTGATGGAGCGCGTGGGCAAGGAGACGGGCTCGGACATCACGCTCTACACGCCCTCCGGCCTGCTGATGATGACCACGACGCCGATGGTCTTCGAGCAGCGGATGGTCACGGAGCGCATGAACGGGACGGCCTACTACAACATCATCTACCGCAACCGCCGCCACTACATCCAGGAGGAAAGGCTCGGCATGCAGCGCTTCTACAGTATGTATGCCCCGCTCTTCGACTCCAACGGATCGATGGTGGCTATCCTCTGCTCGCCGTACAACGAAGATACTTACGACTTCGAGGAAGACGCCGTGATGCACTCGGTGACGATTCTCTCGCTCTTCCTGCTCTTCCTGCTGATGGCGCTCTTCATGGCGGCGCGCATCGTGGACCGCATGTTCAAGCCGCTGAGCGAGATGAGCTCCAAGATGGCGAGCGCCGACCTGGACAACCTCGAATACATCGACTACGACCGGGACGATGAGATTTCCTCCATCGTCCAGGCCTACAACCGCATGGTCTCCGAGCTCTCCGAGAGCTCCCGCAAACTGGCCCAGGCCGAGCGCGACAAGGCCTGGAGCGGCATGGCGCGCCAGGTGGCGCACGAGATCAAGAACCCGCTGACCCCGATGAAGCTGCAGCTCCAGCGGGTGATCCGCCTCAAGGAAAAGGGCGATCCGGCCTGGCAGACGCGCTTCGAAGAGGCGAGCCAGGTGATCCTGGACCACATCGATATCCTGACCGATACGGCCAACGAATTCTCCACCTTCGCCAAACTCTATACCGAGGAGCCGACGACCATTGTCCTGGACAAGCTGCTCCGGGAAGAGATCTCGATGTTCGACAACAGGGAGAACATCAGCTTCGACTACCTGGGCCTGTCCGACGTGAAGATCCGCGGTCCGAAGCCGCAGCTCACGCGCGTGTTCGTGAACCTGCTCGGCAACGCCGTGCAGGCCATCGGCGACGCGCCGGACGGCCGCATCGTCGTGTCGTTGCGCAAGAGCGTCACGGACGGATTCTGGGATATCGTCGTGGAGGACAACGGCCCCGGCGTCTCCGACGAGAACGTTGACAAGCTCTTCACCCCGAACTTCACCACCAAGAACGGCGGCTCGGGCCTCGGCCTCGCCATCAGCCGAAGCATCCTGGAGCGCTGCGGCGCCTCGATCTCCTACTCCAAGTCCTTTACCCTCGGCGGTGCGTGCTTCACGGTCCGCTATCCGGAAAACAATTAATAACCGTATAATGATGAAACAGTTAACCATCCTTCTGCTGGGCCTTCTTGCCGCCGTATCGGCGCCCGCCCAGACTTCTACCAACGTCTTCTGGTTCGACAAGCCGGCATCCTACTGGGAAGAGGCGCTGCCGGTCGGCAACGGGCGCATCGGCGCCATGGTGTTCGGCGGCACGGACACCGAGGAGATCCAGCTCAATGAGGAGACCATCTCCACGGGCGGCCCGTACGAGAACTGGAATCCCAACGGCTTGAAAAACCTTCAGAAGGTCCGTGACCTGGTCTTTGCCGGTGCGTATGAGGAGGCCCAGGACCTGGCCGAGGCGAACTTCCTCTCGCCCGTGGGCGAGGAGATGTCCTACCAGACCGCCGGTTCCGTGAAAATCGCGTTCCCCGCACGCAGCGGGGCGGTGACGGACTACCGCCGCGAGCTCGATCTCGACCGCGCCGTGGTGACCACCCGCTACCGGGTGGACGGCGTGGAGTATGTAGAGGAGGTCTTCTCCTCCTTCGTCGACAACCTGATTATCGTGCGCCTGACGGCCTCGCAGCCGAAGGCGCTCAACTGCGAGCTCAGCTTCACCACGCCGATGAAGGACACGCAGCTGAGCGTGCCCGCGAAGAACCGGCTCCGCCTGGAAGGGCAGGGCGCCGAGAAGGGCGGCATTCCGGGTGCCATCCACTATGTCAACGACCTCAAGGCGACGACCCGGGGCGGCAAGGTGGCGGCTACGGACTCCACGCTGCGCGTCGAAGGCGCCACGGAGCTGCTGCTGCACATCGCGATGGCCACCAATTTCGTGGACTACCGGACGGTGAACGCCGACCCGTACGCCCGCAACGCCGCGAGCCTGAAGAACAGCGCAAAGAAATATGCCCAGGCGCTCGCCGCGCACGTAGCCGCCTATCAGAAGCAGTACGGCCGCGTGAAACTGGAATTCGCGCCCTCCGGCGTGCCCGACGCGCCGATCAACGAGCGCATCCGCGATTTCGCGAAGACGCACGACGCCCAGCTGGTTTCGCTCTACTTCCAGTTCGGCCGCTACCTGCTGATCAGCTGCTCGCAGCCGGGCACGCAGGCTGCCAACCTGCAGGGCATCTGGAATGCCAGCCTGATGGCGCCCTGGTGCGCCAATTACACGACCAACATCAACACCGAGATGAACTACTGGCCGGCCGAGCTGACCAACCTGCCGGAGCTGCATGAGCCCCTGCTGCGGATGATTCGCGAGCTGGCCGTGACGGGCGCCAATACCGCCCGGAACATGTACGGCTGCCGGGGTTGGGTGGTGCACCACAACTCCGACCTGTGGCGCGTCACGGGCGCGCTGGACTACGCCTACTGCGGCCTCTGGCCGAGCGGCGCCGCCTGGCTGTGCCAGCACCTCTGGGACCGCTACCTGTACAGCGGGGATGCCGCCTACCTGGCCGAAGTCTATCCGCTGATGAAGGGTGCGGCCGAATTCTTCGTGGACTTCCTCGTGGAGGATCCGAACACGGGTTACCTCGTGGTGACGCCCTCCGACTCGCCGGAGAACCGTCCGGCACACCTGAAGACCAATATGTTCGCGGGCATCACGATGGACAACCAGCTCGTGACCGACCTCTTCTCCAACACGGCCCGTGCGGCTGGCATCCTGGGTTGCGACGCAGCCTTCTGCGACACCCTGACCACGATGCGCCGCCGCCTGCCGCCGATGCAGATCGGCCAGTACGGCCAGCTGCAGGAATGGTTCGAGGATTGGGACAGCCCGACTGACAACCACCGCCACGTCTCGCACCTGTGGGGCTTCTATCCCGGCTACCAGATCTCCCCGTACCGCACGCCGGTGCTCACCGAGGGCGTGCGCAACACGCTGATCCAGCGTGGAGACGCCTCCACGGGCTGGTCGATGGGCTGGAAGGTCTGCCTCTGGGCGCGCATGCTGGACGGTGACCATGCCTTCAAGCTTATCACGGACCAGCTCACCCTGGTCACGCCCGGCCGTCGCTTCAGCATGGCGGGCGGCACCTACCCGAACTTGTTCGACGCCCATCCGCCCTTCCAGATCGACGGCAACTTCGGCTGCACCGCCGGCATCGCCGAGCTCTTCCTGCAGAGCCATGACGAGGCCGTCCACCTGCTGCCGGCCCTGCCGGAAGCGCTGAAGGACGGCTTCGTGGAGGGCCTCCGCGCCCGCGGCGGCTTCGTGCTGGAGCGGCTGGAATGGAAAGACGGCCACATCGTCGAGGCGCGCCTGCGCTCCACCGTCGGCGGCAATCTCCGCGTTCGCTCCTACGACGCGCTGACGTCCGATGACACCCTGAGCGCAGCCGAAGGCTCCAACCCCAATCCGCTCTTCGCCGTGCAGGAAATCTCCCGTCCGATGATCAGTGAGCGCGCGCCGATGCGCGGTTTCATCGCACCGACAGCGCACCTCTACGACATCGCGACCGAGCCGGGGCAGGTGATTACCCTGCGCGCCGCCTATTGATCGGGCGTCCGCTGCTTGAAGTCGCTCGGCGTGATGCCGAACTCTTTTTTGAAGATCTTGCTGAAATAGTGGGGATCGTTGAATCCCACGGCATAGGAGATATCGGTCATCGACCGCCCGCCCTCGCGGATGAGCGTCTGTGCACGCTCGAGCCGGAGGCGGCGCAGGAAGGTGGCCGGTGTCGTTCCCAGCAGTGCGCGGCAGCGGCTGAACAGCACGGAGCGGCTGACGCCCAGCCCCTCGCACATCTGCGGCACGTCCAGGCCGCCATCGTCCAGGTGCGCTTCCAGATACTCCGTGAAGGCTTCCACGAAGCGGCGGTCATCCCCGTGCAAGCCGCGTAGGATGGGGTTTTCTGCGCCATTGGCCGGTGCGGGCGCCTTGCTCCACCAGCGGCGCGTGGACAGGAAGACAATGAATGCGACAAGCAGGATGGTGAAGAGCGCGAACCAGCCGGACCGCAGGAGGTCGCGCCGGACGACGATCACGTAGTGCCGCTCGTTGTCCACCTCCAGGCCGCCGCCGTTGGTCGAGCGGATGCGCAGGGTGTACGTGCCGGGGCGCAGGGGGTCGATGCTCAGCGAAGTCCGGTTCCCCAGGGGGATCCAGTCCTTGTCCACGCCGTCCAGTTTGTAAGAATAGAGGATCTGCTCCGGCGCGGTCAGGTCCACGGCCACCATCTGGACGCGGATGCCGTCCGTGGGCAGGATGTGAACGGGCGTGGCTTCGTCCACCTCGCGGCGTACGCCGGCGACGTAGAAACTCTGTACGAGCAATTCCGGGACGTAGTCATCGTTCAGAATCTCCGCGGGGTCGAAATAAAAGATGCCGGCCGAAGTGTTGAAACAGATGTTTCCGTTGCGCAGCCGGCAGGGACTGCCTTCATTGAAGCGAAGGGCGTGGCCGAGCCGGTCGTAGGGGAAGCCGATGAGGCTGCCGGTCTGCGGATTCAGGCGGTTGAGGCCGGCCTGGGTGGCGATCCAGATGTTGCCGGACTCATCCTCGATGGCGGAGAGGACATAGTTGGAAAGCAGGCCCTCGTTGGTCGTCCAGGCGTGGAAGTCGCTGTCGGCCTCGGGCGTTTTCAGTTTGAGCAGGCCGGCGCCGTAGGAGCAGACGTACAAATCGCCCTGCTGCGTGAAGAGGATGTGCTGGATGTCATAGTCGACGATCTCGGTGAAGCGCTCGAAACGCATGTTCTCCGGCTCGCCGAAGGGATGGTCGCAGACGAACAGGCCCATCTGGCCGCCGGCGTAGAGCCGGCCGTCCGGGCTGAGCGCGAGGCAGCGCATGCGGTTGCGCCGGTCGGTCGGGAAACTGAGCCGGTTGCGCTTGCTGATGAACATCCGCTCCGTCTTGTCCAGGTCCACGTAGGCGATGCCGTCGTCGAAAGTGCCGATCCACAGCCGGTGGGACGTGTCTTCCAGCAGGGAGAAGATGTCGTCGCTGTTCGGACCGTAGAACAGGTCGTCCTTGGGGTATCGCACCAGGCGGTATAGCATCTGCTCGTCGAACTGCAGGGTCAATTCCAGCAGGCCTGCACCGCGGGTGCCCGCCCAGAGCTTGCCGTCGTGGGTGCGGGTGAGGGAGTAGGCGGGACGGTCGAGCTGCCAGGAGGCCCGTTCCCGCATGGACTCGTCCAGGACGTGCAGCCGGCTGTCCCGCGTGGCGGCCAGGATATGTCCGTCGGGAACCTGCAGCAGGGCGCGGACGCTGTTCTCCTGCGCCACCTGGCCGCTGCCGTCGATGGAGTGGAGGTTGAAATGGTCGCGGTGGAACACGATGCGTTCCAGCCCGCCCCAGTTGGAACCGAGCCAGAGGTTGCCCTGCCGGTCCACGAGGAAGGACGTGATGCCCGTCTCCGAGTTCCACCCCTGCCTGGTTTCCTCGCCGAGGAAGGGGTAGAGCCTGTGGCCGACCTTGTCGTACCAAGAGAGACTGCCCTGCTGGGGGAAAACCCAAAGATTGCCGTTATTGTCCATGCGGCTGGAATAGGTGCGGCTCTCTCCGCCCATGACTTCCGGGACGACGACGTACTGCGTGCCGTTGTCCAGGTCCAGGGCCACGATGCCGCGCCGGTCGGAACCCAGGAGAAGTTCCTGGCGCTCCGGGACGCGGGTGATGAAGGTGATATTGCCGCTCAGGCGTGTCGGGAGCGTGCTCAGATGCCCTTCCTGGAAGCGCATCAGCTCTCCGCCCGCCGAGCCGACATACAGGGCGTCGTCCGTCATCTCGGCGCAGAAGGCGGGCGCCTCCGTCGTCATCAGCCGGTTGCGGTAGATGCCCCGGTCGGTCAGGACCCAGGTGTCGAAGTCCGGGTTGGAGATGATGGTGTAGACCGTGGCGTCTTCCCGGACCCGGCAGAAACGGGAGAAAGAAGCGTCGAGCACCTCGTTGTCCGAGGTCAGGAAATACAGTTCGTCACCGTCCGGGCGGAAGATGGCCTGGATGCCCGTCCCCTTGCTTCCCACCGGATCCAGGACGCGCGTCTGCGGGTTGAGGCGGTACAGGCGGTTGTCGTACGACAGGACCAGGATCTCGTCGTTCGAGAGGGCCTCGACGTTGACGAAATGATTGCTGCGCGGATTGTTCCGGTCCTCCGGGTTATCGGTCCGGTAGATCTGGAACGTCCGTCCGTCGAAAGAGTACAATCCGCCCCAGGTCGCGAGCCACAGCTGCCCGTGACTGTCCTGCGCCATGTCCTCGACGGTGGTGCCGCTGAAGTTGTTTTCCCGCCCGTAACGGGTGAACGTATGGGGTGGCTGCGCAAAAACGGGTACGGCCAGCAAAAAGAGGCAGAAAACCCCGAACAGGCGTAAAAATCGAATCATTTGGACGTAATTTCGTACAAAAATACACTTTTTGGGCTCGTTTTTACAAAAATACACTTATTCGGGACAATATGCAACATTATTTTCCCCGTACCTTGCTACCTTTGAAATACAAGAAAAGAGGCAATCCTATCCTTAAACAATATCCTGGATACTAACGGTTAATAATTGGTTTTTCGGGACGCGCACCAGGAGCGCGTCCTTTTTTTGTCAGTACTGGGCGACGAATTCGTAGACGATGTTGCCCTGCTGCCTGGCGGGGGCGTCCGCCTTGGCGGAGAACCTGGACAGACGGGCGGCGCGGACGGCAAAAGAGCGCAGACAGCCATCCTTCGAAGACACGCCGTCATCCACCTTCGCGGCGATCACCTTGCCCGCCGGATCGACGGTGATGAGAACGGTCACCTGCCCGGCGCCGAGGCAGCGGTAGGCCGGAATGGGCAGATGGCTGGCCTTGCGGCCTTCCAGAAAATAGGACACGACGGACGGCCCGCTGTACACGCCCTCCTCCTGCTTTTTTTCTTCCTTTTTCTCGGGGATGGCAGGCCCTGGATCGGCCACATCCTCCTCCGGTATGGTATATCCCTTGGAAAGCTCTTCCTGAAGCCGCTGTGCGTCCTTGTAGAGCTGTTCGGCATCCGTGCCCCTGTCGTCCTTCAAAGCCCCGCGATCGACCGCAATTCCGCGTACGGGCGTCGACTGCAACTCCTGCTCCAGCATCTGCGCGATGCTCTCCTTGAAGGCGGCCTCCCGTTCCAGTTTCTCGATCTCCTCCTGCAGCCGCTCCTTCTCCTCCAGGCCGGAGAAGTCCAGCACGAAGGTATTCTCCTTGCGGATACTCCAGTCCAGGCCGGCAAGCAATAACACAATCACCACCGCGAGGTGAACGATCACGGTGGTGTAGATGCCTGCCTTTTCTTCCTGGGAGAGCCGGCGCATATGGCTAAACGTGTTCTGTCAGGGATTTCTCGACGGTAGCGGTGATCATGTCGATCGCCACCTTGTTGTGTCCGCCCTGCGGGATGATGATGTCGGCGTAGCGCTTGCTGGGCTCGATGAACTGCAGATACATCGGCTTGACCGTACGGGAATAGCGCTCGATGACCCAGTGCACGTCCTTGCCGCGCTCGCTGATGTCCCGCGCCATCACGCGCATCAGCCGGTCGTCATCGTCGGCGTCCACGAAGAGCTTGATGTCCATCTGCTCCCGCAGCTCCTTGCACGTGAAGATGAGGATGCCCTCGATGATGATCACCTCGGCCGGCTCTACGACCTTGACCTCGGTTTTGGAGCGGGCGCAGGAGATGAAGGAATAGACGGGCTGCCGGATGGTCTTGCCGTGCTTGAGGTCCTCCAGCTGGCTGCACAGCAGCTCCCACTCGATTGCATCCGGGTGGTCGAAGTTGTGCACGCGCTTCTCCTCGTCGGAGAGGTCGCTGGAATCCTTGTAGTAGGAATCCTGAGGGATGACAACCACGCTTTTGCCGTGGAGTTTCTCCGTGATGGCCTTGACGACCGTGGTCTTGCCGGAGCCGGAGCCGCCGGCGATGCCGATGACTAGCATAATGCTGAATGGTTAAAATTCCGCGTTTTTCGGCGTTCTCGGGAACGGGATGACGTCGCGGATGTTCTGCATGCCGGTGATGAAGAGCAGCAGACGCTCGAAGCCCAGGCCGAAGCCGCTGTGCGGGCAGCTGCCGAAGCGGCGGGTGTCGATGTACCACTCGAGGTTCTTACGGCTCATGCCGAGCTCGTCGATGCGGGCCTCGAGCTTGCCGAGATCGGCCTCACGCTCGGAGCCGCCGATGATCTCGCCGATCTTCGGGAAGAGGACGTCCATCGCGCGGACGGTCTTGCCGTCCTCGTTCTGCTTCATGTAGAAGGCCTTGATGTCCTTCGGATAGCCCGTCAGGATGACCGGCTTGCCGAAATGCTTCTCCACGAGGTAGCGCTCGTGCTCGCTCTGCAGGTCGATGCCCCACGCCACCGGGTACTCGAACTGGACGCCGTTCTTCACGGCCTCCTCGAGGATACGGATGCCCTCGGTGTACTCGAGACGCACGAATTCCGTTCCGATGACGCTGCGCAGGCGCTCGACCAGCTCGGGATCGTAGCGGTCGTTGAGGAACTGGATGTCGTCCATGCAGTGCTCCAGGGCATAGGAGACGAGGTGCTTGATGAAGTCTTCGGCCAGATCCATGTTGTCCTTGATGTCGTAGAACGCCATCTCGGGCTCGATCATCCAGAACTCCGCGAGGTGGCGCGGGGTGTTGGAGTTCTCGGCGCGGAAGGTGGGGCCGAAGGTGTAAATCTCACCGAGTGCGGTGGCGCCGAGCTCGCCTTCGAGCTGGCCGCTGACGGTCAGGCTCGTCTGTTTGCCGAAGAAGTCCTTGCCGTAGTCGATACGGCCCTTCTTGTCGCGGGGCACGTTCTCGAGATCGAGCGTCGTGACCTGGAACATCTGGCCGGCGCCTTCGCAGTCGGATTCGGTGATCAGGGGCGTGTGCAGGTACACAAAGCCCTTGCTGTGGAAATACTCGTGGATGGCGAAGGCCATCTGGCTGCGCAGGCGGTAGATGGCACCGAAGGTGTTGGTCCTCGGGCGCATGTGCGCGACCGTGCGCAGGTACTCAAAGGAAGTGTCTTTCTTCTGGAGAGGGTAGCGCATCGGATCGCAGGTGCCGTACACCTCGATCTGCTCCGCCTTGATCTCGACCGCCTGGCCGCTGCCCACGGACTCGACCAGATTGCCGCGCACGCAGATGCAGGCGCCCGTGCTGATCTGTGCGAGCACAGGCTCCGTCTCCGCATTCTTGTCCACGACGATCTGAACGTTCTTGATGGTCGATCCGTCGTTCAGCGCAATGAAAGCGATTTCCTTATTCCCTCTCTTGGTCCTGACCCAACCTTTGGCCAGCACTTCCTGACCTGCCTTCATCTCGAGCAGGTCCTTCACCTTGGTACGAAGTATTTCCTTCATTTCTTCTTTTTATTTAAAAAGCAGCCCTCGTTGAAGGGGGCTGCTCGTATTCAATACTGCTTAAGCCTATTTCGCAGGCTTTCTGGCAGAGTACATGATCTTCAGCGCGGAGCAGCGTCGCAGCTCCTGCTTCACATCGGTCACGATACCCATTCTGACATCCTGGTCAGCCTTGATAGACACGGTCATGAGCTGACGGTCAGCCTCGCTCTTGGAGTCGCGCTCCGCGGCGATGAAGTCGCGGATGTCGTCCGTGGTGCGGAAGGAATCGTTCAACTGGATACGGGCATCAGTACCGTAGGCCTGCTGATACTGCAGGGTCGGGGAACCGATGTTGATGTATGCGTTGAGGTCCTTGCGCTCCAGCTTGACGACTTCGGAAGCTTCCGGCGTAGTGATTTTGACCTTCTGCTCGGTGTCACGCATCTGCGTGGTCACCATGAAGAAGAACAGGAGCATGAACACGATATCGGAGAGAGAGCTCGAGGTGATACCCGGCATCTCCTTCTTGTCGCCTTTCTTGAATCTTGACATAATCTTTCCTCCTATTTATCTTCTTTTACCGACATCCTTAGGCTCTGCCTCGGAAATGTTCTGCGGGACACAGTCGCGGACGATCTTCTGCTGGTCTTCTTCGAGCAGGCTGTACTTCTTGCCGAACTCCTTCATGGAGAAATCGTCACGAAGTTCGTTGACGGCTTTCACAAGCTCGTTCTGCACGGCGATGTAGGCCTGGTAGCTGGTACCACGGTCGTTCTGCAGGGAGATAACGCCCTTGGACACGGGATAGGTGCCCTTGCTGTATCCTTCGATCTCCTTCACCTCCTTCTCAGGAAGGTTCGGATCGTTGGCAGGGTTGCTGAGGAACTCTTTGATCTTATCTTTGAGCTGGGAGACATCAATGGCTTCGGTACCGGCAAGAATCCTATCGGCAGAGTTGATCTTCACCACGATGATGTTGCGGCGATTGACCTTCTGGTCCTCGATTTTCTGATTGGGATCAGGCATCGGAGGGAGACGACGGGAAAGTCCGAAGTGGGAACCCATCGTCGTGGTCATCAGGAAGTAGCACAACAACAGGAACGCGATATCGGCCGTAGAACTCGAATTGATTGCTGGTGTTTTCTTTGCCATGATTATTTCTTGTTAGAGATGGCCAGGCGGATTTCGCCGATGATGATGGCGGCGATGGCGCCGACAGCGGCGATAAGCGTGAGGTTCAGGATGGTATCAGTGAGTTTGAGCTCACCGGACGTCGCAGTGACGGCGGCACCCGGGACGGGATCACCCTTCGCCAGGAGATACGCGATCAGGCAGACCACAACGATACCGACCAAAGCGATGCCCATCTTGACGAGGGACTTCGGGTCGTTCTTGACGCTGACGAACAGGCCGATCACGATCCAGCAGAAGAGGGCGATGCCGATCATGATCGCGGCCCAGGTCAGCAGGACGTTCGTGGCAGGAAGCGCCTCCTTACCGACGGCGAAGCCTGCGCTGAAGCCCCAAACCAGGATCGCGACGCTGATGAGGATCAGCACCACCATTCCCAATTTGAATATCTTGTTAAGTTTCATTATTCAGTTGTTTAAACCGGTATTGGACTTATTTCTTCTGGCCGTATTTGGTCAGCACGTCGATCAGGCTGATGGAAGAATCTTCCATGTCGATGGTGATGGACTCGATCTTCGCAAGGATGTAGTTGTAGAAGACCTGGAGGATCATGGCGACGATAAGACCGCCGACCGTCGTGATAAGGGCGACCTTCATACCACCGGCAACAACGTTCGGGGAGATATCACCCGCAGCCTGGATGGCGTCGAAGGCGTTGATCATACCGATAACCGTACCGAGGAATCCGAGGGACGGGGCGATGGCGATGAACAGGGAGATCCAGCTCAGGCCGCTCTCCAGCTGGCTCTGCTGCACGCTGCCGTAGGAGACGATGGTCTTCTCAACCACATCGAGACCCTGGTCGTAACGGAGGAGACCCTGGTAGAAGATGCTGGCGACAGGACCGCGGGTGTCGCGGCACACGTCCTTGGCTTTCTCGATGCCGCCTTCCTTAAGAGCTTCCTCGACGCTCTC
This sequence comes from uncultured Bacteroidia bacterium, assembly GCA_902789245.1. GTDB lineage: Bacteria > Bacteroidota > Bacteroidia > Bacteroidales > UBA932 > Cryptobacteroides. The sequence continues at coordinate 132,515 of CADAND010000001.1, forward strand.
GACGAGCTTCTTGGTGTTGATCTTGGAGAAGGAGAGATAGAGGATACGCTCGATGGCGAGGGCGAGACCGATGATCAAGCAGATGATGATCAGGGACATGAAAGCCGGACCACCTTCGATGAACTTCTGCTTGAGAGCCTGGTTGAGGGGCTGCTCGCTGCCGCTGAGAAGGTCAGCCGCGCTCATCTCGTCCTGGGCGAATGCGATGTTTGCAGAGAAGGCCATAGCGCCTGCAACTGCCAAAAACCTGAAAAACTTTTTCATAATGAATTTGATAATGTATTAGTTGTGATATATTCTATGCGCAATTATCATCTAAAAGCGGTGCAATTTAGCAAAAAAAATCCATTTTTCAACAATTATTTTGAGATTTCGCCTTTTAGATTCTTCTCCAGCAGGACCTTGACCTGCCCGTTGTCGGTATATTCGCCCATCAGGTAAAACAGTTTGCCCAGAGCGCTTTCCGTGGTGATGTCGTGCCCGCAGATGACGCCGGCATCCTTGAGGGAATGCCCGGTGGCATAGAGGTCCATGTCCACGTCGCCGCTCTGGCACTGGGTCACGTTGAGCAGGATTTTTCCGCGTGAGACGGCATCACGCACGAGGGCGAGGAACCAGGGGCGGCAGGGGGCGTTGCCCGAGCCGTAGGTCTCCAGGATGACAGCCCGGGAGCCGTCGCCGAGCAGGATGTCGCGCACGGCCTGTTCGGTGATGCCGGGATGCAGCTTGAGCACCGAGACGCGCGTGTCCAGGTCGGTGTGGATGGTCAGGCCTTTGCGCCGGTCGTGGTTGTAGTGGATGAAGCTGTTGTTGTAGTTGATGCTGATGCCGGCCGTGGCGAGAAGGGGGTAGTTGGGCGACTTGAACGCGTCGAAACCCGTGGCGTTGACCTTGACGCTGCGGTTGCCGCGCAGCAGCTGCGAGTTGAAGCAGATGCACACCTCCGGGACCATCGGATGGCCCTCCGAGTCCTTGGCGGTGGCGATTTCCACGGCCGAAATGAGATTCTCCTTGCCGTCGGTGCGCGGCTCGCCGATCGGCAGCTGGCTGCCGGTGAAGATGACGGGCTTGCCCAGGTTTTCCAGCATGAAGCTCAGGGCCGAGGCGCTGTAGGCCATGGTGTCCGTGCCGTGCAGGATCACGAAGCCGTCGTAGGCGTCGTAGCGCTCCTGGATCAGCCGGGCGAGCGACTGCCAGAGGGAGGGCTCGACGTCGGAGGAGTCGATCAGCGGGTTGAAGGTGTAGGCGTCGATCTTCATCGCGAACTTGCGCAGCTCGGGCACTTCCTCCAGGATGCCGCTGAAGTCGAAGGGCTTGAGGGTCCCGTCGGCGGGATCCGCCTTCATGCCGATGGTGCCGCCCGTGTAGATCAGCAGGACGGAGGCCGGGGTGGTCCTTTCCTGGAAAAGGTTGATTTTCAGCTTCATATCGAAAAAAGTCTTTTGGCGTTCTCAGTGGTCACGGCGGCGACTTCCTCCAGGCTTACGCCTTTCTGCTGCGCGAGGAAGGCGGCGATTAGGGGGATGTAGGCGCTCTCGTTGCGCTCGCCGCGGTGCGGGGTGGGGGTGAGGTAAGGGGCGTCGGTCTCCAGCACGATGCGCTCCAGCGGGATGCGCTTGACGGTCTCGGCGAGCGACGCCTTCTTGAAGGTGAGCACGCCGCCGATGCCCACGTACCAGTCGCCCAGCCGCTGCAGGCGCGCGAAGGTCTCGGCGCTGCCGCTGAAAGCGTGCAGGTTGCCGCGCAGGCCCAGGTGGCGGCAGTCTTCGACGATGTCGAAAAAGTCCTCCGTGGCCTCGCGCAGGTGGATGTTGACGGGCAGCCCCCAGGCGGCGGCGAGCTCCAGCTGGACGCGGAAGGCTTCCTTCTGCTCCTCCTTGAAGTCGGCGCCGTAGTGGTAGTCGAGGCCGATCTCGCCCACGGCCACGATGCCGCGCCCGCGCCAGGCTTCCAGGGCGTCGATCTCCCGGCGCCAGTCCTTGTCGACGGAGCCGGGATAGAGCCCGAGCATCGGTCGCAGCACGCCGGGATGCCGCTCCACGAGGGCGAACATCCGCTCCCGCTCGCGCGAGTCCACGTCCGCTTGCAGCTGGACGGTCACGCCGGCGGCGACGCCGCGTGCGACGATTTCGTCCTCGCAGCCGGCGAAGGCCTCATCGTATGCGTGCGTGTGCGTATCGATGTATTGTAACATATTCCACAAAGTTAACCAATTTTTACATTGATGGTGCACCTTTGGAGGAGATCGATGTCGATGAAGCGCTCCTCCTCCAGCTGCCCCGCCAGGCGGGCCACGTCGGCGTAGCCGAAGCCCGTCTCGCGGCAGAGCTCGTCGTACTGGAGACCGCGCTGGGCGCGGATGGTCAGGGCCAGCCGGACCAGCCGGTCCACCTCCTCCGCGGGGAGCGCGGTGGCGAAGCGGGCGCGCACGGCGGCCTCGAGGTCCTCGGTCCTGGTTCGTCGGTGCCGGCCGAGCCCGAGTGAGACGGGCAGGGTCTCGGGCGAGGCCACAGGGGCGGCCACCTGCTCCTTGAGCAGCTGGTTGCAGCCCTGCGAACGGATGTCGTCGATGCGGCCGGGTACGGCGAAGACGTCCCGCCCGTAGCCGGCGGCCAGGCGCGCCGTGATCATCCCGCCGCCCTTGATGCGGGATTCGATGAGCACGGTCGAGCCCGCAAGGCCGGCGATGATACGGTTGCGACGGATGAAGCTGAAGGCCGCCGGGAAGGTGCCGGGCGGGTAATCGGTGACCAGGGCGCAGCCGGGCGTGGCGCACATGCGCTCCACGAAGGGGACGTGGCGCCGCGGGTACACGTCGTCTATGCCCACCGGGCTCACGCCGACGGTGGGCAGTCCGCCTTCCAGCGCTGCCGCGTGCGCGGTGATATCGACGCCCAGCGCGAGCCCGCTGACAATCATCGGCCGTGCGGGCGCCTCGGCGAGCGCCCGCACGATGCGCCGGCAGCAGTCGCGCCCGTACAGGCTCTGGTCGCGGGTGCCCACGATGGCGACCGCCGGCCGGTCGCCGAACAGCTCCGCGACCGGGGTGCCGCTGCGCACGTAGAGCAGCAGCGGGGCGTCGGGGCATTCCCGAAGGGCCTCCGGATAGTGCTCGTCGAAGATGTCCAGGAACTGGCATCCCTGCGCGGTGAGCCGCTCGTACTCGGCCTGCGCCGCCTCCAGCGCGGCCGGCGTGATCTGTGCCGCGCGGGCGTTGTACGGCCCGAACAGCTCGAGCCGCTCCTGTTCGGAGAGCCGGAACACGGCGCCGGCGGAGCCGAGTGCGTCGATCAGGGTGTGGGAGAATTTCGGCTCATTGCCGAAAATGGCGTTGAGCGCGATGGCGCCCACGACGGAAGAAGTTTTGTCGTCCATTTCTCATAGCGTTTTCAGTTGGCGACAAAAATAAAAGATCCGGCCGACATCGTCAACCGGATCCATTAAGAATCGTATTTTTAATTACACAATCAGCATGGCATCGCCGTAGGGGCCGAATCTGTAATCGTTTTCCAACGCACTTTGATACGCGTTCATCACTTTTTCGTAGCCGCCGAAGGCCGCCACGGACATCAGCATCGTGGACTCCGGGAGGTGGAAGTTGGACACGATGGCGTCGGGCACGGAGAAGTCGTAGGGCGGGAAGATGAACTTGTTGGTCCAGGTGTCGGTGGCGCGCACCTCGTGGCTCGTGGTCACGTAGGTCTCCAGGGCCCGGATCACGGTCACGCCCACGGCGCAGATCTTGTGGCCGCTGCGCTTGGTGCGGTTGATCTCGTCGGCCGCCTGGTCGCTGATGATGATGCGCTCGCCGTCCATGCGGTGCTTCGACAGGTCTTCCACATCCACGGTGCGGAAGTGGCCGATGCCCATGTGCACGGTGATGAAGGTCTTCTCGATGTCGTGCAGGATCATGCGGTTGAGCAGTTCTCGGCTGAAGTGCAGGCCGGCCGCCGGGGCGGACACGGCGCCTTCGTGCGTGGCGAAGATGGTCTGGAACTCCTCGGCGTCGCGCTCGGTCGGGGTCTGCTTCACCCACTCGGGGACGGGCGTCTGGCCGAGGGCGAAGAGGGCCGCCTTGAACTCGTCGTACGGTCCGTCATACAGGAAGCGCAGGGTGCGGCCGCGGGAGGTAGTGTTGTCGATGACCTCGGCCACCATGCTCTCGTCTTCGCCGAAATAGAGCTTGTTGCCGATGCGGATCTTGCGGGCCGGATCCACGATCACGTCCCAGAGGCGCTGCTCCCGGTTGAGTTCGCGCAGCAGGAACACCATGATGTCGGCGCCGGTTTTCTCCTTCTTGCCGAAGAGCTTGGCCGGGAAGACCTTGGTGTCGTTCAGGACGAACCTGTCGCCCTTGCCGAAGTACTCGATGATGTCCTTGAACTGACGGTGCTCGATCTCGCCGGTGTCCTTGTGGAGGACCATCAGCTTGCACTCGTCACGCCACTGCACGTGCCCGTTGACTTCGGGCATCAGTTCGGTAGCGATTTTCTCCTGCGGGAGTTCGAAATCGAATTGAGAAAGTTTCATGCGTTCCGTATTGACAGACTTTCCTATATACGGAACAACATGGCAAAAAGTTTCAGGCGGCGAAACTTATTTCATGCGAGCCGTTCCGGACTGTTAAAACTCCTCCCGCCAGGGGCAAAACAGCCCCTCTCCGCCCCTGGTAACTCGTTTTTCTGTCTGCCAGGGGCAAAATAGCCTCCCAGCGCCCCTGGGGATATGGCGGGAAGCGCTTACACCTTCGCTTCGCGGAAGACCTCCTGAATGGAGGGATAGGTGTTCTTCAGGAAGGGAGGCAGGCTGGAGCGTGCGACCCAGGCGGCGCGGGAGATGTCCTCCTCGCGCTGCGGGGTGAGGTCCACGGGATCGGTGTAGAGCATGTCGTACCACCAGGTGTGCTTGAGGTGCCAGATGCCGTCGCGAAGGTAGCAGTGGTCCGTGATGCAGATCAGGTCGCGCAGCTCCAGCTGGTCCACGCCCGTCTCCTCCTGCACTTCGCGCAGGGCCGTGACGGTGATGTCCTCGCCCGCTTCGCGGTGGCCCTTGGGCAGATCCCAGAGACCGTTGCGCTGGATCAGCAGGTAGTCGCCGCGGCGGTTGGAAACGAGCCCTCCGGCGGCGTCGACTTCGCGGAATTCGGCGCAGACGCGGCGGTACATCCAGGCGGTGTTGTCGGTGGGGATGTAGATGCGGGACAGGGATTCGGACGCTTCGAACATGGCCACGAGGGTGTGGATGTCGATGCGCTCGCCGAAGTGGAACTCCACGGCGTTGGGATCGGAGAGGGCCTGTTCGTCCGGGCTGCAGATGATGATGCAGCGTCTTTCGAAATATATCCTGCGCATCAGAAAATTGCTATCTTTGCATTCGATCGCACAAATGTAATCATTTTTCAGAGACTATGACAGCACATTATACCAGCAAACACGGCCAGGTGGCCAAACGTCCGGAGGAGTTGTATATGGCCTTCACGGACATGCGCACGTTCGCGCAGATGGTGCCGCAGGACAAGGTCAAGGCCGAGATCACGGCCGACTACGACTCCCTGACGGCCACGGTCCAGGGCTTCCGGATCGGAGTGCGCGTGGACGAGCGGCAGCCGTACCGGCTGATCCGCATCGGCAGCAGCGAGTCGCCGGTGGAATTCGTGGCCGTGCTGCATTTCGAGCCGTCGCAGATTCCGGGCCGGACCGATTTCTGGATTGATGTGGACGCCAATCTGAATTTCATGATGAAGACGATGCTGGGCAACAAGCTTCAGCAGGCGATCGACAAGATGGTGGACGGGCTCGTGGATGCCTCCGAGGGGCGCATGCCGCAGATGCCCGATGATCTGAAGGGCTGATGGAGGAGGCTTCCGTCTCGATTCGACTCAATCCGTTCAAGGGACTTGACGGGCCGGCCGGGACGCCGGTCCCGTGGTCGCCGTACGGCCGCATCCTGGCGGAGCGGCCGGTATTCACGCTCGACCCCCTCTTCCACGCCGGATGCTACTACGTCCAGGACAGCTCCGCCATGTTTGTAGGATACGTCTTTCGCCGTATCCTACAAACGCTTCGCTGTCCGCCCGTCACCCCCTGCACCCCCTCAAGGGGGATGGCCGGATATTCGCTATCGCGAACCGGCGCCCACGCACACCACCTCGAGGGAACGTCAGCAATTCGCGTGCTGGATCTGTGTGCCGCACCCGGAGGGAAGACGACCGACCTGGCGGCGTCGCTGCGGGAGCAGTGCGGGGATGACTTCCTGCTGGTGGCGAACGAGGTCATGAAGGCGCGCGTGGGTGTGCTGGATGACAACGTGGCCCGCTGGGGCGACCCGAACGTGGTCGTGACCAGCGTGGACCCGGCGGCATTCGCGCAGCTGCGCGGCTACTTTGACATCATCGTCGCCGACGTGCCGTGCAGCGGCGAAGGCATGTTCCGCAAGGACCCGCGGGCCCGCGAGGAGTGGAGCCCGGAGGTCGTGGACCTGTGTGCGGCGCGCCAGAAGCGCATCCTGGCGGATGTCTGGCCGGCGCTGCGCGAAGGCGGCTGGCTGCTCTACAGCACCTGCACCTACGAGGCCGCGGAAAATGACGACAATCTCGCCTGGGCAGCCGCCGAACTGGGCGGAGAGATCCTCGCGCCGGAGGCGGAATTCGAAGACTTCGGCGTGCGCCGGACCCCGCACGGACACCTGCTGGAAGCGGGCGTCGTGCCGGGCGAGGGGCAGTGGGCCGGTGCGCTGCGCAAGACCGCGCCGCAGCCGGCGGCGAAGAAGGCGGACCTGGGCGTTCTGCATCCGCTGCGCCCGGGCGGCCTCCGGAAGGGCGAACTGAAAGGCAAGGATTTCGTGCCCGACGCGGACTACGCGTTGAGCATACTATTTGATAGGAACGACTATTGCTGCGTGGACGTGGACCGGCAGACGGCCCTGCGCTTCCTCCACCGGGACGCGCTCGTGCTGCAGCAGGCCGTTCCCGGCTACAACGCCGTCACGTATCTGGGGCATCCCCTGGGCTTCGTGAAGAACATCGGCAACCGATGCAACAACCTGCTGCCCAAGGGCCGCCGGATCCTGATGAATGTTTGAGAATATGAAGAAACTGATGATACTGTTGGCGGCCCTGACCGCCTGCGCCGCCGCTGCGGCCCAGACTACTCCGGAAGAATTCCAGGCCCGCTACGAGCGCCTGGTGCGCAACGTCGGCTACGCCGGCGTGGGCGTAGAAACCCTGCTGGACCGCTGGGAAGAAGCCTTCCCGGAGGACGAGACCGTACCCGTGGCCCGCTTCAACTACTGGTTCCACAAAGGACAGGTGACCGAAGTCGTACCGAAAGGCAGCCAGCGTAAATTCCTCGGCAACGCGCCGACCGTCTCGCTCAAGGACGCGGACGGCAACGACGTCAACTATTTCGAAGAGACCTTCTACGACGAGGAATATTTCGGCGAAGCCATGAAGGTGGTGGACGCGCAGATTGCTGCGCATCCCGACGAACTCCGCTGGCAGTACCTCAGGATCACGGCGCTGCTCACTTTCGAAAAAGAGAGTCCCGACATGGCCGCCGCCGCGCTGAAAGCGCTGATCGAGCGCAACGCCAAATCGCATCCGGCCTGGACGCTGAACGGCCAGCCCGCCGACGAGGACGTCTTCCAGCAGGGCGTGGCCGAATACTGCGCCAGTCTCTTCCAGATCGGCAGTGAAGCCGCCTACGGGTACTTCCACGACATCTCCGTGCGGATGAACAAACTCTATCCCAAGAATCCCGTCTTCCTGGACAACATCGGATCCTGGTGGCGCGCCGCCCAGGGCGATGACAAACAGGCCGCCAAGTACTACCAGAAGGCCCTTAAGCTCGACCCGGACGACTACGCCGCCACGCAGAACCTGCGGCTCATCGAGCGCAAGAAGGCGGCTGCGAAGAAGAAATAGCTACTCCGCCTTGACGGTCTGGGCGGGATCGACCTTCGAGATAAAGAGGGTGGGGATGAGGAGCAGGAGCAGGATGCCCGCGAAAGCGGCGGCGTCCGCCAGCAGGATGCCCGGCAGGTTCACGTGCACGGGCACAAAAGAAACAAAATAATTCTCCGGATTGAGCCGGATCCAGTGCGTCGTGCCCTGGACCAGGCAGAAGAGCAGCGCGAGCACGTTGCCCGCGGCCATGCCGATGGCGGCCGTGCGGGCGCCCACGCGTAGGAAGACCCCGGCCACGGCGCGGTTGCCCATGCCGAGGGTCTTGAGGGTGCCGATCGTGGAGACGTGCCGGAAGAGCAGGATCAGCAGCCCGGAAATCATGTTGAACCCCGCCACGACGGTCATCAGCAGCAGGATTGCATACACGTTGAAATCAATGAGATCCAACCAGTCGAACAGCTGGGGGAAGCGCTCGGTGGCCGCGACGGCGCGCAGCGGCTCCTCGCTGTCCGTCGCGCCCAGGTGCGCGCGCCAGCCCAGCTCCTCCGTCGCCTCCGCGAGGGCCTTGCGGCTGCGCAGGCGCGGCGCCAGGCTCACTTCCAGCAGGGAGGATTCCTCCCCGTCCCACTCGAGCAGGCGGCGCAGGTCCCCGATCGGGACGTAGAGCAACTGTCCGTCCTCCGTGGCCATGGGGCTGTCATAGACGCCCACGATGTGCCAGCGGCGGATCTTGGTCTTCTCGCCGGCGTAGTAGGCGATCAGGTCGTCCCCGACGCCCAGGCCGAAACGGCCCGCGAGCGTGGCGGGAATCCGCACGCCCATCGAGACGGTGTCGGCCGCCGTGCCCTTGAACATGGCGCCCTGGATGTCGTCGCCCAGCCGGAGGATGCCGGCACTGTAGACCACCGGCTCGATCCGCTCCACGCCGCGCACCCCCTCCAGGTCCTTCAGGCAGGAGGGGGTGCGGACGGGATCGGCACCGCCGGTCAGGTCGGCGGCGGCGTTGGTCAGCAGGACATCGCCCGTGACCGCCGAGACGCCGCCGCGGATCTCCCGGCGGAAGCCGGCGGAGATGGCGACAGCGATAATAATAACAAAGAAGGAGATGGCAATCGCCGTGACCGCCATCTTCTCCTTGACGCGCAGGCGCCGGGCGATGAAGCCTTCGGCCTGCATGGAATTACCAGATATGGACGCGCTCGGCCTCCGGACGCCACATCGCATCGCCTTCCTGGATGCCGAAAGCATCGAAGAAGTAGCCGAAGTTGCGCAGGGTCACGTTCACGCGGTTGTTGCCCAGCGAGTGGACGTCGAGCTTGGTCAGGCGGGCCTTCTCCTCATCGGTGATGTTCTGCGCCCAGACGCGGGCGTAGCCGAGGAAGAAGCGCTGCTCGGCGGTGAAGCCGTCGATCGGGGCGGGCACCTCGCCGTTCAGGGCGTTGTGCAGGGCCGTCCAGGCCACGCTCACGCCGCCGTGGTCGGCGATGTTCTCACCGAGGGTCAGGGCGCCGTTGGCCATCAGGCCCGGCACGATCTCCACTTCGTTGAACTGGTCCACGAGCACCTTGGTCTTCTCCACGAAGGCGGCGCGGTCCTCGGCGGTCCACCAGTTGTTCATGTTGCCGTCCTTGTCGAACAGGCTGCCCTGGTCGTCAAAGCCGTGGGTCATCTCGTGGCCGATCACCACGCCGATGGCGCCGTAGTTCACGGCGTCGTCAGCCTCCGGGTTGAAGAACGGCGGCTGGAGGATACCGGCCGGGAAGCAGATCTCGTTGGTGGTCGGGTTGTAGTAGGCGTTGACCGTCTGCGGGGTCATGCCCCACTCGGTCGGATCCGTCGGCTTGCCGAGCTTGGACAGGTTGTCGGCCACGTACCAGGCGCTGGCGGCGCGCAGGTTCTCGTAGTAGCTCAGGGTCGGATCGACGGTGAGGGTGCTGTAGTCCTTCCACTTGTCCGGGTAGCCGATCTTCACGGTGAAGGCGGCGAGTTTCTCGCGGGCCTTGGCCTTGGTGGCGTCGGACATCCACTCCAGGGAGTCGATGTGCTGGCCGAGGGAGACCTGCAGGTTCTTCACCAGGTCGAGCATCTTCTGCTTGGAGCTCTCGGGGAAGAACTTGGCGACATACATCTGGCCGACGGCCTCGCCGAGGATGCTGTTAGGAACGCTCATGGCGCGCTTCCAGCGCGGTTTCTGCTCGGTGATGCCGCTCATCTGCGTGCTGAAGAAGTCGAAGCTGGCGGCATAGAAGTCGTCGGACAGGGAGCCGGCGGCGCTGCGGAGCAGCTGGCCGGCGAGGTAGTCCTTGAGGACCTCGATCTTGGTGTCCTTGAAGAGCTTGCTGAAGCCCTGGAAGTAAGACGGCTGCTCCACGATGATCTTGTCCAGGTCGATGGGGATGTTCATCGCCTCGCAGAAGGTCTTGAAGTCGAAGCCCGGATAGGCCTTGAAGATCTGGGCGGAGCTCATCGGGTTGTAGAGCTTCTCGACATCGCGGTTCTGGACGCTGGTCCAGGAGAACTGCGCGAGCTTGTCCTCGACGCCCGCGGCGTTGGCGGCGCGCTGCTCGGCGTTGTCCAGGCCCGCGAGGGCGAAGAGCTTGGCGAGCATCGCCTCATAGCCCTTGCGCAGCTCGGCGTTGGCCGCGTCCACATAGTAGTCGCGGTCGCCCATGCCGAGGCCGCCCTGGCCGAGGTAGAAGACCTGGGTCTTGCTGTCCATCAGGTCGGCGTCCACGCCGCCCCCGAAGAAGCCGCCCTCGCCGACGAGGTTCAGCGCTCCGAGGTGCGCGGCGAGCGCTTTCTTGTCCGCGACGGCGTACAGCTCGTCGAGGTACTTCTTGATCGGGGCGGCACCCTCCTCGTTGAGGCGGGTGGAATCAAGCCCCTGCTTGTACAGGTCGACGATCTTCTGGTCGATGGAACCCGGCTCCGGGTTCATGTTCGTCATCTCGGAGAACAGGGCGTTCAGGTCCTCGACGTTTTTCTCGCGGAGCACGTCGAAGGAGCCGAAGCGGGCGTATTCGGGTTTCAGGGGGTTCTTTGCCATCCAGCCACCGTTGGCGTACTGGAAGAAATCCGCACCGGGCGCCACGGTCAGGTCCATGTCGGTCGGATCCAGGGCCGGCGCCTTCGTTTCCTTGGGCTGGCAGGCCGCCAGCATCATCACAGGAATCATAACAACCAATAACTTTTTCATATCAAAAACTGTTAGTACATTTCAAAACAGACTGCGAATTTAAGGATTTTTCCGATATTTGCGGATAAATGAATCAGAAAGCCATCGATATCCTCCGGCGTTACGCCGTGGCCACCGTGGGGCTGATCTTCGTGGCGCTCGGCGTGGCGCTGTCGATCATCTCCAACCTCGGCACGGCTCCGCTGTCGTGTCCGGCCTACGTGCTGAACCTGCGCTGGCCGGCCCTGTCGGTGGGGACGTTCACGCTGTTGGTGAATACTTCCCTGATCATTATCCAGCTGGCGCTGTGGCGCCGGAAATTCCAGGCCCGCTTCCTGATGCAGATCGTGGCCTCGGCCCTGTTCGGCTACCTGATCGACGCGAGCCTCTGGGCGCTGTCCTGGCTGCACCCGGCGACCTTCGGCGCCCGCCTGGGCCTGACGGTGCTGGCCGGGCTGGTGACCGCCTTCGGCGTGAGCATCGAAGTGGCGGCGAACGCCTGGATGCTGTCGGCCGAGATGACGGTGGCGGCGTTCAGCCAGGTGTTTCAAAAGCCTTTCGGCCCGGTCAAGGTGGTGATGGATTCGCTGATGGTGGTGATCGCGGCGGTGCTCTGCCTGGTCTTCTTCGGCGACCTGTTCGGTGCCGGGAAGTTCACCGGCCTGGCGGACCTGCTGCTGGCGCGCACGCCGGGCATCGTCATCGGTCTGGGAACGCTCCTGCTGGCGGTCCTGCCGGGCGCGATGATGCGCCTGACCGATCCGCTGGTGGCCCGCCTCAAGGGCAGATCCGGTAAAGGTGATTGAACACCTCCATCGTCCGCTCCACGTACACGCAGGTCTCCGTGCCCCGGAAGGGGCCCAGCTTCACGATTTCGTTTTCCATAAAACTTTCATCCCCCATTTGCGGCAGCACCTCGTTCACGATGTTGTCCCAGCTGCCGGTGTCCACGCCCAGGTGGCGTGCGAGGTTGATGACGTCGTCGATGCGCCCGATGCCGGCGTTGTAGCCCGCCAGGGCGTATTTGTAGCGTTCGTTGCGGTCGTCCGAGACGCTGTAGTAGCGCTTGATGAGCGAGGCGAGCGAGAGCGCGCCCGCGCGGATGTTCATGTCCGGATCCAGCGGGTCCGTGACGCCGTAGCTCCTGGCGGTCTTGGGCATCATCTGCATCAGGCCCGTCGCGCCGCGAGAGGAGCGGGCCTCGATGTGGAAGCGCGACTCCTGGTACATCACGGCCGCCAGCAGATGCCAGTCCACTCCGGCGGAGTCGGCGTGGAGGCGGATCAGGCTGTCATAGGGGCTGATATAGGGACGCGGACGGCTCCGGTAGGGGTTGAAGCGGCGCAGGAAGGCCTCGCGGGTGGGGGCGCATTCCGGGGAAGCGTGCCAGGCGTCGATCCATTCGTTGAGTTCGTGCATGCCGGCATGCTCGTCGTGGCGCATCAGCCAGACGCTCATGCTGTCCACGGGGACGGAGACCAGCACGCTGTCCACGGACAGGCTGTCGCCCCAGGGGACGACGACGATGTCCACGACGCCGGCGCGCAGCGAGTCGAGGTAGGAGCTGTTGCGCCCGGTCAGGCAGATGTCGATCTCCTGGCCGTTGTCGGCGGCGAAGCGCTTCAGCAGATGGTAATGGTAGCCGATGATGAGGGCCCTGGAAGTGTCCGCGAGCGGAGCGAGCTCCAGCACGCCCCGGATGTGTTCAGGCTTCACGCGCGGCTCCGGACGGCGCGTGAAACGGATGGCGAGTGCCGCACCGGCGACCAGCGCCGCAGCGACAATCAGACAGACGGTCCCCTTGCGGATCATCGGGAGGAGGATCTGAGGTCGGATCGGCTGCCGCCTCCGGCCGGTCTGCTGCCGGATTGGGCGTCCCTGCCCGACGACGAGGAGGCGCTCCTGTTGCGGGGCTGGGTGTAGAAGGGCCAGAACACGCCGAACTTCAGGCCGTCCATGCCGTTTTGCGTGACGATGTAACGGTCGGCGCTGAAGTAGTCGGGATGCAGCAGGGGCCAGCCCACGCCGGCGTTCTGGTACTTGATGAAGATACAGGCGCGCTTCCACTGCACGTTGACGAACACGTCGAACCAGGGGCCGTTGGTGTAGAGCCGCTCGGTCTGGTTGTGGAAGACGCCCAGGTTGGGATTCCAGGCGGGGGAATGCCAGGGCGTATTGTAATAGGCGTCTGCGCCTATCTGCATGGTCATGACGTTCTGGCGCTGCTCGTTGCGCTGCACCACGAACTCGACGTAGTAGCGGAAATTGAAGGCGGCCAGGGGCAGCGGCAGGACATCGGGATTGGAGGAGTACTGCAGGAGCGCCCGGTGGTCGAGGTGCACGGGGCCGATCTTGAATTCCTTGCGCAACTGCGCGGAGAGCACGCTCATGGCCGGGCTGTTCTGCCGGATGATGCCGTCCGTGCCGTAGTAGAGGTTGCCGGCCAGCAGGGCGTAGCCCACGTCGGCCGACATGCGCCAGTAGGGGATGTCCAGCCGGCCCTGGATGCGGGTCGTGGAGATCTTGCTGAAAGCGTTGTCCCAGCTGTAGTGGTTGAGGTTGATGTGCTGCTGGTAGTACGTCGGGCTCTCCAGCGTGGTCTCGAAGTGGGCGCTCACGCTGATGGGGCTCTTGCGGGCCCGCCGGAAGGGGAAGAAGCGGAAGCCGGCGTTGGCTTGCACGCCGAAGTCACCGGCATCGTGGCCGAGCATCACGAAGCGCGCCTTGGCGTCCCACCAGGCCGTCTTGAACAGCTGGCCCTCCGCGCCGGCGTAGATGTAGAACGAATTCTCGACGTGCTTGAGCGGGCGCACGGCGCAGCTGTCGTAGTAGTGCTTGAGGTAGTCGCCCACGCCCACGTCGAGGCGGGAGACCACGCCGTCGCTGGACCAGGGCTGGAGGCGGATGTACAGCTTGTTGTCCAGACGCATCACGCGCAGCGAGTCGGCGCTCGACCGCCCGTAGCGGAAGACGTCGTTGTAGAGCGCGGCACCGAACTCGTCGTTGATGTCGTCGGTGTACATGCGGGTGTAGGTGGAGAATTCGGTACTGTGGCCGATGAAGGCCGTCGTGATGTCGCGGTTGAGCCCTTCGGGGTCATATTCGTAGGTGCTGTCGCGGCGGGCGCGCATCTTCTCGATGAAGGTGAACGGGATGCGCAGCTGCTGGTCGAGGAAGACGGTATTCTTCTTGATCTTGGATTGGGCGTCCAGGAGGTTGACCTTGATGTCGCGGGAGTCCACGGTGGTGTCCCGGATCATGCCGATGTCCCGCATGCCGCCGTTCTCCTGGCGCCGGACCATGTTGTAGATGTAGCCGGCGTGTGCGGTGTAGCGCTTGCCCAGATAGTTGACCTGCACCACGCCCGTCTTGTTGACGGTCTCTTCCCGGTCCAGGATGCCCCCGCCGCCGTAGCGGTCGAAGAGCAGGGCGAAATTGAAGGCCGGCGTGATGTTCTGGGTCGTGAAGAGGTGCAGGTTGTCCGACTCCTTGGCCGACTTGGCGAAGAGGGTGCCGAAGTAGGCGAGCTCGGTGTAGGGGACCTTGGTGTTGTAGTGCGGCAGGGTGCGGTGCGAGTAGCTCCAGGACTCCTGCGCGTCATAGAATTCCACGCCTTCGTCGCTCTTGCGCTGGAACCAGTTGTAGTGCTGTACCGGCGAGCCGGCCACACCCAGCCAGGTGGCGTTGACGTCGCTGCGCTGGAAGGCGTAGTCGTGGAAGCGGTAGTTGTAGCTGGTGTCGGGGACGGCGGCGTTCATCTTGCCGAAGTCCGGGTCGCGCGTCCAGGAGACGAGGCGCTTGTAGTAGAGCGAATCGGGCAGGGCGTAGGTCTCGAGGATGCGCGGGGTCGTCTCCGCGATGCTGTCGCGGATGTTCTTGCGCTCGTCCCGGACCTTTTTCAGCGAGTCGGCCCGCGCCAGCTTGTACTGGATGCGCTGCTCGGTGTCGTATTTCTTGCGCTCCTGCTTGGAGAGCCCGGCGTACCAGGCTTCGAAGGCCGCCTTGGCCCGGGCCGTGGAGTCGGCCAGGTAGATGGAGTCGAGCTTGTCCCACATCGTGCTGTCCAGCAGGGCTTTGAGCGAGTCGCGGGGGCTCAGCCGCGGGGGGAGCGTGTCAGTGGCGAGGGCGAGCGTGTCCGCGAGCTCCCCGCCGCCGGTGGTGTCGCGCACCGTGATTTCTTCCAGCGACAGCGTGCGGCGCAGCTTGTAGCCCGCCACGGGATAGATGACCGTGTCCTGCACCGGATTCACATAAGGATTCCCGGCTCCATGGTAGTCATTCCGGGCTTGACCCGGAATCCCCTGTCCGAGTCCGAAAATCCCGGTGGCGGCGAAAGCCGTCACGGCCACGGGAAACGCTATGCGTGACAAAAGATTCACAACCCACAAAGTTAACCACTTTTAGGGGATTCTCAAAAAGTGGCCCTCTGCGCCTCCGCCAGTTTCTCCGGGCTGCCGATGTCAATCATGTGCAGGTCCGGGGCCACGACGCCGCGGATGGTGCCGGCGGCGCACTCGGAGAGGTAAAAATCGATGATGGAGAACTGATCCGGCCAGGCGGCCATTTTTGCGAAGACCGCATCGGAAACGATGTGGATGCCGCAGAAGGAGTAGCGGCGGTATTTCGTTGGGTCGAAGTCCGGCAGGTACGGACTCTTGACCTCGCCCGTGCTGGTGCGCATCCAGCCCGCGAGCCGCATCTGCTCGTCGAAGAGCAGGCAGCGGTCGGCGGGCGCGTCGGTGAGCAGCAGGGTGGCGAGGTACTCCGGCGCGTCCTGCGCGAGGAACCAGCGCACGTCCAGGTCGCTCAGGATGTCCACGTTGTGCACGAGGAAGCGCCCCTGGGCCGAGCGGAGCAGCGGCGCGGCGCGCTTGATGCCGCCGCCGGTCTCCAGCGGCCCGTCCGGCTCGCGCGAGACGGCCACGGGCGCGCCGAAATCATTTTCCGACAGGTATTTCTCAATCTGCTCCGCGTAGTGGTGCACGTTCACGACGAAGGAGTCGATCCCCGCGTCGCGCAGCTTGGTCAGCACGCGCCCGAGCATCGGCACGCCCCGCACGGGGACGAGCGCCTTGGGCATCGTGTCCGTCAGCGGGCGGAGCCGGGTTCCGAGCCCGGCGGCGAAGACCATCGCTCTCATAGCGCCACCTCCATGCCGGGCAGGATGGTCCTGCCGTCCCAGTCGTTCGCGAGCCGCTGCAGCGTCTCCGTCAGGTAGGGGTAGCGCGCGAAGGGCTCGGCGGTCAGTTCGCGCAGGCAGCCCAATGCCGTCGGGATGCAGTCGAGGAAGAGCTGCTTGCGCTCGATCAGGCCGCGGAAGCCGTAGGCTCCCGTCTCCTGCAGCAGGCGCACCAGCGTGAGCAGGCGATAGCGGCGGTAGAAATCCTGCTCGTCCACCGGACGGAAGGCGTCCAGCGCGCGCAGGTAAACGCCCTCCAGTTCGCGCCGCAGCGCGGGGGAGAAGTGCGTGCCCGCATTCCAGAGGAACGACGCGAGGTCGTACTGCACCGGTCCGCGGCGGCCGCCCTGGAAGTCGATGAAGCAGGGCTCGCCGTCCCGGATCATCACGTTGCGCGCCTGGAAGTCGCGGTACATGAAGGTCTCTCCTTCGAAGTCGAGCGCGTCCGCGCGCAGGCGGTCGAAGTCGTCCTGCAGGCGGATCTCGTTGAATTCCAGGCCTGTGAGCTTGAGAAAATCGTATTTGAAATAATTCAGGTCGAAGTCCACCATCCGGGCGTTGAATTCCCGGTCGGGGAAGCAGACGCTCCAGTCCATCCCCGCGCCGACCTTGAACTGCACGGCGGGCAGCAGGGCCACGGTGTCGTGCAGCCAGTCCAGCTGCTCCTGGGTGAAGGAGCCGTCCGCCAGGGCGGGCCTGAGGAGCTCGAAGAGCTGCCCGTCGCCCAGGTCCTCCATCAGGTAGGCCATGCCGTCCGGCGACACGCCGTACACGGCGGGGGCGTGGAGCCCGTGCGCGCAGAACTGCGCGTCCAGCGCGAGGAAGGCGCGGTTCTCCGCCGGATTCGTGCCGATGCAGCCGATCACGGTGCCTTCCGCGCCGGCCATCCGGTAATACTTCCTTGCGCTGCCCGACAGGGGCAGGAGTTCGGTTGTGTCCGGCTCTGCGCCGGACCAGTCGCGGTAGAGTTGAAGAAGTCTATGCATGGTGTACGTGGACATCCATCTGCGGGAAGGGGAACTTGATTCCGGCCTTCGGGAGTTCCGTATAGATACGTTCGTTGAGGTCGAACTGGGCGGGCCAGTAGTCTTCCCCCTTCACCCACACCCGGACGATGAAGCCCACGGAGCTGTCGGAGAGCTTCTGTACGGCCACGAACGGGTCGGCCGCTCCCGGTGTCTTCGTGTCAAGGATGCGCGGGTCCTCCCGCACGATTCCGAGCAGGGCCTCCCTGCACGCAGCTGCGTCCGTGCCGTATTCCACGCTCACGGGGAGATCGATCCTGCGCAGCGGGAAGCTGCTGTAGTTGACGATGTTGCCGTTGGACAGCGCGCCGTTCGGCAGGACCACCCGGCGGTTGTCGACCGTGACCAGGTGCGTGCCTACGATGGTGACTTCGGCCACGACTCCGGCGTAGCCCTGGGCTTCGATGTAATCGCCTGCCTTGAAGGGCTTGAAGACCATCAGCATCAGCCCGCCGGCAAAATTCTGCACCGTGCCGCTCAGCGCCATGCCGAGGGCCATGCCGCCCGCCGCGAGCAGGGCGGCGAGGGAGGTGGTGTTGACGCCCAGCGTCCCGATGAGCACGACGATCAGCAGGATGCTCAGGGTCACGGACACGAAGCTGGAGATGAACGTGGCCATCGCCCGGTCGGTCTGCTTGTGGCTGAAATAACGCTGCAGTGCATGCTTGATCCGCTTGATCAGCCATGCCCCGATGAAATACAGGATGAGGGCCAGGATGACCTTGATGCCGAATTGGAGGGCGTCCTGGCCGAGTTTCTCCAGCGCGGTCGCCGGATCTTTGACCAGCATTTCATTGAACTGGCTCACGGCCGCCTTGGCGGAATCCGCCCGCTCGACGATCTGGTCGGGGGAGATGGGAACAGCTTGAAGGATAGATGACATCATAGACTACAAATATACGAGTTTTTCTTAACTTTGCAGTGTGAAAACAGCCGCAGAATATGCCCCGATGATCGCGCTGTACCGTGAATGGAACGAGCGCATCAACGTCGTGTCCCGCAAGGACATCGACGCGCTCTACGAGCACCACATCCTGCACTCGCTGGCCATCGCAGAGTACTTGCGCCGGTACTATCCCGGCGCCCTCGATGGTGCCCAGGTCCTGGACCTGGGCACGGGCGGCGGCTTCCCGGGCATCCCGCTCGCGACCGAATTCCCGCTCGCGCATTTCACGCTCTGCGACTCCATCGGCAAAAAGGTGAAGGTCGCGCAGGCCGTCGCCGACGGGCTCGGCCTGCAGAACGTGACCTGCGTCAATGCCCGCGCCGAGTCCCTGGCCGGTCCCTTCGACTGGGTGGTGTCCCGTGCGGTGACTTCGCTGGACAATTTTTACCCCTGGGTGAAGGGAAAATTCCGCCGCAGCATCCTCTACCTCAAGGGCGGGGACGTCAATGCCGAGATCGCGGAACTCGTCCGCAAATGCCGGGTCGAACCCGCCAAAATCCGGACCTGGCGGGTCGATGAATGGCTGAAAGATGAATATTTTGCAGAAAAATTTGTAATTGAAATCGGAAAAGATTACCTTTGCCCTCCCAAATTCTGAAAACTAAAAAATAGAAGATATGAAAAGGACTTATCAACCTTCCAACCGCAAGCGTGTCAACAAGCACGGCTTCCGCGAGCGTATGAGCACGCCGAACGGCCGCCGGGTTCTCGCATCCCGTCGCGCCCACGGCCGCAAGAAGCTCACCGTTTCCTCCGAGGACCGCTGGTAGTAACCCGTGCAGGGTCACTACGGGGTTTAATTATTGAGGGGAGAACCCCTCAAACTCCCCAGGTCGCTTCGCTCCGACCTACCTCCCCGGAAAGAAAACCGCCGACCCTCAGGGCCGGCGGTTTTTTGTCATTCCTCCGCGCTTCTCATAGTCATTCCGGGCTCTCTATAGTCATTCCGGGCTTGACCCGGAACCCCGGCGCCCTCCCGGGGGCACCAGGGCCCCTTTTTGCCCCTGGCAAGCGAAAAAACACGTCGTCAGGGGCGCTGGAAGCCTTTTCCGCCCCCGGCAGACGAATAATAACGTCAGCGAAACATCTCCCGGCAGGGCATGCGGGGGAGAGTGGTGAGGAGAATACTGTTAAGCCCGAATGCATTTCCCGGGAAAAGTAGTATCTTTGCATAATATGTCCCGGGAGAATGATTTTTCGCGTCTGGAGTTGCGCCTGCCCGCCTGCAGGAGCAACTACCGCTATTTCCGCGGCCTGCTGAAGCCGACGACGAAGCTGCTCGTGCTCGTCAAGGCCAACGCCTACGGCCACGGCGCGGTGGAATTCGCTTCCATGATGCAGCAGGAGGGTGCCGACTACCTGGCGGTGGCACTGCCCGTCGAGGGCGTGGAGCTGCGCCGCAACGGTATCTCCCTGCCCATCCTGGTGCTCACCGCCGGGACGGACTTCTTCCCCGAAATCATTGAGAACCACCTCGAGCCGGGCATCCCCAACCTCTATACCCTGGAGGCCCTCTGCGCGGAGCTGCGTGCCCGCGGGCTGAAGCAGTTCCCCATCCACATCAAGCTGGACACCGGCATGCACCGGCTGGGCTTCATGACCGGCGAGCTGCCGCCCCTGCTGGACTTCCTGCGCACGCACGACGAAGTGCGCGTGCAGTCCGTCTATTCGCATCTGGCTGCGGCCGAAGACCCCGCCGAGGACGCCTTCACCCAGGGCCAGATCGCGATGTTCGAGCGGAACGCGCAAACCGTCACGGACGCGCTCGGATACAAGCCCATGTGGCATGTGCTCAACTCCGCCGGCATCGAGCGCTTCCCCGCCCATCAGCACGACATGGTGCGCCTGGGCATCGGCATCTACGGCATCAGCGCCCTGCCCGGTGTGCAGCTCGCCCCCGTGGCTTCGCTCAAGGTCAAGGTCCTGCAGGTCAAGACCCTCGGTCCGGAGGACGGCACCATCGGCTACGGCCGGCACGGACACGTGGCTCCCACGGGCAGCGTGATCGCCACCATCCCCGTGGGCTACGCCGACGGCCTGGACCGCCACTTCGGCTGCGGCGCCGCGTCGTTCAGCGTCCGCGGCCACCGCGCCCCCACCATCGGCAACATCTGCATGGACATGTGCATGATCGACGTCACGGACATCCCGGGCGTGCAGGTCGGCGACACCGTGACCGTCTTCGGCGAGGACCCGACCGTCGGGGAGCTCGCGCAGATCCTCGGGACCATCCCGTACGAAATCCTGACCTCGGTGCCCCGTCGCATCGAGCGCATCATACTCCGTAAATAATTAATAACCAGATATGAAGAAGACTCTCTCCCTGCTTGCACTGGCGCTGCTCTGCGTCGGTGCCGCCGCGCAGCCGAAAGGCGCCATCACCCCGCAGATGCTCTCCGAAATCCGCCAGGGTTACGAAGGTACCGCCTCCGACAAGGCCATCCGCAACGCGCTGAACACCACCTCCATCGCCGTCCTGTCGGCCAATGCCGAGAACGCCGCGATGATCGACACGGAGTTCTCCGACCGCGTGAAGACCTGGGGCATTACCGACCAGAAATCCTCCGGCCGCTGCTGGCTCTTCACGGGCCTGAACGTGCTGCGCGCCGCGGCCGCGGACAAGCACGGCCTGGGCAACTTCCAGTTCTCGCAGAATTACAACTTCTTCTACGACCAGCTCGAGAAGGCCAACCTTTTCCTGCAGGCCGTCATCGACACCCGCGACAAGGCCTTCGACGACCGTGAGGTGGACTGGCTGTTCAGCAACCCCATCAGCGACGGCGGCACCTTCACGGGCGTGGCCAACCTGGTGATGAAATACGGCGTCGTGCCCGCGAACGTGATGCCCGAAAGCCTCTCGGCCAACAACACCTCCGCCATGGCCACCCAGCTCAAGACCCTGCTGCGCCGGGACGGCCTGAAGCTGCGCCAGACGCCCACCGGCGTCAAGGCCAAGGACCTGCCGGCCTTCCTGGAGAAGCAGAAGACCGCGATGCTCAAGGAGGTCTATCATGTTCTCGCCCTGTGCCTGGGCGTGCCGCCGACGGAGTTCGAGTGGAAGGGCAAGACCTACACCCCGCAGTCTTTCTACCAGGAGCTGCTGGGCTACGATCTGGAGAACAATTACGTGATGCTGATGAACGACCCCTGCCGCGAGTACGGCAAGGTCTATG
This sequence comes from uncultured Bacteroidia bacterium, assembly GCA_902789245.1. Classification (GTDB taxonomy): domain Bacteria; phylum Bacteroidota; class Bacteroidia; order Bacteroidales; family UBA932; genus Cryptobacteroides. The sequence goes on from CADAND010000001.1 coordinate 153,916, forward strand.
AGATCCAGTACGACCGCCACCTCTACGACGGGCAGAACTGGCTCTATGTCAACCTCCCCATCGAGCGCATCAAGGAGATGGCCATCGCCTCGATCAAGGCGAACAAGGCCATGTACTTCTCCTGCGACGTGAACAAGTTCCTCGACCGGAGCAAGGGCGTGGCCGATCTCAACAACTTCGACTACGAATCCCTGCTGGGCGTTGATCTGTCCATGAACAAGCGCGAGCGCGTGATGACGCACGCGAGCGGCTCTTCCCACGCGATGACGCTCATCGCCGTGGACCTCAAGGACGGTGTGCCGCAAAAGTGGATGGTGGAGAACAGCTGGGGCGCCGCCTCGGGCTACCAGGGCAACATCATCATGACCGACGAGTGGTTCAACGAATACATGTTCCGCCTCGTGGTGGAGAAGCAGTTCGTCCCCGCCGACGTGATGAAGATGCTCGACCAGAAGCCCATCCTGCTCCCCGCCTGGGACCCGATGTTCCTCGGAGAGGAGTAGTCATTCCCGATCCTGCCTTCCGTCTTTCCCGACCGCGCTTCCCGTCTTTCCCGACTTGATTGGGAATCTCGGAACCAGTTTTACCCAAAATCGGCGCCGACATCTCCGAACATCTGGAGTTACCGGGTTGCCGGGCACGCTGGAGGCCTGTTTTGTTCCCGGGACCTCTATTTTTCGCCTCCGGGGCACACCAGCACCCCATTTTGTGCCCGGCAATCGCTTCCCAGGGGCAAATACACCCCATTTTGCCCCTGGTGACGCGATTTTTTGTCTGCCGGGGGCAAAACAGGGCTCCGGCGCCCCTGGGAGGGCACCGACATTCCCGGGAGGAAGAGATGCCCGATCTGGTCGGGCATGACGGGGGGCCGGAATGACTATGGAGAGGGGCTAGCGAAGGTCGGTGACGACCCAGGAGTCATCGAGGGAGGCGGTGTTGAAGCGGAAGGGAGAGAGGTCGTCCGACAGGGGCAAGTATTTCAACTCCGTGATCTTCAGCTCCGTGAGTGCGTTGCGGTATTCCAGCAGCTCGGCGAGGCCTTCCGCTGGCTCGATGTAGACTTCTTTGGACTCGGGATCGACGCTCCAGCGCGTGGCGCCGTCGCAGTAGATTTCCATGCCATTGCCCACGGCCCGGTAGCAGTCGCCCTGGATGAGCAGGGTGCCCGAGAGCTTGACGGGCGTGTCCTCCGTGTAGGTGCAGGCGTAGTGCAGGGAGATGCGGTCGGTCTGCAGATGCGCGGCGATCTGGTCGAGCTGCGGCTGGGCGGCTGCCGGGAGCGACAGCAGCAGGGGCAGGAGGGCGAGGAGTATCCACTTTTTCATTGTACTTCTACGGGTCTTTTATTTCTTTCGTCCACGTACCAGAGGAATTTTCCCTTGATTTCATAACCGAGTCCCTGCAAAATTTGTGCGTAGTTGCGAATCTGATTGTGGTGGGATTGCCGTTCGCCACCGAACTTATAGTCAACAATCGTGGCCTGGCGACCGCATAAAATGACCCGGTCCGGACGTTCAACTTCGCCGGATGCGTTGTAAAATTCCGCTTCGTTAAGAATTTCAACCCCCTCGTCTAGCGTGTCGGGGAACCAGTCGGCATGCTGGGCAATGCCTTCCCGTAGGAGTGCCCGCATCTCTTCTCCCTCCGCTTTCGTCAACCGGCCATCCCGGATGGCTGCATCCACCGAGCGATCCAGATCATCGGGAAGAACCACCTCCGAGAGAATATCGTGCAGGACGATACCGCGCAGGCGCGGGGATGACTCGGCGCCCACGGTGCCGTCTTCGTTGAAGAAGTCATGGGCGTCCTGCGAGGGCGCGAGCCGCCCGTCGAGCGGGATGGACGGATAGGCTGCGGGGAAGTCTGCTTCACGCCGCTGCTCCTCTTTGCGCTTCATGCGCCCGAAATCGTAGGCGTGGCCCGCCGCGAAGTTCTCCTGTCCGCCCAGGAAGGCAAACAGGATCTCGGAGAAATTGCCGTACTGCACGGGCCCCTTCTTCAGGGAATCCCGGCACTTCTTGGTGGGCTGCTTCGCGATGATATGCAGGCTCTTGCCGGCGCGGGTCAGCGCCACATAGAAGAGGTTGATGTTGTCGACCAGCTGCAGGCGCCGTTCGCGCAGGACGGCGTCCTCGAAGAGGCTCTCTCCGGCGAGTTTGCCCAGCGGGACCGGATAGATGCCGGACAGCTCGTCCCCCAGCGGGGTGCGGGACGCGTCGAGCCGGCTCCAGTGCGTGCCGCTCTTGTACAGGTCCACCTTTTCCGCAAAGGGGAAGATGACATGCGGAAACTCCAGGCCCTTGGACTTGTGGATGGTCAGCACGCGCACCGATGCGGCATTCTCGGGCGAGCCGATGAAGATTTCCGCCTTTTCGTCCCAGAACTTGAGGAAGTTGCGGAGGTTGTTGCCGTTGATCTGGACCCAGCTCTGGAGCTGGTCCATGAAGGCCTGCACGAAGAGGATCTGGCCGTCGAAGGAGGTCGGGTCCCAGGCCTTTATGGCACGCAGGAGCTCCTCGCAAAAATCGATCAGGGAGTGGTATTCCTGCGGGAAGGTGAAATCCATCGCGTCCGCCAGGAAGCGCCCGATGCGGTCGTCGGGGTTCTCGTAGCAGCTCAGCAGCGACACCAGCCGCCGGACGAGCGGCGAACTCTTGAGGTTGAGCGAGTCGTCCGAGATGACGGGAATGCCGTGCGCGATCAGTTCGGACGCGACGGCGGCGCCTTCCTGCCGGTTGCGCACCAGCACGGCGATGTCCGCCCACTGCGCGCCGCCGCGCCGCGCTTCCCCGATCGACTCGAGGATGGCCGCGAGCTGGTCGTCGCAGAAATCCACGCGCACCTGCCCGTCCTGCTCCTCTTTCAGCTTCGGCTCCTGCTTCACGTCGGCGTAGATGTCCTGCAGGCCCAGCAGCTCCGCCGCATAGGTAAAGAAACGGTTGTTGAAGCCGACCACCGTGCGGGTGCTGCGCCAGTTGCCCTGCAGGGGCTCGGCTTCCGCACTCGGGAAGGCGCGCTGTACTTCGCTGCCGAGCAGCTCCCAGTCGGAGTCGCGGAAGCGGTAGATGCTCTGCTTGACATCTCCCACAATCAGGTTGCCCCCGGCCTGCGATTCGCTTTCGCGCAACAGCGGGAGGAAGTTCTCCCACTGGATGTGGGAGGTGTCCTGGAACTCGTCCAGCAGGAAATGCTCATAGCGTACGCCCAGCTTCTCATACACGAAGGGCGCGTCGGACCCGCCGATGATCCTGCGCAGCAGGGTGTTGGATTCATCCAGGCAGAGGACGTTCTTCTCCGCGGAGAGCGCGTCGAACTCCTTATAGAATTCGCCGGCCAGGCCGAGCTGGAAAAGCATCTTGTCCAGCAGGAGGGCGGTGCAATAGCTCCTGTACGGAAGGTCGAAGAGCTCCTGGACCTCCTCGGGCGCCTTGGCCAGCTTGGTCGGCGCGAGTTTCTTGACCGGCTCGCCCGCCACGGCCTCGATGCCCAGCGCGCAGGCCCGTTCGCAGAAGTCCTGCATCACCCGGCGGCAGGCCGCGCGGATGCGGCCCAGGCGCTCTTTGCCGAAAGCCTCCCGGCCGGAAATGCCTTCCGCCTCGGCGAGTTCGCGGAATTCGTCGTTCTTGAGGAGCCGTCCGATCTCCAGCAGGCCTTCGTCCACCTGGTAGCGCCGGCCCTGCTCCAACGTGTCCGCGAGACTTTCGCGGATCCAGTCGAGGAGCTCGCCGCTGTCCTCGGTCAGCGAGTCGAGGATGCGGTCCATCGTCTCGCCGATCAGGGAATCCTTGTCCAGCTCGACCTGGTAGTCGGCGAACTGCCCGATTTCCCGGGAGAAAGCCTTCAGGGCCTGCTGGAAGAAGCGGTCGATGGTACTGATGGAGAAGGCGCCGTAGTCGTGGAGCATGTCCGTCAGCAGGGCCTTCGCCCGGGGGTCCGTCTTGGCGCGTTCATCGAGATCGCGCAGGATCCGGGCCTTCATCTCTCCCGTGGCCTTGTTGGTGAAGGTCACCGCCAGGATGTGGCGGTACGGGTGCGGCTCCCGGCTGCCCAGCAGCAGGTCGATGTAGGTGTGCGAAAGCGCGTATGTCTTGCCGGAACCGGCGCTGGCCTTCAGGATCTTCATCGTCCGCAGATATTTTTAAAGTCACACCATTCGCAGGTCTTTGTATCTTCCGTCCGCCGGAAGGGAACGGCAGGATCGGCGAGCTGGCCGAGCAGACCGTGAAGCCGCTCCTCCATCAGGGTCAGGAAGCGGCCGCCGACCGCCACGCTCTCCACTTCTTTGACGAAGAGGCGCGAGGGCTGGTAGATGGAGTTGACGATCCGGCTGCCTTTCAGGGCGGCGTCGCCCGCGACGAAGCGGTCGTAGAGATAGAGTTGAAGCGCAATTTTGGGGCGCTTGGCGTTGTCGTCGCCGAAGAGTGCGTCCACCACTTCCTCGGCGTTGGCGTCGTTGATCAGGAAATCCTCGTCCGTCACCTTGCCGGTCTTGTAGTCCACGACACGCACTTCCCCGGGCAGCAGGCTGTCCAGCCGGTCGATGAAGCCGATGAAGTGGAAACCGTCGATATCCGTGGTGCGTTTCAGTTCGAGGCCGTGGATGCGGAAGGCTTCCCGGCCGGCCGCCGCGAGCAGCTCCAGATCGCGCTGGACGACCTTGCGGACGTAGTGGCAGATCTGGTCTTCGAAGATGATGTTGCGTCCGCTCACCTCGAAGCAGTGGAGCTTCTCCAGCATCCTTTCACGGACGACTTCCTTGATCCGGGTGCCCTCCAGCAGGCCGTGCAGGTACTCGCGCGAGACTTCCGGGCGCTTGTAGAGCGCCTGCATCGTTTCGTGGAAGACGTTGCCGAAGTCGTTCGCCTCCAGCGTCTCGCTCACTTCCTCCTGCTCCTTGAGGCCGCAGACGGTCTTGTAATAGAATTTCGCCGGGCAGGAAAGATAATCCTGCAGGGCGGAGGCGGAGAGATTCTTCTCCCGGAGGATCCCGAGGTGCTCCGCCGTCTTGGGGATTTCCGTCGCCTCTTCGTGGCTCCCGGCGATGTCCGCGCGCAGCGCGAAACGGTGGGTCTCGACGCCGAAATGCATCTCCAGCTGCTTGATGTAGCGGCTCTCCTCGCCGCCCCGCACGCCTTCGGTGCGGGAGTCGAAGAGCAGCCACACCTTCCCGGCGCGCTGGATCATCCGGTAGAAATAGTACGCCCAGACGGCGTCCTGGTACTCGTAGGTGGGCAGGCCGAAGCCCTTGCGCAGCTCCGCCGGCACGAAGGAGGATGCGACGCTGCGACGCGGGAACATGCCCTCGTTGCAGCTCAGTACGATCAGGTTCTGGAAGTCGAGGGCGCGCGTCTCCAGCGGGCCCATCACCTGCAGGCCCTTCAGCGGCTCGCCCCGGAACGGGACGGCCGCCGCGCCGAGCAGCTTGCCCAGCAGGCGGAAGTACGTGGTCGGGAGAATGTCCAGCCGGCAGTCGCGCAGGCGCCCCACGGCGAGGTAGTACTCGCGGGCGAAATCCTGCTCCAGCGCCATCCCGGGCGCGTCCTTGAGCCGAGTGCCCAGCTCGCCCAGCAGCTCCTGCTGGTAGTCCTCCAGGGCGCGGATGACCTCTTCGCCTGCCACGCCGGGATCCCGGACCACCGGCCGGAAAATGAGGTCGAAGAGCGGCAGGCCGCTGAGTTCGGACTGCGGGATATAGTAGCGGGCGTCCTTGCGCACGGCGGCGGCTTTTTCGCGCCCCGCCTCGCCCGTCAAAGTCTTGAAAATGCTGTTGGAGAAGATGCTCCAGACCTGCCTGTGGTAGAAATACCACTGCCCGTCCTTCTCGCGCAGGTGCATCTGCAGGGCGGCCACGTCGTCCATCAGGGCGCTCAGCGCACTGCCCGACATCGGGTAGCCCATGGTCACGTTGATGTCCTTGAACCGCTCCGGCAGGGAATTCAGGACCGGAATCAGCAGGCTCTCGTCCGGCAGCACGACGGCCGTCTCGATGCCGTCGGCGCCGAGCCTGTCCAGGATGGCCGGGATCTGCTTGGCCTGCCCTACACCCGAGGGGACGCTGAGCACGTTGATTTCCGGCGTGCCGAGGCCCTCCGGATCGGGGGTGAAGGCCTGCGGGAAATCGCTGATATTGTCCGAGAGGAACTTGGCGGATTTGTTGTGCGGGTCGCGGATCCACTCGCTGCTGAAGTCCCAGCAGAACTCCGCCAGGTGCGCCTGGTGCAGGCGCCGCATCAGCCGTTTCTCGCACTCGTTGAGGGCGTTCAGCCCGACGAAGACGAATTTCCTCACCGCCGGGAAGCGCTCCGCCATCAGGTCCGCGGCGGACGACTCCTGCAGACGGTCGGCCAGTGCACGGTACACCTGCCCTTCGGTAGCCATTCCCTTTTCGCGCAGACGCGCGTGGAAATCGCGGTACAGCGGCAGCAGCAGGTTCCAGATGCGCCGGAAGGCCTCCTTGTACTCGCCGCCCGTGTGGAAATGTTTCAGGAACTGCCGGATGGCGGCCTCCTGCGTCTCGTCCAGGTAGTCGAAGCTGTCCTGGATGCTTCGGAAATCGGCGATGTTCGTGAAGAGCTTTTCGGGATCGACGAGGTACTTGTCCACGTCGGCGAAGTCCGACAGCAGCACCCCGCCCCAGAAGATGAAATCGTCCAGCGGCTCGGCCTTCGGGCCTCCGTCACGCTCGTAGAGCGGCTTGTAGCAGTCGTAGAGCTCGAGCAACAGGTGCACCTGGTCTGTCTGGCGGGCGTCCGCGAGGCGGTAGAAGAAGTCGTTCATCGTGTACAGGGCCGGTACGCGCATCGGACGGCCGCCGGCCCGGACGCAGTCGCCCAGATACATGCGGAAGAACGCCAGCGCACGCCGGTTCGGGAAGATGAAGCACAGGTCTTCAACTTCGCCTGCAGCATAATAATGCTGCGCCACCTGGGCGAGGAACGGAGTCATAGGTGCAAATATAGGAAAATAAACAGGATCCGTTTCAGGGAAAGGCCCATATCTGATACAGAATCGTGAATTTGCAATTCCGTAACAGTAGTCGACTGTTTTCTATTCCCGATTTGAAATCAACCAGACCTTCACAAATCCGGCACTCCACAATTGTTCCTAAGTGACCCATAAAAATGACTATTGGTTGATAATCAAGAATTATTCATATATTTGCCTTGTCCCTCGGGACGTTACATAATGATAAAAGTGATGTGCTCCGCACTTTTTATATTACCACTAACTACCGCGAGGGGGCACGGCGGACTGATATCCGATTATGTTGAGAATCCTTTTAAGGTGGATTCCTCTCCTTCTTTCTTTCATGGGAGTCATTTACTCCTGTGAGAAGCCGAACCAACCCCAGCCACAGCCAGAGAACAAACCGGCCATCACGATTCCATCTCAAAGTCAGGCTGTTTTCAATGACGGCATATCGTTTCCCACTCCTTCTTCGCAGCAGGAGAATCAGCCTCAGACGCAGACTTTCACATTCATGGCGACGGAATCATGGACTACATCGATTACGGACACTAAATCCTCAACGTGGCTGACGGTGGAGCCAAGCTCAGGTGGTGCAGGGTCGGTCAACATGACGGTAAAAGCGGATCCGAATGTTACAGACAAGGCCCGCAAAGCCACAGTGAGCATCAAATGCGGTAGCACGACAGTGTCATTCACGGTTGAGCAAGCCGCCAAGCCTGCCGATCCTGCCGATCCTGTCGATCCTGTCGATCCTGTCGATCCTGTCGAACCTGTCGAACCGATAGCTGTCACCTCGATTTCGCTGAATAAAAAAGAACTAGTGCTTTCCGAAGGAGACAGCGAAACGCTCGTCGCGACGGTCAAACCCGATGATGCGACAGACAAAACGGTGACCTGGAGTAGCTCAAACGATTCGATTGCAACCGTGGATAAGAACGGCCAAGTCACGGCTGTCAAAGAGGGCGCTGCCGTCATTACAGCGAAAGCCGGAGAAAAGAGCGCCACATGTGATGTGACGGTGAACGCTTCTGCCATTCCGGTATCAGGTATTACTTTGGGAGAGGAGGAGCTTTCTCTGGAGGTAGGGACCTCGTTCCATTCCTTGTATGCCGTGGTCTCCCCGGTAAATGCCACAGATAAGACGGTCGTTTGGACCAACTCGGACGATACCGTCATTGCTATTTGCACTGAAGAGGACAACCCCAATGGCCTTGTCGTAACAGCACGTAAAGAAGGTACTTCTACTATTACTGCGACGGCAGGCGGTAAATCTGCTACTTGTGTCGTTACAGTCTCTCCTAAAACAGAGATTTCTTTGTTGTATTCAAGTCTGTCGCTGGTTGAAGGCGAATCCAAAACCATAACGGTTAGAACTGTCCCGGAGAATGCAAAAGTAACTTGGGAGAGTTCAGATGAAAATGTTGCTACGGTTGATGCTGGTGGAACAGTGACGGCAAAGAAAGAAGGCAGTGCGACGATTACAGCCAGAAACGGAGAAAAATACGCCACGTGTGTCGTAACGGTACGCAGGAAATTTGAACTCAACAAGTATGAATTAACACTTGCAGAAGGAGACTCGGAGACACTGACAACGACCATTCAATACGATGACGCGACTGGGGAAAGCGTATCGTGGTCAAGTGGGAGTGAGATTACTGCCATAGTGGATGATAATGGTAAAGTTACAGGCGTTTCATTTGGAAATACTATTATTTATGCCATTTTGGGGTATGAAGTTCTTAGATGCGCAGTGACTGTAGTCAAAAAGATAACGCTTAACAAAGATATTATAACCCTAAAGGAAGGCGAATCCGAGACGCTTATTGCAACCGTCTACCCGGATGACGCAGAAGACAAAACCGTGGCCTGGTCTTCGTCTGACAAGAGTGTTGCCACGGTGGACGCCTCTGGCAAAGTCACAGCGCTCTTGGAGGGAAAAGCACGAATCTCTGCAACGATTGGATCAAGAAGCGCTTATTGCGATGTGTATGTTGAGAGAAAGGATATTGAGAGTGATGATCCGGAGGGTTTTTCAAATCATGAAACAGAATGGTAGATAAAAAATCAACAATGAGATACAGTATTTTTTTCGTTTCCGTGTTCCTTATACTCTCCAGTTGTGTGAGGGAACTTCACCCGGATAACGTCGCGATAAGGTCATTTGATTCCTTTTTTACGGAAGTCGAAGGAGCCGTTGATACCAAGGTTTTATTGGATGGGACAACCATCAAATGGGAAACAATGGACGAGATTGTCGTTTTTAGCGATATTCAGGGGCCGGAAATCTATTATCGGCAGGATGATGGTTTGTTCCACGGAGGCAAAGTAAGTGGAACGGTCTTTTATGCTTATCCAAAGTATAATGCCGGTAGTAACTTTAAATATGATCCGGATTCACCGACGATTCTGAAACGCGATGGGATTGGCGAAGTTAACAAGAATTATGTCAAACTCCCTATGGTGGCTAAAAGTTCTGACAATCGTTTCACATTTAAGCAGACAACGGGGCTTTTGCATTTTAAGATACACGAATCGCCCGAGATCAATATTTCGCTACTTACGATTCATGCTAATGGCTGCGAAGCAATTAATGGCGCCGGAACCGTTGATTTAACTGAGGATGCACCAATTTATCGCCTCTCCGTTGGGAATGGTGCCGTGATAGATGATTCAGCATGGGAGACAGCTCAATATAATAATTGGATGTATTGGGATAACTCTGATCAGCAGGGTGATAGGGATTATTATGTCCCGGTTCCTGTGATGACTCTGCCGAATGGGTTCACGCTAACGATAAAGTATACCGATGAAAATGGCGTGGAGCGGGAACTTGATAAAGTCACAACGAAAAGTGTCGAAATCTCACGAGCCCAAATGCTGACATATTCGCTTGCAAACTTTGATAGCGAATTACAACTTGCTCTTGCGTCTGAACGGGAGGCGCTGATTGCGTTTTATAAAGCGTTGGATGGTGACCACTGGCTGAACAAAACGAATTGGTGCTCGGATAAACCGGTGAGCGACTGGTATGGTATACACGTTTCCAAATCAGGACGGGTAGATAATATTGTTCTTTTCGTCAACGGATTGAATGGTGCATTCTCAGACGCGGTTAAGGCGATAACACCTCTGTCTGAACTGGAAGGACTTAATTTATTAGGGAATAACTTGACAGGGCCGATTCCGGCTGAGATAAAGGTATTTGAAAAGCTTAAGCATCTAGGATTAAGTTCTAATAAAATCACAAGTATTCCCGAAGAGATTGGTGCCTTGAAGTCGTTGGAAAAATTATTACTTGACGGGAATGATTTGACAGGGCCTATTCCGCATTCTATAGGTCAACTCAGCAAACTAAGAATTGCCCAGTTTTCAATATATGCGGGATCAACGGCCGATGGCCTTAGCGGAAACCTTCCGGAAGAGATCACCAATCTTCACGAATTAGAGTATTTTGGCCTACAGGGTAACTGGCTGCTGTCTGGAGTTATTCCCGCCGCTTTCTCCAATTGGGAGCTCTGGGACTATATGTGGCCAGCGATGATAGAAAGTAATCTGGAATTTGGAGAGGCGGCACCGCACTGTCCGGAGTTTGATGTTGCTTTGCCGGATGGAACGCATATCACATCCGATATATTGCAAGAGAATTCTCTCACGATCTTGTTCGAGTGGGCGACGTGGTGCGATTACGTGAAAAGTTTTCTCCCCTTGCTAAAGAGTGCCTACAGCGCCTTCAAAGGCCAGGGGCTGGCTATACTTAGTTTTTGTGATCCTAGCGAGTCCGAAGAGGCTATTCAACAATTTATGCAGTCCTATGAATTCTCCTGGCCGAATTTTATTGCTACCAGAAACGATAGGGATACCGGGAAAAAAGGCAATAATATTCCTAGTGCTTTATCTCCAGCGTATTTGGGCATCGTTCCTGGAATAACGATTTTTGATCGTGAAGGGAAAGTGGTATATACGAATGCTAATTCCAACTGGGCGGAAACATTCGTGCCCTTTATCGCAGATTGGTTCGACAGTGATTGGGATGCAAGTGATGCGTTGGTCTATACGTCCTCGGACTATGACAGAGATGGAGACGTGATCCCGCTTCAGGCTGCAAGCGAAGGTGCCGGGATCAATCTGGTTATTATGGGAGATGCGTTCAGCGACCGGCTTATCTCTGGCGGAACCTACCTGACCCAGGCTCAACGCGTTATGGAGACGTTCTTTGACGAGGAGCCCTATAAATCGCACCGGAACCTTTTCAATGTTTATCTGGTTGAAGCCGTTTCCAAGAATGAATTCTTGTTCGGCGATACGGTATTCAGTACGGCGTGGGGGAAAGAAGGACGTTTAGCAGAGGAGGTCACGGGTAATCATTCAAGAGTAATAGAGTATGCACAGAAGGCGTTAACTTCCGAACAGATGAATGACGCACTGATACTTGTGATGATGAACACGGGAAACTATTGTGGTACGTGTTATCCCTTCCTTATGGATTCTGGTGATTATGGAAGAGGATTGTCAATTGCTTATTTCCCGACAATCACCGATCAAGACAAGTTTGCGGGTATTCTCCAGCATGAAGCTGGGCATGGTTTTGCGAAGTTGGCTGATGAGTACGTTAGGGATAATGGATGGGCCTCAGATGCATTTATTGAAGCCCATCGGGCGGATCAGCAATTCGGGCACTGGAAGAATGTATCTTTTAGTTCGGATCCTTCAGAAGTCGGGTGGGCTCGTTTCCTCACGGATGAGCGGTACTCAGCGGAAGGACTGGGCGTTTTTACTGGAGGTAGCACATATTTGCATGGCGTTTGGCGCCCAACGGAGAACAGTATCATGAATGACAACACCGGAGGCTTCAACGCGCCGTCGCGGTATGCGATCTGGTACAGGATTAATAAGCTGGCGTTTGGGGCGGATTGCTTCGACGGAATGACTCCCGAGCAGATTTATGAGGAGTTTGTTGAATTCGATCTGTCGACGAGACCGGCCCCGGCCCCGGCCCCGGCCCCGGCTGCGACGGCAGCGGCACGGCATAGGAGCTACGTGGAGAAGCCGTTCGAGCCGCTGGCGCCGCCGGTGGTCCATAGAGGATCCTGGCGGGATATTCGGTAGGAGATTCGCCGGCTTCGACCGGCGAATCCGTTATAGAATGAGGCTCTTTTTAGTTACAGAATCGCAATTTCGCGATTCTGTAACATTTTTCGGTCGTTTTCTGTTCCCGATCAGGTCAGGAATGACGGGAGGGAAGCCTGGAATGACTACTCCGTTGCCGGAATGATGATCTTGTAGGTCTTGCCGGCCTTGTTGGTCAGCTTGTCGCTGCGGAGCCAGAGGTTGGCTTCTTTGAGGAAGAAATAGGTGGTGCCGTGCTCCTCGGCGAAGTCCGTCAGGTTCGGGATGGCGGTGCTGACGGAGACGGTCTTCTTCGTGGCGGGGTAGGTGTAGACCTCGCCCGGCTCCACGTGGAAGCCGAATTCCTCCGGGTTCTCCATGAAATACTTGGCCGTCAGGATGCGGAACATGTAGCGGGACGTCTCCGTGGGCAGGAACAGGTCCATGGCCAGCGGCTGACGCTGGCTGGCGATGCGCTGGGTGATGCCGTTCTGGCCGGCGTTGTAGCTCGCGGCAACGGTCATCCAGTCGCCATATTTCTCGTAGGCCTCCAGGAGATACTTGCAGGCGGCTTCGGTCGATTTCTCGATGTTGTAGCGCTCGTCCACCTCGTCTGCGACCTCCAGGCCGTACGCGCGGCCGGTGGCCTTGAGGAACTGCCACGGACCGGCCGCGCCCGCCGAACTGACGGACTTGGGGTCCAGGTTGCACTCGATGGCCATCAGGTATTTCAGGTCCTCCGGGACGCCGTTTTTCTTCAGGATCGGGACGATCCGGGAGAACATGCGCTCCGCACGCTTGAGCATCAGCACGGAGTTGGTGTGCCCGTACGTGAAGGCGACCAGCTCGCGGTCCATGCGCTCATAGAGGTCGGGCCGGTCGAAGCGGTAGGTCTGCCCGGCGAATTCGATGTAGGCGGGCACCTTCGGCGCGACGAACTGGGTTTCCTGCGGAATATAGACGACCTGCCCGCACGCCGTGGCGGGAGCCGCCAGGCTGAACGCGGCCAGCAGGAGGATGAACGTTGCTCTCTTCATATCGGTTAACGGATAATTGGTTCTAGCGGTGCAGGAAAGCGTCTAAGATGGGCTGCAGGTCGTCCAGGCTGGCGATGAGCACCTGCCGGGGCTTGGAGCCCTCCTGCGGGCCCACGATGCCGGCGGCCTCGAGCTGGTCCATCACGCGGCCCGCCTTGGCGTAGCCCATGCCCAGCTTGCGCTGGAGGTCGGACGTGGAGCCGCGCTGGCTCAGGACCACCATCTTGGCGGCCTCCTCGAAGCGCTCGTCCACCTTGGACATATCGACCATGCCTCCGCCTTCGCCTCCTTCGGCGCCCGGCTCTTCCGGGGCAGGAAGGTAGTAGGGCGTGTTGTAGCAGCGGCCGTAGCCGATCTGAGCGCCGATGAAGTCGGTGATCGCGTCGATCTCCTTGCCGTCGATGAAGCCGCACTGGATGCGCTCGGAGTCGATGCCGGCCGAGAAGAGCATGTCGCCGCGGCCAATCAGCTTCTCTGCGCCCGGGGCGTCCAGGATGGTCATCGAGTCCACGCGGGAAGCCACGCGGAAGGCGATGCGCATCGGGAAGTTGCTCTTGATGATACCGGAAATGACGTCCACCGACGGGCGCTGCGTCGCGAGGATCACGTGCAGGCCGGCCGCACGGCCCTTCTGGGCCAGGCGGATGATGGAATTGGTGATGCTCCGGGAGGCGGCGCGGGCGTCCGGCGACGCGCCGGTGGTCATGGTGAGGTCGGCGTACTCGTCGACGACCACGACCAGGTAGGGGAGGAAGCGGTGGCCGTGGTCCGGCCGCAGCTTGCGCTCCTTGAATTTCTCGTTGTAAAGGGTAATCTTGTTCACGCCCGCCTTGCTGAGCAGCTCGTAGCGGTCGTCCATCTCGGTGCACAGCGAGCGGAGGATCTTCTCCGCGTCCTTGGGCTTCTTGACGATGGCGTTGTTCTTCTCCTCGTCCTCGTCGGCGGCGTCGGGCAGCACGGCCAGGTAGTGCTTCAGGAGCGAACCGTAGGCGGAGAATTCCACCATCTTCGGGTCGATGAAGACGAACTTCAGCTCGGACGGGTGCTTGCTGTACAGGAGCGAGGACACGATGACGTTGAGGCCCACGGATTTACCCTGCTTGGTGGCACCGGCGATCAGCAGGTGCGGCGCGTCGGCGAGGTCGAACACGCGCACCTTCTGGGTGATCGTGTAGCCGATGGCGACGGGCAGGTCTGCCTTGCTGTTGCGGAAGGAATCGTCGTTGAGCAGGGCCTTGAGCGGGACGATGGAGGCGTAGTCATTGGCCACCTCGATGCCGACGGAGTCGGACAGGGTCACGACGCGCACGCCCTTGGCGTTCAGCGACAGGGCGATGTCCTCCTGGAGTTTCTTGATGTCGGCGATCTTCACGCCCGGGGCGGGATAAACCTTGTACAGGGTGACAGTCGGGCCCACGATGGCCTTGACGTCGTTGACCTGGATCTTGTAGTTGGCGAGCGCCGCGCGGATCTTGTTGTTGTTGCGCGTGAGCTCTTCGGTGGACACTTCCCGGCGGCCGCTGGCGTAACTCTCCAGCAGGTCCAGCGACGGGAACTGGTATTTCGGCAGGCCGTCCGGCGGGTCGAGGCGGTTGTCGATCGGGGTCAGGTCCTCGACCTTCTCGGCCTCCAGGCCGTTGTCGGCCACGATCTCGAAGCTGCCCTCCGTGGCCGGGCCCGTTTCGGACGTGGCGGGAGACGCTTCGCTGCCGCTCGGGGTGACAGGACCGTCATCCGGATGCGTGGCGGAACCGTCCGCCGGCGAGGGCGTATTCTCTGCGAGCACAATGAAATCGTCCTCGGGCACGTCGCCGCCGTCCCCGACAAAGCCCTTGTCAATCCCGACAGGCCCTTTGTCATTCCCGACCTGATCGGGAATCTCCAGATCGATCACGGGGATCTCCGGCTTCGGCTTCTTCGTGCCGATGGCGGCGAACCAGCGGTTGAAGCGCTTGGAGGCAAAGAACAGGAAGGCGGCCATGAGGATCACGAGGAACAGGCCCGTGACGATGGGCCCGAAGAGGTTTTCGGCCCAGTCAATGACAAAGCTGCCGCACCGTCCGCCCAGGCCGCCGCCGAACAGCAGGTCCAGTCCGGCCAGCTTGCCGGCGAAGGCGAGTACGAGCGAGGAGATAAAGGCGCCGAAGAGGGCGATGAGCGTGGTCTTGACCAGCGAATTCACCCAGCGGTGCGCCAGCAGGCGCGCGGAGACGGCGGTCAGGATGATAAGCAGGGAGAAGCTGCCCAGGCCGAAGAGTTCGCACACCAGCAGGTGGCCGGTCTGGAAGCCGAGCTTGCCGGCGGCATTGCCCACGGCGCGGCCGGCATCCATCGCGTCCGGATCGCCCAGCAGGCTCATATCTTCCTGCCAGTGGAAAAGATAGGAGAAGGTGGAAATGAAGATGAAGAGGGTCAGCGCTGCGACGCACAGACCCGCGATCCGCACGGCTGCGGCCCGCTCTTCTTCGTCCCAGGATCGCCAGATTCTCATTTCTTCTTGAACGGTCTTTTGTAATTATTCTTGCGTTTGCGCTGGGCGGAGCCGGGCTGGCCGACGTTGATGCCCATGCCGGGGCGCGCGAAGTTGGCGTCGCCGGAGATCTTGCTCAGGCTGAGCCCCTCGGGGACCCGGAGGCGGTAGTCGGACATCTTCTCGATGTCGGCGAAGATGGTCTCGTCGGCCACGCTGTCCTTGTTCCAGATCAGGTATTGCGTGCGCATGTAGATGGCCAGCGAACGGATCATCTCGGTCTTGACTTCGCCGTCCGGCTGCTCGCAGAGCAGGTTGATGATGCTCTCGATGTTGCGCCCGTAGTGGAAGGCGCGGATCTTGGAGCCCTTCATCGGGATGGGCACGGGGTCGGTCGTGAAGGTCTCCGCCACCGGGCAGGGGTAGGGGGAGTCCACGTCCAGGTCGAACCCGGCGATCATGTAGAGATGGTCCCAGAGTTTATGTTCGAAATTGTCCTGGCTGTGCACTTGGGGGTTGAGGAGCTCCATCACCTTGACGACGGCGCGGGCCTGCTCGGTGCGCTTCTCCTTGTCGGGGATGGCCTTCAGCTGCTCCACCATTTTGAGCACGTTGCGGCCGTACTCGGGCATGGCGAGTTTCTCACGGGAGGTGTTGTAATCCAGGGTATGTGCAGATTCGTTGAATTCCATGATGTTAAATAAGTCAATAGACTACAAAGTTAATCATTTTTGCGGAAACTCCGTCCCTCGCGCCCGCTCGGCGAAGCCGTCCGACATCCAGATCCCCTCGGCGGTGATCAGGTAGCCCTCCAGGTCGGGGCGGGATTCGATCAGGGCGCGGGCCTGCTTCGGTCCGATCACCATGCAGGCGGTCGCCAGGGCGTCCGCTTCGGCGGCGGTCGGTGCCACGACGGTGGCGCTGAGCAGGTTGTGCTCGACCGGATAGCCGGTGCGCGGGTCGATCGTGTGGGCGTATTTCTTCCCGTCCCGGATGTAGAATTTCCGGTAGTTGCCGGAGGTGACGATACCGTAGGGGCGGCCGTCCGACTGCCAGATTCCGCGCAGGTCGCGGCCGGGCGTGTCGTTGCCGTCCACGGGGTTGTCCACGCCGATGGACCAGCCCTGCCCGGCGGCGTTGACCCCCTCGCAGTAGATCTCGCCGATGTCCACGAGCATGTTGTGCACGCCGATCTCATGCAGGTAGTCCGCCACGACGTCGCAGGTGTATCCCTGCGCGATTGCGTTGAAATTCAGCACCTTCTCTTCCTTGCAGGCAGCCAGGGCCGCGCGGACGCGCTCCGGGTCCGGCAGGCTGTCGGACGTGAAGCCGAAGCCCCAGATGTCGAAGAGCGGGCCGGCCGCCACGTCGAAGGCGCCGCCGGTCTGCTCGCGGTAGCGCACGGACAGCTCGCGCACCTCCCGGAAGAAGCGGTCGGGGACGATCTCCTCGCCCGCGTTGTAGCGGGAGAGCAGGGAGTTCTTGTTGTAGCCGGACAGGCTGAAATCGATCGAGTCGAGGATGGCGTCGATCCGCTGCTGAATCTGTTCGGCCGGCACGCTGACGGACCGGAGATCGGCCTTGACGGTGTAGGTGCCGCCCTGCGCAAAACCGGAGAAGGTGGCGTAACGCCCCTGCTGGCAGCCGGCGAGGATGCAGCCGGCCAGGAGGATGGGGAAAATATGCTTGTAATTCATCGCTTCGGCAAAGTATTTGCACAAAGTTAGCGGTTTTTCGCGCATTTTTGCGCATATTTGCAAATTGTAAAGACAGAAAGTATGAAGTTGCACAGCATCCTGCTCCCCGCCTTGTTGGCCGCCGCGCTGGCGGCCGTGCCGGGCTGCAAGAAGAACGATACGACCACGAAAGCGTTGTCGGGGTACCTCTCCGTCGAGCTGCCCCCTTACATGGGCTGCGGCGAGACCAAGACCTTCCTGATCGACTCCCTGATGACGCTGATCTGCCCGGACGGCGAGCTGATCGGATATTATTTCTACGATGAAGAGACCAGGATAGCCGATACGCTGGTCACACCCGACGGCACGGTCCGCAAGCGTTATTACACGTACACCGCCCCTTCCGTCATGGGCGATGCGAAGCTGACCCTGGCCGGATTCATGAGCAAGGATTCCAAGTATTCCGGCTTCTCCACCTCCTACACCACGACCGTCGTCTCTCCCGGTCTTTCCGGCACCGGTTCCATCACCGGTTTCGACACGTTCGGGTCCTTCACCTTCGAGGATCCCCGGGACGACAAGGAGTACTACTACTCCATGATCGGCGAGCTGGACTGGATGCGCCAGAACCTGGCCTGGACCGGAGCCGGCGTGCCCTTCCATGGCTGCGCGGTGATGACAGACGTCTTCGGCCGCTACTACAGCTGGGAGGATGCGCAGACCGCCTGCCCGCCCGGCTGGCGCCTGCCGACCGACGCCGAAGTGGTCGCGCTTCAGGAGAATGCCGTCGCGAACAAGGACATCCCCGGCCTGGCCGGCAAGCTGATGGCCGACCTGTATTTCAACGAGAAGCGCATGTGGGAATACTGGCGGGACGTGAAGATCACCGACGAGCTCTGCTTCTCCGCGATGCCGACCGGATACGGCACGGCGTCCGACAGCAGCTACGAGTTCTCGGGCGATTATGAGTATGCCGTGTTCTGGACCTCCGACGAGGAGGACGGCCTGGGCATTTGCCGCTACATCTATCAGAATAAAGATATCGTCTATCGTGGCCGCATGTCGAAGACCGATTTCGTCGCTTCGGTACGCTGCGTCAGGGAATAGACGCTATCGTTTCCAAAAAGTGCATCAGGATCTGGCCGACGGCGTCGGCCAGATTTTTTATTCCCTCCGGGCAGCGCCGTCCGGCCGCCAGCACGGCCAGGGAGCAGGCGATGAAGGCTTCCGTCAGCGGCATGGCGCCGAGGTTCGTGAGCAGGAAATACTTCGGGAACTGCCGGAAGCGCAGCCACACCAGCGGTGCCGTGAACAGCTGGCAGGACAGGGTGAGTGCGACGCCGCTCCAGATGCGGCGCAGCGGGTCGAGGCGCGGGCCGCGGGGGTACCAGGCGTCCAGCCGCGGGAAGACCAGCACGATGCCGAGCATGGCGAGGTAGGAGAGCTGGAAGCCCAGGCTGGTGATGACGCCCGGGGAGAGGGCCAGCTGGAGGGTCAGGGCGGTGCAGAAGAGGTTCAGCGGGCTGCGCCGGCGCCCCGGCAGCAGGCGGGCGAGCTCGTTGAGCAGGATGAAGAGAAAGGCGCGCACGAGGGAGGGGGAGGCTCCCGTCATGACGACATAGCCCGCGGCGAAGCCCACCTGCAGCAGACTGCGCAGCAGCGTAGCCGGCCGGCTGCGGCCCAGCCAGCGCAGAAGCAGGTGCAGGATGCCGTACAGCATCCCCAGGTGCAGCCCGGACAGGGCGAGAATGTGGGACGCGCCGGCAGCGCGGAATGCCGCCACGGTGGAGGCGTCGAGTCCTTCCCGCCGCCCCGTGAGCAGCGCCTGCAGCAGGGCGGTCGTGCCGGGGTGGGGGAATCCTGCCGCGTCGATGGCTGCCTGCAACCCGCTGAGCGCGCGTTCGGCCGGCGGCCAGGGGCCCTGCCGGAGCGGTGGGCTGAGGGCGGCGGAGCAGTGGCAGAAGACGCCGAGCATCCAGAATAAAGCGAGGAAAACGGGCACGCGCGGCCCCCGGCCGCAGGCGAGCGCCAGGAGGACCGTCGCCGCGAGGCAGCTCCCCGCGGCGGTCAGGAAGAGCATATCTCCCCCGGGCGACACGAACGCCGCCACTGCCACTCCTGCTGAAAAAGGGATTGAAATCGCCACCATGTCTCTCCGCACGACCATTTCAATCGAATTTTTGCCAAAATACGCAATATTTTCGTAATTTTGTCTCTTCAAATTAAAGAAATATAATATGATTATCCTTGTAATCAACTGCGGCAGCTCCTCGATCAAGTACCAGTTGCTGGACATGAAGAACGACGATGTCTATGATCTGCTGGCCAAAGGCCTGGTCGAGAAGATCGGCCTGCCCGACGGCTGCCTTACCCATAAGCCCACCGGCAAAGAGCCTTACACCGTGACCCTGTCCATCCCGGACCACAAGGTCGGCATGAAACTCGTGCTCGACGCCCTGGTGGATCCCGAGCACGGCGTGCTCTCCAGTTTCGACGACATCGAGGCAGTCGGCCACCGCATTGTGCAGGGCGCCGATTTCTTCTCCGGAAGCACCCTTGTCAGCGAGGACGTGCTCAAGAAGATCGAGATCTGCTGCGACTTCGCCCCGCTCCACAACCCGGCCCACCTGCTCGGCATCGAGGCCGTCTCGCACGTGCTCCCGGACGTCCCGCAGGTCGTGACCTTCGATACGGCCTTCCACCAGACGATGGAGCCGTACGCCTATATGTACGCCCTTCCGTATGAGTATTACGAGAAGTACCGCGTCCGCCGCTACGGCGCCCACGGCACCTCCCACCAATACGTCTCCCAGCGCGGTGCCAAGCTCGCCGGCCTGGATCTCGCCCATTCCAAGATCATCACCTGCCATCTCGGCAACGGCAGCTCCGTGACCGCCATCAAGGACGGCAAGGTGGTGGACACCTCCATGGGTTTCACCCCGCTCGAGGGCATGATCATGGGCACCCGCTGCGGCAACATCGACGCCAACATCGTCCCCTATATCATGAAGAAGGAGGGCCTGACGCCTGACGAGATGACGACGATCATGAACAAGAAGAGCGGCTTCCTCGGCCTGTCCGGCAAGAGCTCCGACCTGCGCGACATGGACGCTGCGGCCAAGGCCGGCGACGCCCGCGCCAAGATCGTGCTCAAGAAGCTGACCTATGACACCATCAAGAATGTCGGTGCCTACATCGCCGAGATGAACGGCGTGGACCTCATCGTCTTCACGGCCGGTATCGGCGAGAACAACCCGCGCCTGCGCCGCCACATCTGCGAGAACCTCTCCTACATGGGTGTCAAGATCGACATCGACGCCAACGACGGCGCCCGCAGTGCCGAGACCATCATCTCCCTGCCGGATTCCACCGTCAAGGTGGCCCTGATTCCGACCAACGAGGAGCTGGTGATTGCCCGCGACACGATGCACATTGTCACTGAACTCGAAAACTAACTGCATATGTCTCTCATTGACCAGATCATTGCGCGCGCCCAGTCCAACAAGCAGCGCATCGTGCTCCCGGAATCCTTCGAGGAGCGCACCATCACGGCGGCCGACCGCGCCATTGCCGACGGCCTCGCCGATATCATCCTCATCGGCAACCGCGAGAAAGTCCTCGCCTATGCCGCCGAGCTGGGCCTGAAGCACATCGCCCAGGCCACCATCATCGATCCCGAGACCAGCGAGAAGACCGAGCAGTACGCCCAGCTTCTCTTCGAACTTCGCCAGAAGAAGGGCATGACCCTCGAACTGGCCCGCAAGACGGTGCTGGACCCGCTGTACTTCGGCTGCCTCATCATCAAGAGCGGCGACGCCGACGGCCAGATCAGCGGCGCCCTCTCCACCACCGGCGAGACCCTGCGCCCGGCCCTGCAGATCATCAAGTGCGCCCCCGGCATCACCTGCGTGAGCGGCGCCATGCTGATGATCACCCAGACCCCGCAGTACGGTGAGAACGGTGTGCTGGTGGTCGGCGACGTGGCCGTGACCCCGGCCCCAGACGCCCAGCAGCTGGCTCAGATCGCCGTCTGCACGGCCCAGACCGCCAAGAGCGTGGCCGGTTTCGCGGATCCCCGCGTGGCGATGCTTTCCTTCTCCACGAAGGGCTCCGCCAAGCACGAAGTGGTGGACAAGGTCGTTGAGGCTACCGCCCTCGCGAAGGAACTCGACCCGACCCTGAAGGTCGACGGCGAGCTCCAGGCCGACGCCGCCCTGGTCCCGTCCGTGGGCAAGAAGAAGGCTCCCGGTTCCGACATCGCCGGCAACGCAAACGTCCTCGTCTTCCCGAATCTCGAGGTCGGCAACATCGCCTACAAGTTGATCCAGCGTCTGGGTAATGCCGACGCCATCGGCCCCATCCTGCAGGGCATCGCCCGGCCGGTCAACGACCTCAGCCGCGGCTGCTCGGTGGACGACGTCTACAAGATGATCGCCATTACCGCCTGCCAGGCGATGGACGCGAAGTAGATTTCGCATCCATAGCCCAAGAAACCGGTGCACAAGATCTGTGCACCGGTTTTTCTATGACCGGGGGGCGTTCCCCCCGGACCCCCTGCATCGCGAGGCTCCGAGCCTTATCTCCAAACATCATTCACCGACCCCTCTTCCGTCATTCGCCGGCCTTGCCCGGCGAATCTCTTTTTCCATTCGGCGGAGGCGGTAAGGCTGCTGACGTCCCCACGCCCCCCCCCCCGCATCGGCGGGCGCGGTGTATTCTTCGGACAGGTGTCCAAAAATATTGCGTAGGATGGCATTTTTCTGGACACCTATCGGCGTTTTTGACCATTTTCGCCTGTTTCCCGGGGGAGGTGTCCACTTTTATTGCACCAGTGGCCGATTTTGTGGACACCTGTCAAAAATAGTTGTTACATTTGAGTAGCGGCCGTGTTATATAGAGTAGGATGGCAAACGATTTCCTGACTGATGCATTTATCAGGCTTCGGCAGAAGCTGAAGGGGATCTCCGTGCGCGTGCTGCCCGATCCGACCGGCGCCGAGGATGTCCTGCAGGACAGCTTCGTGCGGCTCTGGCAAAAGCGATATCCGCTGCAGTCCGAGCAGGAAGCCGAGGCCCTGCTGGCCCGGACGGTCCGGAACGCCAGCCTGAATGAGCGGCGACGACGGCGCCCGGTCCCGCTGGAAGCGGATGTCGCGGAGGCGCCGCCCGACGTCGAAGACAGGGAAAAAGCCTACGCCGCCATGCACCGCAAGATCGAATCGGAACTGACGGAGACGCAGCGATACATCCTGGAAGAGAAGGAATACGGCGGGCGAACCCTGGAAGAAATAGCGCGGGAGCTCGGCATGGAGCCGGCCGCGGTGAGGATGCAACTCTCCCGCGCCCGCAAAACACTTAGAAACGCACTGAAAGATGACAGATAAAGAGAAATATACAGCCTTGATGCAGCGCTACTGGGAGGCGGAGACCACGCCGGCCGAGGAGCGCCGGCTCGCCCGGTACGCCGCCCGGACGGACGACCCCGCGTTCGAAGAACTGCGGGGCGTGCTGGGCTACCTGTCCCTGGGCCGGGCGCAGACGTCCCGCCGGGCCCCGGCCCGCTGGGCGTATTCCTGGGCCGCCGTCGCGGCCGCCCTGGTCATCCTTCTCTCCGTCGGGTTGTTCCCCCGATTCAAGGGAGCGGAACGCGACGTGTGCGTCCGTTATTCTTACGGAGAGGCTTCTACCGACAGCGAGCAGATC
Organism: uncultured Bacteroidia bacterium; assembly: GCA_902789245.1. Taxonomy (GTDB): domain Bacteria; phylum Bacteroidota; class Bacteroidia; order Bacteroidales; family UBA932; genus Cryptobacteroides. Next base: position 176,876 of record CADAND010000001.1, read on the forward strand.
ATGGCGTCTGTGGATGCCTCGCTGGCGGACTTTTTTGCGGGCGAAACGCCCGCTGAAACAACCCTCATAGAAATGTTCCGGCGATGAAAAAGATACTCCTTTGCATACTGGCGCTGCTCCTTTCCTCCGGAGCGGCCTTTGCCCAGCGGGGCCTGAGCTGCAACGCGATCTTTCGCGGACAGGTCATCCCCTCCGACCGTATGATCAAGACGGAAGTCCGTGGCAGCAGCATGACCACGTACAAGCTGGATTTCTATCGCAGCGTCCAGTTCCAGGTCGATGAAAAAACGGCGTTGGAGGTGGCTGCGTTGGTGAAAGCCGATGCGGACGCGGCGGTGTCCGCCGAGACGGAAATGGTCGGAAACCTCCTGACCTACGCCTTGATCCAGCCAGCCCAGAAGGGCAAGACCCACCGCTACCTCTGCTACCAGGCCCGTCCGGTCGGGCCCGCCTGGGTCATCACCATCCTGTACCTGGAGGGCAGCGCCACCCTGGAGGACCTCCGTTCCATGTTCGACAAACAATAAGTATGATGAAATACCTGATAACGATACTTTCCGCTTTTCTGATTCTTTTCCCCGCCGCCGCCCAGCAGGCCGACACGACTTCCACGGTGGTCGGCAATAAACTGGACTTCGAATCACCCAACTTCGTGGCCAAGGATTATTTCGAGGAGGTCAAGGCGCACTTGTCGGCCGAGGGCCGCAAAAACTGGAAGCCGGAGTTCAGCGTGCGGGTGCAGGGAATGATTTATTACCTGTCTGTGGACCTGACCGGCGGCATCCGGACCAGTCCGAACAAGGTGTTCGGTCTGGGTGTCAGCCACGGTAAGTTGTATTATGACGCGAATCCCGCTGATGCCTACCGGTGGAATTTCTACCTCTATCACCGTCATTATATACCTTTAGACAGAAGGCGTCGCATTTCCCTCTACAGCGACCTGATGGTCGGAGGAGCATATACCTATAAGGTGACCGGATATATCGAAAACGACAATCCGAAAGTCAATTCACTCAACTGGTATTTCTCCTGGGAGCCGGGCCTGTCCATCCGGCTTTGGGGCAAATCCAACATCTTTCTCGGTCCGAGCTTCGGCCCGACCATCGGTCTTCACCTCGGCCTGGCGATATAATTTGTCGAAAGCACCGGGCAGAAAAGGGCCGGTATTTCTGGCCGGTCCCCCATTTTTCGAGGGGACCTGGCAGGTTTTGCCTGGAAATCCTGGCCGGAAAACGAGATTCGCCGGTCGTGCGGGGGCCTACGCCCACCGGTCATTGAAACTACAGCAGGCCAGCTTTGCGGCCGAAGTCGATGATCAGGTCGACGCAGCCTTCGAGGCCGACCAGCGAGGAGTCGATGCAGAGGTCGTAGTTGGAGGCGACGCCCCAGTTGCCGAGCGTGAAGAAATTGTAATAATCCCGGCGCGCCCGCTCTTTCTTGACGATATATTTTTCCGCCTCTTCGGCGCCCATGCCCGTCCGTTCGCAGACGCGCTCCACGCGCTCCTCCATCGGGGCACAGATAAACACGTCCAGGCACTCCATGTCGCGCAGGACGTAGTCCGACGCGCGGCCCAGGAAGATGGCGCTGCCCTGCTGGGCGATGTTGCGGATGGCGTCACTCTGGTAGCGGAACAGCTCTGTCTCGTCGATGCCCGACGGGGCGTAAGAACTGGCCCGGTTCAGGCCGAACAGGGAGCCGAAGCGGAAGAGGCGGCGCTTCTCGTCGCTTTTCTTGAAGAAGGCCGGGCTGAAGCCGCTCTCGGCGGCCGCTTTCTGCAGGAGCTCGTTGTCGTAGACCGGGATGCCCAGGCGTTTGCCGAGCAGGTCGGCGACGCCCTTGCCACCGGCGCCGAACTGGCGCCCGATGTTGATCAGGATGTGCTTCTCTTCCATATTGCTAGGATTGGATGTTACTGCCGAGGATATCGGGATTCTCGCCGTCCTTGAGCCGGTCGAACTTGCGGAACAGCCGGACGATCATGATGGCGGAAATGATGACGTTCATGGTATCCGAAATCGGGAAACTGATCCAGACGCCCGTCTCCTGCAGCCAGAGCGGCAGGGTGTAGATCAGCGGCAGCAGGAAGAGCAGCTGGCGCGACAGCGACAGGAAAATGGATTTGCGGACCATGCCGAGACACTGGAAGAAGTTGCCCGTGACCATGCCGAAGCCCACCAGGGCGAAGCCGCAGTTCATGATGCGCAGGCCCCGGGAGGCGAGGTCGATCAGCTGCGGGTCGTTGGTGAACAGGCTCACGGCCTGGCGCGGGATCAGCTCCGACATCAGGAAGCAGAGCGTGGTGACGAGCACCGCCCACTTGGCCGTGAGGACGAAGATTTCCCGGACGCGGGTGTACTGCCGCGCGCCGTAATTGTAGCCGGCGATCGGCTGCAGGCCCTGGCAGAAGCCCATGTTCACCATGACGAAGAGCATGGTCAGGCGGTTCAGGATGCCGTAGGAGCCGATGGCCATGTCCCCGCCGTATTTGCCCAGCTGCTGGTTGATGAACAGCGCCACCAGGCAGGCGGCCACGTTCATCAGGAAGGGGCCGACGCCGATGGCGAGCGACTGCTTGGCGATGCGCCAGTCCAGTTGGAAGAGCGGACGGGTGAAATGCAGCAGGCGCCGCTTGTCGGACAGGAAGCGGAGGGTATAGACCAGGGCCACGAGCTGGCAGAGAATGGTCGCCAGGGCGGCGCCGCGGATGCCCATCCCCAGCACGAAGATGAAGATCGGGTCCAGGATGGCGTTCGAGAACACGGTGAAGAGCGTCAGGCCCATGGCCACCTTGGGGTGGCCGGACGAGCGGATCAGCCCGTTGAAACCGTGATACAGATGCGTGAAGACGTTGCCCGCCAGGATGATTATCATATAGTCCCGGGCAAAGGGCAGGGTGGTGTCGCTGGCCCCGAAGAATCGCAGGATCGGGTTCAGGAACGGCAGGGTGACGGCCGTGAAAATGATGCCGATGAAGACGTTGAGCGTCAGGACATTGGACAGGACCTTCTGGGCCGCCTGATAGTTGCGCTGCCCCAGCAGGACGGAGATGAGGGTCATCGCGCCCACGCCCACCAGCGTACCCATCGCGATGGACAGGTTCATCAGGGGGAAGGTCACGGCGAGGCCGCTGATGGCGGCCGAGCCCACACCGGGGATGTGCCCGATGTAGATGCTGTCCACCATATTGTACAAAGAAGCCGCCGTCTGGGCGATGATGCCCGGGACGGCGTACTGTCTCAGAAGTTTGCCGATTTTCTCGGTTCCGAGCTCGGTCGGAGCTGCGCTGGTCGCCGCTGCCATGCCCTAGGACTTGGGTTTGTCGACGATCTCAAGATCGAAGCGCAGCGGGGAGTAGGTCGGAATCGCATAGCCGGATCCCTTGGCGCCGTATCCCCAGTCCGAGGTGAAGATGGCGGTGCCCTTCTCGTGCGGGTGCATCTGGTTGAGGCCGAAGGCGAAGCCGCTGATCACGCTGGAGCTGGACCCGGACGTGACCATCGTGATGTCCTTGTACGTCTCGTCCGTTTTGTACCAGTTGATAGCGCTGGGTCCGTAGGTCCTCGAGGCGGAGTAGATGCCGTAGAACTTGGCCGTGTCGGCGATGTTGGTGTCGAACACCTGGCCATCCAGCCGGCGGCCGATGTAGTTGATGTAGATCGTCGTATCGCTCTTGAATCTCTCCGTGGAGGACGGCGCTCCGGTCTGGAAATAATAGAAACCGAGCTTGACGGAGTCCTTGACGGTCTTGCCGGGGAAGAGTGCGGCGACGTTGCGGCCGACGGAGTCGATCTGCCACTTCTGGATGTCGGGAATGACTTCCTCCAGCTTCATTTCGTAGATCATCGGCGTGGCGCCGGCGACCTTGTTCTCATACTCCTCCGCAGTTTTGTAGAGGATCGGGGCGCCGCTGCTGGCATCGTAGCCCAGCAGCCAGCCGGGGATGGCGACCACGCGGCGGCCGCCCTCGCTCATCTGCGCGACGGACTCTTCAATGCCGGCAGCCTGCCCGCTGGTGCCACGGGCCCAGATGATCGGACCGTAGTACGGATTCTTGCTCTCGTTCGTCGAATAGTAACCGATCTGCTTGGACAAATCCACGTCCGTGGTGCCCTGGACCGTGCCGTCCAGCTTGCGGATCGTATAGCTGACGCGCACGAAGGGGTTCTTCTCCGGCGTGCCGGCGGCCGCGCCTGTGCCCGGCTTGTCGTTCAGGATGTAGGCGCCCAGGCTGGTGCGGACCGCCTGGGGGTGGTGCACCTGTACCCACGATTCAAAGAAAAGTATGTTCTCGTCGTTCGTGCCCGCCTTCGGGGTCTTGGCGCAGCCGGCCAGCACAAGCGCCGCCAAACTCAAATATAGGATGGTTCTCTTCATAATCGGTTCATTGATTCCGCATAAATCGTGCCGTCATCTCGGAGACGAATTGCTCCGCATCTGCCGGGGTGGCAATATCTTGCGGGAAGTGGAGCTTCCCGCCCGCCGCCTGCTCGTGGCCGCCGCCGTGGAAGACCTCCGTGGCCAGCCGGTTGGCGGACACGCCCGCCTTGGAGCGGATGGACACCCGGAAGTGGGTCTCGTCCTCGCGCAGCAGCACGCTGATGCGTACGCTTCCGATGCCCAGCGGCATATTGACGAAACCTTCGGACTCGCCCTCCCGCAGCTCGAAACGCTGCAGGAATGCCTTGTCCAGGATGATGTAGGCGACCCCGTCCGGGCGGACGACCATGCGTTCGGCCAGGGCGGCGCCCATGGCGCGGAAACGGTTCACGCGGAAATTCTGATATAGGTGTTCCAACAGTGCGTCCCGGTCCACGCCCGCGGTCAGCAGCAGGGAGGCCATCTGCAGGGTGGTGGGGAAGACGGAGTTGGCGAAGTTGTTCGTGTCCGTGGTCATGCCCGTCATCAGGGCGGTGAGCACCGGTACCGGGAGCTTGGCCGCTTCGCCGACGCCCGGCAGGGCGAGCAGCACCCAGAAGAGCAGCTCGCAGGTGGAGGAAATGTCCATCTCGCTGAAAACCAGATCGAAAGAGACCCGGTCGGGATGCAGGTGATGGTCGATCAGCACTTTGCGGGCTTTCGCGGTCGCCAGGACCGGAGCAAGCGCCTCCGTGCGGTTGAAAGCGTTCATGTCCAGGCAGACGATCAGGTCGCAGCCGTCGATCCAGGCCCGGGCGGCGTCCGGCTCGAGGGCGGCGTCGATCCAGCCGTCCGCGGGGAGCACGAAATCGAGCGATGCCGGATGCGCGTCCGGCAGCAGCAGGCGGGCGTCCAGGCCCCTGCACTCTCGAAGGTAGGTCAGCAGGGCTGTGCCGCTCCCGAGCGCATCCCCGTCGGGATGCGTATGGACGGCGATGGAAACGCGCTTCGCTGCCGCGAAGATGGACTCCAGCTGCAGGATGTCGGTCGGTACGAGTGCTTGCATGTGTTCCAAAAAAACTGTGCAAATTTAATAAGAATATTGCATTTGATAAATCAATTTCATAACTTTGTGGGACTTTGGATATCAAATAAAATTAACCCATACAATGAACAAAGCAACGAAAATTATCATCGAGATCGCCCTGCTGGCGCTCATCTGCGGCCTTGTTTATGTGCTGTACAGCAACATCATGAAGCCGGTCAACTTCAACAAAGAGAAGGAAACCCGGCAGGCTGTCGCCGTGCAGCGTCTGAAAGACATCCGCACCCTGCAGGTCGCGTTCAAGTCCGTCACCGGCAAGTTCAATTCCTCGATTGATTCCCTCAAGCAGTTCTATGAGGGCGGCCAGATGGAGATCGTGATGCAGATCGGCTCTATGGACGACTCCCTCGCCGTGACGAACACCGAGGCCATCAAGAACGCCAACAAGAAGCTCAAGCCCGAGCAGCTGACCGAGAAACTTCAGGAGGCTTACGCCGCCGGCCAGAAGGTCGTGTTCTCCACCGTGACCAAGGTTCCGGTGCGCGACACCCTCTTCAACAACCGCCCCGACTTCTGCATTGACTCCCTCAAATATATCCCGTTCTCCGGTAAGGAGCCCATCCAGATGGAGTCCACCATCAAGATGGTGTCCGGTGTGCCCGTGCCCCTCTTCGAGGCCCGCATCCCCTGGAAGTCCCTCCTCAAGGGTATGGACCGCCAGCTGATTATCAACCTGAACGCCGAGAGCCGCGACCTCAACCGCTACGAAGGCCTCCAGGTTGGTTCCGTCACCGCCCCGAACAACAACGCAGGTAACTGGGAGTAGTGTTTACGCTCGTTCCCTCTCGATTCTTTGACCCTGCGACGGCGCGTCAGGCGCTGGCCGAAGTGGCCGACTTGAAGGAAGGGGACGTCGTCAATCACCTCGACATTCCGCAATATGATGCTGTCCTCGTCTATACTGAAGGCGAGGACAGCGTCGTTGTGGATGGTACGCCCGAAATCTATAAGCTGCTGATGCAGCTGCCCGACTGCCAGGAGTACAACAAGATTCTCTGCAGTCTCGCCGAAGACCATCTCTTCCTGGCCGTCGCGCAGGGGGACAGCCTGAAGCTGGCGAACAGTTTCCCCGTCCAGGACTTCACCACGGCCGAATACTACATCTTCCTGTCGCTGAAGTCGCTCCAGGTCAATCCCGTAATCTCCACCATCTGCTGGCGGACCCCGCTCGACGCGGAGGACGAGATGTCCCTGTACCGCTACTTCAAGGCCGTCATCAATCTATGAGGATCATCGGCGGCCGCCTGAAAGGCAAACCCATCCTGCCCCCCATGGGCTATGGCGCCAGGCCCACCACGGATTTCGCCCGGGAGGGCCTGTTCAATATCCTGAACAACGAATACGAATTCGAAGACCTGCAGGTGCTCGACCTCTTCGGCGGCACCGGCGCCGTGTCGTATGAATTCGCCTCGCGCGGCGCGCGACGCGTATATTGTGTGGAGATGAACCGCGACCACGCGGCCTTCATCCGCCGCGAAGCCGCCCGGCTCGGCCTGCCGGCCGTGACCGCCGTGCATGACAACGTTTTTGACTTCCTGCCTATCTGCCGCGAGAAGTTCGACCTCATCTTCGCCGATCCGCCCTATGCCCTGGAGGGGCTGGACACCCTTCCCGACAAGGTGCTGGGCCGGGACCTGCTCCACCCGGGCTGCTATTTCATCCTGGAGCACGGCGATGAGTATTCCTTCACCGACCACCCGAATTTCAAGAAGGAAAAGACCTACGGGCGCGTCCATTTCTCCTTTTTTGAAAAATAAACGAACCGCTTTGCAACAATCCGGTTCGTTTTGCGTTATATAGACAGAGCAAGCAGAAAATGACACGACAGGAGATTACGGAATTCTACCAGGAGCACCACCGGCGGCTGTACAACATCAGCCTGCGGATTCTCCGGGATTCCGATGAGGCGGAAGAAGTGATGCAGGACACGATCCTGAAGTTCGTCACCGCGCCGGGAAGTTTCTCCTCGCCCGAGCAGGTCTCGGCCTGGCTGGCCCGCACCTGCATCCGCGCTTCCATCGACCGGCTGCGCCGCCGCGAACGCCGCGAGGCCTTCCTGGAAGAATACGGCCGCGAGGAGTCGTTCCGCGAGGATCCGGTTGCCGGGGAACCCTGTCATCCTGAGCGAAGCGAAGGATCTCCCGCCCTCCCGTCCGTCTGCGAGGTCAGAGCCGCGATGGAGCGCCTGCCCGAGCCCTATGCCCTGATTCTGGACCTGGTGCTCATCGAGGGGCTGGACTACGGCGAGATCGCCGGCCTGACCGGCAAGAAGGAGACCACGCTTCGCTCCCTGTACTCCCGCGGACGGAGCAAACTGATAGAGATGCTGAATCATAATAAGATATGAAAGATTTAGAGCAATACATCCGCGACCACGCGGCGGAATTCGACACGGCGGAGCCCCCCATCGGCCACAAGGTTCGTTTCGGCTGGAAATTATTCCTCCGCAATGCCCTCGCGCGACCTGCCTGGGCCCTGGCCCTCGCCGCCTGCGCCGCCGCCCTGCTGGTGCTGCGTCCCGGCGACCCGCTCCACGGCCTGTTCAGCAGCCCGGAGGCCGTCTATCTGGCCTACATGGACGAAGTGGCGGATCTCTACCGCGAACTCCCGACGCAGGACGACGCCCTGCGCGAGATCACGGAAGAGGCGGAATCCCTGTTCGAGCAGATGCCCGAAGGTCTCTCCGACCGGCAGCGTTCCCGCATCCTGCAGAATCATTACGGCGAACTGCTCGCCGCAGCCCGACAACTCAAAAAAATCCAATAAGATGAAAAAGTTCTTCACCCTGCTCGCAGCGGCCATCCTCGCCGTCCTGCCCCTCTCCGCCCGGACGGCCTCCGATCCGGAGCTGAACGCCAAAGACGAGACCAAAGAGTTCAATTTCAACAACTTCACCGGCATCGATGCCTCCTGGATCTACCAGGTTGAGCTCGTCCAGGCCTCGCGTCACGCCGTCCGCGTGGAAGCGCCGGACTTCCTCATGCCCTTTGTGAACGTCGAAGTTCGCGGCGGTGTCCTGGTGCTCTCTGTCGGCGACCTCCCGCGCGATGTCCGCCGCCGCGTGGAGAACGGCAACCGCAACCAGGTACGCGTCTTTGTCAGCATGCCGGACCTGGCGGTCCTGCGCATGTCCGGCGCCGCCAAGCTGACGGCCAAGGGAAACTTCTCCAGCCGCAAGGATTTCGAGCTGAAAATGAGCGGCGCCACCTCCGCCCAAGGCCTCTCCGTGCGTGCTTCCCAGGCTGATATCAATGCCTCCGGCGCCGCGAAATTCAACCTGGAAGGCAAATTCGACAAGATTACCGTCTACGGATCCGGCAGCTTGAGCGCCACCGTTTCCGCTGACGTCCGGACGACCGACCTGCATCTCTCCGGTGCGACCAAGCTGACGCTGAACGGTAAGCTGGGCGATGTGACCCTGCAGGGCTCCGGCGCTGCCAACACCGTGTTCTCCGGTTCCATCGAGAACCTGGATGCTACGTGCTCCGGCGCCGCCAAGCTGAACGCTGGCGAGGCACCCGCCCGCCGCGTGAAGGCCGCCTTCTCCGGCGCCTCCAACGGCACGGTCGATGTGCGCGACGAGCTGAGCGTCACCCTCTCCGGCGCCTCCCGGCTCAACTACCACCCGGGCCCCTCGCTCCGCATCAAGAACCAGTCCGTCTCCCGCGCGTCCACGCTCTCCAGCTATTAGCCGGATCCTTCGTCAAGCCCGCTTGCGACCGGGCAACAGCAAAGCGACCTGCCCATCCGGCAGGCCGCTTTGTCGTCATTCCCGACCTGATCGGGAATCTCCTAGATGCTGAAATTGTGATAGTGCGGACCGAAGCGCTCGAACGCGGCGCGGTCCAGCATTTCCCGGTCGTCCGGGTGTGCGATGCCGATCATCAGCTTGGCGCGCTCCTGCAGACTCTTGCCGTAGAGGTCCACGGCGCCGTACTCGGTCACGATCCAGTGTGCGTCCGCGCGGGGCGTGACCACGCCGGCGCCCGGATTAAGCTCCGCGACGATCTTGTTCTTGCCCTTGACCGTACGCGATGCGAACGCGGTGATGCTCTTGCCGCCTGCGGACATCGTGGCGCCCTTGACGAACTCGACCTGGCCGCCGGTGCCGCTGAAGATGCGCGTGCCGATGGAGTCGGCGCTGATCTGGCCGGTGAAGTCCACCTCCGTGGCGGAGTTGATGGCCTTCATGTGCGGGTTCTGGGCGATGACCCAGGGGTCGTTGGTATATTTGATGTCGCGCATCAGCACATTCGGGTTGTGGTCGATGAAGGAATAGACCTCCTGCGATCCGAGCAGGAAGGAGGCCACGACCTTGCCGGTGTCGATCTTCTTGTTGGCGCCGTCGATCACGCCCGCCTTGATCAGGCGGAGCAGGCCGTCGGCGAACATCTCCGTGTGCAGGCCCAGGTGCTTGTGTCCGCCGAGCTGCGCCGCGAGGGCGTTCGGCAGGGCGCCGATGCCCATCTGGATGCAGTCGCCGTCCTCCACGAGCGCCGCACAGTTCTTGCCGATCAGCACTTCGGTGGGCGTGGGCTCGGCGAACGCGGCCGTCACCAGCGGCGTGTCGTCCTGCACGAGGTAGTCGAACTGGTCCACGGACAGCAGGTCGCCGTAGGCAAACGGCACGTTGGGGTTCACCACGCCGATCACGACCTTCGCGCTTTCGACGGCCGCCACGGAGCAGTCCACGGAGGTGCCGAGGCTGACGCGTCCCTGTTCGTCCGGCAGCGACACGTTCACGAGGGCGGCGCCGAGGGGGATGTAGCCCTCGCGGTAGAGCTTCTGGCTCTCGCCCAGGTGCACGGGCAGGTAGTCGGCATAGCCGGCGTTCACGTTGGCGCGCACGTTCGGCCCGACGAAGAATCCCTGCTCGAAGAAGATCCCTTCGTAGCGCGGCTCGCTGTACGGGGCGGGACCCTCCGTATGGAAATGGTGGAAGTGCAGATCGCACACGTCCCCGGCGTCCGCCCGGCGGCAGAGGGCCTGGATGAGGCAGTGCGGCACGCTGGCGACACTGCTCAGATGGACATGACAATGGGATGGGATGTGACTGACCGCTTCGTCGGCGGAAACGTATTGGATCGGCTTCATTTCGAAGATTATTGTTATTTTTGCAAGCGCAAATGTAGCAAATTTTCCATGCATACCAAAGAAGAAAAACTCGCCGCCTTCGGGCGGCTGCTCGATACGATGGACGCCCTGCGGGAGAAGTGCCCCTGGAATGCCGCACAGACCATGGAGTCCATCCGCCCGATGACGGAGGAGGAAGTCTATGAGCTCAGCGACGCCATCCTGAAGGGGGACCGCCCCGGTACGGCCAAGGAGATCGGCGACCTGCTCTACCACCTTGTGTTCTACGCGCGCATCGCGCAGGAGGAGGGGAGTTTCGACATCGCCGACTCGCTCGACAAGGTCGTGGACAAGATGGTCTTCCGCCACCCGCACGTCTTCGGCCCGGAGGCCGGCAAGCCCACCTCCGCCAAGGAGATCGCCGACACCTGGGAGCTCGTCAAGGCCAAGGAGAAAGACGGCAACAAGACCGTCCTTTCCGGCATCCCCGACGCGATGCCGGCCCTCCTCAAGGCCCTCTCGATGCAGGAGAAGGCCCGCGGCTGCGGCTTCGACTGGGAGCAGCCGGCGGATGTCTGGGACAAGGTCCGCGAGGAGTTGGGCGAGGCGCGCGAGGCCTGCGACGAGCAGGACCCCCGCCACATGGAGGAGGAATTCGGCGATCTGCTCTTCGCCGTCATCAACGCGGCGCGCCTCTACAGCGTCGATCCCGAGGCCGCCCTCAGCGGCACGTGCTCCAAGTTCCGCCGCCGCTTCACCTACCTCGAAGAGCAAACCCTCAAGAAAGGCCGCAAACTCACCGACCTCACCCTTGCCGAGATGGACGCCATCTGGGATGAAGGTAAATCCAAAGGACTATGATAGGCCGGCACCGGCCAAAAATCTCAGATTATTTGATTATCTTTGCAAGTTATTTGTAACGAAGATGTCCAGCTACCAGATACGTGAGGTTGAGTCCCGCAGGGACCTGATGCGGTTTGTCCGTTTCCCGGACGAGCTGTACCGGGACTGTCCGCAGTACGTCCCGGCGCTGCACGGCGACCAGGTCCGCTCCCTGACCAGTGTCGCGCCGCTCAAATACTGCAGCCACAAACTCTGGCTGGCCCTCGACGGCGACCGGGTCGTCGGCCGCATTTCCGGGATGATCAACCCCCGTTACAACGAGCGCTACGGCACGAAGCGCGCCCGCTTCGGCTGGTTCGACTGCATCCGCGACTTCGAGGTGGCCCGCCTGCTGATCGGCACCGCCGAGGCCTGGGCCAAAGAGCAGGGGATGGACGAAATCCACGGTCCGCTCTACTACAACACCTTCGGCAAGCAGGGCATGCTGGTGGAAGGCTACGATCACATCCCGCCTTTTAACTGCCTCTACAACTTCCCGTACTACAACGACTTCGTCCAACAGCTCGGCTATGAGAAGGAGTGCGACTGGATCCAGTACAAGGTGGTGGCGAACCACGGCGTCCCCGAGAAGGCCCGCCGCGTGTCCAAGCTGGTGAAGGAGCGCTACAATCTCCACTTCGGCAGCATCGAGAAGCTCAAGCGCGACAAGGCGCTGGTGCAAAAGTTCTTCCAGGTGTACAACGACAGCTTCGCCTCGTCCGTGATGAACTATGTCCCCCTGACGCCGGACGAGATTGACGAAGAGGCCGCCAGCGTGCTGCCCTACGTCTCCGACAAGGTCAGCTGCATCCTGCTGGACGAGCATGACGAGATCGTCGCCTTCGGTATCGCCTTCCCGACCATTTCCAAGGCCCTCCAGAAGGCGAAAGGCAAGCTCTTCCCCTTCGGCTGGTGGTACCTCTGGCGGGCGATGCACGACTACGAAGTGACGGACCTGATGGTCAACGGTGCCGCCCCGGACTGGCAGAACAAGGGCGTCTCGTCCGTATATTACGAGGAGATGGCGGACAAGGCCATCAAGGTGGGCAACCGCTGGGCCATCTCCAACCCGCAGATAGAAACCAACAGCGCGGTCAACATCTGGAACAGCTACGAACGCGAGCCGTTCATGCGCCGCCGCTGCTACCTCAAGAAGATTTGATCCCATGGCAGACAACAATACCTTACTAGACAAAGTCCTTTCCCTCGAGGGGAAATTCAAGTCGCTCCAGGAGCAGCTTTCGAGCCCCGAAGCGATGGCGGACATGAAGAAATACGTTCAGCTGAACAAGGACTACAAAGAATTGGAGCCGATCATCAAGACCGGCAAGCAATACGAAAAGATGGTGGAGGATCTCGCCTCCGCCAAGGACATCCTCGTCAACGAGAAAGACGAGGAACTGCGCGAAATGGCGCGGATGGAGATTGCGGAGATCGAGCCGAAGATCCCCGAGATGGAGCAGCAGATCAAGCTCCTGCTCATCCCGGCCGATCCGGACGACGGCAAGAACGCGATGGTCGAAATCCGCGGCGGCACCGGCGGCGACGAGGCGGCGATTTTTGCCGGCGACCTTTTCCGCATGTACCAGCATTTCGCGGAGAGGCGCGGCTGGAAGGTCGAGGTCACCGACCAGGCGCCCGGCACCTCCGGCGGCTTCAAGCAGATCGTCTTCAAGCTCTCCGGAAGCGACGGCGTGTACGGCGTGATGAAATACGAATCCGGCGTGCACCGCGTCCAGCGCGTGCCGCAGACCGAGACCCAGGGCCGTATCCAGACGTCCGCCGCCTCCGTGGCGGTTTTCCCGGAAGCGGGCGAATTCGACGTGGACCTGAACTGGGACGACATCCGTCTCGACCTCTTCTGCGCGTCCGGCCCGGGCGGCCAGGGCGTCAACACGACCTACTCCGCCGTGCGCCTCACGCACATCCCCACCGGCCTGGTCGTCCAGTGCCAGGAGGAGCGCTCCCAGCTGAAGAACAAGGACCGCGCTTTCGAAGAGCTCCGTACCCGTCTCTACAACCTGGAGCACCAGAAGTACCTGGACGGTATCGCCGCGAAGCGCAAGACCATGGTCTCCACGGGCGACCGTTCCGCCAAGATCCGCACCTACAACTACCCGCAGGGCCGCGTCACGGACCACCGCATCAACTGGAGCATGTACAACCTGCCCGTCTTTATGGACGGGGATATCCAGGAGTGCATCGACCAGCTGCAGATCGCCGAGAACGCCGAGCGCCTCAAAGAAGCGGGAGATTAAGACAGAAAAGCCCAGCCGGTCGGCTGGGCTTTTATCGTCATTCGCCGGCTCCGACCGGCGAATCTTTATTCGTATTTGCGGAACGCGAGGCAGGCGTTGTGCCCGCCGAAGCCGAAGGAGTCGGAAAGGCCGAGATTCACGTCGGTCTTGACGGCTTTGTTGGGCGTGTAGTCCAGGTCGCACTCGGGATCCGGTGCGTCCAGGTGGACCGTCGGAGGCACGATGCCTTCCTGCAGGGCCAGCACCGTGGCGATGGCCTCGACAGCGCCCGTGGCGCCGAACATGTGGCCGTGCATCGACTTGGTGCTGCTGATGTGGGCCTTGTAGGCGAAGTCGCCCAGCGCAATCTTGTAAGCCTTGGTCTCGGCCACGTCGTTGAGGAGCGTGCCCGTGCCGTGGGCGTTGATATAGACATTGTCCTTGGCGGGATCGAATCCGGACTCCTCCAGCGCGAGGCGGATACATTCGGCCTGGGTGGTGCCGTCCGGGCGCGGGGCCGTGGCGTGGTGGGCGTCGCAGGTGCTGCCGTAGCCCGTGACCTCGGCATAGATGTGGGCGCCGCGGGCCTTGGCGTGCTCCATCTCCTCGAGGATGACGACGGCGGAACCGTCGGCCATCACGAAGCCGCTGCGGTTGGCGTTGAACGGCAGGGAGGCGTACTGCGGATCCGTGGCGCGGGTCAGCGCCTTGGCGTTCGCGAAGCCGGCGATGCCGATCGGAATGGTGCAGCGGTCGGTGCCGCCCGCGATGATGGCGTCGGCGTAGCCGTGCTTGATGGCGCGGAACGCCTCGCCGATGGAGTGCGTGGAGGTGGCGCAGGCCGTTACGATGTCGATGCAGGAGCCCTGGGCGCCGAACTTGATGGCGATCTGGCCGCCGGCCATGTCGGAGATCATCGTCGGGACGAAGTTGGGGGAGACCCACTGGCCGGACTGGTCCTCGAAGAACTTCTCCAGCTCGCGCTGGATGGTCGTGAAGCCGCCGATACCGGAGCCGACATAGGTGCCCAGGCGGCTCGGGTCGATGTTCTCGCCGCTCACCAGGCCGGAATCCCGCATCGCCTGCCAGGCGGAAGCCATCGCATAGACGGTGAAAGGATCCTGCTTGCGGATGAACGGCTTGTCCATCCCGTATTCTTCCGGATTGAAATTCCGGATCATGCCGCCGATCTTGACGGCCAGGTTGTCTGTCGGGAACTCTGTGATATGATCAATTCCGCACACGCCGTTGACAAGGTTGTTCCAAAAAGTCTTGACATCGTTTCCGATGCAAGAGAGGACGCCGAGTCCGGTCACAACTACTCGTTTCTCCATAAAAGAATCAGTTTTATCCGGCGCAAAGGTAGTAAATAATTCTTATATTTGCAGTTCACTGGACTGAGGAAGACGATGATCGCACTGAATGACAGGTTGCCCCGCTATCTGCTCGAGAAGGAGCAGATTTGGACCACCGTGGTCTATACGGCCCTGTTCTCCCTGATCTTCATCCTGGTCAGCATCCCCTTTTCCACCACCGCCTGGTTCGCCCTCGGGCAGAGCGAGGCCTTCCTCTTCACGCTGGCCTTCGTGCTGCTCGCCGCCCTGCTCATCATCCTGAGCCGTGCGCTGATGCACCGCTGCCGCGACCTCCAGGGCTTCACCCTGCTGGGTTACATCGCCTGGAACGTGGCGGAAGTGGCCGCCGTGGCGCTGCTCTACACGGTTTTCACGCGCCAGGGAGTGGAAGCGGGCATCATCGACGACGGCCGCGAAAGCGGCGAGATCTTCCTCAGCGCCCTGGTTTACTCGGCGGTGTGCCTGTGCGTCCCGTTCGCGTTCTGCGCCCTGCACTTCGCCCTGCAGGACCGGGACAATACCATCCGCCTGATGAACTACGGCAACGTGGTCTCCGACAAGCCCGCCAAGCCCTATACGGACCAGCGTATCACTCTGTTCGACAACAACGGCGTGCTCAAGTTCTCCATCAGTTCGGACAACCTTTACTTCATCGAGTCCGACGACAACTACATCAAGGCCTGGTACATGGACAGCGCCGGGGAGATGAAGCAGTACATGCTGCGCTGCCGGCTCAAGACGGTGGAGGACAGCTTCGCGGACAGCGAGCTGGTCCGCTGCCACCGCAAGTACATCGTCAACATCCGCAAGATCTCGATCCTGAAGTCCGAGAAAGAGGGCTACAAGGTCGACTTCGATATCGATTCCATCGAGCCCATTCCCATTTCAAAAACCTACGAGCAGGCCGTCCTGGCCCGCTTCAATTCGCGATAGATTATGTGGCAAAGAGTTCAAACCCTGTATCTTCTCCTGGCGACGGGCCTCGTCGCCTCCCTGCTTTTCTGCACCAAGGCGGGTGACACCCCGTATATGGAATACTGGCCCTACGCCGTGCTCATCGTCCTGACGACCTTCCTGCAGGTGATGGCCCTGACGACCTACAAGCACCGCATCTTCCAGATGCGCACGGCCGTGCTGGCCGCCATCATCCTGGTCGGCCTGCAGGGCTGGCTGGTCGTCGATTTCATCCGCACGCACAACGACCCTGTCTTCCACGTGACCGCGGTCTTCCCGATCGTCGCCACGATCCTCGACTTCCTCGCCGCCCGCGGCATCCTTGCCGACGAGCTGCTGGTGCGCAGCGCCGACCGCCTCCGTGCCGCCAAGCGCAAGAAGAAATAATATCCAACTGCATAATTATGAGAATCCCTGAATCTGAACTGATTATCAATAGCGACGGCTCCGCGTTCCACCTCCACATCCGTCCGGAGCAGCTGGCCGACAATGTCGTGCTCGTCGGCGACCCCGGCCGCGTGGCCATGGCAGCATCCCACCTCGATTCCATCGAGGCGGAAGGCGCATCGCGCGAGTTCGTGTGGGCCACGGGCTTCCGCCGCGGCGTGCGTTTCACGATCCTGTCCACCGGCATCGGTGCGGACAACATCGACATCGTGATGACGGAGCTGGATGCCCTCGCCAACATTGACTTCACGACCCGCGAGGTCAAGCCGGAGCACCGCACGCTGAACATCCTGCGCATCGGCACCTGCGGCGCCATCCAGCCGGACATTCCCATCGGAGCCTTCATCTTCTCGCACATCTCCATCGGCTGCGACGGCCTGCTCAACTGGTATGCGGATCGCGACAAGGTGTGCCTGTCCGATTTTGAGGAGGCGTTCAAGAAGCACGCCCACTGGACCAGGCATCTCCCGGATCCGTATTTCGTGCGCACCAGCCAGAATATGATCGACCGTTTCGCGGACTGCACCGTGAAGGGCATGACTGTCTGTGCCGGCGGTTTCTACGGCCCGCAGGGACGTGTCGTCCGCGAGGGGCTCGCGCTGCCCGGCATGCTCGAGGATTTCGAGAGCTTCGAGTTCCAGGGCTACAGGATCACGAATTTCGAGATGGAAGGCTCCGCCCTCGCCGGCATGGCCGCCATGCTCGGCCATAATGCCGGCACGGTCTGCTGCGCCATCGCGAATCGCTACCACCAGGGTGCGAATCCCGACTACAAGTCGCTGGTCGAGCAACTCATAGAACTGTCGATGGCCAGGCTGTCGGCGTAATTATTTCATTCGATACAGATCCAGGGCTGAGTACTTGCGCCAGCCATGATCGGGGATGCCCTCGTCCGAGAGGAGGGTGTCCATGGGGCGGTATATGCCCTTGACGACGTTGTCCTCCAGGAAGCGGATTTCCTCCGGGAAGAGGTGCGCCATCGAGATGGAGATCTCGTGGCCAAGGTCGCGGAAGCGGTAGATCTGGAGATTGCAGCCTGCGCTCTCCAGCTTCTTCGCCAGGGCGTTGCTTCCCGCGAACTGGATGCCCGGCAGACCGATGGACTTGTAGGGGACGATGCGGTCGGCCGTGCCGTGCAGCAGCAGGATGGGGCAGGGCTTCTGCGGGAAGCGGATGTTCCCTTCCATGGAGAAGATGGCGCCCGAGAAGGCCATCACGCCGCCGTAGTTGAACCAGGCGGGCAGCACCTGCGCATCGGGCATGGAGTTGACGATTTCCCATTCGGCCTGCAGGGCCGTCATGGCGCCCGCCGAGGAGCCGCTGACGATGATCCGGTTCGGATCGATGCCCAGCTCGGCTGCGTGGTCGATCAGGTAGTTGGTGGCGGCGAAGAGGTCGTCCACGGCCGCCTGGATGGCTTCCCGCAGGATGGTCAGGCCGGACGGGCTGACCCGGAAAGTCTTGCCCTTCAGCCCCAGACGGTAGTCGATGGCGGCCACGTGGTAGCCGGCGTCGGCCAGCCGGCGGAACCAGACGCGGTCGTCCGGGTGGTTGCGGACGCCGGAGACGAAGGCGCCGCCGAACACGTGGACGATCACCGGTTTGCGCAGCGTGTCGGCGCAGGGGCCGGCACCGGGCGCGGCGGTATAGAAGTCCAGCAGCAGGTCACAGGTGTCGCGCTGCGCGTAGAGCAGGGTCTGGTCCGGCTGGGGGATGCCGGGTCTTTCAATGACGGGACGCGTTTGCGCGTACGTCAGACAGCTGCAGAGTAGCAATGAGATGGGGATCAAGTGTTTCATCAGCTGTAGAGGTTTGTTTCAGAATTTGCGTTAGTATACAGATGGGTAAGTTGTTCTCCGAGCGGTCCCAGCAGATCTTCCAGGCGGGGCAGGATGATCTCTTCGTGGGGGAGGATGTAGTTCTGTTCCCGCATCAGCGCGAACAGGCGTTCGTAGTCGAAATTGCGCCCGCGGAGCAGCTCCGCGGCGGTGCTCTTCTCGTGGCGGATCAGGGCCAGCAGCAGGTGGACCGGGAAAATCTCGCGACCGCCCTGCTTGAGCGCTTCGTAGGCGGCGCCGCCCACCAGGGCCGCGGCGCTGCGCGTCGGGCGGATCCGCCCCTGGTCCGGCCAGGGGACCGGCTGCTCGCCGAGCACCTGTGCGTCGATGTCCTGCTTGAAGCGGTCCAGATCCACACCGCAGGCACTCAGGATGCGGCATGCGTCGTTGTCCCGATGGCGCAGCAGACCGAGCACGACGTGGTCTGCGCCGACGCCGTAGCTGCCGGTGCGCGCGGCCTCGTCGCGGGCATAGCGAAGGATGGTCTGAAGGTCTGTCGAAAACTTGATTTCCATCGGGGTAATTTATGGACAAAAATAGCAATTTAATCGGAAATTTTTGTTATTTTTGCATGTTTAGATCTATAGTGTATTTTTATGGACGAGGTAAAGAATCCTGAAGAAATTCAGGAAGAAGTGAAAGGTATTATCGAACCGGTCGAAATCGACCACGAGATGCGCACCGCCTACATCGACTATTCGATGTCCGTGATTGTGTCCCGTGCCCTCCCGGATGCCCGGGACGGTCTGAAGCCGGTGCAGCGCCGTGTGCTCTTCGGCATGGACGGACTGGGCTTGAACTACGGCGGACAGACCAAGAAGTCGGCCCGTATCGTGGGTGAGGTGCTCGGTAAGTTCCACCCGCACGGCGACTCCAGCGTGTACGACGCCATGGCGCGTCTGGCGCAGCCTTGGAACCAGCGCTACCCGCTGGTCTTCGGCCAGGGAAACTTCGGTTCGATGGACGGCGACCCCGTGGCCGCCATGCGATATACGGAAGCCAAGCTCGAGAAAATGGCGGAGGATGTCCTGGCCGATCTGGACAAGGACACCGTCGATATGACGCTCAACTTCGACGACTCCCTCCAGGAGCCGACCGTGCTGCCGACCAAGCTCCCGCTCCTGCTGCTCAACGGCTCGGCGGGTATCGCCGTCGGTATGGCCACGAACATGGCCCCGCACAACCTCTCCGAGGTCTGCGACGCCATCTGCGCGTACATCGACAACCCCGACATCACCACCGAGGAGCTCATGGAGCACATCCAGGGCCCCGACTTCCCGACGGGCGGCATCATCATGGGCCGCCAGGGCATCATTGACGCCTACAACACCGGCCGCGGCCGCGTGGTGATCCGCGCCAAGACTGAGATCGAGGAGGGAGACAACGGCCGCGAGACCATCGTCGTGACGGAGGTTCCGTACATGGTCAACAAGGCCGACATGCTCGCCCGCATCAGCGAAATGGTGCATGAAAAGAAGATTGAGGGCATCTCGGACATCCGGGAGCTGACCAACCGCGAAGGCATCCGCATCGAATTCCAGGTGAAGAAGGAAGCCAACGCGAACGTCGTGCTCAACACCCTCTTTAAATACACGGCGCTGCAGAGCAGCTTCTCCATCAACAACGTGGCCCTCGTGGGCGGCCGTCCCCGGACGCTCACCCTCAAGGACATGCTGGCCAACTTCATCGACTTCCGCCACGAAGTGGTGGTCCGCCGCACGAAGTTCGAGCTGGACAAGGCCCTCAAGCGTGCCCACATCCTCGAAGGCCTGCTCAAGGCCATCGACGTGATCGACGAGATCATCGCCATCATCCGGGCCTCCCGCAGCGTGGACGACGCCAAGAGCACCCTCATGGCCACCTTCGGATTCGACGAGATCCAGGCCTCGGCCATCGTGGAGATGCGTCTGCGCCAGCTCACCGGCCTGGAGAAGGAGAAACTGCAGGCGGAGTACGACGAGCTCGAGCGCTTCATCGCCCGCTGCCACGAGATCCTCGCCAGCGATGCCGAGCAGCTCGCCATCGTCAAGGCGGAGACCCAGGACCTGAAGGCCCGCTACGGTGATCCCCGCCGCACGGAAATCACCCTTTCCGACGACGAATTCAACCCTGAAGATTTCTACGCCGATGAGGACGTCGTCATCACGATTTCCCACCTCGGCTACATCAAGCGCACCGCCCTCACGGAGTTCCGTACCCAGGCGCGCGGCGGCGTGGGCAAGAAGGCCAGCGCCACGCGTGACGAGGATTTCATCGAGCACATCTACGTGGCCAACATGCATTCCACGATGCTCTTCTTCACCGACAAGGGCATGTGCTACCGCCTCAAGGTCTACGAGCTGCCGGAAGGCACGCGCACGTCCAAGGGCCGCGCGGTGCAGAACCTCCTCTCCATCGATCCGGAGGACAGCATCCGCACCTATCTCAACGTCCGCTCCATCGAGAATCCGGAGTACACGGACAACCATTTCGTGATCCTCATCACGAAGCGCGGCGTTGTGAAGAAGACCAACCTGACGGAATATTCCAACAAACGCAGCCGCAACAAGGGCATCATCGCCATCGGCATCCGCGAAGGGGACGAACTCCTCGACGCGCTGCTGACCGACGGCGCCCACGAGATCATGATCGCCGCCCGCAAGGGCCGTTGCTGCCGCTTCAACGAAGAAGAAGTCCGAGCCATCGGACGCAGCGGATCGGGTGTCCGCGGAATCAATATAGACGAGGACGACGAGGTGATCGGAGCCATCTCGGCCAACCCGAACGCAGAGGATGCAGCAGCCCATACCGTGCTGGTAGTCAGCGAGAACGGTTACGGCAAGCGGTCCGACCCTGACGAGTACCGCCTGACTTCTCGCGGTGCCAAGGGTGTCAAGACCATCAACATCACTGATAAGACTGGCCCGCTTGTTGCAATCAAGAGCGTGACGGAAGAGAATGATCTGATGATCATCACGAAGTCCGGCCTGACCATCAGAATGGCTGCATCCGACATCCGGGTCGCCGGCAGGGCTACCCAGGGTGTGAGACTGATCAACATCCGGGAGGGAGATGCGATCGCCGCGGTGTCACCGGTCGCCAAGGCGGAGGAAGAACTCCCGGAGGAGAATCCGGAAGCGGACACGGAAGTGACCGAATAAAGTGAGACTAGTTTAAATTATTAATAACGAATAACCCAATGAAAAAGTTTGTAGCAATCCTCGCACTCGCTGCCACCATGTTCGCAGTGAATGCCCAGGCGCAGAACAAAGAAGTAGCTGCCGCCAAGGCCGCCCTTGAGAAGGCCCAGGCAGCTGCCGAGAATCCGAAACAGAACACCAAGCTCGCCACCTGGCTGAAGTATGGCGAGGCCCTGGTGAAGGCTTATGCCGCCCCCTCCGGCGCCGCCTGGGTGGGCATGTCCATGCAGGAATTCCAGATGCTTGCCAACGAGCGCGCCCAGAGCGAGAGCCAGGTCGTCGTCGGTGGCGAGCAGATGACCAAGCGCGTCTTCGCCAACAAGAACATTTACTTCAACCCGGCTGGCCAGGTTGCCATCATCGAGGTCACCCAGCCCGTCGTGGCCGACCCGCTTGACAAGGCCCTCAACGCCTACGCCAAGGCCGCCGAGCTCGATCCCAAGGGCACCAAGACCAAGGACATCAACGCCGCTCTGGAGGACATCGCCTCCAAGTACACGGACGATGCTTACAGCGCCTACAATCTGGGCAACCTGAAGGCCGCTTCCGAACTTTTCGAGAAGGCTGCCAAGGCTTCCGCCACCGCTCCGCTGAGCGTCGTGGACACCGCCGCCCTCTACAACGCCGGTTTCGTGGCCTGGGCCGCCCAGGACTGGAACCGCGCCCGCACCTTCCTCGAGCAGTGCGAGAAGTACGGTTACTGCGAGAAGGGTGAGGTCTATGCCAAGCTCGCCGACGTGGCCACCGGCCTCGGCGACGCCGCCGCCTCCAAGAATTACCTCGAGACCGGTATGACCAAGTTCCCGGAGAACCAGAGCGTGCTGATCGGCCTGATCAACTACTACCTCACCAGCGGCGACGACACCGCCCGCCTGTTCGAGCTCTTCGAGGACGCCAAGAAGAACGAGCCGGACAACGCCTCCCTCTACTATGTGGAAGGCAACGCCCGCAAGAAACTCGGCCAGACCGAGGAGGCCCTCGCCGCCTACGACAAGGCCACGGAGGTCAACCCGAACTACGAGTGGGGCTACATCGGCAAGGGTATCGCCCTCTACGACCTGGCTGTCGAGCTGCAGGACAAGGCCAACAACGAGATGGACAACGACAAGTACATGGCGTTGATGGGTGAATTCGAGAAGGCCCTCAAGGGCTGCATCGAGCCGTTCGAGAAGGCTTTCGAGATGGTCAAGGATGATGAGATCAAAGCCAACCTGGCCGAGTACCTCAAGAACGCCTGCTTCCGCTTCCGCAACGAGAGCGCCGAGTTCCAGGCGAAGTACGACAAGTACAACGCCGCTGCCAGCCAGCGCTAATCTGCAAGAGGATTAATCTTCGATCCCGCACGTGTCTTTGACACGTTCCCAGGTCGAGATCATATTATCAAAATCTGAAGGAGTGAGCCAATCGTTTCGACGGTTGGCCCATTCTTTTATAAAGATGGTGGCGTAGCTGTCCGGGAGGAGCCTCTCCGGCAGCGTGCACCACAGGAAGCGGAGCTCCGGTTCCAGCATCCGCTTCTCGCCCATGATCGGGTCGTGGGTGAAGCGGAGCGTGGCGGCCAGGCCCAGCCGCGAATTGATGATGCTCATGTTGGAAATGGCGTTGCCCAGCGAATAGATCACCGGCACGCCCTTGATGTGCGTGGTGTCCTGCACCACATGCGGGTGGGAGCCCACGATGGCGTCCACGCCCTGCGAGACCAGCCAGTTGGCCCAGGACACCTCCGTGGCGTCCGGGTTGAGCATGTATTCCGTGCCCCAGTGGGGCAGGGCGACCACGAAGTCTGCGCCGCGCTCGCGGGCGCTCCGGATGGCCTTGCCGATCTCCTCCTTGTTCATGCGGTTGGCCCTGGGCCATGCCGCATCGGCGCCGGTGTTGGTGCCGTAGGTGAAGTTGACCAGCGCGATCGTCACACCGTGGCGCGTGAGCATCAGGGGGTAGGTCTCCTCCAGCTCCTTCGCGTTGCGGGCGGCGCCGGTCTGGCGCACACCGAGCGAGTCGCGGATCTGCTCATATACGTCCAGGGTGCGCTGCAGACCGCGTGCGCCGCGGTCGAGTACATGGTTGTTGCCCGTCAGGAAAACGTCGATCCCGCAGTCTTCCGCCAGATACCAGGCATAGTAGTCCGGCGTCGAGAACACCGGGTAGCCGGTGTAGGGTTCGCCGCCCAGCGGAAACTCCAGGTTGGCCACCGCGATGTCCGCCGCGCGCAGCGCCGGCGAGATCTTCGCCAGGAAGGTGCGGTGGTCGCGCTCCAGCTGCTTGGCGTGCATCATCACGTCGCCGATCACGATCACGCTCACGGTGTCGGGCGCGGTGAGCATCGCTTTCGGGAACGGGATTTGATATTGATTGCTGAAACGGGGATAATCGCGGCGCTGGGCCCGTGCGCTGAAGGCGCACAGAAGCGTCAGAAGCAGGAGGATGAAGCGGGTCGTTTTCATAAAATTGTGCAAATATAAGACTTTTTGTATTTTTGTAGTTTAAATATGAGAAAAGCTATCATCATCGTGGCGTTTGCCGTTACAGCCAGCCTGGTGCACGGGTGCGACTTCTTCCGCATCCTGGCCGGCCGGCCCACCTCCCGTGAGATCGAGGAGAAGCGTAAGGCGATCCTGCTGCTGGACGCCATGCTTCCGCAGAACCAGTCGGACACCGTCCGGCTGGACACCCTGGCGGAGCCTGCCGCCGGGACGCCCGCACCGTCGGAAGTCCAGCCGGCCAGCGAGCCTGCGAAGGAGCCCGCCAAAGAGCCTGCCAGGGAGCCTGCCGCGAAGCAGGAAGTCAGGCAGCAGAGCGCTCCTGCGGGCGGCATCCGCGTCGAGACGCGGAGTGCCAGCGCATTCGCCGACCCCAAACCGGCCTATCGTTACTATGTCCTGATCGGCACCTTCGGAAGCCGCGACAACGCCGTCCGGCTGTCCGGCATGGCGGGGGAGGCCGGCTATCCGGTCACGCTCCTGCCGTTCGCCAACGGCATGACGACCGTGGCGGTCTGCCCGACCAATGATTTCGGCGACGTGTGCGCCGCGCTGGAGAAGCTTCGCAAAGAGTCCTTCTGCCCGAAGGACGCCTGCATCCTCAAGATCGAGTAGCCATGAGACGGATCCTGACCGCCCTGTCGCTCTTCCTGCCCCTGCTCGCCGCCGCCCAGCTCCGCCCGTCCTACGGGGCGCTGGAGGACAGCGAAGCCGTGGCCGCGATGAAGGAGCATGTCGGCTACCTCGCTTCCGCCGCCCTTGAAGGCCGCAAAGCCGGCTCGGAAGGGGAGCGCGAAGCGGCTGCCTACGTGTCCGAGGTCCTGGAATCCTACGGCCTGGACCTGCTCAACGGCCGGGACGGCGACATCTTCGGCCTGAAGCGGGAGAACGGCGACACGCTCACCTCCCGCAACGTTCTCGCCTGCATCCCCGGTTACGACGCGGCCCTGCGCGAGCACTACATCGTGATCGGCGCCCGCCTCGATAACCTCGGCATGATGTCCTACAGCGTGGACGGAGCCGCCCGCGAGCGCATCTACTACGGCGCCAACGGCAACGCCTCCGGCCTCTCCATGCTGCTTGAGCTTGCCCGGATGCTTTCCCGCAGCAGCGTGCTGCTCAAGCGCTCCGTGATCATCGCCGCCTTCGGCTCCTCGCTGGAGACGGGCGCGGGCGCCTGGTATTTCCTGAACCGCTCCTTCCCCCAGCCGGAGCGGATCGACGCGATGATCAACCTCGACATGCTCGGCACGGGCACGAACGGCTTCTACGCCTACACGGCGTCCAACCCCGACCTGAACGTCCTCTTGGAGCAGGTCAACGCCACCCTGCAGCCCGTCCGTCCGAGCCTGGTCTCGATGGAGCCCGTGAACTCCGACCACCGCATCTTCTACGACAAGGAGATCCCCGCCGTCCTCTTCACGACGGGCCGCTACCCCGAATACAACACCGACCGTGACACCGCCTCCATCCTCGAATACGACGGCATGGAGCGCGAGCTCGAATACCTCTACAACTTCTCCGTCGCCCTGGTGAACGGGCGCCAGCCCGAGTTCCGCCCGGACGCTTCGAAGGACATCGTCGCCGCCGGCGACGTGGTTTCCTTCTTCGACTGCGACGTCAAGCCCACCTTCTTCCGGTCCAACGACCCCGCCGACTTCCTGCAGCGCTGGGTCTACACCTACCTGCGCTATCCGCAGAGTGCGGTGGACGAGGGCGTGCAGGGACGCGTGCTCGTGGACTTCGTCATTGACGAGAAGGGCAAGGTCGGGCAGGTGAAGGTCGCCCGCGGCGTGGACCCCCGCCTGGACGACGAAGCCGTGCGCGTGATCGCCGCGTCGCCCGACTGGAAGCCGGGGCAGGTGCGCGGCAAAAAAGTGAAGACCGCCCTGTCGGTCTATGTAGAATTCAGATTGGAGAGAAAGAAGAAAAGATAGTATGGATTACGATTTCAAATCGATTGAGAGCAAGTGGCAGGCCCGCTGGGCTGCGAACAAGACCTTCCGCGTGGTGGAAGACCCCGCGAAGCCGAAATTCTATGTGTTGGACATGTTCCCCTATCCGTCCGGAGCCGGACTGCACGTGGGGCACCCGCTGGGCTACATCGCCAGCGACATCTTCTCGCGCTACAAGCGCCTGAAGGGCTTCAACGTGCTGCACCCGATGGGCTACGACGCCTTCGGCCTGCCGGCCGAGCAGTACGCCATCCAGACGGGCCAGCACCCGGAGGTGACCACGGAGAAGAACGTCGCCCGCTACCGCGAGCAGCTGGACCGCATCGGCTTCTCCTACGACTGGGACCGCGAAGTCCGCACCTGCGACCCTGCGTTCTACAAGTGGACGCAGTGGGCCTTCCTGCAGATGTTCGACAGCTGGTACGACCCGGCCCAGGACAAGGCCCGTCCGATCTCCGAGCTGGTCGCGAAGTTCGAGACCACCGGCTACGAGGACGTGACCCCGGCGCAGTGGAAAGCCGCTTCCGAGAAAGAGAAATCCGACATCCTGATGCGCTATCGCATTGCCTATCAGGGCGAGACCTCCGTCAACTGGTGCGAGGGGCTCGGCACCGTGCTCGCCAACGACGAGGTCAAGGACGGCCTGAGCGTGCGCGGCGGCTACCCGGTGGAGCAGAAGAAGATGACGCAGTGGCAGCTGCGCGTGTCGGCCTACGCCGGCCGCCTGCTCGACTCGCTCGAGAAGCTCGACTGGTCTGACTCCCTGAAAGAGATGCAGCGCAACTGGATCGGCCGCTCCGAAGGCACGGAGATGGTGTTCAACACCCTCTGCGACGGCCGCGAGCTGCCGGTGACCATCTTCACCACCCGCGCCGACACGATCTTCGGCGTGACCTTCATGGTCCTCGCTCCGGAGAGCGACCTCGTCGAGGTCCTGACCGCCGCCGACCACAAGGCCGAGGTGGCGGAGTACCTCAAATATGTCAAGAAAAAGACGGAGCGCGAGCGCATCGCCGAGACCAAGACGGTCACGGGCGTGTTCTCCGGCTCCTACGGCATCAACCCCGTGACCGGGGAGAAGGTCCCTATCTGGATCTCCGAATACGTCCTGGCGGGCTACGGCACCGGCGCCATCATGGCCGTGCCGGCCCACGACAGCCGCGACTACGCCTTCGCGAAGAAGTTCAACCTGCCGATCGTCCCCGTTATCGAAGGGGCCGACGTCAGCGAGCAGAGCGTGGACGCCAAGGAAGGCGTGATGTGCAACTCCGGCTTCCTGAACGGCATGCAGGTGAAGCAGGCCATCGAGGCCGCCAAGGATTACGTCGAGGCCAAGGGCATCGGCCGCCGCAAGACGAACTACCGTCTGCGCGACGCCATTTTCTCGCGCCAGCGCTACTGGGGCGAGCCTTTCCCGATCTGCTACAAGGACGGCATCCCGACCCCGCTGCCCCTCTCCGCGCTACCGCTGCGCCTGCCGGAGATCGACTCGTTCAAGCCTTCGCCGGACGGCGAACCGCCGCTCGCCCGCGCCAAGGACTGGACCTGGGACGGCTGCCCGCTCGAGAAGAGCACCATGCCGGGCTTCGCCGGCTCCAGCGCCTACTACCTCCGCTACATGGATCCCCACAATGACGGCGCCCTGGTCAGCCGCGAGGCGGACGAGTACTGGCGCAACGTCGACCTGTACATCGGCGGCACCGAGCACGCCACGGGCCACCTGATCTACTCCCGTTTCTGGAACAAATTCCTCTTCGACCTCGGTTACGTCTGCGAGGACGAGCCGTTCAAGAAGCTCATCAACCAGGGTATGATCCAGGGCCGGTCCAACTTCGTGTACCGTATCGTCGGGACCAACAAGTTCGTCTCCCTGGGCCTCAAGGACCAGTACGAGACCACCGAGATCCACGTGGACATCAACATCGTGCGCAATGACCGCCTCGACCTGGAGGCCTTCCGCGCCTGGCGTCCCGAGTTCGCCGACGCGGAGTTCGTCCTCGAGAACGGCGAGTACATCTGCGGCTGGGCCGTGGAGAAGATGAGCAAGTCCATGTTCAACGTCGTCAACCCTGACGTCATCTGCGACACCTACGGCGCCGACACGCTCCGCCTCTATGAAATGTTCCTCGGTCCGCTCGAGCAGAGCAAACCCTGGGACACCAAGGGCATCGACGGTGTGTCCCGCTTCCTCAAGAAATTCTGGCGCCTGTACACCGACCGCGACGGTCTCGCCGTCACGGACGAGAAGGCCACGCCCGCTGAGCTGAAGGTCCTCCACCGCCTGATCGGCAAAGAGCAGGAGGACATCGAGAACTTCTCCTTCAACACCACCATCAGCGCCTTCATGATCGCCGTCAACGAGCTGTCGGCCCTCGACTGCCGCAAGCGCGAGATCCTCGAGCCGCTCTGCGTGCTCCTCTCGCCGTTCGCCCCGCACATCGCCGAGGAGCTCTGGGAGCAGCTCGGCCACGCCGAGAGCATTACTTCCGCCAGCTTCCCGGCCTTCAACGCCGCCTTCACTGTGGAGGACAACGTGACCTACCCGGTCCAGTTCAACGGCAAGATGCGCTTCACCGTGGACCTGCCGAAGAGCGCCTCTCCCGCCGAGGTGGAAGCGGCCGTCCGCGGCATGGAGCAGACGGCCAAGTGGCTGGCTGGCCAGCAGATCACCAAGGTCGTGGTCGTGCCCGGCCGCATCATCAACATCGTGGTGAAATGACGCGCAAGGCTGTTCTCCATACCGTCTGGGAGTACATCATCCTAACCGTCGCGTGCTTCGTCTTCGCGATGGCCTGGGAGTGCTTCATGATCCCCAACGGGATGTCGGCCGGCGGCCTGATGGGTCTGTCGACCATCATCCAGTATGCGACCGCCGGTGTGGTGCCGGCCCAATATACCTACTTCGCCATCAATGCGTTGCTGATTGTCGTCGCTGTATGGGCGATGGGAATCGGCTTCGGCTTCAAGACCATCTGGTGCATCGTCTTCTCCAGCGTCGCGATGCACATCGTGGCCGGCCTGCCGGTCATGCACGCGATCCCCGGCTCCTTCTTTTATATGGAGGAGCGCCTGCTGATCCCGGTCGTGGCCGGCGTGTTCGAATCGGTGGGCCTGGGGCTCGTGCTCCGCCACGGCGGCAGCACGGGCGGCACGGACATCATCGCCCTGATGGTCAACAAATACTGGCCCGTCTCGCTCGGGTCCGTCTTCCTGGCTTCCGACGTGGTGGTCTGCGCCCTGCTGCTCTTCCTTCCGGAGAAGAACTTCTCCGACATGTGCTACGGCCTCACGGAGGTGGTCATCTTCTCGATGGTCATCGACCTGGTCGTGGGCGGCAAGCGCTCCTCCTACCAGTTGCTGGTCTTCTCGGAGCACTACGACAAGATCGCCGACCACATCATCAACAAGATGGACCGCGGCGTGACGGTGCTCAAGGCCCAGGGCTGGTTCACCAAGGCCGACAAGAACGTGCTGCTGATCCTGATCAACCAGACGCAGCTCTCCGGCCTCTCGCAGGTTATCAAGGAGATTGACCCGCGTGCCTTCATGTCCATCTCCCCGACCCACAACGTCTATGGCGAGGGCTTCGAAGAGATCAAGACGGGCGTCCATCTGAAAAAGAAACATAAACATGAATAACAAGCAATTCTGGGTCGGGGTGAAGGAATACTTCCTGATCACCCTCGGCGTGACGATGTACGTGATGGGATGGATCATCTTCCTGATCCCGAACAACATGATCGGCGGCGGCGTGACGGGCCTCGGCTCCATCGTCCAGTACGCGACCAACGGCGTCATCAAGATCGGTTACACCTATTTCGTCGTCAACGCGGGCCTGCTCGTCGCGGCCCTCTTCACGCTGGGGCGCAGCTTCGGCGCCAAGTCCATCTACGCCATCCTGCTGACCTCCGTCCTGCTCAACGCTGCGCAGGGCATCTTCCCGGACCAGATCATCCAGACCCTCGCGCTGGACAACGGCAAGCTGATGTGCACCATCATGGGCGGCATCATGGTCGGTATCGGCATCGGCCTGTCGATGTCGCAGGGCGGCAGCACGGGCGGCACGGACATCATCGCCCTGATCGTCAACAAGTACCGCAACGTCTCCCCGGGCCGCATGATCCTCATCCTGGACGCCGTCATCATCCTGTCCTCGCTCCTGGTGCCCTCCTACATGGCGGACGGCACGCTGATGAGCTGGCCGGACAAGATCACGACCGTCGTCTACGGTTTCATCCTGATCACGATCGTGAGCACGGTGCTGGACCTCTACCTGACCGGCTCCCGGCAGTCGGTGCAGATCTTTGTGCTCTCGCCGAAGTTCGCCGAGATCGCGGATGCGATTACCAACGAGCTGCATCGCGGCGTGACCGTCTTCAACGGCAAGGGCTGGTACACCAAGCACGACACGGAAGTGGTGATGGTCATCACCCGCAAGGCGGACCTGAATGTCTTCCTGAAGTGCATCAACTCCATCGATCCGAACGCTTTCATTTCCGTTTCATCGGTTACGGGCGTGTATGGACAGGGATTTGATAAATTCAAATCGGGCAATAAGAAATAATTTCAAATCAAAAATCACAATATTTTCGATTACCCCCGGACTGCCCCCTGGAAAGTCCGGGGCTTTTTTTACTTTTGTGCCCACAGTTATTGACCGATGAAAAACAAGCCCTTTCTCTCATTCTACCGGATTGTGTGCGGCATTTCCTTCCTTTGTCTGTTGCTACCGCCTGCCATCCGTTCACTGCGGACCGGCTCCTTCGCCGGTCCGGCCTGGATCGCCGGCGCGATGCTCTCAGCCGGCGCCGTCCTGCTCCTCCTTCCCATCTTCGACGAGTATGTCCGCCCTTCCGTGCGCTATGCCGTCGCGATCCTGTGCATTTGCGTGTACTGCACGCTGGCGGACGTGCCGCTGCGCATTTGGCTGCTGGCCGTCTTGATCGTGTTCGGGACCAGCTTGCTCTTCCGATGCAGGACGCGCTATGCGCAGCTGCAGCCGCTCTTCCACAACATGGCTGTCTGGTACGGCGTCGAGAACCAGGCCCGCAACAGCTACGCCCTGGCGCTCTTCATGCTGATCGCCATGCTGCCCGGGCCCGGAGCGCCGGCCTGGGTCGGCTGGGCAGTGCTGCCGCTGAGCCTGGCGCTTTATGTCCTGCTGCTGATCCGGGTTTTCACCGGCCGGACCTGCTTCCTGCGTCCCGTGCGGGAACTGGAGATCAAGGAACTGATCCGGGGCAACCTCCGCACCGCGCCGATCCAGGCGGGGGAGAAGACGGAAGAAATGGCGCGGATGTCGCGCCTGTACGCCCGTGTGGTCACGCTGATGGAGCAGAAGCGCCCCTTCCTGGACGAAGGATTCGGCCTGGACGACCTAGCCGGCGCGGTTTTCACGAACCGCGGCTACCTGTCGCGGACCATCAACATCCTGTCCGGCCGCAACTTCAGCCAGTTTGTCAATTATTTCCGCGTGCGCTACGGCGCGGAGCTGCTCCGCAAGGACCCCAACCTGCGCCTGATCAGCGTCGCACAGATGTGTGGTTTCCATTCGAGTCCGTCGTTCAACGCGGCCTTCAAGGTGAACATGGGCGAGACGCCCTCGGTCTACCAGGAGCGCTTGAGAAATGAGAAATTCGAAAAAGAGCTGAAGTCCGGATAGGATCTCACACGCCCTTCCAGTCTGCCGGCACCGGCGCCGTGAGCTCCATCTCCTCCTTCCGGACGGGATGCACGAAGCGGATGTGACGGGCGAGCAGGCAGATGCCTCCGTCAGGGTTGGAGCGCGGTGCGCCGTACTTCAGGTCGCCCTTGATGGGGCAGCCCAGATGGGCGAGCTGGCAGCGGATCTGGTGGTGACGGCCGGTCAGCAGCTCCACCTCCACGAGGTGATAGCGGTCTGTGCTGCGGAGGTACCGGTAGTTGAGTTTCGCGAGTTTGGCTTCGGGGTAACGGGCGGGCTTCGCGGCGCTGCCGTCCGCCACGATGTAGGATTTGTTCTGCTGCTCGTTGCGGTTCATCCAGCCCTCCAGGTGTCCCTCCGGCGGTTCCGGCTTCGCGCAGCACAGCGCCCAGTAGGTCTTGTGCACGCTCCCGTCGCGGAAGGCGGCCGTCAGCCGCTCCAGTGCCTTGGAGGTCTTGGCCAGCAGGCAGATGCCGCTCACCGGGCGGTCCAACCGGTGGGGGAGGCCCAGGAAGACCTTGCCGGGCTTGGCGTCCCGCTGCGCGATGAATGCCTTGTAGGCCTCCGTCAGCGGCTCGTCGCCCGTCTTGTCCCCCTGCGTGATCTCGCCCACGCGTTTGCACACCACCAGCAGGTGGTTGTCCTCATAGAGGATCCGCCCCTGCAGATCCTCGAACTCGGCTTTGCTCAGTTCCCGGTATTCCATACCGCAAAGATAGCATTTTCCTCGCATCCTGCTGCTTTGCCTCTTTCGTCATTCATCGGCTTTCACTTTTCCGTCATTCGCCGGCCCCGCCCCTTCGTCATTCGCCGGAGGCGACAGGGCTGCGCCCGTCCAAGCAAATAAAGCTTGTCCGGCCGCACGCCTCCCGCACCGGTAACTGCTGTTTAATCTTTTCAATCTGCCCCTTGTTCAAAAACATCTGCGGACCCGACC
Source organism: uncultured Bacteroidia bacterium (assembly GCA_902789245.1). Taxonomy (GTDB): domain Bacteria; phylum Bacteroidota; class Bacteroidia; order Bacteroidales; family UBA932; genus Cryptobacteroides. The sequence continues at coordinate 209,360 of CADAND010000001.1, forward strand.
TTGATTTGGCGCCACTGCAGGTCATGTCAGGTCCGCAGGTGCTGGCCTCAGGTCGCCATCTGCGGACCCCACCGCCATTCTGCGCTATCCAGTGGCACATCGACTCCGCAGATGATTTTGATTAAGGGGAGTTTGGGCAAGAATTTGGGGGTGGGGAAGAATGAGAATACTTTCTGAAAGTAACCAGGGCCCAAAGTCTCCGGTTACTTTGGCAGTTTATTGATTGATAGTCATTTATGAAAAACGGGCGTTCTGTCGGGTGAGGCAGTTTTGAGGCGGTGAGCGCCCAATCCCGCGACAATTCCAGCCCAAATGGGGAAATGCTGTAAGGTGGAAGTGAAATTGATCTGATCCGGCAATCCGTCCGCGCCCGTTTGCCTGTGCTGTCCGGAGGTGTGCGCGGGGCGTGCGGGGGTTGGTTACCGTAGCCCCTGCTGCCTCCGGCGGAGAAGGGAAATATGACATTTTGTCAGAAAATGGGCGGTGGCAAAGGATTTGATGATACCCGTCTCGGCCTGCCGGAGTTGGCAGGTGACTGAAGTGAAATTTTAAAAGTACAATATTATGGGAAAAATTATCGGAATTGACCTCGGAACCACGAACTCCTGCGTGGCCGTGATGGAAGGCAACCAGCCGACCGTCATCATCAACGACGAAGGCGCCCGCACGACGCCGTCCGTCGTCGCATTCACGGAGAATGGCGAGCGCAAGGTGGGCAACCCCGCCAAGCGTCAGGCCATCACCAACCCGAACAACACCATCTTCTCCATCAAGCGCTTCATGGGCGAGACCTATGAACAGGTGGACAAAGAGATCGCCCGCGTACCTTACAAGGTAGCCCGTGGCGAGAACAATACCCCGCGCGTCGACATCAACGGCCGCCTCTACTCTCCGCAGGAGATCTCCGCGATCATCCTCCAGAAGATGAAGAAGACGGCTGAGGATTACCTCCGCCAGGAAGTCACCGAAGCGGTCATCACCGTTCCGGCCTACTTCTCCGACTCGCAGCGCCAGGCCACCAAGGAGGCTGGCAAGATCGCGGGCCTGGATGTCAAGCGTATCATCAACGAGCCGACGGCCGCGGCCCTCGCCTACGGTCTCGACAAGAAGAACAAGAACATGAAAGTCGCGGTCTACGACCTCGGCGGCGGTACCTTCGATATCTCCATCCTGGAGCTCGGCGACGGTGTCTTCGAAGTCAAGTCCACCAACGGTGACACCCACCTGGGCGGCGACGACTTCGACCAGGCCATCATCGAGTGGCTGGCCCGCGAGTTCGCGACCGACAACGGCGGCATCGACCTGAAGAAGGACCCGATGGCCCTCCAGCGCCTCAAAGAGGCTGCCGAGAAGGCCAAGATCGAGCTCTCCAACGCGGCCAGCGCCGAAATCAACCTGCCTTACATCACCGCGGTCGACGGCATGCCGAAGCACCTGGTGAAGACCCTCACCCGCGCCAAGTTCGAGGCCCTCTGCGACGACCTCTTCCGCCGCAGCATCGAGCCTTGCCGCAAGGCCCTCGAGGATGCCCACCTGCGCGCCTCCGAGATTGACGAGGTCCTCCTCGTCGGCGGTTCCACCCGTATCCCGAAGGTCCAGGAGATGGTCAAGGAGTTCTTCGGCAAGGAGCCGAACAAGAGCGTGAACCCGGACGAGGTGGTCGCCATCGGCGCCGCCATCCAGGGCGGTGTGCTCGCCGGCGACGTCAAGGATGTCCTCCTGCTGGATGTCACCCCGCTGTCCCTCGGCATCGAGACCCTCGGCGGCGTGATGACCAAGCTCATCGAGTCCAACACCACCATCCCGGTCCACAAGGAGCAGGTCTTCTCCACGGCCGCTGACAACCAGCCTTCCGTCGAGATCCGCGTCCTGCAGGGCGAGCGCCCGATGGCCAAGGACAACAAGCAGATCGGCATCTTCCACCTCGACGGCATCGCTCCGGCCCCGCGTGGCATCCCGCAGATCGAAGTCTCCTTCGACATCGACACGAACGGTATCCTGAGCGTCTCCGCGAAGGACAAGTCCACCGGCAAGGAGCAGCACATCCGCATCGAGGCCTCCAGCGGCCTGTCCGACGCCGAGATCCAGCGCATGCGCGACGAGGCGAAGGCCAACGAGGCTGCCGACAAGGCGGAGAAGGAGCGCGCCGACAAGCTGAATAACGCCGACGCCATGGTCTTCCAGACCGAGCGCAACCTCAAGGAGTACGGCGACAAGATCCCGGCCGAGAAGCGTTCCGCCATCGAGTCCGCCTGCGCCGACCTCAAGAAGGCCGTCGACGAGAAGAACATCGAGGCGATCGACAGCGCCAACGCCGCCCTCGAGGCAGCCTGGCACGCCGCGTCCGAAGACATGGCCAAGGCCGCCCAGGGCGGTCCTCAGGCCGGCCCGCAGGGTCCGCAGGGCCCTCAGGGTGGTCCTCAGGGCGGTCCGACCGGCCCTCAGCCGGACTACGGCAACACCCCGGACGAGCAGTAATCCTCCCACCCACTTTCGCTGTGAGCTGTAAGTGGTTAATGGAAAGAAAAATAATGAAATATACTCCCCCGAAAATCGAGGGAGTATATTTTTATATCTTAATAATGTTCAATTAAATACAACTCACAAGCAAATTGATTCGGCAAGCCTCCGAGCCAGTTGAAATCCTGTGAGCCATAAGTGGCTGAAGGATTGAAAATTAATGAAATGTACTCCCCCGATTTTCGAGGGAGTATATTTTTATATTTTGCTAACACTCAATCGCTTACAGCTCACAGGTCAAATCCGTTAAACAATTAATTGGGGTAAACTTATTTCAGGACGACACGGTTACAGCTCACTGGAAAAGAGGGGGCTGTTTTTATGTAAGTTAGTGTTAATTAGTAAATTATGAAAGTAACCAGGTACTCTGGTACCCAGTTACTTTCGGAAAGTGTTGGTTTTGTGAAAGTTGCTGAAAACGGGAGAAAAGGCAGATTGACGTGTTTTTGACAAGTAGTTGAGGAATAGGTAATTATGAAAGTAACCGGGTCCTGAGGGAACCGGTTACTTTGGTAAGTTGCTGATGGTGAAATGATTGCAAAAAACAGCGACTATTTGATGATGCGGTAGTAGTCGGGTTTGCGGGGCTTGACGGTAGGGGGGAAGGAGGCGGGGTAGCCGAGGGCGAGGGCGCCGATGCCGACCAGGCCGTCGGGGAGCCCGAGCTCGCGCATCAGGGCCTTGCCCTCCGGGGTGGCGAACATCTCCCGCTCGCGGTTGATCCAGCAGGAGCCCAGCCCGACGGCATGCGCCGCCAGCATCATGTTGCCCAGTACCAGCGAGCCGTCGGCCGTGGAATTCGCCCACTCGGCGGGGTCGCTGCCGAACACCAGCACGATGGTCGGTGCGCCGTAGAAGGGATGCTCGCGGCCCCAGACCGCGGCGTTCATCGCATCGAGGCGCGCCACCAGCTCCGGCCGCTGCACCGCCACGATCCAGGGGTCCTGCCGGCCCATGCCGGTCGGCGCCCAGGTGCCGGCCTCCAGCACGGCCTGCAATTCTTCGTCAGTGATCTGCTCCGGCTTGTAGCGCCGGATGCTTCTGCGCTCGCGGAGCGCTTTGAGTACTTCGTTGTCCATGCGGCAAAGATAGCAAAAAATAACTTTTTGCATATAACAAATTTGTTTTATACATTTGCGTCATGGAGACTATCTTTCAGTACAATAAGTTCGTCATCGGCAAGCAGTTCCTCGGCCGCAGCGTCGAGGTGCGCGCCTTCGCCAACCTGCTCGCGCAGGGGGAGAACGTCGTCATCTACGAGCCCCCGAAAACCGGTCGCAAGTCGCTGGTCCAGCAAGGATTCTACACGATGAAATCCTCCGGCGCCCGGTTCGTCGCCGCACAGCTCAGCCTGCTGAGCGTCCGGACGCAGGCCGACTTCGCCCTGCGCCTGGCCGGCAGCGTGCTGAACACCCTCGGCAGCAACCCCGCCGAGCTGTCCCGCGTCGCCCAGGAGCTGCTCCCGGACACGCATTTCGTCTTCGACGCGAACCGTTTCAGCGCTTCCGGCGAGCCGCTTTCGCTCAGCGGCGCCCTGGACCGGAGCGACCTGCTGGCCGCCTACCTGCTCCCGTACCGTATCGGGCAGCAGACCGGCGTGAAGCGCATCGTCGTCATCGACGAGTTCCAGAACGTCATGCAGACCGAGGACGGCGACCTCCTCTGCCAGCTGCTGGAAGAAGTCTTCAAGACCCTGCCGGAGGAGCTTGCCGGCGGCGCTTCCTATGTCTTCCTGGGCTCGCAGGTCAACGCGATGCACGAAATCTTCGGCGTCAAGCGCTGGTTCTGGCGCCAGGCCGAGCGCATCCGCCTCTCCTCCGTCGACACCCGCGACATCATCGACCACGTCGTGAAGGGCTTCCTCGCCACGGGCAAGGTCATCGACCGCGACCTGCTCCTGGGCGTGTGCCGCCTCTTCCGCAACAACGTCTGGTACATCAACCATTTCTGCGCGATCTGCGACTCCCTTTCGCGCGGGTACATCATGGAGCAGATCCTCAAGGAGGGCCTGGACAGCCTGGTCGCCATCCACGAGCCGGCCTTCGTGGCCACGATGAACGACCTGACCACCTTCCAGGTCAGCCTGCTGCGCGCCATCCTGGACGGCCATAACCGCTTCAGCAGCGCCGAGGTCATCCGCCAGTACGGCCTGAACTCCTCCGCCAACGTGCGGCGCCTCAAGGACGCCCTCTGCAAGAAGGAGATCGTGACCTTCGACGAAGACGAGACGCCCCTCGTGCTCGATCCGCTCTTCGAATACTGGGTACGCAAGGAATACTTCAACATGTCCGTAGCATGAAAAAGAGAATAGCCGTACTGACCGGTGCCGGCGTCAGCGCCGAGAGCGGTCTGGGAACCTACCGCGACAACGGCGGGCTCTGGGACAACTACGACCCGATGGTCGTCGCGTCCGCCGAGGGCTGGTCCCGCGATCCGGGCCTCGTGCTGGACTTCTACAACATGCAGCGCGAAAAGCTGCGCGACGTGCAGCCCAACGAGGCGCACCGCCTGATCGCCGCGCTGGAGAAGGACTACACCGTCGACGTGATCACGCAGAACGTGGACAACCTCCACGAGCGTGCGGGCTCCACCCACGTCGTGCACCTGCACGGCGAGGCCACGAAAGTCCGCCCGGAGAACACCTGCAACGACTATGACGGATACTCCGAGAAATACGTCGTCGACGTTGGCTACGACGCCGTCCGCCTGGGCGACAAGGCGCCGAACGGCGCGCAGTACCGCCCGCACATCGTCTTTTTCGGCGAAGCCGTGCCGAAGATCGAGCGCGCGGTCGAGCTCGTCGCGGCCGCCGACATCGTCCTGATCGTGGGCACTTCCCTGCAGGTGTACCCCGCCGCGGGGCTCTACCGCTACGCCCGTCCCGAGGCTCCGATCTACCTGATCGACCCCGCCGACGTGACGCTCCGCGACCCCCGCGTCCACCACATTAAGGCGGTGGCCACCAAAGGAATGCAAGAATTTGTTGGAATGTTAAAATAAATTGCTAACTTTGCACCCCATTTAGAAAAAGGAGGTGTAAAAGCAATGATCATCGTTCCCGTAAAAGAAGGCGAAAACATCGAGCGCGCGTTGAAGAAATTCAAGCGGAAGTTCGAGAAGACCGGTGCCGTCCGTGAGATGCGCGCCCGCAAGAACTTCCAGAAGCCGTCGGAGGTCCGCCGCATTGCGAAGCAGAAGGCTATCTACGTCCAGCATCTGCGTCTGGAGGAGGAGTAATCCTGCCACCTTTATTTATTTTGAAATATTTGATGACCGCTAAGCCAGGTATCAAGAGCTGCCCCGCGGCAGACGCTTACGGCCGAAACTTTTAATAAAGTTTTATTTATGTACGCAATCGTAGACATTGCAGGCCAGCAGTTTAAAGTGGAAGCTGGCAACGAGATCTTTGTGCAGCGGCTCGCCGATGCCAAAGGTGCTGATGTGGAGTTCTCCAAGGTTCTTCTCGTCGCTGATGGCGCGAAGGTCAAGGTGGGTGCTCCGTACGTGAAGGGCGCCGTGGTCAAGGCCACCGTCCTCGAAGATGACGCCAAGGCCGACAAGGTGCTGGTCTTCAAGAAGATCCGCCGCAAGGGCTTCCAGAAGCTCAACGGTCACCGTCAGAAACTGTCCAAGATTAAGATCAACGAAATCGCTTAAGAGTTATGGCACACAAAAAAGGTCAATCCAGTTCTAAGAACGGTCGTGAGTCGCAGAGCAAGCGCCTGGGTCTCAAGAAATTCGGCGGCGAAGTCGTGAAAGCCGGCAATATCATCGTCCGCCAGCGCGGCACGGTCCACAATCCGGACCGCAACGTCGGAATGGGTAAGGATCACACCCTGTACGCCCTCGTGGACGGCACGGTGAAGTTCACCCGCAAGCGCGAGAACAAATCCTACGTGTCGGTGGTCCCGTTCGAGAACTAATCCGGGACTGAAGTCGAACCAAAGGACCTGCATTCCGGAATGAGTGTGGGTCCTTTCATTTTAAGAAAAAGTATATGTTGACGCTCAAGATGCTTCGCGATGATCCGAAAGCGGTCATCGAGAAATTGAAAATCAAGAATTTCGACGCGCAGCCTATCGTTGATAAGGTGCTGGAGCTCGACGCCCGCCGCCGCAGCCTCCAGACCGAGAGCGACGCGCTGCTCGCCCAGCAGAAGCAGAAGGCCGCCGAGATCGGCAACCTGATGAAGCAGGGACTCCGCGACGCCGCCGAGGCCGCCAAGGCCGAGGTCGCCGAGCTGAAGGCCCGTTCCGCCGAGCTCCTCGCCAAGATGGACGAGGCGGCGTCCGAGCTGGACAGCCAGCTCGTCCTGATGCCCAACACCCCCTGCGCCCTGGTCAAGCCGGGCAAGGGAGCCGAGGACAACGAGGTCGTCAAGATGGGCGGCCCCGAGGTGAACCTTCCCGAAGGCGCCCTGCCGCACTGGGAGCTCGCCAAGAAATACGACATCATCGATTTCGACCTGGGCGTCAAGATCACCGGCGCCGGTTTCCCGGTCTACAAAGGCAAGGGAGCCAAGCTGCAGCGCGCCCTGATCAACTTCTTCCTTGACCAGAACACCGCGGCCGGCTACAAGGAGGTCGAACCTCCCGTGATGGTCAACCGCGACTCCGGTTTCGGCACCGGCCAGCTCCCCGACAAGGAGGGCCAGATGTACCACGCCGAAGTGGACGATTTCTACATGGTCCCGACGGCCGAAGTGCCCGTGACCAACATCTTCCGCGACGTCATCCTCGCAGAGAACGAGATCCCGCAGCGCCTGACGGCCTACACGCCGTGCTTCCGCCGCGAGGCCGGCTCCTACGGCAAGGATGTCCGCGGCCTGAACCGCCTGCACCAGTTCGACAAAGTCGAAATCGTGCGCGTGGAGAAGCCCGAGAACTCCTACGCAGCCCTCGACGAGATGGTCGCGCACGTGGAGTCGCTCGTCAACAAGCTCGGCCTCAAATACCGCATCCTGCGGCTTTGCGGCGGCGACATGAGCTTCACCTCCGCCATCACCTACGACTTCGAACTGTGGTCCGCCGCCCAGGGCCGCTGGCTGGAGATCTCCTCCGTCTCGAACTTCGAGACCTATCAGTCCAACCGCCTGCACCTGCGCTACCGCGACGCCGAGGGCAAGACCCAGCTCGCGCACACGCTCAACGGCAGCTCCCTCGCGCTTCCGCGCGTCGTGGCCGCCCTCCTCGAGGACAACCAGACCCCGGACGGCATCGTGATCCCCGAGATCCTCCGTCCCTACACAGGCTTCGACAAAATTGACTAAGGAAAGAGTCATCCTCGGCATCGACCCCGGAACCAACATACTCGGTTACGGGGTCGTGCGCGTGGATGCCGCCGGCAAACCCTCCTTCGTGGACATGGGCGTGCTGGACCTGCGCAAGATCGACTCTCCCTACGATAAACTGGAGGTCATCCACGAGAAGGTGGGGGCCCTCTGCGACCTCCATCACCCCGACGACCTCGCGATCGAGTCGCCCTTCTACGCCAAGAACGCCCAGGTGCCCTTCAAGCTGGGCCGGGCGCAGGGCGCGGCGATGATTGCGGCCCTGCATCGCGGGGCGAAAATCTACGAGTATGCCCCCAGTAAAGCCAAGATGGCCATCTGCGGCAACGGAGCTGCTTCCAAAGAGCAAGTTTCTTTGATCGTGCAGCGCACGCTTGGCATTAAAATTGCAAACAAATACCTCGATGCGACAGATGCACTTGCTCTCGCGATGTGCCACTTCTACCAGCTGTCCAGTCCGCTTACCGGCGCACAGGGCGGCACTTCCTGGGAGAAGTTTGTTGCATCCAATCCGGAGCGTATAAAAAAGTGATTGAATGAAAAAAGCGAGAATTTTCCTGATGGTGGGGCTCATGCTGCTGGGTTTCAGCGGCTTCGCCCAGAACCAGAACGCCGTGACGGGCAACCTGATCGACGAAACTACCGGCGAGGCCCTCGGCTTCGCGACAGTCTCTCTCACGCGTGACGGCCAGTCCAAACCGGCCAAGTACACCCTTTCTGACGACAAGGGCGCTTTCTCCATGACTTCCGTGCGCAACGGCACCTACGCCGTTGTCGTCGAGTTGATGGGTTACGAGCCCTACTCCGCGCAGATCAAGATCGAGAACAACAGCTCTGTCGACCTCGGCAAGATCAAGATGAAGGTCGACCGCGAGCAGCTCGAGGCTGCGGAGGTCTCCGCGATCGGCAACCCGGTCATCGTCAAGAAGGACACGATCGAGTACAACGCGGGTTCCTTCCTCTCCACGGACAACGACAACCTCGTGGACCTGCTCAAGAAGATGCCTGGCATCGAGGTCGCCGACAACGGTACGATCTCCGTCAACGGCCAGTCCGTCAGCAAGATCACGGTGCAGGGCAAGACCTTCTTCCTGGACGACCCGCAGGTCGCCTCGCAGAACATCCCCGCCAAGCTCGTGAAGAAGCTGAAGGTCATCCGCAAGAAGTCCGAGCAGGCCGAGTTCACCGGCATCGATGACGGCCAGGAAGAGACCGTGATCGACCTCTCCCTGACGGAAGGTTCCAACCTGAACGGCCTCGTCGGCCGCGTCACCGCAGGTGCCGGACACGACATCCCGAGCAAGCAGAATCCGCTCAACGACTGGCGCTTCTCCGGCAACGCCTTCCTCGGCAACTTCTCCGGCAAGACCCAGATCTCCCTCATCCTCAATGCCAACAACGCCAACGTCCAGGGTGCCACGAACTTCTCCGGCAACATGATGGGCGGCATGATGGGCGGCGGCATGGGTGGCATGATGGGCGGCGGCGGTGGCATCACCACCTCCTACATGGCCGGCCTCAACGCCGCGGCCGATCTCTTCGACGACCGCATGGAAATCGGCGGTAACTACAACTTCAACAAGAGCAACAGCATCTCCGAGCAGACGTCCTCGACCATCAACTACCTCTCCGGTATGAACCAGATGGTGGACAGCTACAGCAACAACATCAACAACAACGACGGCCACAACTTCGGCCTCCGTCTGGAGCACAAGTTCTCGGACAATACGTCCATCGTCTTCGAGCCGCGCGTCCGCTTCGGTACCGGCAACTACTCGCAGAAGAGCGAGAGCACGACCTACCAGGACAAGGCCCTCACCGGCGACTACGCGAAGGTCAACTCCGCCACCACCGACAACAGCGGTGACAACAAGAACATCAGCACCAGCGGCTTCCTGCTCTTCCGCCAGCGTCTCGGCCTCCCGGGCCGTACCCTCACGGTGAACACCAACTTCAACCTGTCCGACAACAAGATGGACGCGTTGAACCACAACAGCACCGTGTACTACGGATTTGTGGGTGCAGCCCCCAACGAGGTGTACCAGAACGCGAAGCAGGACCAGCAGAGCTACTCGGTCAACACGCGTGCCACGTACACCGAGCCGCTCGGCAACTACTTCTATATCGAAGCGAACTACTCCTTCAACTGGAGCAAGTCCATCTCCGAGAAGAACACCTACGACCTGCTGAAGGGCGGTGTGCTCGATGCCATGTACTCCAACCAGATCACGAACCTGAACCGTCGCCACGAGATCGGTGCCAACGTCCTCTACCAGGATGACCGGATGCATCTCCAGGCCGGTTTCACCGCGATGCCGCAGTACACCTACAACGGGACCACGGTTTACGACGCCGCCTCCAAGACCAACAAGCTGCAGGAGTATGAGGACAACCGTTGGAACTTCTCTCCGACCGTCATGATGACCTTCGACCTGAACGACGATTCCAACCTGCGCTTCTTCTACCGCGGTCAGTCCAGCCAGCCGTCCACCCAGCAGTTGATGCCGGTGCCGGACAACACCAACCCGCTGCGCGTCACCTTCGGTAACCCGACGCTGACCCCGTACTTCACCCACAACATCAACGGTGAGTATCGCTACAGCAACCGCGCGAACTTCTCGTCCTTCAACGTCCGCTTCAACGGCGGCTTCACGCAGAACCAGATTTCCAACGTGGTGATCACGGGCAACAACGGCGGTCAGTACACGATTCCGTTCAACTCCCCGACCACGGGCAACGCCGGCATGAACCTCTTCAACAACGTCCCGCTGGACAAGAAGGGTATCTTCTCCCTCAACAACAACACGGGCCTGAACTGGCGTCAGTCCTTCGCCTACGAAGGCGTGGGCGTGGATATGAGCAAGTACCAGACCGACGGCTTCTACGCCTTCATGAACTGGTTCATCGACCAGTTCAACGACCCGGCCTACTACAAGGCCCACATCGTGGAGAACTACACCGACAACCTCAGCCTCAACGAGCGTCTGCGCATCACCTACCGTGGCGTGCAGTTCCAGGCCACGATCGGTGCCAGCACCAACATGAACCAGACCTGGTACACCCAGAAGGGCGACGCTGCGGCGCAGTCCACCAAGGCTTCCCGCAACTCCCAGACCTGGAGCAACGCGGCTACCGCCGAGTTCACCTGGAACTGGCTGCTGACCGGCATCTCCGTGACGGCCAACGCCAACTACCGCTGGTACAACGGCTACACCACGCCGGTGGATCCGCAGTGCATCATCAACATGACCGTGGCCAAGTCCTTCGGTCCCGTTAATGTCTCCCTCTACGTGGCTGACCTCCTCGGCCAGTCCCGCGCCCTCCGGGTCACGGATCAGGCTTCCCAGCACGTCGAGTCCGTCAGCAACACGCTCGGACGCTACATCATCGTCTCCCTGTCCTACAACTTCGGCACCGTCGGCGGTCGCCGTGGCGGCGGCATGCGAGGTGGCATGGGCCGCGGCATGGGCGGCGGCATGCGTGGCGGCATGGGCGGCGGTATGATGGGTGGCGGCATGCCCCCGATGAGATAATCGCCAACGCTCTGATATTCGAAAAGCAGTCTGCTTCCCGCAGGCTGCTTTTTGTTTCTCCCATAGTCATTCCGGGCTTGACCCGGAATCTCTGATTTTTTGACTATCTTTGTGAGTTATATGGTCCTTTCGGTCTTCAAAGCCCTGCTGGTCGGCGTGATCGCCGCCATCCCCATCGGTCCCATCCTCGTGATGGTGATCCAGCGCACGACGTGCTACGGCCGCCGCTGCGGCTGGATGGTGGGCATGGGCGCTGCCACGGTGGACATGCTCTACGCCGCCATCGGCCTGATGGCCGTGCAGATGCTGAAGGATTTCATCGAGGGGAACGCCCGCTGGATCATGCTCATCGGCGGCCTGCTGGTCGGCCTGATCGGCGTCGGGATGCTTCGCCGCCGTGTGGCGGTGACCCGCGAGGACGGCGGCGGGCGCATGAACCCCTGGACCTGCTACTGGCAGGGCGTCGGCACGACGCTCTCCAACCCGCTCGCCATCGGTGTGATGATGGCGCTGATGGCGCTGTTCGGCCTCGGCTCGGCCGGAGTGCTCTTCGCCCCCTGCGTGGGGCTGGGGGAGTGCATCTACTGGTGCGTGGTCACCTGGGTGCTGTCCCGCTACCTGCGCCTCGACATGCAGGCGCTTCGGATGATGAACCTCGTCGCCGGCGTCGTGGTGTGCGTTTTCGCCGTGTTCCTGGTGGCCCGCGGCGCAATGATGATAATAGGAAGCTAAAGATATGACTATCAAGCAAATTTGGGACAATTGGATTGTCCGGAATCTCATCCTGGCCGTGGCCGCCGTCCTGGTGTTCGTCACGCTGGTGAGCATTTTTCTGAGCCTCGGCACCCAGCACGGCAAGGAGATCGAGGTCCCCGACTTCACGAACCTGACCTGGTCCGAGGCCCGCAAGGTCGCATCCGACCGGGGCGTGCGCGTGATCCTCGCCGACTCCGTCTATGTCAAGCGCCTCAAGCCGGGCGTCGTCTATCTGCAGACCCCTGAGCCCGGCGCCCACGTCAAGCGCGGCCGCCGCGTGCGCCTGACCACCAACACCCTGGTGCCGAAAGAGGTCGAAATGCCCTCCCTGGTGGGCTATTCCATGCGCCAGGCCAAGGCCGAGCTGGCCCGCCACGGCCTCACGCTCGGCCGCCTGATCTACACCCGCGACATCGCCACCAACAGCGTGCTGCACCAGCAGCGCGGCGGCGTGGACATCAAGCCGGGCACGGTCCTCGCCAGCGGCACCACGATCAACCTCGTCCTGGGCCTGAACCCCAGCGACAACATGACCTACGTCCCCAAGCTCATCGGCAAGCAGTACCTGCCCGCCGTGGACCAGACCCTCGAGAGCTCGCTCAACGTGGGCAAGCTCCGCTTCGACGAGACCGTCAGGACCTACGCCGACTCCGTCAGCGCCTTCGTGTACCAGCAGCGTCCGGCCGCCTCCGAGAAGGTGCGCATGGGCACCGAGGTCACGCTCTCCCTGACGACCGATCCCGCCAAAGTCCCCGCCGCGAAGAAATGACGCCGCAGGAGCCGCAGGAGATGTTCGAGCACTTCCGCCTGGAAGTGGATCCGGGGCAGGCGCCCGTGCGGATCGACAAATACATGTCCACCCACCTCGAGGACACTTCCCGCAACCGCATCCAGCAGGCCTTCAAGGAAGGCTACGTGCGGGTGGGGGAGACGCCCGTCAAGGCCAACTACATCGTCCGGCCCGGCGACGTGATCCGCTTCGTGATGCCCTACCGGCGCCGCGGGCTGGAGATCATCCCGCAGGAAATCCCTTTGAACATCGTCCACGAGGACGACGACGTGCTCGTGGTCAACAAGCCCGCCGGCATGGTGGTCCATCCCGGCCACGGCCACTACGAGGGCACGCTCATCAACGCCCTGGCGCACCACCTGGGCATCAGCCAGGACGCCGACGCACTCGACGAGCGCATGGGCATCCTGGTGCACCGCATCGACAAGGACACTAGCGGCCTGCTGGCCGTGGCGAAGAACGACGAGGCGCAGCTCAAGCTCGCCAAGCAGTTCTTCGACCACAGCATCGAGCGCCGCTACAACGCCATCGTCTGGGGCGACATGCCCGAGGATGAGGGCACGGTCGAGAGCTTCATCGGCCGCGACCCGTCGGACCGCCTGCGCTTCCGCTCCGTCGAGGACGAGGAGCACGGCAAGCGCGCCGTCACGCACTGGAGGGTGCTGGAGCGCTTCGGTTTCGTGACCCTGGTCGAGTGCAAGCTCGAGACGGGCCGCACGCACCAGATCCGCGTCCACATGGCCCAGCTGGGCCATCCCATCTTCAACGACGAACGCTACGGCGGCGCGGAGATCCGCAAGGGGACCATCTACGCCAAGTACCGCCAGTTCATCCAGAACTGCTTCGCGCTCTGCCCCCGGCAGGCGCTCCACGCCCGCACGCTGGGCTTCGCGCACCCGCGCACCGGCGCCTGGCTGCAATTCGATTCCGACCTCCCCGAGGATATGACCGCCCTCCTGGACAAATGGCGCAAATACTGCGGTCAGATGCCTGAAGAATGAGAAAAACGCAAGCCCTCCTCTGGCTGCTCTCGGCGCTGTCCGCGCTCCTGCTGAGCCTTCCCTGGCTGGTACCCCACACCGGCGCGCTGGCGCTGGTCGCCTTCGTGCCGCTGCTGATCGCGGACGCCGTCTCGGACCAGCTCCGTCTCCGCGCCCGCTGGATCTGGCCCGCCTTCACCTTCGTGGCGTGGAACGCCGCCACGACCTTCTGGGTGTGCAACGCCACGGTGGGCGGCGGCCTGTTCGCCATTTTCGGCAACGCCGTGCAGATGCTCGCGGTCTGGCTCCTCTTCCGCCTGGCGAAGAAGAAGATGGGCGGCGCGCTGCCCTACATCTTCCTCGCGGCCATGTGGATCGCCTGGGAGCGGCACTACTTCGACGTGGACATCTCCTGGCCCTGGCTCACGCTCGGCGGTGCTTTCGCGCGCAGCACGCGCACGGTCCAGTGGTACGAGTACACCGGCATGCTCGGCGGCTCGCTCTGGGTCTGGGTGGCGAACCTCGGCATCTACGGCCTGCTCGTGGCCGTCTCCGACGGGCTCTGGCAGCGCTGGAACGGCCTCGCCCGCGCCTGTGCCTCGATTGGCATCGTTCTGGTCGTTGCCGGTCCGGTGGTGGCCTCCAAGCTGATCTGGGATGCGTATGAGGAGCGCTCCGAGGCCACGCTGGACGTGATCATCGGCCAGCCCAACTTCGACCCTTACGAGAAATTCCAATCCCTCACGCAGGCCCAGCAGACCGACATCCTGCTGGGACAGTTCGACGAACTGCTCGCGCACCGCACGGACAAGCCCGTGCTCCTGCTCGCGCCCGAAACCTTCACCGGCGACGTCATCCTGAACGAGCCGGAGCAGTCCGCCACCCTGCAGCGCGTCCGCGCCTTCCTGACGGAGCACCCCGGCGCGGAGATGCTCTTCGGCGCCAGCACCTACGACATCTACGACACCCACGCGGCGCCGACCCTGCTCGCCCGGCCGTACGGCGGGGGCTGGATCGTCTCGCACAACAGCGCCCTCATGGCCCGGCCGGAGGGCCCGGTCGAGGTCTATCACAAGAGCAAGCTGGTGGTCGGCACGGAGCTGACCCCTTACCCCCGGATTTTCGTCCCGTTGGACAACTGGCTCTCCGCCCGGATGAACGTCGGTGGCCTGATGGGCCGCTGCGTTGGACAGGACGGCGTGTCGCTGCTGCACTTCGGCCCGCAGCGCGTGCCCCTCGGTTGCGCCGTCTGCTATGAATCCGTCTATGGAGAATACTGCGCGCAATACGTGCGCGCCGGGGCCCGTGCCCTGACCGTCATCACCAACGACGCCTGGTGGGGCAATACCCCCGGCTACCGTCAGCACCTCAGCTACGCCGCGCTGCGCGCCATCGAGCTGCGGCGCGACATCGCCCGCTGCGGCAACACGGGCATCTCCGCCTTCATCGACCAGCGCGGCGAGATCCTCGAGACCTCCGACTGGTGGACCCGCGAGACGCTGTCCGGCACGGTCAACCTCTCCTCGGAGCAGACGCTCTTCGTGAAGCACGGCGACATCGCCGGCCGCGTCTGTACGCTGGTTTTCCTGATTCTCGCCGCACTGCTCCTCGTCCGCCTCTTCGTGCCCGCGAAGCAATCTTAGAACAGGCCTACCTCCACAACGCCCCCGCACGGCAAGCCATCCGTTGTTCGCCGCCGGTAACTCATTTTCCCGCTTGCGAGGGGCGCTGGAGGGGTGTTTTGCCCCTGGCAACTCATTTTTCCGGTTGCGAGGGGCGCTGGAGGGGTGTTTCGCCCCCGGCGACTCATTTTTCCGATTGCGAGGGGCGGAAAGGGGTCTCAGCGCCCCTGGCACTGCTCAAATCATCCTATTCTCCGCTCGATTCCGCGTTAAACGTACGTTTTTTATCGCGACACAGAATCGACAAAGCGCTCATTATCAGAATGAGAAGTATCTAATTCAAAATTAAACGATTAATCGGGAAATAAAACGACTGAGAATCCGTATTATTGCCCACATGAACGACACTAAACTGAATCGTCCGCCTTCGTTCGGGGAACGGGAGCGGCAATGTGAAGAACTCTTTCTCTCCCGAGGTCCCTTCTTCCACCTGTGTACTCCGGGAGATGACACGCTGATTCTATTTGAATCAGAAGAGGATTTTTGTTTTTCCATGAATCTGATCGCGCTGGTAGCGCATCTGACTCCGGGCGTCCGAATCATTACCTTCGAGGTGATGGGATCCCATATACATATTGTTGCGGAGGGGGCTGCCAGCAGCTTGAAGGATGGGTTCGGGCAAATCCGGAAGCGGCTGTACCGTTATTACCATTCAACCGGACGGGTTCGGAATCTGGATGATTTTCAGGCCAATATCATTCCGATCGGGGATCTGGCCTTCCTGCGGAACTCCATCGCGTATGTGAACAGGAACGGCTATCTCGTCCATCCGGAACATACTCCGTTCTCCTACCCTTGGGGCGCCAACCGTTTTTATTTCAATCCTGACGCCAAACGGCGGAACGACAGGTACTACCGCGATCTGACCTACGACGAGAAACGGCATCTGTTCCGGAGCAATTCCATTGAATATCCTGAAAGACATGCACTTGTGGATGGGTATATTTCTCCTGCCAGCTTCTGTGATTTGGAACTGGGAGAAGGATTGTTCCGGAATGCGCGGCACTATTTCTCGCTGGTATCCCGAAGCGTCGAAGGGTATCAGGACATAGCCAAACTGCTGGGGGATCAATTCTTCTGCACTGATGACGAGCTGTTTACCATTGTCCGTCAAATCAGCAAAGACAAATATGGATCTTCTCGCCTGGACACCCTTCCTCCGGAGTGCAAGAAAGCACTGGCCAAAACGATGTACTATGAATATAAAGCCAGTTCCCAGCAGATTCATCGCATGCTGAGAGTCCCCGAAAGCGATATTCGTTTGCTCCTGGGGAAATAACACGCTGCCAGGGGCAAAACGATGTGTTTTCGCCCCTGGCAACTCATTTTTCCGGTTGCGAGGGGCGCTGGAGGGGTTTTTTGCCCCTGGCGACCATTTTTCCCGGTCACCAGGGGCGGAAAGGGGCCCCAGCGCCCCTGCAGAATCCCCGTTTAGAGCTTCCAGTCGATCGGCGCCTGGCCGTGGGCGATGAGGTAGTCGTTGCAGCGGGAGAAGTGCCGGCAGCCGAAGAAGGCGCCGCGGGCGAGGGGCGAAGGGTGCGCCGCCTCGAGCACGAGGTGGCGCGAAGTGTCGATAAGCGGCGCCTTCCCGCGGGCGTAGTTGCCCCAGAGCAGGAAGACGACCCCCTCGCGCCGCTCGGAGACGGTGCGGATGACCGCGTCGGTGAAGGTCTGCCAGCCGATGCCGCCGTGCGAGGTGGGCTCGCCCGCCCGCACCGTCAGCACGGCGTTGAGCAGCAGCACGCCCTGCCGCGCCCAGGGCGTCAGGTCCGGGCTGCCGGACATCTGCACGCCGAGGTCGGACTCGATTTCCTTGAAGATGTTCTTGAGCGAAGGCGGCGCCGGCACGCCCTGCGGCACGCTGAAACACAGGCCCATGGCCTGGCCGTAGCCGTGGTAGGGGTCCTGCCCCAGGATCACGACCTGGGTCCGGTCCAGCGGGCAGAGGTCGAAGGCCCGGAAGATCTCCCCGCCCGGCGGGAAAATGGTGCGCCCCGCCGCCTTCTCGGCATGCAGCTGCTGCGCCAGGGCGGCGAAATAGGGCTGGTCAAATTCGTGCTGGAGCGCTTCGCGCCAGGAGGCTTCGATTTTTACGGTCATACTCCAAATATACGCAATTTTTCCCTATATTTGTTTGTTATGAAAACAATAGCTCTCTTCCCGGGATCTTTCGACCCGTTCACTGCGGGCCATCTCAATATCCTCGGCCGTGCGCTGACGATGTTCGACGAAGTCGTCGTCGCCGTCGGTATCAACCAGGACAAGCGCGGCTTCTTCACCAACGAGCAGAAGATCGACATTATCCGCCAGGCCACGGCCCCGCTGGGCGAGCGCGTGCGCATCATCTCGTACGACTGCCTGACCATCGACATCTGCCGCCAGCTCGGCATCCGCCATATCGTGCGGGGCATCCGCAACATGATGGACTTCGACAACGAGAAGGCCATCGCGGACGCCAACCGCCGCCTCGCCCCCGAGATCGAGACCATCATCATCCCGACGGCGCAGGAATTCGCCCACATCTCCTCTTCCGCCGTGCGCGACCTTCTCCGCCACCACGGCGACACCAGTCAGTTCTTGCCCGAAGGGGTCGTCCTGCCCGAAGCCTTATGAGAAGATTCGTCCTGCTGCTCGCCCTGCTCTGCGGCCTGACCGCCCGTGCGCAAGCCCCCGCCGACTCGCTGGAGGCGGCCCGCTACGCCCCGCTGGACAGCCTGCTGACGCAGTTCTACGGCGCGCTGCTCTACGACGATATCGAGACGAAGAATGCCGAATTCGACAACCTGATCGCTTCCTGCACCGACTCGCTGATGCGCCAGCACGTGGCGCTCACTGTCTTCGACCACTACCGCTACAGCCGCGTGATGGGCGAGGAAGCCGTGGCCGTCCACCTCTACGACGAGTGGATCGCCACGGGCAAGGTCCAGCCGCGCAGCGAGTTCGAGCTCTTCGAAGCGGAGCGCTTCTCGCTCGAGCACCGCAGCACCCTGATCGGCATGCGCGCGCCGAAGCTGACCCTGCGCACGCCCTGCGGCGGCCGCCGCACCATCCCGGTGGACGACCGCGCCTGCGTGCTGATGTTCTACTCGCCGGAGTGCTCGAAATGCCGCCTGGAGGCCATCGCGCTGCCCTCCGTGCTCGACAAGGTGGAGTTCCCGATGAACTTCTACGCCATCGACGTGGACGCCGACAAGCGGGCCTTCAAGGCCTTCCGCAAGTCGCTGAAAACCAAGAATAAGAAGGTCAAGATGATCCACCTCTGGGACCCGGAGTCGGAGACCACCCTGCTGCTCGACTACGGCGTCTTCTCCACGCCCAAGATCTTCGTGGTCTGGGAAGGAGAGATCCTCGGGCGGCGCCTGGAGATGGACAGCCTGCAGGAAATCATCCAATACATCAACATGCTCTATGGCCAGGAAAAAGAAGAGTAGCAAGAAATTCGCCGGCGTCGATCCCGCCTACCTCGACAAGCAGCGCGCCTCGCTACGCCGCATCCACCGCAAGTCCGTGCTTTTCAACGAGCAGGAGCTCGCGGCCATCGACACGTATTGCAAGCGCTTCAAGGTCGGCTCGCGCTCCGCGCTGATCCGCCAGGCGGTGATGGAGCGCGTCCTGGAAGGGCTCGAGGAGAGCCATCCGAAGTTGTTCTAAAGAAATACGCCAGGGGCGCTGAGGCCCCTTCCCGCCCCTGGTGACCGGAAAATCCAGTCGCCAGGGGCAAAACACCCCTCCGGCGCCCCTGGTGACCGAAAAAAACAGTTGCCAGGGGCGAAAACATATCGTTTTGCCCCTGGCAATAAAGGTTTGGTGACTCCGCCCGACTAGAAGATGAAGTCGATGACGTCCTGGATGGTCTTGACGTAGTGGAACTCCAGGCCGCGGATGTAGATCTCCTTGATGTCTTCGATGTCCTTGCGGTTGTCCTCCGAGATCACGATCGTGTGGACGCCGGCGCGCTTGGCCGCCAGGATCTTCTCCTTGATGCCGCCCACCGGCAGCACGCGGCCGCGCAGGGTCATCTCGCCCGTCATCGCGATGCCGTGCTTGATTTTCTCTCCGCGCAGCGCGGACACCATCGAGCTCACCATCGTGATACCGGCCGAGGGGCCGTCCTTCGGTGTCGCGCCCTCGGGCACGTGCACGTGCAGGTCCTTCTCCCCGAAGGTCTTGGCGTCCATCTTGGCCATCTCCGGATGCGCCTTGATGTACTGGTAGGCGATGGTCGCCGACTCCTTCATCACGTCGCCCAGGTTGCCGGTCATGGTCATCACGCCCTTGCCGCCGCTCACCGAACTCTCCACGAAGAGGATCTCGCCGCCCATCTGGGTCCAGGCGAGGCCCGTGACCACGCCCGGGGCTTCGTTGCCCTTCTGCAGGTCGTGGAAGTTGGTCGGCAGGCCGAGGTACTCCTTCAGGTGCTCCTTCTTGATGACGGAGGGGTACTCCTGCTCCATCGCGATCTTCTTCGCGGTCACGCGGGCAATCTTCGCGATCTGCTTCTCCAGGCCGCGCACGCCCGACTCGTGGGTGTACTCGTCGATGATGGCAGCGAGGGCCGCGCGGTCGATCTTGAGCGCGTCCTTCTTGATGCCGTGCTCCTCCAGCTGCTTGGGCACGAGGAACTTCTTGGCGATCTCCATCTTCTCCTCGGCGAGGTAGCCCGTCACGTTGATGAGCTCCATGCGGTCCAGCAGGGCCGACTGGATGGGGGCGGTGCTGTTGGCCGTGGTGATGAAGAGGACGTTGCTCAGGTCGTAGTCCTGGTCCAGATAATTATCGTGGAAGGTGGCGTTCTGCTCGGGGTCGAGCGCCTCCAGCAGTGCGGAGGACGGGTCGCCCTTGAAGTCGGCCGCCAGCTTGTCCACTTCGTCCAGCACGATCACCGGGTTGGAGGTGCCGGCCCGGGCGATGCCGTTCAGGATACGGCCCGGGAGGGCGCCCACGTAGGTCTTGCGGTGGCCGCGCAGCTCGGCTTCGTCATGCATGCCGCCCAGGGCGATACGCACGTACTTGCGCCCGAGCGCCTTGGCGATGGACTTGCCCAGCGAGGTCTTGCCCACGCCCGGAGGGCCGTAGAGGCAGAGGATGGGGGACTTCATGTTCCCCTTCAGCTTGAGCACCGCGAGGTACTCGATGATGCGGTCCTTGACCGTGTCCAGCCCGTAGTGGTCCCCGTCGAGGACCTTCTGGGCATGTTTGAGGTCCAGGTTGTCCTGGCTCATTTCGCCCCAGGGGAGGTCGAGCATGAACTCCAGGTAGTTGTACTGGACGCTGTAGTCCGGCGAGGACGGGTTGTATTTCTCGAGCTTGGCAAGCTCCTTGTTGAAGGCCTCGCCGATCTCCTTGGGCCATTTCTTCTTGGCGGCGCGCTCGCGGAACTTGTCGAACTCCTCGGCGTCGTCCATGCCCAGCTCCTCCTGGATGGTCCGGAGCTGGTTGTTGAGGTAGTACTCGCGCTGCTGCTGGTCGATCTCGCTCTTGACCTTCTGGTTGATCTCCTGCTTGATCTTCATCAGCTCCACCTGGGAGTCCAGCACGGAGAGCAGCTTGAGGCCGCGCACGCGGACGTCGTCGTACTCCAGCAGCTGGATCTTCGACTCGAAGTTCTCCACCTCGATGGTGGTAGCGATGAAGTTCACGAGGAACTTGAAATCGTCGATCGCCTTCAGCGCGCCGATGGTCTCGCGCGTGCCGATGTTGCTCGCGCGCAGCAGGTGGATCGCCTTGTCCTTCAGGGACTCGGCGATCGCCTTGATGTCCGTGCTGTGCTGGTCCTCCGTCAAGATGTCAGGGAGGTAGTGCACGCGTGCGGTGATATAAGGTTCGTAGCCGAGCACGGCGTCCATCGCCAGGCGCTTGAACGCCTGGAGGATGGCCGTGATCGTGCCGTCCGGCATCTCGAGGGTCTTCAGGACCTTGCACACCGAGCCGTAGTGGCTCAGGTCTTCCTCCTGCGGCTCTTCCACCATCACGTCGTTCTGCGGCACGGCGCCGATGAAGAAACCTTCCTTCTCGGCGTCCTGGATCAGGCGGACGGACTTCTCGCGTCCGATCGTGATCGGAAACACGGCGCCCGGGAAGAGCACCGCGTTGCGGAGCGCGAGCACCGGGAGGATCTCCGGGAGTTCGGACTCGTCTATCTTCAGCAGGCCTTCTCCCTGCATAACGGGAATGATGCTGACTTCTGCGCCAGCGGGGAGGGTGAATTCTTTATCTTGTCTCATACTATATTGTCAAAATGTCAGTAAAGTCGGTTTTCTGGAACCGTCTGCGAATATAGTCAATCTCCGTGCCATGTCCAAAAAACTGCAAATATCATTTTGAATAATAAAAAATTAACTCTATTTTTGCACTCCCAAAAATACGTTGAGGTTAGTTACTAAATAATTTAATATTCAAGACAATGACTAAAGCAGAAATCGTGAATGAAGTGGCCAAGGCCACCGGCATCGAGAAGGTGACCGTCCAGACTGTCGTCGAGGCCACCATGGAGAGTATCAAGGCCTCTCTTATCAAGGACAACAACGTGTACCTGCGTGGATTCGGCTCCTTCATCAACAAGCAGCGCGCCCAGAAGGCCGCCCGCAATATCACCCGCCAGACCACGATGACGATTCCGGCTCACTGCATTCCCGCCTTCAAGCCGGCCAAGTCCTTCGCCGCTGCGGTCAAGGAGAACGTCAAACCCAAATCCAAATAATTTACTATGCCTAACGGAAAGAAGCATAAGAGACATAAGATGGCGACGCACAAGCGTAAGAAGCGCTTGCGTCTGAACCGCCACAAGAAGAAATAATAAGTCGAGGAAAGCCTGACGGGAGATCCGGCGGGCTTTTTCTTGATTTATAAGTTGCGAACAATGGAAATCGCGAAGACTGAAAAAGACCTGGTGGTGGACGTAGCGCCCGCCGAGGTCCGGATCGCTCTGCTGGAGAATCACCGGCTGATAGAGCTGAACCGAGAATCGAACCAGGGTCAGAGCTATTCGGTAGGGGACGTCTTCCTTGGCAAGGTCAAGAAGATCCTCCCTGCGCTGAATGCCGCCTTCGTGGACATCGGCGACAGCAAAGAGGCTTTCATCCACTACCTCGACCTGGGGCTGTACTTCAGCGCTTTCGACACCTTCGTGCGCGAAAGCAATCCCAACCGGGAGCTCGACAAACTCTATGCGAGCATGAAGATCGGCCGTCCCCTCGCGAAGGAGGGCCGCATCGAGGATCACCTCAAGCCCGGGCAGATGATCATCTGCCAGATTACCAAGGAGCCGATCTCCACCAAGGGATCCCGGTTGACTGCGGAGATTTCATTGGCAGGACGCAACGTTGTACTGCTCCCCTTCGCCGAGAAGGTGAGCGTTTCCCAGAAAATCTCCTCCAAGGAGGAGAAAAAGAGACTTGAGACCCTCGTCAAGAGCATCCTCCCCAAGAACTACGGCGCGATCATCCGCACCGCTGCAGAGGGCAAGACGGCTGCCGTCCTGGTGGCCGAGCTGCGCCTGCTGATCGAGAAATGGGAGGGCTCCTGGCAGAAAGTGGCCGCATCCAAGGGGGTGAAACTCCTCTTCACCGAGTACTCCAAGACCACCACCGTGCTGCGCGATCTGCTCAACGATTCGTTCGCGAACATCCAGGTGAACGACCGCACCGTCTACGAAGAGACGCGCAAGTACATCTCCCTGATCTCTCCCGAGCAGGAGAAGATCGTCAAGCTCTACGAAGGCAAGGAACCCATCTTCGACCATTTCGAAGTGACCCGCCAGATCAAGAGCTCCTTCGGCAAGGTGGTACCGATGAAGCAGGGTGCGTATCTCGTCATCGAGACCACCGAGGCGCTCAACGTGATCGACGTCAACAGCGGCATCCGGGCCAAGACCACCGACCAGGAGGAGAATACCTTCGAGGTCAACAAGCTGGCCGCCGAGGAGATCGCCCGCCAGTTGCGGCTCCGCGATATGGGCGGCATCGTCATCGTCGACTTCATCGACATGGCCAAGCCCGAGCACCGCAACGACCTCTACAAGTACATGCGGGATCTCATGGAGAGTGACCGGGCCAAGCACAACGTGCTGCCCCTCACCAAGTTCGGGCTCATGCAGCTCACGCGCCAGCGGATCCGCCCCGTGACGGAGATCAACACCACCGAAAAATGTCCCCTGTGCCACGGCACGGGCCACATCACCTCGACCGTGGTCATCGACGAGGAGATCGAGCGACACATCGCCGACCTCGCCGAGAAGGGACAGAAGACGATGACCGTCCGGGTCAGCCCCATCCTCGGGGCTTACCTGACACGCGGCTGGAATTCTTTCCTCCGCAAGTGGAAACGGAAGTACAAGTGCAAGCTGGAGCTGGTCGAGATGACCGACCACAGCATCCTGCAGTATGAAATCGTTGATGAATTGGGAAAGGCGCTCGACTGAGCGCCTTTCTTGATATCGTCATGCCCGACCTGATCGGGCATCTCATTCCTCTTCCAGCGCTTCCCACAATCCTTCCAGCTGCCGCCGGTCGCGCTTGGTCGGCCGTCCGGCGCCGCGGTCGCGCTGCAGCACGATGGTCTCGCGCGGCGCGTGGAGCTTCGCCCGTTCGCTCTCGGGCGTCAGGTCCTCGGCGAACTCGGGCACGAGCGCCGCGCCCATCCGCGCCTCTGTCACCTTCAGCACGCGATAGCTGAACAGCGCCGAGCCCTTGCGGATCTCCAGCACGTCGCCGGGCTTGACGGCCTTCGACG
Source organism: uncultured Bacteroidia bacterium (assembly GCA_902789245.1). Lineage (GTDB taxonomy): Bacteria > Bacteroidota > Bacteroidia > Bacteroidales > UBA932 > Cryptobacteroides. The sequence continues at coordinate 233,641 of CADAND010000001.1, forward strand.
GCTTTGCGTTCACGCCTGCCAGCTTCACCTTGTTGCCGTTGCAGGCCTCCGTGGCGTCGCTCCGGGTCTTGAACACCCGGATCGCCCACAAATATTTATCGATTCTTACACTGTCCATATTCATTCCCGGACGGTCTTGCAGGTGCCCGACGCCGAAAGCTCAGCCGCAGCAGGATTCGTGGCGCCGAATCCGGTTCCCGCGGCAGCGGGAAGCGAGGATGGAAGCCGAGGCGCAGGCAGCCTGCAGACCGTCTGCTAGCGACGATTGTTGGCCAAAGAAATATAGTAGAAGAGCGTGGCGAGGGAGCCGAGCGCGGCGATGACGTAGGTGTAGGCGGCCCACTTCAGGGCGTCCACCGCCATCGGCTTCGTGTCCACATCCACGACCCCCGACTGCTCGAGCCAGGCCACGGCGCGCTGGCTGGCGTTGATCTCGACCGGCAGCGTCACGACGCTGAAGAACGTCGTCGCCGCGAACAGGCCGATGCCGATCCACAACAGCGTCGGGAAGACGTTGATCAGCAGCACCCCGGCCAGCAGGACCCACTGGACGGTATTGTTCGCGAACGACACCACCGGCACGAGGGCGGAGCGGAGCTTCAGCGGCGCGTAGCCCCGGGCGTGCTGGATGGCGTGGCCGGTCTCATGCGCCGCCACGGCGCAGGCCGCGATCGACGCGCTCCCGTACACCCCTTCGCTGAGGTTGACGGTCTTGTCCTGCGGATTGTAATGGTCGGTCAGCCTGCCCTCCACCGACTGCACGGTCACGTCCGTGATGCCGTTCTGCGTCAGCATCAGGCGCGCCACGTCGGCGCCGGTGAGCCCGTGTGGGGAGGGGATATTGCCGTATTTCTCGAATTTGCTGCTCAGCACGCGCTGGACGATGAATGAAGCCAGCATGATGGCGAGCATGAAAAACCAAATATTCATGGTGCGAAAGATTAATTGTTTTGCTATCTGCGAAGATAATCATAAATTGGAAAATGTTTCGTATCTTTCGCCGAAACTAATAACTGTTATCCGTCATGAAAAAGAAATTCAGATGTCTCGTATGTGGCTATGTCTATGAGGGTGAGAATCCTCCTGCCGAGTGCCCGCAGTGCCACGCCAAGGGCGAAAAATTCGTTGAGGTCAAGAGCGAAGGTCTCCAGTGGGCCTGTGAGCACCACCTGGGCGACGGCGTCGTCGACGACGCCGAGATCATGGAGGGCCTGCACGATCACTTCAACGGCGAATGCTCCGAAGTGGGCATGTACCTCGCGATGAGCCGCCAGGCGGAGCGCGAGGGCTACCCGGAGATCGCTGACGCCTTCAAGCGTTACGCCTTCGAAGAGGCCGAGCACGCCGCCAAATTCGCCGAGCTCCTCGGCGAGGTGGTCTGGGACACCAAGACCAACCTCAAGAAGCGCGCGGAGGCCGAGTGCGGCGCCTGCGAGGGCAAGCTCGCCATCGCCACGCGCGCCAAGAAGCTGGGCTACGACGCCATCCACGACACCGTCCACGAGATGGCCAAGGACGAGGCCCGGCACGGAGCCGGCTTCCAGGGGCTCCTGAAACGCTACTTCGGAGAATAACTAAAAAAGGCGCTCAACCGAGCGCCTTTTTTAGTCCAGATACATCGCGTGCCGCACCTTCGCGGCCACCTCGTCGCCCTTCAGGCCGCGCAGGATCTCCAGCGCGAAGGCGACCGCATGGCCGGCGGAGCGGCCCGTCACGATGCGCCCGGCGCGTACGGCCGGCTGCGGCGTATGCACCCCGCCCAGCGCGATCAGCGCGTCCTCGAATCCATCGAAACAGGTGAACGGCTGCCCCTGCCACACGCCTTCCAGCTGGCTGAGTACCAGCCCTGGCGCAGCGCAGATCGCCGCCACGGAGCCGCCCGCGGCATAGTGCGCGCGCATCAGCGCGATGAGCGGCGAGCAGGCGGCGAGGGCCTTGGACCCGGGCATGCCGCCCGGGAAAATCATCACGTCCTCCGCCGTCGTGCCGGCGTGGTTCGCGTCCAGCTCGGGCAGGAAGGCCTCGGCCGTGACCAGGATCCCGTGCGAGGATTCGACTTGCGGGTCGTCCGTCAGGGCGACCAGCCGCGTGGCCACGCCCCCGCGGCGCAGCACGTCGTTGGTGGCGAGGGCCTCGACATCCTCGAAGCCGTCCGCCAAAAAGATGTTCACTCCTTTCATAATACCACAAAAATAAGCAAAAAAGCCCGATTCTCGAAAAAGATGCTTATCTTTGACTCTCGCATAATTATAAGGAAAATAACCATGAAGAAATTCATCTCCCTTTGTGTCGCGGCGGCCCTCATCCTGCCGGTTCACGCCGGCGCGCAGGTGTTCAACCATCTTTCCCTCGGCATCGGCGGCGGCACGGACGGCCTCGGCCTCCAGCTCGCAGCGCCCCTCGGCAGCCACGTCGACCTCATCGCCGGCTACGGCCTCGGCCTCGGCCTGATCCAGGTCAAAGCCGGCACGCTCAGCCTCCCCAGCCAGCCCGGCAGCTCCACGTCCTCCAATGTCAGCGTACCCCTTCAGTTCGGCTTCGGCATGAACGAAGGCCGCCTGCTTTTCAATATCTACCCCGGCAAGAGCGGCTTCCACTTCACCGTGGGCGCCTACCTGGGCTCCTCCCGTTTCGTGAGCGCCAAGCTCACGGGCCTGCCCGCCGTCTACAACACGGCCGGCATCGACGTGGACGACTATCTCGTCAAAGCGAATAACGGCGAACTGCCGCTCTCGCTCTGCGCCAACGGCATCGGCGCCCACGCCTTCGCCGTCAAGCCCTACGTCGGACTCGGCTACGGCCGCGCCATCCCGAAGAAGGCCGTCAGCTTCAGCGTCGACCTCGGTGCCCAGTACCAGGGCAAGCCCACCGTCTGGGCCAAGGGAGAAGGCCTTACCGGCCGCATCCAGGAAGTGCAGATCACCGAGAAGCAGCTCTCCGAGATCCGCCAGGTCACCGACGAGGTCGGCAAGTACATGCTCTTCTGGCCCACGCTCACCTTCCACCTTTACGTCAAGCTCTTCTAATAACTGACTATATGAAAAAGATTTTATTCGCCCTCGTGGCCCTGCTCCCTCTTCTCGTCTCCTGTGGCAAGGAAGACAGGGGCGACAATTCCTTCAAAGATCCTCACTTCCTTCCATACGCCGGCAAGCTCATCATGAACAGCTACGTCCCGGCCGCCAGCTCCGTGACCAAGGCTACCGACCAGGTCGGCATCCTCGAGTCCATCGAGTTCACCGAGAGCGGTCTCTACGTGGTCGGTACCCTGGTGGACGGCAAGCTGGAGTTCCTTACCGGCAGCTACCAGGTCAACGGCGATACCTACGACCTCGACGGTTTCGGTACGGTCAAGCTCACCGTGACCCGCGCCAGCCTGACCGGCGTGATCATCCGTTACCTCAGCGGCCTCATCGAGACCCTCACCGCGGAGTTCATGCACGCCACCGGCACCAACGTCGCCTACCGCGGCTGGACGATCGACAGGACCCGCGTCACCATCAACGGCTTCCACACCCCGGCCAGCGCCGACTTCAAGGGCTGCAACTTCGAGGAGATGGCCAAGTTCCTCAATGACAATGGCCACAAGGGCAGCCTCCTGCCTCCCGGCAGCCTGAAGTCCGTGTCCATCACCGGCACCAACTCGATCATCTTCGCCTATTCCGACGGCACGGCCGACGTCGCTGAGTACAGCTTCAGCGGCTCGAACATCAACTTCTCCTGGCAGAGCGGCAGCCGCCTCATGGAGGTCGAGAACGGCAAGGCCACCATCGATTATCTCGACGGCAAGTGCATCCTGAAGATCGAGGCCGCCTTGAAGGGCTCCACCACCTCCGGCGTCGTCACCTTCGTCCTCTCCCCGATGGACTAATTCCTCCCAGCCCCTCCCTGCCCTCCCGGCTTGCCTTCCCCCGCGGGCGGCCAGAAATTATTTTTCGTGCAGTTGCTCGAAAAACCAATTTCTGCTCCGCCCTCCGCAACGCCAACGCACGGCAAGCCTCGTTAGCAACAGTCAGTTAACGTCATTCGCCGGCTCCGACCGGCGAATCTCGTTTTTTTGCTGTGAGCCGTAACTGATTAATAGACAGTGAATTATACAATTATACTCCCCCGAAAACTGGGGGAGTATAATTATGTAACAACCTAATACATAGCCACTTACCGCTCACAAGCAGGCAGGTGAGTCGGGGCGGTTGGGGTGGGGGATGAAGGATTATTCTTCGTCCGGGAGAGTAGGGGCGGCGTTGGGGTTGATGTACGGATCGGCGTCGTTGCGGACGACCGTCGTCTCCAGCAGCAGGGTGTCCCGTTCGGTCGGACCGAGCTCGAACCCCGGCCTTCAGGTGGAACGTCAGTTTCTCCTCGATTTCTTTCTGGAAGTCAGCCGGCTTCTTCGGGCTGCTGAGCTGCCCGTCGCCGGGCACGAGACGGATCGCCGCGGCGCCCTTGATGCAGCTGTACAACAGGAACGGGCCGATCTCGCGGCGGATCTCCAGCGCGGTGGTCAGCGGGATGCGGTCCACCCGCAGCTGCGGCAGATCCACCAGCCGCTCGGACCCCGGCGCGTCGCCCTTCCTGTCGTTCGCCGAAGCCCCCGGCGTCATTCCGGGCTCGACCCGGAACCTCTTATAATCAATCCAATCCAGCGCATCCACCAGCGTCAGCGCCGTGTCGAACTCGTCCGGATGCACCTCCTCGCCCCAGCCGCACAGGCAGAAATCCATCGGCGACGACTCGCCGATCTCCAGAATCTCCACATCGCCGCAGGCGGCGTGCGGCGTCCCCGCGGGGATGAGCAGGCACTGCCCCGCGTGCGGCGCCACGGCGTTTAATACTTCTTCGATGCTGTTATCCAGGCACTTGGCGTACACCTCCGCGGCGTCGGTGTCGCGCCGGAAGCCCACCAGCAGGCGGGCGTCCGCCCCGGCGCGCAGCACGTACCACACTTTTTCCTTCCCCAGGAAATCATAGCGCTGGGCGGCCGTCTCGTCGTCCGGGTGCACCCGGAGCGGCATCCGGCCGTGCACGCGCAGATGCCGCACGCACACCGGGAACTGCCGGCCGTAATACTCATATACATTATCCCCGACCACGCGGTCGAGGTACGTGTCCATCACCTCGGCGAGGCTGTTGCCCGCCAGCCAGCCCTCGCGGACCAGCGAATCGCGATAGCCCAGGTCGGCGAGCTTGAATTCCTCGCTGCCCCAGGGATAGTCGTCCTGCAGCGTGCAGAACTTGAACGGATATAATTTCTTCTCTTCTTCCATACGCTGCAAAGTTACGAAAAAAGCTTATCTTTGCATTTACGGTTAGTAATTTAGCAAATGAAACAGAAGCTTCACCCCTCCACCCTCTGCGTCCAGGCCGGCTATGAGCCCGCCAACGGCGAACCTCGGCAGATGCCGATCATCCAGAGTACGACCTTCAAATACACCACCTCCGACGAGATGGGCCGCCTCTTCGACCTCGAAGCGTCCGGCTACTTCTACACCCGCCTCCAGAACCCGACCAACGACCGGGTAGCGGCGCGTCTGGCGGCGCTCGAAGGCGGCGTGGCGGGCATGCTGACCTCCTCCGGCCAGGCGGCCAACTTCTTCGCCTGCTTCAACATCTGCGAGGCCGGCGACCACATGATCACCACCTCCGCCATCTACGGCGGCACCTACAACCTCTTCGGCGTCACCTTCCCGAAGATGGGCATCGAAGTCACCTTCATTGACCAGAACGCCTCCGACGAGGAGATCGAGGCGGCCTTCCGGCCCAACACCAAGCTCCTCTTCGGCGAGACGCTCACCAACCCCGGCGTGCGCGTGCTCGACATCGAGCGCATGGCGCGCATCGCCCACAAGCACGGCGTGCCCCTCATCGTGGACAACACCTTCCCGACGCCGGTGCACCTCCGCCCGATCGAGTGGGGCGCCGACATCGTCACCCACTCCACCACCAAGTACCTCGACGGCCACGGCACCACGGTCGGCGGCGCCATCATCGACAGCGGCAACTTCGACTGGGAGGCGCACGCGGAGAAATTCCCCGGCCTGACGACCCCGGACGAGTCCTACCACGGCCTCACCTATACGAAGAAATTCGGCAAGCTGGCCTACATCACCAAGGCCACCAGCCAGCTGATGCGCGACCTCGGTTCCATCCAGAGCCCGCAGAACGCCTTCTACTTGAACCTCGGCATCCAGACCCTCGCCGTCCGCGTGAAGCACATCTGCGAGAGCGCCCGGCAGGTCGCGGAATTCCTCCACGGACATCCGTCCGTGAAATGGATCCAGTACCCCGGTCTCCCGTCCGATCCCGACTACGCCCTCGCGCAGAAATACATGCCTGACGGCACCTGCGGCGTGATGGCGCTCGGCCTCAAGGGCGGCCGCGACGCCGCGATCCGCTTCATGGACTCCCTGCGGCTGGTCACCATCGAGACCCACGTCGCCGACTGCTACACCTGCATCCTGCACCCGGCCTCTCACACCCACCGCCAGCTCTCCGACGCCCAGCTCCACGAAGCCGGCATCGACCCCGATCTCATGCGCCTGAGCATCGGCCTGGAGGACCCCCGGGACATCATCGAGGATCTCAAGCAGGCCCTCGCCGCCGCCGGGCTCTAGTCCCTCTGCCAGCCAACTCCCACAGACCCTTCCGTTTGCTGTGAGCTGTAAATAATGGATTGATAATTATTTGTCGATTTATACTCCCCCAAAATCCGGGGGAGTATAAATTTATAATCACCTAACCAACAGCCACTTCCAGCTCACAGAATTCCATTGTTGTTGGGGCGTTCGCTGTCTCCCGGAATACCCTGCAGACCGCAAGTAACGGTACAAATCTTCTTCGACCGTAACTTGCAAAATCGGCCTTTTTTGCAAGTAGCGGTACATTTTTCAGACCGTTACTCGCACTCGGATAGGGGATAGAGGTGGTAGTTTCCCTGGTCTGGGCTGTCGCCGCCTCCCATTACGGTAGTCGGCGGTTCCAGCGGGTGATCAATGTGCTGGTCGTCCAACTATTTGAATTGGTAGTGCTTGGGGGCACCGCCGCCTCCCATTACGGTGGTCGGCGTCTGCAAGGCGGGCGGTTCGGAGAGCTCTGATGGCTCTCCGACTCGCCCGCTTGCTGCCCGGTCCAGCGGGCAGGAAAGGAAGAAATGTGCTTCTCGGCAACCTCTAGGTACGATTCCGACCCGAACGGACCCAGGCAACAGGCGTGGCGTCGCGAGCCGCTCCGACGAGCTCAGCGACGCCCCGTAGCCTGTACGCGCCGAGCTTCGTAATGCGAGGCGCGGGTGCCCCTAATTACAGAGACTCGCCCTGCCTACTCCAGTAGCATACCTCTCCCGGCGCGAGCCGCCGACTACCGTAATGGGAGGCGGTGAGCGCCCAACCCCGCGACAATTCGGTGTCGGATGATGGCGTGCCCGTTTTTGTTGTGAGCTGGAAGTGGCTGGGTATGTGGATTTTATGACTTTATACTCCCCCTGAAAATGAGGTAGTATAAATCAGCAAGCAATTATCTATTAATTACTTATAGCTCACAGCGAAACGTGAGGGAGGGTAGGAGGGTGGTTAGCGCAGGGTGGAGGTGGCGCTGGAGGTGGGTTGCGTGCTGCAGGGGCGGGGGGCGGCGAGCAGGGAGACTGCGAAGCCGACGGCGGCGACACCGAGGGCGGTCCAGAGGATGTCGGCGGGCTGGAGGACGACGGGGTAGGCCTGGAGGAAGAAGCCGCCGGGCATCTTGACGAGGCCGAAGTGCTGCTGCACGAGGGTGAGTGCCACGCCGACGAGGAGCCCGGCGGCGAGCCCGATCAGGGAGACCAGCCAACCCTCCCAGACAAAGATCCGTCGAACGAGGCGGTCGTTGGCGCCGAGGGCCCGCAGCGTCTCCATGTCGCCGCGCTTGGAGATGGACAACATCGACAGGGAGCCGAAGATGTTCGACGCGATAATTATCACTACAAACAACAATATCAAATAGATAGCCAGCTTCTCGTAGCGCATCATCTTGTACAGAGCCGGCTGCTGCTGGACCCTATCTTGCACCAAGAAGTCCGGGCCTAACAGCTCCTGCAGTTCCCGCAGGAACTTCTGCCCCGCCCGGTTGGCGGAGCCGGAACCCCGGCCGGCAGCAGTCGAAGCCAGCCGCAGCTCGATCCCGGAGACTTCGTCGGTCAAGCCCAGCAGATGTTGCATCTGATCGATGGGGACAACGATCAGTTCCTCGTCGGTGGTGGCGTTGACGCTCAGCAGGGCGGCAGGGTGGAGCTTCACGCTGCCGAGGGCCGCCGCCGGCCCGGCCAGCGGGATACGTGCGCCCCGCCGCGGATAATACAAGGTAAGCGGATCGACAAAATGGGGGCGAATCCCCATTTCACGCGCCAGCGCGACACCGATTGCCGCCTGCGGCAGCGACCCGTCATGCAGCGCGAAGATGCCCTCCACGACGTGGTCCGCGAGCCGCGACTCCGCCTCGTACACCGCATCGACGCCCTTCGCGCGGGCCAGCTGCTGCCGTCCACCGTAGGCGACGAACACCTGCTCCTCGACCACGCTGCAGATCTGCTCCACGCGCGGATCCTCCAGCAGCGCGTCGAACGCCGGCCCGGACGGGACGAAGAACTTCCCGGTCGCGGGCGTCACGAGCACGTCCGGCGACAGGTCGGAGAGGCTCTGCTCGATGACGCGGTCAAAGCCGTTATAGACCGAGAGAATGAGAATGAGTGCGGCCGTGCCGACGGCCATCCCGATGGCACTCAGCGTCGAAATCGCGTGGATCACGCCCAGCGACTTCCGGGCCACCAGGTACCGCCGCGCGATATACAGCTCGGGCCGCATAGGGGAGAATTATTTCTTTAGGAGCTCCTCGATGTGCTCCGCGTAGTCCAGGGTCGTGTCCAGGTGGAAATCGATCTCCGGCACGATGCGCAGCTGGGAGCCGACCCGGCGGCCCAGCTCGCCGCGAAGGCTGCGCTTCTCCTCCTCGAGGAGGGCCATCACCTGCGGCGCGCGGTCGGAGGGGAAAATGCTCACGAAGGCCTTCGCGATGCTCAGGTCCGGGCTGATGCGCACCTCGCTCACCGTCACCATCGCCCCGCCGAAGGCGGCCATGCCCCGGTTCCGGATGATCTCGGAGAGATCGCGCTGCACCTCGCGCGCGACCTTCAACTGTCTGGTACTGGCTGGTTTATCCATTTACCTTGATGATAAAGTAATCCTTCTTGCCCTTCTGCGCCAGGATGTACTTCCCGTCGATGATATCGGCCTCGGACAGCTGATAATTGATGTCCGTGACCTTGTCCTTGTTGAGGCTGAAGCCGTTCTGCTGAATCATCTTGCGCGCCTCGCCCTTCGAAGGGAAGATCTGCGTATTGACGGCCAGCGCGTCGAGGATGCCGAGCGGCAGCTCGCTGCGCTGGACCTCGAAGGTCGGCACGCCGTCGAAGACGGCCAGGAAGGTCCGCTCGTCCAGCGCGCGCAGGTCCTCGGAAGTGGACTTGCCGAAGAGCATCTGCGACGCCCGCACGGCGTTGTCGTACTCCGCCTGCCCGTGCACCATGACGGTGACCTCGCGGGCCAGCAGACGCTGCAGCTCGCGGCGCTCGGGCGCCTCGCGGTGCGCCGCGATCGCCGCCTCGATCGTAGCACGGTCCAGCATCGTGAAGATCTTGATGAAGCGCTCCGCGTCCTCGTCGCTGACGTTCAGCCAGAACTGGTAGAACTGGTACGGGGAAGTGCGCTCCGGATCAAGCCAGACGTTGCCCTTCTCGGTCTTGCCGAACTTCGTGCCGTCCGCCTTGCGGATCAGCGGGCAGGTCAGCGCGAAGGCCTCGCCGCCGTCCATGCGGCGGATGAGCTCCGTGCCCGTGGTGATGTTGCCCCACTGGTCGGAGCCGCCCAGCTGCAGGATGCAGCCGCGGTTCTTCCAGAGCCAGTAGAAATCATAGCCCTGCATCAGCTGGTAGCTGAATTCAGTAAAGGACATACCCTCGGAAGAATCGCGCGAAAGGCGCTTCTTCACGGAGTCCTTCGCCATCATATAATTGACGGTGATGTGCTTGCCGATGTCGCGGATGAAGTTGATGAAGGTGTAGTCCTTCATCCAGTCGTAGTTGTTCACGAGCTCCGCCTTGTTGGGGGCGTCGGAGTCGAAATCGAGGAAATGCGCCAGCTGCGCCTTGATGCCCGCCACGTTGTGGGCGAGCGTCTCCTCGTCGAGGAGATTGCGCTCCTGGCTCTTCATCGACGGGTCGCCGACCATGCCGGTGGCGCCGCCGATCAGCGCGAACGGCTTGTGGCCGCAGTTCTGGAAATGCTTCAGGATCATCACGCTCACCAGGTGGCCGATGTGCAGGGAGTCCGCCGTCGGGTCAATCCCGACGTACGCCGCCTGCGGGCCTTCCATCAATTTCTCTTCCGTTCCCGGCATGATATCCTGGATCATGCCGCGCCATTTCAGCTCTTCTACAAAATTCTTCATCGATTGCATACTAAAAAGTCTGCAAATTTAGTAAATTTGCGGGTCGAAATCAATTTATCAACAAATATGAGAAAGAAAATCGTTGCAGGCAACTGGAAGATGAATACGACCAGACCTGATGGTATCGAACTGGCGAAGGCTGTGGCGGCCCGCGCCGCTGAAGTTCCGGCCGGTGTCGGCCTCATCATCGCCCCGCCTTTCACCCACCTCTGCGGCTGCGGCAAGGCCCTCGAAGGCTCCAAGGTGGAACTCTCCGCCCAGAACTGCGCCGACCACGCCAAGGGCGCCTACACCGGCGAAATCTCCGTCGACATGCTGAAGGCCGTCGGCTGCCAGTGGACCATCCTCGGCCACTCCGAGCGTCGCCAGTACTACGGCGAGACCGACGAGAAGCTCGTCGAGAAAGTGAAGCTCGCCCTCGAGGCGGGTCTCGGTGTCATCCTCTGCGTCGGCGAGAACCTCGCCGAGCGCAAGGCCGGCAAGCACCTCGCCATCTGCGCCTCCCAGACCGAGGCCGTCCTCAAGAACTTCACCGCTGAGGACATGAAGAAGATCGTCATCGCCTACGAGCCCGTCTGGGCCATCGGCACCGGCGAGACCGCCACGCCTGCCCAGGCCGAGGAGATCCACGCCCACATCCGCAAAGTCCTCGCCGGCCTCTTCAACCAGGCCGTCGCCGACGACACCACGATCCTCTACGGCGGCTCCTGCAAGCCGTCCAACGCGAAGGAGCTCTTCGCCCAGCCCGACATCGACGGCGGCCTGATCGGCGGCGCCGCGCTCAAGGCGGACGACTTCATCCAGATTGCTCTCTCATTCTAAGATGCGCACCGTCAGGCCGATACGGCCTGCGTCGCTCCATAGCCAGACCATATCACCCTCGAGTCGTACGACCTCGAGGGTGAGGTTTTTTCTGGTCAGCACCTCGCGCTCCGTAGTCCAGGTCAGGCTCGCCGTGAGGCGCTGCCCCAGCGTGGTGGGCACGCGCGAGAACGTGGCCACGAAGAAGTCCGACATCGAGTCGGTGAACGCGCGGAACTCCCGCAGATCGCGGCTGAAGGCCAGCTGGCAGGTGTTCGGCTCGTAGCTGAAGGCGATGCTGCCGCCCACCAGCAGGCGCACGCCCTCGTTCTCGCAGAACGCGGCGCGCTGCCGCTCGTCCTGGCAGCCCGTGAGGGCCAGGAGGCTCAGCAGCAATATGACAGGCAGCCGTCTCATTGTACGACAATCTCTTTATACAGCGTCTCCGACGTGCCGTCGAGGTGGTGGATCTTGGCGCGCAGCGTGCCGCTCCGCCGCAGCGTATAGCGCCCGTCGGCCTCCGGGGCGATCGGGGCGCCGTCCAGCGTCCACTCCACCGCCTCCACCTCCGTGGCGTTGAACACCCGCAGGGGGATCTGGCTGCCCGGCGGGAAGCTCCCGTCCACGTTGCGCGTCGCGCCGCTCAGGTAAATATAAGGGAAGGTCCCGCCGCGCTGCACCTTCGTGGAGAAGATGCCGTCCGCGCTGTAGCGCTCGCGCGCGGAGACGACCAGCTGGACCGAGAAACGGTACAACGTCCCCGGCCGCAGGCCTTCCAGCGTGCAGCTGCCCGCGTCGGGCGGCAGCTCGAGGCTCCGCAGCCCGTCCAGGCCGTCTGCGCACCAGCACACGCAGATGCCTCCGGCCTGCAGGGCCGGGTCGGTCTTCCAGCGAAGCACGGCGGCGTCCTGATAGACAGAGAGTTCCAGCAGGGTGACGGGGCGCAGGACGGAGAAGTGCAGCTCGGCGCCGCCGGGGCGCAGGCCCGTCAGGGCCAGCCCGGGGGCGGCGCCGCTCCAGGCGCGGAAAGCTGCCGGCGTGTCCGAGCCGAAGGGCTCGTACCCGCCCGCCACCACCGGCCGCGCGCAGGGGTGCCCCGGGTTGTTGTTCACCAGGCCGTAGTCCCAGCGGTCGCGCGCCGAGAGCTCCCCGTCGTGGCCGGGGGAGAAGCCGGCCGGATTCTCCGACCGGTCCACGTGGAAGACGTGCAGCCCGTCCGCGCGCGCCTCGAAGAGGAAGAATTCGTCCTTCCGGTCGGTCAGCGCCTTCAGATACCGGCGCCCGCTGAGCAGCGGCGCCAGCTCGTACACCCCCGTCGAGAGCGTGTCGCAGCGCCCCAGGCCCAGCAGCTCGAACTCGATGGCCCCGAAGTCCGGCGGCACCGCCTTCCGGCAGCCTTCGTCCATCACGGACGTCCCCCCGAGCCCGGGGTCCGTCCCGCCGGACTGCTCGCCGTCGGTGTCGTAGAGGTCGGGCAGCCCGAGCACGTGCCCGAACTCATGGCAGAAGATGCCCAGCCGTCCCTCCGGCGCCACGGCGTATTTATCGATCCTGATATTCTTGATAATCAGCGGATTGCCACCGCCCGCCGAGAGCCGGCCCTGCTGCGGATAGAGATCCTCCGCCACCCCGCTCTCATGCTGCCCCGGGCCCGCGAACAGCAGCATCACATTGTCCACCGCCCCGTCCCCGTCGCTGTCATACTGCGCCCAGTCCGCCTGCCCCTGCAGCGCCGTGCAGGCCTCCCGCACCGCGTCGCCCAGCCGCACGTCGCGCCGGTCCGGATAATCCGCCCCGTACCACGCCACCTCGTGCCCCAGCTTCACATGCGGCCCCAGCGCGAACTCGAACGCCCGCTGCCCGTATTGCCTGTTGAAATAGGCCTCTGCCTCCTGCACTATCGCCACCTGCTCACTCCGCCCGGCAGCGAACCCCCGGTCCTCAAACTCCACCGGGATCACCACCATCCTGAAGATGGTTATTAGCGTTAGTGCAAACATAACCCGAAGATACACACAATCCCGGAAATATCCAAGCCGCAGCCGGCGCGTAGGGTTTGCGTGCGCCTGCGCACGTTGGCCTGTGCTGTCGGGGGCCGTGCGTGGGGGTGCGTCGGGTCGGCTGCGGCGATAGCGTGGATAGCCATAGCCAGGCGGAGATGCCCGGGAGCGAGGAGCGAACGGGTATCTTCGGCTGGCTGGCGATATAATATGTTTGTTGTTATCAATAAAATGATTACCTTTGCCGAGCATTTCGAAAACCGAAAAGGTTTTGGTGCAATGGGATCTAGCTTTACGTTAGATTGAGTAACACATTTTAAATTAAAGTAATGCAACATTTTGAACTGAAAGGCACGACCCGCAAGGTCGGCAACAAAGCCGTCATCAAGGCATTCCGCCGCGAAGGCCTCGTCCCCTGCAACCTCTACGGCCTCGGCATGGAGAACGTCCTCTTCACCGTCAACGCCAAAGAACTCAAAGCCCTCACCGACACCCCGAAGTCCTACATCGTGGACCTCGTCCTCGACGGTGCCAAGAAGGCCCAGACCGCCGTTCTTCACGAACTGCAGTGGCACCCGGTCACGGACGCCTGCCTCCACGTCGACTTCCTCGCCGTCGATGAGAAGAAACCCATCGCCATCAGCGTTCCCCTCGTGATCGCCGGCCACGCCAAGGGTGTGCAGCAGGGTGGTAAGTTCTACCAGAACGCCCGCAGCATCAAGGTCTGCGCCGCCATGAAGGACCTCCCCGATGAGGTCACCGTCGACATCACCGACCTCGGTCTCGACAAGCGCATCAAGGCTGGCGACATCCAGCTGAAGAACGTCGCCGTCGTCTCCGACAAGGACACGATCATCTGCGGCGTCAAGACCACGCGCAATGTCACTGCTGCGGCTGCTACGGAGGAGTAAACCCGACCCCGCCGTGTCAGAGAAGTCTTACCTGGTCGTCGGACTCGGCAACATCGGTGCCGAATACGCCGCCACGAGACACAACATCGGCTTTATGATATTGGATGCCTGGGCTCAGGCATCCAATGTCGTTTTCGAGCCCGGCCGCTACGGCGACATGACGCTCGTCCGCGACAAAGGGCGCGAGTTTCATCTTTTGAAGCCCTCCACTTACATGAACCTCTCCGGCAACGCCGTCCGCTACTGGCAGCAGAAGCTCGGCGTCGAGCTGGACCACATTCTGATTATCTGCGACGACATCAACCTCCCCTTCGGGACATTGCGCCTTCGCGCCTCCGGCTCCGACGGCGGCCACAACGGCCTGAAGAACATCACCGAGCTCCTGGAGAGCCAGCAGTGGGCGCGCCTGCGCATCGGCGTCGGCCACGACTTTGCCCAGGGGCAGCAGATCGACTTCGTGCTGAGCGACTTCTCCGACGAGCAGAAAAAGGAGATTCCCGAGCTGGCGAAGAAGATCGTCGCGGGCGCCCGCACCTGGGCTTTCGTGGGCATCGGCCCGGCCATGAACCAGCTCAACGTCCGGCCGAAAATGGCGGACGATTCTCAAAAAACGCCCAAATCAGGCCTGTAAAAGACCGATTTTCGCTTTTTCGCCGCAAAAATTTTTGTGGTTTTGTTTTTTTTGTCTATCTTGCACCACAAGAACACAAGACATTCATTCACAAACCAATAAAACTAATAGTACAATGAAAGCACTTTTGGAAAAAATCTATGCAGAGGCCCAGGCCTTCGGTAAGGACGCCGCTCTCCAGCTGAACAAGGGTAACAAGGCCGCCGGCGCTCGCGCCCGCAAGGCTGCCCTCGAGCTCATGAAGGACCTGAAGGAGTTCCGCAAAGTCTCCGTTGCTGAGGCGAAGAAATAATTTTTCGTTTTTCATGCAACGTTCCTAAAACCTCCTGCATCTATGTTGTAGGTTTAGGTTTTAGTACACGTCTAAGAGTCGGCGAGCCGCGAGGTTGCCGGCTCTTTTGCATTTCCCCCAGTCGCTTTGCTCCGAGCTGCCACGATGAACCGGGCGGTTGCAAAAGAGCTAATCGGTGCCCTCCTTTTGGCTGTGAGCTGTAACTAGTTGATTGGTAATAATATGTAAAAATATACTCCCCCAAAATTCGGGGGAGTATAAAATAGTAACTAATTGACAGATAGTAGTTTGCTGCTCACAGTATTTCTGTGTTAGAGCAGAGCGGAGAGGCAGCGGCGGAGAGAGTCGGTCCAGTAGGGGATCGAGAGGCCGAAGGTCTCCTTGATCTTCGTCTTGTCGAGGACCGAGTAGGCCGGGCGGCGCACCGGGCTGGGGAACTCGGAGGAGTGGCACGGCTGGATGTCGCAGGCGGCATTCCCAGCCATCTTCGCGATCACCTTCGTGAAATCATACCAGCTGCAAACCCCCTCATTACTAAAATGATAGATGCCGCTTGTCCCGTCATCCCCGACCTGATCGGGGATCTCATGCCTGACGGACAATTCCGCGCGCGGGCGTTGTGGAGCCGAACCCTGGACCCCAGGCGCGCAGGCCTTCAGAATGGTGACGATAGCGTTTGCCAAATCGCCGGCGTAAGTCGGCGTGCCGGTCTGGTCGAAGACCACCTTCAACTGCGGACGCGTGGCCGTGAGATTCAACATCGTCCGGACAAAATTCTTCCCGAACTCACTGTACAGCCACGCCGTCCGGATGATCACATGCTTGCAGCCCGAAGCAATAATCTTCTGCTCGCCGTGCAACTTCGTCAGCCCGTAAACCCCGGTCGGCGTCCCGGTCTGATCCTCACGGCAAGGTGTATTGTACGGCTCCGTGCCGAACACATAATCCGTACTGATATGCACCAGCAGCCCGCCGACCTCCTTCATGGACTTCGCCAAATTCTCAGGCGCGGTGGCATTCAACCTCTCCACCAGATCAAACCTCTCCGGATCCTCCGCCCCATCCACATTCGTCCAGGCCGCACAATTGACGATTGCACCAATCTGACGCTCCCGCACGATCGCCCGGATCGCCTCCAAATCGGTGATATCCAGGCGGGTAGTCGAAGTGTCAACCCCCTCGCCGCCGAGCTTCTTCAGCATCGCAATAGACTCCTCGGAGGCCTCGACAACATCTGTGAAGACGAACGACAGGCTTGCTGCGTCGTGCGAGGGCGTTGTGTGCGAAGTGGCAAATTGGTTTTTCGAGCTACTGCACGAAAAATAATTTGCCGCTGAGCAGTTGGAAGCAGCAAGCCGGAGTTCGTTTCCTAATTGTCCGTTACCACCAGTGACCAGAATGTTCATAGAGCAATAGGTTTTTCTGCGAGGGTGGGACGGTTGCGGTCCTTGTCGCTCAGCAACATCTTGTCAACAGGAACGCGCCAATCGATGCCGAGCGCGGGGTCAAGCAACTGAATCCCGCTGTCCGCCTCCGGATGATAAAACTCATCACACTTATACTGGAACACCGCCGTCTCGCTCAGTACCGCGAAACCATGCGCAAAGCCCTTATCAATAAACACTTGCCGATGATTCTCCCCGCTGAGCTCCACCGCCTCATGCATCCCGTACGTCGGCGACCCGCGCCGCAGATCCACCGCCACGTCCAGCACCGTCCCGCGCACCACGCGCACCAACTTCGCCTGCGTAAACGGCGGCAACTGAAAATGCAGCCCGCGCACCACGCCGTAGGACGACATCGACTCGTTGTCCTGCACGAAATTCACCGGATGCCCGATCACGGGCACCACCTGCGCATCGAAATCGCGCTGAGAAAAACTCTCGAAAAAGTACCCCCGCGGATCCTCAAACACCCGCGGCTCCAAAATCAAAACACCTGATAATGAGGTTCTAACGACGTTCATCTATACACTTGAGCAGATACTGCCCGTACTGATTCTTCAACATGGGCTGCGCCAGCTCCCGCATCCGCTCCGCGCTGATCCAGCCCTGGCGAAACGCGATGTCCTCCAGACACGCAATCTTCAGGCCCTGACGCTTCTCGATCACCTCCACGAAAATGGAAGCCTCCGCGAGCGAATCGTGCGTCCCGGTGTCCAGCCAGGCGAAGCCGCGGCCGAAGGTCTGCACCTTCAACTCGCCGGCTGCGAGGAATTCCTGATTTACGGTCGTGATCTCCAGCTCCCCGCGGGCGGAAGGCTTGATGTGCTTCGCCACATCCACCACTTTGTTGGGGTAGAAATACAAGCCGACCACGGCATAGTTGGACTTGGGGTTGGCAGGTTTCTCCTCGATGCTGAGGCAGTTACCGTTCTTGTCAAACTCGGCGACACCATAGCGCTCGGGGTCGTTCACCCAGTAGCCGAAGACGGTCGCTTTACCGTCCTGCTCGGCCGTCCGGACCGACTCGTGCAGCAGCTGGCTGAAGCCCGCGCCGTAGAAGATATTGTCGCCCAGCACCAGGCAGGCGCAGTCGTTCCCGATAAATTTCTCTCCGATGATGAACGCCTGCGCGAGACCGTCCGGCGAGGGCTGCTCCGCATACTCGAAGCGAACGCCATAGTCAGAGCCGTCGCCCAACAGGCGCTGGAAGCCCGGCAAATCCTGCGGCGTGCTGATAATCAGGATATCGCGGATGCCGGCAAGCATGAGCGCGCTGATGGGGTAGTACACCATCGGCTTGTCGAAGACAGGCAGCAGCTGCTTGCTGACGCCTTTCGTAATCGGGTAGAGCCGGGTGCCGGAGCCGCCGGCGAGCACGATGCCTTTCATAAACCTATATTTCTAAGACAGAGACAAAGATAAGAAGATTCCCGCAAAATCGCTATATTTGCACTCATGCGCCGGATCCGTACATATCTGCTGCTGCTCGCGACCGTCCTCCTGGCGGCCTGCGACGGCCTGGACCGCCCCTTCGAGGGGACTTTCGACCAGGTCCTGATCTACTACGGCATGGGCTACAACGACCTCCAGTCCAACCTTCGCCAGAACATCCAGGACCTCCAGCGCGACGTGCTCCCGGCCCTGCGCAACGACAAGGCCATCCTGGCCTTCCTGCACACGCCCGCCTCGCCCGGCGACTACGACACCCCCAACCCGCCGGTGCTGATGCGCATCTACCGCGGCCGGGACGGCAAGCCCGTCTGCGACACCCTCCGGACCTACCCCGACATCACCGTCAGCGCCTCCGCGGAGTCGCTCCGTCGGGTGATGAACGAGATTCGCGAGGAGTTCCCCGCGCGCCGCTACGGGATGATTGTCTCGTCGCACGGAAGTGGCTGGCTGCCACCGGATTATAAGAATAACAAACAGCTTTCTGCCATCGGCGAGCAGCGGGTCGGGACGGGGGAGCGCTGGATCGAGCTGCCCGACCTCCCGGCGGCCATCCCGTACCACCTTGACTACCTCATCCTGGACGTCTGCCTGTCCGGCTGCGTGGAGGTCGCCTGGGAGCTCCGGGACGTCACGGACCAGCTGATTATTTCGCCGGCGGAGATCCGGCGTGCCGGGATGGGATATTCCATTCTTTCGTGGGATGTTTTCGCCTACGCCGAGCCTGATTTCCATACCTATTGCCGGCAGTTTTACGACTACTACGTCGATAACGGCGGCGGCACGATCGCGCTGGTCGACTGCAAGCAGTTGGAGCCGCTCGCGGAGGCTTTCCGCGACATCGTGGAGGCGCATCGCAGTGCGCTGAATTATAACACTTTATCACGCAGCGTCCAGCGGTATTTCTACTCCACCACGCCGCTCACTTTCTTCTACGATCTGCGCGACCTTGCGGCCCAGCTGGGCGCCTCGCCGGACGAGCTCGCCCGGCTCGACGCCGCCCTCGCTGCCGCGGTCCCTTGCCACTACGAGACCGACACCTTCTTCGACCTCCGTCTCGAGCGTTGCTGCGGCCTGTCCGTCTACCTCCCCGACCCCTCCCGCCCGACCATGAATTCCTACTACAAAACGTTGGATTGGAACAAGGTCGTCGGCTTAGTACAGTAGTTTCTTTCGTCATCCTGAGGGTTTTTTCTGTCATCCTGAGGCTTGCCGAAGGATCTAGATTCTTCGCTGCGCTCAGAATGACAAGTTTCTGTCCTACCGCGAGGGAAGGCCGGCGATGCGAGTTTGTGATTTATTTTTGGTAGTGTGCTGAAATATTGCTAGATTTGTGTTTGTATAGTATTCTGGATAGAATACTTATACAACAGGATTGCAGAACCGGCTCTTGGATAGGAGCGCGACTGCTGTGCGGGCCGATCCCGCCAATCCGGACCCTACCCGGCACCACATTTTACACACATGCCGGGGAGTGAAAGAAATGTCCTCCGCACACCGTGCCCAACCCACATCTGATCGAACCCTCTCCTGACGGACTCCGCTGGTACGCCCTCAAGGTGTTCTACAACCGGGTCGTCCATCTCAAGTCCCTGCTGCCGGCCGGGATCGAGAGCTACGTCCCCGTCCACACCGTCGAGACCCACGAGCACGGCCGCCTGAGCTACACCGAGGAGCCCCTCATCCCCTCGCTGATGTTCGTGCGCTGCAACGCCGAGTGGCTCGTCGCTTTCAAGCGCGACCACAACGAGGACTTCATGTACTACACCGCCAAGGACCCGGACGGGAACAACGTCCCCGGCGCGATCCGCGACGAGGAGATGCGCTCCTTCATCCTCGTCACCTCGGCAGAGGCCGGGCGGGGCGCCACGTACTTCGGCGCCGACGCGCCTGAGTACCACACGGGCGACCGCGTGCGCGTGACGGGCGGCATCTACGCGGGCGCCGAGGGCTACATCAAGCGCATCAAGAAGGACCGCAAGCTCATCGTGGCCGTCAGCGGCGTCGCCGTCGTCGCGGTCAGTTACATTCACCCGGACTTTTTGGAAATAATCGACTAAGGTATGCTCTGCGAGACAAGATTCAACGAGATCTACGGCCGTGACCCGGAAGGAGTTGCTTTCTGCCCCTATCGGATCTGCCCCATCGGGGCGCATTCTGATCACAACCTCGGCAAGATCACCGGTTTTGCCATCGACAAGGGAATCCATATCGCCTTTGCCCCCAAGCAGAACGGCGTCGTGGAGATGGCCTCCCTGCAGTTCCCGAAGCGGGCGCAGTGGCACATCGACTCCGTGCCGTCACGCAAGCAGGACGACTGGGCGGACTATCTGCGCGGTGCCACCTGGGCGCTGGAGAAGAATCACAAACTGCGCGTCGGCGTCTGCGGCGTGATCGAGGGTTCCCTGCCCATCGGCGGCCTGAGCAGCTCCGCAGCCGTGATCATCTCCTTCCTGGAAGCCCTCTGCCGCGTGAACGAAATCCGCCTGAGCCAGCAGGAAATCATCGACACGGCCTTCGACGCGGAGCTGAACTACGTCGGCGTCAACGTCGGCAAGCTGGACCAGAGCTGCGAGGTGCTGAGCCGGAAGGACCACCTGCTCTACCTGGACACGAAGGACGGCTCGTACGAGCTGATCCCGGCGAGCCCCAAGATGAAACCCTACCGGATCGCCATTTTCTTCTCCGGACTGGAGCACAGTCTGGCTGGATCGAAGTACAACATGCGCGTGGATGAGCTGCGTTCGGGCGTGTACGCGCTGCAGGCCTTTGCCGGCATGGAGTACGGAAAGTTCGGCGAAGCCATGGCGCGCAACGTCCCGCGGAGCGTGTATGAGCAGTACAAAGACCGTCTCCCGGCCCCCTGGGCCCGGCGCTGCGAGCACTGGTACACGGAGTTCGAGCGCGTGGAGCAGGGCGCCGAGGCCTGGCGCCGCGGCGACATCGAGACCTACGGCCGCCTGTCGTTCGAGTCCGGCTGGAGCAGCATCCACAACTGGGAGTCGGGCGCCCCGGAGCAGATCCGCCTCTATGAGATCATGACGCAGACCGACGGGATCTACGGCGGCCGCTTCAGCGGCGCGGGCTTCAAGGGCTGCTGCATGGCGCTGATCGATCCGGCCTACGAAGAGAGCATCCGCCGGGAAGTCACTGCGGCCTACCTGAAGTCCTTCCCGGAGATGACCGGGAAATACGAAGTATATATTTGCGAAAGCGCAGACGGACTGTCGTTATGAAATGCCTGATCCTTGCCGCGGGCTATGCCACCCGCCTCTATCCACTGACGGAGAATTTTCCGAAACCCCTGCTGGAAGTGGCCGGGAGGCCCATCCTGGACCATCTGATCGATGACCTGGAGCACTGCGGCGGAGTGGATGAGTATATCGTCGTCACGAACCACAAGTTCGCCCCGATCTTTGAGTCCTGGGCGGCTTCGCACCGCGCCGTCACCATTGTTGACGACGGCACTTCGACCAACGAGACGCGCCTCGGCGCCGTGCGCGACATCCAGTTCGCGATCGAGCAGTGCAGCATCGACGACGACCTGCTAGTGATGGCCGGCGACAATCTGCTGGATTTCAGTCTGGGCGCTTTTGCCAGCTATGCGCAGCAGAAGCAGGCCTCCTGCGTGATGTGCTACCACGAGCCGGACGAGGTGCGGCTGCGCCGCAGCGGCGTTGCCGAACTGGATGCGGACTACCGCTTGCTGTCGCTGGCCGAAAAGCCGGCGGAGCCCAAAAGCCACTGGTGCGTGCCGGCGTTCTACTGCTTCACAGCGCAGGACGTGAAACTCGTCGGGAAGGCCATCGAGGAGGGCTGCAGCACGGACGCCCCGGGCAGTTTCATCGCCTGGCTTTGCCGGCAGACGGAGATGTTTGCCTGGCCGATGCCCGGCCGCCGATACGACATCGGCAACCTGGAAAGTTACAACGAAGTTAAACAGATATTCGAAAAATGAAGATTGCAGTTGCAGGAACCGGATATGTCGGCCTGAGCATCGCTACGCTGCTCTCGCAGCGCCACGAGGTGGTGGCCGTGGACGTGATTCCGGAGAAAGTGGAGAAAATCAATCAGAGAATCTCGCCCATCCAGGACGAGTACATCGAGAAATACCTGGCCGAGAAGGAGCTCAAGCTGACGGCCACGCTGGACGGCAGGGCCGCCTATCGCGATGCCGATTTCGTGGTGATCGCGGCGCCGACCAACTACGACCCCAAGAAGAATTTCTTCGACACCTCGCACGTGGAGGAGGTGATCTCCCTGGTGCTGGAGGTCAATCCGGATGCGGTGATGGTGATCAAATCGACTGTGCCGGTGGGCTATACGAAGTCGGTGCGGGAGAAGTTCAGCTACCGCGAGCGTCTTGCGGACGGTTCTTTCCAGGTGGTCGTTCCGAAGATCATTTTTGCGCCGGAGTTCCTGCGGGAGAGCAAGGCGCTGTACGATAACCTGTATCCTTCGCGGATTATTGTTGGGTACGATAAGGCCAGCGCGCCTGGGGTCCAGGGTTCGCCGGACCAGAAAAAATGGTCCGCCGAATCCCTGGACGCCCCGGCTCCACAACGCCCGCGCACGCTAAGAGAGGCGGCGGAATGCTTTGCCGCACTGCTGAAGGAGGCGGCGCTGAACGATCCGCAGGTGTTGCTGATGGGGACGACGGAGGCGGAGGCGGTGAAGCTATTCGCCAATACCTACCTGGCGCTGCGGGTCAGTTTCTTCAATGAGCTGGACACCTACGCCGAGATGAAGGGCCTCGACACGCAGTCGATCATCAACGGCGTGTGCCTGGATCCGCGCATCGGCGCGCACTATAATAATCCCTCTTTCGGCTATGGGGGCTACTGCCTGCCGAAGGATACCAAGCAGCTGCTCGCGAACTTCAACGACGTCCCGGAGAACCTCATCAAGGCCATCGTGGACAGCAACCGTACCCGCAAGGACTACATTGCGGACCGCGTGCTGGAGCGCGCCGGATACTACAGCGCCAACAGTGCCTACGACACGGCGAAGGAGCATGAGGTCGTGGTGGGCGTGTACCGCCTCACGATGAAGTCGAATTCCGACAATTTCCGCCAGTCCGCCATCCAGGGCATCATGAAGCGCATCAAGGCCAAGGGGGCGACCGTGATCGTTTACGAACCCACGCTCGAGGACGGCACGACCTTCTTCGGCTCCCGCGTGGTCAACGACCTCGCCGCCTTCAAAGCCCAGTCCGCCGCCATCATCGCCAACCGCTATGACCCGGCGCTGGACGATGTGGCGGAGAAGGTTTATACGAGGGATATTTTTAAGAGAGACTAGAAGTTTACGTTTTCATTGCCCAGCCAGGCGTTTTCTACTTGAAAGGAACCTTTCACGGCGTCGTTGGTGTACATAGCTCCGGTGAGAATGGTTCTGCGGTTACGCTTGAAGGGTACGTTGGGGACCGTTTTTTGAAAAGAGCGTGTTTCCGTCTGCATCCAGGGATTCGATGGTGACGTTAATTTCCTGTTCGTCCGTGGTTAAGAAGATGTAACTGACAGAGTTGGAGGTTGCCCCTGCCGAGAGACTCATCCTGATTTTCGTAACATTAGCGGCCTTTGTCATGGGGAAGTCATCCTGGATTACTGAGAATCTTTTGAGAGTACTTTTTTGTAAAGAGAATATCGAACTTGCAGGTCAAGAGTAAACAAACAGAAAAATACAATATATGCAAACAATACTAGTTACCGGTCATGCGGGGTTTATTGGGAGTAATTTGGTGAAGCGGCTGTTCAAGGAGATGGACGGCGGGACCATTGTGGGCGTTGACAACCTTAACGACTATTATGATCCCTCACTGAAGGAGTACCGGCTCCAGGAGTTGGACAAGGCGAAGCCGGCGGGCATCAACTACATCTCAATCAAGGGGAGTATTGCGGACCGGGAGCTCATCAACCGCCTGTTCCAGGAGTACCAGCCCCAGATAGTGGTGAATCTGGCCGCTCAGGCAGGCGTGCGCTACAGCATTGAGAATCCGGATGTCTATATCGAGAGCAACATCATTGGGTTCTACAACATCCTGGAAGCCTGCCGGCACAATCCCGTGGAGCACCTGGTGTACGCCAGCAGCAGCTCCGTGTATGGCGGCAACAAGAAGGTGCCGTTCAGCACCGATGACCGGGTGGACAATCCCGTCTCCCTCTATGCCGCCACCAAGAAGAGCAACGAGCTCATGGCTCACTGCTACAGCAAGCTGTACAACATCCCCAGCACCGGCCTCCGCTTTTTCACGGTCTATGGCCCTGCCGGGCGGCCGGATATGGCTTATTTTGGTTTCACCAACAAGTTGCTAAAGGGCCAGACCATCCAGATTTACAACTACGGCAACTGCCGCCGGGATTTCACGTACGTTGATGACATCGTAGAGGGCATATGGAGAGTAATGCAGAAAGCACCGGCCCGACAGACGGGCGAAGACGGCCTACCCATCCCGCCTTACAAAGTGTACAACATCGGAGGTGGCCAGCCCGAGAACCTGCTGGACTTCGTGAACATCCTGCAGGAGGAGCTCTTAAGAGCTGGCGTGCTGCCGCAGGACTACGATTTTGAGGCCCACAAGCAGCTGGTGCCGATGCAGCCTGGCGATGTACCCACCACCTATGCCGATTCCACCGCCCTGGAGCGCGACTTTGGGTTCACTCCGAAGATTACTTTACCGGAGGGCCTACGTAAGTTCGCGGAGTGGTATAAAGAGTACTACGGATAGTGGGAAGGCTCGTAGTGCATTCGAAGATGGTTCGAAGATGACTCGGAGATGAACGCTCCAGGCACAAATGTCAGCGAGCTGCCCTTAGAGCCTTTCGAGAAAATAGCGATGTCAGCCCGTGGCTCCGTAAATTCCGCTACCGGCAGTGGATTAAGAACTAAAGAAATAACAATTAATGGATAGATTTCAAGAATTTAAGGTTAAGGTCTTTGACAAGTTCATAGACAAGTTTGCTGAGCGATACGTCCAGCAGCGTTCGTCTGTGGACCCGGAGGTCTTAAGGAAAGCTGCCGAATTAGACAGTGGTATGAACCCTGATGCTTTGATGAAAATCATCAGAAAGAATTCTTGTTATGTTGATCCGTATCGTGAGGCAGGTAAAAGACCACCTATTTTGAATGACATTTATCGCAGCGACCTTGGAGAACTCCTTACAACCTATTATTTTGAAGAGAAACTGCCAGAAGGCGAACGCTATGTTATTCCTTTGAAGAATATATCTTCCCGAGAGCTGTCAAAGTTGCCTGGAAGAGGTTTTGATGCCGTAGGCTATCGTAAAGAAGCAGACGGTAATTATAATTTATTACTCTCAGAAGCAAAAGTATCTGAACAAAGACAAAGTCCGCCCAGCATTGTAGACACAACGGATGATTCTATCTATAATACCCATAAAGGTCATCATGATGATATGCCAATGGTGTTGAATCTTTTGTCCGACTATCTACGTAAACAGACTTCTGCTGAAAGCTTTACCGCATTGGCATGTATTGTCATTCTTATGGATTGTGGACAAACAGACAAGTTTAAGGTAACGTATGGTTGTGGTCTTGTGAGAGATGCCTCTTGTGTAAACGAGACGAGCGATTTTGGCAAGATGAAAACCAATGTTTATGATTTTCGCCCAGGTGATGTAGATTTCGCTATTTTTACATTCACAGAGAAAACCATCAGTGAAACTGTCGATTTGTTCTATCAGAAAGTAAGAGAAATAGTAGGATGAGATCAGAATTATTAGATAATCTGTTGAGCGATGCTAGAGTACAGGAAATACTCCAGCAAAGTGAGGTGCTGTCTTGGGCATCCCAGATAGAACCAACATACACTTATGGCTCTGACGATTGGTCTTCTGTATGCCGCATGGCCTATGTGCTATCAAATGCTGCATTGGTCTCACCAGTTGAAGATAAGGATTATGCAGAGGAATCATACCTGCTACTATCCAGTTACCCGATTGCTCAAGGACAAGCTCTGGATATATTTGAGAGCATCGCTGGCTACGATTTTCTTGACAAGAGTATAATATACTATTTTTATCTGTCAAGCCTTGCACTTAAACTTGATAAAACTATATCAGCACGTCTGGCTCTTAAGACATACGATACATCTGCTCCATATGATGAAGCAGACTGGGGCCAGCGCACCCTTTATAACATACTCAAGAGCCTGCTACTACTAATAAGAAAGCACAAGGGCTTTTCAGACATAAGAGACGCTGTTGGCCTAATTGAAACTCTTAGAAGTGAGCAGAAGGAGTTTGAGGAGAATTACATGTCTTCAATTCCTGTTCAGAAACAGCAACAGAAGGCACTGACTTTGGTCGCAATATATCATGTGTCAAAAGCGGTATTTGATACTGCAGACTATTTGATAAACGGCTATAATATCCAGCATAGGCGCATCACATCCATAGTCAGACAGCATATTGATATAGCTTCGCAATTGATAGAAAAGGAGTCGCGTCTTAATGATTTCTTTGCTATCATCTGGAATGACTTACAATTGCTTATCCAAAATTCTATTTGGACACAAACTAATTTCCAGGATACAGTTAAGAAACTTTGTAAAATCAAAGCGGATAACGAATTATTGGAACTTCTCCCTTCTCAGCAGAAAGCTCTTACAGGAGGAATGTTGGATATTGCAGCCAATGCAATAGTTTTACAAATGCCAACTAGTGCAGGCAAGACATTGATGGCTGAGTTTAATATTTTGGTTACGCGTTCTTTACGTCCTGATGCAAAAATAGTCTATGTTGTGCCGTCCCGCGCTTTGATGAATCAGGTCTATTTTGATTTGCGTGATGATTTGCGTAGCCTTGATATTGCAATTGAACGGACATCTTCAGCTGTAGAAGTTGACCCAACAGAGAACAACTTCTTAGTTGCAGATAAGATAGATATACTGGTATGTACACCAGAAAAACTGGATTTGTTGATACGTCGTAATCACCCCTCGGTTGAGGATGTGTCATTGTTTATCATTGACGAGGCCCATACAATTGAGAATGGTGAACGAGGTGCAAAATTGGAGCTACTGATAACAATGCTCCGTCGAGAGCGACCTGAAGCCAGGTTTATGCTTCTTTCACCGTTCCTTCCAGACAGTGGTGAGAGCGTAACAGAGTGGTTAGGAGGAGGTAATTCGATCCATATAGACTGGCGTCCTTCTGAAAAACTGGTGTTAGGGCTTCATATAGCACGGGATAAAGCACAGTATACAATTCTTCCAACGGCGTTATCTACTAAGATCACTGAAGAACAGCATTTAGAATCTGACTTATCGTTCCCTATGGTTTCGACAGGAGAAAAGGAACAAATATTGGAATATGCTGCAAAAAAATATGGAGAAGAGCATAGAACTCAACTCATTCTTTGTGCTGGTAAGAAGACAGCAAATAAGAGGGCAGAGAAAATAGCGTCATGGATTACTCCTACTGGTACTGAAAGTGAAGATTTAAAACTTATCAAGAAATATATTGATGAGGAAATAGGGTGCCCCACGATATATGCAGAATTGTTATCTAAAGGAGTTGCTGTCCACCACGCTGGGTTATCCGATGAGACTAAGATACTGACGGAGCATCTTATACGTCAAGGGGATATACGGTATGTTTGCGCAACGACAACTATAGCAGAAGGTGTGAATTTCCCAGTCTCCTCTGTTTATTTCGATACATATTATCGTGGTCGTGACAGTAGAAATAGAAATAAACTACTTTCGTCAAATGATTTCTGGAACATAGCTGGACGTGCAGGCCGGACAATGATTGATGATTATGGTAAGATTATCTTGCCATTTAACAGCCGCCAGAATATTGCAATAGCAAAACAGCTAATTGCACAAGGAGCAGAGCAATTAACGAGTGTTTTGGCTCAGTTATTTGAGAATAAGGATCGGGTTTTGGATCTATTATCTGAAAACAACCCTGAGAAGAGACTCGTTTATGAATTTCCAGAATCCTTTGGACCACTGTTCCAATACTTTGTCCACTTATTGAATGTGGCTGATAGTGAATATGTGGCTGATGTGGAAGATTTGTTCAAGGATTCACTGGCATATACCCTCCTTGATGAATCTAATAAGACGGCCTTTATAGACTTATGTCGCCGTATCTATCTGACTATTCAATCAGACTTTTCTGAACAAAGGGGAGTTTTGAAATTTGCAGATAAAACTGGATTCTCTGTGCCATCAGTGCTAAGCATTATGCACTCAAAGGCAAATGTTCCTGAGATTGCAGACTTGAATAGCTGGAATGCAGATGTGATGTTTGACTATCGGAATATTAATAGCCTAACGGAGAAAATACGTGTGGTTGCCGCTTTAAAAGAGACCCACTTGGGGACTGATTCAAATAGCGCCCCATTTAATCCGAAGTTGGCTTCCGAGGTATTGATAAGATGGGTGAGTGGTGACAAGTTGGGTACAATGTCTGATATGCATCCTTCTTTTTCCGATGAAGAAAATGCCAGTCAAAGAATTTCCGAGTTTGTACGCTATATGAATGATATGCGTTTCAAAGCCTCTTGGGGGCTAAGCGCATTGGAGGGTATTGTTAGAGGGAATGTTGACGAATTGAAAGATAGCTATATACCGTCCTATGTTTATTATGGCGTAAAGGATCCCAAATCTCTTGCGATGCGTATGTTGGGTGTGCCCCGTTCGTTGTCCGTGAGCCTTTCACAGGTAATCGAAGGTGATGTAAATGAGTATTCATTCTCCCGTTTGAGAAAGATAATGGCAGAAATGCCAAATAATGATTGGGATGCATACAGGCCGCAGGGTAGTAGCCTGTCCGGTGAGGAGTGGAAGCGAATCGTGGATATTTTAATGAAGTAGGATCGTTATGTTCTCTCAAGAAAATCTGACAACAATACTTAATGTGCTGGTTCCAGCAATTGTGGCGGTGGCTGGTTTCATCATTGCGTGGCAGACAGAGAAGTTGCGAACCATGAGGGAGCAATTGTCGGAGAAGAAGTACAACGCTTACGCAGATGCGGTAAAGATGTTCTATTCCGTCTTGAAAGATACCAAGGCCAATCGCACTACTAATAACAGGGAAATGATGGATAGAATGATTGACATCAAGCGCGACATCTTCATGTATGGCTCTGACAAGGTGTTCAAGGCCTTCAACAAATGGTTACTTTCTACTACGAACAGTAATGATAAGGCGCAATTTGCCGCTTTCTTGGACTTCGTTCTTGAAATGCGTAAAGACCTGTGTAATAATAAGACAAAACTCACGAAACACGATATACTGCTGAATCTTACTCAAAGTGAAGATGAAGCAAAAAAGTTGTTTGAATAAAGGAACGAAAAAGAAATGGGACATGGAGACAAGTAGTATAGCTCCTGACTATCCGTTTAATCCGTGTTCGTTAAAGATTAATTCTCAAATTCTTGGTTATGAGCAACACTGATTTCTCTGAGATAGATAACCTTCATTCCGAGTGGTCGAGGATGGAGAAGGCGGCAAGGTTGAGTTGGCTTTCTGGAGAGAAGGCGCGGCTGACTGGGCTGGCTAACCAGTTCTCGCTGTATATCTATGCTAAAGGAGGCCTCATGAGTGATTCAGAGAGAGCTTATGCTCGCAAGCTCCTTGACATGATTAACTCTGTGGATGCGGAAGGCTCAAAGGTGATGGACGACCTTAGAAATGATGCTTTCAAAGAGATTGTCAAGAGTCTAATGAAACAATAAAAAGCTGCAAATGCTCTTACGCATAGGCGGAGCGCCTGACAGGTATAGGGCAACTTCTGATGCAGCGAGTACAATGCTAAGCGCGTTTAAACTTTGTCGAGTCGCGACAGAAGTCAACAATTTTAAAGGAGTGATTCACCGCATTTGGTGCGCAGGACGCAGACCTGTCCCCTCTGTCTAGGTGAGAGGTAACGGTTAACGTTTAAAGGTTAAAGACGATGTTCAGTTTTGAAAGCTTAAGAGTATATAAGGCGGCTAGGCAACTGGTAAGGGATGTTTACCTGTTGCAGAATCAGTTTCCGAAGGAAGAACGTTATGCACTTGGAGACCAAGTACGCAGGGCAGCCACCTCAATAACGGCCAATCTTGCCGAGGGCAGTGGCAGACAGTCACCTAAGGAAAAGATACATTTCATTGAGATAGCCTTTGGTTCTATGACCGAAGTGTTCTGTGAACCGACGTACGAAGCAAGAGCAGAGATAAGCATGCTTAATCTATGCCTTGCAAGGAGGAGGAAGACGAAGTCAACTGCAGACAGCTCGCGATCTGTAATATATAAAAGAAGAGCAGCTCGATGCCTTACGTCCCCAGTTCACCGAAGTAGCCAAGATGCTCTCTGGTCTTCGCAACTCTTTAACCTTTAACCTTTAACCGTTACAGATAACGTAGTGGTAAGCTTTAGGGTAGAACGAGAGTAGAAGCAGGTAAGAAGAGGGGTAGAAGGGGCCGATGAGCGGGAGAGAATAGAATAAGGTAAAAAAAAGACAAGGTGGCCGATGGTTCGACAAACTCACCATGAATGGCCGATGAGCAACCGCTCCAGGCACAAATGTCTGTAAGAAGCCATTTGGGCCTTCCGCTAATGAAAGCGGTACAGCCCAATGGTCGCTGACGCGCCCATCCGGCTGTGAGACTTTTAGAGCGGCCTATGGCCGCACAAACAACGAGAGAAAGCAATTATAATAACAAAAATAATGATTGATACGCAAGAACTACGGTTAGGCAACATCGTTCTATTCAATGGCGAACCAGTCATTGTAAAGGGGATACATACAGGCACGGTTTTCCTTGATGGGGTTATGCGGCCTTCTGCTGACGATATACATATTGAGTATAATCCAATATCTGCTGGCGAAGATTGTTTACAACCGTTACCTCTTAGTGATTTCCTTTTAGAGTCAATGAAGAGAGGAAGATGGGAAGATAAACACGGATATCAGCATCAATACCATGCTCATAGTGCTAATTACACAATTCGTAAAGACGAAGAGGGTTATTATATAGCTATGTTCAGGGAGGATGGTCCAATCCATATCACACCAGGCCATTTTCATAACTTCCATCAATTGCAGAATATTCATTTTGCTCAATATGGATACGAATTAGGTATAAGTGAGGAAGATGTGAAAATTGCATGGCGTATAGTCAAAAACCATAATGACATATAATGGATAAGAAGTATCAGGTTTTTGTCAGTTCTACCTATGAAGATTTGAAAGAAGAGAGAGCATCTGTGATTTCTAATCTTCTTAAAAATGGATTCATTCCGACAGGAATGGAATATTTCACAGCAACCAGCAAAACCCAGTGGGATGTTATAGAAGAGATAATTCCACAATGTGACTATTATATTGTTATTGTGGCTGGCAAATATGGCAGTATTGAACCAAAGACGGGTATCAGTTATACTGAGAAAGAATATGATCTTGCCATTAATAGCGGAGTGCCTGCCATAGGTTTTCTCTATAAAGATATCAAAAAACTGCCCTTTGAGAAGGTAGAAGAAAATGAAGAAGTTCGAGAAAGACTTAACGCTTTTCGTGAGAAGGTAAAAAATAACTTGTGTGACTTTTGGACGAATAAAGACAACTTAGCAAATGTTGTTACAAGTTCCTTGAATGCAGAGGTCAAGAAGACTCCAAGAATAGGTTGGGTAAGAGCGGATAAGATTAACGAACATGGTAATACTGATGATGTTATTTCTTTTCTCAATACCATTATTGATTTACATATCTGTCATTCAAGTTTTTCCTTTGATGATAATGATACCATAGTAGAGAAAGCAACTGTCTCTTTGCAATGGGGTGAGATTGTTGAAAAAGTATGTGGATTAATGTCGGTACCTCTCACTTATCAAGGAGCAAAAGAGGAAATTTCGAATTTGTGGAATGGAGTCGTCGATGCTGATGTTCAACTGATTATTAATACTCTTGTTAGTAAAGGAATACTTGATGCAGGTTCTGAATCAATTAAAGGATTAGGAGTCCAAAACTATTGTACTGTTACGTCATATGGTCATCATGTTCTGGCAGAATATCTCACCAAGAACAATACTGAACTAGCTTTACGTGATCGTAAGATGCTTGTTAGGATAATGGAGAATTTCAGTACTAGGCTGATGGATAACTATTTTATGGATGGACCAACTTTTATTGAGCATGATTTATTATCATCATTCGAGGCATGTGAATCAATAGTAAGTGCATCATCTTTCACTTTATATGGTGAGACAATTAACGGATTGTGGAATCCATTCTATGAGTGCTGGAAAGAAGCAATGAGTCACGGTGAATGGTATGAGTCATTTGATGTTCAAAGATATAAGTTTCATGGTTTGCAGCACGACCGTTTTGTTTCAAATAACGATGAAAAGAACTATAATCATTTAATGAACATCCTGAACAAGCTGCAACGTCTATATCATGACTTTATTTGTTATGTAAAAGACACTTGCAAAGTGAACGTTGAAGAGACTTCTAACAAGTTTGAGCAGGATATACTCAAGATGAAAAGCCATTTCATATAAGAGTAGCGGCATAAGCAGGGAAATGTGATAGGAAAGAATCACATCATCTGCTTAACATTGAACAATTTACAGTTAACAAATTAACATTTAACACGGCTTCCGGCTTTACGCGCAGCCGGAGCCGCGATGGGGCAGAAAGGACTTCCGCATAGCCTGATGCCCCAACCATAGGGCGGATACCCGCTGTCTCTCATAAGAAAAGGTTCTTGGACGAGCCAAGCGGCAAAGCCGAGCGCAATAACAGCGGGCCTGTTCTGAGAAAATCCGAGAGAAGTTGAAAAGACCCTTGTTTAACTAGAAAACAAAAATACGCAATAATAAACATTCTTTAATAGAAGAGGTGTCAAAATTACAGGAGCTTGGCTTCTGGCTAATGACTTGAAATAATATCTGATTGCACAGGTGGTCGCAAGGGTGATGCAGTTCGATACTGCCAGTCAGAACGAATAATCAGTTTTTATTATGAAAAAAATAATGTTAGTGTTTGGAACACGCCCAGAGGCTATTAAGATGTGCCCTCTGGTTAAGGAGTTCCAAAAATATACTGAGCAATTTGATACTATTGTATGCGTGACAGGACAACATCGCGAGATGTTGGATCAGGTCTTGACTATTTTTGATGTCAAACCTGATTATGACCTGAACATCAT
Organism: uncultured Bacteroidia bacterium; assembly: GCA_902789245.1. Lineage (GTDB taxonomy): Bacteria > Bacteroidota > Bacteroidia > Bacteroidales > UBA932 > Cryptobacteroides. The sequence goes on from CADAND010000001.1 coordinate 266,812, forward strand.
GAAGCAAGGTCAAGACCTCTATGATGTGACCGCCCGTGTACTCACGGGAATGCGTGACGTTTTCAAGGAGTGCAAGCCCGATGTGGTGCTAGTTCACGGTGATACCACCACCAGCACAGCAGCCGCTTTGGCGGCATTCTACCAGCAGATTCCTGTCGGTCACGTAGAGGCAGGCCTGCGTACCCACAACATCTATAGCCCCTGGCCTGAGGAGATGAACCGACAGATTACTGGCCGTATAGCCACATACGACTTTGCCCCCACACCCCTCAGTGAGAAGAATCTGCAGGAAGAAAAGGCCCACGGACAGATTTTTGTCACCGGTAATACAGTCATTGACGCCCTCCACATGGTAGTGGATAAGCTCAAAACAGACAGAGCACTTGCTAATGAGCAAATCAACGTGCTCAAGAATGCCGGTTACGACGTAACCCGCCTTGATGGAGGTAAGAAGCTAGTTTTAATTACTGGACATAGAAGAGAGAACTTTGGAGATGGCTTTATCTCTATGGTAACAGCCATGAAAGACCTCAGTGAGAAGTATCCTGATGTGGACTTTGTATATCCTATGCACCTGAATCCGAATGTTCGCAAGCCAATCCACGAAGTGTTTGGTGAGGACTTGACCCGCCCCAACTTCTTCTTCATTGAGCCCCTCCAGTATCTGGAGTTCGTTTACCTGATGGAGAAGAGCACTGTTGTCCTCACCGACTCTGGTGGTATTCAAGAAGAAGCCCCAGGCCTGGGCAAGCCAGTACTTGTGATGCGCGACACCACCGAACGTCCCGAGGCGCTGAAGAGTGGCACTGTACATCTGGTAGGAACAAACCATGACCTGATTGTAAACGAAGTCAGCACCCTGCTCGATGATCCAGTAGCATACGAGAAGATGAGTAAGGCCGTGAACCCTTATGGTGACGGCAAGGCTTGCAGCCGCATTGTGAGAGCACTGAATGGAGAGGAAGTAGATAGATACGAAGTGAACTAACCCAGCTCCAGGCACATTTGCGGGACAAGCCCGCAAAAGAGCCTTCCGCAGGTAAAGCAGTACGCCCAATGCCGCGATTGCGGCATCCGGCTGTGGATTATCTGACAGGAGCACTGCTCCTGACAAAAACGAGAAAGACGCTAATTAACAGTTAACATATTTACATTGCGATTAAGCGAGCACAGAGTCAAGCTTGCTTGAACCGAGGGAGCAGCGAGCGCCATCTGAGCTTGCTTAGTGATGGCCGAGTCGCGTCCGAGGAAGGCGACAGCCAACATTGTCGAGCGTAAGCAATGTCGACCGAAGGTCAACATAAAAGCAAAATTGCGGCACAGAGCTAACAGGTCTTCCGCACAGCCTTAATGCCCCAGCCATCATAGGACAGTTATCCCATCGGGATTCTCTCATAAATAGATTTCCCAACAGCTGGCTTGGCCTTTTGAATGAAGTAAATACAAATAATATAGGAAATGAAAGGAATCGTACTTGCCGGCGGCTCTGGTACCCGCCTTTACCCGATTACCAAGGGTGTTAGCAAGCAATTGCTCCCAATTTATGATAAACCTATGGTTTATTACCCTATCAGTGCATTGATGCTGGCAGGGATAAGGGATATTTTGATTATCTCTACGCCTTATGACCTCCCTGGCTTTAAGCGTCTTCTTGGGGATGGAAGCGACTATGGCGTGCACTTTGAGTATGCAGAACAGCCTTCACCAGACGGTCTAGCGCAAGCATTCATTATTGGTGAAGACTTTATTGGTAATGATTCAGCCTGTCTTGTTCTGGGAGATAATATTTTTTTCGGTTCCGGCTTCTCGGATATGCTTGAGGCTGCAGTAAAGAATGCAGAAGAAAACAAGAAGGCTACCGTATTTGGATATTGGGTAAATGATCCAGAGCGTTATGGTGTTGCTGAATTCGATAAGCAAGGTAACTGCCTCTCAATTGAGGAAAAGCCCAAAGAGCCTAAGAGCAACTATGCCGTAGTGGGCTTGTATTTCTATCCCAATAAAGTGGTTGATGTGGCTAAGCATATCAAGCCATCTGCCCGTGGTGAGTTGGAAATCACAACAGTTAATCAAGAGTTTTTAAAGGACGGTGAACTGAAAGTTCAGGTATTGGGACGTGGTTTTGCCTGGTTGGATACTGGCACACATGATTCTTTGAGTGAGGCTTCAACTTTCATCGAGGTGATAGAAAAGCGTCAGGGATTGAAGGTCGCTTGTTTGGAAGGCATCGCATATCGTAGAGGTTGGATTTCAGAAGAGAAAATGCGTGAGCTCGCTAAGCCAATGCTAAAAAACCAGTATGGCCAGTACCTGCTGAAGGTTATTGATGAGATGAAAGAAGAAATCAATTCTGGAACTTTGAAGTGGTAAATTATGGATGTTATAAAGACTGATATTGAAGGGGTTCTAATAATTGAACCAAAGGTTTTTGGAGATAAGCGAGGTTATTTTTTTGAAAGTTTCTCGCAACGCGAATTCGATGAGAAAGTTGTGCCTATTCTTGGACATAGGGTGAACTTTGTTCAGGATAATGAAAGCATGTCAAGCCATGGTGTGATGCGTGGATTGCATTTCCAGCGTCCTCCATTTACTCAGAGTAAATTGGTTCGTTGTGTTAAGGGTGCTGTGCTCGACGTGGCAGTAGATATTCGCAAAGGAAGTCTCACTTATGGAAAGCATGTGGCAGTAGAACTGACTGAAGATAACCATCGCCAGTTCTTTGTGCCTCGTGGCTTTGCTCATGGATTTGCTGTTCTTACAGAAACAGCTGTATTTCAATACAAGTGCGATGAATTCTACCATCCAGAGGCTGATGGTGGTATAAGCATTATAGATGATACTCTTGGTATTGATTGGCGCATTCCAACTGAGAAGGCTCTGTTATCTGACAAAGACACCAAGCACGCTATGTTAAAGGACTTTGATACTCCATTTGATATTAACACTGACTTATATAAATAAAAATACGATGCAAATTTTTCTTAGACCTATATCAAAGAGTGACGGGCCCAATATTGTCCGTTGGAGAAATGATCCGGATGTTTTGAGTCATTGCTTAGACAAAACACATATCACGGAGGAATCTAATCTTGCTTTCTACAAGGCATATATAGAGACTGGCAAATATAAGCAGTTCATTGTGGAGTGTGTAGAATCTTACTCAGGTGTTTGTACTTACCCCATAGCAACTGTATACCTTAAGGATATGGATTATGGGAATAAGCGTTGTGAGCTATGCATATTTACCAGTAGTGATGTAGAGTGGAACCCAGAAGGGCAAACAATAGCCATTGAGATGTTAGTGGAAAAGGCATTTAACGAATATGGAATGCATAAAATATACACCTATGTTTTCAAAAAGTTTCCCAACGAAGTGGATTTGTTGAAAAAAGCTGGTTTTGGTATTGAAGCAACTTTAATGGGAGAAGCTTTGAACGAGAAAGGAGAGTATGAAGATATTATACGTCTTAGTATAGTAAAAGGGGGAAAATAATGCAAGAAACTATTGAAAAAAAACAGGTTGTAACCTCTTTGGGGTGGAAGATGCTTGAGCGCTTTCTTACCCAGGGCGTTGGGCTTGTAGTACAGATTATATTGGCTCGAATTCTACTTCCAAGTGATTTCGGGAGTATGGCTATTATGGTAGCCATTATTAATTATTTAAGCATTTTTGTACAAGCTGGCCTTTATACAACTGTTGTTCAGCGAAAGAATCTTGACGAGAAAGATATATCCTCTTTGTTTAGTATTAGCCTACTTTTGGCCTTAATATTATATATTATCTTATTTCTTTTGGCTCCTGTCATAGCAGATATCTATGAAATGGAGAGTATTATTTGGCCAATTAGGATTTTATCCATGAATCTCTTTTTGACTGCAATTAATAGTATTCAAACAGGTATTTTATCTAGGCACATGAAGTTTAAAGTAATCTTTTTGCGAAGCATTGTGTCAATAATTATTGCTGGTTGTATCGCTATCTATATGGCATTTAAGGGATACGGTGTATGGGCGTTAGTAGCGTATTCACTTATTAATGCGGCTATTGCTGTCATAGCAATGAGTTTTGTGCCAGAGGTGAAAATTAGATTAGGTATTTTCTGGCAAAAAGTTAAAGAAATGTACTCTTTCTCGATAAAGATTATCATTACTAATTTAATATGCGGAGGTGGTGATACTATTCGAACAATGGTTATAGGAAAGAAATATACTGCTTCACAACTTGCATTCTATGATAAAGCTTATACTTATTCAAATACAGCAACTCAAATTGTAACATCTTCTATCTCTGGCGTTCTTTTACCTACTTTTTCTCGCCAACAAGACGATATTGAAAGATTAAGGGAAATGGTCCGTCGCTCAATGAAATTAACGGCATTTATCACATTTCCTTTATTATTAGGTGTCTTAGTAGTGGCAAAGCCATTAGTACTCCTGTTATTAACTGAAAAATGGGCGCCTTGTATCCCTTTCTTTATGATATTCTGTATATTAAGATTATGTGGACCTATTACTACAATCGATAAGCAGGTTTTTTATTCATTAGGTAGAAGCGAAATAGGCTTATATTATGAATCTGGCTTACTTGTGGCAAATGTCATCATGTTGTCCTGCATGCTAAGACATGGAATAATGGCTATAGCTATTGGTGCCACAGTTGTAGAATTCGTAGGTAGTTTTGTTATATTTGGAATATCACAACATATATATGGTTATTCTATAAGGGAAAGAATTAAGGATCTCTTAATGCCAATCATTAACTCGATAGTTATGGTCGTTGTTATCTGGCCTATTTCACGATTAGTGCTGTCAAATTTTTTAACACTACTATTACAGTGTTTGGTTGGTTTTGTTACATATTATACAATGAGTCGTTTAACAAAAGATGATAGCCTAAATTACATACGGAATTTATTTATGAAATAATGATACATTATTTAATAATATTGAGTTATGTCTATTCAAGTTTTAAAACCGAAATTCGAGATTGACGAATGTCTCGATGCAGTGCGTGAATGTTTAGAAAAAGGTTGGACTGGAATGGGTTTCAAAACCGTTCAGTTCGAGGATGCCTGGAAGACGTACACAGGTCACAAGAATGCCTACTATTTAAATTCTAACACAGTTGGCCTTCACCTTGCTGTAAAGATCTTGAAAATGCAAAATGGTTGGCAGGACGGTGACGAGATCATCTCTACTCCTATCACCTTTGTTTCAACGAACCATGCGATTCTTTACGAGAACATGCATGCTACTTTTGCTGATGTGGATGAGTATCTTTGCTTGGACCCTGTTGACGTAGAGAAGAAAATTACCTCTAAAACCAAAGCTGTTATTTTTGTAGGCTACGGTGGTCGAGTTGGTCAATTGGATAAAGTAATTGCCGTTTGCAAAAAGCATGGCCTAAAACTCATCCTCGATGCTGCCCATATGTCAGGTACCCGTGTGAATGGTGTTACTCCTGGCACTTGGGATGGCGTTGATGTTGCTGTTTATTCTTATCAGGCCGTTAAGAACCTTCCTACTGGTGATAGCGGTATGATTTGCTTCGCTGATGAGAAGAATGACAAACTTGCCCGTCAGCTTGCGTGGTTGGGTATCAACAAGGACACATATGCCCGTTCAAATAAGGGTACATATGCATGGAAGTATGATGTGGACTATGTGGGCTACAAATACAATGGCAATGCCATTATGGCCGCCATCGCACTGGTACAACTTAAGTATCTTGATCGTGACAATGCCCGTCGTCGTGAAATCGTGGCTATGTACGACAGGGTTTTCGAGAATAATCCAAAGATAAAGATTATCAAGGCACCTCATGCAGATGAATGTTCATTCCATATTTACGAAATAGTTGTACCTGATCGTGAGGCTTTATTGGGTGAGCTCGCAAAGAACGACATCTATGGTGGTGTGCATTATCGCGACAATATTGAGTATAGTATGTATCGTTACGCAGAGGGTACTTGTCCTAAAGCACGCGAGTTGAGTGAACATATCATTACTCTGCCTTTACATATGTGGTTGACTGATGAAGATGTTGCTCAAATATCCTCTATTGTTAATGGCTTTGTCAAATAAGACTCACTTAAGAATACACGAATGATTAGGCGGCTTTAGAATAATAGCATTTTAATTGTATTGTCCTAATCAACCGCCTAATCAATTATTTTTTAATATGATTCAATAAAAAAAGACTTGAAAGATTGCATTCGAACAGATATTGATTGTAATCATTTCCCGAGTGGAATTTGGCGTAGATTTAATATAGTATATCATTTCCTTAAAAGTTTGCGTTATCTGGAGTATTACTAATGTAAAACCCAAATCGCTCTTAAGACGATATTATGCTCTAAAGAATTATGTCTTTAGCGTTGTGTCCGGAATAACTATTATGCCCAACTCATTTGGTAAGGGCCTTTATATCCAACACCATGGAACCATAGTGGTTAATGGAAGCGCTCATTTTGGGGATTATTGTGTCGTTCAGGCAGGAGTGAATGTTTCTAAAGATGTAAATGGGGGAGGGTATATATTCCTTAGTGCTGGCGCAAAGATAATGATAGGTGTTAAGATTGCAGATTATGCCATTGTGGGCGCAAATGCAGTCTTTACAAAGGATATAAATGAACCAAATACAGTTTGGGCTGGAGTCCCTGCTAAATATATAAATAACAATGGGATGAAAGTCGATCACGTTTTTTAATAATTTATTGAGTTTATTATGAAATATAATTATGTAGTATTTAATTTCCCGGATGGTGGTTTTTGGTCAACAGATGAGAATGGTTATTATTCCATTTGTATGAAAGATCTAAAAGACATGCCAGGAGTAAAAGTTTCCGGGAGCCCTTTAGATCATAGAACAAAATTGGTCAGATTATTATATAAGATTCACATTTCTGATAAGCTCAATCGTTTTATAAAACTTCCATGTAAGGAGAAGTGGTATCCCTATTATTTTGATACAAAATTTGAGGATAGTAAGCCTTTCTGTTTTGTTTTAATATCCAACCCACCGCTCGACTATCTAAAATATCTAAAGAATAAGTATCCAGATGCTAAGTTCGTTAAGTTTTACAGGGACCTAATTCATACACAACAAAGATCTTATGATGAGTATACGAAATCTAATATAATTGATTTTATTGTTACTTATGATGAGATCGAAGCAGAGAGATATGGCATAAAGTACTATCATGAGGTTGAATCAAAAATTACCCTGGAGTCTGATAATACTATTAAATATGATATCTTTTTTGCAGGAAGAGCAAAAAACCGTTTGCCAAAATTAATTGATACATATGATTACCTTGAGTCTAAAGGTATAAAGTGTTTTTTCTTTTTAACCGGAGTTAAGCAGGAAGATAGAGTTTATCGCCAGGGAATTCAGTATTCCGATAAACAAATGAAGTATAAAGAGATGCTGTTACATAATACCCATGCCCGGTGTCTCTTAGAAATTAATCAAGAGGATGCGGTAGGTTATACATCCCGCTTCATAGAGGCGGTAATGTATAATAAGAAGCTTTTGACCGACAATACACATATAAAAAATACTTCCTTCTATAATACTGGTTTTATACAGTGTTTTACTGATATTTCTGAAATCGATTCAACATTTGTTACAAAAGACGATATAGTTGATTATCATTATGAGGATTTTTTTTCTCCTGTAGGTTTTATTAATTATTTAGAGAACGATCTTCTTTAAAAAATGAATGATAATATACCAATCGGACGTGATAATAAACGGCCTTTGATATCTGTTATAATGTCTATATATAGTGAACCATTAGAGTGGTTGCGGTTATCTATAGACAGTATACTTAAGCAAACATATGATTTATTTGAATTCATTATAGTTTGCGATAATCCGAATTATGAAGATGGTATAAACCTTCTAAAAGAATATTCGGAAAGAGATAGTAGGATAAGAATTGTATATAACCCCAATAATATAGGACTAACAAAATCTTTAAATAAGGCTCTATCTTTAGCAAAAGGTAAATTGATTGCTAGAATGGATGCGGATGATATTGCACTTCCTGATAGATTCGAGATGCAGGTTAAGTGTTTAGAGGGGAAGAAAAAAAGCCTATGCCACACAGGAAAAATAATTATTAATGCTAAAGGAGAAGAAATTCGGGTTGATGTGGTTAATCGTGAAATAGATTATAGCCAATTGTTTCTCGGCAATATGATTGCTCATCCTTCTGTTATGATGACATCTGATGTATTGGGCTTAAGATTTTTATTATATAATGAAAATGTAAAAAGGGGGCAGGATTATGAATTATGGACGTATTTCTATCTAAATGGAGTGGATTTCATATATATATCGCGTTCACTGATGAAATACAGAGTTAGTGGAGAGCAAATTTCTCAAAAACATGTTGCAGAGCAGTGGCGTAACTCTCAAGCCATTCGTAACCAATTCGTAATTGCCTTTCTTAAACAGTGTGGCTTGACAATTAATTATCAGAATTTGAAAGGCACAAGAGAATTAATCCTAAAGTATATCAAGAATAAGAATAGCTCCACACAGATAGCATTGAAAAAAATAGTTTTTCTTATAGATTACAATTTGGTAACTTCTAATTGTCTAAATATTGTTTACTATATAATAGATAGTTCGTTATTTAATGACATAGATTCTATATATAAAAAAATGTTTTTGCAGGCTGCTACTAGAAAAAAAGTATACCCTTTTTGGATATTAAAACAGAATGAATAATATTACCAACATAATCAAAAGCCAAAGCTGTTATGGTTGTGGAGTATGTGCCGCATCATGCCCCAAGAATATTATTTCTATGCGACTAAACGATGATGGATTCTATATCCCGGGAATTGTCGATGAGAGCCTTTGCATAGAGTGTAAAATATGTGAAGATGTTTGCGCCTTTGCCCATGAACAACTGGCTTTTGAGAAAAAACCAATAAAAGCCTGGGCAGCTTGGAGTGACGATAGTCGTGTGAGACAAAAATGTTCATCTGGAGGTGTTGGCTTTGAGATTGGTCGTGCACTACTTGAAAAAGGGTATAGAGTGGTGGGATGCAAGTATAATGTTGAAAAACAAAGAGCCGAGCATTATATAGCTTCTAGTGTGGAAGAGCTAGTTCAATCTATTGGTAGTAAATATATTCAAAGCATAACAGAAGAAGCATTTAAATCGATTGATAGAAAACAGAAGTATCTTGTTGTTGGGACTCCTTGTCAAATCGATTCTTTTAGAAGAATGATTAGAAAATTCCGTTGCGAAGAAAACTTCGTATTGATGGATTTCTTCTGTCACTGTGTCCCATCCATGAATGCGTGGGATGCCTATCTAAAATGTCTTAAATCCAAAATAGGAAATATCGCATATATAAGTTGGAGAAATAAATTCGATTTTGGTTGGCATGATAGCTGGTTAATGGGGGCCGACAGTGTTTCTGTAACAGAGCCTGCAGCCATTAATTCCACATTTGACTCTTTGATACAAGAGAGAAAAACTGCATATCAGTCTAGGTGGTCGCAGGGGGATTTATTTTACAACTTGTTTTTAGGAGACGTGTGTTTTGGTGAGCAATGTGAAAAGAACTGTAAATATAAATATGATAGATCTTCTGCTGATATAAGAATAGGTGACTTGTGGGGGAAGACATACAAAGATGACGAGAAGGGGACAAGCGCACTTGTCGCGTTTACTGATAAAGGAATGTCTGTAATACAAGACTTAAAGAATGTTACGAAGCAATCTCATACGTTTGATGTTGTGGCAGAGGGCCAAATGAAAGAGAATGTAAAGAAAAAGAAATTGTACCCTATAATTATGTATATGTTAAGGCATAGATACTCAATTACTGGGTTATCTTTCCGCTCTGTCATGTTTGCACAACGTGTTTTATCATACATAGAAAGGAAGTTGAAATGAAGAGTGTAGGTATTATAACAATGCATAGACCCATAAGTTTTGGGTCCGCGTTACAATCATACGCCTTGCAAAAAAAAATAAGTGATTTGGGATATAGGGTGGAGTTGATAGATTATCAATACCCGAACTCAATTCATGGTTTTAACAAAAAGGGAGTAAGAGATTTAATTCGAGGCATTATATCTTTCTTTTTGAATGCATTATTTGGATTCCCGAATATCAAGAAGAAGAAACGTTTTAGCAGATTCTATATTAACAATTATAACCTGTCTCAATATTATCCTACTGCAGATAGTCTAAAACAGAGTCCTCCTAATTATGATGTCTTCTGTACAGGAAGTGATCAAGTTTGGAATGCTTTATTTACGAAGAAAGATACTTCTTTTCTTTTATCCTTTGTTGGGAAAAACCAAAAAAAAATATCTTATGCATCAAGTTTCGCAATAAACTATGTTCCTGATAATGTGAAAGAAGAATATGTGAAGTTTTTGTCCGATTATCAAAGTATATCAGTACGAGAAAAATCTGGAGTTAAATTGGTGAAAGATTTGACAGGCAAAGACGCGTCATGGGTTTGTGATCCAACACTTTTGCTAACAAAGAGGGAATGGGATTTAATTGCAGAACAGTCTGAGGTTAAAATAACGGAGCCTTACATCTTGGTTTTTATGTTAGGCTATTCTTTTAACCCGTATCCTGAAGTATATAAAATTATAGATGATATTCAAGCGGAGCTTAATTTGCCAGTCATTTATTTGGATGGTGGAAAAGGTGATTATAATAAAAAGAATTCAAAGGTTATAAAAAGCGCTGGGCCTTCAGAATTTGTTGAGTTAATTCGCCATGCTGATTATGTAATTTCATCTTCTTTCCATGGAGTCGTTTTTGCTTCGCTTTATAATAGACCATTTTCTGCTATCGTTAAACATGATAACCCGGACTCCCGCATTTTAAGTTATCTTTCAAAGGTAAATATGGTTGAGTCCGCGGTCTATTACGATACAAAGGAAGTACAAATTTCAACACCTAGATCATTGGATGCTATCGATGTTTTTAGAAGAGAATCATTAGAATATTTAAACAAAAGTCTCAGTAATTAATGAACCCGAAAGATTATTATGAATGCTAGGATTTTATTATTTTTTATGGCTTTTGTGAGTAGCATTCTATTCTGGGCCTCCCCAAATACTTACTCTCTAATATATTGCTACATATGTATGGGCATTTTCATTGTAGCTTTCTATATTTTAATTAAAGAAAGAATCCGGAATAATTTAATAAGTTTTGAATTTATTTTTTCGTTCTCTTTTTTATATACGAACTACTTCTATCCTACTGTTTTATATAGTATTAATGCGAACTTTTCATTATTTGGTTTAGAGTTTCCAGAGAATTATATTAATAAGGGAATAGCATTGTCTACAGTAGGATATGTATTTCTTGTTCTCGGTTTGTTAAAATATCCATGTATTGCCCAATTGACAAATGATAGAAAAAGGAATCTTTTCAAAGAATTATCTTTTTATAAACCAGCCGCAGTTTTATTATTGCTTTTACTCATAGTTTCTTTGATCCCTATTTTACAGTCTGGAATTTATGATGGTAATTATGGGGAGGGCGCCTTTTATAAAGTCGTTGCGGATGTTTTTATATACTATCTAATCTTTGAGACCTTCTCTAATTCAAAAAGCTTTAAAGGTTTAATAAAAAAGAATACCTTGTTTTTTGCTTTAGTTCTATCATATGTCGTTCTTATGACTTTAATAGGCAATCGAGGTATGTTTATGAGAATAAGTGTTATAACTTTATTTTGCTGCAATTATTTTGTAAAAAGGATCAAAGTAAAACATTTTGTAATTATGCTGGTTTTCGGAATGGCCTTAATGACATTTGTCGGGCAAGAAAGAGGTGGTGGTAGTGGACGGTCAGAGGCTAACAGAGAAATCCCGACTGTTCTATTGTTAGGGAAAGATTTGATAATTAATAATAGATCATTATATGTTTTGATGGATTACGGAGATAGGCTTGGTTTAACATATGGTAGAACTTCTGGCCTGGATTTTTTAGCTGTAATACCATTTGGTCAATCCCTATTCATGAAATTTACAGGATTAACAGAGGGGGATTTAAATTCAGCATCACTTGTGACAGATCTTTATTATCAAGGAAATGATGAAAACAGAATTGGACTTGGAACTAATTTAATAGGTGATATTTATATTTCTTTTGGATTCTTTGGAGTAGTATTTCTGATGTATTTCTTAGGAGTGTTATTATCAAGACTCCATTATAAAGGGATGAGAGGTGATATGCTTTCTCTCTTTATTTACTCCATATTCACTATGACGGCAATTATTTATGTGAGATCTCCATATTTTTCAATGTTAAGACCTGTTATATGGAGTGTTGCTTTATATTATATCGCAAATAGTAAGAAATCACCTGTTCTTAGGGATAGGGAATACCGAAATAAAATAGATGAAAGTACTGCTTATCTCACCTAGCCCTGTTTTTGGAGGCGCTTCTACTGCTACAATTTCCATAGCAAGAATGTTACAGGCAAATGGCGCTGAAGTTATTTATTCAGACGAGTATGATTCTTTGGATATGCGTAATGGTTTGGTTGTTGATCATTACCCATATCACGGACGTAAGTTCAAATCACATAGTGAGACAATTCGTCATATCATTAAAGATGTGAACCCTACTCATGTGATATGGACACCCCTTGTAATGCCATACTATTATTTCGACATTTTAAAAATGCGAAAAAAGGGAATACGGCAGTTGACGGTTATCCACTCGATTTCATTGTCTCAGAATTTGAAGGGCAGGATGATGGATTATTTCGTGTCAAGATGCTTAAGCATTCTTGATGCTATCGTTTTTGTCTCTAATTATACTCTTAAATCTTGGAGTCATAGTAAAGCGGTTAAATCACAAAATGTCGTCAAAAAAGTTATTTATAATGCTGTAGATACCCCTGATGAAAAAAATGAGATTAGAAAACCAAGTTGTATTGGTTTTGTAGGAAGATTCTCAGATGAAAAGCAACCAAGTGTTTTTTGCTCATTATCAAGAGATAGGCGCTTAAAAGAATTTGTTTTCCATACCTATGGTGACGGCCCATTATTGAATCACTGCAAAGAGGCTTTCCCAGATGTTATATTTCACGGCAAAGTCAACGATATAAACGAAATATATAACAACATAGATTTATTAGTGTTAACGAGCAAGTTTGAGAATTGTCCGATGGTTATTCTTGAAGCAATGTCGAGAAGAATACCTTGTGTGGCCCCCAATGTGGGCGGGATCCCTGAAATCTTAAAGGACGGAGTTAACGGTAAGTTATACAATAGTTATCGAACGGATGAAATCGCAGATGCAATTGAGGACATTATAGGGAACAGAGATAACTATTCAAAAGGTTGCTATGAATGTAGTCTAGCCTTTACTTTTGAAAATATAGGTAAGGAATGGGAGAGTTTTCTTTCTTCATTATAAATAATAATTGTGCAGTATGGTGTATATAATAAGATGTAATGACATTGTCTCTGACCCTAGAGCCATGAAGTATGTGCATTACTTACGCAAAAAAGAGCATGACCTGAAATTGTTAGGTTGGGATCGTGATAATAAGATACAGGAGGCTTCAGACGCTATCTATTATAAAAAGAAAGCAGGTCATAATGTTGGGGGCATGAAAGCAGCCTTTAATAGAATTGGATGGATGTGGTTTGTTCTTTGTCAATTAAGAAAACTCCCCCAAGAAAAAGTGTTTTTGCATTGTTGCGATTTGGATGCAGCTTTCCCTGCAGCCATCTACAAGAAATTTTTTAATCGTAAGGCTTTTCTCCTATTTGATGTTTTCGACTGGTTTTCAGCTTCTATCAGTACAGGTAGCTGGTTTATATCTCATAGTTTTTCTTGGATGGAGAAGGTAAGTATGAAATGGACAGATCATTATTTAATCTGTGAGAAGGAAAGAGAAGAACAATTCCCGTGCAAAGTGGACGAAAATAAGTTGAGCATACTTCCTAATATTCCATACTTTGATAATAATGAGTTTTTGTCAAAGGATGTTTCGATGTCATTTGATAATGAATTGATTACGTTCTCTTATGTGGGCGGTTTTGCTGATACACGTTGCATAGATGAGATTATATCAATTGCAGAAAAGGGTAAGATAAACTTGCTTGTTGCTGGTTTTGGAGTGACAAGAATTGAAGATCGCCTCAATTCACTAAAAGATTCCAATCATATAAAATATTTCGGGAAAGTAAAGTATAAGGATGGTCTCAATATCATGTATAATTCAGATGTTATTTATGCTATGTATTCAAAGGTGTTACCCAACCATATATACGCGGCTCCCAATAAGTATTACGAGGCTATGTTCTTGGAAAAACCTATCTTTACAACCGCAGGTACTAAAGTGGGAGAAAAAGTAAAAAGACACGGTATTGGATACATCTCCGAAGAATCAGAAAGGGAAATATCTGAAACTATTGATAATATCAAGATGGATGATTTGAAGAACAAGGGCGAGGTGGCTCATAAGATGTGGACTGATGAGTTTTCAGTATATACCGAGTCCTTCTTATCGAATAAATACGAAGATTTATTAAACGAATAATCTAATTGTAAATAATATGTCAGTATTTAAAGACAAAACCCTCCTGATAACTGGAGGTACGGGTAGTTTTGGTAATGCGGTACTTCGCCGCTTTCTTGACAGTGATATTAAGGAAATACGTATCCTTAGTCGTGATGAAAAGAAACAGGATGATATGCGTCATTTCCTGCAGGCGAATCGTGGTGGTGTGGCTCATAAGGTGAAGTTCTATATTGGTAATGTGCGCCAACGTGAGGCAGTGGATTTTGCTATGGTTGGTGTGGATTATGTTTTTTCTGCTGCTGCATTGAAGCAGGTACCCTCCTGTGAGTTTTTCCCGATGGAGGCTGTACGCACCAATGTGGAGGGTACAAATAATGTTCTTTTGTCCGCCATTACTCATGGTGTAAAGAATGTGGTTGTTCTTTCTACGGACAAGGCCGCATATCCCATCAACGCTATGGGTATCAGTAAGGCTATGATGGAGAAAGTGGCTATAGCTCAAGGCCGTGCACTTGGTACCAATGCGAAAACAACTATTTGCTGCACCCGTTATGGTAATGTTATGGCTAGCCGTGGTTCTGTCATTCCTCTTTGGGTCGAACAGATGATGGAAGGTAAGCCTATTACGATTACTGACCCCAACATGACTCGATTTATGATGACGCTTGATGATGCTGTTGATTTGGTAATCTACGCATTCACTCATGGTGAAAATGGTGATTTGTTTGTTCAGAAAGCTCCTGCCGCTACACTAGACGTGCTTGCAGAAGCATTGAAGCAGACATACGCTAAGATTAATCCTAAGTATGGGGAGACAGAAGTCAAAGTCATTGGTACACGTCATGGCGAGAAGTTATATGAGACATTGGTAACTCGCGAGGAAATGGCCAAAGCCATTGATATGGGCGGATACTATCGTATTCCTTGCGACAACCGTGATCTGAATTATGATAAGTTCTTCACAGAGGGTGACCACAAAGTGGAAACAGTTGAGGAATACCATTCTCACAACACCAAGCGCCTGGATGTTGAAGGTATGAAGGAACTGTTGTTGAAACTCAACTTCATCCGTGAAGACCTTGGCCTCCAGCCTCGTGCAAAAGCTCGTGATTACAGATCTGAATAATTTTAAAACGCAACGATATGAAATTTTTTATTTGTGGCTGTAACGGTATGGCAGGACATACCATTAGCTTATATCTCCAGGAGCAAGGTCACGAAGTTTATGGCTTTGACCTTCGTGAATCCAATTATATTAAGAGTTTTGCTGGTAATGCCTTCGATACAGAAACCATTGCAAAGGTAATCAAAGAAGGTAATTATGATAGCGTTATTAACTGCATTGGAGTATTGAACCAGTTTGCTGAGAATAATCATGCTCTGGCTGCTTTCTTAAATAGCTATTTCCCTCACTTTTTGGCTAAGACAACCGAAGGAACAGATACCCAGGTTATTCACATGAGTACCGACTGTGTGTTTTCTGGCAAAAAGGGGTCATATACTGAGGATGATTTCCAGGACGGAACCACCTTCTATGACAGGAGTAAAGCTCTTGGCGAACTGAATGATGACAAGAATATCACACTTCGTAATAGCATTGTTGGGCCTGATATTAACCCCAACGGCATTGGCTTGCTGAACTGGTTCCTGCATCAGGAAGGTCAAATTAATGGCTATACAAAGGCTATTTGGACTGGACAGACAACCCTTCAACTTGCCAAGACAATGGAGCAGGCTGCAAAGGAGAAGGCTCATGGTCTTTATAACACAGTTCCTGACCACGGTATTAGCAAATATGAGCTTTGCAGACTGTTTAACCACTACTTCCGCAACGATAGCATCACTATCAATCCTGTAGAAGGGGTGAATGCAGACAAGTCTCTGAAGAGAACAAAGTATGAGTTCAGTTATTTGATTCCTGATTATGAGGTGATGGTTGCGGAACTTGCTGATTGGGTTAAGAAACACAAGGATATGTATCCTCACTATAACCTGTAAGCGATATGAGAAAACTGAAATTGATGACTATCGTGGGTACACGCCCCGAAATCATAAAGATGTCCGCCATTATTAAGAAAGCAGACAAGTATTTTGACCAGATTCTGGTTCACACCGGTCAGAACTATGACTATACACTGAACGAGGTTTTCTTCAAGGACCTTGGCCTGCGTGAACCGGATTATTATCTGGGTGTAGTAGGTGACAACCTAGGACAGACTATGGGTAATGTAATTTCCAAGAGTTATGAATTGATGGCAGAGGTGAAGCCGGATGCAGTCATTGTTCTTGGTGATACCAACAGCTGCCTTTGCGTTATTTCTGCCAAGCGTCTGAAGATTCCCATCTTCCACATGGAGGCAGGCAACCGCTGTAAGGATGAGAATCTTCCTGAAGAGGTGATTCGAAGAGTAGTGGATGTGACCAGTGACATTAATCTTTGCTACAGTGAACACGCTCGTCGTTATATCCTTGATACTGGTGTGAAACCTGAATATACTTATGTTGTGGGTTCACCTATGGCTGAGGTGCTGAAAGATGTTCTTCCTCAAATTGAGGCCAGTACTGTTCTGGAAGATCTTGGCTTGGAGAAGGGTAAATACATCTTACTGAGTGCTCACCGTGAAGAGAATATTGACATTGAAGCCAACTTCTTCTCACTGATGAATGCTGTAAACACTATGGCTGAAACCTATAATATGCCTGTGCTTTACAGCTGCCATCCTCGTAGCCAGAAGATGATTGAGAAGCGTGGATTCAAGTTCAATGATAAGGTTATTCAGCATAAGCCTCTTGGATTCTTTGATTACAACAAACTCCAGCAGAATGCTTTCTGTGTAGTAAGTGACAGTGGGACTGTTCCTGAGGAAGGCGCTTTCTTTGGTTTCCCGGCTGTTAGTATACGTACATCAACAGAGCGCCCTGAAGCTATGGATAAGGGTGTATTTACCATTGGTAGCATTACTTCTGAGGCTGTATGCCAGGCAGTTGAATTAGCAGTGGCTATGCACGCTAATGGTGATGACGCATGTCCTGTGCCTGCATATACCGATGAGAATGTTTCTACTAAGGTGATAAAGCTCATTCAGAGTTATGTGGGTATTGTGAATAAAATGATTTGGAAGAAGTAATATGGCAAGGACCTGGATTATCTCTGAATATTGTTATCCTGTAGTGGTTACTACTGGATATTATGTTACGGAGATAGCTGAGTATATGGCAGCTAAGGGGTTGGATGTTGGTATTATCACATCCAATAATACCTATTATGCCAGTGATGAATCATCACAATTGAAGTTTGAAGAGCATAAGGGTGTAAAGATCTATAGGAAAATCCACAAGCAGATTAGCAAAGATGATAATAAGAAGCGAATTGTCAGGCTTCTATCATTGAGTTTTTCTTTCTTCTGGATGTCTTTGCGTCATTTGAAGAAAGGGGATCAGGTGATAGTTCTCACAAACCCGGCTTTCTTTATGCTGTTTATGCCTCTAGTTAGGTGTTTTACCGGATGTAAGTACCATATACTTGTCCACGACATTTTTCCTGAGAACCTTTCCAGTTTAGGTAAAGTAAACCAAAGCAGTAGTCTATATAAGCTACTGAAAAGGGTTTTTGACAAAGCATACTCTAAGGCAGATTCTTTGATCTCTATTGGGAATGATATGTCTAACGTCTTGGCGGGTAAGGTAAACGGGAAAACTCCCATAAACCTTATTACTAATTGGGCGGACGTGGATGAGGTGCGGCCACAAGCCAAAGAAGAGACTGAAACTTATAAGAGAGTTAAAGACTTTGCTGCGAGACATGTACTTTTCCAATTTGCAGGAAATCTAGGAAAGGCGCAAGGGCTGGATAATGTGCTGGCGGCAATCTCAAAGGTAGAAACAGACGAAGCGCGTTTCTTATTTGTTGGAGCAGGGGCCAAGTTGGATGATATCAATGCGTTTGCAGAGACGCACAAGAATACGTGCTCCTTTGGTTTTGTGAGCCGTTCTATGCAGAATGATTTTTTGAACGCATGCGATATTGGTATCGTCACCCTTGCTGATGGAATGTATGGGCTTGGTGTGCCATCAAAGTCTTACAATATTATGGCAACGGGACGTCCTATTTTGTATGTTGGTGAGGAGGATTCAGAAGTTGCACTGTTCGTAAAGAAGTATGGCATTGGTTGGGTGGTTAGACCTAACGATCCCATTGCGTTAAAAAAACAAATTGAAGAGATTATAAAAGAACGCGATACCTTAAAGCAGAAGGGTATAAAGGCCAGAGAGGTAGCAGAAAAAGTTTATGGCAAAGACGTTGTGTTAGAGCAGTATTATCAGTTTATCAAGAAACAGAATGACTAAATTGTTATTTACAGGGGCGTCCGGGTTCTTAGGATACAATATTCGTCCCATACTGGAAAAGACCTACGATGTCCATACCATTGGATTGACCGATGATGATGACATCAAGTTTAATATAGCCAAAGATGTGCCTCCTATTGATACTCACTATGATGTGGTGCTGCATGCAGCAGGCAAGGCTCATACTGTGCCAAGAACTGATGCGGAGAAGCAGGTGTTTTATGATGTTAACTATCAAGGTACTGTAAATCTCTGCAATGCATTGGAAAAGGTAGGGGCGCCCAAAGCCTTGATATTCATTAGCACTGTTGCCGTGTATGGGTGTGAGTATGGGGAACTGATAGATGAGACGCATCCTCTGGATGGAGATACTCCATATGCCAAGAGTAAAATAATGGCGGAGGAGTATTTGACCAAATGGTGCAAAGAACACAATGTGGTTCTGGGTATCCTTCGTCCATCACTTCTTGCAGGGAAGAACGCTCCCGGAAATCTTGGCGCAATGGTAAATGGAATCAAGAAAGGATTCTATATGAACATTGCCGGAGGGAAGGTAGTGAAGAGCATTTTAATGGCAGAGGACATTGCACGTTTACTCCCTTTGTTGGCGGAAAAGGGTGGGGTTTATAATGTTTGCGATACACGTCAACCTTCGTTTGGTGAGATCTCTATGTCCGTAGCAAAGCAGCTGGGTAAAAATAAACCGCTGAATATTCCTTACTGGATGGCTTGGTGCATGGCAAAGTTCGGGGATTTGCTGGGTAATAAAGCGCCTATTAATACCTATAAGTTGGAGAAGATGACGAGATCCTTGACTTTTAGTAATGAGAGGGCAAAACGTGAGTTAGGTTGGGAGCCGTTAGATGTTCTGGATAATTATATTATATAGCTGATGACTTTTATAAAAAAGATCCTCTTCTCTTTATTCTTTTCGACCTGCCTGGGAATCAGTTGTGGGGCGCAGTTTTGGGATAGTGCTACAGGGCTATTGCAGATGCCATCGGCTGACATGAACCGTGATGGGACATTCATGATAACCAACAACTTCATGAATAAGCACTCGATTTCTGAATGGTATTGGGGGTACCATACATTTGAGTATGGTTTTAATGTCAGCTTCTGGAATCGTTTGGAGATTGGGTATGTGTGCGTGCTAATCGATGGGAAAAGGAATCCTGCGCCAAAATCTGATTGGTATAGGATGATGTTTAACCAGGATCGCCATTTTACGGCAAAGGTGTTGCTGCTTAGAGAAGGGGACTTTGGGGTGTCGTGGCTGCCTGCGCTGGCGGTGGGCATGAGCGATCCGACTACGCACACTGGTGGGAATTATAGTGGGGAAAGCGTCACTGGAGAAGGGAATGGATTCTTTAACCGTTATTATGCCGTGGCAACGAAACATTTCAATACGAAAGTGGGAGCCGTCGGGGCGCATCTTGGGTATCAATACAATTTGCGGACAGATTTCCCCATGAACGGCCCCTGCGTTGCCGTTGACTGGGTGCCGGTGTGGCTGGATTCCCCCGCCGCCTCAGTGAAGCTCATCGCAGAGTATGACTCCCGAACGTTTAACATGGGCTTCATCGCCTCCTTCTGGGATGACCGCTTCGAAGCCATGTTTGAACTGATGGCCATGAAGTGGGTGAACTTTGGGGTGCGGTATAAGTTGGCGTTGAAGAAGTAACGTGGCGGTTTAATAATGCGAAGGGTTCTCAAGGCGCGTCAGTGGCATAGTCATAAGTGTTGGTCGGTATGAAACTAAGCGTTATCATCCCATATTACAATGCTGAACAGTGGGTTGGCAAATGTTTGGACTCGTTGTTGAAGCAGGATCTGCAGGCGGATGAGTATGAAATAATTGTGGTTGATGACGGGTCAACTCATAGCATTGAGGCCCTCATGATGTACGTGAATGAGTATCCCAATCTTCACTATCTTCATCAAAAGAATCAGAAACACGCGGCGGCGAGAAATTATGGATTGACAGTCGCTAAAGGTGAGTATGTTTTCTTCTGCGACTGTGACGACTTTGTGGCTGAGAATGTGTTTGGACGCTTGTGTGATTTGGCTGCCAGTGAGGCGGCAGATATTTTGTTTTTTAATGCTCGAGCGCTTGAAGAAAATGAAAACCCTCCGCGACCTAAGAGAAATTTCGATGATGTAAAGTCCTTTGAGAGCGGAATGGCGTATATGTCGCAACCGCCATATCGTTTCACTGGGGGCGCATGGGAGTTCCTAATCCGTCGAGGCTTCATGAAAGAGAAGAATGTGAGGTTTGCTCCTGAGATAATCAATCGCGAAGAGTATTTGTTCTTCCTTCAGATGTTATTGGTATCCGGCAAGGTGCTGAAAGTAGATGTGGACGTGTATTATTATGTACAGCACCCCACCAGCTGGGTGCACCTTGAGGGCAGGATTTGTCATAGTGAGGCATTCACGGGTTGTGTTCTCGTGTATCTTAGGTATTTGACTCGAATCCGGAAGCAACTAACTGAAGAGGGGATAGCCCCTCCCGGCCTTTTGGATGCGATGAGGGAAAATGAGGCTATGAATACTTTTAGTGTTCTGACAAATAAATTCCGTTTTTCCCCGGTCAAAGAGAATAAAGAGATGATTGACGAGTTGAGCCGTTTAGGGTACTATCCAATTCGTCAAAAGATTGGCAAATATGACTGGATTCGAAGGATAATGAATAGTTACCCTCTGTGGATGACCCTATGTTGTTTGTTCCACATATTCCCTTTTGGGGTAAGAACAAAAAATCGAGCTTTAGAGCTCTTATGTTTTCGTTAGACTTGTTAATTTGTTCGCTTTAAACTGGCTTATCCACTTTTTGCATTGACAGCTAAGACGGATAAAGGGCTGTTTTTATCTTTAACGCTTATGACTCATGACGAACGCTGGTTGACCAGATATAATGAGGTGATGGCTTTCATGGAGAAGAACCATAGGAATCCATCCAAACACTATCTAGAGGAAAGGCTCATGCATAACTGGGTCCATCAGAACAGGAAACTGATGAACCAGGGGAGCTTGAAGGAAGAAAGAGTTGAGGCGTTCCGGAGGCTGCTGGAGGTGGGGGAGAAGTTGAGGCGGGTTAATCAGTTTAAGTGAGGCGGGGGGAGTTGTTTTTTTTCCGAAGGCGGGATGTATCTGAGAGAGTCCCTGCGCGATGGCGGATCGGGGTCGGTGCGGGTGAACAAGCTAGAATTCTCACTAAAGGCTATTGCGGGGTATGATTCAAGAACATTCAATATTGGTTTTTTGCCTCAGTTTTTGGGGGACCGGTTTGAAGCTATAAAGGTAGGATATAAACCTTCCGGTTACATATGGGATTTGATGTTATAAACAACTCTTGGAGTAAGCACAGAAAAGAGGTTAAGCACTTATTTTCAAGGTGCACAAAGATTTTGATCGCCAGTCCGTTTGTTTCAGATGAGGGGATTGATTTTTTGATGGAGTGTGGACCGGACAAGTTTGAGCAGGTAATTCTAATCACTACAATGAAGGCTAAGGACGGGGACCAGTATAAGAAGGTCCCCGTCTTGTTGAAGTTATACTCGCTCCTTCAGCAGGGCTCATCCTCGTCAATACTCTCGATTCATATAGATGATAGATTGCATGGGAAAGTTTATATCGGTCTGCGCGGAGACCGGTTTCTAGGAGCAATAATCTCTTCTGCCAATTTCACTGGGAATGGACTTGCTCGGAATCATGAGTGGGGCGTTTATATTGATGATCAAGCAGAAGTAGAAGGAGTATATAACCAATTGTTGAGTGATACGTTGAGAACAGTGAGTAAAATAGATTTGGAGAAAATGAAGAGATGGTATGATTCTCATTCTGTCAAGCCTTCGGTCAAGACGGGAACGGATTTGAATGTGCTAGATTTGGTTTCTTCTCCACTTGTCCCTAGTAGGCGGGATTCTGTTACCTATTGGCTGAAACCTTATGGAACAACAGATAACCCGGTTCAGAGTACCACAAAGTTTGATCTGGATCCCTTTGACATGACGTTTGCAAAAGGCGTAAAAAACATCAAAGAAGGTGATGTGATTGTTGTATACGCCGTTGGCTCAAAAAAAATACTGTCAGTCTATGTATCAACGGGAGAGTGGGGAATAAAGAAGCAGTTTAATGATCCAAGAGACGCACATTGGCCGCACTATGTTGTGTGCAAAAACCTGACCCCTGTATTTGGCGCGAACTGGTATCAGTTAAACCTCACACTTGATTATCTGAAAGACGCTTATCTTAAGATTTATCCCCGAAAAAATGTCCGGCCAGGTTATCAAGATTTCCGCATCCTCCAGTGGCGCATGGATCGTATCAAGCTTGATCGTGATTTTACGAAGTATGTGATTGGAGAGGTGTTGAAACGTCAATAAGTCGATGCTTTATAAATATGCGTGATTCTACACAGATAGAATTATTAGCGGCAGCTCACATTATAGAATTGTTTTCTTCGAGTAAGAGGATATGCCCATTTATTAATACTGTTGACAAAGAACCGTTGTGGGACGGCTCATTATATCTCTATGACTCAGAGGAACACAATAATGAAACATTGCGAGGCCGTATTTCCTGCCAGGTAAAAGGGGCGGATCTTGCTGCGGAGCCGGAAAGAGCTACTTTCTACTTAACAAAGGAAGATCTTGCGAATTATCATCGAGATGGGGGTGTCCTTTTCTTTCTGGTGCATGTAGGCAGCCCTATTAAACCTTCTTATTGGGCTAAATTGACACCGCTG
Source organism: uncultured Bacteroidia bacterium (assembly GCA_902789245.1). Classification (GTDB taxonomy): domain Bacteria; phylum Bacteroidota; class Bacteroidia; order Bacteroidales; family UBA932; genus Cryptobacteroides. Next base: position 290,450 of record CADAND010000001.1, read on the forward strand.
AGGCTAAGTCAATATCAGAAAAAAATTGAGGAGAGCAATAATAAAGGGATCTCGATTGAATTATGGCGCGTGCCGATGGTTTTAGAGCAATGTGAGGCGGAGACTATAGAGTTTTATCAGCATTGCCAATTGCAGAAGGCTCCACCGGTAAGTGCGGAACAAATTGCCAAGCCAGGAGCACGTTTCCGTATCATAGGTGTTACGCAAGAGGGCGTGCATCCAATAATTGCGCTATCGAAGGGCTTTCATTGCCTATATTCTTGTGACGAGAATGACAATATCATTAATGTTGTTGGAGATACAGAGTTCTCTTTTGAATTGTCCAGAGAAGTGGATGATCGAATCATTGTTGGAGATAAAGAGTTCCTGATCCCCGTCAATTTGAATGTATCAGATGGGACTGCTTGCCTGGAAATAGGGAGCTTTATGAAGATTGATTTAGTGGCCCCCGAGGGGCAGGAAAGGCGAGTCGCTTATTCTGTAGATGCAATCAATGGTGTCCGCCAGCGTTCCCTTGCGTTGGGGGTATTACTCGCAATGAATGATTCCGCGCAGCTAATCTTGCCGAGACTTCAAGCCAGCATCTCTTGTGAAGCTGTTGTGATTCCCAGGGATAAGATAGTAGCAATACAAAGAGAATTGGATAATTCACTAAGGGTGGTTCGACTTCTTGATAAAATGCATATTACTTCTGATCTGGCTCTGAACTCGCTGTCAAAGAAAGATTTAGCAGAGCTGAATGCTTTATATCGGGCTGTCATGGAAAACAAGTTGGTCAACCCCGAAATGTCCGGTAATGATATTTGGCTGACAAATGTAAATATCGGCAAGCTAAGAATTCTGGTATGGCTGATTAAATCGGGTAAAGGATACCAGGTGATAGATTTCTTTAGCGCTTTTGAGAAGGAGATTACGGCAGTTGTCCCGGAATCTGGTGAGAGGTATACTATTAGCCGTTTCTCTATCCTGGAAGTAAAGGATTTTATGTATGTCTCGAATATAGATTGGACGTTGATTCCGTCAGACTACAAGAAAATGCGTGTTGATGTTGCGGCCGTCTCGCAACGTATTAACCAGGATCAGCTCAACCTTCTAACCGCATATGATAAAAGTGGTCGCAAAGAGATTTTGGAAGCCGCTTTACGTCTCTCCAATTGGCTGATGGAAGCTGGGCGGGCAACAGCGGAATCTCAGGTATATAGAATCAACAACCTGCAAACCCTAAAGCGTATGCGTCAACTAACAGAGGAAGAGATGCAGGAGATAACCCGTTATTCAGAAGAAAGTACGGCGTCTTCTGAACTCAAGTATTGCTGCGCCCTTCTGTTAGATGACCAGCGTCGGGCAAAATTCCATTTTACATCACTTTCCGAAACTCAGCAAATCTTTTACAAATCTCTACCCATCTCCCATTTCAAAAAGTGGTAACGCGTGTTGCCTAAGACGATTTGTTTCATGACATTAGGTTCCTCCTTGTTTTCAAGGGTAGCCCATGTGTTTTTTATTCCTTTTATGAGGTATGAGTATATATAGAGAAGAGGATTTTTATATTGATAATGGTTCGCCTGCAGAAGAGTACAGATATTGTACATATAGACTGCCAGCTTGCCAGGGTTCGGGGTTCGAAAGTGATTACGATCAGTTTGCTTTGGTAGTAAATGCTCTCTATCCATATATTCGTTTAGCGAGAATAAAGGGGAATAGACGTTTGCCATGTGGTCTGTGTCTTTCCCTGAAAAAAGTTGACTCGCAAACACGAGTTAACAATGTTTATTTATCAAACCTCGTTAAGAGATCAGTATTATGAAAAGGCAGTTGATCT
>CADAND010000002.1 GCA_902789245.1 uncultured Bacteroidia bacterium
CGATGTAGAGAATCTGCTGATTGTTTCTCATATGTTTAGTGTCGGGCCGGGGATGGTTTGTCCGAGCCGTGGGGCTAAAATGCGAAAAGAAACAATGCAGCTTAGTAAGATTCGTATTTTTAACTTTCGTCGCTTTAAAGAATGATGGAAATCTTTTAATTCTTGCATAGATATCCATATGTCGCCTGTTTTGCGTCAGCCGGTGGGGGAGCCGTGCGTGGGCCTGTGGACGTTTGCCTGTGCTGTCGGGGGGTGTGCGGGAGCCGTGTGTGGGGAGCGGCTGACGCGGCCTTCGGAGCCGATTAGAGCGGCAGGGTGGCGGCGGACGGGCATTTTTCTGCCCGTACGGCGGCAGCCCTGCCGATCCCGGCGGAGAAGGTGGTGGTTATCTTCCCGTTGCTGCCGGGACGAATTCGATTTCGTAGCCGAGTGCGTTGACGATCCGGAAGAAGGACGTGGCCGTGGGGACAATCTGGCCTCGTTCGACGCGGGAGATGTAACTCTTGGTGGCACCGATTCGTTCTGCCACCTGCGCTTGCGTCATTCGGGCTCTCTTGCGGGTCTCCAGTAAGATCTCAGCGTTGTATTCAGCCCAGGCCTGTTCAATGGCCTTGTTCCACCCGGCGGAACCTACCGGACCGAACTCCTGCTCAAGCTCGGCGCTGACGTCATAAAGGTTCTTATTTGCTTTCTTCATATTCTCTCTTCAGTTTATTGGCCTTTTCAATCTCTTTCTTTGGCGTTTTCCGAGTCTTCTTAACAAAACAGTTAAATAATACTACCATTGTCTCACCATCATAGATGAAGAAGATTCTTGCTTCACGGGTTGGCAGCGTGATTCTCAACTCAAATGCTCCTCTCGGCTCAAGGATGCCATAAAGTCCCTGTAGTAGGACTTAAAAGCAACGATTCTCTTCATTCTGATACAAAAATAAGAAAAGTTTCAATAGATTACAACTTTTGAAGCATTCTATCTCAAATGCTGACTGATGACGAAGATGGGAACAGAATCTGCCCTAAAACTGTTACGGAATCAGAAATTCTTGATTCTGGGACAGAATCTACCCGTTTTCTGTTACGGATTGGGAGATGCCCGATCAGGCCGGGCATGACGAGGAAGGCTACCGCAGCTCTGCCGCTCCCGGCGGAGAATCGGCGGAGGGAGAACTTTTGCAGCGTCAAAAAGTATTTCGTAGTTTTGTGGGACAGAGATATGAAGACAGATCAAGATATGCTGACGCGGGTCCGCGAGATGGAGGACCGCTACGACGAGCTCACCCGGGTCCTGGCCGGACTCGATGAGGCCATTTCAGAGTATAAAGACTACAAATCTGATTTGATGGCCTTGAAGGAGTACATGGAGTCCGGCCAGTGGAAGAAGGATTACGAAGCCGATGAGGCCGGACTGATCCCGAAGGACATGAAGCGGGGAGTCCTCTCCGAAGATGGGCTGTACGATCTCCTGCAGGGGGCCGACAAGATCCTGAAGCTGGCCAGAGAGGTGCTGTCGGAGTAACGAGTTATAGTGCCTTGATTTGGTCCTCAGTTAGGCCGGAGTACTTGACGATCTTCTCGATTGGCTCGTTGTCTTCCAACATCCGCCGGGCGACTTCAAGTGCTCCTTGTTTCATGCCTTCCTCTCGACCTTCCTCTCTGCCTCGGGCAAGGCCCTTCTGCTCGGCAAACTCGATGGAATTGTCGTAATCCCACTTCTGCTTCATCGAGGCGATGTAGGCTTCCTGCTCCTCGAAAGACATGCTGGCGAATGTAGCTTGCTCCATAAACTCGTTGAAATAAGGGTCATCCCACAACTCGGGCTTCTCGACAAAGGTAGGTAAATTCTTCATCATCCACAAGAAACGCTCCTCGAAGGTCTCGCACTCATCTTTGGCCTTGTCGAACCGGTCGACTTCCATGAAAGCGAAGCGCAGCGCCTCCTGACAGCAGAGCCGGGAGCGGAGAGGGCCTTCAGCGCTCCCGGAACACGATTATTTCGACTTCCGGGAGCAAATACCGGCCTTTCTGCTCCCGGCGGCTCTCTGGCAACGGGTCTGGGGCAGGAGATGCCCGGCGGCTCCGGCAGCAGGACTGGAATGGGGCGCAAAACAGGGCTATTTTGCACCCCGATGCCGGTTGAAACTGGTTTTGGGGTGCAGGAATGGGCGGTTTTGCACCCTGACAGCGGGTTGCCCGATCAGGTCGGGAATGATGAGGAAGGCGGCCGTTTATTTGCTGAGGAATCGGGTGTACCGGGCCGTCTCCTTCTCCAGCGCACACGCATCAAGGCTGAGCTCCGGGTGGAAGCGCTCGGTTTGCATCTTGCCGCCGAAAGGGGACCAGTTGCCCACGGCCTGGCCGTCCTGGAGGACAATCGGCCAGAAAATGCCGTTGCCGCTGTGCGCACGATGCATATGGTCCTGATGGACAGCCACATGGCGGCTCTTGTAGCCAATCAGGTATTCGTCGTAGGGAGGCAGCAGCGTCACCGTCCCGCTGCGGAATCCGCGGGTGCGGGAATCCCGGTGGCGGAAGAAAGAAAGCCCTTTCCAGCGCACCTCGATGAGCTCGCCCTTGATGGCGTCCATCCCTTTCCTGCAATCCCCGATGTTGAGGCCGCTCCACCACACGAAGTCTTCCAGCGAGGCGGGACCGTGGCTGCGGAAGTAAGTCCTCGCCAGCCTGGCGGTGGCTTCCTCTTGGGTCATGGGGCTTGCCTTCGGCAGCTTACCAGCCGCAAGGGCATAGCTTGGCTTCATCGGGAAAAGGTCCCCGCTGCAGAGGAGGCCGCTGTACTCCGCCAGGCGGATGTGATAGGAGAGCCGTTGATCATCCATCAGGATCCCTCTCTGCTCGAGCGCTGCCGCGAAATCGGCCTTCAGGGCTGTCCGGCTCGCGGACAAGTGGTCCTGGAAGATCTGCTGGATGGCTTCCTGCTCTGCCCGGGGGATGTCCACGCCGTTGGCGTGCATCCATCCCGCCATGCCCCTCAGGGCGTTGTCCCGGCACAGGCTCAGCATCCAGCCCAGGTCCTCGCCGGCCACCAGCTGCCAGGTCGTGCGGAAGAGGTGTGCCCTGACGATCTGCCCTTCATTGTACGCCTGCTCGAAAGCCCTTGCCGACGGCCGCTTCGTGCGCATCCCAACGGCCCAGCGCATCATCCTGTACTCCTGCGCCTGCATGGCACCCATCCATGCCACCACATCGTGCGGACGGGTGAACTGCGGGCAGATAAGCTGCTGGTTCAGCAGGCGCTGGGAAATAGGATTCATCGGGCCGGGGGATGCTGATTATATGGCTCAAAGATAAGTATTTTTCCTTTTCCGCCATCTTTTGCTAAATTTGCGAAGATTAACTGAAAAATACCCCAATGCGAAAAAAGATCTATGAGATAATCGAGCTGAACCAGAAGGGCATCAGCGTGAGCCTCTTGTATGATATCCTGATGCTGATCACGATCTCCGCCAGCATCTTCCCCCTGATGTTCATGGAGGAGAAACCCGCGTTCCACACCATCGAGTGGATCACCGTGTCGATATTCATCTTCGACTACCTGATGCGCTGGCTGACTGCGGATTACCGCATGGGGAAGGGGAAGTGGTCCTTCGTGCTGTATCCGTTCACCGCATGGGCCATCATCGACCTGCTGTCCATCCTCCCGGGCCTGAGCCTGATCGGGAAAGGATTCAAGATATTCAGGGTCACGCGTCTGCTCCGCATCCTGCGGCTGTTCAAGTTCATCCGCTATTCGGGCCGGATCCAGGTGCTGGTGAGCGTGATCCGCAAGGAAAGGAACGTCCTGCTGTCGGTGCTGGTCATCGCGATGTTCTACGTCTTCCTCACGGCCCTGATCATGTTCAATGCGGAGCCGCACATCAATCCCGAGACCGGAGCGGCCACCTTTGACAGTTTCTTCGACGCGCTCTACTGGGCGACCGTGACGCTGACGACCGTGGGATACGGCGACCTCTGCCCCGTGACGGACCTGGGACGCTGCGTGAGCATGCTGTCCTCCCTGTTCGGCGTGGCCATCATCGCGCTGCCTTCCGGCGTGATCACGGCGAGCTACATGGACGAACTGCGGGAGCGCAAGATCAAGCGTGCCGAAGAGGAGGGGAAAAACGATCCGGAGTCCGGAGAATAAGCGTTTTTGAAATTGCCGCGTTTTTCGTACATTTGTAGGTAATGTTCTACGTTATCTACATTTTCGTCATCGCCTTTGCGTTATACCTCATCTTCCACGACCGCTTCGGGGAGGAGGGACAGCGCAAAAGCCTGTCCTCCGGTCCGTCCGCCCACACCATCCCGCCGGAGCCCCAGGCCCGGGTCCCGCTGAGCCCGGAACGTCCTGAACAGCAGCCCGTCAAACCGGCGCCGCGGTCCGTCAGAGAGGCCCCGAAGCCCGGGAAACCGAACACCGTCCCGACGAATCCGGCGCCCCGGATCGTCCCGCCGGCACCGGCCCGCCCGGCCGTGCCGACCTACGTGGTCCAGGAACCCGGGGAGCGGGAGCTGTCGTGGTCGTACCTGTACAAGCTGGAATACGACGAGGCCCTCGTCGGCGACGTGATGGAGACGGAAGTCACGGGCATGCGCCACTACTGCACCCTGGCGGACCTGGGCCCCGTGAACGGCGTCATCCAGCCGGAGCCGGAGAACCCCCACGACCCGCAGGCCCAGGCGGTGATCCGCTCGGACGGCAAGAAGATCGGCTACATCGCCCGCAATACCCTGCCGCAGTACCAGAACTTCAACCCGACGAACGCGGTCTGTCCCTTCGCCGGCCGCGTGAAGGTCACGCGCCAGGGCTACCTCTGGGCGGAGATCCTGGTGGCGCTCCCGATGGACCGGGACTTCGTCAAAGAAGAGCTGACGTCCTACCTGGAGGCCATTCCCTACGAATCCTAGCCGCCGCGAACCGCCATGCAGGGAACAATCACCGACACCAAGCGAACGCTCATCGCGCTCATCCCGCTCGGGGTGCTGATGGCCCTGCTGGCCCTCGATATCGCCATCTTCGGGGCGGACTCCATCCTGGGCGCCTCGCAGGTGTCGCTGCTGGTGGCCTCGGGCGTGTGCATCGCCCTGTCCGTCTGGCTGTACGGATCCCGCTGGAAGGACTTTGAGCGGGCCATCGCCGGGAACGTCGGCGACGTGGCGCCCGCCATCCTGATCCTGTTCCTGATCGGTGCCATCTCCGGCACCTGGACGATGAGCGGCGTGGTGCCGACCTTCATCTGCTACGGCATCAAGCTGATCCATCCGAAGGTGTTCCTGCTGACCTCGTGCGTGCTCTGCGCCGTGGTCTCGCTGATGACGGGCTCGTCCTGGACGACCATCGCCACGGTGGGCGTGGCCCTGATCGGCATCGGCCACGCCGAGGGCTTCTCCGACGCCGTCACGGCGGGCGCCATCATCTCCGGCGCCTACTTCGGCGACAAGATCTCGCCCCTGTCGGACACGACGGTGATGGCCTCGTCCGTCAACCGCGTGGGACTTTTCGACCACATCCACTACATGTACCTCACGACGGTGCCGTCGATGCTGGTCACGCTCGTGATCTTCACGGTCATGGGCCTTACGCATACGGCCGTGCCGGACGTCCGGATGGCCGCTTACTCGGAGGTGCTCTCCGAGCATTTCCATATCACCCCCTGGCTGCTGCTGGTGCCGGCCTTCACGGTATGGCTCATCCTGCGGCGCAAGCCCGCGATCGTGGTGCTCTTCCTGTCCGTGCTCGTGGCGTCGGCCGCCGCGCTGGTCTTCCAGCCGGACGTGGTGCGCGCCATCGGGGAGGGCGTGACGGAGGGCTCCGCCGCCAGGATCGGCTTCGCGGGCGTGGTGCGGATGATCTTCGACACGGTGGGCGTGGACACGGGCAGTCCGGAGGTGAACCCGCTCGTGACGAGCCGCGGCATGGTGGGCATGCTCAACACCGTGTTCCTGATCCTGTGCGCCATGTGCTTCGGCGCGTGCATGAAATCCAGCGGGATGATCGCCGACCTGGCGCGCATCCTCCGCCCGCTCACGCGCTCGCGCTCCGGCCTCGTGGGCGCCACCGTGGCCACGGGCACGGTCCTGAACGGCATCGTGTCCGACCAGTACCTGTCGATCATCCTCACGTCAGACATCTACCGCAAGTCCTTCGAGGACGAAGGCTACGAGGCGCGGCTGCTCAGCCGCAGCGTCGAGGACTCCGCCACCGTCACCTCGCCGCTGGTCCCATGGTCCAGCTGCGGCATGACCCAGGCCACGATCCTGTCCGTCTCCACGCTCTCCTACGCGCCCTTCTGCTTCTTCAACATCATATCGCCGCTGATGTCCATCCTGATGGCCGTCATCGGCTGGAAGATCGTCCGCAGACCGATGGAATAATATATTTTAACACAATACAACCAATGACCAACATGAAGAAAACCGTTTTTATCTGGTTCCTGGCCCTGGGTGCGGCCCTGTCCGCGGGGGCGCAGGAGACCGTGTCGGTGCAGTTCTACACCCCGACGACGGTGCGCATCGTCAAGGGCGGCGAGGCGCCCTCGGGCAGCTTCGCCGTGACGGCGGCCCCGCAGGAGGTCTCCGTCCGGAAGACCTCCGCCCGCGGCGGGGTGACCTACGACAGCGGCGCGCTGCGCGTGAGCGTGGCCGCCGACGGCACGGTCCGCTTCCTCACTCCGGCCGGCAAGCTCCTGCTCAAGGAGGGCCCCTGGGGCTTTGAGACGCGCACGGAGGGCCCGGACAAGGGGGCCCGCATCGTGCGCCAGACCTTCCTGCCGGAAGCGGACGAGCCGTTCTACGGCCTGGGCATCCTGCAGGACGGCGCCCTGTCGCTGCGCGGCAAGACGCGCCGCATGATCCAGGGCAACACCGAGGACTTCGTCCCCATCGTCCAGTCCGTCAAGGGCTATGGCATCTTCTGGGACAACCCCTCGCCGACCGTCTTCCGAGACGACGAGTCCGGCATGCACTTCGAGTCCGAGGTGGGGGAGGCCGTGGACTACTACTTCCTCTACGGCGGCAGCGCCGACGGCGTGATCGCCGGCATCCGTGCGCTGACGGGCCACGTGCCGATGCTCCCGCTGTGGAGCTACGGCTTCATGCAGAGCCGCGAGCGCTACAAGAGCAGCCGCGAACTGCTCGACGCGCTGCACGGCTACCGCGAGCGCGGCATCCCCATCGACTGCATCATCCAGGACTGGCAGTACTGGGGCAACAACTACCAGTGGAACGCCATGGAGTTCCTGAACGATGACTTCCGCAACGCGCAGGCGATGATCGACGAGGTGCACGCGCAGAACGCCAAGCTGATGATCTCCATCTGGGCCTCCTTCGGCCCGATGACCAAGGCATACCGCGAGCTGGCCCCGAAGGGCCTGCTCTTCGACTTCCAGACCTGGCCGCAGTCCGGCCTGTCCGACTGGCCGCCGCGGCTCGACTACCCGTCGGGCGTTCGTCCGTACAACCCGTTCTCCGCGGAGGCTCGCGACATCTACTGGAAGAACCTCCTCCGCCTGGAGAACATGGGCATCGACGCCTGGTGGATGGACTCCACCGAGCCGGATCATATTGATTTCAAGGAGAGTGACCTGGATGTCGAGACCGGCTTGGGCTCTTTCCGGAAGGTGCGCAACGCCTTCCCGCTCGTGTCGGTGGAGGGCGTGGCGGACAACCAGAAGAAGGTGTCCGACCGCCGCGTGATGATCCTCACGCGCTCGGCCTGGGCTGGCCAGCAGCGCACGGGTGCGAACACCTGGAGCGGCGACGTCAACTCCTCGTGGGAGTCGCTGCGCGCGCAGATCCCCGCCGGGTTGGGATTCGCCCTGACGGGCAACCCGAACTTCAACTCCGACTGCGGCGGCTTCTTCCCGTACGGCTATAACCGCCGCGGCGAGCTGGCCTCCTGCTCGCGCAACCCGCTCTTCCAGGAGCTCTACGTGCGCTGGCTGCAGTACGGCGCCTTCTGCCCGATGATGCGCAGCCACGGCGAGAGCTCGCGCCGTGAGATCTGGGAGTTCGGCGCGCCGGGCGAGCCGGTCTACGATGCCATCGCCTCGACGATCCGCCTGCGCTACGCGCTGCTGCCGTACATCTACGCCGTATCTCATGAGGTGACGGCGGCGGATGGCACTTTCCAGCGGGCGCTGGTGATGGATTTCCCGGCCGACAAGGCCGTGTGGGGCTGCGCCGACGAATTCATGTTCGGCCACAGCCTGCTCGTCGCCCCCGTCGTGCACGCCCAGTACACGCCGGAGAAAGTCGCCTTCGACGACACGCCGGTGGACTTCGCCGCCGCGCGCAGCACGCAGGTCTATCTCCCGAAGGGGAGCGACTGGTACGACTTCTGGACTGGCGAACGCCTGAAGGGCGGCCGGACCGTGACGCGCGAGACGCACCTCGACACGGTGCCCCTCTACGCCCGCGCCGGCGCCATCATTCCCCTTGGTCCGGACGTGCAGTACAGCGGCGAGAAGCCCTGGGACGACCTGGAGGTCCGGGTCTATCCCGGCGCGGACGGCCGCTTCGTGCTCTATGAGGACGAAGGCGACACGTACCGCTACGAGCAGGGCGCCTGCTCGACCATTGAATTCACCCTTCGCGGCCGCACGCTGAGCATCGGTGCGCGCAGCGGCGCCTTCCCGGGCATGCCGGAGCAGCGCCGCTTCCGCGTGGTGACGCCCGACGGCGCCGTGCGCGAAGTTTCCTATGACGGTTCCGCTCTCAAAATCCAACTGTAATGAAAAAGATCCTTATATCCATGCTGGCCCTGCTGTGCTGCAGTGCCGCCCTGCCTGCGCAGGATAAACTTTATGCGGATGAATTCCCCCTCGGGGACGTGGTCCTGCTGGACGGTCCGCTCAAGCACGCACGCGACTTGAATATCCACACCCTGCTCGAATACGACGTCGACCGCCTGCTGGCCCCGTACCGCAAGGAGGCGGGCCTGGAGCCCAAGGCGCCGACCTATCCCAACTGGGACGGTCTGGACGGCCATGTGGCCGGGCACTACCTCACCGCGATGGCCATCAACGCCGCCACGGGCGATGCGGAGTGCCGCCGCCGGATGGAGTACATGCTCTCCGAGCTGCAGCTGGTGGCCGACACGAACACCAGGGAGCACCCCGAATGGGGGCTCGACTACGTGGGCGGCTTCCCGGGCAGCGCTGCGCTGTGGACCGACTTCCGGAACGGGGAATTCGGGCGCTATTTCAGCGCCTGGGCACCGTTCTACAACCTGCACAAGATGTTCGCCGGCCTGCGCGACGCGTGGGTGTACTGCGGCAACGAGCAGGCGCGCGACCTGTTCCTGCGCTTCTGCGACTGGGCGGTGTGGATCACCGCCGGCCTGGACGATGAGCAGATGGAGCGGATGCTCGGCAACGAGCACGGCGGCATGAACGAGGTGCTCGCCGACGCGTACGCGATCAGCGGCGACGAGTCGTACCTGTACTGCGCCCGCCGCTTCTCGCACAAACTCCTGCTGGACGCGATGCGCGACCACAACGACATCCTGGACAACATGCATGCCAACACGCAGGTCCCCAAGGCCGTGGGCTTCACGCGCATCGCGGAGCTCTCCGGCGACGAGGGCTACCTCGAGGCGGGACGCTGGTTCTGGGAGAACGTGACCGGCGGGCGCAGCCTCGCGTTCGGCGGCAACAGCCGCCGGGAGCACTTCCCGAGCGTGGACGCCTGCATCGACTTCGTCCGCGACATCGACGGCCCGGAGTCCTGCAATACGTATAACATGCTCAAGCTCACGGAGGACCTGCACCGCCTGGAGCCGGAGGCGCGCTACGCCGACTTCTACGAGCGTGCGCTCTTCAACCACATCCTCTCCACCCAGCATCCCGAGCACGGCGGCTACGTGTACTTCACCTCCGCGCGGCCGCGTCACTACCGCAACTACTCCGCCGCCAATGAGGCCATGTGGTGCTGCGTGGGCACGGGCATGGAGAACCACGGCAAGTACGGCCAGTTCATCTACACGCACGGCGGCACCAAGTCGCTGTACGTCAATCTCTACGCCGCTTCCGAGCTGACCTGGCGCGAGAAGGGCGTCACGCTCCGCCAGGAGACGGACTTCCCGTACGGGGAGAGCGCCACGCTGCGCGTCACGGAGGGCCGCGGGCGCTTCGCCCTGCTGCTCCGCAATCCGGGCTGGGTGAAGAAAGGCGCCTTCGAGGTGCGTGTGAACGGCCGCCTGCGCAAGCGCCTGGGCATGAAGCCGTCCTCCTACTTCCGCATCAAGCGCACCTGGAAGGCCGGCGACGTGGTGGAGATCCGTTTCCCGATGGAGAACCGGGTGGAGCACCTGATCAACGTGCCGCAGTACGTGGCCCTGATGCACGGCCCCATCCTGCTGGGCATGAAGACCGGCACCGAGGATCTGGCGCACCTGATCGCGGACGACAGCCGCTTCGGGCAGTACGCGAGCGGGGCGAAGCTCCCCATCGCCGAGGCTCCCTTCTTCGTCTCCGACGACATCGACGGCCTTGGCGCGCAGCTGGAGCCCGTACCCGGGAAGCCGCTGCACTTCCGCCTGACGGCCGAGCTGCACAACCCCATCGAGGGAGAGCTGCAGCCCTTCTTCGAGATCCACGACGCCCGCTACATGATGTACTGGCTGGCCCTGACCCCCGACGGCTATGCCTCCTACCTGGAGGAGACGGCGCGCGAGGAGCAGGAGCGCGCCGCACTGGACGCCCGCACCGCTGACCGCGTGCAGCCGGGCGAGCAGCAGCCGGAGACGGACCACCGGATGGAGACCGACGGCTCCGTGACGGGCAATGACAATGACGTCTTCTATCGCGACGCCCGCAACGGGCGCTTCTTCAGCTACCTCCTGCAGACCGGCGGCAAGACCGACCTGTCCGTCTACCTGAAGTACTGGGGCGTGGGGGAGTGGAAGACCCGCGAATTCGATATCTACGTGGATGACACGCTGTTGCAGTCGGTCAACAATACCGGCCGCTGGAACACCTCTGCCTTCATTCCGGAGGAATTCCCGATCCCCGAGGCGCTGCTCGCCGGCAAGAAAGCCGTGCGCGTGAAGATCGTCGCGCATCCGGGCAAGCAGACCGGCGGCATCTACGAAATGCGCCTTGTGGACACGAAGATTTGACTTTTTCGAGAGAAATAGCTATCTTTACACGATATGAAAACTAATAAAATCCTCCTGCTGGCGCTTTGCGCCGTCGCCGCCTTCTCCTGCAACAGGGAGCAGGGCGACCGTTTTTACAAACTGAGCAACGCTTCCGGTATGGAAGTGACCGTGACCAATTTCGGCGGCCGCATCACCGCCATCGTGCTGCCCGACAGGGACGGCGTGAAGCGCGACGTGGTGCTGGGCTTCGACAAGGTCGAGGACTACTACCCGGAGAACAACCAGACTGACTTCGGCGCATCGATCGGCCGCTACGCGAACCGCATCGCCCAGGGCAAGTTCACCCTGGACGGCGTGGAGTACGATCTGCCGAAGAACAATTTCGGCCACTGCCTGCACGGCGGCCCGACCGGCTGGCAGTACCAGCCTTACAAGGTCGTGGAAGCGGATTCCCGCCACATCAAGCTGCGCATGGACTCCCCGGACGGAGACAATAACTTCCCGGGCGCCGTCACGGCTTTCGTGACCTACACGCTCACCGACGACAACAAGATCGACATCGCCTACGAGGCCACTTCCACGGCCCCGACGATCATCAATATGACCAACCACTCCTACTTCAACCTGTCCGGCGACCCTGCCAACCACAGCATCTGCGACGATGAGCTGTACGTGAACGCCTCCGCCTTCACCCCGGTGGACGACACGTACATGACCACCGGCGAGATCCTCCCCGTGGAGGGCACCCCGATGGACTTCACCGTGTCCCACAAGGTCGGCGACTTCATCAACGACTTCTCGTTCGAGCAGCTCAAGAACGGCAACGGCTACGACCACAACTGGGTCCTGGACACCAACGGAAGCATGGAAGAGGTGGCTGCCGAGCTGTACTGCCCCACGACGGGCATCGATCTCAAGGTCTACACCGACGAGCCGGGCATCCAGGTTTACAGCGGCAACTTCCTCGACGGCACCGTGACCGGCAAGGGCGGCGTGGTCTATCAGCAGCGCACCGGCATCTGCCTGGAGACGCAGCACTATCCCGACAGCCCCAACAAGCCCGAGTGGCCGTCCGTGGTGCTCCGCCCCGGCGAGACCTACCACAGCCACTGCGTGTTTGCCTTCAGCGTGAAATAAACCAAAACCAATCTGAATATGTTGAATTTCCTGCCCCTTCAGGCTGCGGACCTGAACCGCATCTCCCTCGCGTCCTGGGACTGGATCGTCATCGGTCTGTTCTTCCTCGCGATGATCTGGATCTGCTGGGACGTCTCCCGTAAGAAGAAAGAGACTTCCGGCGACTACTTCCTGAGTGGCCGTTCGGCTACGTGGATCGCCATCGGCGCATCCATCTTCGCTTCCAACATCGGCTCCGAGCACCTCATCGGTCTGGCCGGCACCGGCGCTTCCGCCGGCATGGCCCAGGCCCACTGGGAAATCCAGGGCTGGATGATCCTTATCCTCGGCTGGGTCTTCGTGCCGTTCTACGAGCGCAGTATGGTGTACACCATGCCTGAGTTCCTCGAGAAGCGTTACAACAAGGAGAGCCGCGGCATCCTGACCTGGCTGTCCCTGGCCAGCTACGTGCTCACCAAGGTGTCCGTGACCGTCCTCGCCGGCGGCCTCGCGCTGAACACCCTCCTCGGCATCAACTTCTGGGTGGCCGCCCTGGCCCTCGTGATCATCACCGCCATCTACACCGTCATCGGCGGCATGGAGTCGGTCCTCAAGACCTCGGTCCTGCAGACCCCGATCCTGCTGATCGGCTCGCTGGTGATCCTGTGGCTGGGTCTGCGCGAACTCGGCGGCTGGAACGCCATGATGGACATCTGCAACGCCCAGCCTGTCAATGAGTACGGCGACACGATGACCGACCTGATGCGCAGCGGCCAGGATCCGGAATTCCCGTGGTACGGCGCCCTCTTCGGCTCCGCCATCATCGGCTTCTGGTACTGGTGCACCGACCAGTTCATCGTCCAGCGCGTCCTCTCCGGCAAGGATCAGAAGGAAGCCCGCCGCGGTACCATCTTCGGCGCCTACCTCAAGCTCCTGCCGGTGTTCCTGTTCCTCATCCCGGGCATGATCGCCTTCGCGCTCACCAAGCACCCTGAGTCCGCCATCGGCCAGCAGCTGGCCGTCGCGCTCGGCGTGCAGGCCGACGGCACCGTCGCCAACCCGGACATCGCCTTCCCGATGCTCGTCAACACCCTCCTGCCGGTGGGTCTGAAGGGTGTCGTGATCTGCGGTATCCTGGCTGCCCTGATGAGCTCCCTGGCTTCGCTGTACAACTCCTCCGCCATGCTGTTCACCATCGATATCTACAAGCCCAAGCACCCCGATGTGAGCGAGAAGAAGCTCGTCTCCATCGGCCGTATCGCCACCATCGTGGTGGTCGTGCTCGGTGTGCTGTGGATCTTCGTGATCCAGAGCATGGGCAAGAGCCTGTACAACTACATCCAGAGCGTCCAGAGCCTCCTCGCGCCGGCCATCGCCGCCGTGTTCCTCATGGGTATCGCCTGGAAGAAGACCTCCCCGAAGGCCGGTATGTGGACCCTCATCGTGGGCCTGGTGCTGGGCTTCACGCGACTGATCACCATGATCATCAACCCGGAGGGCCACAACGTGTTCACCTTCATCTTCAACGAGCTGAACGTGTACGCCTTCTGCGTCTGGATGTTCCTCTTCTGCATCTGCCTCGCCATCGTGGTGTCCCTGCTGACCCCGAAGCCGAAGGAGGAGCAGGTGCAGGGTCTGTGCTTCGGCACGGCTACGCCTGAGCAGAAAGCCGCCACGCGCGCTTCCTGGGGCACCTGGGATATCATCCACACCTGCATCATCCTGGCCTTCACGGTCGCGTTCTACATCTACTTCTGGTAGTCGTTCATTTTATCCCCGGCTCCGTCCGGGGATCTTTTTCAAGCTATGTTAGAAGAACTTAAAGAAAAAGTCTGCCGGGCCAATCTCGATTTGGTCCGGCATGGCCTTGTCATCTTCACCTGGGGCAACGTCTCCGCCATCGACCGCGCGAGCGGCCTGGTGGTCATCAAGCCCTCCGGCGTGAGCTACGACAACATGAAGCCGTCCGACATGGTCGTCGTCGACCTGGACGGCAAGGTCGTGGAAGGGGAGTTGAACCCCTCTTCCGACACGCCCACGCACGTGGAGCTCTACAAGGCTTTCCCGAATATCGGGGGCGTGGTCCACACGCACTCGACCTACGCCACCGCCTGGGCCCAGGCCGGCCGGGACATCCCCAGCCTCGGCACCACGCACGCGGACTACTTCCACGACGACATCCCCTGCACGCGGGACATGAGCAAGGAAGAGGTCTTCGGCGAGTACGAGAAGGAGACCGGCAAGGTGATCGTGGAGCGCTTCAAGGGGATGAACCCCGACGACACGCCCGCGGTGCTGGTCAAGAATCACGGCCCCTTCGCCTGGGGCACGGACGCCGACAACGCGGTGCACAACGCCGTGGTGCTGGAGGCCGTGGCCAAGATGGCCTTCGTGGCCCTGTCGGTCAACGACAGCTTCACCGGCGCGAAGCGGAACCCGTACCAGTCGGAGACCGCCCCGTCGATGAACAAACTCCTCATTGAGAAACATTACAGCCGCAAGCATGGCCCCAACGCCTATTACGGCCAGAAGAAAAAGTAAAACACTAAAACAAAGAAATTGTATGAAAGCATTTGAGAATTGCGAATTATGGTGGGTGACCGGCGCCCAGCTCCTTTATGGCGGAGATGCGGTGGTCGCCGTGGACGGACACTCCAAGGAAATGGTCGAGGGCCTGAACGCCTCCGGCAATATTCCTGTCAAGATTGTATATAAAGGTACGGCCAACAGCAGCAAGGAGGTCGAGGATGTCATGAAGGCGGCCAACAACGATCCCAAGTGCGTCGGCATCATCACCTGGATGCATACCTTCTCTCCGGCGAAGATGTGGATCAAGGGTCTCCAGGCCCTGGAGAAGCCGCTGCTTCACTTCCACACCCAGTACAACGCCGAGATCCCCTGGGATAAGATCGACATGGACTTCATGAACCTGAACCAGAGCGCCCACGGCGACATCGAGTTCGGCCACATCTGCACCCGCATGCGCATCCAGCGCAAGGTCGTGGTCGGCTACTGGAAGGAGAAGGCCGTCCAGAGCCAGATCGCCGTGTGGGCCCGCGTGGCCGCCGCCGTGGCGGACGCCAAGAATCTCCGTTGCCTGATGTTCGGCATGAACATGAACAACGTCGCCGTGACCGACGGCGACCGCGTGGAGTTCGAGCAGCGCCTCGGCTACCATGTGGACTACTACCCGGTGTCCTCCCTGATGGAGTATTATAAGAATGTCACCGACGCCGACACGGACGCGCTCGTGGAGGAGTACAAGAAGCTCTACACGATCAAGATCGACGAGTCCGGCGAGAAGGTGTACTGGGAGAAGGTGCGCAATTCCGCGAAGGCGGAGATCGCCCTGCGCCGCGTCCTGAAGGACGAGGGCGCCACGGCCTTCACCACGAACTTCGACGACCTCGGCGACGCCAACATCGACGCCCCGGACTTCTTCGGCTTCGACCAGATCCCGGGTCTCGCTTCGCAGCGCCTCATGCAGGAGGGCTACGGCTTCGGCGCCGAAGGCGACTGGAAGACCGCCTGCCTGTACCGCACCCTCTGGGTGATGTCCCAGGGCCTGCCGACGGGCTGCTCCTTCCTCGAGGACTACACGCTCAACTTCGCCGGCGACAAGAGTTCCGCCCTGCAGAGCCACATGCTCGAGGTCTGCCCGCTGATCGCGTCCGACAAGCCGAAGCTCGAGGTCCACTTCCTCGGCATCGGTATCCGCAAGCAGCAGACCGCCCGTCTGGTGTTCACCTCCAAGACCGGCCCCGGCATCAAGGCCACCGTGGTGGACCTCGGCAACCGTTTCCGCCTGATCGCGCAGGACGTGGAGTGCATCGAGCCCAAGCCGATGCCCAAGCTCCCCGTCGCCTCCGCCCTCTGGGTTCCGCAGCCGACCTTCGAAGTCGGCGCCGGCGCCTGGATCCTCGCCGGTGGCACGCACCACTCCGCCTTCAGCTACGACATCACCGCCGACTACTGGGATGATTTCGCCGAGATAACCGGCATCGAGTTCGTCCACATCAATAAGAACACCACCATCCCCGAGTTCAAGAAGGAGCTCAAGATGAACGAGGTGTACTACATGCTCAACAAGGCGCTCAAGTAGGCTATGGACGCAAGACAGTGTATCGAAAGCGGCAAGGCGGTCCTCGGCATCGAGTTCGGCTCCACCCGCATCAAGGCGGTGCTGGTGAACGAGCTCAACGTGCCGATCGCCCAGGGCAGCTACGAGTGGGAGAACCAGCTCGTGGACGGCCTGTGGACCTACAGCAAGGAAGTCATCTGGTTCGGCCTGCAGCAGTGCTATTCCGACATGCGTTTCGACGTGCAGAAGCGCTATGGCGTGGAGATCGAGAATCTCGCCGCCATCGGCATCAGCGCGATGATGCACGGCTACATGCCTTTCAACAAGGAAGGCCACCTGCTGGCTCCGTTCCGCACCTGGCGCAACACCAACACCGGTCCCGCCGCCGCGGAGCTCTCCAAGCTCTTCGTCTATAACATCCCGCTCCGCTGGAGCATCTCGCACCTGTACCAGGCCATCCTGAACGATGAGCCCCACGTGCAGGATATCGGCTACCTGACCACCCTCGCCGGCTACATCCACTGGAAGCTGACCGGCGAGAAGGTGCTGGGCGTCGGTGATGCCTCCGGCATGCTGCCGATCGACCCGGCCACGGGCAACTACCGCGCCGACATGGTCGAGAAGTTCGAGCAGCTGGTCGCGCCGAAGAATTATCCCTGGAAGCTGCGTGACATCCTGCCGAAGGTGCTCAGCGCCGGCGAGCTGGGCGGCCGCCTGACGGAAGTCGGCGCCAAGCGCCTGGACGTCTCCGGCCACCTGAAGGCCGGCATTCCGCTCTGTCCGCCGGAAGGCGATGCGGGTACCGGCATGGTGGCGACGAACGCCGTCCGTCCCCGTACGGGCAACGTCTCCGCCGGCACTTCCTCCTTCTCGATGATCGTCCTGGAGAAAGAGCTGTCCAAGCCCAACGAGATGATCGACATCGTGACGACCCCGGACGGGAACCTCGTCGCGATGGTGCACTGCAACAACTGCACCTCCGAGCTGAACGCCTGGGTGAAGTTGTTCCGCGAGTACGCCGGGCTGCTGGGCGTGTCGGATGACGACATCTACGGCAAGCTCTACACGCACGCCCTCGAGGGCGGCGCTGACTGCGGCGGCCTGGTGGCCTTCAACTACGTCTCCGGCGAGCCGGTGACGGGCTTCGCCGACGGGCGGCCGCTGTTCGTGCGCGGCGCGAACGACAGTTTCTCGCTCGCCAACTTCTTCCGCGCGCAGCTCTACGGCTCCATCGCGGTGCTGAAGATCGGCAACGACGTGCTCTTCCGCGAGGAGAACGTGAAGGTGGACCGCATCACCGGCCACGGCGGCCTGTTCAAGACCCCGGTCGTGGGACAGCGCTTCCTGGCTGCCGCCCTGAACTCGCCGATCTCCGTGATGGAGACGGCCGGCGAAGGCGGCGCCTGGGGTATCGCCCTGCTGGCCAACTACATGGTGAACAACGACATCAGACTGAGCCTGCCCGATTATCTGGACAAGGTCGTCTTCGCCGGCAACACCGGTACCGAGATCGCTCCCACGCCTGAGGACGTGGCCGGTTTCGAGGCCTACCTGGCGAACTACAAGGCCGCGTTCCCGATCGAGGAGGCTGCCGTGCGCTACAAGAAATAATTTGCAATGGAGCAGATCTGGGACCCGCTCCGCAAACGAGAAGTCACTGCCACACCCGAGGAACGGGTGCGGCAGTGGTTTATCGTGCAGCTCCGTGACACGTTCGGCGTGCCGGAGCACCTGATGATGAGCGAGGTGGGCTTCAAGTTCGGCGCCAAGTCCTGGCGGGCGGACATCGTGGTCTATGACCGGAGCGCCGCGCCGCTGGCGGTGGTGGAGTGCAAGCGCCCCGACGTGGCGATCGACGCGCACGTCGTGGAGCAGGCCATGCGCTACAATTCCGTGCTTTCCGTGCGCTATTTGTTCCTGACGAACGGAAAAAAGACGTATCTTTACGCCCTGGAAGGGGAGCGCTTCGTCCCGATGGACCGCATCCCCGGCTATGAAGAAATGCTGCTATGTCCACGATAACCGCCCAGTTCCTGGATCGTCCGATCTTCCGCATCGTCAGCGAAGTCGCTGCCGAGCGGGGGGTGCGTGCGTTCGTGATCGGCGGCTTCGTGCGCGACTGCTTCCTGGGGCGCCCGCGCGCCGATATCGACATCGTCGTGGAGGGGAGCGGGATCGATTTTGCCAAGGCCGTGGGGCAGAAGACGAAGCAGCATGTCTCCTATTTCAAGAATTTCGGCACCGCGATGCTGCATTTTCGCGGCGACGAGGTCGAATTCGTGGGTGCGCGCAAGGAGTCGTACCGCCGCGAGTCGCGCAAGCCCATCGTGGAGAACGGCACCCTCGAGGACGACCAGCAGCGCCGGGATTTCACCATCAACGCGATGGCCTTCTCGCTGCAGGCGGAGGACTTCGGGACGCTGGTGGACCCCTTCGGGGGCATTCGCGACCTCAATGACGGCATCATCCGCACGCCGCTCGACCCGGATACGACCTACTCCGACGACCCGCTCCGGATGCTGCGCGCCGTGCGTTTCGCGACCAAGCTCTCTACGCCGGAGCATCCCTTCCGCATCGTCCCCGAGTCGATGGCATCGATGCGCAGGATGGCGGACCGCCTGAGCATCCTCTCCTGCGAGCGCATCGCCGAGGAGCTGAACAAGATGCTCGCGGCCGACGACCCCGCGATGGCTTTCCGCCTCATGGACGAGGCGGGTCTGCTGGGCCACGTCCTGCCGGAGCTCCTCGCCCTGAAGGGTGTCGAGACCGTGGATGGCAGGGGACACAAAGACAACTTTGCCCACTCGCTCGCGGTGCTGGACAACGTGGCGCGTGCTTCTGATAAATTGTATTTACGTTGGGCGGCGCTGCTGCACGATATCGGCAAGCCGGCCAGCAAGCGCTACGATCCGGCCGCCGGCTGGACCTTCCACGGCCACGAAGTCATCGGCGCCCGGATGGTGCCGAAGATCTTCGACCGGCTGCGCCTGCCGCTCGACGAGATGAAATACGTCCAGAAGCTCGTACGGCTCCATTTGCGGCCCATCGCGCTGGTGGACGATGAAGTTACCGACAGCGCCGTTCGGCGCCTGTTATTCGACGCGGGAGACGACATAGACGACCTGATGGTCCTCTGCAACGCCGACATCACCTCGAAGAACGAGGCGAAGGTGGCGCGCATCCGCGCCAATTTCGAGCTCGTCGCGCGCAAGCTCGTGGAGGTGGAGGCGAAGGACGCCATCCGCAATTTCAAGAACCCCATCGACGGGGAGTACGTCATGCAGGTGTACGGCGTCCCGCCGTGCCGGCAGATCGGCCAGATCAAGGAGATGGTCAAGGAGGCCATCCTGGACGGAATTATCGGCAATAACTTCGAGGAGGCGGACGCCTTCATGCGGCAGCACGCTTCCGAGCTTGGCCTGCATGAAGTATGATCGAGCGCTACCTGACATACCTCGCCACCATCCGCCGCTATTCGCCTCGGACCGTCGACATCTATCGTTCAATCCTGGAAGAGTTCTTTTCTTTTGTTTCTGAAGCTCCGCGCAGCCACGGTTCTGCTGGGCAGACCCTTGCTGCCGCTTCGCTGCAAGAAATTCTGACTGTCCAGACGGTCCGGTCGTACGAGGTGTATCTGATGGATGAGAAAGGGGAGAGCGCGAAGACGGTGAGCCTCCACCTGAGCGTGCTGAGCGGCTTCTGCAAGTTCCTGATGAAGGAGGGCGTGCTGACGGGCAACCCGGTGCGCCTGGTGAGCCGCCCCAAGCAGGAAAAGCGCCTGCCGGTGTTCTACCGGGAGGAGGCGATGCAGGAGTACTTCGAGCAGACCAAAGGCGTGCTCGAATACGGGAAATACGAAGCCCAGCTGGAGCGGATGATCCTCGGCCTGCTGTACGGCACGGGCCTGCGCCGCAGCGAACTCATCGCCCTGAACCGCGATTCGCTCGACACCGCGCGCCGCGTGCTGCGCGTCCGCGGAAAAGGCGACAAAATGCGCGAAATTCCGCTGACCCCTTCGCTTTGTGAAGAAATTTCGTTATATTTACAATCGCAAGGCTCTTTGAAATGCGCGGACCAGGCCCCGGAAGCCCCGCTCCTGCAGACCCCTCGCGGCGCCCGGCTGTATCCGGTCTATGTGGACCGGGCGGTCAAGGCAGCCCTCGGACAGGTCGGCAGCATCAGCGGCCGCAAGTCTCCGCATGTCCTGCGGCACACGCTGGCGACGGAGCTGCTGGACGGGGGAGCGGACCTCAATTCCATCAAGGAACTGCTGGGCCACAGCTCCCTGGCGGCGACCCAGGTCTATACGCACAATTCCATCGAGCGGCTGCAAAAAGTTTATAAATCCGCCCATCCCAGGGCAAAAAACGATGGTAACCATGGAGATTAAATTCAAAGCCCTCAAGTTCGAAGCCGGCGAGAAGCTCACCGAGTTCGTAGAGAAGAAAGTCTCACGCCTGTCCCGTTTCTGCGAAGACCTGGCCAATGAGATCGAGGTAGCGCTCGAAGACCATCTCAAACAAGGCAAGCTGGCCAAGATCCAAATCCACATCCCGGGCGAAGAGCTCATCATCGAGCGGGAGGCCGACACCTTCGAGAATGCAATCACGGAAGCCGTGGATGCGATGAAGGAAAAGCTCACCCGCGTCAAAGAAAAGAAATTCGAGAATTAATCATTCTCCCTCCCTTTCAAGGCCGCCCTCCGGGACGGCCTTTTTTACTCGCCGGCGTCGGCTTCCGGATCTAGAGATTCAAGAGTTTCGCGGTTAGTTCCGTGAGGAGTTCGCCGTCGGAGACGAGCGTGGTGCCGTCGCCGCCCTTGCCGAGGTAGTCGTAGTCGCAGAGCAGCGAGACGGCGGCCATGGCCTTGGGGACAGGGTAGTTGCGTACGGCGGTGTCGTATTCCTTGTAGAAGTAAGGGTTGACGCCCGCGAGGGCGCGCGCCTTGTCCTCGGGCGAGGGGTAGCCGCCCCGGCCGAGCAGGGCGCCGTATTTGAGGATGCGGCTGAAGTGCGTGAAGAGGGCGCTGACGGCCATCGGCATGGCGAATTTGGCGCTGTTGCCCAGGTGCGCGGCGATCTTGAGCGCCTGCGCGGCGTGCTTGTAGGAGAGCTCCTTGGTGAGCTCGAAGACGCTGAACTGCCGGGAGATGCCCACGTTGCGCTCGATGTCGGCGACGCTCACGCGCGTGGCGCCTTCGGGGAGGGCCTTGGTGAGCTTGTCCGTCTCCACGACGATCTTGGAGAGCTCCGTGCCCACGGACTCGGCGAGCAGCGCGGCCGCCTGCGGCTCGATCTGCAGGCCGCGCGAGCCGTAGTAGGAGAGGATCCAGTTGGGGACTTCGTAATCCCGCAGGGCGGGGGAATCGACCACCACGCCCACCTTCTGGGCGGCCTTGTAGAAGGCCTTGCGCTTGTCCACGGAGGCGCCGTGCAGCAGGACCACCAGCACGGTGCTGTCCAGCGGCTCGGCGCAGTAGAAGGCCAGCTCTTCGATGCCCTTCATCTGCTGGGCTTCCTTGACGACCACGAGCTGCCGCTCGGCCATCATCGGGAAGCGGCGGGCGGCCGTGACCACCTGCGCGGCCGTGACCTCGCCGCCGTAGCAGATCGTCTCGTTGAAATCCTTCTCCTCCTCGGGGATACAGGCCTGGACGATGGCGTCGCAGACGAGCTCGGGGTAGTAGGGCTCGTCGCCCATCAGCAGGTAGAGCGGGCTGAAGCGCCCCTCGCGCACGTCGGAGAGGATTTTCGCGCATTGCGCGTCGATATTGACGGATACTTTGGCCATGGCAGCACAAAAATACGCAAAAATCTTCTTACATTTGTCCTGATGCAACCACAAAAACCATTCATATGAAGAAAATCATCACCCTGCTTGCAGGTGTCTGCCTGCTCGCTTCCGCGTCCCTGCTCGCGCAGGACGCCACCGTCCGCGTCCACGACGCCGGCACCGGCCAGACCATTCCGGCCGAGCTCTACGGTCAGTTCTCCGAGCACCTCGGACGCTGCATCTACGGCGGCCTCTGGGTCGGCAAGGATTCCTCCGTGCCCAACATCGAAGGCTATCGCAAGGACGTCTTCGAGGCCCTCAAGACCCTGAAAGTCCCCGTGATGCGCTGGCCGGGCGGCTGCTTTGCCGACGACTACCACTGGATGGACGGCATCGGCCCGCAGGAGAAGCGCGGCTACCTGACGAACAACAACTGGGGCGGCACGCTGGAGGACAACAGCTTCGGCACGCACGAGTTCCTGAACCTCTGCGAGATGCTCGGCATCGAGCCGTACATCAGCGGCAACGTGGGCAGCGGCAGTGTCGAGGAGATGGCGAAGTGGGTCGAGTACATGACCTCCGACGCCAAGACCCCGATGGCCGACCTGCGCCGCGCCAACGGCCGTGAGAAGCCCTGGAAGGTCAAATACTTCGGCATCGGCAACGAGGCCTGGGGCTGCGGCGGCAACATGACGCCGGAGTACTACAGCGACCTCTTCCGCCGCTACGGCACCTATCTGCGCGACCAAGGCGACAACCGCCTCTACAAGATCGCCAGCGGCGCCTCCGACTACGACTACAACTGGACCCGCGTCCTGATGAAGAACCTCGAGGGCAAGGGCATGGCCGGCATCTCCCTGCACTACTACACCTGCAAGGGCTGGACGGGCAGCAAGGGCTCCGCGACGAAGTTCACGGACAAGGATTACTGGTGGACCCTCTCCAAGACCATCGAGGTCGAGCCGGTGCTCCGCAAGCACATCGAGATCATGGACGAGCTGGATCCTTCCGGCAACGTCGGCCTGCTGCTCGACGAGTGGGGCACCTGGTTCGACGTGGAGCCGGGCACGAACCCGGGCCACCTGTATCAGCAGAGCACGATGCGTGACGCCATCGTGGCCGCGCTCAACTTCGACATCTTCCACAAGTACACCCGCCGCTTGAAGATGGCCAACATCGCCCAGGTGGTCAACGTGCTGCAGTCGATGATTCTCACCAACGAGACCGAGATGGTCCTCACCCCGACCTACCACGTCTTCGAGATGTACAACGTCCACCAGAACGCCGAGTTCATCGACTCCGAGGTGCTGACCGCCCATGTGAAGACCGAGCGCGAATGCGCCGTGCCGGAGGTGGACGCCACCGTGTCCCGCAAGGACGGCGAGATGCACATCTCCCTGGTCAACACCGATCTCAAGAAGGCCAAGAAGGTGCTTGTGACCTTCGACGAGGCCGGCGTGAAGAACATCCTCTCCGCCCGCGTGCTGACCTCCAAGGACGTGCACGACTACAACGATTTCGGCAAGGCTGATGTCGTGAAGCCCGTGGCGTTCAAGGACTTCAAGCTCACCAAGGCCGGCCTGGAAGTGACCCTGCCGCCGTGCTCCGTGGTCGCGATTGCCGCGAAATAGGCGGCTCTCCCCGCAACGCATTGAATCGCCCCGCTTTGCCGGGGCGATTTTTTTGTTTTTCTGCAACATTCCAGTTAAATTTGTGGGATTCTACTCATAGTGTATTATGGCAATTATAGAATGTAAGAATGTCTGCAAGAATTTCGGGGAGAAGGTGGCTCTCGACCACGTCAGCCTCGAGATTCCCGAGGGTCAGATTTTCGGCCTGCTCGGCCCGAACGGCGCCGGTAAGACGACGCTGATCCGCATCATCAACCGCATTACAATTCCCAATGGAGGTGAGGTCCTCTTCAACGGCCGTCCCATCACGCAGGACGACGTGGCGCGCATCGGCTACATGCCTGAGGAGCGCGGCCTCTACCGCAAGATGAAGGTCGGCGACCAGGCCATGTACCTGGCCCAGCTGAAGGGCATGTCCGCCGCGGACGCCCGCGCCGCCCTGAAGGACTGGTTCGTGCGCTTCGGCATCCAGAGCTGGTGGGACAAGAAGGTGGAGGAGCTCTCCAAGGGCATGGCCCAGAAGCTCCAGTTCATCACCACCGTGGTCCACAAGCCGTCCCTGATGATCCTTGACGAGCCCTTCTCCGGCTTCGACCCGGTCAACGCCGAGGTCATCCGCCAGGAGATCCTGCGCCTCAAGAACGAAGGCGCCACCATCATCCTGTCCACGCACAACATGGAGTCCGTGGAGGAGCTGTGCGACAACATCGCCCTGATCAACAAGTCCCGCCTGGTGATCACCGGCGGCGTGGAGCAGATCCGCCGCGACTATGGCAACAACAACGTCGAGCTCGTCTGGACCGACGCGAACGGCCGCCACACGGAGGTCCTTCCGCGCGAGACGGACGGCACCTCGACGCTCCGTACCTACCTGGAGAAGGACGGCGTGCAGATCAACTCCTACAAGGAGCTGATGCCGCGCATGAACGACATTTTCATCAAACTTGTAACGGAAGGGGAGGAATAGGCCATGAATTTCAAGACGATAGGCATTGTCATCAGCCGCGAGTACCTCAATAAGGTCAAGAAGAAGAGTTTTATCTGGACGACGCTCCTGGTCCCCATCCTGGTGGCCGGCCTGACCATCGGCGTGATGGTGGCCCTGATGAACACCAAGGAGAAGACCAAGAACATCGCCGTCGTGGATGCTTCCGGCATCGTCCTGCCGTACCTGGAGGACACGGAGACCGTGCACTACACGGACCTGTCCGCCATGCCGATCGACAGCGTCAAGGCCAACCTGGCCGCGCTCGGCTACGACGGCGTGCTCTCCGTGGGCGAACTGAACCTCGATGAGAAGACGGTCCCCGCCGACCTCTATTCGCCGAAGCCCTTCGGCATGGAGCTGACGGACAACATCAGCTCCCGGATCAACCGGGCCGTGGAGGACTACCGCATTTCTACGTACAACATCGAAGGCCTCGACCAGATCCTCAAGGACGTCAAGGCCAACATCCACCTGCGCTCCTACACGGTGAGCGACGACGGCGAGGAGAAGATCTCCGAGGCCGGCGTCTACAGCATCGTGTCCATGGTGCTGGGCATCTTCCTGTTCATCTTCGTGACGATGTTCGGCAGCATGGTGATGAGCTCCGTGATCGAGGAGAAGGCCAGCCGCGTGGTGGAGGTGCTCGTCAGCTCCGTCAAGTCCACCGAGCTGATGTTCGGCAAGATCATCGGCATCGCGCTCGTCGCGCTGACCCAGTTCCTGCTCTGGATCGTGCTGTCCGTCGCCATCATCAGCGTGGGCGGCGCCGTGATCGGCCTCGACAAGCTGGGCGGCAACAACCCGACCGAGCTCGTGAGCACGATGGGTGGCGTGGATGCCGCCCAGGTGGAGGAGATGACCGCGCAGCTCGCCGACCAGGGCGAGATGGGCACGGTG
Organism: uncultured Bacteroidia bacterium; assembly: GCA_902789245.1. GTDB lineage: Bacteria > Bacteroidota > Bacteroidia > Bacteroidales > UBA932 > Cryptobacteroides. The sequence continues at coordinate 25,584 of CADAND010000002.1, forward strand.
ATCAGCTCCCTGGCGAATCTGCCGTACGGCCAGATCCTCGGCCTCTTCTTCGTGTACTTCATCTTCGGCTATCTGCTGTATGCGTCGCTCTTCGCGGCCATCGGCTCCGCCGTGGAGAACGAAGGCGACACGCAGCAGCTGCAGCTGCCGCTGACGATCCCGCTGATGCTGGGCTACATGATCGCCCTGTACGCGTTCCGCGCGCCCGACAGCTCGATCGCCTTCTGGGGCTCCATCATCCCCTTCACCTCGCCGATCGTGATGATTTCGCGCCTGCCGTTCGGCGTGCCGGCGTGGGAGATCATCCTGTCCGTCGCGCTGCTGGTCGCCACCTTCGCGTTCTGCGCCTGGGCCTCGGCCAAGATCTACCGCGTCGGCATCCTGATGTTTGGCAAGAAATCTACCTGGAAAGATCTATGGAAATGGTTAAAGCAAAAGTAATTGCGTTGGCAGCCGTGGCGCTGCTGGCCTGCTCCTGCGAGTACACCTACACGTGGGAGAAGTACCGGATGGACGGCCACCGCACCGGCGTGACCGCCCCCAATGCCGAGAATGTCCCCCAGGCACTCGGCACGGTGAATGACTCGACCTACCTGGCCCCGAACGGCACGGTCTGGCAGAAGGGGAGCGCCACGTACGCCGTGGCGAACGACCTGATCGCCGTGCAGCCGCTGATGAAGGACCTCAAGACGGTGGTCGGCTTCGCGCCCCGCGAGATGGTCTCCCGCGCGCCGGAGAGCGAGCTCTCCAACTGGTGGGTGGACAACACGATGGCGGAGGTGGCCCGGCTGACCCGGAAGAAGGTCGACGTGGGCATCCTGAACTTCGGCGGCATTCGCACCAACCTCGCCGAGGGCGATATCATGCTGGACGACTTCGTGTCGATGTTCCCGTTCAAGAACGACCTTGTGTATGTGGCTCTTAAGGGATCCGACCTGCAGGAGGTGTTCAACACCATCGCCGCTTCCCGCCCGTTCGTGCTGGGCGGCGTGAAGATGGCCGTGACGCAGCACCGCATCGACACCCTGCTGGTGGGCGGCCGTCCCATCGACCCGAACAAGGTCTATGGCGTGGCCACCGTGGACTTCCTGCTGGAGGGCGGTGACGGCCTGACCATCGCCAAGAATGCCAAGGAGCTGATCGACACGGACGTCCGCGTGATCGACGCCGTGCTCACGGACGTGTATAAACTGCAGGCCGCCGGCAAGCCCGTGGAGTACTTCACGGACGGCCGTCTGGCCTTTGATGTATGGGAGGAGGAATAAGTATGAAGAAGTCTCTGATCATCCTCGCAGCGGCCCTGGCGGCCTTCTGCGCCTGCAGCCAGCAGCCTAAGCTGGTCATCCTGCATACCAACGATACCCACAGCCATTTCGAGCCCCTGCGCGGCGGCTCGGACGACGGGGTGGGCGGCGTGATCGAGCGTGCGGCGTATGTGGATTCCATCCGCAACGCCTACGGCGCCGACCGCGTGCTGCTCCTGCATGCCGGCGATTTCAGCCAGGGCTCTCCGTATTTCACGGAGCTGGGCGGCGTGCTGGAGATGAATACGATCAACGATTTCGGCTACGACTGCCTGACCCTGGGCAACCACGAGTTCGACAACGACATCGAGGCCATCACCGAGCGCGTCAAGATGCTCCGGCCCGGGATCAAGGTCGTCTGCGCGAACCTCGACCTGTCTCCCTTCGAGCTGGGCGAGTATGTCAAGCCGTACGCGGTTTTCGAGCGCGGCGGCATGAAGATCGGCGTCATCGGCCTGGAGGCCGACATTTCCACGGCCGTGGCGAAGGCGGTTTCCTCCCGCATGCAGCAGCTCGACAATGTCGAGGTGACGAACAAGTGGGCGGACTACCTGCACGAGACCCAGAAGTGCGACCTGATCATACTCCTCTCGCACGCCGGCTACGATGTGGACCAGACGATCGTGCCCCAGACCCGCTGGGTGGACCTGGTGATCGGCGGCCACACGCACACCTTCGTGGATGATTTCCTCTACGTGAACAACGCCCGCGGCAAGCAGGTCCCCATCATCACCGACGGCAAGTGGGGCCTGGAGATGGGCATGATCAAGGTCGAATAGTTTCCTTGACGGAGTAGTAACTCTGGCGGAGACGCTTTGCTGACGCCCGACCTGATCGGAGTGGATTTTTGATTACGGCTGGTCCGCGGCCTTCCTGCGGAGGTGAAAGATGCGGGTGTCGGTGCGGTAGTACCAGATGTCGAAGCAGGCGTATTCGTCGTGCCGGAAGTGTCCGCGCCGGTGCCCCGTCACGTAGGCGGGGTCGAAACCCAGCTCCGTGAGCTCTTCGAGTCCCGCTCCTGTTTTCCCTTCTTTGAGCAGCGCTTCCAGGATGGCATAGTTTCCTGTGAGCGCTGCGATGGTTTGGGCGCGCAGCTGGCGTTTGACCATCTGCGCGCGGTTGTTGTACTTGTTCTTGCAGCTCAGGCTGCAGAAGCGTTTGTCTCTCCGGCCGCTGATGGCCGTTCCGCATTCCAGGCAGTTGCCTTCTTCTTCGATGTGCAGTTTGTAGCTCATGGCCCAAAGATGATGCGTTGCTTTGACATCTCCAAGGCTTTTGACGGCCGGGACGTGAAGTTCTGACGTATTTTACAGATTCTGATTTATTTTACGGCCGTAAAATAAATCTTACAGCGAAAGAAATCGCAGACATTTTCCGGCCTCGGACCGAAAGAAACCGATGCAGGCGGAAAGATTCGTATTTATTTGCCCCTTCCCGGGGCGGACAGGTTTTACGCTTGCCCGAAAGCTTGTTCCTTTGTGTACGGGACTCGGACCGCGCGGCCGGGATCCCGCAACCTTACAACAAAGAAAAACTATTATGGAACAACTGAATCGAGTAGAACTCAAGGGGATTGTGGGCAATGTCCGCATCCAGACGTATGACGAGAACAAGATGGCCCGCATCGGCCTGGCGACCAATTTCGCTTACAAGGATCGGGAGGGGACGGCCGTGATCGACACGAGCTGGCACAACGTGATCGCGTGGGAAGGCCGCAATATCCAGGGCCTGGACAAGATCGAAAAAGGGACCAAACTGCACGTCCTCGGCCGCATCCGCTATCAAAATTATACGGGTGTGGACGGCATCGACCGCATTGGAACGGACATCCTGGCCAGTCAGATCAAAGTGATTGACGATCCTTCCCAGATGTCCTATGAGATGTAGGACGCTTTTCCTGTTCGCCGCCTGCCTGCTGGCCGGCCCTGTCGCGCAAGCGCAGGCGCCCGCCGGCCCGCCGGCGGGCAGCCAGCAGGCGCTCGAGCGCCGGGCCCGCGTGGCGGTGGACCAGAACCTGGCGGATTACCTCTTCCTCGGCACGGTGAACGCTGCGCTGCAGTACTCCGTGCACCGGAACTGGACGATCGGACTGGGCGCCCGCTACAACAACTGGACGTGGCGCCACCGGCAGGATGCGCAGTTCCAGTCCCGGCAGCAGACCTATTATGTAGGCGCGCGCTGGTGGCCCTGGTACACCTATTCCGGCTGGTGGGCGGGAGGAAAACTCCAGTATCAGGAGTACAACCGGGGAGGAATCTTCGGCCCCGAGACCGAAGAGGGCGACGCCCTCGGCCTCTCGCTGGGTGGCGGCTATGCCGTACACGTAAACCATTGGCTTAATGTGGATTTCGGCCTTTACGGCTGGGGAGGCGTGACGCGTTATGTCTCCTATGCCTGCCCGTATTGCGGGCAGCGCACGGGCGAGGGCGTCAAGGCTTTCGTCCTGCCGGACGAGGTCCGGGTATCCCTCCAATTCATCTTCTGATGGGACGCAGGACAATCAGGTACGTGCTGCCGCTGCTGCTGGCGGCGACCCTGCTCCCGGCCTGCGGCACCCGCCGCAAGGCGCACGAAGTGTACCGCAGGCAGCTGGCGGCCTCGCTCCAGCTGCCCCGGCAAGTGGATTATCTCCCGGAATACAAGGACGTGAAGACGCCCCGGCGGGATACGATCCGCGTGACGGACCTGGATGGCCGGGAGATGATTCTGATGAAGGCGGTCCGTGACGAGGAAAGCGGAGAGATGGTGGCGGCGGAGATGCTGGATGCGGCCATGGTGACCGCGCGTTTCCGAAACATCGCCGAGCGGAATGGCAAGATCGACCTGGAGTTCCAGGTGCTGGTGCCGCCCGAGATGCAGGATTCGCGCTGGCAGCTGCGGCTGCATCCGGACATGTTCGTGCTGGAGGACAGCCTGCGGCTGGACGATGTCGTGGTCACGGGCGCGGAATACAGAAAGGCGCAACTGCGTGGTTACCAACAGTATGAGCGCTTTCTGTCCCGGATCGTCACCGATACGCTGGCCTTCGTGGACCTGCGCAACCTGGAGATTTTCGTCGAGCGGAATATCCCGCAGGTCTACGCGCTCAAGACGGATACGACCTTCGTGTCCGACGAGGTGTTCGAGAGCTACTTCGGCGTGTCGGAGCAGGAGGCGATGGAACACTATACCAACAAGTTCCTGCGCTGGCGCAACGAGTGGCGCAAGGCCAACCGGCAGAAGATGTACGAGAAGTATGTCAAGGTCCCCATCGTCACGGACGGCATCCGGCTGGACACCGTGATCCGTTTCGACAACGGCACCTTCCTGTACAATTATGTCCAGACAATCAACACGCGCCCCAGGCTCCGCAAGGTGGACGTGGTGCTGTCCGGCGAGATCTTCGAGCGGGAGAAACAGCTCTACACCGTACCCCGATGCGAGCCGCTGACTTTTTACATTTCGTCCGTGTCGGCCTTCGTGGACGGGACGGAGCGCTACAAGACCGTGGTGGTCTCCCGCAACGTGGAGGCGAACACCGTCTGCAATATCGATTTCCGGACCGGCCGCCATGACATCGACGAGCGCCTGGGCGGGAACGCCCGCGAGATTGCCTTCATCAAGGAGAACCTGCGCAACCTGCTGCTGAACGACAGTTTCGAGCTGGACAGTGTGACGATTGCGGCATCCGCTTCGCCGGAAGGCTCGCTGGCCGCCAACAATGCCCTGACCCTGCGGCGCTCCCGGGCTGCGTCGGACTACTTTGAGAAGTATATCCGCTTTGTCCGGGATTCGGTGCGGCGCGAGGACGGCCTCTTCCTTACGGTGGGGGATGACCTGCGCGAGGGGACGCTTCGCGGCACCGGACGTGCCCGCAAGGACATCCCCTTCCTGTCGCGCCCGGGCGGGGAAGACTGGCCGAAGCTGGACGCCCTGGTGGCTGCCGATACGCTCCTGACGGATGAGCAGAAGGCCCGCTACGCGGAATTCGCTGCGCTGGGTGATCTGGACGAACGGGAGAAGCGCATGAAGGGGGAGTCCTGGTACCGCCACGTCGTGGACACGCATTACCCGCGCCTGCGCACGGTCCGTTTCTCGTTCGCCCTGCACCGCAAGGGCATGGTGAAGGACACCATCCATACGACAGAGTTGGATACCGTGTACATGAAGGGCGTCCAGGCCATCCGCGACCACGATTATCAGGCGGCGCTGGCCTTCCTGGCGCCCTACCACGACTACAACACCGCCGTGGCGTACGTAGCCCTGGACCGCAATCTCTCGGCCCTCGAAATCCTTGAACCCCTGCCGCGTACGCCCCAGGTCAACTATATGCTGGCCTTGCTGTACGCCCGCCGGGGAGACGACCAGGCGGCGGTGCAGCACTATCTCAACGCCTGCGGCCAGGACCGCAGCTTCGTCAGCCGCGGCAATCTGGATCCGGAGATTTCCGCACTCATCAAACGCTACGACCTGCACAAGGAACCGGAGGAGGATTGGGGAGACCTCATTCAATGATGTCGATATTAAATTGTATTGCTATGAAAATCAGATTGTTGTTATTATTTTTATTATCCTTTTCATGGTGCTCCTGCCAGCGGGAGGGTGCTTCCGACGACGGGGGCCGACTCACCGTCAACCTGGCGGGGATGTCGCCGACCAAGGCCCTCGTCGGGGCCAGCCCCGCCGAGATGCAGGTGAATTCGCTCAACCTGTATGTCTTCGATGCCAACGGGATGCTTGACCTCTCGCACGCCTGTACGGGAGAAGAACTGAGTGCCCGGCAGGCCGTCCTGTCGGTCAAGACGGGCGGCAAGACGGTCTATGCGCTGGCCAATTTCCGGGGGACGCCGCTCGAGGCAGCCAACGCCTGTGCGACGCGCGCGGAGCTGGAGCAGGTGGCGTTCCGGCTGGGGGACAACCTGCCCGACGGCTTGCTCATGACGGCTTCCGCCTCGGCGACGGTTGCGCCGGGCAGCGGCGGGAGCGCGACGCTGGAGTTGACCCGCCCGGTGGCGCGCGTGGCGCTGGGCTCCGTGACGAACAGCCTGCCTGCGCCCTATGGTACGGTGCGGGTCCTGCGCGCCTTTCTGTGCAATGTGGTCGGCAACCAGGATGTGGGCGGAATGGCAGATTCCGGCGTCTGGTACAACCCGAACGCCACGCCCGACAACGTGGCGGGCCACGTGATCGGCACGGCCGGCTATCCCGCCCAGGAGGCGGCGCTGACCTATCTGTCGCTGGACCAGGATCTTGCCCTGGGCGCATCGCACACCTTTTCGCAGAAATACTGCTATGCGTTCCCGAACGCGCTGACCAACCCGAACAACGGCCACACCGCGAATTTCACGCCCACGGCGACGGTCCTGATGGTCGTCGTGCAGATTCGCAACGTGCCGTACTACTATCCCGTCGCCCTGACCCGCACGCTGGAGCGCAACAAAGATTACAAGGTGGATCTGACCCTGGTCGGCCTGGGCAATACGGAAGACAGGCCGTTCGATAAAATCGAAAAGTCGTACCTCACGGCCCAGGTACGCGTCAGCGACTGGTCGGACGGCGCCACTTACAACGAAACACTTTAACCTATTGAGAATATGACGATGAAGAACATGCTATTATTTTGCCTGGCCGTGTGCGCCCTGCTGTTCGGCTCCTGCGGCAAACTGAATCCGGACGGGCAGGGCGGAACCATCCCGGGAGAAGTTCAACTGTCCGTCCGCTTCGACGCGCCTGCCACCAAGGTGAGTACGCAGAGCGTTTCCAACGAGAAAGCCATCCAGAATGTCCAGATTTTCGTTTTCCGGGCCGGGAACGGCGCCGATGCCGGGAATCTGGAGATCGCGGCTTCGGCCGGTTTTGACAGTCCCCTTGGCGTCACCGGCGGCACGTATGACGGGATGACCCTGAGGTGCTCCACCGGCCAACGGGAAATATGGGCGGTGGTCAACGATTCCGAGGACCGCACCGCCACCCCCGGAGCCGTGACCACGAAATCCGAATTCCTGGCGCTGACGCACGAACTGCAGCGCTCCACCGCTACGAAGCTGCTCATGATCGGCCATTCCGGGACGGATGCGGCGCCCGCCGTGATGCTCCACGAAGGCCGGGAGGAGCTCAGCATCAGCGTGCATCGGCTGGCGGCGTCCGTGATCCTGGAGAGCGTGAAAAACGATTTCAGCTCGCCGGCTTACCAGAAGGCGGACATGTTCCGGCTGGAGAGCTGCTACCTGATCAATGTCCCGGGACGCATCAATTTCGGACAGACGTCCGAACCGTCCGCCCTCCCGGCGGAGCAGTGGTACGCCCGTCTGGCGGCCGAAACGGCCTCGCCCAAGGCGGACCTGCTGTACGACGCGCTCTCCGGGCAGATAGTAAACTATTCGACGACCTACACCGTGCCGCACACCTTCTATACCTATCCCAACAACTGCGCGGTCAGCGAAGACGCCTCCTGGTGTGCGCGGGCTACGCTCCTGGTGCTGGAAGCGTCGATCCTCTATCCTTCCGGCTGGGTGAAGTACTATTATCCCGTCCAGCTGGGCGCCGGCCCGCTGTGCTCGAACAAGCAGTACCGCGTGAACCTGATCATCCACCGTCCCGGCTCGCTGGATCCCAACCGGCCGGTCGCCTTCGATGACGTCACGCCGGTCATCCGCGTGACGGACTGGGAGAGCGGCGACAGCTACGACCGGGAAATCTAAGCGCTTGTGTCATGGCCGGAATCAGATATCTTGCGACGCGTGCCATCCTCGTGATGGCGGTGCTCTCGCTTGCGCCGGGGTGCAGCGTCAAGGAAGACCGGATCGAGTGTCCGGTCTATGTGACCGTCCTGACGGACGAATTTGTCCGCCTGGGCATGAATGAAGGCCTGGTTTCCTTTTCGGGTACGCGTGTCATCGACCGGGAGGACGTCAGTTTCCTGTCCATCCTGCGCAGCGGATACAAGCAGGCCTGTCCGCGGGAATTCGCGCGTGCCGCCGTGTTCAGCGGTGCGGAGAATTACATCCTGGTCGAAGAATCGATGCGGGTGCTTCCGGGCTGCCAGGCCGGATTGCTCTGGGCTTATGGCGAGAGTTTCTCCGCGAAGTCGGACGAATACGTGATCGATGCGACCCCGCACAAGCAGTACTGCCTGGTGCAGTTCCTGTTTGACGATTCGCCGACGGCCGCTCCGGATTACCCGTGGCGCTTCCGGATCCGGGCGGCCTGCTCGGGCATGGATATCTACACGCTGGAGCCGCTGGAGGGGGATTATTCCGCTTGTGTAGGCCCGAATGCGGTAGGTGCGTGGTATGGCGTGATTCCCCGTCAGAAGTCGAACGACCTGCTGCTGGAAGTCTATCTTCCGGAGGAGGGCCACGAAGACCGGGGGCGGATCGACTATGTGATCGACCTGGGGGCGAAATTCGAAGCGATGGGCTACGACTGGACGGCCGAGGACCTGCGTGATGTCTCCGTCAAGGTGGGCTTCGCCTCTGCCGGCATCACGGTCAGCGTGCAGGACTGGGAGGGAGACAACAGTTATGAAAACATTGAGATTTAATATGATGACAAGAATGAAACGATATTATCCGCTCGTCGCCGCGCTGCTCTGCCTGCTGGCCCTGGGCGCCTGCAGACCGGAAACGCTGATCACCTGCTTCACGCCGGAGCAGGCATCGGAGGACGGGCAGGCGAGCTGGGTGGATATGCCCTTGACGCTGGGGCCGGCGCCGGAGGACCCCGGCACCAAGGCGTCCCTGCTCCGGGATGTGGAGGCGCGCGGGACCGGCGCGCTCGTGCTGGTGTTCCGCAGCGAAACGCGCCAGCTGGCCACCTCCCGCTTTTTCCGGCAGGAGGAGTTGGACAAGCAGGCGCAAGTGCCGTTGAGCATGCGCGTGCCGCTGGATCTGTGCGATTTCTACATCCTGGGCAACCTGAATGCCATCCGCAAGTCGGACGGCGCCGCCGTGAATCTGCAGGACGCGCTGGATGCATCTTTCCCCGTTGAGGAAACCGCGCTGGAGGCCCTGGTCTATCGCCTTGACGGCGGCGACCTGGTCAGCGGCTACCGTCGGGAGGCTTTTGCGGATGTCGCCGCCTGCGGCATCCCGTATGCGTTGATCAAGAGGAACGTCAACACCGCCAGCCTCGTGGGCTCCGGACAGGGGCTTCCCGATGCGGACCGGTGCTGTCGCCTGTTCAGCAAAGTGACCGTCCGCATCGACCACGGTGCGTTCGACGGCGGTGGTGCGAATCCGGAGTTCTTCGTGAACTCCCGGCTTTACCTCCGCCAGGCGAACGGGCGCCTTCAGCCTTTCTCGGATATGCCGCAGAAGGCAGTGGAGACGGCCGATGTGCTGGTGCAGAGCGATTACGACCCCGACATGCAGTCCGCCAACGCTTCTGTCACCACCTTCAGTTTCTATGTGCCGGAGAACATGCAGGGGACGCTGCTGCCGGGGAATACGGACAGCCGCCTGAAAACCCGGGACCAGCTGATCGCCAGGAATTTGAGCGCTGTCGAACCCTATCTGACCTACGTAGAATTCTGCGGGCGCCTGGATCCCGCGGCCGGCGGCTACGGCGGAGATGTGACGTATCGTTTCTACCTGGGCGCGGATAATTGCTCGAACTTCGATCTGCAGCGGGGGCGGGAGTACAAGGTGTCCCTGTCGTTCAAGGTGGGGAGCATTTTCGATTCCGACTGGCGCGTGGAGCCGGTGCTGACGGATTCCCGGACCTTCGCGCTGACGGCGGACGCTGCTTTCCGGACAGACATCGGTACGGTGAACGACAGCCGGCTGGTGGCTGTCCGGAAATCGCGCCCCGGGGCCTTCTACGTATATATGAATCCGCTTGGGGCGCTGGGAGGCACGAACCTGCTCCTGGGCCGGGAGGCCAGCAGTTCCGCCACGTTTATCCCGGCGAGCCTGTCGGACTGCTCCTGGTACGGCGCCTTCCTGCAAAGCGGCACGGAAGATGCCGAGTGGTTGGCGGCGCATGGGATCAGCGCATCCTGGGACAAGGCCTCCGGCCGCCTGGCCTTTGCGGTCACGGACGCGGCGAAATTCGACGCCCGCAAGGGGGATCCCGCGCGGACGTTCACCCTGCGGCTGCTGCCGGGCGGCACCATCACGGCGGATTTCCGGATCGGCCTGTACGACGACCTGAACGTGTCCGTCGCTGACGGGAAGTCCCTAACGGACGAGTTCTACCTCGGGCAGAAGCGGACCGTGACGGTGTCTGGCTTTGCCGGCGGCACCGTCAAGTATGCTGCCGTACAGCCGGACTGCGGCGGGAAGAGCGGCAACCAGATGTGGAAGACTTCCTCCGGCGCCTCCGCCGCGTTTCCGGGCTGTGCCCGCGATGCGGCGGGGCAGCCGCTGCTGGACGTGCACAACGCCGCCTATGCTGCGCAGACCTACCTGGGCCCCCTGGATGTGTACGCTTTCTATCCGAACCGTTTCCAGCCTGGCCACGGCTGGGATTCCCGACCCGGCAAGATCGTATTCTTCACGGAGGACTGGCTGAACGATTCGCTGGAGCTGGACGTGCAGATCAGCGAACCGTACCTGGAAAAGTCCGTCAACACGCGGGATCTGCCCCTCCCGCTGGACGGTACGCCGCAGACGGTGCCGGCGTTCGGATATAAGGATTATGCGGGTTCGGCCTGGCTGGACCGGGCTTCGTTCGATGATGCGCTGTACGAGCGGCTGCTGGCTTTCCTGCCGGCGTCCGGCGTGAAATATGGGGCCTTTGTCCGGGTGGATCCCACGAACTTTACGGTGTGCTGCTGCAAGACCATCGACTCCGGCGTGGACCTGCTGTCGCTGGATTACAACAATCTTGGTGTTTCGAATCTGGGGTCGGGCCGAACCGTTTACTGCAACACAAATCCGGCCACGGGCCTATACTCAGGCCCGGCTTTCCAGCAGAGCATCCAGTTCTCGAAGCCCGTGCTGGGGCATATTTCCACAGAGCGCAACTCCGGATACGCTAGTCCTGGCGCCACGACCACGGTCAAGATTTGGGGCTATTTTTCTTCGGGCTTTACCCATGTGCAACACTTCGATGTCCTGAACGAAGACAATCAGATGAATATCTATGTCAAGTATAATTTCCGGGGCTCAGACCTTTCGACCGTCACGCTGGACTGGACGGGACCGAAGACGACCTATACATCCTCGCACGGCGAGACCTTTGGACCGGTGTGGGATGTGGAAATGGTCGAGGCCGACTACGGCAGCAGCGGCGGCAAGATGCGTTGGACCTTCGACGAGGCGCACCAGGCCAAGAAGGACAGTTACAACGAGCCTGTTCCTGGCGGCCTGCTCGTTCCCTATGGGGCGCAGACCGTGCGGTTCATTTACAGCAACCGCTGGGAGACCGGCAGGACGCTCTACGAGTCGGTGAGTTTCCGGCTGAAGTATGAGGTGGAGTGGGTGCTGTTCATCGGTGCCACCATGTCCGGCCCCGCCGAGTTGCACCTGGTCACCCCGAAGCACGCCCGGTATCTGAAAGCTCTCTCCTCGCAGCTTGGCCAGGCCGGCCGGACGTTCATGACGAAGTTTGCAGGGGGGTACTATTGGGCAAATAAATACGATATTAGTAGGGCATATGGAGAATCCGATATGGACATGGTTTATAAACATTATCGTATAAACTACGATCCTGATGCGCATTTCCCGCTGTATGATTTCTTGTCCTCTTATGTCAGTACTCAATCGTCCTGGAATCAGGAGATCCTGAATAAGGTGCTGTCTGGCCAGGCGAAGCCGGTAGATTATTCCTTGTTCCCCTGGTATATCCTGGATTCCAATCTGCCTCAGACGAACATGGAGGGAGGGCCAATCTATTATGCGCCCGGGGAGCAGTTCGGGACCTTGCTTGGTTATTGGCAGGGCCCGAGCGGCATGGCAGCAAGGCAGTACCTGCAAGGCGCTTATGTCTCAATTAACGAAAACTTTACGAAGCATTGATCTGATAAAGGGCGCCCTGACAGGGACGCCCTTCTTTGTGGTGCTATTTTCTTAATTGCATAATGTCGGCCTGTCTTATCGAAATAAAACCGTCGTCCCCTTGTTTTAGAATACTCCACCTGAATTCTATTTGACCGCAAAAACCATTCATAAAGTCGTTTCTCATGCGCGTATAATAGACTTTTGTGTGCCGTTCACGGAGATCATTGAAATTAACCTTGATGGCTTCATCTGACAGAAAACCTGTTTCTGAAGGAAGGCATTGAGTACTCAGCCAGCGGAACTCCGGCCAGAAGGTCTTCAGGTCCTGATAGGTGTAGGAGAGAAACCAGGGCTTGTCGTTATTGATCAGGCCGTCATCGGTCATCAGCGGTTGCCCGTTTCCTTCCTCGTCGACTCGGAAGAGCGCGGCGGTAAGCCAGGTCCGAATGAATTCCTCTTCCTGGAGTGTGGCGTTGAGCGGCGTAGGGACGAGTTCGAAGGTAGGGAGGTCTTCCCATTTCGCGCCGGCGGGGAACTGTTTCAGCAGGTTGAACTCTTCTTTCTGTCCGAAGCCTGTGTGAACCATCTGGTAGAGCTCCCCGTCGATGCGGAACTTGATGGTCTCGATGGGGATATGGGCCTTGGAGGTGGCCTGGAAGGAGATTTCTTTGCGGGTGGCCCCTTCGCCGTTCCAGAAGGTGATGGTGGATTCGCCTTCGGCGACGTATTCGAGGTGGTAGCGGGTATGGTCGGCTCCGTCCTGGACGATGTTGATGCAGCGGGAGGAGCTGGAGGCGTTCACGCCCTCGAAGCCGGCGGCATCGGAGGAGATGCGGAACTCGATCCGGTTCCTGCCGTCCGGGAGGATGTTCGGGGTCATGGGGTCGAGCTTCCAGTAGCCGAAGTAGAAGGCGTTCTTCTTCCAGACTCCCTCGAAGCAGTAGACGGAGTCCTTGTCGTAGCCCTTCTCGTGATCGAGCAGGGTGACGGCGAAGTCGGAGGCCTGCAGGTTCACTTCCGCGGGGTTGTTCTTGTTGGGAGCGAGGGGGTTGTTCTTGTCGCAGGAGACAAGGCCGGCGGCGCCCAATAAAAGGGCGGCTGCAGCGGCGAGGTGATGTTTTTTCATAATTCTAACGATCAATAATTGTTTGTATAAAGATAAGGATTCTGCGCCAAAAATCCTATCTTTGTCCCGTTTTATGCGTACAGAAAAAGCATATCTGGAGCGCGTGGGCCTGCTGGTGGGCGAGGATGTCCTCGCACGCCTGGGCGAGGTGCGCGTGTTGCTGTTCGGCGCCGGGGGCGTCGGGAGCTGGTGCGCCGAGGGGCTGGTCCGCTCGGGCGTGCGGCATCTCACGCTCGTGGATGCGGACGTGATCAGCGAGAGCAACGTGGGCCGTCAGCTGATGGCGACGCCGCGCACGGTCGGCCAGGTGAAGGTCGAGGCGCTGCGCGACCGCCTGCTGGAAGTGGTGCCGGATGCCGAGATCACGGTGCTCCACAAGGTCTTTTCGGCCGAGACGGCCGGCGAATTTGCGATGGAGGGCTATGACTATATCCTCGACGCCATCGATTCGCTCAAGGACAAGGGCGAGCTGATCCTGCGCGCGACGCGTACGCCGGCGAAGTTCTTCTGCTCGATGGGCGCTGCCTGCAAGGTGGATCCGACGCAGGTGAAGGTGGGGGAGTTCTGGAACGTCCGGGGCTGCCCGCTGGGCGCGGCCCTGCGCAAGAAGTTCAAGCAGAACCATACCTGGCCGGGCCACAAATTCCGCTGTGTGTACGATGAGGAGGTGCTGCCCAACCGGGGCGGCGAGGGCGAGGCGGAGACCGACCTGTTCAACAAGGCGCAGATCAACGGCGCGCTGGTGCACATCACCGCGATTTTCGGGATGACGCTCGCCGGGCTGGTGATCGAAGACGTTTATCATCAAATCGTCGGATGATGGAAGTGCTGGATGTCCGCAAAGGGGAGCACGTGGCTCTGGTGGGGCCCAACGCCTCCGGCAAGAGCCGCCTCGCGTCCGCATTTGCCGGCCGCGCCGGCGCGAAATTCATCACCTTCCGCGACTCATACGGGAGCTACGGCGACCGCAATTTCTTCATGCAGCAGCGCTGGAACCTCTTCACCCTGGAGGGGGAGCCGCCCTCGGCGGGGGAGCAGCTCCGCAAGGAGGCGCAGTCCGACCGGGACCCGGCGGCGGCCCTTCGTCGGCTCTCCGAGCTGACGGCCCTGTTCGGCCTGGAGAAGGTCCTGGACAAGCCGCTGGTGACGCTCTCGTCCGGCGAGCTGCGCAAATTCCAGCTCACGCGCGCCCTGCTCGGCGGGCCGCAGATCCTGGTCATCGACAATCCTTTCATCGGGCTGGACCCGCGCACGCGCACCCTGCTGACGCACCTGCTCGCGTCGCTGAGCGAGCAGACCACGCTGGTGCTAGTGCTCTCCCGCGTGGCGGAGATTCCGCCGTTCATCACGCACGTCGTACCCGTCGCGGACGGGCAGATGGGGGAGAAAGTGCCTCTGGAGGCCTATCTGGACGCGGTCCTGCCGCCGGCCGTCATCCGCATGCGCGGGGTCACGGTCCGCTACGGCGAGCGCGTCATCCTCGACGCGCTGGACTGGACGGTCCGGGAGGGGGAGCACTGGGCGCTGACCGGCGCCAACGGCAGCGGCAAGAGCACGCTTCTGAGCCTGATCTGCGCCGACAATCCCCGGGCCTATGCCTGTGATATCGAGCTCTTCGGCCGGCCGCGGGGGAGCGGGGAAACGATTTGGGACATCAAGCGCAACATCGGCTACGTGAGCCCCGAGCTGCACCGGGCCTTCCAGGTGGACGCCCCGGCGCTGGACATCGTGGCCAGCGGCCTCTTTGACACGGAGGGACTGTTCCGGCATCCTTCCGAGGAGCAGTATGCCTGCACGCGCCGCTGGATGGCGGAGTTCGGGATTGAAGAGCTGGCCGAAAAGCCTTTCCTGCGCCTCTCCAGCGGGGAGCAGCGCATGTGCCTGCTGACCCGCGCCTTCGTGAAGGATCCGCGGCTGTACGTGCTCGACGAGCCGCTGCACGGCCTCGACGAACCCCGGCGGCGCCGCGTCAAGGCCCTGCTGGACCGCTTCTGCGGCGCCCCCGGCAAGACCCTGCTGATGGTCACGCACTATCCCGAAGAATACCCCGCCTGCATCGACCACAGCCTCACGCTGTAAACAGCCGCCGATACGCCTCGGCCTTCTTCTCCAGGGCCAAAGGATAGGCGCGGGAAGTGGAAGGCATGCGCCAGAATTGGACTTTCCTGTCATTCCCGACCTGATCGGGAATCTCAATCAGCAAACTCTCCCCGACCGCCGGCACCCCGCAGCCGAAGGCCGCGGCGACCACCTCGGCGGCTTTCTGGCCGGTGGTTATCAGCGCTTTACACTTCGGAATCCGGCGGAGCAGCGCCGGGATGTCCGTGGGCGCAACGACTTCCAGGAAGGCGTCGGAGGCGTTGTCCTTCAGGCGCCGGACCTCGCAGGCGGTGTCGTAGAAGGCTAGGCCCTCCTGCGCGCAGAAAGCGCGGATGGCCGCCTCGTCAAAGCGCTTTTCGCCGGGGAGGCAGAAATGGTTTTTATCCTCAAAGAAGATCAGACCGAGGATCCGCCAAAAGTCGTTGCTAAAATTAGGATAGTAGAATGGCATGCTCCAACGGTGCGGCTGCGGCGGGAAGCTGCCGAGGAAGAGCATACGCGCCTCCGGCGGCAGGAAGGGCTCGAAGGGATGTTTCTCAGTGGGCATGGCCGGACAGGTAAAGCTGCCGCTCGGCCTCCGGGAATTGCTCGATGGCGTAGCGGAGCATCGTGCGAGGCATCCCTTGATAGCGGGGCTGCAGGTAGGCCACCAGGGCGGCCTTGTCTTTCTTCCCGGCTTCGCGGAGCAGCCAGCCGACGGCCTTGTGGATGAGGTCGTGCGGGTGGTGCAGGAGGATGTCCGCGATGGCGAAGGTGTCCGCCAGTTGTCCGTGGCGGACGAAAGTCATGGTGCTGACGATGCCGATACGCTGCTCCCAGAGCGACTTGCCGCTGCGCGCCAGCTCGTAGAGCAGGGTGCGGTCCTTGTCCAGCAGCCATTCGCCCAGCAGCGGATAGCATGACAGGTCCACCAGGTCCCAGTTGTTGATGCGGCCGGTGTGGGCGAGGTAGAAATCGACGCACGCCGCCTGCGTCATTCCCGGCCTGGCCGGGGATTTCTTCGAATGCCTGAAGACCTCCACCAGCGCGAGCAGCGCGGCGAGCCGCACTTCGTGGAATTCGTTCCCGATGCACGCTTCGAGCGCCGGGAAGTCCACGCTCCGCCAGCAGTCCTTCACGACGGCGCGCGTCACGGGGACCTTGATGCCGAGGAACTTATCGCCCTCACCGTACTGGCCGGGGCCGGTTTTGAAGAAGCGCGCCAGGCCCGCTACCTGCGTGTGGTCGGCGTGCGAGAGCATCTGTTCCAGCAGGGGGTTCATAGCTTCTTGGCCAGCATGCAGCCGGCCGCGCCAATGGCGACAGCCATGCTGAAGATGATGATCTCTACAGCGCTGGCACTCACGGACTTGGAGAGCACAACCGCGCAGGCGTCCACCAGCGCGTGCAGCAGAATGGCAGCCAGGAAAAGCCACAGCCATTTGCCGCCCTTGCGGACCGCCGTCCAGACGAAGACCGACAATCCCAGGTGGAGCATCAGGGCGGAGATGCGCTCCCACAGGCCCAGCAGAAGCTGGCCGGCATTCAGCTCCTGCAGCTTCATGAACTGCCCCTCCACCTGCTCCCGCGTTTCGGCCGGGACGGCGGAAAGGATGGTATCCACCTGCCCGGCGTTGATCATCAGCGAGACGACGATATTGGAAATCATCGTGATGCCGAAGATGATCAGCATCTCCATGCCGCCGTGGCCGACGCCGTAGGCGACAGCCGGCAGGGCGCCGTCCGGCTCCTTTCTCAGGAGGAACTTCATGCCCAGGAAACGGCCGCTCTCTTCGAACAGCCCCGCTGCGAGGCCACCGTAAAGCGCATAGTACCAAGTGTTTCCCGTGATCGCTGTGCCGTAGGGCCCCTTTAACACCGCCTGGTGCAGGACGGGCTCCAGGAGCAGCGCGAAGACGAAGAACACGCCGGCGCCGACCAGGATGGTGCCCAGCCTGGCATGGCGCTTTTTCACCAGCCACCAGGCCAGCGCGAGGGGCGCGACGATGCCCACCAGGGCACAGACGGCCATCATGGCGAGAGAACTGACCGGGACCATGGGCTACAGCATTTTCAACGCCCGGGCGAGCTGGTCAGGGCAGCTGGTGCCGCGGCCCTTGCAGTTGATGCTCTGCAGGCGGGCGATGACCTCGTCCTTTTTCATGCCGGCGACCAGAGCGCCGACGCCCTGGAGGTTGCCGTGGCAGCCGCCGGTGTAGCGGACGCTGCGGACGATCTCGCCGTCCAGTTCAATATCGATTTGCTGCGAGCAGACCGCGTCGCAGGTCAGGAAGGCGGCCTTGCGGATCCCGCCCTCCACGGTGTCGGAGATAAGTGTAACGTCAAACATAAGTGAGAAAGCGTGTTTATTCTGCCAGGACGGCGTCTGCGAGGGCTGCGAGGGCGGGGAGGTCGGCATCCTGCAGGCGGCTGCGGATGGTGACCTTCTCGCCGACGATCTGCACATCTTTCATCGCGGAGAGCATCTCCGTCATCACACGGCCGGCGCTGGGCGCCCAGCTGCCGTTCTCGATGACGGCCGCGCGGCGCTTCTGCCAGCCCTTGATCTGCAGATGCCAGAGGAAATCGTGCATCGGCGGGAAGAGGCCGGCGTCGTAGGAGGACGCGGCGACGACCAGCGTGCCGTAGCGGAAGGCATCTTCGATGGCTTCGCCCAGGTCGTCGCGGGTCAGGTCGGAGGTGGCCACCTTCGGGCAGCCCTTGTCGCGGAGCATCTGGGCGAAACGCTCCGCCGCGGCGGCCGTACCGCCGTGGATGGAGGCGTACGCCACGAACACGCCCGGCGTCTCGACGCCGTAGCTGCTCCAGATGCCGTAGAGGCGCAGGGCCTCGCCGAGCGTGTCGCGCAGCATCGGGCCGTGCAGCGGGCAGACCGTCTGCACGCCCAGCGGGGCGACCTTCGCGAGTACGCGCTGCACCTGCGCGCCGTACTTGCCGCAGATGTTGAAATAGTAGCGGCGGGCCTCACAGGCCCAGTCCGTCTCGGGCGTGCACCAGAGGCCGCCGGTCTGCGCCAGGGAGCCGAATTTGCCGAAGGCGTCAGCGCTGAAAAGCACTTTCTCCGTCTGCTCGAAGCTCATCATGACCTCCGGCCAGTGTACCATCGGCGCCAGCAGGAACTGCAGGGTGTGCGCGCCCAGCGGGAGCGTGTCGCCCTCGCCGACTGCGCGGGTGCGGCCTTCCAGCTTCACGCCCGGGAAGAACTGCGGGAGCATCTTGAGAGCCTGGGCCGTGGCGACGAGCGTCAACGAAGGATACTTCTCCAGCAGCGCCGCGGCGCAGGCGGAGTGGTCGGGCTCCATGTGGTGGACGACGAGGTAGTCGGGCGTCCGGCCGGAGAGGGCCTCCTCCAGATTCCGCATCCAGGCCTCGCCCGTGCGGCCGTCGGAGCTGTCCAGCACGGCGATTCTCTCGTCCAGGATGATATAGGAGTTGTAGGACATCCCCTCGGGGACATCGTACTGGCTTTCGAAAAGGTCAAGGTCGTTGTCATCCACGCCGATGTAGCGGATGGCGTCGCTGATGGGTTGAATCATGGGGTTATCGATTTAATTTTTATTCTTTGACTTTCGCCTGGGAAATGTTGATGATGAAGTCGCCGAGCTTCTCCAGCTCGGAGACGATGTCGATATAGAACACGCCCGTCTGGTAGTTGTAGTCGGGATTCTCTTCGATGTTGACGATGTGCTCCTCGCGCAGGGTGTTGCGGCACTCGTTGATGTGGTCCTCCGCGTGCTCCGCGTTGGTGATGTCCTTGAGCGTGCCGTACGGGGCCTTCAGGTTCTCCAGCATGGCGCGGTACGCCTCGTCCACGTTGTCCAGCATCCGGTTCAGGCGGGCGATCAGGTCCTCGTCGAAGAACTTGCCATGGGTGCGGGCGCGCTGCAGCATCCGGGAGATGCTCTCGCCGGAATCGCCCAGGGACTCCATCTCGCCGATGATCTTGTACATGCCCTTGATGCGCATCGAGGAGCGCTCGGAGATCTCGCCGCGCGAGACCTCGTTGAGATAGCTGGCGATCTCCCGCTCGATGTTGTCGGTGATCTCCTCGTATTTGACCAGCTTGGCGCGGGCTTCCTCGAAGCGGTCGGCATCCTGCTCGTTGATGGCCTGCCGGATGTATCCGAAGCCCTTGTAGCAGATCTCGCCGAAGTAGATGATCTCCTTGTTGGCCTCCTCCAGCGAGAGCTCCGCCGTGGAAAGCGGGCCGCCGGAGATGTACTTGAGGCGGTACACCTCGCCTTCGCCCTCCCGGGTCGGGAAGATGGCCGTGACCAGCTTCTCGATGAGCGGGATGAACCAGACCAGGATCAGGACGTTGGTGACGTTGAACAGGGTGTGCATCGTACACACGCTGTACAGCAGGGAAGTGCTGATGACCTCCGCGTTCGAGCTGTCGGTCAGGTCGGCCGTGTTGGGATCGGGCAGGCCGAAGAGCGTCACGATGCTGCCCACGAGCCGGAGGAAGAACGGGAAGATGCACAGGACCCAGAACACGCCGAACAGGTTGAAGACCGTGTGCGAGAAGGCCGTACGCTTGGCGGCCACATTACCGACGGAAGCGGCGATGTTGGCCGCGATCGTGGTGCCGATATTCTCGCCCAGGATCATCGCCGCCGCCAGTCGGAAGGGGATGACGCCCGTGGTCACGAGGATCATGATGATGGCCATCGTGGCGGCGGAAGACTGGAAGCAGACGGTCATCACGATACTGATCATCAGGAAGATGGCGATCGACCAGCCGCCCAGGTCGGTCCAGGCGTGCACGAAGCCGAGCTTCTCCGGGGTGATGAGCACCTGCGCGGTGGCGCGCAGCTGCGCGAAACCGATGAAGAAGAGGCAGAAGCCGATAATGATCTCGCCGATGTCCTTGGTCTTCTGCGCTTTCTTGCCCCGCAGCAGGAAGCCGACGAGGAAGAGCGGAAAGGCGAAATCCGCCATGTTGAAGGAGAAGCCGAACACCGCCATGATCCAGGAGGTGACCGTCGTGCCGATGTTCGCGCCCATGATCACGCCGATGGCCTGTCCGAGCAC
This sequence comes from uncultured Bacteroidia bacterium, assembly GCA_902789245.1. GTDB lineage: Bacteria > Bacteroidota > Bacteroidia > Bacteroidales > UBA932 > Cryptobacteroides. Next base: position 46,070 of record CADAND010000002.1, read on the forward strand.
CAGCAGCCCCGCGTTGACGAAGCTGACCACCAGGATGGTCGTAGCCGTGGAGGACTGGATGGCGGCCGTGACACCCATGCCGGTGATGATCTGTTTGAAGGGGTTGGAAGTCATCGAGGCGAGGAACGAACGGAGTCCGTCGCCGGCCACTTTCTGAAGACCGCCGCTGAGCAGGCTCAGACCAAAGAGGAAGAGCGTTACTGCCCCGAGCAGCGTTAGAATCTGGAGAATCATTCGGGAGTTTGGGTTTTACTACGCAAAAATAGCAAAAAACTGCAGTTTTTTTATACCTTTGCAGCACTAACTAACTAAAATATGAACCATCGTTTCCTGTTACTCTCAAGTCTGGCGATGCTGTTGTCTTTTGTCTCCTGCACCCGCAGCGAGTATGATCCTGACGGCGTCAACAGAGAGATGACCCTTTTCGGGGAAGAGATTTTCGTCCCCATCGGCCAGGTTGGTCCCATCACGGTCAAAGACCTGCTCAGTTCCAACAAATCGATCGCATCCTTGCTCGAGAGCCTCATGAAAGAGGAGCCCAACGGCACTTTCTATATCGAAAGCCAGGATCAGGTGTTCGCGATGAATGCGTTCCGTGAGCTCATGGACATTCCCGATCCGACCCAGCCATACCACTGGGACATCGGTTCGCAGTCCTGCTCCATCGCTTCAACGGTCGCCCTGCTGCGCATGTTCAACATCGGATTCATGAACCAGCGCCTGTCCCTCTACGCCACGAATCCGATCACGGCTCCGCTGACCCTGAATACCGACATCTGGGTCCGCTGCATGGACAACAGCTACACGGAGACTTATTCGAAAGAGTACAAGATGGAGGATTTCTCCCTCCGGAGCAGCTATTCCGCGACTTCTCTTTTCAAGTTGGACCTTCCCGTCGAAGTGACCGACCTGGTCACCCGCGTCGAGATGAATGACCTGACGCTGGACCTTCCGGCGAACGCCAAGGACCAGGTCCGCCCGTCGGATGATGCCAAGTTCTCGTTCTATACCACTTTCACCAGCAATCTCGCTCTCTCCGAGAAGTTCTCGATTTCGCAGGCGCTCCCGATCTCGAAGCTGAACGTGCCCCTGGGCAAGTTCAAGCTGCACAAGTGCTATCTGGCCTTCGATCTGGAGAATACGCTTCCGCTCGACGTGACGATCAAAAGCATCAAGCTCCGGGACGAAAAGGGGAACGAAATCAAGGATGTCGTCTTCTCCTCGGACGTCAAGATCATCGGCGGAAAGCCGGGCGCAGCGACCGTGACGCCGATCGTGCTTGAGGTGGAGGCCCTGACGGGGACCATCCCCGACATCCATGAAGCCGTGCTCGACTTGAAGTTTGAATACTCCAAGACGGCCGGCCTGGTCCCGCTTTCCTCTGCGATGAGTCTTTCGATGAAAACCGCTTCCGTCAAGCTGTACGGTGGCATAACCCTCTTCGGCAAATGAAAAAGTTCTTACTCCAGATAGCGCTTTTCCTCAGCGCAGGGACGCTCCTAAACGCGCAGGTGTACCAGCAGGGCTTCTTCCTGAAGGACTACCGTCCCGTCTACCGCATCAATCCGGCCCTTTTCCCGGACAGTGACTTCATCGGCGGTTTCGAGTTGACCCGCAACAAAGTCCAGAACTACGGTGTCTCCACTTTCTATTATCCCGTCGACGGAGGTCTGGTGACGGGCCTGCACGAGTCCATCTCGGCCGATCAGTTCCTGAGCCGGATTCCGAACGTCGTCGCGCGCAACGGCGAGATCGGGCTCAACCTGTTCTCCTACGGCATCCGGCGCGGCGACGCCTATCATTCTTTTGAAATCGGCTTCCGCCTCCCGACGACCATGACGGCGCCCAAGGGCATCTTCGATCTCCTGAAGCGCGGTACTACGGATACCCATTATGACCTGAGCGACCTGGGAGTCAAGGCCCAGGGCTATTTCGAATTGAATTACGGCTACGGCCGCAAGCTCAGCGATATCGTCTCCATCGGCGGCCGCGCCAAGCTGCTGATCGCCGAGTACGGCCTGTCCTATCGCTTCACGCAGTTCGACGTCGAGAAGTCGGACGCGGGCTACACCATCTTCTCGAAAGCGGAGATCGACCTGCCCAGCAGCTTCTACAAGGCTGAAGGATACCCTGATCAAAAAATCAGCCTGTCGGACATCCACGCCCACCACAAGTTCCCGCGTCCCACGGGCGCCGGCGCCGCCTTTGACCTGGGCGTGGCCGTCACGCCGAACAAGTACCTGACCCTGTCCGCCGCGATCCTGGACCTTGGCGGCATCGCCTGGCATTACGGCAATGCGGCCGCTTCCTCCGGCTACGTGTATTTTGATGGCGTGGGCCCCCTCTCATACAATGACCTGAACAAGGACGGTCTCACTAAGCGGGCCACGGAAATCGCCAAGAAGTTCCTGGATGGCGTCTATCCGAAGCTGCGCTATGACAAGTGGCGCGTCGAGGCGCTGCCGTTCACGGCCAACCTGGGCGTCCGCTACACGATCCCGTCCTGCGACAAGGTACGTGTCGGCGCCATCGCGCAGTATATTAACTATAAGTACTCACCGTACTGGGAGGCGCGTCTGGGCGCGGACTACAACCCGTTCAAGTGGCTGGACCTGACCGCTTCCTTCGGCCGCGGTTCTTTCGGTTTCCTGTACAGTTTCGGCGTCTCCGTCCACGTATCCCGGTTCCAGATTTATTATGGCCTCGAGACCTCTACGGCGGGTACGCAGAAGGATACCACCAGCCCCATCGATCCGACCCACAGGACCTGGTCGTTGGGCCTGACCTACGATTTATAAGGGAGCGCGCTGGTTTCGCCGGCGATCCATACAATGTCACCTGCCCCAAATCGGTAATCCGGTTTGGGGTTTGTGATAAACTCCCCCTCGTGCAGGACGCTGATGACCATGCAGCGGTACTGGCGCATGTTGATCTCGCGCAGGACCTTTCCGCTCAGGAAGGAATCTTCGTCGAGCGTGACCGGTGCCACCTCGAATTCCTGCTCGGCGAGCGGCGAGGACTGGGTGTCCGACTGCGAAAGCATGGCGCGCAGGGCGTCGATCTGTGTGGATGAGCCGACGGCCAACAGCTTGTCGTACGGGAAGATACGGACGTCACCTGAAGGAATGGTGATGCTCTGCGAGCCGCGTTGGATCTTGATCAGGTTGGCGCCCGTCTCGGCGCGGAAGGGGATGTCCTTGAGCTGCTGGCCGATGAAGATGGAGTCGGAGGAGACCTCCAGCAGCTCCAGGTGCACGTCATAGCCGGCCATCTTGTTGCGGACGGAGTTCGTGATCGGGTGGCGCTTTCGCTCGGCTTCCTCTTTCTCGTTGAGGTTGCTCAGGAAGCGTTGCTCCAGCGCGGAGTAGCGGTGCATCGTGCTGCGCGAGGCGATTACGAAGACGAGTCCGCCGAGGAAGATGAGCACGACCGCCCAGCCCGCCAGCGAGAAATGGCTGGCGATGACGCTGAGAATCATGGAGATGGCCAGGAAGGTGCGGGTGAGGACGAGGCCCGCGAGGGGCCACTTGTTGGCGTTCTTCTCGGTCAGGAGCTTGGCGGCGTGGGCGTTGATGGAGCCGGAGCTGATGGCCATACCGTAAAGGAAAGGTGCCATCGCGACGAGCGTCACGGCGACGACCGTGAGGTTGTGGATGAACGGACTCCAGTCCGGGAAGAGCTTGCTGGCCAGCGGCTCCAGGAATTGCTTGGAGCCGATCATGATGGCGACGAGGATCACGCCGTAGAGCACGATGCGCAGGAAGTAGGCTTGCAGCAGTTTCTTCCACTCGCTCTGCTCGACGGCGGACGCGCGCGATTTCTGTTCCGGCGCGTCGATGCGGGCGATCCAGCGCTCCGGCAGGACCTTCAGCAGGCCGCCGTAGGCCGGCTCGGCCAGTTTGATCATGTACGGCGTGGTGAAGGTGGTGATGACGGACACGGCGATGATGACCGGGTAGATGAAGTCCCGCATGACGCCGAGCGTCACGCCCACGCCCGCGATGATGAAGCCGAATTCGCCGAGCTGCGCGAGGCTGAAACCCGTGTGGACGGCGTTGCGCAGGCCGCCGCCGGTCATCAGGATGCCCGCGCCGGCGAAGAGGATGTGGGTGAGCATCACCAGCAGGGTGATGATGAGGATGGTAAGCCAGTACTCGCCGATGACGGCCGGGGCGACCATCATGCCCACGGAGACGAAGAAGATGGCGCCGAAGAGGTCCTTGATCGGCGCGACGAGGCGTTCAATATGCTCGCTCTCAATGGTTTCCGCGAGGATGGAACCCATTACGAAGGCGCCGAGCGCGGAGGAGAAGCCCACGGCTTCCGCCAGCGCGACCATCCCGAAGCACAGGCCGATGCTGACGATGAGCAGGATCTCGTCGTTGAGGAAGCGGCGCGCCCGCTTGAGGATGGACGGGATGACGTAGATGCCCACCAGGAACCACAGGATGAGGAAGAAGGCCAGTTTGCCCAGGTTGAAGAGCATCTCGCCTCCGGCAAACTGGTTGGAGACTGCCATCGTGGACAGGAGGACCATGAGCAGGATCGCGATCAGGTCCTCGACCACGAGGGTCCCGAACACCATCCCGGCCCAGGGCCGCCCTTTCAGGCCCATGTCGTCGTAGGACTTCAGGACCACCATTGTGGAGGACATGGACAGCAGGCCGCCCAGGAAGATGCTTTCCATGGCCGTCCAGCCCATGGCCTGCCCGGTCACGTAGCCCAGCACGAACACGCCCAGGAACTTGCTTCCGGCCGTGACGAGGGCGCTGCTGCCCACCTTGAGCAGCTTCTTGAAGCTGAACTCCAGACCCAGACCGAACATCAGGAAGATGATGCCGATCTCCGACCACTGGTGGACCGTCTCCTCGGAGCTGATGCCCGGGAACCAGGAGATGTGCGGGCCGACCAGGAAACCGGCCAGGATGTAGCCCAGGATGAGCGGCTGCTTGAGAGCCTTGGATATGATGGTGAAGGCACCGGCGGATACGAGGATAACCGCCAGGTCGCGCACAAGGTTCAATTCTTCAGACATAATTAGAGCAAAAATACAAAAAAATACCTATTTTTAAAGACTTAAACCACACATTGCAATGAGAAAACTACCTGCTGCCCTGTTGCTCGCGGCCGCCTTGCTGATGGCCGCCTGTACGGGTAAAAGTTATGAAATCAAAGGCGGGCAGGTGATTGTCCGCGTCTCCGACCCGCTCCCGGGCGCTGCCTCCGTGGTTCGCCTGCAGGTGGCCGGGCCGGAACTCATCCGCGTGTCGGCCAGCCCGGACGGTGTGCTGCACGAGCGGACCAGCCTCATGGTCGTGCCGCAGGCCCCCTTCCGGGATTTCAAGGTCACGGTGGAGAACGGAGAAGTGTGCGTACGCACCTCCGCGCTGACGGCTTCCGTCAGCCTGACCGACGGCGCCGTCCGTTTCCTGGACCCTTCGGGAAATGAGCTGCTGGGCGGCTCCCGCATGGCGTTCGCGCCCACGGAAGTGGAGGGTAAGCAGGCCTTCTCTACCCGTGTGAGCTTCGATTCGCCCGCCGACGAGGCCTTCTACGGCCTGGGCCAGCACCAGAGCGGCGAGCTGAACCACAAGGGCCGCAGCGAGGAGCTTTTCCAGTACAATACGAAGGTCAGCTTGCCGATGGTGGTCTCCACGCGCGGCTACGGCCTTCTTTTTGACGCCTATTCCTACAGCCGCTGGGGCAATCCCGAGCCGTACCGCCAGCTGGGCGAGATGTTCACCCTCTACGGGAAGGACGGCAAGACGCCGGGCCTGACCGGCACCTATTCGCCTGCACGCGGTCAGGCGCTGGTCCGCCAGGAGGACAGCCTCTATTTCGAGAACGAATGGGCCATCCGCGACCTGCCGGAAGTCCCACTGCAGGGGGCGACCGTGGTCTATGAAGGCTTTCTGGAAGCCCCGCAGACGGCTGATTATCAGTTTATTCAGTACTATGCCGGCTTCCAGCGCACCGTCATCGGCGGGCAGGAAGTGATGGCGCGCCGTTGGCGCCCGGCATGGAATCCCAACAGCTATAAGTTCACGGCTCACCTCGAGGCCGGGCAGAAAGTGCCCGTGCGCGTGGAGTGGGAGCCGGACGGCGGCGTCTCCTACCTGGGCCTGCGCGTTGCACCGCTGCAGGCGGCGGGGGAGGCGGAGCGCCTGGCGTTCGCCTCCGAGTTCGAGCCGCAGCTGGACTTCTGGTTCATCGGCGGCGGCAGCCACGACGCCGTGATCCGCGGCTACCGGCAGCTGACCGGCAAGGCTCCCGTGATGCCCAAGTGGGCGCTGGGCTTCTGGCAGAGCCGGGAGCGCTACAGTACGCAGGATGAGCTCGTGGGCACGCTGCGGCAGTTCCGCGAGCGCGGCATTCCCGTGGACAACATCGTCCAGGACTGGCAGTACTGGCTGGACGACCAGTGGGGGAGCCACGAGTTCGATCCCGCCCGCTATCCCGATCCCGAAAAAATGCTGGACGACGTGCACGCCATGCACGGACGCTTCATGATCAGCGTCTGGCCGAAATTCTACACCAACACCGAGCACTACAAGGAGCTGAAGGCCGCCGGCTATGCCTACACGCATGCCGAGGAGGACGGCCTCGTGGACTGGTTGAATCATCCGCAGAGCTTCTATGACGCCTACGCTGAGGGCGGACGCAAGATGTTCTGGCGGCAGGTGGACGAGACGCTCTACAGCCGCTACGGCCGCAAGATCGACGCCTGGTGGATGGACGCCAGCGAGCCGAACCTGCGCGACTGCCTGCCGATGGATTATTTCAAGTGGCTGATCAGCCCCACGGCGCTCGGCCCTTCGACCGAATACCTCAATGCCTACTCGCTCGTCAACGCCGACGCCATCTTCAACGGCCAGCGCGGCGTGGACCCCGACAAGCGGGTCTTCCTGCTGACGCGCAGCGGCTTCCCGGGCCTGCAGCGCTACTCCACGGCCACGTGGAGCGGCGACATCGGCACCTCCTGGACGGACATGCGCACGCAGATGGCCGCCGGCCTGAATTTCTGTATGAGCGGCATCCCGTTCTGGGGCATGGACATTGGCGGCTTCTCCGTGATGAGCAAGTTCCACAGCCCGGCGAATGCCGGGGAATGGCAGGAGCTGCAGACGCGCTGGCACCAGTTCGGCGCCTTCGTGCCGCTGTTCCGCACGCACGGCCAGTGGCCGCAGCGCGAGCTCTGGAACATCGCCCCGGAGGGCTCCCAGGCCTACGAAAGCATCCTCTGGTACATGCGCCTGCGCTACCGCCTGATGCCGTACCTGTACTCGCTGACGGCTGCCGTGAGCTTCGACGACTACACGCTGATGCGGGCGCTCCCGATGGACTGGCCGGCCGACCCGGCGGTCCGGGACCTGGACGACCAGTGGATGTTCGGTCCGGCCCTGATGCCCTGCCCGGTCAGCGAATACGGCGCCCGCAGCCGCAGCGTCTATTTCCCCGAAGGGGGCTGGTATGATTTCTATACCGGCGGCTTCCAGCCGGGCGGCTGCTCGCGTACCGTGGACGCTCCTTACGAGCGGATCCCGCTCTTCGTGCGGGCGGGTTCCATCCTCCCGTTCGGTCCCGAGATGCAGTGGTCCGACGAGAAGCCGGCGGAGGATATCCGCCTGTACGTCTACGCCGGCGCGGATGCGGAATTCACGCTCTACGAGGATGACGGCCTGACCTACGCATACGAGAAGGGCGCCTGCGCCCGCATCCCGCTCCGCTGGGACGATGCGACGCGCACCCTGACGGTCGGGGCGCGCAGCGGCGCCTTCCCGGGCATGCTGCAGCAGCGCCGTTTCACCGTCGTGGTCGTGGACCCGACGCATCCGCATGCGTACGATCCCGACGCAGAGGGCGTCGTGCTTGATTATGAAGGAAACACAATTCATCTAACCCTGTAACATGATTAACCAACTGATTTCGAAGGCTTCGGCCTTCGCCCTGGGCCTTGTCGCCCTCGCTGCCTGCAGCGCTCCTGCCGGCAAGGTGATTCCCGCCATCGCGCCCGATCCGGATGTGGAGGCAAAAGTAGAAAAGGTCCTCAAGGGGATGACCCTTGAGGAGAAGGCCGGCCAGATGGTCCAGATCTCCATCCTGCAGGTGCAGGACGAGACCGGCGAGAACCTGGATCCCGCCAAGCTCGAGAAGATCATCGGCGACTACAAGGTCGGCTCCATCCTGAACGTGCTGAACGACCGCGCGCAGAGCCGCGAGAAGACGGCGGAGCTCGTCCGCCAGATGCAGGAGGTGTCGATGCGCAGAATCGGCATCCCGTGTATCTACGGCCTGGATATGATCCACGGCGCCACCTACCTGACCGACGGCACCTTCTTCCCGCAGGAGATCAACCTGGCAGCCACCTTCAACCGTGACTACGCCTTCGAGATGGGCCGTGTGATGGCCTACGAGACCCGTGCCGCCCAGGTGCCGTGGGTGTTCTCCCCGGTCATGGACCTCGGCCGCGATCCCCGCTGGCCGCGCCACTGGGAGAGCTGGGGCGAGGATCCGTACCTGCAGGCCGAGATGGCCCGCGTGGAGACCATCGCCATCCAGGGGGCCGACCCCAATCATGTCGGCCTGGAGAACGCTGCGGTGAGCATCAAGCACTTCATGGGCTACGGCGTGCCGCTGTCCGGCAAGGACCGCACCCCGGCCTACATCGCCGAGAATGACCTGCGTGAGAAGTTCTTCCGTCCCTTCAAGGAATGCTTCCAGGCGGGCGCGCTGACCGCGATGGTCAACTCCGCATCCATCAACGGCATCCCCACGCACGCCAACTACGAGCTGCTGACCGGCTGGGTCAAGGAGCAGCTCGGCTGGGACGGCATGCTCGTGACCGACTGGGCCGATATCGACAACCTCTTCGTGCGCGACCATGTGGCCGCAGACAAGCGTGAGGCCGTGAAAATGGGCATCAACGCCGGCATCGACATGATCATGGATCCGTTCGATCCGGAGTGCTGCAACGTGCTCGTGGACCTGGCGAAGAGCGGCGAGATCCCGATGTCCCGTATCGATGACGCCGTGCGCCGCATCCTGCGTCTGAAGGTCCGCCTCGGGCTCTTCGAGAATCCGACCTGGGACCGCGAGTATCCGGACTTCGCCTCGCCCGAATTCGCGAAGCAGTCCTACGCCGCCGCGCTGGAGTCCGAGGTGCTCCTCAAGAACGAGGGCATCCTGCCGCTCAAGGGCACGGAGCGCATCCTCGTCACCGGCCCCAACGCCAACAGCCTGCGCGCCATGAACGGCGGCTGGTCCTACACCTGGCAGGGCTCGGCCGACGACTTCGTGCCGCAGTACAACACTTTCCTGGAAGCGCTCCAGAAGCGTTTCGGCAAGGTGGTGTACGAGCCGGGCGTGCAGTATGTCAACATCCCGATGGCCTGGGAGGCCGAGGACGCTTCCGGCATCCGCAAGGCCGTGGCCGCGGCCCGCGGAGTGGACGTGATCGTGGCCTGCGTGGGTGAGAACAGCTATTGCGAAACCCCGGGCAACATGGACGACCTGAACCTGTCGGCTAACCAGAAAGAGCTGGTGCGCCAGCTCGCCGCCACGGGCAAGCCCGTAATCCTGGTGCTGAACGAGGGCCGGCCTCGCATCATCGGCGACATCGAGCCGCTGGCGAAGGCGGTCGTGGACGTGATGCTGCCGTCCAATTACGGCGGCGACGCCCTGGCGGCCCTGCTCGCCGGCGACGAGAACTTCTCCGGCAAGCTCCCGTTCACCTACAGCAAGCACATCAATGCCCTGCACACGTATGATTACAAGGTCTCCGAGCACCGCGAGGTGATGGAGGGATCCTACAACTACGACGCCGTCATGGACGTCCAGTGGCCCTTCGGCTACGGTCTGAGCTACACGACCTTCGCCTACGGCAATCTGGCGTTGAAGACCCCCGCGACGTTCAAGGCGGGCGACGAGATCCAGCTGAGCGTCGATGTGACGAACACCGGCACGCGCGCCGGCAAGGAGGCCGTGCTGCTCTACAGCTCCGACCTCGTGGCGTCGCTCATCCCGGATGTGAAGCGCCTGCGCGGCTTCGAGAAAATCGAGCTGCAGCCCGGCGAGACGAAGACGGTGTCTTTCACGGTCCCGGCCGAGGAGCTGGCCTTCGTGGGCGCTGACGGCAGGTGGCGGCTGGAGGAGGGCGATTTCCGCCTCAGCTGCGGCGGTCAGTCCGTTATGGTCCGCTGCTCGCAGACCAAGGTCTGGGACACCCCGAATATCAACTGATTTGATGCGTCTGCCGGCCTCTCCCTCCGGATGCCGTCCTGCTGCGCAGGACCCCTCCCACCGCTACGCGGCGGGCCCCTCCCTCTTACGAAGCCGAGGGTGGCTACGGGCCCCGGAGGGAGAGGCCGGCAGACGCAAAACGGTAAAAGTATGATGAAAATTGTTTTTCTGGATGCGGCGACGCTGGGGGAGACCCCGCTGAGTGAGATCGCCGCCCTGGGCGAGCTGGTCTGCTACCCGTTCTCGTCTCCGGAGGAGGCGCTGGAGCGGGTGGGGGACTGCGACGTCCTGATTGTCAATAAAGTACGGGTGAACGAGGCGCTGCTCTCGCACGCCCCGCGACTGAAGCTGATCTGCGAGGCGGCGACGGGCGTGAACAACATCGACCTGGACGCCGCGGCCGCGCGCGGGATCCCCGTGCGCAACGCGGCCGGCTACTCCACGGAGGCGGTGGTGCAGTCCACCTTCGCCCACCTGCTGTCGCTGGCGGGCTTCTCGCCCTATTTCGACGACTGTGTGAAGAGCGGCCGTTACTCGGCGGGCCGGATCTTCTGCGACATCTCGCACCCGTATCCCGAGCTGGCCGGCAAGACCCTGGGTATCATCGGAATGGGGACGATCGGCACGCGTGTGGCGGTCGTGGCGGGCGCTTTCGGGATGGAAGTCATCTATTTCTCGACCTCCGGGACCTCGCACAACACGGATTATCCGAGCGTATCGCTGGACGAACTGCTCTCGCGCGCGGACGTGGTCAGCGTGCACGCGCCGCTCAACGAGCGAACGAAGGGCCTGATCGGCGCCGCTGAGCTCCGGAAGATGCGTCCGGGCGCCTTCCTGCTCAACCTGGGCCGCGGCGGCATCGTGGACGAGGCCGCCCTTGCCGCGGCCGTGGATGCGGGCACGATCGCCGGTGCGGCGCTGGACGTGTACGTCACGGAACCGCTCCCGGCGGACAGCCCGCTGCTGCACGTCCAGCATCCCGAGCGCTTCCGCTTCACGCCCCACACGGCCTGGGCGAGCCGCGAAGCGCTGCTGCGCCTGGTGCACCAGGTGGCCGAAAATATCCGTGGCACGGTTTTGGATTGACAGTATCCTGAAGAACAAAATGGATATTAAACAATAAACTGTACTATTACCTAAGAAAAGCGGACCCTGTGACAGGATCCGCTTTTTTCGTATGGTCCCGGGCTGTGCGCCCGAAGGATAATTATCTGATGCCGACGGCTTTCTCCAGGCGGCTGACGCCGATCACGGCGAAGATGTTGCCCAGACCGGAGAGGATGAGGGCGATGCCGATGAAGATGCTGAGCGTGGCGGCGGTGGCGGCCAGATTCCTCATGCCGAAGAAGCCGAGGACGGCGGCGCAGACACCGAGGATGAAGATCAGCCACCATTTGCTGAAGCCGGCCTTCTTGTAGTCAAAACTCTGGACGGCGACGCTGATGCCCTCGATGATCACCCAGATGGCGAATACCATCGGAAGCGAAATGGCCGCGCCGAAGATGTGGAACAGGATAAAGCAGCCGAACATGATGTCAATCAGGCCGCTCAGCATGCGGGTGCCGCTGAAGGGGAGGAAGGCCTGTGTCCGGAAGGTGAACACCATCTCGGTGATACCCGTGACAATCAGTGCGATGCCGAGGATTTGCGCTGTGGTCAGCATCGTGAGGCTGGGGTTGGAGAAGCAGTACACGCCCATGGCAATGAGGAGAATTCCTACAATGCATAGCCAGATTTTTTTACTAGTCTTCATTTTTTAAGTGGATTAGTGTTTATTAAAATTAGGTGTTAGTCCTGCAAAGATAGGAAGAATCTAAAATTTATCCTATCTTTGTGCCTACCACATTTTAACAATATAACTATGGCCAACGGAAATTCTTTATTTGCATTCGTGGCCGGCGCCCTGACCGGTGCCGCCCTCTTGTTCCTCGCCAAGACTGAAAAGGGCGAGAAAGTCGTCGAAGAAATCAAGGAAAAAGGCACTGAGGCCTTCACCAACGGCCGCGCCGCCGTGCTCAAAGGGCTCGACAAGGTCGAGGACGCCCTGAAGGAGAAAAAACAGGCCCGGAGCCGTAAAACAGCGGAAGAATAGCTATGGATATCGACAATTCTCTGGGCATCATCGGCAAGGACGTCCAGGAATACGTGAAGCTGGCGATCGACGAAGTCAAACTCAAGACTACCCGCGCCCTTTCGAACGCGCTTTCCCGCTTCCTTGCCAGCCTGGTCATCATCTGCACCGCGTCGCTGGTGATCGGATTGCTCTCCATCGCGCTGCTCCAGTGGATCAATGGTCTGCTGGGTGCTCCGTGGGGCACGCTGCTGGTCGCCGCCTTCTTCATCGTGGTGCTGATCATCCTGTGCCTGTGCCGGCAGCAGATGTTCCGCGACATGTTCGTGAAACTGTTTATTGATGCATTCTACGACGAAGATGAGTAGCAAATTCGAGCATATCAAGACTGTCGATGAACTGGAGAAAGCCCTCCTGTACATCAAGGCGGAGCAGAAGGCGACCCAAAGGAGCCTTAATCATGAGGCCGGCCGCCTGATGAATTCGCTGAAACCCTCCAACCTGATCAACAACCTGATCCCGAGTTCTTTTTTGGCGGATGCCGGTCTCGGGCTGGTGCAGGGACTCCGGAGATTCCTGACCGGATCCTGGAAGGCGAAATAGCCTGAATCAGAACAGATTCCGATAGAAGTTCACCAGCCGTTCGAACCCGATATGGAAGGGGATGAAGAGCGGCAGGGCGAAGTGCAGGCCGAAGCGCACGGTGTGCGCCCAGGCCTTGTCCTGCATGCCGCGCATGATGAGCAGGTAGGGGAGCCAGATGGGCAGCGCGCCGGCGGCGCAGACGGCAAAGAGCGGGAGCGAGAGCACGGCGCCCGCCACGCGGAGGACTTTCGGGCCCTGCCGGCGGGGCATCGGCCCGCCGATCAGTGCGAGGTCGCGTTCGCGCAGCTGCTCGCACAGTTCGTGGTAGATCTCCGCTTCGGTCTTGCCTTCGCGGCGCGCGAACTCTCGGGCAATCTCCATCGGTTCGCCGATGCGCATGCGCACACGCGTCTGGCCGCGGAAGAAATCCTCGTAGTTGCTCCCGATCGGGACGATGTAAATCGGCTTCCCGAGCTGGTCGGAGGCCATTTTGGCGACGCGGAAGAGGCCCTTCTTGACGGGCAGCATGCCGGGCGCCGGGTGGTGCGTGCCTTCGGCATACATGCAGAACGGCATGCCGTGGTCCAGGCAGTCGATGATCTCTTTGAAGACTTCAAAATTCTTGGCCACTTCCGCGAGACCGTTGCGCTCGCGGGCGAGGGGTACGATGCGCATCCAGCGCAGGAGCCTGGCTGTTTTGGGATTCTTGAAGATATCGGAGCGGGCGCCGAAGCCGATCGGTCCCGGAATCTGCATCTGGAGCAGCGGGTCCATCAGCGTGGCGCAGTGGTTGGGCGCCAGCAGGACGGCGCTGCCGCGGGGAATGTTTTCCAGTCCCTCCACGCGCAGGGAGCGGAAGCAGGTGCGGGTGATGAAGTCGGCGTACGCGCGCGCGACTTTGTAGCCGCGATGCTTTTCCCAGATCTTAGGCATCTTTCCTGGCCTTGCGGAATTCGTATCGGTTGAAGATGGTGCTGACGGTCAAGCCGCTGATAATGTGCCAGATGCCCCACCAGGCGGTGATCACGAGCGTGCCGCCGTGCGGCGGGAAGCCGGCGAAGAGGTTGGTGCCGAGCAGCAGGACGAGGCCCAGGCCGCTGTTCTGGATGCCGGTCTCGATGGTCAGGGTGCGGCGGTCCTTCTTGGGGACCTTGAAGGCGGAGCCCATGCCGAAACCGATGCTCAGGGCCAGCAGGTTATGGATCAGGACGACCAGGAAAATGTATTTGACGCACTTCAGGAAGGCTTCGATGTTGCCCATGAAGGAGAGCACCACCATGGCGATGAAGAAGATGATGCTGAACCACTGCATGGGTTTCTTCATCTTTTCGGCGACCTTGGGCAGGTACCGGGCGGTCAGGATGCCGAGCGTCAGGGGAATACCTAATAATATAAATATGGTCTTGAAGACATCCCAAAGGGGAATGGCGAGTTGCGGCACGTCGCCGGCTACTTCGGCGAAGTGCAGGTAGAGGTTGCCGTAGAGCCAGAAATTGAACGGGGTCATCAGAACCGCCATGGCCGTGGTGATGGCGGTGAGGCTGACGGACAGCTCGATGTTCGCCTTGGAGAGCGAACTCATGAAGTTGGAGATGTTGCCGCCGGGGCAGGAGGCCACCAGGATCATGCCGAGTGCCATGGTCCAGCTGATCCATTGGCCGAAGGCAAGGGCCAGCAGGAAGGTCAGCAGCGGCAGCAGGATGAGCTGGCAGCAGATGCCGATGATCAGGGACTTGGGGTTGCCGAAGACCTTGGCAAACATCTTGGGCTTGATGCCGAGAGCCACGCCGTACATCACGAAAGCCAGCACAATGTTGATGGTATTCATGCCGCCGGCGTTCATCGTGACGTTAATTCCGTCGATAACTGAGGTGATTTCAGGACTCATAGTACACTGTTTGATAGGTAAAGATATGCAAAAAGAGACAAACTTCATTCAAAAAGCGGCAATTTTCAGTCGAAAACCCCTTAAAAAAGATTTTTCTTATCCATAACTTATTGATAATCAGAGAAGAGATAAATTATTAAAAAATTTTCAAAAAAAATTTGCAGATTCGGTTTTTTGTAGTACCTTTGCATTCGGGTTGAGCAAGTGACCGTTCTGGCCCATCAACCTATTGGTTATTAGTTTTAGTGTTATTAATTATGTGGTTAGTATGAGTTGTTGCCGGGATGGTACCAACTCATTTCTTTTTATGCCCATCCTGTCACGAACCAAAAGTGATTTATCTATATGAGACCCATCAGCACTTCCAACGCTCCCGCCGCCATCGGTCCGTACAGCCAGGCTGTCGACAGTGGCGCCGGTCTTGTTTTCCTGTCCGGGCAACTGCCCATCGATCCCGCCACGGGCGCCTTCCCCGAAGGGGGCATCCAGGCGCAGACGCGCCAGTCCCTGCGTAATGTGCAGGCCATCCTCGCGGCAGCGGGCCTCTCCCTGGCCCATGTCGTGAAAACGACGGTCTTCCTCTCCGATATGGCCGACTTCGCCGCGATGAACGAGGTGTACGCCACCTTCTTCGCCGAGCCCTTCCCGGCCCGCAGCGCCGTGGCCGTCAAGGCCCTGCCCAAGGGTGCGCTGGTTGAAATCGAATGTATAGCAGCGAAATAGCCATGCGTCGTATCCTCTTCCTCCTCGTGGCGCTGCTGGCCCTGGCCGGCTCCGCCGCCCACGCCCAGACGGTGAAGGCATCGAACTACAGCACCCTGGGCTATATCAAATCCGACGGCACCATCCAGAACAGCAACTACAGCACCATCGGCCATATCAAGTCCGACGGCACGGTGCAGGACGGGAATTACCGGACGGTCGCTTACCTCAAGGACAACGGCACGGTTCAGGACGGGAATTACCGGACGATCGGCTATATCAAGAGCGACGGTACCGTCCAGGACTCGTCCTACCGGACCATCGGCTATATCAAGAGCAATGGTACGGTCCAGGATTCGTCCTACCGGACCATCGGCTATGCCGAGGGCATCCCGGTCCGCTGGGCAGCCTATTATTTCTTCTTCCGCTAACAGACTGAGCGTTATGGTAAAAAGAATCTTTCTGGCGCTGGCCGCCGTGGCGGCCTTTTGCGCCTGTGCGCCGTCCGATCCGCTGACCGTGCGCACGCAGGCCGGCCTGGTCCGGGGTATTGAAGAGGAGGGCACGCTGGCTTTCAAGGGTATTCCGTATGCGCGCGTGGAGCGTTTCATGCCGCCGCTGCCCGTGGAGAAGTGGGACACGGTGATGGTCTGCGACCATTTCGGTCCGCAGGTGATGCAGGGGAACGGCCGGCGCGAGGTGCCGGAGAGCGTGATGTCCGAGCAGAATTCCTGCGTGCTGAACGTCTGGACGACGGACACGAAGGCGCGCAAGCCGGTCATGCTGTGGATCCACGGCGGCGGCTTCGACTCGGGCTCCGCCGCCGGCAACCCCGGCATGGGCCTGGCGAAACAGGACGTGGTTGTGGTGAGCCTGAATCACCGTCTGAATATTCTCGGCTTCCTGGATCTTTCCACCTTCGGGGAGCAGTACAGGCATTCCAACATGGTGGGCATGCTCGACATCGTGCAGGCCCTGGAGTGGATCCGTGACAATATCAAGGCCTTTGGCGGAGATCCGTCCAACGTGACGATCTTCGGCGAGTCCGGAGGCGGCGGCAAGGTGGGCACCCTGATGTGCATGCCTGCCGCGAAGGGGCTCTTCCACAAGGCCATCATCATGAGCGGTACCATCTTGAATGTCAACACGAAAGCGATGACCGAGGAGCTCGGCCGCGCCGTCGTGGCGGAGCTGGGATTCGGGCCGGACGAGGTGGAGAAACTCAAGGATGTGCCGTACGGCGAACTGGTCGCCGCCGGCCAGCGGGCCATGGCCGCGAGCATCGGCACCCGCTCGCCGGGCACGCCGATGATGTGGGGCTTCGGCCCCGCGCCGGACGGGGAAGTGCTGCTTCAGCAGCCGTTCCAGCCCGGTTTTGCGGAGATCTCCTCGGACGTGCCGCTGATGATCGGCACGACCTTCAACGAGCTGCAGCGCCGCGTGTACGGCACGCCGATGACGCTTGACGAGGCGAAAGAACAGCTGAAGGCGACCTTCGGCGAGCGCGTGGACGAGTACGTGGCCGCTTTTGCGCAGGCCTGGCCCGACTACACGCCGCAGGACCTGCTGTCCGTCGACATGATGTTCCGCCCCAAGACCCTGATCACGGCGGATGCCGTGGCGACGACGCGCAAGGCGCCCCTGTGGATGTACATGTTCACCTGGAAGTCCCCGGCGGACCAGGGTTCCGTGCACGGCTATGAGCTGAATTTCTGCTTCAATACGCCGAACCTGCACGGCCGCGTGCTGCCCGAGCCCTCCGAGGCGGACTGGCAGCTGGCGCAGAACATGAGCCGCAGCTGGGCCAATTTCGCCATCTCGGGCGATCCCAACGTGGAAGGCCTGCCGGCCTGGCAGCCGTACACGCCGGAGAACGGCGAATGCTTCATCTTCGATTACGAGTGCGGGGTGCGCCGCAACTTCGACCGGCCGCTGCAGGGCATCCTGAACGACTGCTGTTTCAAGCAGTTGGATGCGTTCCGCAGCCGGCAGTAACCGGACTTCGAAACGGAAGATTATCTTAACTCATTTCAATGATAACCATGAAAGCAAAGAAACTCCTTTCGGCTGCGCTGGCGCTCATCGCCGCAGGCGCGCTTTGCTCCGCCCAGACGGAGCAGTCCCAGGTCATCGAAGGTGGCGGCACCGGCCCCTACAAGTCCGTCGCCATCGGCGACAAGTCCCTTCCCACGCACATGATCTACCGTCCGGAGAACCTCAAGGCTTACGTCGAGCAGAACGGCCCCATCCCCGTGCTGCTCTATGCCAACGGCGCCTGCGCCAACAACAGCCTCGAGATGAGCCGTCTGCTGAGCGAGGTCGCCTCCTGGGGCTATCTCTGCATTGCCATCGGCCCGTATATGGAAATGCCGGACGAGGCCTTCTACAACCAGTGGAAGGGGGTCGTGCGCGGTTGGTATCCCGAGACCAAGCCCGTGGCCATCATGGGCAACGGCGAGCGCCTGACCCCGTACACGGAGGCTGAACTGGCCGCCCAGGCCGCCGAGCGCGAGGCCGCCCAGAAGGCTGCCGCCGCCGCTGCCCGCAAGAATAAGAACAAGAAGCCCGTCGTGACCGTGGAGCCGTTCCGTACCTATGCCCGCCAGCTGCTGGAGGCCCTGGACTGGATCACGGACCAGAACGGCAACGACGAGAGCGAGTACTACCACCTGGTTGACCTCGAGAAGGTCGCCGCGATGGGACAGTCCTGCGGCGGCGCCCAGGTGCTCGGTGTTGCGCACGATCCGCGCATCAAGACCTGCATGATCTTCAATTCCGGCATCGGTGAGATGTCCATGAGCGGCGCCTCGAAGAAGTCGCTCGCGAATCTGCACACCTCGATGCTCTACATCAACGGCGGCACGGCCGATGTGGCTTTCAACAACGCCAACGGCGACTGGGGCCGCATCGCGGACTGCATCCCGGTGGTGAAGATCTCCACCCTGGACGGCCACCACGGCACATACTATGAGGCCCACGCCGGCGCTTTTGCCGTCGTGGCCCGGATGTGGATGAACTGGCAGCTCAAGGGGCTGGTCTCCGACTCGGCGCTCTTCATGAACGACGACTACGAGAAGACCTTCTATCCCCAGTGGACCTTCGAGCGCAAGAACTGGTAGAAGGATATCTTTTCCCCGGTATCGGGATGACGGAAGGCGAGTGTCTCTGCGTGTAGCCAGAGACGCCCGCCTTCCGGGCTTCCATAGAGGCGGTCGCCCTTGATGGGACGGCCGAGACCGTCGGCGTGGGCGGCGTGGACGCGCAGCTGGTGCGTCCGGCCGGTTTTCGGGGTGAAGCGCACGTCAATCTCCCCGTTCGGGAGGAACTCCAGGACTTCGTATTCCGTGACGGCGAGCTTGCCGTGTTCGCGGTCCACCATCTGCCGGGGGCGGTCGTAGTAGTCCAGGCAGAGGGGGAGGGCGATGGTGCCCTTGCGCGCGTGGTCGAAGGGCTTGCTTCCGGCGGCGAGGCGGGCGCGGTAGGTCTTGGCGACTTCGCGCTCGGCGAACTGCCGCTCAAGCTCGGATTTGGCCGCGAGGTGGCGGGCGAAGACCATGACCCCGGAGGTGTCCATGTCGAGCCGGTGGCAGGAGTGGACCTCGCCGAAGCGCTCCCGGAGCCAGTCCAGCAGGGATTTGGCGCGCGTACGGCCCGGCACGGACAGCATGCCGGCGGGCTTGCAGACGACGAGGATGCTGTCGTCCGCGTAGAGCATCTCGGGCTCCCGGTCGGTCGTGAATTCGCGGTCCAGGGGGTTGGGCTCGACTTCGAGCCCTTCCAGCATGAAGCTCAGCAGGGGGCCGCATTTGCCGGTGCAGGAAGGGTAGAAGCGGCCCTGCTCGCGGACTTCCGAGGCGGGGGCGGCACCATACCAGAATTCGCCCATGGCGATGGGTGTAAGGTGATGGATGTAAGCGTATTGCAGGAGTTTCGGAGCAGCGCAGTCACCCGTCCCGCCAGGCGGGACGAGGCCGCGGCGGGCGAAGACCTCCCGGATCGTGAGCGTCTGCCCGCGGGCGTTGCTGACGCGGTACTGGTCGAAGATCCAGGCCTGCAGCTCCGCCGATGCCGCCGCGCGCTCCGGCCCGGCCGGCATGGCGGAGATTTCCGCCTCGCGCTGCCGGAAATATCCTTCCGGCGCCGTCAGGTCATAGATGGGCGGCACGAAGCCCGGGAGCGTCGCACGGCCCCCGACCGTCCCGCTGAACGCATACAAGTAATCCTCCCGTCCCTGCTCATCCTCCACCTTCAGCACCCCAAGCATCTTGCCTTCCCGTAGTGCGGGCGGATCGCCGTTCGGGAGCTTGCCCCCGAAAACGTCCGGCTGCGCCGGACCCCTCCCACTGCACTTTGACCGTAGGTCTGCAAGCGCGCTTGCGCCCTCCGTCCAAAGTTCAGCGGGCCCCTCCCTCTTACGAAGCCGAGGGTGGCTACGGTTTTCTGGGGCAACTCCCGAATCGGCAGAAAATCCGCCCGCGTCTAAGCAGGCGATGAGACGGTTTGCCGCGTCGACAATGTCGGGCGCGGGGGTGTAGCAGAAAGGGTAGGTGAAGGGCGCGCGGGCCATCAGAGGAAACGCTGCAGCGCGTGCCAGACCCGGTGCACCGGGAAACCCATGACATTGTAGAAAGACCCCTCGATGGCGGAAATGCCCACGTACCCGATCCACTCCTGGATCCCGTAGGCGCCCGCCTTGTCGTAGGGACGGTACTTGTCTATATAATGGTCGATTTCCGCCTGCGTGAGCATCTCGAAATGCACCTGCGTGGACACGCTGAAGGTCTCCTCCCGCTCGCAGTCGCGGATAGTCACGGCCGTGACCACCTCATGCGCGCGGCCGGACAGCTTGCGGAGCATCTCCACCGCCTCCTCGCGGGAATGCGGCTTGCCCAGCACCTCCTGATCCACGATCACGACCGTGTCGGAGGTGATCAGCACTTCGTCCTCGGCCAGCGGCCGGTGGAAACCGTGCGATTTGCCCGCACTCAGCTGCACGGGCACCTGGTGCGCTTCTACGCCCGGTTCCAGCCGCTCCTCGAAGCTGTTGCCGGTGTCGACCGTGAAATCGATGTCCAGCCCCGCCAGCAGCTCCCTGCGGCGCGGCGAATTGCTGCCGAGAATGATCTTCTTCATGCTAAAAGATCTGGTCAAAATGATCCTCGTCGAACACCCATTTGCCCTGGGCCTTCATGATCATCTCGATGCCTTCGCGGATGCAGCCGCGGCCGCCCGGGCGCGTGGTTACGTAGTCCGCCGCTGCCTTGGCCTCTTCGGCGGCGTCCGCCGGGGCGATGCCCAGCCCGCAGGCGCGCAGCACCTGCGTGTCGGGGACGTCGTCGCCGAAGTAGGCTACCTCGCTGGCGTCCAGTCCGTTGCGCTCGCAGAAGTCGCGGAAGTACTTCAGCTTGCCTCGTGCGCCGAGATAGAGGTTCTCTTCCTTGATACCCATGTGGATGCAGCGGTTGCGGAGCGGCGGCGTGTCAGCGCCGGAGATGACTGCCATGATGTAGCCCTGCTTCGCGGCGTAGCGCGAGGCGAAGGAATCCTTGGCGTTGACGATGCGGACCAGATCCTCGGGCGTGGGACCGAAGGGGATGATGCTCCCGTCGGTCGCCACGCCGTCCAGATCGTAGGCGATGGCCTTGATATTCTTAAGATTAAGACTTTGTGCCATTGGGTGCGAAGTCTCCAAGGTTGAACGTTCCCTTCTGCTCGGGCGCGTTGTTGCCGAGGCTGATGGACCCGAACTGGGCCTCGTAGCGGGAAATGTTGTCGTTTAGGGCATTGAGCAGGCGCTTGCAGTGCTCCGGCGTCATCAGGATGCGGCTGCGCACCTCGGGCTTGGGCATCCCGGGGAGGACGGCCGCAAAGTCGATGATGAACTCGCTGTGCGAGTGGCTGATGATGGCCAGGTTCGAGTAAGTGCCCTGGGCGACCTCCGGACGGAGGTCGAAGTTGAGCTGTTTCTTTTCGTTATCCATTGTCTAATAATTCGTTGCCTCCACCTGGAAATAGCTTTGCGGGTGGTCGCAGACCGGGCAGACCTCCGGGGCCTGCTTGCCGACGACGATGTGGCCGCAGTTGGCGCACTGCCAGATGGCGTCGCCGTCCTTGGAGAAGACTTTCTTGTCCTCGATGTTCTTCAGGAGCTTGCGGTAGCGCTCCTCGTGGTGCTTCTCGATGGCGCCCACCATCTCGAATTTCCGGGCGATCTCCTCGAAGCCCTCCTCGCGGGCCTCCTTCGCCATGCGGGCGTACATGTCCGTCCACTCGAAGTTCTCGCCGGCCGCGGCGTCCTTGAGGTTCTCGGCCGTGCCGGGAACGGCGCCGCCGTGCAGGTACTTGAACCAGATCTTGGCGTGCTCCTTCTCGTTGGCGGCCGTCTCCTCGAAGAGGGCGGCAATCTGGACGAATCCGTCCTTCTTGGCCTTGGAAGCGTAGTAGGTGTATTTGTTGCGGGCCTGGGACTCGCCGGCGAAGGCCTCCTGGAGGTTCTTCTCGGTCTTGGTGCCGGCCAGGCTGCGCCCGGCGGGCTGGCTTGCGGCCGCGGGGGCCGCGGCGCCTTCGACGGGGCGGTACTGTCCGCCGCCGAGGATCTCTACGAATTTCTCGCGGGGCTGCTTGCAGCGCGGGCAGGTGGCGGGGGCGTCATCCCCTTCGTGGATATAACCACAGACGGTACATTTGAATCGTGCCATAATGAACTGGATTTAACGGGTTAGTGTTTGAAAGGGCAAGTTAGGAAGCTTTTTTGGAATAATCAAAGATGGAATCAAAGCATTTCACGATTTTTTTGTGTATTTTTGTAGACTATGGAATTAAGTGCAAAATACAATCCCTCCGAAGTGGAGGACAAGTGGTACGCCTACTGGCTGAAAAACAGGTGCTTCCACTCCGAACCGGACCATCGCGAACCCTATACGATCGTCATCCCGCCGCCCAACGTGACGGGGATCCTGCACATGGGTCATGTGCTCAACAATACGCTCAACGACGTGCTCATCCGCAAGGCGCGCATGGACGGCAAGAACGCCTGCTGGGTCCCCGGCACGGACCACGCCTCTATCGCCACCGAGAATAAGGTGGTGGCGAAGCTCAAGGGGATGGGAATCAGCAAGGAAGACCTCACCCGTGAGGAGTTCCTCAAGTACGCCTGGGAGTGGAAGGAAGAGCACGGCGGCATCATCCTCCAGCAGCTCCGCAAGCTCGGCGCCTCCTGCGACTGGGACCGCACCCGCTTCACCATGGAGCCGGCCCTGTCCGACGCCGTGATCGCCACGTTCTGCCATTTCTACAAGAAAGGCTGGATCTACCGCGGTGTGCGCATGGTCAACTGGGATCCCGTCGCCCTGACCGCCATCAGCGACGACGAAGTGATCCACAAGGACACCCAGAGCCATTTCTATCATTTGAAATATTACGTCTCCGACGGCCAGGGGAACCCGACCGACAAGTACCTCGTGATCGCCACGACGCGTCCGGAGACCATCATGGCCGACGCCGCCATCTGCGTGAATCCGGCCGACGAGCGCCATCACTGGCTGCGCGGCAAGAAGGTGCTCATCCCGCTGATCAACCGGGAGATCCCGGTGATCGAGGACGATTACGTGGAGATGGACTTCGGTACGGGCTGCCTCAAGGTCACGCCCGCCCACGACGCCCATGACTACGAGATCGGCCTGCGCCACAATCTGCCGATCCTGGACATCATCGACGACCACGGCAAGCTCAACGAGCAGGCGCAGATCCTCGTGGGTGAGGACCGCTTCGTGGCCCGCAAGAAGATCGCCAAGATGCTGGAGGAGTCCGGCAACCTGGTCAAGGTCGAGGATTACGTCTCCCCGATCGGCTACAGCGAGCGCACCGACGCCGTGATCGAGCCGAAGCTCTCCGCCCAGTGGTTCCTCAAGATGGAGGACCTGGCGGCCCGCGCCCTGGACCACGTGGAGTCCGGCCGCATCAAGTTTATCCCGGACAAGTACCGCAATACCTATCGCCACTGGATGGAGAACGTGCGCGACTGGTGCATCTCCCGCCAGCTTTGGTGGGGCCAGCGCATCCCGGCCTGGTACCTGCCTGACGGGCAGGTGGTGGTCGAGGAGACGGCCGAAAAGGCCCTCGCAGCGGCGCAGAAGATCAATCCGGCCCTGACGGCCGCCGATCTCAAGCAGGACGAGGACGTGCTGGACACCTGGTTCTCCAGCTGGCTCTGGCCGATCAGCGTGTTCGATCCCGAACTGCCCGGCCATCCGGAGCACAAGGCGAACGCCGACCTGTCCTACTACTATCCGACCAACGACCTGGTGACCGGCCCGGACATCATCTTCTTCTGGGTGGCCCGCATGATCATGGCCGGCGACGAGTTCATGCATGACGTTCCGTTCCGCAATGTGTACTTCACGGGCATCGTTCGCGACAAGATCGGCCGCAAGATGTCCAAGACCCTGGGCAACAGCCCCAACCCGCTGGACCTCATCGAGAAATACGGCGCCGACGCCGTCCGGCTCGGCATGCTGCTCTGCTCTTCGGCGGGCAACGATATCCTTTACGACGAGTCCCAGGTGGAGCAGGGACGTAATTTCTGCGCCAAGATCTGGAACGCCTGGCGTCTGGTGAGCAGCTGGCAGGTGGATGGGAAAGCGGCGCAGCCGGAGGCGGCCGCCGTGGCCGTGAAGTGGTTCGACAACCTGCTGTCCCGCACCATCGAGACCGTGGAGGACCATTATTCCAAATTCCGCATCAACGACGCCCTGATGGCGATCTACAAGCTCTTCTGGGACGACTACTGCAGTTGGTTCCTGGAGCTGGTGAAGCCGGAGTACGGCAAGGCCGTCGACAAGGCGAGCCGCGACGCCGCGGTGCTCTTCTTCGAGCAGCTCATCAAACTCATCCATCCGGTGATGCCTTTCATCACCGAGGAGCTCTGGCAGGCCATGGCGCCGCGCCGGGAAGGGGAGACCATCATGTTCCAGCCGACCCCGAAGGCCGGCGCGTACGACGCCGACTTCCTGGCCCGCTTCGAGCAAGCCCGCGAGGCAATCATCGCCATCCGTGCCGTCCGCGCGCAGAAGCAGATCGCCCCGAAGGACACGCTGGATCTCTTCATCGACGGCGAGTTCACCGGTGAGCTGCTGCCTGTGATCCGCAAGGCGGCGAACCTGGGCCTGATCAAGGCCGGTGCCGCCGAGGGCGCATCCGTTTCCTTCCTGGTCGGCACCATCAAGATGAGCATCCCGCTGGCCGGCTTCGTCAATGCCGACGAGGAGAAGACCAGGCTGCAGGCGGAGCTCGAGCACCAGCGCAAGTTCCTCGCAGGGGTCCGCGCGAAACTCTCCAATGAGAAATTCGTCGTGCACGCCCCGGAGGCCGTGATCGCCGGCGAGCGCAAGAAGGAGGCCGACGCGCTGGCGCGCATCGAGGCCCTGGAGGCATCACTGAACAGTTTGAATTAACCGTTTCGCTATGTTGTTTTATCCTTTAGTATTCGGACCCTGGGAGATTGTCCTCATTGTCCTGGTCTTTGTGCTGATTTTCGGCGGCAAGAAGATTCCCGAGCTGATGAAAGGCGTGGGCAAGGGAGTGAAGAGCTTCAAGGAAGGGATGAACGAGATCGAAGACCAGGTCAACCAGGCCGATCCCGGTAAATCAGCTCCCAAGTCCGACGAAACGCCCAAGGCTGAATAGGTGGCAGGGGCGGACGCAGAGAAAGAGATGTCCTTCTGGGATCATCTCGACGTGCTGCGCGGGAGCCTGTTCCGCGCGATCGGCGCCGTGTGCCTGTGTTCCGTGCTGGGACTTGTCTTCCGGGAGCTGCTCTTCGACGGCATCGTGCTCGCGCCGACGCGTCCCGATTTCATCGTTTACCGCCTGCTGGGCTGGCCTTTCTCGATGGAGTTGATCAACGTCGAGATCAGCGCTCAGTTCTTCGTCCACCTGAAGGCCTCTTTCGCCGTGGGCGTCATCGTGGCCTTTCCCTATGTCGTCTGGGAGCTGTGGCGCTTCCTCGCGCCTGCGCTGTACGACCGGGAGAAGAAGACCGTCCGCACGGCTTTCGCGATGTCCACGGGGCTGTTCTACCTGGGCGTACTGGTCGGCTATTTCATCGTCCTGCCGGTCTGCCTGCAGTTTTTTATGAATTATACGGTCAGCGACGCGGTCGCCAATACCATCACCATCGGCTCCTACATGTCTATGTTCTTCTCGATGGTGCTGCTGATCGGTGTCGTCTTCGAGTTTCCGACGGTCGTGCTGGTCCTGAACCGCCTGGGCGTCCTGGACCGCAGCTCGCTGCGGAAAGGTCGCCGCTACGCCGTTGTCATCGTTCTGGTGCTGGCGGCGCTCATCACGCCCTCCGACCCGTTCTCGATGTTCGTGCTGGCCATTCCGCTGTATTTCCTTTACGAATTATCCATCCTGCTATGCTCCAGATCGGCCGAGAACCCCGAAATGAAAGAATAGCCTGCCTGAACTGGCCGGAGCGCTTTCCGTACTGCCCGGAGGTGTCGGTGGACAGCTCTCACAGCGGGGAAGCGCTGCATCTGTGCTTTCACGTGCAGGAGCAGGCGGTCCGTGCGGTCTGTGCAGCGGACCGGGAGCGGGTCTGGGAGGATTCGTGCGTGGAGTTTTTCTTCGCGCCCCGCGAAGACGGACTCTATTATAATTTGGAATGTACCTGCACGGGGAAGATCTATCTCTGCCTCGGCGCGGAGCGTCACGGCCGCGAAAGCCTGCCTGAGGCGGCGTATGCGGGCATAGCCCGTCACGCTTCGCTCGGTACCGCGCCCTTTGGCTTGCGGGAGGAGCCCACGGCCTGGAACCTGGCGCTGGACATCCCTGCCGCGACCTTCGGCCTCGATTCCTTTGCCGGCCTGCAGGCTCGCGGGAACTTTTATAAATGCGGCGACGGCCTGCCGGTCCCGCACTACCTGAGCTGGGCTCCGATCGAGGCGCCGAAGCCCGACTTCCACCGACCTGAATTTTTTGACTCTTTGTGTTTTTTATGATGCTCACTGATTGCAGTCAGACAGCTGCCGCGGCAAACCTTCGCTTCGCTCATCCCTCCCACGCCTTTCGGCGCGGGCCCCTCCCATTTACGAGGCCATGGGTGGCCACGGGTTTGCCTGCGGCACTGTCTGACATGCAATCTGAAGGATAATAGATATGATTTCTATTGAGGATGTGACAGTTGCGTATGGAGGTTTTGTCCTGCTGGACAAGATCAATTTCCATATTTCCGAGACCGACAAGATCGGCCTCGTGGGGAAGAACGGAGCGGGGAAGTCCACCATCCTGAAGCTAATCTGCGGCTTGCAGAACCCGACTTCCGGGCGCATCGACAAGCCGCGCGAGCTGACCATCGGCTACCTGCCCCAGATCATGGAGCACCACCGCGGCCGCACGGTGCTCGAGGAGGCGATGACCGCCTTCTCCGGCACGGCCGAAATTGAGCGGGAGATCGCTTCCGTGACGCGGGAGCTGGAAACGCGTACTGATTATGAATCAGACGCTTACGCGGAGCTGATCGAGCGCCTGACGGGCCTGAACGACCGGCTGGAACTCAGCCACACCGAGCCGCCGGAGGTGCAGGCGCGCCGGACCCTGCTGGGCCTGGGCTTCCTGGACGACGAGCTCGGCCGCCCGACCGAGACCTTCTCGCAGGGCTGGAACATGCGCATCGAGCTGGCCAAGATCCTGCTTTCGCAGCCGGACGTGCTGCTGCTAGACGAGCCCACGAACCACCTCGACATCGAGTCGATCGAGTGGCTGGAGGATTACCTGAAGGCCAGGCGCTGCGCGCTGCTGCTCGTCAGCCACGACCGGCGCTTCCTCGACACGGTCACGAACCGCACCGTGGAGGTAATGCTGGGCCATATCCACGACTATAAAGTCCCTTATACCAAATACCTGGAGCTCCGTGCGGAGCGCATCCAGCAGCAGGTGGCCGCCTACGAGAACCAGCAACGGATGATCCAGAAGACGGAAGAGTTCATCAACACCTTCCGCTACAAGCCCACGAAGTCCAACCAGGTCCAGTCCCGCATCAAGGCGCTGGAGAAGCTGGACCGCATCGAGATCGACGAGACGGACAACGCGCGCCTGACGGTCAAGTTCCCGCCTGCCCCGCGCTCCGGCGACGTCGTCTTCAAGGGCAGCGACCTGACCGTGGGGTATCCGCAGAAGGTCGTGTTCCGCCACGCGGAGGTGGAAATCAAGCGAGGGGAGAAGGTGGCCCTGATCGGACGCAACGGCGAGGGCAAGACCACGCTGATGCGCGTGATCGCCGGGGAGCTGGCTCCCATCAGCGGGGAAGCCCGCCTGGGCCACAACGTTCAGCTTGGCTACTATGCACAGAATCAGGAAGATATTCTCGACAAGAACGAGACCGTCTTCTCCACGCTCGACCGCATCGCGGTGGGGGACATCCGCAGCAAGCTGCGCGACCTGCTGGCCCAGTTCCTCTTCCGCGGCGAGGACATCGACAAGCGCGTGTCCGTGCTGTCCGGCGGCGAACGGGCCCGGCTGGGCATGGCGAAGCTCATGCTCCAGAGCTACAACCTGCTGGCGCTCGACGAGCCGACCAACCACATGGACATCAAGTCCAAGGACATCCTGAAGCAGGCCCTGAAGGCCTACGACGGCACGCTGATCGTGGTTTCCCACGACCGTGACTTCCTGGACGGCCTGGTGGACAAGATGTACGAGTTCCGCGACGGCCACGTCAAGGAGCACCTGGGCACCGTGTCCGACTTCCTGGCGGCGCGCAAACTCGAGACGCTCCAGGAGCTGGAGCGCAAGGCGGAGCAGGCGGCGCCGAAGCCGGAGGACCAGCAGAAGAAGGCTGCCTTCGAGGAGCGCCGGCAGGTGAACAAGATGGACCGGAAGAAGAAGAACCGCATCTCCTGGCTGGAGTGCGAGATCGGCAAACTGGAGTCAAGGATGAAGGAGATCGAAACCATCCTGGCCGCACCGACGGAGAAGGACGACATCATGGAGTTGACCCGCACCTACCTGGAGTGCAAGCGAGACCTGGACGCGAAGACGGACGAGTGGGTGGAATTAAGTGAATAGAGAATATGAAAAAATTGAATTATAATTTTTTAGCCTTAGTTATTTTATTTGGCACTTTAGCTCATCCGCTTCTCGGACAGTCTGTCCGGGAGACGAATCACCCGGAGCTTGCCGCCTTTCACAGCATCGAGTTGGGCGGGGATTTCGCCCTGGACGTCCAGTACGGCAAGCAGTACGCGATGCGGCTGTCGGTGGAAGAACTTTTCGCCGACTATGTGATGTCCTCGGTGCTGGACAGCACCCTGACGGTCACGCTGGACGAGCGGCGCGTGCCGGCGGAAGTCCGCAAGCTTTTCCGCGGCAAGGATGCCGCGACGCCCGTTTTCCGGGTTTTCGTCACGATGCCGGAGAGTTTGCGCTCGCTGAAGCTGGATTCGCGGGCCGTGCTGCTGTCGGCCGATGATCTGGTGGTGGATCCCGAGCGTTTCCATCTGCAGGTCACGGAGAATGCCCGGGTCGCTTCGCTGGCCTTCGGTTCCGGGCAGGTGGTGATTGAAATGGACCGGAAGGCGGAAGCGAGCATGAGCGTGACCTGCGATTCGCTCTCCGTTGTCCAGGCCGGTACGTCCCGTCTGGATATTACGCACCACTCGCAGGTGTCCGCCTTTGATGTCTCGGGAAGCAGCGCGCTGGACGTGAAAGGGGAGACCGGGCTGTTGAAGATTGCTTCGAAGGGTTTCTCCAAATCGATTCTGAACGGCAAGGCGCCTGTCGTCCGCTACAAGCTGGCGAATTCTTCACAGGTCAATGCGACGCTGCTGGAGACTTCGCGCGCTTTTGTGGAGATGTCCGGTCTTGGGTCGTTGACGCAGGCGGCCAGTGAAGAGTTGTCCGTCGATCTGACAGGCGGCGCCACGGTCTATTTCCTGAATGATCCCGCCATCCACGTCATCTATCTGAAGAACGCTTCGCTCATTCCTTACGACCGGAAATAATAATATCGCCGGTCAAGCAAAAGTGCCCGTTTCGCTCCTCGCGATCCGGGCACTTTTGCTTGCCATCGGCTATCATTCTTAGTCGCCGCATCCTGGCCAACGCACCCTCTCGCACGGCCCCCGACGGCACGGGCAAACGGCCACAAGGCTTGCGCACTTCCCAACGCACGGATGCGGCTTGTCATTTACAAAAATGAACCGGAAAACCGGTTCAAATCAGTGAAAATAGGGGTTAACAAAAATGTTATAGTCTTTAACAATTTTGTTATATTATCTGAGAATCAGTTATTTGTTGTCTGATTCGATGTAGGAGGCCAGGAAGCGGAGGGCGACGTTGGCAAAACGCCGGATATTGCCTTTCCGGCCCAGATCGCAGTGGTATTTCTTCGTTTTCGTACCCTTCGGACCGGCCACGCCGATCCAAACCGTGCCTTCCGGATTGCCCCATTCGTCGCCCCCTTCCGTGAGTCCGGTGGTGGTGACGGCATAGTCCGTTTTCATCAGTTTCCGGACGCCTTCAGCCATGGCGCCGGCAACCTCACCGCTGACCAGACCATGGTCGCGGATGGTTTTTGTCGGGACGCCGAGGACCTGTTCTTTGATCCGGGTGGCGTACGAGGTGACGGATCCGACATACCAGGAGGAGGAGCCGGAGACGGTGGTGAGCAGGTGGGAGATCTGTCCGCCGGTGCAGGACTCGGCGGCGCTGAGGGTGCGCCCGCTATTCTTGAGCAGCCGGGCTATCTTGTCTTGAACTGTTTCGTTCATTTTTAGCCAGATTAAGCAGGTATTTTTGGATATTGCTGACGAAGTTGGGGCCTTGCCGGACCAGGCCGTCCCGGACTTCGATCAGGGAGGCACCGGCTTCGAGTGCCTCAGCAGCCTGTTCCGGAGTCTCGATGGCATGGTTGGAGATGATCGGGAGGCGTCCGGACGTGTATTCGACGATGTGGCGGATCTGTTCGATGCTGCGGGCCTCGATACCGTCGATGCCGTTCATCAGGCAGTAGTCCAGCAGGTCTTCCGTTTCGGAAGGGGGAAGCGCCGGGGGGAGCTTGACGACGATCGGTTTGTAGACTTCCTCGGCCAGTCTGGCGTCCAGCAGCGGATCCAGGATGTCGGTGTTGGGGTTGGCCGAGATGTCGATGACGAAAAAGTCGCAGAAGTCGTAGGCCAGGGTGAAGGCGGTGAGGTATTCTTCGTTGATGCAGGCGGCGAGGATGTCGTTCTGCGGATCTTGCTGGATGCGGCGGATGGCGCGGCGAATGCCGTCGGCGTTCATGGGGCCGATCTCGACGAAGCTGAAACCGAGGTTGTTCAGGTCGTTGTAGAGCTCGCCGTAGATGTCCAGGCCGGCGCCCAGGCCGATGGGATTGTAGAAGTCGATGCCGAAGACTTCACGCTGGAGGCCGGTGGGGCGGTTGTTGTGGATCCAGCGGCTGATCAGGCGGCCGCCCGGAATCCTTTCGATCATTTCGAAATACCGGAGAGCTACCCTGGAGGCCTTTTCAATGTCCGCTTTGCGGACAAACGGCCGGAGCAGTATGCTGTATAGTCCCATGCCATGCAAATATACACATTTATCCTTATATAATACCGCCAGTATCCTTGTATAATACCGCCAGCCGGTCAACAATACCTGTTCCGCTTACCGCTCCACAGGTATTGCCGACCGGCTTTGGCTACCCTGGCTATTGCGTCTGCCGACCCTTCCCACCCTCACGCACACCCCCCGACGGCGCGGGCAAACGGCCACAGGCTCGCGCACGCCCCACGCACCGGCAGCCGCTGTAACTTATTTCTGCTGCAGCCGCGCACAAGAACCTTCCAGGCGGGTCTTGCCCGCCTGAAACGTGAGCGGCTGGCGGTATAAACTTGCGGGTTAGATTAGACGAGTTCTTGGAAGGAGCCGTCGGAGTAGAAAAGAATAACCTTTGAGATAACTCTTTGATTTATAGATTTTCTCGACTGATTATCTATATATCTGCTAAATGTGTTTGGACGGGGAGTGGGGGACTCTGAGGGAGTGGATGCGGGGGCGGAAGCCGGGTATTCCGGCTCGTCGAAGAGGTTGCCCTCATCGCTGTTTGGGGTGGGTGAAATCGATGCTGCAGGGGGCTCAGGGGCTGATTGGGCGTTTGTGTACATTTTGCCGCGGCCGGTCAGGAGCCATTCAAAATTCAGGTTAGGGTAGTGGCGGACCATGCTCTCGAGAAAATCGAAGCCGGGTTTGTTTCGACCGGAAAGGATGTGCGAGATACTGGCTCGGGCGACGCCGATCGTCTCGGCGAACTGGGCCTGGCTGATGTTTTCAGCGACCAGAAACTGTTGCAGACGCGCGTTCATAATTCTAAACGATTTGTTTACAAAAGTAACAAGAAAATTGGAAGAAAACAAGTGTTACAAATGTAAATTGTGGATAAGTTGTGGACAGGGTGGTGGAGTCTCCATATATAGTAGATGAAGCCTTATTTCATATTACAACATTTAACTTATTGAGTTTATAACATATATTATCCATGTTCATACTATTTATACTCGCTCAGGGGTACTATTTACATCGTTAACTGGAAATCAACATCATTGTTTACTTAAGCAAAATAAAGCTAAAATATTGGTTTTCAGTTAGGTTACATGTTCGGTTCGATGTTGATAATATCTTCTTATGCCAGTTATTAACATGATACTAAATCTGTTGATAATAATTTTGTAAACTACACAAATGTAAACAAGGAATTTACAAATGTTTACAAATGTTACGGGTTGTCTGCTTCAAAAATAAGCGGTAAATTTGCATCATGATTCCAGAACTTCACATAGAAGATTATTCCTATTCACTACCCGACGCGAGGATTGCAAAATATCCCCTGTCAGAGCGTGATGCCTCCAAATTGTTGATTTATCGCGACGGCCAGGTCCGGGAGCGCGTCTTCCGTGCGCTGGCCGAAGAGCTGCCAGAGGGTTCCCTGATGGTCTTCAACGATACGAAAGTGGTGCCTGCCAGGCTCTTTTTTCGCCGTCCGACAGGCGCGCATATCGAAATTTTCTGCCTGGAACCCGATACGCCGGCCGAATACAATACCATATTTGCCACGACGGCGAGCTGCCGGTGGAAATGTGTCATCGGCAATTCCAAACGCCTGAAAACGGACGAATGGCTCACCCTGGACGTTGATACGGACGAATGGGACGACCTGGCCCTGAAGGCCCGTCTGATCGGGCGGGACGGCCAGACGGGCGTCGTGGAGTTCGCCTGGCAGTCCGGCATTCCCTTCTCCGCCGTGCTTGAGCGTTGCGGAAGGGTGCCCATTCCGCCTTATCTGAACCGTGAAACGGAGGAAATAGACCTGGAGCGCTACCAGACGCTCTATGCGCACATACGCGGCTCCGTGGCAGCACCGACGGCGGGTCTTCATTTCACGCAGCGCGTGCTGGACGACATCGCGGCGAAGGGAATCGACATCGAAAACGTCTGTCTGCACGTCGGCGCGGGCACTTTCCTGCCCGTCAAGAGCTCGCTCGTGTCCGAGCATCCGATGCACCGGGAGCCGTTCGTGGTGAGCCGCGAGCTGCTCTGCCGCCTGTGCGAGGGCGGCCGTCCGGTGGTGGCGGTCGGGACGACCTCCGTCCGGACCCTGGAGTCGCTCTATTACGTGGGCATCAGCTGCCTGGAGCATGGACATCCGCTTGATGTGGACCAGTGGGCGCCGTACACGCGGGACTATGGCGTGTCGCTGCGGGAGTCCCTGGGCGCCATAGTCAAATATTTGGATGA
Source organism: uncultured Bacteroidia bacterium (assembly GCA_902789245.1). Taxonomy (GTDB): domain Bacteria; phylum Bacteroidota; class Bacteroidia; order Bacteroidales; family UBA932; genus Cryptobacteroides. The sequence continues at coordinate 79,333 of CADAND010000002.1, forward strand.
TAATGGTTTGCGTGAGCTGAAAGTGGGCACGCGCATCATCATCGTGCCCGGCTTCCGCTTCCGGATCGTGGATGCGATGGTGACCAATTTCCATCAGCCGCAGAGTACGCTCCTGCTGCTGATCTCGGCCTTCGTGGCCGGGGACTGGCACACGATTTACGACTATGCGCTCGCGCATGATTTCCGTTTCCTCAGTTACGGAGACTCTTCTTTGCTTTTCCGCCGTTGAATGTGTATCTTTGACCCGAAATGAGTACCAATACCGAAGAATTTGGCGACATTCGTCCCTATACCGATGAAGAAGCGGTAGAGGCCCTGGGCCGCGTGTCTCGGCATCCGATGATGCCCGTGATCTCCAAGTATCTCTTCTCAGACCTGCCCGCATCCACGCTCAGCCATATGCTGCGCGGCATCGGCAGCATCGACCAGTTCCAGGACGAGGTGATGCTGGCCGTGATCGATGCGGTCCTGGCCAAGACCTCCGACGGACTGAGCTGCAGCGGGGTGGAGAACCTTCGGGGTGTCAACGGGCGTTTCCTGGCTGTTTCCAACCACCGGGACATCGTGATGGATCCTGCACTGATACAACATGTAATGCGGCATAACGGCTTTCCTTTCACGGAGATATGTGTCGGCTCAAATCTGCTGACGAGCCAGTTGATCGTGGACTTGATGCGCTCGAACCGCATGATCAAGGTGATCCGCGGCATCGGCGCGCGGGAACTGTACCTGAGCTCCCAGCTGCTGTCGCAGTATATCCGCGAAACCATCACCTCCGGGCGCGCTTCCATCTGGATCGCGCAGCGCGAAGGACGCACGAAAAATGGCCTGGACACCACTGAGCAGGGACTTTTGAAGATGTTCGACATGAGCGGAAAGGGGACTTTCGAGGAGAATTTCGCCGAGTTGAACATCGTCCCGATGAGCATTTCCTACGAGTACGAGTCCTGCGATTCCCGCAAGGCACGTGAGGTGCTCCTGCGTCGCGAAGGTCCGTATGTGAAGAAGCCGACGGAGGATCTGCACAGCATCATGACGGGCATCCGCCAGAAGAAGGGGCACATCCACTTGGAAATCGGCAAACCGCTGACGCCGGAAGAGATCCACGAGGCGTCGCTCTGCGAAAAGAACGACCGCTATCAGGCGATCCGCCATGCCGTGGACCGTCGCATTATCGAGGGCTACAAGCTCTGGAAGACGAATTATATGGCGCATGACCTGCTGTACGGCAAATCGGAATTCCTGGACAATGGCATGTACGGTGCGCAGGATCTGGCCGATTTCGTAAAGTACATGGCCCACAAGCTCGGAAAACTCGAGCGTCGGCTCGACCAGAAGGAATTGCGCAGGATTTTCCTTGGGATTTACGCCGGTCCGATCGACTCAAAGCGCTCGCTCTGAGCCTTTGCGCTTTTTGTTACACAATTTATATTATGTTAAGTAGCGGGGAATCGTACAGATCCCCCGCTACTATTTCATAGCAGGAACGGCGATACCAGGCAAAAAGAGAACATCGTAATGCGGAAATTGGTTTGCGGATCTCGTTTCCCCAGGGGCGCCAGACCCATGTTTTGCCCCTGGCGACAAAGAAATCAGGTTGCCAGGGGCAAATCATAGCATTTTCGCCCCTGGCAACAGTCAGCCCAATCGCCTATCCGAGCAGTTTTTTGATCTGGGCGTCGGTGGCGTCGGGTGCCGTGCGGCGGATCCGCTCGGCGAGCCGCTCGTAAGACGCTTCCGGACTGCACACGGGCGCATCCAGCTCGTATTCGAAGAGATCCTCCGGCCGGCAGAGCGACGCCAGCTGCCAGCCGCTATATTCCAGAAACTGCCCTTTATAGACGCGCTCGAAGTCCCCGATGACCAGGCGCGTCTGCTGCTCCAGCCGCGTCACGATGGCGTCCATGGCGCCTTTTTTCAGCCCGCAGATGCGGCGCAGCTCCCGCGTGGTGAGGCTGCCGGCGTTGCAGATGGCCTCGTAGGCCTGCCGGTCCCCTTCTTTGAGGGCGTATTTCGGCTGCGCGCGGCGCCAGTTCAGCAGGTCGCGGTAGCACTCCTGCGTGGCGAAGGCGGCCTTGCCGCCGCAGAGGAATTTGCCGTAGGCGATCTCCCCCGTCTGCACGGCGTCGATCTTCCAGTCCCAGGGGCCGAGGGTCCCCTCTTCCCCGTCGAACCAGTACTCGCGGGGCGTCATTTCCTCAATGGAGTAGCCTGGAATGGCGTTTTCGAAGAACGGAATGATGCCGCAGCGCCGGATGGCGGCGACGAGCGCCTCTGGGCTGTCCACCCGCAGCGGCGCGTCCGGATCGGTCTGTTTCAGGAAGATGGACATACGCTGATACTATTTTGCCAACAGCCGGCGGCACTCCTCCTGCGCCCGGGCCATCTGGTCCAGGAACGCGGGGCTGGTGTGCAGCGCCGCGACGCCGATGCTCGCGGCCACGCGGCTCGCATCCACGTCGCTCTGCCAGTGGGCGCCGGCGATGACGCGGTTCTCGCCGTAGAGCCAGCCGCGCGCGTAGATGGCGTTGGCGGCCGCAGGGTTGATTTCAGCCAGGAGCATGGCGGCCGACCAGCCGCGCATGGTGTGGCCTGAAGGGTAACTCCCCTCCCCGCGCAGCTCGTCATCCTCGCCGGTCAGCGTGGGCTCGTCGAAACGCTCGAAGGGGCGCTTGCGATGGTAGTAGGCCTTGGGCTGCACGCGCATCTGGTCGGTGGTGGTGAGCGCGGTTTCCATCAGGCGCCAGATCTCCGGCGTATCTTCCGGATTGACCCGGAGCCCGAAGGCTTCGGCGAACTGGTCCAGCAGCGGCTGGTAGCCCCAGACGGCGTCGCCCTTGACCATCTCGACCCGGGCGGAGTCGCTGCGCTGGGTCTTGCCCCAGAAGTAGCGCTGGATGTCGTAGCCGAACTGGTTGCTGAGCGTGTCGGGCGGCGCGGGCAGGCACGCTATGAGGTCAGGAAGCTGATCTACCGTGAAATAGGGTTGCACGGGGCCCTTCAGGCGGCGCCATTCCGAGGCGCGCAGGGCCATGTTCTCCCGGATGCAGTCGCTGTAGAGCCACGGCTCGGCGCTGTGGAGGTCGCCCACGTTGATCAGCCCCTTGTAGGGTTTGTATTCCGTGCCGGGATAGCCCGTGACCACGAGGGCGTGGTAAGCCGGGGCCAGGGTCACGGTGACGGTATCGTGCAGGACGGCAGGGGTGGCGTCCGTGCGCCAGTTCACCGGGTTGATGGCGAACTGCGTGTCTGCGATGACGGACTGGACGTATTTCACGTCCTTGACGGTGTTGTAGCAGATGGTCACGCCCAGGTCGGACGCCCCTTCTGCGGCCTTGATATGCTTGCATTCGGCGAGATCCCGGGCCGTCACCTTGTAGCCCATCACGTAAGCGGCAGCGAGCTGCTTGTACGTCTCGTCGTCCATGTGCTTGAGCAGCTCCACGACGGCCATGCCGCCCTGGCTGAAGCCCGCGATGATGAGGGGCCGGCTGCTGTCGCGCTCTTTCAGGAACTGGTCGAACGCCGCACAGACGTCGTCCATCGCCAGGCGTGTCCGCTCGCGGATGGTCTGCTCATCGCGCGTCAGGAAGGCGTCGATGGTCGCATGCCGGTAGAACGGCGCCCAGAAGCGGTTCCCCGGGGCCATATAGGCCGCCACGCCGTTCATCTCCCGCCCCATCCGCTCGCGGTGCCGGGGGTTCCAGACGTCGGCGTAATGGCTTACTCTCCCCCGCGCATCCTTCCAGTCCTCCTCCCAGGTCGAAACGACATAGAAAATGTCCGCGCCGGTCCCGTCGGGGTCCTCGTCGGCGGTGATCCACATCGTGGCGTCCCGGTAGTCCGGCGCCTTGGGCGTGACGGTCCGCTCCCGCTGGCCGTATGCCGCGGGGCTGAGCAGGATCCAGGATGCAAGCAGGACGATGAGTTTGCTGTGTGTCATAGGCATGCTTTTTCTGCAAATATAATTATATTTGTAAGATTATTATTGAGCCTATGGCACGACACAGCAAATTGGATATCATCCTGGAGAACCTCACGATCGAGAGCGTGGCGGCGGAGGGCAAGGCGATCGCGCATACGCCCGAAGGGCAGGTGGTGTTCGTCGGCTTTGCCGTGCCGGGCGACGTGGTGAACGTGCGGCTGGTCCGCAAGAAGAAGGCCTGGCTGGAGGGCTCGATCATCAAGCTCGTGAAGCCCTCCGAGCAGCGTCTGGAGCCGTTCTGCGAGCATTTCGCGGTGTGCGGCGGATGCCGCTGGCAGCCGCTCCCCTACGAGATCCAGCTCGCCGCCAAGCAGCGTCAGGTCTATGATCAGCTGACCCGCATCGGCCACCTCCAGGTGCCGGAGTTCCGCCCCATCCTGGGCTCCGACAAGACCCGCTACTACCGCAACAAACTCGAATTCTCCGCCTCCAACAAGCGTTGGATGACCAGCGAGGAGATCGCCTCCGGCGTGCCCGTCGGCCCCGGTCTGGGCTTCCACGTCGGGAAGTATTTCGACAAGGTCCTGGACATCGAGCGCTGCCACCTGCAGCCCGAACCGACCAATGAGATCCGCCTCTTTATCAAGAAGTTCTGCCTCGAGAACGGCATCTCCTTCTACGACATCCGTGAGAACCACGGCCAGCTGCGCAACATGTTCGTGCGCACGACGGACGCCGGCGCGGTGATGGTCATCGTCTGCTTCGGGGAGGACTTCCCCCTGCGCGCTCCCCTGCTGGACGCCGTGGCGAAGGAGTTTCCGCAGATCAGCTCGCTCTGGTACGTCATCAACGACAAGAAGAACGACACCATCGGAGACCAGACCTGCATCCTGCACAGCGGCGAGCCTGCCATTTACGAAGAAATGGAGGGCCTGCGATTCAAGATCGGCCCCAAGTCCTTCTACCAGACCAATACCGGGCAGGCCTACAAATTATATAAAGCCACGCGCGAATTCGCTGACCTGACGGGCTCTGAGCTGGTGTATGACCTGTACACGGGCACGGGCACCATCGCACAGTTCGTCTCCCGGCGCGCCAAGCACGTCATTGGTATCGAATACGTGCCGGAGGCCATCGAGGACGCGAAAATCAACGCCGCCGGCAACGGCATCGACAACTGCGAGTTCTACGCCGGCGACATGAAGGACATCCTCACGGCGGACTTCATTGCGAAGCACGGCCGGCCGGACGTGATCATCGCCGACCCGCCGCGCGCCGGCATGCACCCGGACGTGGTGAAAACCATCCTGGAGGCCGCCCCGAAGCGGATTGTGTACGTGAGCTGCAACCCGGCCACGCAGGCGCGCGACATGGAAATGATGAGCGCCGACTACCAGATTACCGACGTCCAGCCGGTGGACATGTTCCCCCACACCTACCATGTGGAGAACGTCTGCCGCCTGGAGCGCATTGATAAAACGGAGGAAGAAGAAGCATGATCCTCGAAGTATTAGAGCTGCTGATAGGCCTCGCACTGATCGTATTCGGTGCAGACTGGCTGGTGGACGGCTCTTCCGCCATTGCCCGCAAGGTCGGCATCAGCGAATTCGTCATTGGCCTGACCATCGTGGGCTTCGGCACCAGCTGCCCGGAGCTCGTCGTCAGCCTGACCGGCGCCCTGCAGGGCAATGCCGACATATCGGTCGGCAACGTGGTGGGCTCCAACGTATTCAACACCCTGCTCATCCTGGGTTTGACAGCCGTTATCGCCCCCGTGGCCGTGACGCGTTCCAACCGGCGCAGAGACATTCCCATTGCCCTGCTGGTGACCCTCCTTTTCGCTGCCGCCGCCCTGACGGATGGACGGATTACGCGCGTGGAAGGCATTGTCTTCCTGCTGGTTTTCGCGGCTTATATGTATTTTTGCTTTAAGTCTGACCAGGGCGCCGACGAGGAGGCGGAAGAGAAGGTCCACAGCATCTTCATGGCCATCGTGCTGGTGTTCGCAGGTCTGGCCGGCCTGATCTTCGGCGGCCAGCTTTTCGTGAACAACGCGACCGCGATTGCACGCGCCCTGCACGTCTCCGACAAATTCATCGCCATCACCCTGCTGGCCGGCGGCACCTCCTTCCCGGAGCTGGCCACCTGCATCGTGGCGGCGGCCAAGAAGAAAGACCAGCTGGCCCTGGGCAATGTCCTGGGCTCCAATGTGTTCAATATCCTGCTGATCCTGGGCACCTCCGCCGTGGTGACTCCCCTGTCGACCGTGGCCCTGACCTGGGTGGACCTGGGGGTGCTGCTCTCCAGCGCCGCGCTGATCTGGGTGTGGACCTACACCGGGCATCGCGACCGGATCGACCGTTGGGAGGCCCTCCTGATGCTGCTGCTCTTCTTCGGCTACTACGCCTGGCTTTTCATGAAACTCTAATAACCTGAATATGAAATTTCAACCCACTCAGTATCAACTGATGAACGTGGCCACGGGCCGGGTTTTCGACGACCGTGGCTGGGACCTCAATGATCCGCAGGGCGGCGCGCCCTCGCTGGTGCGTGCCGTCTATGCCCAGAAGCAGTTCACGCCCCGTGCCGACCTCAAGGGCTTGTACCGCTACGCGGAGTGGATGCCCGTCAGACGGACGCTCAAGCATTCCTGCGCCCCGGTGACGTATAAGTCCAAAGGACTTGCCAAGTACCTGGGCCTGAATAATTTGTACATTACCTTCTCGGGCTGGAACCCCAAGATAGGCGCCAAGATGGAGACCTGCTCCTTCAAGGAGACGGAGGCCTTCAGCGTGTGCGCGCGTATGGACAAGAAGGAGGAGCGCGTGCTGGTGGTCCAGTCGGCCGGCAACACCGCCCGCGCCTTCGCGCAGGTATGCTCGGACAACGAGATCCCCGTGGTCATCTGCGTCCCGCAGGACAACCTGCACGACCTGTGGTTCCACAAGAAGCTGCACCGCTGCGTCAAGCTGGTGGCCGTCCCCCACGGCTGCGACTACTACGACGCTATCGCCCTGGGTGAGAAACTGGCCCGGAATCCCCGTTATTTCCTGGAAGGCGGCGCCAAGAACGTGGCGCGCCGCGACGGCATGGGCACCACCCTGCTGAGCTTCGTGGAGAAGGTCGGACGCATCCCCGACGCTTACTTCCAGGCGGTCGGCTCCGGCACCGGCGCCATCGCGGCCTGGGAGAATGCGGAGCGCCTGGCGGCCGACGGCCGCTTCGGCCAGAACAAGATGCGCGTGTACATGGCGCAGAACCGCCCTTTCACGCTGATCCACGACTCCTGGAAGGCGCAGTCGCGTGAGCTGGTGTCGCTGGATCCCGAGGTGGGACGCCGCAACGCGGAGGTCATCCTCGCGAAGGTGCTTGCGAACCGAAAACCGCCCTACAGCCTCACCGGCGGCGTTTTTGACGTGCTGCTCGCGAGCGGCGGCGACACTTTTGCCTGCTCGAACGATGACATCATGTACTGGCTGCTCCAGTTCCGCAACCTCGAGGGCTACGACCTCCTTCCGGCCCCCTGCGCGGCCGTGGCGGCCCTGGCGACGGCCGTCCAGGAAGGCATCGTCCAGAAGGACGAGTGCATCATGCTCAACTGTACGGGCGGCGGTGTGCTGGGCTCCATGGCCAAAGGTTATATCCTGAAGGATCCGGATCTTGTACTGGACCCCTCCCTCCCTGAAGAGGAAATCATTGCCGCGGTGGACAAGCTGTTCTAGAAGCTGACGGCGATCGAGATATCCAGGGCGCAATATCCTGCATTGTTCATGCGGATGTTGCGCTCTGGCACGTTTCCGGGCCCCTCGGGATTGGGGATCGAGGGGTGGTCGTGCAGGTATTTGATGCCGATGAGCAGATCGAGGTGGGTGTCGTAGCTGAGGCGGAAGCGGTAGCCGCCGCCGAGGGTGGCCAGCCAGGCCGTGCGGCCCTCCGTGCTGTGCACGTGCCAGGCAGCGCCGCCCTGCGCATAGGCGAACAGGCCGTCTTCGCTGTCGGTCGAAGGGAAATAGCTGGCGCGCAGCAGGGCGGGAATCAGGCGGTTCTGCTCGCCCACGCCTATGTAGCCGCCGTACAGACTCAGCGTCAGCTGTTCGCTCAGGCGGTAGCCGACGTTAGCAAGCACCTGGGCGTTGGGCCGGAAGTAAAAGGCGTCGCTCTTCTCGAAGGCACGGTACCCCTCCTCGGTGATGAAATTGTAGTTCCGGCTCAGGAAGAAGCACTGGGTGTAGCCCCATTCCATCCCCAGCACGACGCGGTCGAAGAAGCTTCCGGCAGGAATTGTCCGCCCCGTGGCGCATGGCGATAATGAGATTAGCAATATCGCTAATGTTAATAACTTACGTTTCATCATCAAAAGCGATACAGGAGGTTAAGGTGCGGGTAGTATCCCCGGTAAATGCCATTCTTGTAGAAAGAGAGGATGACGGCGCCGGTGTTCGGATCCGTCCGCACGTGGATGCCCGGCTCCAGGGTGAAGCCGAAATCCACGGTCAGGTGCCGCCGGAAATCGACGCGCAGGCCGATCAGGCCCGCCAGCGCGGCCACGCCGCCGGCCTGTTGCGCCAGCTCCCGGTCATAGGAGCTGTAGAAGCCTTTCTCGTGGTCGTGGGCATAGCCCAGCGAGACGCCGGCCCCGGCATGCAGGATCAGCGCGTAGTCCTCCCCTTCCATCCGGAGGATCCGGTAGTCGTGCGTGTAGGTCAGGAAGGCGCCCACCTGCCTGGTCCGGCCCGACAGGAAGCCGTAGAAATCGGTGCGGAGGGTGACGGTGTTCATCTCCCCGCCATCGGGGGCCTTGTCGAACGTGGCCGTGACGCCGAAACCCTTGGGCGACTGGAACAGGCCGATGCGCTGCCCCTGGGCATGCACCGCCGGGCCGAAAGGCAGCAGCAATGCAAGCAGACAGAGGATATGGACGGGTTTCAGCACGGTTACGAATATAGGAAAATCTTTGATTTTTTCCTATGAAAATCGTATCTTCGCGAGAATAAAACATACTAAAACCTATCCGTCATGTCAGTAGAAATCAGACCCGTTCTGACGCGCAGTGAGCTTCGGAAGTTTGTCAATTTCCCCGAAAAGTTATATCGTCACAGTCCATACTATGTTCCGCCCCTCGTGTTCGACCAGATGGACACGCTCGACCAGGAGAAGGGTGCGGCACAGGAATTCTGCGATTCCGTGCTTTATATGGCCTACAGGGACGGTGAGCCCGTCGGCCGCGTGGCCGCCATCGTCAACCACAAGGCCAACGCGCAGTGGAACCACAAGGAAGTCCGCTTCGGCTGGTACGACTTCATCGAGGATCCCGAAGTGGCCCGGGCCCTGATGGACAAAGTCTATGAGTTTGGGCGGAAGTACGGCATGGAATCCGTCGTGGGCCCGCTGGGCTTCACGGATTTCGATCCGGAAGGCATGCTGGTGGAGGGCTTCGACCAGATCAGCACGATGCCTCTGATCTACAACTACCCCTACTACAACGATTATCTGGTCCAGATGGGCTTCGAGAAGGACGCCGACTGGCTGGAATACGTGGTCCAGGTCCCGACCGTGATGCCGGAGCGCTGGCCGCGCCTGGCAGAGATTATCCAGAAGCGCGCCAACGTGCACATGCGGCAGCTCACGCGCAAGATCGTCCGGGAAGAGAATTACGGCCAGAAGATCTTCAACCTGATCAACATCTGCTACAAGGATCTGTACGATTTCACCGTCCTGCCCGACCATATGGCCAAGAAATACCTCGACTTCTACCTGAGCGTGCTCGACCTGCGCTTCGTCACGATGGTCGAGAACGAGAAGAACGAGCTGATCGCTTTCGGCATTACGATGCCCTCGATCGCCAAGGCCCTGCAGAAGTCGCGCGGAAAGCTCTTCCCCTTCGGCTGGTGGCACCTCGCGAAGTCGATGTTCATCAAGCGTGAGGGCGGCGCCGAGCTGCTCCTGATCGGCGTGGCGCCGGAGTACCAGAACAGCGGTGTGAACTCGCTTATGTTCATGGATATGTTCCGGAAATACAATGAAGCGGGCATCAAATGGACGGAATCAAACGCCATTCTGGAGACGAATACGAAGATGGCAAGCCAATTCCGCGATTTTGATCACGTGCAGAATAAGCGCCGTCGTTCCTACAAGAAGAAGCTTGAATATTAATTCATAAAACAAAAGTGTTAGAGTCTATAACAAAAATGTTACCGCCCCTTCCGGAGCGAATGAGGCCCAAATCGCTGTCCGATTACGTCGGCCAGCAGCATTTGGTCGGCCCCGGATGCATCCTGCGGAACATGATGGACTCCGGCGCTTTGTCTTCCTTCATTCTGTGGGGGCCTCCCGGTGTGGGAAAGACCACCCTGGCCCGGATTATTGCGGGCAGTCTGGAGCGGGATTTCTATACGCTTTCCGCGGTCAGCGCCGGCGTGAAGGAAGTGCGCGAGGTCATCGACTCCGCCAAGTCCAAGTCGCTCTTTTCCCAGACCGGTGCACCGATCCTTTTCATCGACGAGATCCACCGCTTCAACAAGGCGCAGCAGGATGCCCTGCTGGGTGCCGTGGAGGCGGGTACGATCGTCCTGATCGGCGCCACGACGGAGAACCCTTCGTTCGAGGTGATTACTCCCCTCCTGTCCCGCTGCCAGGTCTTCGTGCTCAAGTCCCTTGAGGTGGCCGACCTGCAGCAGCTCCTGGACCGCGCCCTTCGTGAGGACGAGGTGCTGAAGGAGCGCAAGATCGAGGTCCGAGAGACGGACGCGCTCTTCCGCCACAGCGGCGGCGACGCCCGCAAATTGTTGAATATCCTGGAGATCGTGGTCGATGCCCAGTTGGGAAAGGGCGAAGCGATCGTCATCGACAACCGTACGGTCACGGAGTGCCTGCAGGAGAATGTGGCCATTTACGACAAGGGCGGCGAGATGCATTACGACATCATTTCCGCCTTTATCAAGAGCGTGCGCGGGTCTGATCCCAATGCGGCGGTCTATTGGATGGCGCGGATGCTGGACGGTGGCGAGGATCCCCTTTTCATCGCCCGGCGGCTCTGCATCCTCGCCGCCGAGGATATCGGCCTGGCGAATCCCAACGCCCTGCTGCTGGCGGACGCGACCTTCCGCATCGTCCACTCGATCGGCATGCCGGAGGCGCGTATCCCGCTGAGCGAGTGTGCCGTTTACCTGGCCAGCTCGCCCAAGAGCAATTCCGCTTATCTCGCGATCGATAAGGCGCTTGCGGCTGCCAAGGAGGACCAAACGGCCTCCGTCCCGCTCTATCTGCGCAACGCGCCCACGAAGCTGATGGAGGACTTGGGCTATGCCGACGGCTACAAGTACGCCCACGACTTCCCCGGCCACTTCACGGACCTGGAATTCCTCCCCGACAAACTCTCCGGCACCGTTTTCTACGAGCCCCAGCCCAACGCCCAGGAGGACCGCCTCAAGACCTACCTCTCCTCCTGCTGGCCGAAGTACTACAAGAAATAAACGTCATCCCCACCCTTCCCCGGTCGATGCTGTCTCATCCGTTACAGATACGGGGCGTTTTCTGTCACAGAATCGCAAATTCCTGATTCTGTAACAGATTTTGCCTCTTTTCTGACACGTTCTCCAGCCGTGGCTGCTCTTCGACGCTACACTTGCAATCCGGGCAGAAAATAGCTGTTATTCCTGGCCGGTCCCCTACTATTTCTGGGGACCTGGCAGGTTTTGGCGGGAATTCCTGGCCGGAAAAGGTGGTATTTGCCCCGAGGAAGGAGATGCCCGATCAGGTCGGCCATGACAGCAAAGGGTCGGCCATGACGGGTATGCGGGCGGGTCATTGTTTTGCGGCAGCCGGTGGGGAGGATGTGCGGGAGCCTGCGCCCGTTTGCCTGTGCTGTCGGGGGGTGTGCGGGGGCCGTGCGTTGGGAGCGACTGCCGCAAGCCTTCGGAGCCGGATAAAGCGGCAGGGTGCGGCTGGACAAGCATTTTTCTGCTTGGACAGCCGCAGCCCTGCTGCTTCCGGCGGAGAAGGAAGGAGATGCCCGATCAGGTCGGGCATGACAGTTATTTCGCGGGGATGGTGAGTTTCTGGCCTGGCTTGATGGAGTCGGATTTGAGGCCGTTGGCTTTCTTGATGTCTTCGGCGCTGATGCCCGGGTAGTTCTTGGCGATCTTGTAGAGGGAATCCCCGTTCTTGACAGTGTAGATCCGGGCTTTGGTGCCGCTGGAGCTGGAAGAACCGCTCTTGGACGACGAGCCGCTCTTCGAAGAGCTGCTGCTGCCGCTGCTCCCCTGCGAGATGGTCGGACCGCCGTTCTTGTAGATGTAGAGCGTTTGGCCGATCTGGATGCTGTTGGATTTCAGGTGGTTCCAGCTCTTGAGCTGGGCGACGGTCACACCGTAGCGCGAGGCGATCTTGCCCAGGAAGTCCCCGCTCTTGACCTTGTAGGCGATACGCTGCTGCTGGCTGGTGCTGCTGCTTCCGCCGCTGGATTTGCCGGTCGATTTTCCGGAAGACTTGCGGCCCTGGTCCGTCAGGACGCGGTTCTGGATGAGTGAATCCGCCTTGTAGGCGTAGAGCGAGTCGCGGTTGGCGTCCAGGAAGCGGGCCGTCCAGGTGTACGGGAGCTTCAGGACGTAGGGATGATTGTTGCCCGGGATGATGTCGTTGATATACTGCGGGTTGAGATTCTGCAGGTCCTCCTTCGGCACGCCCACCACGGCTTCGATCTGGTCGAAGTGCAGGTTGTGGCGGATCATGAAGGTGTCCGTCTGGGCGGGCACGCCCGTATTCTGCGGCACGATGCCGTACTCACGGTAATAGGTCATTGCGTACATGGCGGCCACGAAGGCCGGCACGTAATTGCGCGTCTCGCGCGGGAGGTAGGGATAGATGCTCCAGTAGTCCCGCCTGCCGTCCGCGCGGCGGATGGCCTTCGAGACATTGCCGGCGCCGCAGTTGTAGGAACTGATCGCGAGCGCCCAGTCCCCGAAGGTGCGGTAGGCGTCGCGCAGGTAGCGCGCCGCCGCGTCCACGGCCTTCTCCACGTCCAGCCGTTCATCCACGAAGGAATTGATCTCCAGGCCATAGCTGGTGCCGGTCTGGTACATGAACTGCCAGATGCCGCGCGCCCCGGCGCGGGAAGTCGCCACGGGGTTGAGCATCGACTCTATGATGGCCATGTACTTGAGCTCCTGCGGCAGGCCGTAGCGGAGCAGGATGTCCTCGAAAATCGGGAAATAATAGTTGCTCAGGCCCATCACGCGGCCCATGCGGGTCGTCATGCGCTCGGAGTACTGGATGATATAGTTCTTGACGACGTCGTTGTACGGCAGCGTGATGAAGGAATTCATCGCTTCCAGGCGGCGCATCATCTCGGCGTCGGAGACGTTGGAGGTGAAGCGCACGGAGTCCATATCGTACTCGTTGACCGGGTCGAAATCGTCAATCATCGTATTCTTGTACCACAGGTGCAGCAGGCTGTCGGTGGCCTCGGGCGTGTACTCAAAGCCGCCCTCCTGCATTTCGCGCTCCAGCGCGGCGATCTCCCGCTCGTCCAGGGTGGCCTGGTTGCGGAAGTGGTCGAGAAGCAGCTGCAGCGAGTCGAGCTCGCTGCGCAGGACTTCGTTCTCCTGCTTGATTTCTTTCTTCTTCGGGCCGTGGAAGGTCTCGTTCATCCATTCCCGGAAGGTCTGTTTCCGCTGCGGCTCTTCCGTCTCGTAACCGACGGTATTACCACTCTGGGCGCCCAGCGGAAGGGAAAGCGCGCAGGAGAGGAGGAATATACTAGCTAACTTCTTCATTGTCAAAAATAAATGCCCAGGCGTAAGCCGAAGGCTGTCTGCTGGTTCACGGGGCTGATGGAGGCGAACTGCCGCTCCGGCACGATGACGGCCGGCGCCACGCGCAGGGCCAGGTCGTCGTCCACCTCGAAATTGTGCATGTAGGAGAAGACGTTGGCGTCAATGACCTGCAGCAGGTACAGGACGGCGATGGCGAGAATGGAATAGTCCCGGTAGCGGCGGTACACGTTGCGGTAGTAGAGCGCCTGGTCCGCCGAGATGGGCCCGTCATAGCCGGACGCCGGGTCCGAAGCCTCCAGATAGATGTTCTTGAAGCGCAGGTAGTTGGTCTGGCAGTCGGAGTAATAGTGGACGGCAAAACCGATGGCACCCAGGTAGATGGGCAGCTTCCAGTATTCGCGGTTGTAGATCTGGCCCAGGCCGGGAACGAGGATGGAATACAGCGTGGCCTTGCCCGGGTGCGGGAAGACGCTGGGTTTGTAACTGATCACGCCGTCCAGCAGCGTGCCCCAATAGGCCACGCCGGCGCCGATGAAGCAGTACTTGGCCGCTTCCTTGTTGCCGGTGGCGTTGAGATAGATGCCGGCGCCGAGGCTGCCGCCGATGGCGCCGTACACGATCGGAAGCTTCCAGGCCTGGCGGTTGTAGATCTGCGAGCCACCGATGATGAGCGCGGAGCCGGCCGTCATCGTGCCGATCTTGATCTCGTTCCTGTGGGCCAGTCCGCCGAAGTAATCCTTAAAGGAAAAGAGCACGTCCGTGGAATCCTTGTCCGCGGCGGTGTCGTCGTTGTATTGCTGGGAAAAAGCCTGTTCCTTGAACTGCGCCGAGGCGTTCAAGCACGAGAAGGCGGCGAGCAGCGCCGTCAGCACAGTGCAGAATAGCCTCGGGGACCTCATCAGAACTGCTTGTCTTCGAGGGCCTTGACAAATCGCTGGACTTCTTCGTCCGAGTCGAAACGAATGGTCATCACCCCCTTGCCGGAAGCGTTCCGCTTGAGGGAGATGTCGTTGGAGAAATACTTGCCTACGTGCTCCAGGATGCGGTAGTACTCCTGCGGGAGCGTCTGGGGCGCCTGCGCCTCGCGGACCTTTTCCTTGGTGTCCTCGGGATCGGTCTGCAGCTTGCGGACGATGTTCTCGAGCTCGCGGACGGACAGGCCGTCGCGGATCACCAGGTCGCAGAGCTGCTCCTGCGTCTCGGGATCCTCCACGCCGAGGATGGCCTTGGCGTGGCCGGCGCTCAGCAGGCCGACCTTGATGTCGTGCTGCACCTTGGCGGGCAGCTTGAGCAGGCGGAGTGTATTGGCGACGGTGGCGCGCTTCTTTCCCACGCGGTCGGCGAGGCTGTCCTGCGTCAGCTGGCACTCGTCGATGAGCCGGCGGTAGCTGAGGGCCAGCTCGATCGGGTCGAGATCCTCGCGCTGGACGTTCTCGACGATGGCCATCTCGAGCATCCCCTGGTCGTTGGTGTCGCGGATGTAGGCCGGGATGGTGGTCATGCCCGCCAGGCGGCAGGCCTTGTAGCGGCGCTCGCCGCTGATGATCTGGTAGCGGCGGTCGGTGATGCGGCGGACGGTGATGGGCTGGATGAGTCCCAGGGTGCGGATGGAGGCGGCCAGCTCTTCCAGCGCGGTCTGGTCGAAGGACAGACGCGGCTGGTAGGGATTGGGCTCGATCATGTCCACGGGGATGCGGAGGATGTCCGCCGTGTTCTCCTGGCGGCCGCGGGTGCCCACGATCTCTTTATTGACATAGCCGACCGGCTTGCGTAGCTGGTTGGCGTCAGGCACTTCGTTGAGCAGGGCGCTCAGGCCCTTGCCGAGTCCTCTGGGTTCTTTGCTCATACAGTCTTTTCTCCGTTATGCTCCATCACCTCCCGGGCGAGATTGAGGTAGTTGGTGGAGCCGTTGCACATGATGTCGTACAGGATAATGGGTTTGCCGTGGGAAGGCGCCTCGCTGAGGCGGATGTTGCGCTGAATCACGGTCTTGAAGACCAGCTCGCGGAAATGGTCGCGCAGCTCGTTGAGCACCTGCGCGTGGACGCGCGTGCGCCCGTCAAACATCGTGACCACGAAACCCTCGATGGTGAGGTCCGGGTTCACGCCGCCCTGCACGAGCCGGATGGTCTGCAGGAGCTTGCCGAGGCCCTCGAGGGCGAAGAATTCGGGCTGGACCGGAATCATCACGGAGTCTGCGGCCGTCAGGGTGTTGACGGTGATGAGGCCCAGCGAGGGCGAGCAGTCGATGATGATGTAGTCGTAGTTGTCCCGGATGGGCGCCAGGGCCTTCTTCAGCAGCTTCTCCCGGTCTTCCGCCTCGAGCATCTCGATCTCCGCGCCCACGAGGTTGATGTGGGACGGGATCATGTGCAGGTTGGCGATTTCTGTCTGGATCAGGGCATCGGCGATGTCGATGCTTCCGATCATGACCTCGTACAGCGTGCGCTGCTGGTCATTGTCCGGGGAGAAATTCAGGCCGGACGTCGTGTTGGCCTGCGGGTCCGCGTCGATGATCAAGACCTTTTTCTCCAGCACGGAGAGCGAGGCTGCCAGATTGATGGCGGTGGTCGTTTTACCGACGCCGCCTTTCTGGTTGGCTATGGCGATAACTTTTCCCATAAATCTGTATTATCCTAGAAATGCAAATTTAACAAATTATTCCTATTTTTGCGGCATGTCTGAAACAAAAACCGCTTGGTATTTTATCGTCAACCCGCGGGCCGGTTCGGGAACGACGATGACTGAATGGCTTCCGGCCGAGAAGATGCTTGAACAAGAGCATGTTCCGTACGTGACGGCGTTGACCGACCATAAGAATCATGCCGTAACGCTGGCGCACGACGCCGCAGCCGAGGGGTACCGACGGATTGCCGCCGTGGGCGGCGACGGGTCCCTGCATGAGGTGCTGAACGGTATTTGCAGTTATTGTGCCGAGTCCGGGACGGCTCCGGAAGAATTCTACCTTGCCGTGGTGCCCATCGGCTCCGGCAACGACTGGATCAAGTCCTGCAAAGTGCCCAACGAGCTGGAAAGTGTGATCAAACTGATTATCGGCCAGTCCTTCGGCTGGATGGACATCGTCCGGGCGGTGAGCAAGGGCGGAAAGATCAGCTACGTGGCGAACGGCGCCGGCATCGGCTTCGATTCGCATGTCTGTGAGCGCGTGAACATGCAGAAAGAGCGCGGCATGCGCGCCAGGATGATATATCTCAAAGCGTTACGCTATACCCTCTTCCATCTGAAGCCGATCCGGATCGTGGTCCGGGAGGATGGCGTCGCTGTGTTTGCCGGTGAGGCCTATTCGATGGCCATCGGCAACGGCCCGTGGTCCGGCGGCGGGATGCGGCAGGTGCCGCTGGCCGCCAACGACGATGGCCAGCTGGACTACATGATTGTGCCGAAGTCCAACCTGCTCAAACTTGCGAAGGAAGTCCCGCGCCTCTTCTCCGGCACGGCCAACGAGTCATCGCTCATCTACAGCGGACGCTGCAGGGCCCTGCGTATCACGCCCATGGACGAGGTTTCCTCGGACATCGTCGAGTTCGACGGCGAGATCGAGGGCCAGCTCCCGCTGGAGTTGGAGATCACCGGGGCGAAAATACACGTCTTGAAAGGATGAGATTCCCGGTCAGGCCGGGAATAACAGTCAAGGTGCCGGGAATAACAGCTACTGGAGCGCCTTCCAGAGCAGGTCTTTGAGCTCCTGCAGCCCCTGGCCTGTGCTGGATGAGATGAACACGCACGGGACCTTGCGCGGCAGGTGCGGGCGGATCATTTTTTCCAGTTCCTCGTCGATGAGGTCACACTTGGTGATGGCCAGCACGCGCTGCTTGGTCAGCAGTTCCGGATTGTACTGCTTGAGCTCCGACAGGAGCGTCTTGTACGCCTCGGCGATGTCTTCCTCTTCCACGCTTACCATGAAGAGCAACACGGAGTTGCGCTCGATGTGGCGCAGGAAGCGGATGCCGATGCCCTTGCCCTCGTGTGCGCCCTCGATGATCCCGGGGATGTCCGCCATCACGAAGGATTTGTCGTCGTAGTAGCGCACGATACCCAGGTTCGGCTCCAGGGTTGTGAAAGCGTAGGACGCAATCTTGGGTTTGGCGGCCGTGATCGTGGCCAGGAGCGTGGATTTGCCCGCATTGGGGAAGCCCACCAGGCCGACGTCCGCCAGAAGCTTCAATTCGAGGATATAGACGCCTTCTTCGCCCTCCTCGCCCGGCTGGGCGAAACGGGGGGTCTGCAGGGTCGGGGTCTTGAAATTGTTGTTGCCCAGGCCGCCTTTGCCGCCGCGGCAGAGAATGCGCTCCTCCCCTGCCTCCATCATCTCGAAAAGCACCTCGTCGGTCTCGGCGTTCTTGGCCACCGTGCCGATCGGGACGTCGAGATAGATGTCCTCGCCGTTCTTGCCGGTACGCAGGTCGGAACCGCCCTTCTCGCCGTCGTCGGCGTGGATGTGCTTGCGGTATTTGAGGTGGATCAGGGTCCAGAACTGCGGGTTGGCCCGCAGGATGATATGTCCGCCGCGCCCGCCGTCACCGCCGTCAGGACCACCCTTGGGGATGTATTTGGCGCGGTGCAGATGGGCGGATCCGGCGCCTCCGTGTCCGGAAGCGCAGTAGATCTTGACGTAGTCTATGAAGTTGCTCTCTGCCATAGGATGTTTACTGCCGGGTCCCGGCGCTTGTACGCTTGTCCATGTCGTGGCCGGTCTTGGCTTCGACCACGTTCACGATGTAGTCGCCGCACTGCTCGCACTCCTCCACAAGGTCCATGTAGATGGTGCTGCAGGCGTAGCTGTAATCGCGCTCGTCCACGGCGTTCTCGTTCTGCTTGCGCAGCCGGTCGCGGCAGGCATTGAGGCTGATCTCCAGGCGCGTGGACTCGCGCTCGTCGGCCTCCCCTTCGAGCACGAGGACCATCTGGTCCATGCACTGGCCCAGGAGCGAGTACATCTCGTTCAGGCCGTCGGTCTGGGACTGCGTGAAGCTGACGTTCTGCTTCTTCTTGCGCATCAGGGCGCGGGCGAGGTTGAAGAAGCTGTCGCCGATGCTCTCCAGTTCGCCGATCTCGCGCAGCATCGCGCGGATGGTCTGCTTGGTGTCGTCGGACAGGTGTGCGTTGGCCACCTGCCCCAGGTATTTGCCGATCTCGTTCTCCATGTTGTCGGAAATCTGCTCGTACTTGGCGATGCGGTCGTAGATGGCCTGGAAGGGCTCATCCTCGGTGACGTAGGTCAATTCTTTGACCATGCTGACCACGCGGGACATGCGGACGGCGAAGTGCTCGATCTCCTTCTGGGCCTGGAAGACGGAGATTTCCGGCGTCTTCATGATGCCGGAGCCAATGTACTTGAGGCGGAACTCGTCTTCGGAGACCTTGTGCGGGATGAGTTTGCTGACCAGCTGCTCGATCTGGGGGATGAACCAGATGAGGATCAGCGTGTTGGTCACATTGAACATGGTGTGGAACGTGGCCAGCACGAAGGTCAGGCGCTCCGGATTCTCCACGCCGGCGTCCGCGTCCACGCCCACCAGGCGGCAGGCGGTCCGCACGAAGGGATAGAAGAGGCAGAGCACCCACAGCACGCCGAACACGTTGAAAACCAGGTGCGCCAGGGCGGCCCGGCGGGCCTGCGTGTTGGCGGACAGGGCGGCCAGGTTGGCCGTCAGCGTGGTGCCGATGTTCTCGCCCATCACGAGGGCGATGCCCTGGTAGATGGTCAGCACACCGGTGGTGCAGAGCACCATGGTGATGGCCATCAGGGCGGCGGACGACTGCGCAATGCAGGTCAGGACGGCGCCGATGACCAGGAAGATCAGGATAGTCAGATAACTGCCTGAGTCAAAGGAAGAAAAGAAATTGACAACCTGCGCGTTGCCGGCCAGGTCCATCTCGCGGCCGGTCGCGTTGAGCGTGCCGAGCGCGAAGAACATGAAGGACAGGCCGAAGAGGAAGTCGCCCAGGTAGCGGTGCTTCTTGAACTGGATGAGGATCACGGCCACGAGGAAGACCGGCCAGACCAGGTTAGCGATGTTGAAGGAGAATCCGGCCGACATGATCCAGGCGGAGAGCGTGGTGCCGATGTTGGCGCCCATGATCACGGAAATGGCCTGGGAGAGGGTCAGGAGGGCCGCATTGACGAAGGACACCGTCATCACGGTGGTGGCAGCGGACGACTGCACGGCCACGCAGACCGCCATGCCGGTCAGCACGCCGGTGACGCGGTTGGTGGTCATGGCGCCCAGCACGTGGCGGAGCTGCGGACCTGCCATTTTCTGGAGGGCCTCGCTCATCACCTTCATGCCGTACATCAGCAGGGCGATCGAGCCCAGAAGCTTAAAGATGATCAACATATTGCTACAGGGTGAGGTCTTCGGGGGTGAGTTTGGGGACGTAATGGACGCCGTCCCGGCGGTAGTAGGTCAGCTTGTCGCCTTCGTGGACGGGGACGAGCTCGATGCGCTCGGCCGGCTTCCCGACGGCAATCACACAGATGGGTTCGTACGGCAGGGCCAGCGCTTCGCGGATGGGCTCCCGGTCGAAATTGCGGATAATCAGGCCGCCCAGACCCATCTCGACGGCTTTCAGCAGCATACTCTGCACGGAGATGCCCAGGTCGATGTCGATGCCGGGATTCTCCGCGGCGATGGAACAGACGACGATGAAGGCTTCCGGCTCCCGGCCCGGGAAGGGCAGCTGCAGGTGGGGCAGTCCCCTGCCCATGCGGATATACTTGTTCACGGCGTCCGCTTCCGGCCCCTGGACGACGGGCCGGAAGCGCAGCCGCTGCATATTGACGCTGGAGGCGACCTTGACGTTGACGGCGATCATCGCGTCCAGCTGGCGCCGGTGCACGACGTAATCGCGGTCGAAGCCGCGGTAGCTGCGGTTGTGCAGCAGGAGCGTGTCCAGCGAGGGGCGCTGCGGGGCGTGCTTGCGCCCGGCGTCCTTGCCGAACACCTCCTCATAGCGTTTCTCCAGGAAATTGTCTGCCATTAGGCGATGGTCTCGATCTTGGCGAGCACGCGGGCGCGGTTCTCCTCGATGGTGCCGCCGTTCACGCACACCTCCCAGTACTTGCCGGCCTTCTTGTAGTACTCGATGAGGGGCTCGGTCTGGCTGTGGTAGGTCTTGATGCGGTTGGCAATGACCTCGTCGGAGGCGTCGTCGGCGCGGCCCTCGATCACGGCGCGGCCGCGGATGCGCTCGAAGATCATGGCGTCGTCGATCATCAGGCCCACGACCGCCGTCACGCCCTCGCCGCGCTTCTCCAGGATCTTGTCCAGGTCCTGCGCCTGCGAAAGATTGCGCGGGAAGCCGTCCAGCAGGAAGCCTTCCACGCCCTTGGCCGTGTCGAAGGCGTTCTCGATCATGCCCTCCACCACGGAGTCGGGGACGAGCGAACCTGCGTCGATGAGCGTCTTGGCCTGCTTGCCGAGCTCGGTTCCGGCTGCGATTTCAGCGCGGAGCAGCTCTCCGGTGGAGATGTGCTTGAGGTTGTACTTCTGGGCGATGGCACCGGCGTGGGTGCCCTTGCCGGCCCCCGGAGGGCCGAAAAGGATGTAATACTTCATGGTGGATTATTCTTCTATAACGTAAATGTCTTTGATGTTGCGGCCCTGCTCGTTGTAGTCGAGTCCGAAGCCGACGATGAAGGCGTTGGGGATCTCCATGCCCACGTAGTCCAGTTTGACGGGCTTGTCGTACACTTCCGGCTTGAGGAGCAGCGTGCAGATGCGCACCTCGGAGGCGCCCTCCTTGTCCAGGAGCATTTCCTGAAGGGCGACGATGGTGTTGCCCGAGTCCACGATGTCCTCGCAGATGATCACGCGGCGGCCGCGCACGCTGGAAGTCAGGCCCATGATGTTCAGGACCGTGCCCGTGGACTTCGTGCCCTGGTAGGAGGAAAGCTTGATGGAAATGAGCTGGCAGGGGAAATCAAGCCGCTGAAGGAGCTCGCCCGTGAAGGGGATGGAGCCGTTCAGTACGCAGAGAATCACGGGCACGTCCGTGCAGCCGCGGAAGTCGGTATTGATCCTTTCGGCCACATTGTCAATGGTTTCCATGATGCGCTCGTGGCGGATAAAGGGCTTGAATGTCTTGTCGAGAATCTGGATTTTTTCGTCCTTCATGATGAGATCTTTCTTTTGGTGCCCGAATTTACGAAAATATTTTATATTTTTGGGAAGAAACTTTGACGAACTATGAAAACTCTTCTGCTCTTGCTGGCCCTGGCAGGCCCCATGGGCTTCCAGCAGGCCATTTTGACCCTGACCGGCGCGTCCTGCGTCGAAGAACTTTCCGAAGATGAAGTGCAGCGTTACCAGTCCCTGGCGGCCCACCCCGTCGACCTCAATCACGCGGGCCGGGGCCGGCTGCTCGCCACCGGCCTGTTGACCCCTTACCAGGTCGCTTCCCTGCTGGATTACCGGGCCCGGACCGGGGACATCCTGTCCTGGGCCGAGCTGTCCCTGGTGGACGGCTTCCCCGCCCCGTTCGTGGACGCACTGCGCGTGTTCGCCGTGCTGGGCGAGCAGCATGCCGTCCCGGGGCGGCGGGAAGACCGGCGTTTCGGGATGGAACTCCTGCTCCGGGGTGCCGCACGGCTGGACGGGAGCGTGGCAGGCGGGCTCAAGTACGAAGCCCATCTGGGCGAGCGAGCACAAGGATTTTTCTCTGTTCGCAACACGCTGTCGGACAGCTCGTTCGGAACTCCTGTTTTCAGTGTCGCTTACTATGGGAAACGGGCGCTCGGGCAGGTCGTGGCGGGCTATTTCAACGCCCGTTTCGGGCAGGGACTGCTGCAGTGGAGCGGCTTCCAACTGAATGGTTTCGGCACCCTGGGCTCCTTCCGCAAGAACGGCACGGGCTTCTCCCCCACCGGCTCCTACGGCGCGAGCCTGCTGGGCGTGGCGACGGAGTGGCATTTCGGCACCTGGACGCTGTCGGCGGCCTATTCCCTGCACGGGAACCTGCCCATCGTGAACGTCACGAAGACCTGGCGCACGGCGACGGCCTCTCTTACGGCGACCTCCGAGGGTGCGTCGCTGGAGGCGCGCATCGCCCGGCCGGACTGGAGCCTTTTCGGCGAGACGGCCGTGCGCTATGACGGGAAGGTCTCCGCCCTGGCAGGCGCCTATTTCCTGCCCGCCTATGGTCACCGAATCGGTCTGATGGGCCGTTGGTACGGCCGGGAGGACAAGCGCTACAGCGGCGCTGCGCTGGGTTACGAGGGCCCTTCCTTCGGGGTGACGGCCGATGCCGGCTGGCGGACGGATACGGGCGTCGCCCAGTACAAGGCCCTGCTCCGCTGGCATCCGGAATACGCCTGGCGGGGCTTCCGTATCCTGCCGGAAATGCGCCTGCAGGGGCGCCTGCGCCCTTCGGACGAGGCGCCGCTGCGAGTTGATGCCCGGGCCGAACTGGGCGTGGAGCGGGAGCCCTGGCTGCTCGCCGCGCGCTTCGACGCGGTCCGCTGCCGCGGCTTCGCCTGGAACTGGTACGCCGAGTGCGGCTGGAAGCGGGAGAAAGTGGCGCTGTACGTGCGCGGGGGCCTGTTCAAGGTGGACGACTGGGACGACCGGATCTACGTCTACGAGCGCGACGCGCCCGGCGCCTTCACCGTCCCGGCTCGCTACGGCCGCGGCTGGGCCGCCTCGCTCTACGGCGCCTGGAACCTCAACCTCCACCACAGCCTCTGGCTCCGCCTCGAAACCATCCAATACCCTTGGAATCAGAAAACTAAGGAAGGACGCACGGAAATCAGACTATCTTATCGGTATCGTTTGTAGATTGGCCTGCAGCGGACAGCGGAGCGGAAATTGGTTTTTTGAGCTACCGCACAAAAAATAATTTCCGTCCGCCCGTCTGGAAGACTCCGCTGCAGGCCGATGATAATCAGAGAGATGGAATGACTTTTTCCATCGAGATGCTGTGGGATCCTTTGATCAGGATGACCGTGTCCTGGACAGGGTTCTTGGCAAGATGTTCGGTGAGCGCTTCAGAGCTGGAGAACCAGGGAAAATCTTCATGCAAGTCGTTCAGCGCCTTCTGGAATTCCTCGCCGACGAGACAGGCGGGAATGCCGGTTTCGCGCAGCTGCCGCACGATCTTCTTGTGCTCCTCGACCGACTCCGCGCCCAGCTCACGCATGTCGCCGAGCAGCGCCAGCTTGTGCGCAGCCTCGACGTGGCCGAAGTTCTCCAGCGCCGCACGCATCGACGAAGGATTCGCGTTGTACGCGTCCACAATGAGGGTATTGGCGGTCGTTCGCACCATCTGCGAGCGGTTGTTGTCCGGGATGAATTCTGCGATGGCTGCGATGGCGTCGGCGCGAGGCACGCCGAAATACTCGCCGACCGCCAGGGCGGCCAGGATGTTGGTGGCGTTGTATGCGCCGACCAGGTGCGAGGCCACGAGCGCATCGCCCAGGCGGATGCGCAGGAAAGGCTCCTGCGGCGTAGCCGGCAGGATCTCTGCGTGCTGATAATCAATGCCGTAGCCGAAAGTGTGGCAAGGCTGCTTCGCTGCCATTTCCCGCAGGTCGGGATCGTCCTCATTCAGGAAGATGAGCGAGCCGCGGTGGGCGCCGAGCCAGTTGTAGAGCTCCCCTTTCGCGGCCTTGACGCCCTCGAAGGAGCCGAAGCCCAGCAGGTGCGCCCGGCCGACGTTGGTGATCAGGCCGTAGTCCGGCTGGCTGACCTTCACGAGCTTGGCGATGTCGTCCGGGTGGCTGGCACCCATTTCGATCACGGCGATCTCCGTGTCGGGGGTGATGGACAGCAGCGAGAGCGGCACGCCGATATCGTTGTTGAGATTGCCCTGCGTGGCCGTGACGCGGAATTTCTTCGCCAGCACGGCTGCGATGAGGTTCTTGGTCGTGGTCTTGCCGTTCGTGCCCGTCAGGCCGAGTACGGGCAGCTTGCCGTCGCGCACGTGGGTGCGGTGCCAGATGGCGAGCTCCTGCAGGGTCGTGAACGGATCCACGACCCGGATCAGCCTGTCGTCATTCCCGGCAGTTCCGTCATTCCCGGCTTGACCGGGAATCCGGGCATCCTCGTTCACCACCGCCCAGGCGGCGCCGGCTTCCAGCGCCTTGAGCGCGTAGTTGTTCCCGTCGAAATTCTCTCCCCGGAGGGCGAAGAAAATCTCCCCGCCGCGGATTGCCCGGCTGTCGGTCGTGACCTTGCAGCCGCAGGCTAAATATTTGGCATATAATTCTTTCATGACTTCCCTATTTGACGCCGGTGCTCCCGAAACCGCCCGCTCCGCGCTCCGATTCTGCCAGCTCGGCGGTCTCTTCCCACTCAATGACTTCGTGCTTGGCGAGCACCAGCTGCGCGATGCGCTCGCCGCGCTCGATGACGAAGGGCTCCTCGCCCAGGTTGACCAGGATCACGCACACCTCGCCGCGGTAGTCCGCGTCGATGGTGCCGGGCGCATTGAGCACCGTGATGCCCTTCTTGGCGGCCAGGCCGCTGCGCGGGCGCACCTGGACCTCGTATCCGGCGGGGATTTCCAGGAATAGCCCCGTCGGGACGATGGCGCGGCCGAGGGGCTTCAGTTCGATGGGTTCGGTATTGTTGGACCGGACGTCCAGTCCGGCGGCGAATTCCGTAGCGTAGGCGGGCAGCGCGTTGCCGCTCTTGTTGATAACCTTGACTTTCATATTATTGACAGGCTCGTTTGTACAGGAAATAGGCGATGACCATATACAGCAGGTTCGGCAGCCACATGGCGACGCCCGGCGGCAGCGTGTCCGTGTAGACGAACATCTCGCTCATCCGCAGGAAGAAGATGTAGGAGAAGGCCAGCGCGATGCCGACGGCGATGTTCCAGCCGATGCCGCCGCGCCGCTTCCGGGCGGAGAGCGACACGCCGATGATGGTCAGGATCAGCACGGAGAACGGCATCGTCACGCGGCGCTGGCGCTCGATGGCGGCGTACATGACGTTCGCGTCGCCGCGCATCTTCTGGGTGGCGATCAGCTCGTTCAACTCCCTGATATTCAGTGTTTCGACGGTCTTCTCGTTGTTGAACAGATCCTTGATCTGCAGGGCGATGACGGTGTCCTGCTGCTCCTTGAAGGTCACGTCGTCCTTGAGGCCGGCGGAGTAGTCGCGGATAAAGACCTTGTTCAGGTGCCAGCCGGCCGTCGTGCTGTCCCAGACGGCTGTCTCGGCGCTGACCTTGCGGGTCAGCCGGTGGCCGTCCATGTTCTCGATGGTGAACTTGTAGGCCGTGTTGTTCCAGCGGCTGAATGACTCGATATAGACGAACTGCCCGGGCGAGATCTGGTAGTGCAGGTCGCGGAGGTTGTAGTTGTTGTGCCGCTTGATATACTGCGCCTCGAATTCCACGCGGGTGGCGTTGGCGTGCGGAATCACGAAGAAGGTCAGTCCCAGCGAGAACAGCGCGATCAGGGCCGCGGTGGCCAGGAACGGGACGATCATCCGGTGGAAACTGACCCCGCAGGACAGGATCGCGATGATCTCGGAGTTCGCCGCCATGCGGGAGGTGAAGAAGATCACCGTGATGAAGACGAACAGCGAGGCGAACATGTTCACCAGGTAAGGAATGTAGTTGAAATAGTAGTCGAAGACGATGGCCTTGAGCGGAGCGTCGTTCTTCACGAAATAATCGATCTTCTCCGACAGGTCGAAGATGATGACGATGACGATGATGAGAAGCAGCGACAGGAAGAAGGTCGTGATGAACTTCTTCGAGATGTACCAGTCGATCTTCCGCAAACCTTCCATATCTCTTATAATCTGCGGGTTATGCGCTCCAAGGCGCCTTCTTTCCAGGCGGCGAAGTCGCCTTCTTCAATATGTCGCCGCGCCGTCCGGACGAGGTCCAGGTAGAAGGCGAGGTTGTGCTCGCTCGCGAGCATCGCCGCGAACATCTCCCCGGCCACGAAGAGGTGGTGCAGGTAGGCCTTCGTGTACGTGTGATCCACGAAGGAGGCGCCGCTGGGGTCGAGTTCGGAGAAATCTTCCGCCCACTTGGCGTTGCGCATGTTCATGATGCCTTCCCAGGTGAAGAGCATGCCGTTGCGCCCGTTGCGCGTGGGCATCACGCAGTCGAACATGTCCACGCCGCGCGCAATCGCTTCCAGCAGGTTCGCCGGCGTGCCGACGCCCATCAGGTAGCGCGGACGGTCGTCCGGCAGCAGCGGGCAGACGAGCTCCAGCATCTCGTACATCTTCTCCGTCGGCTCCCCCACCGCCAGTCCGCCGATGGCATAGCCTTCGGCGTCGAGCTGCGTGGCGTGGTCGGCCGCCTCCCGGCGCAGGTCGGGATAGACGCAGCCCTGCAGGATGGGGAAAAAGGTCTGCGAATAGCCGTAGAGCGGCTCCGTCTCGCGGAAACGCCTGGCAAAGCGCTCCAGCCAGGATTTCGTCAGATCCAGGCTCTTACGGGCGTAGGCGTGGTCGGCGTCGCCGGGGCAGCACTCGTCCAGCGCCATCATGATGTCGGCGCCGATGATGCGCTGCGTGTCCACGTTGTTTTCCGGGGTGAAGATATGGCGCGAGCCGTCGATGTGGCTCTGGAACGTGCAGCCCTCCGGGGTCAGCTTGCGGATCGGGCTCAGGGAGAACACCTGGAAGCCGCCGCTGTCCGTGAGGATGGGCCGGTCCCAGGCCTCGAAGGCGTGCAGGCCGCCTGCGGCGCGCAGGGTGTCGAGCCCCGGGCGCAGGTAGAGGTGGTAGGTGTTGCCCAGGATGATCTCGGCGCGGACGTCCTCCCGCAGGTCGCGGTGATAGACGCCCTTGACGGAACCGACCGTCCCGACGGGCATGAAAATGGGGGTATGGATTTGGCCATGGTCCGTCTCGATCACGCCCGCGCGGGCGGCGGAATGCGGATCGGCCGCAGTCTTCGTAAATTTCATCCCTCAAAGATAGTGAAAAGCCACGAAAAACTTGTATTTTTGTAGATACAAAAACTAACGGACCTACCTTATGAACAAATCGAATGTCGGCCTTCGGCTGATCATCATGAACTTCCTTCAATTCGCGGCCTGGGGTGCCTACCTCACCTCGATGGGAAGTTTCCTCGCAAGCAGTGGCTTCGGCCCCCAGATCTGGCTTTTCTTCGCCACGCAGGGTTTTGTTTCCATCTTCATGCCCGCCTTGATGGGCATCATCGCCGACAAGTGGATTCCGGCTCAGAAGGTGCTCTCGCTCTGCCAGGGCGTCGCCGGCGCCGGGATGCTCGCCGCCGGCTGGTATGCGATGAGTGCCGGGGCGGCAATCGAGTTCGGTACGTTCTACGCGCTCTACGCGCTCAGCGTGGCCTTCTACATGCCGACCATCGCCATCTCCAATTCCGTGGCCTACAATGCCCTGGAGAAGGACGGCAAGGACCCGGTCAAGGCCTTCCCGCCCCTGCGCGTGTTCGGCACCATCGGCTTTATCCTGACGATGCTCTTCGTCAATTTCGTCAAGGGCGCCGACGGCATCCAGTTCCAGCACACGTATAATCAGTTCTTCGTGTCCGGCATTCTCAGCCTCGTGCTCTGCGTCTATTCCCTGACGCTGCCGAACTGCCCGTGCAAGCCCAGGACCGAGGGGACGCAGTCTTTTGTCGAGGCCACGGGCCTGAACGCTTTCAAGCTCTTCAAGGATCCGCAGTTCGCCGTGTTCTTCATCTTCTCGATGCTCCTCGGCGCTTCCCTGCAGGTGACCAACGGCTACGCCAATACGTTCATCACTTCTTTCAAGGAGAATCCCCTCTTCGCGAACGCCTGGGGCGCCCATAACGCCAACGCGCTGATCTCCCTGAGCCAGGTGTCCGAGACGCTCTGTATCCTGCTGATCCCCTTCGCCATGAAGAAGTTCGGCATCAAAAAGGTGATGCTGATCGCCATGTTCGCGTGGGTGTTCCGTTTCGGCTTCTTCGGCGCCGGCAATCCGGGCAGCGGCGTGTGGATGTTCGTCCTGAGCTGCATCGTCTACGGCGTGGCCTTCGACTTCTTCAACATCTCCGGCTCGCTTTTCGTCAATGAGAATACCGACAAGGACATCCGTTCGTCGGCGCAGGGGCTCTTCGTGCTGATGACCAACGGTCTCGGCGCCTCAATCGGCACCTGGGCCGCCGGCCGCGTGGTGAACCACTTCGTGTACAACGCTGCCGAGCCCTCCTGGAGCACGGCCTGGTACATCTTCGCCGCCTACTCCTTCCTGGTCGCCGTCCTCTTCGCCATCTTCTTCAAGGATCCTTCGAAGAAATAGGATGGTTTACTGTATGAATCCGGCGAAGTAGCCCGGGAAGATCACGTTGGTGATCAGGTACCCGACGACGGTCGAGACGATGGTACAGATCAGCCCCGGCATCATGAAACTGTGGTTGAGCAGGTACTTGCCGATCACCGTGGTGCCGCTGCGGTCGAAATTGACCGTGGCGATGTCCGAAGGGTAGTTCGGGATGAAGAAGTAGCCGTACACGCTGGGCAGCACGCCCAGGAGCACGGGGCCCGCGATGCCCAGCTCATAGGCCAGGGGCAGCATGGCCACGACCACGGCGCCCTGCGAGTTGATCAGCACGGACACCAGGAAGAACACGAAGGCGATGCTCCAGGGGTAGTTGGTGACCAGGTCGGTCAGCATCAGTTTCATCTCATCGAGGTAGTTGCCGAAGTAGGTGTCGGCCAGCCAGGCGATGCCGTAGATGGCCACGACGGCCACCATGCCGGACTGCCAGACGGCGCCGGCCACCGCTTTCTTGGGCTGGGCCTTGCAGAAGATGATGTTGGCGGCCGCGGCGGCCAGCATGATGATCTGGATGCAGATGTTCATCTTGGGCAGCTGGATGGCCGTGGCGAGGGTCTCCCCGCCCTCGACGTGGATCATCTGGCAGAAAGCGAAGCCGACGATGACCAGCAGCGCGCCCAGGAAGATGAATACGGACGCTTTGGCATCCCGGGTAATCTCTTTGTCCAGGGTCGTCGCCGTGTTGCCGTACATGTATTTGTACATCTCGGGATCGGCCTTGCGGCGCTGGAAATCAGGGTCTTTGTCCAGGTCCTTGCCACGCTTGTAGGAGGCTGCGGCGGCGCACATCAGACCGAGCAGGCAGGCCGGGATGGTGACCATGAGCACCTGCGGGATGCTTACCATATAGCCGTTGGCGTTGGAGATGGTCACGAAGGCTACCACGGCCGCTGCGATCGGTGAGCAGGTGATGCCCACCTGCGAGGCGATCGACGCCACGCCGCAGGGGCGCTCCGGGCGGATGTTCTTCTTCAGGGCGATGTCGCAGATGATGGGCATGATGGTGTAGACCACGTGACCCGTGCCCACGAGGACGGTCAGGAAGAAGGTGACCAGCGGCCCCAGGAAGGTGATGTGGTCCGGATGCTTGCGGAGCATCTTTTCGGCAATCTGGATCATCCAGTCCATGCCGCCTGACGCCTGCAGGGTGCCGGCACAGGTGACGGCTGCGATGATGATGTAGATGACGTCCGTGGGAGGCGTGCCGGGCTGGAGGCCGAAGCCGAATACCAGGATGGCAAGGCCGATGCCGGAGATGGCGCCCAGCGCCAGGGATCCGTAGCGGGAACCCACATACAGAGCTGCCAGGACGATGAGCAGCTCGAGGATCATAGTCAAAGTCATGACGTGATGTATTTATTTGATGCCCAGATACATGAGGATCAGTTCGACGGCGGCGTTCTCGTCCGGGAGATTGTCCATGTTGATGACGAGGTCATAGTTGTGGGTGTCGTAGCGGCTGACACCCGCGTAGCGCTTGATGTAGCGTTCCCGGCCCTGGTCCACGCGGTCGATGGCCTCGGCAGCCTCTTTTTCGGAAAGGTTCTGTTTGGCCATGACGCGCTGGATCCTCTTTTCGCGCGGAGCGGTGATGAGGATGTCCACCTTGTTGGGGAAGTCTTTCAGGACGTGGAAGGCAGAACGGCCAGCGAAGACGCAGGAGCCTTGCTCGGCGATGCCCTGCAGGATCTGTTTCTCGGCTTCGAAGATCTCGTCGGAGGTGATGTTCGGCTGGTATTCTTTGACGAAGGATTCATCCCATTCGACGACGTTCTCCGCCTTGGGCATCGGGGCCATTTTCCGCAGGAGCGAGGTGAGCCAGTCTCTCTTTTCTCCTTTGAGGACTTCAATGGCTTCGGTCGTGAGGTGGAATTCTTCCCGCAGAGCCTGGATCAGCTCTTTGTCGCTGTACCGGACGCCCAGCCGCTCGGCGAGGAGCCGTCCGACGGTGCGTCCGCCGGAGCCCAGTTCGCGGCTGATGGTGATGATGAACGGTTGCTGCGTTGTCATGATCATGAGTTTTAGTGTTCTGCGAAATTACAAAAACTTTCGCGAAATCCCATGACCATGGCGCATTTAGATGGTGACCTTGAAGCCGTAGATCTTGCCGTTTTCGAGGGAGAGCTTGCTCGTGATCGTTTTCCGCATGTCGCAGCCGGGGAATACGGTAACCGAATTCCGGCGCTCCTCCTCTTCGTCGTAATAGTTGCCGCCGAACTGGAGACAGAGTTCATAGCCGGCCTCGAGGTCCTTGTCGAAGCGGACGGGCACAAAGAAAGTCTTTTCAACCACATCCTCATCCATCAGCGTGAGATCGCTGTTGTTGCCGCTGTCGAGCAGGTAATAGTCCAGCGGTCCCCGCTCAATCGTGAAGGGCTCCCCCGTGTAGCTTCCGGTGGTCACATCCAGCCCGGACATCCGGACGAAGACCGGGTCACCGTTCACGCCCCACTCTTCCTCTTCTTTCGAATCGGGATCGATGCACTTGATGCGGATGGAATTGACCCTTGCCTGGTCGAAGGGCGAACCGGGAGGCGCTTCGTACGGGAAGTTCCTGAGGGTCACCTCGACACGGAACACGGCGAGCTGGTGCTGCATGTTCACGTGGGCGACATCGCCGGAGATTGTCACATCGCCCAGCATCAGGTCGACGTCGGAGATAGAACTCGGATCATCGTGCTGCAGGGCGCCCGAAGCGGTCGAAAGACTTCTCATATAAATGGTCGGAGAGTACAGCCTCACGCCATCGAAGATCGAATTGCCCGCGTACGTGTCCACGGACGGATACAGGCAGATGACCTTGTCCCCTTCGTTTCCGGTCCAGGTTCCGGAGAATTCCGCCTTCTCGCGGCCAGCCTCCCCGGTAGAAGTGAAGATATCGATGGCCGTGATGCCGTCTCGGCCGAAAGAGACCACCGTGATGGACTCTTCCGAGTCCCAGGACCCCTTCAGCGACCTGTCTTCCGTGTCGTATTCATAAAGCGTCTTCGTGCCCACCGGCTCGTCCTTGGATGCCTGGATCGTAAGCGGGATGCCTTTTTTTACCTCGGGCGTTGTTTTCTGGCAGCTGTTCATGAGTACGGCCGCGCAGGCCGTTATGGCGATAATCGTGATGATGCGTTTCATTTTGGAGATGGTTAATTATTTAAAAATCAAGATCCCAGCCATGTTCCATGGCCGGAGCCTTGTTGCTGTCGCAGATGATGCCTTCACACTTCAGCTCGAGGACCTCGACAGACGGGGCCTCGTAGGGCATACGGGGGGTACAGTTTGGAGAGAAATTTTTCATTTTTTACACTAACTAAACTAACGGAGCGCAAATTTCGGAAAAATCCCCGAAATATGCAATAGAGCAGCGTAGAATTAGGATTTTGTGGCAAAAATAGAAGACGCCGCAGCGTCGAAAAACGTTACAGCGTCTTGATTACCACGTAGTTCGTAAAGGAGAACTTACAGGGTTTCCTAGGCCAAGGACAAGATCTGCCCGGCGGCGTTCTTGGTGTCCACCTTTTCGATGATGCGCTCCAGGATGCCGTTTTCGTCGAAGATGAAGGTGCGGCGGAGCGTGCCCATGGTCGTCTTGCCGTACATCTTCTTCTCGCCCCAGGCGCCGAAGTCCTGCAGCATTTGCGTGGTGGTGTCCGCCAGCAGGCGGAAAGGCAGTTCGTACTTTTCCCGGAAGCCCGTGTGGGACTTTGCGCTGTCCTTGCTCACGCCCACGACGTTAAAGCCGGCGGCGGTCAGCGCGGCGTAGTTGTCCCGGAACGAGCAGGCCTCCGCCGTGCAGCCGGAGGTGTTGTCTTTCGGGTAAAAATAGACGATGGTTTTCTTGCCTTTTCCGATAAAGTCTTCGGACCGCACCGGCTTCCCGTCCTGGTCCACGACCTCGAAGGATGGCATTTTGTCTCCGATTTTCAGCATGGCGGGCTACTGGTATTTGGTGAAGTTGTATTTCTCCCGGATTGCAGCCTGGGTCTGCTCGTCCTGGTGGGTGAAATAGGCCCGGAATCCCGGACAGAAGTTGATGTGCCAGCGCCAGAAGCGGCCCAGCACCGACTTGGGGTTCTTGTCGTAATGTGCGCGGAACTTGCAGTTTTCGCAAGGGAATTTCTGTTCAGCCATGTTTCGTGTTGTTTGTGGTTACTGCGAAAATACGAAAAAGTTTGCGAAATCCCGCATTATCCGTCATTTGTCCCCGTGTACTGAACGCGTTTCATCGTATTTCTTTCCCAAAGGGCAAAATCGATGGCAGGACCATCTTGAAGTGCTGAATGCCGAAAGGTATGCCCACGATGGTGATGCAGAACAGCAGGCCGAACACCAGGTGAAACACGGCAATCTCCCACCAGCCCAGCAGGATCCAGATGAGGTTCATCACAATGGATACGCAGCCCGGCTGGTTGGGCCCGTCCACCAGTTCGTGGCCGAACGGCCACAGAGCGTATGTCCCCAGCTTGAAGAGCTGCACGCCAAAGGGAATGCCGATGACGGTGATGCACATCAACAGGCCCACGATGTAGTAGATGATGGCTATGACGATCCCTCCCAGGATGAGCCAGAGTATGTTGCCGAGTGTTTTCATATTTCACAAACTTACGAAATACTTTCGATTCTCCCAACGCCTCATTTCCGACAGGTGTCCACCAAATCGGTTTTTGGTGCAATAATACTGGATACCTGTCATCCAAAACGGCCCTTTTTGGCCAAAACCAGGGAGAGGTGTCCATTTTTATTGCGCAGAATGGTGTTTTATTGTACACCTATCCTTCTCCGCCGGAAGCGGCAAGGCTGGTGCCGGCCAAGCAAAAAATGCCTGGCCGTCCCCACCTCGCCGCTTTATCCGGCTCCGAAGGCCCGCGTCAGCCGACCCGCGCGCTGCCCCCGCACATCCTCCCGACGGCACGGGCAAACGGCCACAGCCCCACGCACGGCTCCCCCACCGGCTGACGCAAAGGTTTATATACAGGCTGCTTGCCGTGTGGTCGGAGATTCGCCGGTCATAGCCAGCGATATAAAATACTGAAGACTGACGAAATAATAACGTCAACCCTCAGAACAGCGAATCCGTAGAATCGCTTTCGAGAAGGCATAAGCCAACAAGCGCACGAAGGCGCCTCTCAGCCCTTCTTGTGCAAAGACATATATAATTATTTAATATACAAGATTCGTCGACTGTTTGGGTGTTCAGCTAGGCTCTCTGGTCTCCCTCGGGTGCAGAAAAGGCCATTCTGCATCCCGAGGGCTTCAGAAAGATGGTTTGGGGTGCAAATAGGGCTGATCTGCACCCCGTTTCCCTTTGCGCCGGCCGGCGGGTGGGTGTGCGTGGGCCTGCGCACGTTTGCCTGTGCGGTCGGGGGCCGTGCGTGAGGTGCGTGGGGCGGCCGGCACTATGAGGATGGGGCGGAAAGGTGGCAGGGTGGCGGCGGGCAAGCATTTTTTTGCTTGCACGACGGTCTACAGCAGTTCCGCGCCGTCGAGGTGCGGCTGGAGGACGGCGGGGTCGACTGGGAAGAGTTTGGGACTGCGGCAGTGGGGGTAGCGGTTGAACCAGGGGTCGGTGCTGTGGTACCAGGTCTGGCTGCGGACGGTCGGCGACCAGCGGAAGGTCCGCCGGATGCGGGCGATGCAGGGCTGGGCGGCGACGGTGAGCGCAGTGCGGCCGTCGGAGAGCTGCGAGACGCAGAACCAGTGGTCGCGGACACGCGTGTCGCGGTCCTGCTCCTCGGGGGTGGACTTGTGCGAGATGGACAGGTGGCGTCCGTGCAAGGTGTTGATTTCCTTCATGATGCGGCGGAACTCCCGGCCGTGCGTCGAGCTGTCCTTGATCCCCTTCCAGGCGATCCAGTAGTGGATCATCTCATGGATGAGCGTGTCTTCGATCTCCGCCTCCGGCAAATCGAAATACGTGCTGATACGGAGGACGAAGTCCTCGCGGCGCACCACCCTGCCCCGCCAGTCGCGCACGGGGCGGTAGACGAGCCGTCCGACGAAGGTGCGGGCGTGGCTCAGCTTGATCGGAATACGCGGAAGAGCGCCGTCGAAACACATCCGGTTGAATGTGTCGAAGCGCTCTTCCAGGTATTCGACGGTGGGTTGCACTAGATCACCCCCAACTCTTTGCCGACCTTGATGAAGGCGGCGATGGCTTTGTCCAGCTGCTCACGCGTGTGTGCAGCGGAGAGCTGCACGCGGATGCGCGCCTGCCCCTTCGGGACGACGGGATAATAGAAACCGGTCACGAAAATGCCTTCCTTCGCCATGGCGGCGGCGAATTTCTGCGAGAGCGGCGCGTCGTAGAGCATCACGGCGCAGATGGCGCTCTGCGTGGGTTTGATATCGAACCCGGCCGCGAGCATCTTCTCGCGGAAATAGACCACATTCTCCTGCTGGCGGTCGTGCAGTTCGTCGCTCTCCCCCAGCATCTTGAAAAGCTCGATGCCGGCGGCGCAGATCATCGGTGGCAGCGAATTGGAGAAGAGGTACGGGCGGCTGCGCTGGCGCAGCATGTCGATGATCTCCTGCCGGCCGGTGGTGAATCCGCCCACGGCCCCGCCGAAGCTCTTGCCGAGCGTGCCTGTGTGGATGTCGATGCGGCCGTAGAGGCCGAACTGTTCGGCGACTCCCCTGCCGTGCGGGCCCACGACGCCGGCGCTGTGGCTCTCGTCCACCATGACGAGCGCGTCATACTTCTCGGCCAGCTCGCAGATCCTGTCCATCGGAGCCACGTTGCCGTCCATCGAGAAGACGCCGTCGGTCACGATGATGCGGAAACGTTGCGCCTGCGCCTCCTGGAGGCACTTCTCGAGTTCGGCCATGTCCGCGTTCGCGTAGCGGTAGCGGACGGCCTTGCAGAGGCGCACGCCGTCGATGATGGAGGCGTGGTTCAGCGCGTCGGAGATGATGGCGTCCTCGGCGGTGAGCAGCGGCTCGAAGACGCCGCCGTTGGCATCGAAACAGGCTGCGTAGAGAATGGTGTCGTCCGTATGGAAATAGGCGGAAATCGCTTTCTCCAACTCGCGGTGCAGGTCCTGGCAGCCGCAGATGAAGCGGACGGAAGACATGCCGAAACCGCGCTCGTCCAGCGCCTTTTTGGCCGCGGCGATCAGGCGCGGGTTGTCCGAGAGTCCGAGGTAGTTGTTCGCGCAGAAATTCAGGGCCTTGCTGCCGTCGGCGAGGGTGATCTCCGCACCCTGGGGCGAACAGATGGTCCGCTCGCGCTTGTAGAGTCCGGCCTCGTCGATGGCCTTAAGTTCTTGCCTGAGATAAGATTGAAACTTTCCGTACATAAATTATGTGGATTTATTAGCGTTTTCTCCCACAAATTTAATAAATTTGCCTTATAATTAATAACACGTCCCAAGACTCTTATGAAAAATGTTCTTGTCATCGGTTCCACCGGCCAGATCGGTTCGGAACTCACGATGAAACTCCGCAAGATCTATCACCAAGGCCGTATTGTGGCCGGTTATATCCCCGGATCCGCCCCCACGGGCGAGCTGCTGGAAAGCGGCCCCTTCGAGCAGGCCAACGTCTGCAACGCGCAGCAGATCGCGGATATCGTGGATAAATACGACATCGACACCATCTACAACCTCGCCGCCCTGCTCTCCGCCACTGCGGAGCGCCTGCCGCTCAAAGCCTGGGACATCCAGATGAACGGCTTGCTGAACATCCTGGAAGTGGCGCGCGAGAAGCACTGTGCCGTCTTCACGCCCTCTTCCATCGGCTCCTTCGGTCCGGACACGCCGCGCGACAACACCCCGCAGGACACCATCCAGCGGCCGACTTCGATGTACGGCGTGACCAAGGTCGCGACCGAGCTGCTGAGCGATTATTACTTCCATAAATATGGTGTAGATACGCGCTCAGTGCGCTTCCCGGGTCTGATCTCTTACAAGACCCTGCCCGGCGGCGGCACGACGGACTATGCCGTTGAGATCTACTACGCCGCGGTCAAGGGCGAAGAATTCGTCTGCCCGCTCGCGCACGGCACCTACCTGGACATGATGTACATGCCGGACGCCATCAAGGCGGCCATCAACCTGATGGAGGCCGACCCGCGCTACCTGGTGCACCGCAACGCCTTCAACATCGCCTCCATGAGCTTCGATCCGGAAGGCGTCTATGACGCCATCCGCAAGCACTACCCGGACTTCAGGATGCGCTACGAAGTGGATCCGGTCCGGCAGGCCATCGCAGACTCCTGGCCCAACAAAATGGACGACGTCTGCGCCCGCAAGGAGTGGGGCTGGACGCCGTCCTATAATCTTGAGACGATGACCAGGGACATGATCAGGCATCTCAAGGAAAAGCTGCTCTAGCGGCGACGGTGGGATTTCTTCTTATTACGGGCCATCCGGCGATAGACGGCGAAGACCAGTACGAACAGGAAGACGGCGCCGATCACGATGGCGGTCATCGCATTGGCGTTCTCCCCTTTTACGCGGCTCCACATGGCGATGAGGTCCGGCGTGCGCTCGCCCCAGTCGTGCTCCATCGTGGAATTCTCGATATCGGCACGGTCCGGATAGAGCACCGGATTGGTGCGGATGGAGTCGGCCTGCGGGCCGAAGAAATAGGTCAGGTCGAGGGGCTCGAACTCCTCATCGATGAAGGCCTCCATCACCTCCGGCGCACCGCTCGCTGAGACGTAGCCGGTCTCCTCGACGTTGCGGATCACGTTGTCCGGACGGGACATGAAGTTGATCCAGTAGCTGGCCGCCTTGGTGTTCCGGGCATATTTCGGGATCACCCAGCCGTCGAACCAGACGGTGAATCCTTCTTTGGGAAGCGCGTAGCGCAGGTCGACGCCGGCTTCGGCGGCCTCTTCCATGGCCCACACGCCGTCACCGCTCCAGTTCAGGCTGATCCAGCCGCGCTCCTGGACCATCTGGTCCTTGCCGAAATCGGCCTCCCAGCCGGCTACGAGGGGCTTGACCTGCTTCATGAAGCCTTCCACCTCGGAGAGGGCCGCGTCGCTGGAGTCGAGCATCAGCTCGTCCATCGTGACCTTGCCGCTGACGATGTCGTCACGGTGCAGGAAGAGGATGATCTGCGAGAAGACGTCGCGGGCGGAGTCCTTGATGAAGATCTTGTCGGCGAACTTGGGGTTGCGGAGGATGTCCCAGCTGGACGCTTCCTCATCGGAGACGTACTTGGCGTTGTACAGGATGCCGGTCGTGCCCCACATGTAGCCCACGGCATAGTCGTTGGCGTCCAGGCCGTTCGTGCGGAACTTGCTGAAGCAGTCGCGGATGTACGGGGAAAGGTTGTCGTCGATGTAGTTGGGCGTGTCGCCGAATTCCTTGCTGATCGGGAGCAGCATGTCCCCCTCGAGCATGCGCTCGATGATGTAGTCGGACGGGCAGACGACGTCGAAGTCCTCGTGGCCCTTCTCGATCTTGGAGAGCATGGTCTCGTTGACGTCGAAGGTCTGATAGATGACCTTGACGGGCTCGCCGGTCTGCTCCTCGTACCACTGCTCGAATTCTTCGATTAGGGAGAGGTCGAGATAGTCGGACCAGTTGTACACTTTCAGCAGGTGGTCGCGATCCGTGCTGCAGCCCCACAGCAGGGCGCTGGCGAGAAGCGCCAGGAGGATTCTTTTAATATTATTCATTGGTTTTTTGCATTTTGGCCTGCCGCACATTGATGATGATCAGCAGGATGAGGATAATCAGGAAAATGAGCGTCATCAGCGCGCGCAGCTCGGGGGTCAGGCCGCCCTTGCGCGCATCCGCGTAGATATAGGTGGAGAGCGTCTCCAGACCGATGGTACCGCGGGTGAAGAAGGTTACCGCGAAGTCGTCCAGCGACATCGTGAACGCTAGGATGAAGCCGGACACCATGCCCGGGCGCAGCTGCGGCACGAGCACCTTGCGGAGGGCCTGTCCGGGCGTGGCGCCGAGGTCGAGGGCGGCCTCATAGACGTTGGGATTCATCTGCCGCAGCTTCGGCAGCACGCTCAGCACGACGTAGGGCGTGCCGAAGGAGATGTGCGCCAGAATCACGGTCAGGAAGCCCTGGCTGATGTGCAGGAAGACGAACAGCAGGAAGAGCGAGACACCCGTGATGACATCCGGATTGATCATCGGGATGTTGTTCAGGAAGGAGACCGCCTGCTTCTTGCGCCCCTGCAGGTTGTGGATGCCCACGGCGGCGATGGTCCCGAGGATCATCGACACGGTGGCGGAGATGAACGCGATCAGCAGCGTATTCTTCACGGCGGCGAGCAGCGAGCCGCTCTCCTGCATTTCGCCGGAGAAGAGGTTGGCGTACAGCTGCGTGGAGAAGCCGGTCCAGCTGCCCAGCACGCGGCTCTCCGTGAAGGAGAAGATCGCGATCAGGATCAGCGGCGCATACAGCAGGGCCAGCAGGAACCAGATGTAGGTTTGTGCAAAGAACTTCTTCATGGCCTAGATCAGCGCCTCCTCCGCGTTTTCGTTGTCATCGGAGAACAAGGTCGTGATGCCGATGATGATGAGCATGATGAAGGCCAGGGCCGCACCGTAATTCCACATCGAGGAGTTGATGTTCTCCTGGATGATGGTACCGAAGAGCTTGATCTTGTTGTTGGTCAGGAACTCCGAGATGGCGAAGGTGCTCACCGTCGGCATGAAGACCATCAGCACGCCGCTGGTCACGCCGGGCATGGAGAGCGGCACGGTGACTTTCCAGAAGACCTTCCACGGGGTGGCGCCCAGGTCCTGGGCTGCCTCCAGATAGGATCTGTCGAGCTTCACCAGCACGTTGTAGATCGGGTAGATCATGAACGGCAGGTAGTCGTAGACCATACCGAAGAGCAGGGTCCCCTTGCCCAGCGGAATGCCGAGCATGTTGAAGATCTCGGCCGTAGCGAGGGTGCGCATCAGCGCGTTGATCCACATCGGCATGATGAAGAGGATGATCGTCACCGCGCTGCGGTTCAGATCCTTGTTCGCGAGGATCCAGGCAGCCGGGTAGCCGATCAGGATGCAGATCAGCGTGTTCTCGATCGCGACCTCGAGCGAGACGGCGAAGGTGCCGAGCGCGTCGGAGTCGGAGAAGAAGCGCGTGATGTTGGCGAGCGTGAAGTGCCCCTCTCCGTCCTGGAAGGCGTACACCATCACCAGGATGAGCGGCAGCACCACGAAGATGGCCATGAAGACCACGTAAGGTATGCTCCAGTGGCTACGCTTCATCTCGCTTGCTGATCTTGAGGTCCTTCGGGGCGAAGTTGATGCCCACGAGGTCGCCCTTGTCCCAGATGTCGTTGGTATCGACCCAGAGGTGGTCGCCGTTCTCGGTGAGGATCGTCAGGTGGTAGTGGTCGCCCTTGTACAGGAGGAAATGCACCTCGCCGGCGATCACGCCGTCCTCCTGGTGGTCCAGCAGGTCCACGTGCTCGAACTTGGTCTCCACGCGGACCTTGTCGCCCGCGGCGAGGCCTTCCTGCGGCAGGCACTCGAAGGTGCCGCCGAGCATCTCGACGTGCGTCTCGTCCACCATCTCGCCTTCGAAGACGTTGCGGGTGCGCTCCTTGTGCATCACCTGGATGTCGTCCGGGTCGATGTAGAGCATCACTTCCGTCCCCACGGGATAGGGATCGTAGTCCTGGATCATGAGTTCGTATCCGGTGTCGGTATCCACCCACATTTCGTAGTGGACGCCCTTGAAGATACAGGAGTTGACCTTGGCCGTGAACTGGCACTTAGCGGGGTCGGTGGTGAAGTAGATGTCCTCCGGACGAACCACCACATCGACGGGAACGTCCTCGCCGAAGCCTTCGTCCACGCAGTCGAACTCGTGCTTGATGAAGGCCACGCGGCGGTCGCGCATCATCCTGCCTTTCAGGATGTTGCTCTCGCCGATGAAGTCCGCGACGAAGCAGTTGACAGGCTCGTTGTAGATGTCGATCGGGGTGCCGATCTGCTGGATCTTGCCCTCGTTCATCACGACGATGGTGTCGGAGAGCGTCAGCGCCTCCTCCTGGTCGTGGGTCACGTAGATAAAGGTGATGCCGAGTTTCTTGTGCATCTCCTTGAGCTCGATCTGCATGTCCTTGCGCATCTTGAGGTCGAGCGCAGCGAGGGGCTCGTCGAGCAGCAGGATCT
Organism: uncultured Bacteroidia bacterium; assembly: GCA_902789245.1. GTDB lineage: Bacteria > Bacteroidota > Bacteroidia > Bacteroidales > UBA932 > Cryptobacteroides. The sequence goes on from CADAND010000002.1 coordinate 120,404, forward strand.
TCGGCTGGTTGACCAGGGCGCGGGCGATGGCCACGCGCTGCTGCTGGCCGCCGGACAGGGAGTCCACGTCGCGATCCTCGTAGTCCGACATGCTCACGAGCTTGAGCACGCGCTTGACGCGCTTCTCTATCTCGTCCTCGGGCACCTTCTGGAGCTTGAGGCCGAAGGCGATGTTCTCATAGACGTCCAGGTGCGGGAAGAGCGCATAGCGCTGGAAAACCGTGTTGAACGGACGCTTGTACGGGGGAATTCCGGAGATGTCCTTGCCGTCGAGGAGGATTTCCCCCTCGTCCGGGGCCAGGAAGCCGGAGATCAGGCGCAGGGTCGTGGTCTTGCCGCAGCCCGAGGGGCCCAGCAGGGTCACGAATTCGCCCTTGCGGATATACAGGCTGATATCGTCGAGGACAACTTTGTCCCCAAACCTCTTGCTGACGTGCTTGAGGTCGATGATGTGTTCTTCGCTGGCTGCCATTCCCCTACCAGAGCTTGAAGGTCAGGTTGTAGCGGGCGCCCACTTTGAGGAGGAACGCGTTGTAAAGGGAGTCGTAGGCGACGTAGGCGTGCACGCGAAGCGCGTCGGAATCCTTCAGCGGGAAGAACTCGGCGACGGCGCCGGCGTTCCACCAGGGATTGACCTCGAAGTAATCGGAGTTGTCTTTGCAGAAGTTGCCCTGGAGGGCGACATTCCAGCGCTCGGAGGGCGCGAAGTTGACTTTCCCGTGGAAGGTGTGACCGGCCATGGCGCGATCCGTCATGAAACCGGCGCAGTTGGTCCAGTCCAGCTCGATCGTCCACTTGTCCAGCAGGAACTGGTTGCCCAGGACGACGATCCAGTCGCAGCCGCGCTTGGGGCCGGGAGCGCCGGGGATGTAATCGTTGCGCGTGAATGCGGAGAGGCTCCAGCTAGGCGCGAACCAGCCGTATTCGCCGGTCCACTGCGCGGACCAGGTCCACAGGCCGTTGGTGAAGGGGCGCTCGCCGTAGGGCGAGGTCGTCATCTGCAGGGCGAAGGTGCTCATCTCGGACGGGGTGGTCCAGGCCACCGTGCCGCCCCACTGGTAGCAGGAAAGGCTGTTCCAGAACGACGAAGCGAGTCCGGTGTACACGTCCCAGTCGTCATCGTCGTACTCGTGGCCGCCGGTGGCGATGCACTGCTTGCCGAGCGAGAAGGTCCAGCCGCCGAACATCAGGTCGACATAGGCCAGGTCGATGAAATTGGTGGATGCGGTGCTGCCGAGGCCGCGGAACATCTCCCAGGGATTGGGCTCGGGGCCCAGGAAGGAGTTTCCGTTGAACCAGTGGTTCTGGAGCGTCCAGGAAAAGTGCTCCGAAGCGGAGCCGGTAAAATAGGTGTAAATCGAAGAATTGCCGAGGGTGAATTCTGTCGCGTCCTTGCCGAAGTAAGGGTTCAGGTCCAGTCGGGCAATAACAGAGACCTCGGCGTAATTACCGAGATCGTCAGCCTCTTGCGAGTGCGCAAGCAAGCCGAGCAGCAGCGCTGCGATCGATAAAAGGTATTTCTTCATTTCCTACCATAAAATTGGGGTTGGTGAAACTTCGGCGCAAAGGTATATATTTTTTCAGTATTTTTGTATTTCGGTAAAAATATTTTCATTCTCATGTACAATTTCGACGAAGTTATCAACCGGCGCGGCACGCGCTGCATCAAATACGACACGCTCCAGGAGCATTTTGGCCGCACGGACCTGCTCCCCATGTGGGTGGCGGACATGGATTTCCGCACGCCGGATTTCATCCTGGACGCCCTGCGCGCCCGCCTGGAGCACCCGGTCCTGGGCTACCCCACCACGGGCGATGATTACTTCGAGATCGTCTCGAAATGGGTCGAGGACCTGCATGGCTGGAAGGTGCCCGCGAAGGATTTCCGCTATGTGCCGGGCATCGTAAAGGGCTTCGGCTTTGCCGAGCGCTGCTTCCTGCAGCCCGGTGACAAGGTGATCATCCAGAAGCCGGTCTATCATCCGTTCCGCATCGTGGCGGAGGAGAGCGGCTTCGAGGTGGTGAACAATCCCCTTCGCCCCGTTTACGACGAAGACGGCTTCCTGAAGACCTATGAAATGGACCTGGAGGACCTGGAGCGCAAGATCGACGCCCGGACGAAGATGCTCATCCTGTGCAATCCCCACAACCCCGGCGGCGTGCTCTTCTCCGCGGAGACCCTGTCTCGCCTCGCGGAGATCTGCGACCGGCACGGAATCATCGTCGTCTCGGATGAGATCCACTGCGAGATGGTCCTCGGCGGGCGGCGGCATGTCCCCTTCGCGTCCGTGAGCGATGCGGCCGCGCGTTGCGCGATTACCTTCATGGCTCCGTCCAAGACCTTTAATATCGCGGGCGTGGTGAGCTCGTACGTGATCATCCAGAACCCGGCCCTCGCCGGGAAATTCTTCAAGTACCTCGAATCCAACGAGACGGACTACCCGCCCATCTTCTCGGCCGAAGCCACCCGTGCCGCCTACACGGAATCCGGTAAGGCGTGGCGTGCGGAAATGCTTGATTACGTGCAGGGTAACATTGATTATGTGGACCAGTGGTTGCGCACGAATCTCCCGCAGATCCGCGCCGTACGCCCGCATGCCTCGTTCCTGGTGTGGCTCGACTGCCGCAAGCTGGGCCTGAGCCAGCCGGACCTGGTGGACCTCTTCGTGAACAAGGCGAGGCTGGCGCTCAACGACGGCTCCGTCTTCGGACCGGAGGGGGTCGGATTCATGCGCCTGAATGTCGGCTGCCCCCGCTCCATGCTCCGGGATGCGCTCGAGTCCCTCGCCGCCTCATTCCGCCAGTAAGAATACGCTTTCTATTTGTTACCGGTCGCAAGGAAGCTCTCCGTGCGTCCGGTAACTGATTTATGTGCGTTTGATTACAGAAATGCATTGGATATTTAAAAATTTTATTTATCTTTGTAGCGTTATGCGTTTTGTGTATTACCAAAGCTCCAGACGAGACCGAAGATAGGAGGCGTAGAACCCTCCCACATCCTCGGAAATTCAACATTTAAAACCCCAATATGAATTTTCGCCCAATAATTGCAATTGACAATCTCGGTTTGTCTTGCCATTAGGGGCCTTATTGTATAGAAATGAGCATCAATGTCATGGTGGCTGATGAGAGCCACACTCGATTTGCGGAAGAAATCTGTCACGAAATCTACATCTCTTCCCTGGAGCGCAAGACCGGTATCGCCAAGCGCACGCCGGAGTACATCAATGAAAAGATCCGGGCCGGGAAAGCCGTGATCGCCGTCTCCGACGAGGGCGAGTTCGCGGGCTTCTCCTACATCGAATCCTGGGGCGGCAAGAGCTTTGTCGCCAACTCCGGTCTGATCGTCGCGCATAAATTCCGCGGCATGGGCATCGCCAAGCGGATCAAGGAGCAGACCTTCATCCTGTCCAGAAAACTCTTCCCGGACGCGAAGATCTTCTCCATCACCACCGGCGCGGCCGTGATGAAGATGAACTACGAGTTTGGCTTCCGCCCTGTCCCCTACACCGAGCTCACCGACGATCCGGAGTTCTGGAAGGGCTGCGAGGGCTGCCGTCATTTCGACATCCTGCAGAGCCACGATTACAAGATGTGCATCTGCACGGGCCTGCTTTACGATCCGCAGGAGCACCTGGAGATCCACCATCCGGGCGAATAGATGCCGGATCGCAGTCCGTCATGACTGTGTACAATTTCAAACAGAACGAAAATAGAAACAGATATGGAAAAGAAAAAGAAAGTCGTCGTCGCCTTCAGCGGAGGTCTGGACACCTCCTATACGGTGATGTACCTGGCTAAAGAGAAAGGTTACGAGGTCCACGCCGCCTGCGCCAACACGGGCGGATTCAGCCCGGAACAGCTGAAGACCAACGAGGAGAACGCCTACAAGCTGGGCGCCACGAAGTACGTGACCCTCGACGTCACGCAGGAATACTACGCCAAGAGCCTCAAATATATGGTTTACGGCAACGTCCTGCGCAACGGCACCTACCCGATCTCCGTCTCCTCGGAGCGCATCTTCCAGGGCATGGCCATCGCGCGCTACGCCAATGAGATCGGCGCGGACGCCATCGCCCACGGCTCCACCGGCGCCGGCAACGACCAGGTCCGCTTCGACATGACCTTCCTGGTGATGTGCCCGAACATGGAGATCATCACCCTCACGCGCGACGGCAACCTCTCCCGCAAGGAGGAGGTCGATTATCTGAATGCACACGGCTTCAACGCCGATTTCACCAAGCTCAAGTACTCCTACAACGTGGGCATCTGGGGCACGTCCATCTGCGGCGGCGAGATCCTCGACTCCAGGCAGGGACTGCCCGAAAGCGCCTACCTCAAGCAGGTGAGCAAGCAGGGCTCTGAGATCCTGAGCCTGGGCTTCGAGAAGGGTGAGCTGAAGAGCGTGAACGGCAAGGACTACGCCGACAAGATCGCCGCCATCCAGGCCGTCGAGGCCATCGGCGCCCCGTACGGCATCGGCCGCGACATGCACGTGGGCGACACCATCATCGGCATCAAGGGCCGCGTGGGCTTCGAAGCCGCCGCCCCGATGCTGATCATCGGCGCGCACAAGTTCCTCGAGAAATTCACCTTGTCCAAGTGGCAGCAGTACTGGAAAGACCAGGTGGCCAACTGGTACGGGATGTTCCTGCACGAGAGCCAGTACCTCGAGCCCGTGATGCGCGACATCGAGGCCATGCTCGAGAGCAGCCAGCGCAACGTGAACGGCACCGTGACCCTCGAGCTGCGCCCCTACGGATTCTCCACGGTGGGCGTGGATTCCCCCGACGACCTCGTCAAGAGCAAGCTCGGCGAGTACGGCGAGACCCAGAAGGGCTGGACGGCCGAAGAGGCCAAGGGCTTCATCAAGGTCACGTCCACGCCGCTGCGCGTCTATTACGGCAACCATAAGGACGAATTCAAAGGCAATGATTAAGGTCGGCATCATCGGCGGCGCCGGCTACACGGCGGGCGAACTCCTCCGCATCCTGGTGAACCACCCGGAAGTGGAGATCGTCTTCGTGCATTCGACCAGCAACGCCGGCAATCACCTCTACGATGTGCACGGAGGCCTGTTCGGCGACACGAACCTGACATTCAGCGACAGCTACGACCTGAACGCCGTGGATGTGCTCTTCCTCTGCTCCGCCCACGGCAAGAGCCGCGAGTTCTGGGAGCAGAACGCCTGTCCGGAAGGCCTCAAGGTCGTGGACCTGGCACAGGACTACCGCGACGAGTCCGAGGGCTATGTCTATGGCCTGCCGGAGTGGCAGCGCGACAAGATTCGCGCTGCGCGCAAGATCGCCAATCCCGGCTGTTTCGCAACGGCCATCCAGCTGGCCCTGCTGCCGCTGGCCCATGCCGGACTGCTGCAGAGCACCGTCCACGTGACGGCCATTACCGGCTCCACGGGCGCGGGCGTCAAGCCCGCCGCCACGACGCACTTCAGCTGGCGCACCGACAACCTCTCGACCTACAAGGTCTTTGAGCACCAGCATCTAAAAGAAATCTGTAGAAATCTCGGCATTTTAAGTAGTCATTCCGGGCTTGACCCGGAATCTCATCCGCAGATCCAGTTCGTCCCCATGCGGGGCGACTTCGCCCGCGGCATCTTCGCTTCCGTCACGGTGGACACCCCGCTGAGCGGCGAAGAGGCGCTCGCCCTCTATCAGAAATTCTACGCCGACGCGGCGTTCACCTTCGTCTCCGACCGTCCGGTGGACCTCAAGCAGGTGGTCAACACCAACAAGGCCATCGTGGCTCCTGAGGTGCACGACGGCACGCTGGTCGTCTCGTCCGTGATCGACAACCTGCTTAAGGGTGCGTCCGGCCAGGCGGTCCAGAACATGAACTTGATTTTTGGCATTCCCGAGACTACGGGCCTCAGGCTGAAGGCATCAGCATTTTAGAAAGATATGGAACTCTTCGACGTATATTCTCTCTTCGACGTCACGCCGGTGAAAGCGAAAGGCTGCACCGTCTGGGACGACAAGGGCCAGGAGTATCTCGACCTCTACGGCGGCCATGCCGTCATTTCCGTCGGCCACTCCCATCCCCACTACGTGGCCGCGCTGACGGAGCAGCTGAACAAGATCGGCTTCTACTCCAACAGCGTGCGCAACCCCCTGCAGGAAGAACTGGCCCGCCGCATCGGCGAAGTCAGCGGTTATGAGGACTATACCCTCTTCCTGGACAACAGCGGCGCCGAGTCGAACGAGAACGCCGCCAAACTGGCGTCCTTCGCTACGGGCAAGGACCGCATCATCGCCTTCCGCCACAGCTTCCACGGCCGCACTTCCGGCGCCGTGGCGCTGACGGACAACCCCGCCATCGTATCCCCCTTCAACGCGCATCACCGCGTGACCTTCGTCGACCTGAACGACGGCGAGGCCGTGCTGGACGAGCTGGGCAAGGGCGGCGTGGCCGCGGTCATCGTCGAGGGCATCCAGGGCTGCGGCGGTATCAACCTGCCGACCAACGGCTTCATGCAGGCGCTGCGCCGCATGTGCGACCAGTACAAGGCCGTGCTCATCCTCGATGAAGTGCAGAGCGGCTACGGCCGCACGGGCAAGTTCTTCGCCCACCAGTGGGCCGGCATCAAGCCGGACATCATCACCATGGGCAAGGGCATCGCCAACGGCTTCCCCTGCGGCGGCATCCTCATCTCCCCGCGCTTCCAGGCGCGCAAGGGCATGCTCGGCACCACCTTCGGCGGCAACTACCTGGCCTGTGCGGGCGCGCTCGCGGTGCTCGACATCATCGAGAAGGAAGGCCTGATGGCGAACGCCCTCGCCGTCGGTGACTATATCAAGGAGGCGCTCCCGAAGAGCGACCGCATCAAGGAAGTGCGCGGCAAGGGCCTGATGCTCGGCATCGAGTTCAACGAGAGCGTCGCTCCCCTGCGCCAGGCGCTCCTCTATGACAAGCACATCTTCACCGGCGTGGCCGGTCAGAATATGATCCGGCTCCTCGCCCCGCTGTGCCTGACCAAGGCCGAGGCGGACCGGTTCCTCACAGCATTCTCAGAAGTCATCGCATAATGAAATCATTCTTTCACGTCAGCGACATCGGCGACCTCGGCGCAGCGCTCGAGGAAGCGAAGGAGGTGAAGGCCACCCCCTTCGCCTGGAAGCACCTCGGTGAGAACAAGACCATCATGCTGGTCTTCTTCAACAGCAGCCTTCGGACGCGCCTGAGCAGCCAGAAAGCGGCGCTCAACCTCGGCATGAGCCCCATCGTGCTCAACATCGGCCAGGACAGCTGGAAGCTGGAGACCGAGATGGGCGTGGTGATGGACGGCGACAAGTCCGAGCACCTGCGCGAGGCCATTCCCGTGATGACCAGCTACTGTGACATCATCGGTATCCGTTCCTTCGCGGGCCTGCAGGACCGGGATTATGACTACAGCGAGACTGTCCTGAAGCAGTTCGTGGAGTACGGCGGCAAGCCAGTGATCAGCCTTGAATCGGCCACGGTCCATCCCTGCCAGGCCTTCGCGGACCTGATCACCATCGAGGAATACCGCCACAAGAAGCGCCCCAAGGTGGTGCTGACCTGGGCTCCGCACCCGCGTGCGCTCCCCCAGGCCGTGCCGAATTCCTTCGCGGAATGGATGAACGCGGCGGACGTGGACTTCGTGATCACGCACCCGCACGGCTACGAGCTCGACCCGGCCTTTGCCGGCAACGCGCCCGTCGAATACGACCAGATGAAGGCCCTGGAGGGCGCCGACTTCGTCTATGCCAAGAACTGGAGCTGCCCCGGCGTGACCGATCCCGCCCAGTACGGACAGATCCTGAGCAAGGACATGGGCTGGACGGTGGATGCCCGCCACATGGCCGTGACCAATAACGCTTACTTCATGCACTGCCTGCCCGTGCGGCGCAACATGATCGTCTCCGACGACGTGATTGACGCCCCCACGAGCCTGGTCATCCCGGAAGCGGCCAACCGCGCCGTCTCCGCGCAGGTGGTGATGAAACGGATGCTGGAAAGCTTATGATCAGTCTCTACAAGATTGGTGGCAACGTGGTGGACGACCCGCAGGCGCTCGAGCGCTTCTGCGAGGAATTCGCGGCCCTGCCGGGCCCGAAGGTCATCGTCCACGGCGGCGGCGTGCGTGCCAGCCAGGTGCAGAAAGCCCTGGGGCAGGAGCCCGTCAAGATCGAGGGCCGTCGCGTCACGGACGCGGCCACGCTCGAGGTCGTGACGATGGTCTATGCCGGCTGGTGCAACAAGGACATCGTCGCCCGCCTGCAGGCCCACGGCTGCAACGCCATCGGCCTGTCCGGCTGCGACGGCAGCGTGGTGACCGCACGCAAGCGCGCCCCGAAAACCCTCTCCGACGGCGTCACCGTCGTGGATTTCGGCTTCGTGGGCGACGTCACGGCGGCTTCCGTCAACGTTCCCTTCATCCAGAAGTTGCTTGACGCCGGGCTCGTGCCGGTGTTCAGCGCCATCAACCACGACGGCGCCGGCCAGCTGCTCAACACGAACGCCGACACCATGGCCGCTGCAATTTCTGTCGCTTTGGGCGCAAAATTATTTTATTGTTTCGAGAAAAATGGCGTACTTTGTGACCGGAATGACGACAATAGCGTCATCCCCTCCCTCGACCCGGCCGGATTCGAGCGCCTCAAGGCGGAAGGACGCGTCGCAGAAGGGATGATTCCCAAGCTGGAAAACTCCTTTGCAGCCCTGCGGGAAGGTGCCTGCGGGGTCGTCATCCGGAACGCCGCCCACCTGCTGGAGCCGGGCGGCACAGAATTGAAGATATGAGTTTGTACGAAGATTCCATAGCCCTGCTGCGGCAGATGGTCCGCATCCCTTCCCTCTCCGGGCAGGAGGCGGCGGTGGCCGCCTGCGTCCGGGAAGCGCTCGCCGGTTTTGGAATCACGTGCGAAGAGGTCCGCGGCAACCTCCTGGCGCTGAACCGACGTTTCGACCCGTCCAAGCCCACGATTGCCCTGGATGCTCATCTCGATACGGTTCCCGTCAATCATGGCTACACCCGCGACCCGTACGACTCGGGGAACGATCCCGATGTTGTTTACGGACTTGGTTCCAACGATGATGGCGGAAGTGTAGTGTCAATGATTGCTGCTTTCCGCCATTTTTATGAACTGGAACTTCCTGTCAACCTGATGCTGATCCTCTCCCGCGAGGAGGAGGTCAGCGGCCCTGACGGCACGCGATGGCTCTTCGCGCCCGACGGTCTGTTCGCTACGGACAGCCGCTGGCCCCTGCCGCAGTGGGTCATCGTGGGCGAGCCCACGCAGATGCGCGCCGCGACCAGCGAGCGCGGCCTGCTCGTGCTGGACGGCGAGGCGCAGGGCGTCAGCGGCCATGCAGCCCGGGGCGAGGGCGTGAATGCCCTCTACATCGCCCTGGACGACATCCAGGCACTGCGGGAGCACCGTTTCACGAAGCATTCCCCTCGCATGGGCGACGTCCGCCTGAGCGTCACGCAGATCGAGGCCGGCCAGGCGCACAACGTCATTCCCGACCGCTGCCACTTCGTGGTGGACATCCGCCCCACGGAGCAGTACACCAACGAAGAGATCGTCGACGAGCTCCAGGCGCGCTGCAAGAGCACGCTCCAGGCGCGCAACCTCGCGAACCGCTCCTCGGCCACGCGCGAAGGCTCCCCGCTGCTCCGCACCGCGGAAGCGCTGGGCATCGAGACCTTCTCCTCCCCGACCACCTCCGACTGGATGCGCATCCCCGTGGATGCCGTCAAGATGGGCCCCGGGGACTCCTCCCGTTCCCACAAGGCGGACGAATTCATCCGCACGCAGGAGATCCGGGAGGGCATTGACAAATATATAGCATTTATTGAGATGTTCTATGGCAACACTTTGGAATAAAGGTACTTCTGCGACGGAAGCAGTGGATCGTTTCACGGTCGGCAACGACCGGGTACTCGACCTGCGCCTGGCGCGCTACGACGTGCAAGGTTCCCGCGCGCACATCAAGATGCTCGAGCACATCGGCCTGCTTGGCGCCGACGAGCTCAAGGCGCTCGACGCCGCCCTCGCCCGCATCGCGGAGCGCATCGAGCAGGGCGACTTCGTGCTTGAGCCGGACGTCGAGGACATCCATTCGCAAGTGGAGCTGCTGCTCACCCGCGAACTGGGCGAGATGGGCAAGAAAATCCACTCCGGCCGCTCCCGCAACGACCAGGTGCTCGTGGACTTGAAGCTCTTCCTGCGCGACGAGCTGAAGGGCGTGCGCGAGGAAGTGCTCGTGCTCTTCCGCACCCTGCAGGGCCTCAGCGAGCAGCATAAGGAGGTCCTCCTGCCTGGCTACACGCACGCGCAGGTGGCCATGCCTTCTTCCTTCGGTCTCTGGTTCGGTGCCTATGCCGAAGCGCTCGTGGACGACATGTACGTCCTGGGCGGTGCCTATAAGATGGTGAACCGCAACCCGCTCGGCTCCGCCGCCGGTTACGGCAATTCCTTCCCCCTCGACCGCCAGATGACAACGGACCTGCTGGGCTTCGACTCCCCGGTTTACAACAGCGTCGCGGCGCAGATGCAGCGCGGGCGCACCGAGCGTGCCGTGGCTTCCGCCCTGGGCGGCATCGCACTGACGCTCAATAAATTCGCAGCCGACTGCTGCATGTACATGTGCCCGAATTTCGGCTTTATCCACTTCCCGGACGAGCTGACCACGGGCTCCAGCATCATGCCGCACAAGAAGAACCCGGACGTGTGGGAGATCCTCCGCGGCAAGTGCAACCGCATCCTCTCCTGCGAGAACGAAATCGCCCTGCTCTGCAGCAACATGCCGCACGGCTACCACCGGGACTACCAGCTCCTCAAGGACATCCTCTTCCCCGCCCTGGAGCTGATGCACGAGTGCCTGCAGATGACGGACTACATGCTTCAGCATATCGAGGTCAACGAGAAGATCCTCGACAGCAAGCTATACGACTACCTCTTCACGGTCGAAGAAGTGAACCGCCGCACGCTTGCGGGCACGCCCTTCCGTGAGGCTTACAGGCAGGTGGGCATCGAGGTGAACGAGGGCCGCTTCCGCTACAGCGGAGGCGACAAATCTACGCTCAAGGCCTCCGACCTGGGGCACACGCACCTGGGCAGCCTGGGAAACCTTTGTAATGATAAGATCGCCGCGCTGATGGATGCGGCGTCCAATTGGAAATAAAAAACTATGGCAACACGCAAAAAAGCGACACTCGTCCTGCAGAACGGACGGAAAATGGAAGGCTGGAGCTTCGGCTACGACGGCCCCTGCAATGGAGAAGTGGTCTTCTCCACGGCGATGGTGGGCTATCCCGAGAGCCTTACGGACCCCTCCTATTCCGGCCAGATCCTCTGCGTCACCTACCCCCTTATCGGCAACTACGGCATCCCGCCCATGGAAGTGGACGCCGACGGCATCTGCAAGACCTTTGAGTCCGAGAAGATTCACGTCCGCGGCCTGATCATCGCCAATTACAGCGAAGAATACAGCCATTGGGACGCCGTCAAGAGCCTCAGCGACTGGCTACAGGAGCAGAAGATTCCCGGCATCTGCGGGATCGATACCCGCGCGCTGACGCAAATGATCCGCGAGGAGGGCGCCATGCTCGGCCAGATCGTGCCGGAAGGTGCGGAGCCCGTCGGGAAGATCCCCGATCCCAACCTGGAGAACCAGGTGGCCATCGTCAGCTGCAAGGAAGTGATCCGCTATGGGCAGGGCGACAAGAAGGTGGTCCTGGTGGACTGCGGCGTCAAGCATCAGATCCTGCGCTGCCTGGTGCAGCGCGGCGTGGAGCTGATCCGCGTGCCCTGGGACTACGATTTCAACCAGCTTGAGTGGGACGGCCTGTTCATCTCCAACGGCCCCGGCAACCCGGCGCTCTGCGGTGTGACCGTGGAGCACATCCGCAAGGCCCTGGAGGGCGACAAGCCCATCTGCGGTATTTGCATGGGCAACCAGCTGCTCAGCATCGCTGCCGGCGCCTCCACCTATAAACTGAAATACGGCCATCGCTCCCACAACCAGCCGGTACGCCAGGCGGGTACGGACAAGTGCTTCATCACCTCGCAGAACCATGGCTTCGCGGTGGACGACAGCCACCTGCCCGAGGGCTGGGAGCCGTACTTCGTCAATATGAACGACGGCACCAACGAGGGCATCCGCCACACTTCCAAGCCCTTCTTCTCCGCCCAGTTCCACCCGGAGGCCTCCAGCGGCCCGGTGGACACGGAATTCTTCTTTGACGACTTTATTTCCAGATTATGATCGACTCCAACATAAAGAAAGTTCTGGTGCTCGGCTCGGGCGCCCTCAAGATCGGCGAGGCCGGCGAATTCGACTACAGCGGCTCGCAGGCCCTCAAAGCCCTCCGCGAGGAGGGCATCCAGACGGTCCTCATCAACCCCAACATCGCCACGGTGCAGACCTCCGATGGCGTTGCCGACAAGGTGTACTTCCTGCCCGTGACCCCCTTCTTCGTGGAGAAGGTCATCAAGAAAGAGAAGCCGCAGGGCATCCTGCTCTCGTTCGGCGGCCAGACCGCGCTCAACTGCGGTGTGGAACTCTACAAGAGCGGCATCCTCGAGGCGAACAACGTGCAAGTGCTCGGCACCCCGGTACAGTCCATCATCGACACCGAGGACCGCGAGCTCTTCGTGGAGCGCCTGGATGAGATCGGCGTGAAGACGATCAAATCCCACGCCGCAGCCAACCTCGAAGAGGCCCGCGCCGCTGCGCGTGAGGTCGGCTACCCGGTCATCATCCGCGCCGCCTACGCACTGGGCGGTCTGGGCTCCGGCTTTTGCGAGAACGAGACGGAACTGGACGTGGTGGCCCGCAAGGCCTTCTCCTTCTCCCCGCAGGTGCTCGTCGAGAAGTCGCTGCGCGGCTGGAAGGAGATTGAGTATGAGGTCGTCCGCGACCGCTACGACAATTGCATCACGGTCTGTAACATGGAGAACTTCGACCCGCTCGGCATCCATACCGGCGAGAGCATCGTGGTCGCTCCCTCGCAGACCCTGACCAACGATGAATATCACTATCTGCGCAAGATTGCCATCGACATCGTCCGCCACGTCGGCATTGTCGGTGAGTGCAACGTGCAGTATGCGTTCAGCCCGGACGGCGAGGACTACCGCGTCATCGAGGTGAACGCCCGACTGAGCCGTTCTTCCGCCCTGGCCTCCAAAGCTACGGGCTATCCCCTCGCCTTCATCGCCGCCAAGCTCGGCCTCGGCTACGGCCTCTACGAGCTGAAGAACTCCGTGACCAAGACCACACCGGCCTTCTTTGAGCCGGCCCTGGACTATGTGGTCTGCAAGATTCCCCGCTGGGATCTGGCCAAGTTCAAAGGTGTGTCCCGCGAGATCGGATCCAGCATGAAGAGTGTCGGCGAGGTGATGGCCATCGGCCGCAGCTTCGAAGAGGCCATCCAGAAGGGCCTGCGCATGATCGGACAGGGCGCCAATGGCTTCGTGTGCAACAAGCCGTTCAACGGGAGCGATCTGGACGAGGCGCTCAAGACGCCGACCGATACGCGTATCTTCGCCATCGCCGCCGCCTTTGAGGCCGGCTACACCGTGGACCGCATCCACGAGCTGACCAAGATCGACCGCTGGTTCCTCTGCAAGCTGGCCGGCATCGCCGCAACCTACCATGAGCTCGGCGCTTGCCGCAAGCTGACCGACATCAGCTTCGACCTGCTCAAGAAAGCCAAGTGCCAGGGCTTCTCTGATGTCCAGATTTCCCGCCTGACCGGGGCTCCTGAGGCCAAGGTGCGCGAACTACGTGCCTTCCTGGGCCTGCGCCCGCACGTCAAGCAAATCGATACGCTGGCCGCGGAATTCCCTTCCTCGACCAACTACCTGTACCTGACCTACAACGGCGAGACGGATGATGTCTCTTTCGAGGACGGCTCCAACACCGTCATTGTCCTGGGCTCCGGCGCCTACCGCATCGGCAGCTCCGTGGAGTTCGACTGGTGCGGCGTGAATGCCCTGAATACCCTGCGCAGCAGCGGCTACAAGGCCATCATGATCAACTACAACCCCGAGACCGTCTCCACCGACTACGACGTCTGCGACCGGCTCTATTTCGACGAACTGAGTTTCGAGACCGTGATGGAGATCTGCGCGATGGAGAAGCCCTACGGCGTGATCGTGAGCGTGGGCGGCCAGATTCCGAACAACCTGGCCGTGCCCCTGATGCGTGCCGGCGTCCACATCCTGGGCACCACGGCGCACGACATCGACCGGGCGGAGGACCGCAACAAGTTTTCCCAGATCGTGGACAAGCTGGGCATCGACCAGCCGCGCTGGAGTGAGCTGACGACGATGGCCGACGTGGACAAGTTCGTCGAAGAAGTCGGCTTCCCGGTGCTCGTACGTCCCTCGTACGTGCTCTCCGGCGCCGCCATGAACGTCTGCTACAGCAAGGAAGACCTGCGGATCTTCCTCGACATGGCCGTCGAGGTCTCCGAGGAGCATCCGGTCGTCATCAGTTCCTTCATGCAGCGCTGCAAGGAGCTGGAATGCGACGCCGTGGCCGATGGCGGCAAGGTGATCGCCTACGCGATTTCCGAGCACATCGAGTTCGCGGGCGTGCACTCCGGCGACGCCACCATCCAGTTCCCTCCGCAGAAGATCTACGGCATCACTGCCGCCAAGATCCGCAAGACCGCCGCGGCCATCGCCGCGGAACTCCATATCACCGGTCCGTTCAACATCCAGTTCCTCGCCACCGACAACTACATCAAGGTGATCGAGTGCAACCTGCGCGCCTCCCGCAGCTTCCCGTTCGTATCCAAGGTCCTGAAAGTGAACTTCATCGACCTGGCCACGCGCTGTATGCTCGGCCAGCGTCCGGAGAAGATCGACATCGACCCCTTCGAGCTGGACTACGTGGGCGTCAAGTGCTCCCAGTTCTCCTTCGCCCGCCTGGGCAAGGCGGACCCGGTGCTGGGCGTGGACATGGCTTCCACCGGCGAGGTGGGCTGCATCGGCGACAACATCAATGAGGCCCTGCTCAAGTCCATGCTTTCCGTGGGACATCGCATCCCGCAGAAGTCCATCCTGATTTCTTCCGGCAACCCGGTCCAGAAGGCTGACCTGCTGAGCGCTTGTCAGTTGCTGTCGGATAAGAACTATACGATCTACGCGACGGGCGGCACGGCCAAGTATTTGAATGAGAATGGTGTCCCGGCCATTCAGGCCCTCTGGCCGAACGAAGAGAAGTTTGGCGCTCCGGCAGCTCTGGACCTGATCCGCAAACATGAAGTTGAACTTGTGATCAATATCCCTAAGAACTTCACGCACAGCGAACTCAGTAACGGATATCAGATGCGTCGCGCGGCCATCGACTTCAACGTGCCGCTGATCACCAACAGCCGCCTGGCCACGGCCTATATACGTGCCTTCTGCGCTGTCCCGCAGGACGAGATCAGCATCAAGAGTTGGGATGAGTACTAGCAGGCTCCCCTGGCATCTGCTGGCGCTCGTTGTCGTGGCCATCTGGGGCCTGACCTTCGTGAGCACCAAGACCTTGATTTCCGCAGGACTGGATCCTGCGGAAATCTTTGTTGTCCGCTTCTCGGTCGCCTACCTCGGCATCCTAGTCCTATCTGTTTTACGAGCCCGTCATGCCCGACCTGATCGGGCATCTCTCACCCTCCTCGCCCGCTCCTGGCAGGACGAGCTCCTTTTCGTTTTCCTGGGCTTGACGGGCGGATCGTTCTACTTCCTCACGGAGAACACGGCACTGGCCTACACCCAGGCAAGCAACGTGTCCTTCCTGGTGTGCAGCGCTCCGCTCTTCACGGCGCTTTTCTCCCTGATTTACAGGCGCTTCCGGCGCGACCGCTTCGCCGATGCCATGGAGCGCATCGGTTCCGGGTGGATGCTCGCGCTGGGCACGCTTCTGGCCCTCGGCGGCATGGCGCTGATGATGTTCGACGGGCAGCGCGTCCAGGTGTCGCTGCGCGGGGACCTGCTCGCCCTCGGAGCGGCCCTCTGCTGGGCGCTGTACAGCCTGTTCATCGGCAAGATCACCGAAGAATACGGTGCGCTCTTCGCTACGCGTAAGGTTTTCTTTTACGGCCTGTTGACGATACTCCCCTTCCTGCTCGGGCACGGTTTCGCGCCGCTGGAACTGTTCGCGCAGCCGGTGGTTTGGGGAAACCTGCTCTTCCTGGGCCTGTGCGCTTCCCTCGCCTGCTTCGTGGCCTGGAACATGGTGACGGCCCGGCTCGGCAACATCACCGCTGTCAACTACGTGTACCTGAACCCCGTCTTCACCCTGATCTCCGCCATGATCCTGCTCGGCGAACGCCTCACCCCCGCCGGCGCCATCGGCTCCGCCCTGATTCTCGCGGGCGTTATCCTTGCCGGCCAGCACTCATAGAAAGCGAATTCCGTGATCGAAAGCACCCCTTTTTGTACACAGATATGCAAAAATCCGCATTCCGTGCCGGAAACTGCCATTTTTTGTGCACGGAATCCAAATTAAATTTGGTGGTTTCCCAAACAGTTCCTATATTTGCAATCCCAAAACGCAACTGGTGCTGTAGCTCAGATGGTAGAGCAAAGGACTGAAAATCCTTGTGTCGGCAGTTCGATTCTTCCCAGCACCACGGTAACCCGCTCAATCTGAGCGGGTTTTTCTTTTTATTCTCACTTTTGTTCTCAGTTTTGGCAAGACCCACGTTTCTCTACTGAGGTCTACCGTGGGGTATTATTTTGTCGCTGTTCTAAGCCCAATTGTGGCACTGTTTGGGATTTTTGTCGTAATTCAAGCCGGCTTTTTTAGTAAAATTGTAGAAATTCGGCTATCACGCTCTCAGATATCCGTTCCGCACTAGGTCTTCCCGGCTACGGACCTGGTTGGTGTAACCATCGGCAATGACAAAGAGGTTGTCGGCCACCCTGGAGATTGCGTCGTAATTATGGTCAGTAATGATGACGCCGTGATCCTTGGCGCGTTCGCGGATCATGGCCTTGACATCTTCAATATTCACCGGGTCAACCTGGGTGAAGGGCTCGTCGAGGATGTAGAAGGGGGCGTCGCTGTGCAGGATCAGATACAGTTCGGCCAGCCTTGCCTCGCCACCGGAGAGTTCGTAGATGGGCGAATCATAATGCCGGGAGAATTTCGGGAAACGATTGACAAAGGTCCAGTAGTTCACGCCATAGAGGTCAAATGCCCGGTGCAGTTTCATTCCCTCCGGAATCAGTCTCCCCTGCGGCAAATACTTGATGGATTGGCCGATAATCTGACGGTTAACGGGCTTCTCATCGATACTCACCATCACATTCTCCACCTTCAAACCACCCATCAGCGCGCGGAACATGCAGGACTTGCCGGCACCGTTCCGACCCAGCAGACCCGTTACTATCCCCGTCTCGGAAGTGATATATCCGCCGCTCAGGACCGTTTTCTCCCCGAACCGGACCACCACACTGTCCACTATGAGCCGATGCTTATCCATGGAAAAACAGTGCAGTTGTGAGCAGAATGGAAAGTGCAAGGAAATCGGCCAGAATCACGCTAACCTGCAGTTTCCGGCGCGAAAGCCCTAGATTGATGTAGAAGAAGATGGAATCCCGGTCCTGGAATTTACTTGCCAGATACATGATGATAGCCGTCACCACCACCTTCATGATAAAGCAATCCACAAAGAACGTGTAGGATATTTCACTCAAAAGGAAGCTCATGCACACCAGGTTGTACACAGCGCCGATGAGCAACTGCGCTTTACCATAGCGCCATGTAAGGAATATGCGGTCGCGAAAGGTCATCCAAGGGCGGTATTCAATCCAAACGCTTATCCCAACAAATATCAAGCCTGTAGCATATCACCTGCCAACCTTCCTGTAATACATCGTATTACACCCTAATACACTTTCTTCCAAGCACCACAGGAACCCGCTCAGACAGAGCGGGTTTTTTCTTTCCCGTCCCACTTCTGGTCCCAGTCGGACCGAATAACCGCTTTGTCTTTTGAGATACAGAATGCACCTGAGCACTGGTCGATGTTATTCTTCTTTATACTCAAAGAAACAGAAGTCTGTCCACCCTGTCATTTTCCATCCATTTGAATTACTTCGGAGCATTCGCACTTGAGCGGATTCTCTTTTCGGGTGGCTATTTCCAAATCTTTTTGCAACTTTGCATTTCGTTTGATCTGGGCATGAAAAGACAAGTATATCTGGACAACCTTAAGTTGTTTCTTACGCTTCTGGTGATTTTTCATCATGCGGCGCAGCCTCATATGCCAGGCAGTTACTGGCCTTATCATTTTTCAGATGATTCGATGTTGCTGCCCGGAATATGGCATTTCCTGTCCACGAACGCGTCGTTCTTCATGGGGCTTTTCTTTTTGATTGCAGGATATTTTGTTCCCAAGAGTTATGACAAGCAGGGCCCGGCACGGTTTGCCGGGAAGAAACTTGTCCATCTCGGAATACCTTGCGTGCTGATGACGGCGCTGATTTCGATCTGCCTTGTACATCGTTTTGAGATAGCACATATGTGGTTCCTGGAGAACCTTTTGTTCTTCTCCTTGCTTTATACCATATTCAGATTGCTCTTTCCGGCTCCTTTTTCTTTTGCGAAGAAGGGGCCAAGTATCTGGCTGCTGCTGGCAGTAGCACTCGGCATGGGCGCGATTGTTCAGATTGTGCGTCATTTCTACGCACAGGACTACTGGGTAGGCCTGGGCCACATACTCTTCTTCGAGCCCGCCAGATACGGCCAGTATGTGATCATGTTTGTCCTGGGCCTCTTCGCCAGCCGCTGCGATTTCTTCGAAAGGATGGACAAGAAGACAGGACTTGCCTGCCTTGTAGCGGGAGGCCTTCTTGCCATCGGCAACTATCTTCGCGCTGGCGGCCCGTGGGACCACTTTGTCGGAACCTGTTTCGGTTTTTATGAGTCCATGATGAGCATTTCCATCAGCTTCGGCCTCATCTGGCTCTTCCGGGAAGGGTTGAACAGGAGCAACCGTTTTGTCTCCTGGTGCTGCGCCCAGACCATGTGGGTGTACATCGTTCACCTTCCGCTGATGGTGTGCCTCCAATTCGCATTCGATGGCCTCGTGATGCCCCCGGTTCTCAAGTTCCTCTTCATCGGCACGCTCTCCACCGTCGTCTCATTCGTCGTAGCCGGACTCATCACGTGGCTTATCTCCCTTGATTTTATACACGGAAATAAACTATGATCATGACTGGATTCAACAAACACGACATTTCTCGCGATGCCTGCCAGCTCTTTGGCGCACAGGCCCAACAGGGGTATGACTGGTGGTGGCATTCTTTCACCGGGCACGATGCCCTGACCGGAGAAGAGAAGACTTTTTTCATCGAATTCTTTCTCTGCAACCCTGCATCCGGGGGCGAGGAGCCTGTTTTCGGCCAACTGCCCGAAAACAAGGCTGCCGGGATCAAGCCGTCCTACCTGATGGTGAAGGCAGGAAGCTGGGGCGCGGACGCGGCGCAGCTGCACCGCTTCTTCGGCTGGAAGCGGATCGAGCTGGACTGGGGCGTGCCCTTCAGCATCAAGGCGGACGACTGTTTCCTGACGGAAACCGAGACCCGCGGACATGTCCGCGTGGAAGGCGCGGCGGAGCATCCCGAGTGGATGTGCGCTGACGGAGAGATGTCCTGGGACCTCCGCATCAGCAAGCAGGTTGCCTTCAACGTCGGCTTCGGTGCCGACAAAGTGTTCCGCACCGCAGAGGCATTCGAGATGTTCTGGCACGCGGAAGGGATGAAATCCGCCTACGAAGGCGAGGTGGTCTGGAACGGACGCCGCTTCCTCGTGCGTCGGGAAGATTGCTACGGCTATGCTGACAAGAACTGGGGCAAGGACTTCACCTCTCCGTGGGTATGGCTCTCCTCCTGCAACCTGACCAGCGAGATCACGGGCAGGCGGCTCTCGGACAGCGTCTTCGATATCGGCGGCGGGCGACCGAAAGTGGGGCCGCTGGCGCTGCCGCGCAAACTGCTTTCCGCCTTCTGGTATGAGGGCGTGCCCTATGAATTCAACTTTTCCAAGGCCTGGACCCTCGTCCACACGGACTTTGACTGCCGGGAGACGGACACGCAGGTTATCTGGCATGTCGAGCAGCGCAGCAGCTCCGGTCGCATGGTCACGGATGTGACCTGCGAGAAGAAGGACATGCTGCTGGTCAACTATGAGTCTCCGGACGGAGCCAGGCGCCACCGCAGGCTCTGGAACGGCGGAAACGGCGTTGGTACCGTTCAGCTCTATTCCCCAGACGGTACGCTTGTCGACCGTATCAGCGCCCGCAATATCGGATGCGAATATGGAGAGTACGCAGATTAAGGTGGAGCGGAAGCTTAACGAGACTTCCTGATGCAGTAACAGGCAGCGGCGCTCTCGGCCAGGCCCAGTGCAAAGAAGATGTTGCTGAGGGCGACAAATCCCCAGATGAACCATTCCAGAACTATCCAGAGCATCAGAATGATGCCGCTGGCGAAGCAGGCCCAAAAGGCCAGCCGGTGGTTCTTGAAGAGCAGAATGGCGGAGAGCAGCTGCGGGAGACCGTTCACAGCCAGAAGGACACAGCCGGACGGGAAGAAATCCTTGAAGAAAATGTCCGGCCATGGCATCCTGGCGCGAAGAAGATCCAGCATCGGCTCCCCTCCCCAGCTGATCCCGGAAGGGTCTGTCCACATCATGACGGCTCCGCCAATGGCGCCGATGGCGATGAACAGGGTCAGTATCTTGAGAAAGGTTTTCATGGTCATTTTTCAGTGCAGATACTTCTCCTTCATCTTTTCCTGCTCCGCGGCGGAGAAGCCCAGGGCCTTCTCCAGGTAGGCCGGAAGGGAGCCGTACTGCGAATCGATCAGGTCCAGCGTGTGCTCGAAGTTCTCCACGTTCACGCCGACCATCGCGCGGATGAACGCCAGTTCCGGCTCGCCGCCGCCTCTCTCAACGATGGTGGCCGAGACGGTCTCGACGGTTTTTTCGTACGAGACATTGGACAGCGCGAAATCTTCCACGATGGTCTCGCGGCTGGCGCCCAACGCGGCCAGGACGAACGCCGATCCCCATCCGCAGCGGTCCTTGCCCTGGGAGCAGTGCCAGAGCGCGCCACCTTCGGCATCCAGGACGCCGTGGAGGAATTCGCCATAGCGGCGCTGGGACGTCGTATCGGACACGATGGCCGGATACATCTGGTTGGCCAGTTCCTGCGCCTGGGGCAGGAATGCATACGAGGCCAGCGCTTCCAGAAGGTTGGCGGACAGGACCGTGGTACTGTCCGCACGGCCGGAAGAAAATGCCGCCAGGAAGGTCTGCGGGAGGGTGGAAAGCCAGGTATTCCGGACGCCGTCCATTTCCCGGTCCGGTTTGCGGCTGCGCTCCTGCTCGAAGCGGAAATCGAAGACATCGCTCAAGGCGAAACGCTCTTTCAGGACAGATACATCATGGTCAGATGCCGCCGAAAGTTCTCCGGAGCGGACCAGCCTCCCGGCGCGTATGGTCCGGCCGTCCTGCATCACCAGCCCGCCCAGTTCGCGGGCGTTCTCAATCCCGTCAAAGACGATGGTCCTGTCCTTGGGCGCGGTCGAACAGGCCGATAAAACAAGAAATGGAATCATGATTCGTGCTGGATTCTTCATATTATCACAGACAGGTTATTAATTTTAGGATGTGTCATGCCGCCGTAAAGATACAAAGAATTCATTTTATTCATCAAACGACTGTATCACTTATTTTTTATAACTTTGCAGCCCCATTAGTATAATACAGTTATATATTAAACGTCTATCATATGAATTACAGAAGAATTACTGCCATCTCTCTGGCCCTGGCAGTGCTTGTTTTCGCTGCCTGCGACAAGGAAGGCAGGAAACGTTATCCCAGTACGCTCCCCGATCAGAAGATCACGAACATCTACGAGACCACTTCCTTCAAGACGGAAACGCTGAATCCCGTCACGAAAGAATGGACAGTCTTGGTAAAAAAGGACAACCCCCGCCACCTGGCGCACGAGTTCACCTGGGAAGGTGACCGTCTTGAAAGCATGAAGGACCACAATTATGACCGTTTCTACTCCTTCAACTATGATGAATACGGCCGTGTCTGCCGCATCATCTGCGACAGCGACTCGGATTTCAGCCGGACCCTGTCCTACGACGCCGAAGGACTGCTTGCCCGCTGCGAAGGAGCGATAAAGGATCACGACGGAGTGCTGGTTTCTACCCAGACCCTCATCTACACCTGGGAGGACGGCCTGTTGAAGCGCATCGAAGAAGAGTCCTGGAACCACTTCCCCGGCGAGGAGGAGATCAGCAAGAAGATCACCCGCACCTACACCTGGCAGGACGGCAACGTCGTCAGCACCACCCGGACGACGCATGACGGGGACAAGACCGAAGAGTTTCAGTACAACTACGAATACAGCACGGCCGTCAACCCGCTGCATGGCTTCGTTTACCTGGTCATCCCGGACAGAGGCATCATCTTCGACTATGAAGGGATTGACTGCCTGAGCAAGAACCTGCCCTCAAGCATCACCTCCTCTCCGGCAAGCGCCAGATACGAGTTCAGCTACACGCCGGGCACACCCCTCGCTTCTTTCGAGAAACATATGATCGGAGATAGCAGCCCGGTGCTGCGCTTGATCACGGATTACTCCGTAGAATTGGAATACGCGCGGTAGGATCCGCTTCACGGAACCAATAAAACGTCCACGATGTGGGCGTTTTTTATTTTCCTACAGCCGTAAAAGGACGATGCACAGCCGGTTTTTTATAAAAAATACTATATTTGCATTAGTAGACCACTGAACAACCACTTATTAACACTAGGATTATGAGAGTAAAAGCCCTATTCATCGCGGCCCTTCTGGCCGTGTTCTTCTTTACCGGCTGCGACATCGAACATGTCTCCATGTCAGCACAACTCCAAGGCAAATGGGTGTTGGTACAGGCTAACAATCAGGACGTTCCGACCGACGGTGGGTACGTCATCACCTTCACTTCTTCCACAAAGGCCTACGTCAGCATGCTGTTGGATTCTATGGAGGACACCGGGGAATGGGCCCAAAAAGTGCCGGTTGATATCCAAATCAACGGAGAAAACGTCACGTTAAACGGTCGCTTGAATGACGAAATATCATATAACGTCGTGATGCGCATCCGGTCCCTCTATGACGACATGATGATCTGTGATTGCAAAGTCACGCAATTCATTGGCTTGGACACGCTGTATGAAGAGTATTCCGGCGTATTCCTCCGGGACGACGTTGACTACAGCCAGGCCATCATCGGCACCTGGGAAGGCGACGAACTGCGTGATGACGATTCCGGACTGCCGGACGGCAAGAGATGCCGTTTCGAATTCCTGCAGGATGGTACCTACAATTATTATCGTCAGAACGCTGACGGCTCCTGGGAGAAGTCAGCCGACGCATACAGCTACTATTTCAGCGACGGCGACGTGCTCTTTATGCGCTGGAGGAATCTCGGCTTCGGCACAAAATCCAACAGCATCTCCTGGGAGTTTGAAATCAGGAAAGACATGATGCGCTGGAAAGCCCTTCGCATGCGCGAAGACGGCAGTACCTATTCTATCGCTTCGGACTTCAAGAAAATCTAAATAATACCAACTAACCCCAAAACCCTGTCAAGTGAACAACAGATCCTTTTCTAGCCGCCTGAGCTGGAGGATTATCGGTATCGTTTCCGTTATCTTCTTCGCCTCATACGTCGTCATCGGGCTTGTGTCCCAATATGTCATCACCAACGAGAGTGCCCGCAAGGCCCCGCTGATGCTGGTCCTGAGCCTGCTGATCGTGGGCGTCGTGGGCTTGGTCATCGTGTATTTCGTGTGCCGGAAGGAAATCCGGCGGATGACACGTCCGATCACGGAACTCTCCGTGTCGGCCATGAACATGGGCATGGGCAACTTCAAGGCCTCCCTGCCGGACATTTCCAGCAAGGACGAAATGCGGCGTCTGCGGGACAGTTTCGTCTATCTGCAGAACTCCATCACGGACTACATCGTCCAGATGAAAGCCACCAGGAGCGACAACGAGCGCATGGAGTCGGAACTGAACGTGGCGCGCACCATCCAGATGGGTATGCTGAGCACCGATTTCCCGCCGCAGCTCCACGCGCTGCTCAAGCCGGCCAAGGAGGTGGGCGGCGACCTCTACGATTTTATCCGGAAGGAGGACGTGCTCTATTTCGCCGTCGGCGACGTCAGCGGAAAGGGCGTCCCGGCCTCGCTGGTGATGTCGATTACCCGAGCCATGCTCCACTTCGTGGCCACCCTGGACCTGCCGCTGAACGAATCGGTGAGCCGCATCAACAACAGCGTCGCGGACACGAACAGCAACGACATGTTCGTCACCCTCTTCATCGGTCGAATCAACTTGAATACCAGGCATATGGACTACTGCAACGCCGGCCACAACCCGCCGGTCATCGTGACGCCCGGCACGGAGCCGCGGTTCCTCGAGGTCAAGAGCAACCTGGCGGCCGGCCTGATGGAGAATTTCCCCTACGAATCCGAATCCATCGAGCTCGAGCCGGGCACGCGTCTGGTGGCCTACACCGACGGCGTCACGGAAGCCGAGAACAACGCCTTCGCCCTGTACGGGGAAGAGCGGCTGCTGGAGGCCGTGAAGCAGAACGAATCCGACGGGGATGAGAAGACCGTCGTGGAAAACATTTACCGGTCCGTCAAAGGCTTCACCGGGAGCCACCCGCAGAGCGATGACATCACGATCATGAGTGTGAAAATATGAAGTACATCTATATCATCAACGGCCGCGCCGACAAAGCGCAGCAATATCAGGATTTATACCTCCAACTGAAGGAAAACCCGCATCCGCACGAGGTGTATACCACCCTGGGCGAAGGCGATGCCACGCGCTACGTGCGCCTTTACTGTGACCTGCATCCGGAAGAGGAGGTCTGCTTCGTAGCCTGCGGCGGCAACGGCATCATCAACGGCGTGGCTTCCGGGCTGGTCGGATATGCCTGTTCCAGCGACCAGGCAGCCAGGCTGTGCGCCAACAAGACCATCGCCATCCTTTACTTCGGCGGCGCCACGCAGGATTTCATCATCAATTTCCCGGGCTACGATTTCCACAGCGTGAAGGCAATGCTGGCCGGCACCGTAAAACCTATAGACGTCATTCAGGTAAACGACAGCTACTGCCTGAATGTCTGCAATATCGGATTCAACTCCAAGGTAGCCTCCCGGGCCAACGAACTGGTGGCCCAGGGGAAATCCGCCCACCAGGCTTACACGCGGGGCGTGATCAATGCCATCCTCACCAGCCGCTACAACCGTATCAAGGTGACGGTGGACGGCGAGCGCATCGCCCGCGGCCCGATGGTGCTCTGCACCTTCGCCAACGGGCATCGGGTGGGCGGAGAGTTCAACTGTGCGCCGACGGCGAAAGTGGACGACGGCCTGATTGATGTGTGTTACTTCCGGGCCATGAGCCTGCTGCGGCTCCTCCTGCTGATCCCCCACTACCGCAAGGGCGACCACATCGGCTGCAAGGCGGCCGGGAAAAGGGTCCTCTTCCGGCAGGGCCGCGAGGTGACGATCAGCAGCAAAGACCTGATTGACATCTACCTCGACGGCGAGCAGCTCCCGGGATCCCAGTTCCATCTGAAGATCCTGCCGGGTGCGCTGCCCCTCCGTCTGCCCAAAAAAGACTAAAATAACGGGCAGAAATACTAATAACTTGGAACTGACGTTACGGCATACGCCATGTTCGTCCAGGAGAGCGGCCTTGCTCTCCCTACCCGCTGCGTAGCAGTGAAATAGCTATCGAAAAAGCGATATCAAAAGGCTCCCCACACGGAGCCTTTTTTGTTTCTGAAGAGCACCAGGGCCAGGGCGATGGCGATCAGGGCCGTGGGTAGCAGGAAGTACTCCCGGTAGTCCTGCAGGAAGAGGCGCAGACTGTCCAGGATCCCCTGCCCCACGGATTCGGGCTTGACCGGGAAGAAGAAGGCGATGGCGCTCACGGCCACGCCAGCGAGAAGCCCCGTGCACAGCGCGATGATCAGGGACCGGCGGCCATGGCGGCGCTGGCGGTCCACTTCGCCCTTGATGCCCGACACGGCATCCATGCGGCGCTGCGCCTCCAGCAGGAAGGTCGGATCGTCCTTCACCACGGGCTTGTGGTCTTTGAGATATTGTTCAAGATCGCTCATAATCGGATATACTGTTTGAGGTGTCCCCTTCCTGATGATAAATGATATTTGACGGTACCGGCCGGCATGTCCAGGATGGCCGATATCTCTTTGATGCTCTTGTCCTCGAAGTAGAAGAGGACGATGGCGACCTTCTCTTTCTCCGGGATGCGCTCCAGCGCCTGGTACAGCTGCTGGTAGCGGAAGCGGCTGTCGGAGGCGTCGCCGGACGCGACGGCGAGCGCTTCCCGGCTCTCCAGCGCGGCGTGCTCGCGCCCGGGTTTGCGGCAATGGTCGATGTAGCAGTTGTAGGCGATGCGGAAGAGCCAGGTGCTGAATTTGCTCAGTCCGAGGAAGTTGCCGGAGGCTACGTAGGCGCGCACCAGCGCATCCTGCGCGATGTCGTCCGCCAGGGCGCCGTCGCCGCAGCAAAGCCCAAGCAGGAACCGCCGTAGGGGCTCCTGCTCAGCTCTGACGAGGTCGATGAACCGCTCCCGGGTCATGAACTTACTTCTTCAGGGCTTCTTCTTCAGCTTTGATCTCGTCCGCAAGGAGGCTCTTGCTGGCGAAGTAGGAGACCAGCAGGCCGATGCCGACCGCCAGCATCACGCCACCGGCTACGGGCAGCCAGCTGCCGAACATGATATGGGCGCCGGGCACGAAGCGGTCGATGCAGTACAATGCCAGGAAGGCGACGCCCATCAGCGTGACCACGCAGCCGCCGGTCAGCTTCTCGACAAGCTCCTGCTTGAGGGTCTTGGGGGCCTTCGGCGCAGGCTCTGTGGACTTGAACATTTCCGGATCGATCTGGGCGCCGTTCTCGATGGCCTTGATCATGACCTCGGTCTTGCGGTTGATCTCGTTCTGCTTGGTGCGGCCGACGATAAAGACCACGGCGACGGGAAGGATGACGCACACGAAGATAGGGACAATGATTTCAGT
The DNA here is from genome assembly GCA_902789245.1 of uncultured Bacteroidia bacterium. Taxonomy (GTDB): domain Bacteria; phylum Bacteroidota; class Bacteroidia; order Bacteroidales; family UBA932; genus Cryptobacteroides. The sequence goes on from CADAND010000002.1 coordinate 147,517, forward strand.
TAACATGGCAGGGTATAGTTTAATTGTTTAACAGTTGAATTTTCCACTTTTCCGAGGTGGTTTCAACTGTTAGACGGACCAACCCGGCGAAAGGTTGGCAAAAAGTGTAAAAATTAATTAGAAGCTGAAGCGCCGGCCGTCGAATTGCAGGGTTTTTTGCTTCTTGGAGCCGTTGTCGTACCAGTAGGTGACCGTGATGTTCTTGCCGGAGCGCGGCAGGTCGTAGGTGACCCAGGCGCCGTCCTCGGTGCTGTATTCCACATCAAAGCCGAGATCGTCGGCATAGGTCATCGTCTTGGCGGCGTTGTCGTAGCGGTAGAAGGTCAGGCCGTCGAACTGACCGGTGCTGTATTTGTCGCCGTCGAAGTAATAGACGCCGCAGGCAAAGAGTTTGTGCTTACCGTCGGACTCGTTCCAGTAGCACATCTCGACGCGCAGGCGGTTGCTGCTGTCGGGATCCTTCCATTCATAGAGGACGAAACCGTTGCGCTGGTCGATGGAGAGGGTCACGCCCGGCTCCTGCGCCTTGTTGGCGCGCTGCTTTTCCATCGCGTTCTTGACGGCGCCGATCGATTCGTTGTAGAACCCCTCGCCTTCTTCCTCATCCTCGTCCTCTGCCGGAGCGAGTTCATAGTTCACATACGCCCACGCGAAGTCGCTGATGTTGGGCTTTTCGCCCTGGAAGTTCACGGAAATGGTTTCCTGAGCCGAGAGGCCCAGCACGGAGAAAACCAGAAGGCTTGGCAGCAATAATACTTTTTTCATAAGGTAAACTACTTGTTATTAAAAATGCGTTGTACTGTCTGCAAATATAGCAATTAATCTATCTGATTTGCGTAAAAAATAATTAGATTTGCATACTGACCACACAGAATCATCCAGCATGTATCTCATCGGCGGACGTTTACGCGCAAGCATTGAGGCGAATCTCCTCACGGAGGACCGCTGGCGGGTGCTGCTGGACGGTCTGGGCATGACGCTGGAGGTGTCCCTGTTCGCGATCCTGTTCGCCACGCTGTGGGGCGCCGCCCTCTGCGCGATGCGCATGTCCCGCAACCGCGTCCTGTCCGGGACGGCCGGCACCTACATCGAACTCATGCGGAGTCTGCCGCTGCTCATCCTACTGCTGGTCTCCTTCTACGTACTCTTCGCCGCGTCTCCCCTCTCCAAGGTACAGATCGCCGTCGTGTGCTTCTCGCTCTACTTCGGCGCCTATTTCAGCGAGGTGTTCCGGACGGGCATCGAGGGCGTGGACAAGGGCCAGCGCGAAGCGGGTGCCGCCCTTGGCATGAGCCGGCGCCAGGTGTTCGGCCGCATCGTCCTGCCGCAGGCGCTGCTTCGCTGCCTGCCGCTTTATAAAACCCAGGCGGTCGCCCTCATCAAGGGCACGTCGATCGTCGGGTACGTGTCCGTCATGGATCTCACCAAGGCCGGCGATTACATCCGCGGACGGACTTTCGACGCTTTCTTCCCGCTGCTTCTCGTGGCGCTCATCTATCTGATCCTGTCCTGGCTCTTCGGCGCAGGGATCGACCTGATCGAGCGGAGACTGACCCCCAAACACCGCAGCCTATGACGAGAGCCTTCCCTGCCCTGTTCCTCACCCTCTGCGTGCTGGCGGCCTCGTGTGCCGGCTCGCAGGAGGACTTCGTCCCGCAGAAGCCGGAAGACCTCGTCGGGCATTCCGTGGCCGTGACCGCCAACAGCTCGATCGACCTGGACATGTCCAAATACGAAGGCGTTGAACTGCTTCGCATCGGCATCGGCGAGCTGACCGTCGCCGTGCGGAGCGGCCGGGCCGAATTCGCCATGATACAGGAGATCCAGTTCGACGCCAACCGTCTGAAGGACCTGGGGCTCAGGAAATGCTTCTCAGGCTACCTGAAAGGCAACGCCGCGGTGGCGGTCCGGCATGAAGACACCTTGCTTTGCCGGCGTTTCAACGAGTTCCTGGGCGAATTCATCGCCTCCGGCGAGCGTGACCGGTGGCTCCGCGACTGGTCGAGCAATCCGGACTCGATGGCCGTGGTGCAGAGACGCCTTCCCGTCAACACGGAAGGAGAAACAATCGTCACCGGCGTCGCGCTGGTCTACCCGTTTATTTTCATGAAGGACGAGCAGCTGGCCGGCCTGGAGATAGACATGATGGAGCGTTTCTGCCGCTGGGGCGGCTATCGGGCGGAATACGTCATCACGGATTTGCCCGGCCTGATTCCCTCGCTCAGCACAGGCAAGGTGGACGCCCTGGTTTCTCACATCCAGGTCACGGAAGAACGGTCCAAGCAGGTACTCTTTACCATTCCCTACTTCGAGGGCAGCATCTGCTGCTTCGGCCGGGATCCGGAGGCCGCCGGCGCGCGGCGGGGTCTGGTGCAGACCGTCAGGGACAGCATCTACGCCAACCTGATCATGGAGCAGCACTGGAAACTGCTGCTGCAGGGCCTGCTCGTCACGCTGGAGATTTCCCTGCTCTCCATCCTGCTCTCCATCCTGCTGGGTGCGGGATTCTGCTTCCTGCGCATGCGTCGCTCACGGGTGCTCAGCGGCACGGTCAAACTCCTGACGGAGACCATACAGGGCGTTCCCGTGCTGGTCATCCTGTTGATGATGTGCTACGTCGTTTTCGCGAAATCGCACATCACCGGCACGCTGGTGTCCGTTTTCAGCTTTGCGCTCTTCTACGGCGCGCGCTTCTGCAGTCTCTTCCACTCCGGGATGCTCAGCGTGGGCCGTGGCCAGTGGGAAGCCGGCGCCGCGCTCGGTCTGAGCAAGTTCCAGACCTTCCGCCTGGTCGCCCTCCCGCAGGCTTTCCGGCGCATCATTCCCGTGCTCAAGGGCGAGATCGTCTCGCTGATCAAGAGCACGTCGATCGTGGGATACGTGGCCGTGATCGACCTGACCTGCGCAAGCAACATGGTCCGTGCCCGCACCTTCGACGCGTTCTTCCCGCTGATTCTGGTCTCCATCATCTATATCCTCCTGTCCCGCCTCTCCGCCCGTGCCCTGAACGCATTGGAGAGAAGCGTCATTTCGAAGAAGAAGTAATCCGCCATGATAACCGTCAAACACCTCAGCAAAGTATTCAACAACGCCGGCCGGGAACTCGCCGTGCTGCGCGATGTGAACTGTGAGATCTCCAAAGGCGAAGTGATCTCCATCATCGGCCCTTCCGGCACGGGCAAGAGCACCTTCCTGCGCTGCCTGAACCGCCTGGAGGAGCCGTCCGGCGGTCAGATTGAGATCGACGGGGTGGACATCCTGGACCGGAACGCCGATGTGAACCGGCTCCGCCGCAAGATGGGCATGGTATTTCAGAATTTCAACCTCTTCGAGCACCTGACCATCCTGGACAACATCACCCTTTGTCCGCAGACGCTGCTGGGCGAGCGCCGCGAGGCGGCGGAAGCCCGGGCGATGGAGCTGCTTCAGCTGGTCGGCCTGCGCGAGAAGGCCGGAAGCCTGCCAGGCGAACTGTCCGGCGGGCAGAAGCAGCGCGCGGCCATCGCCCGCTGCCTGGCCATGAATCCCGAGATCATCCTCTTCGACGAGCCGACCTCCGCCCTGGACCCGACGATGGTCAGCGAGGTGCTTGCCGTGATCCGGCACCTGGCGGGCCAGGGCATGACAATGGCCATCGTGAGCCACGAGATGGAGTTCGTGCGCAGCGTCAGCACGCGCGTTTTCTTCATGTACGACGGCGTCATCTATGAGGAGGGAACGCCCGAGCAGATCTTCGAGCACCCGCAGCGTCCGGCGACGGTCGCCTTCATCAACAGGATCCGCACCCTGGAATTCACGCTGGCAGACCGGAGCTTCGACCTCTACGGCATGTTCGGCCGCATCGAAACCTTCTGCAACAAATACGGCCTGGGCGACAAGGTGTTCCTGCGCCTGCAGCACGTCGTCGAGGAGACGCTCACGGGCATCATCCCGTTCTCCGGTCCCGTCCACCTGACGGTGGATTACAGCGAGAAAACCTACAAGCTCGTCCTGACTTTCACCCAGGAAGGACAGACGGAAAGCATCCTGGACAAACTCCCGGAGGACCACCTGCCGGTCCGGCTGGTCCGCGGCTTCTGCGAGTCGCTCACCGAGCCCTCTCCCGGCCAGCTGATCGTTACACTTTAAAGTGCCATCCTGCCAAAATTATTTGTATCTTTGCGCCCGCAATTCACGCTTATACACAAAATGATGAATAAGAACTGTTTTCTCGCTGCACTGGCGCTCGTCGCCGCAGTATCTTGCAATGAATCCACGAAATCTCCCCTTGCCAGGAAAGTCGCCGATTACGCCGTCGTCACCATCCAGGAACCGGATCTGAGCGGCATTACCGACAACGGCAAGGAAGTGCTGAACCTCTACCGCTTTGCCGCCGACGAGGCGGACGCCATCTACTGGCAGCAGTATTTCGGCGACAAGCAGGCCCTCCTGGACGGCATCCAGGATTCCGCCCAGAAGACCTTTGCCGAGATGAACTACGGCCCCTGGGACCGTGCGGACGGCAAATCCTTTGTCGAGGGTTATGCGGACCGCCTGCCTGGCGCCGGCTTCTATCCGGCCGACATGACCGAGGCGGAGTTCAACGCCTGGGACAACGCCGACAAGAACAGCCCCTACACGCTGGTGCGCCGCTCCGATGACGGCTCCCTGCAGGCCGTCTGGTACCATGACGCCTACCGGGAGAACATCGACCGGATCGCCAACTACCTCACGGCAGCCGCCGACATCACCATCAAGCCCAGCGTCAAGAACTACCTCCTGAGCAAGGCGAACGCCCTGAAGACCGACAACTATTATGACAGCGCCATCGCCTGGCTCGACATGGACGACAGCAAGATGGACCTCGTGATCGGTCCGAACCGCGCCACCGACGACCAGCTGCTGGGCCGCAAGCGCTCCTACGAGGCCTACGTCCTGCTGAAGAACGAAGAAAGGACCTCCGAGCTGATGCAGTATGTCTCGCGGATCGCCGAGTTCCAGAACGAACTCCCCGGCGACCCCGCCTACAAGGCTTTCCAGCCCGGCACGGGCTCCAATATCTTCTCCTGCGACGCGCTCTACTACGCCGGACTGGCGAATGCGGGCATCAAGCGCATCGCGCTCAACCTGCCCTTCGACGAGGACGTGCAGGCGGACCGCGGCACGCGCACCATCGTGCTGGAGAACATCATCAAGGCCAAGTACAACCACATCGTCCATCCGGCTGGCGAGGAGTTGTTGGAGAACGCCGCCCACCTCTCTTCCGAGGCCTTCTTCTGGCACATCGTCTTCCGCGAGGTCGCGCATGGCCTGGGCGTGAAGGAGACCGTGAACGGCAAGGGCACCGTGGCTGAAGCGCTGGGCAGCAGCGCCGCCGTCTTCGAGGACCTGAAAGCCAATGCCGCCGGCGTGCTCCTGCTCTGCCGGCTGCAGGACCACTTCGACATCAAGCACATCTTCACCAAGGAGGATGCGCTCGAGACCTTCTTCGCTTCCATGATCCGTTCCGAGCGTTTCGGCGAGGGCAACAACCTGGGCGAGGTCGGCATCATCATCTACAACTACCTCGACGAGGCCGGCGTCTTCCAGCGCAAGGAATCGGGCAAATACACCCTGGATCTGGCCAAGATGGAGCAGGCGCTCTCCGACCTCACCGAGATCGTCCTGCGCACGCAGGCCACCGGCGACCGCGAGTTCGCCCAGGCGTTTGTGGCGCAGTACGGCAAGTTGAACGCGAACTACGACGCCGACCGGCGGAAACTCAGCCTGGAGGGCATCCCGACCGACATCCGCTTCGAATTCAAGAAATAAGGGGAATTATTCTCCCGTCAACTCACTGATCCGCCTCTGTATCAGGCGCCGGGCAATGGATCCGGGCTTGGGCAGAGGCGGAAGTGCATCCGGACGGAACCAGCGCGCGTCGGCGATCTCCGACTCCTGGATCTTGATCTCGCCGCTCTTGTAATCGGCGTAGAACGCCATCATCAGCTGGTCCGGGAAGGGCCAGGCCTGGCTGCCGGCGTAGCGGATGTTTTCCACCTCGAGCGAGGTCTCCTCGCGCACCTCGCGGCGCAGGGCCTGCTCCAGCGTCTCCCCCGCCTCGACGAAGCCCGCCAGGCAGGCGTAGATGCCGCGGGTATCCTTGACGTTGCGAAGCAGAAGCAGTTCGTCGCCCCGCGTAATGAGGGTGATGATGCAGGGCTCGATGCGCGGGAAGAGGAGCCGTCCGCAGGCGGGGCACTCCAGCGCGGTCTCGGTGGCGTGCAGCTGCAAGGGCTGTCCGCAGGACGGGCAGAAGCGGGTGTTTTCTACCCAACTGCCCAGGGCCTTCAGGCGCGAAGCGAGGGCGATTTCCGCATCGTCGTGGGTATAGAAATAGCCCGGCATCGGCTCAAAACTGCAGCCATCCGGCGCAGGCGTGCCGGACTGGAGGATCAGGCTCGTGCCGCCGCTGACGCGGTCGTCGAAACGAGCGCGGATTTCTTCAGAAACAAAGGAGGCGATCCTCTCCGCTTTCGCGGCGTCGCCTCCCCTTTCGACCAGGATCTCCCGGTCGCGAAATATATAGGCACGCGCAAGCGCCATGTCTGTCCGTTACTTCTGGGCAACCGGCGCCTGGATGTCGTCATCCACGCACTGGATGTCATTGAGGTACCATTCGCCGGTGCTCTTCTTCTGGCGCAGCTTGATCACGCGCAGCTTCTCGTCGTGGCCGGAGCGCAGGCTGACCGTGGCCCAGCCGTTTTCCTGGAAGGTGTACGGGCTGCTGACGGGCGTCAGCTTGTAGGGCATCGAGGGCGTATAGCCGTTCTCCGGCGTGGCGCCGGCGAAGTAGGAACGCGCCTTGTAGCCCTTGCCCTGCAGGCGGTCGCGCAGGAACTCCTTCTCGTAGGAGGTCAGCAGCTCCTCGCCTTTCAGCCAGTTGAGCATCTTGAAGCACTCCTCGGGGCTGGTCTCGTAGCGGCAGAGGGCCGTGACGGTCATCGCGGCGACGCCAAATGCGTCCTTGCGGTTGGATTCCGGCAGGTCCTGCAGGTCCTGGACATTCTCGGGGAGATTATAGTAAGTGAAAGTCTTGACGCCTCCGCGGAGGATGCTGCCGGCCGAGGAGCTGACAGAGTCGGCCACCTGTTTGAACACAGAACAGCCAGCGAGCAGGGCGATGGCGGCAACGGCGGAAAATAGCTTGGCAACTGGTTTCATGGTACTGCTTAATTTGACGCTAAGTTAGCAAAAAAGCTGAAGTTTTGCTATATTTACACGATAGAATTCAAAAACTCAACCTGCTATGTACGACGCCACTCACGGACTCTATGTCGCTCACGGTCCTAACGGACCTATCTCCATTGTCGGCAAGATGGCCAACCGCCACGGACTTATCGCCGGTGCGACCGGCACCGGTAAAACCGTCACCCTCCAGGTGCTTGCCGAATCCTTCAGCCAGGCGGGCGTGCCCTGCTTCATGGCCGACATGAAGGGAGATCTGTCCGGCATCAGCCAGGCCGGCCGTCTGAGCGGTTTCATCGAGAAGCGTCTGCCGGAATTCGGCCTTGAGGCCCCGCAGTTCTCCGGCTGCCCGACGCGTTTCTACGACGTGTTCGGCGAGCAGGGGCATCCGATGCGCACCACCATCTCCAACATGGGCCCGCAGCTGCTCAGCCGCCTGCTCGGCCTGAATGACGTGCAGGCCGGCGTGATGGACATCATTTTCCGCGTCGCGGACGACAAGGGGCTGCTGCTCATCGACATGAAGGACCTGCGCGCCCTGCTGGGCTACGTGGCCGAGCACGCGGACGAGTACTCACGCACCTACGGAAACGTCTCCACGGCCAGCGTCGGCGCCATCCAGCGCGCGCTGCTTTCCCTGGAGAACCAGGGCGCGGAGAAGTTCTTCGCCGAGCCGTCCTTCGACATCCAGGACCTCTTCGCGGTCGAGAACGGCCGCGGCGTGATGAGCGTGCTGGCCGCCGACAAGCTGATGCTCAACCCGAAGCTCTATTCGACTTTCCTGCTCTGGCTGCTGTCCGACATCTATGCGAACATGCCGGAAGTCGGCGACCAGGAGCTACCGAAGCTCGTTTTCTTCTTCGACGAGGCGCATACCCTCTTCACGGACACCGCCCCCGCGCTGGTCAGCAAGATCGAGCAGGTGGTCCGCCTGATCCGAAGCAAGGGCATCGGCGTGTACTTCATCACGCAGAACCCTTCCGACATCCCCGACAGCGTCCTGGGTCAGCTGGGCAACCGCGTCCAGCACGCCCTGCGCGCCTACACGCCGAAAGACCAGAAAGCCGTCAAGGCCGCCGCGGAGACCTTCCGCGCCAATCCCGCCTTCAAGACCGAGGATGCCATCATGGCCCTCGAGACCGGCGAGGCGCTGGTCAGTTTCCTCGACGCGAAGGGCGCCCCGAGCGTCGTGGAGCGCGCCAAGATCCTCTTCCCGCTGAGCCAGATCGGCGCCATCACCCCCGGGCAGCGGCTGGACATCCAGAATGCCTCCCCGCTGGGCGGGAAATACGATCACATCATCGACCGCGAGTCCGCCTTCGAGATCCTGCTGGCCGACGCGCAGAAGGCCGCCGAGGAGCAGGCGAAGCAGCAGGAGGAAGTCGAGCGCCAGAAGGCCGCAGCCGTCCAGGCGCGCGAGGCTGCCGTCGCCACCAAGAAGACGGCCAAGGCCAAGAAGACCATCGTCGGCACGGTCGCGGCCGCCGCTGCCACGGCAGCCATTTCCAGCGTGTCCCGCAGCGCGGGTACGGCCGTTGCGAACGCCGTGACCGGCAAGAAGAGCAAGAGCACCAAGAGCACGGCCGAGAAAGCCATCGGTAGCGCCACTTCCAGTGCGCTTCGCACCCTGACCCGCAGCATCCTGGGCAGCCTGATTAAATAAAAAAGGCTAATAACAAAATTGTTAGCACATCTAACAGTTTTGTTTTATACACTGAATTATGAAAAATTACGAAAGTTAGTAGTTGTTACAACATTTTTGTTAGTTTCATGAAGTTAACACGCAATACAATTGTGATTCTCCTCCTGGCACTGACCGCCTGCGGCCCCCGCGGCAAGGTGGAAGTGGGCCCGGTGGAGATCCTTCCCGAGCCGCTGATCGGTTTTTTCCCGGAGTTGTACGAAGTCGATTCCACCGAAGTCCGCGTCGGCGACTCCTTCACTGGCATGATGAACCGGCTGGGTCTCGGCGCCTCCCAGGCCTACCTGCTCACGCAGCGATGCGAGGGCACCTTCGACGTGCGCAAGCTGATTGCCGGCAAGCAGGTGCAGGCTTACTATGACACCACGCCCGAGGGGGGCCGCCAGTTGTGCTACGTCGTCTATACCGAGGACCGCATCCATTCGACGGTCTTCCGCTGCGTTGACTCGCTGGACGTGTGGAAGGTCGAGAAACCCGTCGAGCATGTCCGCCGCCAGACCGATGTGACGATCAACAGCTCTTTGTGGAACGACATGATCGCCGCCGGCGGCTCCCCCAACCTGATCATGACCCTGGCCGACATCTACCAGTGGAGCGTGAACTTCTTTGCACTCCAGAAAGGCGACCGCTTCCGGATGATTTACAACGAGCTCGTCAGCGAAGGCGAAGTGATCGGCGTCGATACGGTCCATTTCGCCTTGTACGATGCCGCCAGCGGCGGCAAGCAGGTCGCGGCCGTCCGTTTCGACACCGGCGACGGCACGCTCGGCACCTACTGGGACAAGGGTGGAGAGAGTCTCAAACGGATGTTTCTGAAGGCTCCGCTCAAATACAACCGCATCAGCAGCGGTTTCTCCTACGCCCGCGTACACCCCGTCACGGGTCAGGTCAGGGCCCACACGGCCGTCGATTACGCTGCGCCGACCGGTACACCGGTCCATGCGCTGGGCGACGGCGTGGTGACGAAACTGGGCTGGGACGGCGGTGGCGGCGGCAACCGCATCCGCCTCAAGCATTCCCAGGGTTACGAGACCAGCTACATGCACCTCTCCAAATTCGCTCCCGGCCTGAAAGTAGGCTCCCGCGTGTCGCAGGGCCAGCTGATCGGCTATGTGGGTGCGACGGGCACGGCCACGGGTCCGCACCTGGACTTCCGCGTATTCCAGAACGGCAAGGCCATCAATCCGCTGTCGCTCAATTCCCCGGCGACCGACCCGCTGGACAAGAAGTTCCTGCCGGCGTTCAATGCGCTGTATGACAAGTATATGGCAGAACTGATGTAGTCATTCATGAACCTAAAGCTATGAATCTCAAACTTGTCGCAACCTTCCATGCTCCCCTGACGGAGAAATTCGGTCTGCCGCGCCAGTCCGGTCTTGCGGACTCGCTCCGCGGCACCGTGGTTCTGGAGCCGGAATTCCGCTCGCCGGAGGCCCTGCGCGGCCTGGAGGGTTTCGACTATCTGTGGTTGATCTGGGGCTTCCACCTGAACCGGGAAACGGCCTCCGGGGGCCTCACGGTGCGACCGCCGCGCCTCGGGGGCAACGAGCGCGTCGGTGTCTTCGCTTCCCGCTCCCCCTACCGACCCAATCCGCTGGGACTAAGCTCCGTGCGCATTGAGCGAGTGGATGCCGCAGCAGGAGAAATCCACGTTCTGGGCGCCGATCTGGCCGACGGAACCCCCATCTATGACATCAAACCCTACGTGGAGTATGCCGACAGCCACCGCGGCGTGCGCAGCGGCTTCGTGGATGAGCACGCTTGGCAGCGGCTCGAAGTCGTGCTGCCGCGCGAAACCTTCCACCAGCTCGATCCAGACACGGTTGACGGCCTGCTGGAGATCCTCGCGCAGGATCCCCGCCCTCAGTATCAAGATGACCCGGAACGAATTTACGGCCTCCAATACGGAGACCGTAACGTCAAATTCAAAGTGTCCGGCGGCATCCTGACCGTCGTTGCCGTCGAATAACCTATTCCAGCGCCTTAAATCCCGTATACAGCGCATCGATCAGGTCGCGGCTGCTGTACGCCTCGGCCGTGTACCTGGCCGTAAGCGCATCCGCGGCGCGTCCGTGGATCCAGACGCCCAGCGTGGCGGCATCCCGGGCCGTGTAGCCCCGGGCCAGCAGACCGCCGATCAGGCCGGTCAGCACGTCGCCGCTGCCACCCTTGGCCAGGCCGGCGTTGCCGGTGGTGTTGACGAACTTCTCCCCTTCCGGCGTATAGATCTCCGTCAGGTGGCCCTTGGACACCACGACGCAGCCCGTCTCCAGGCAAAGGGCCTTCAGCTCCAATTCCTTTTCTTCCGGTGTGCTCCAGCTGATCAAGCGCCGCAGCTCGCCCTCGTGCGGGGTCATGATGGAACCCGCGGGAATCATCTTCTTGAGCTCGGGATGGGCAGCCAGGATGAAGAGTGCATCGGCGTCCAGCACCATCGGAATGGTGTCTTCCTGCTCCTTGACGCGGGTCAGCAGGTTAGCGAAAGCCTCTTCCGTTTGCGACGTCCGGCCCAGCCCCGGCCCCACGGCGATGGCCGTGAAACGCAGCAGACCGTCCGGCACGCGGCTGAAGCACTCCCCGGCGTCCTCCGACAGCATGGCGGAAGGGAAGCAGGAAATGGCCGCCTGTTCGGCACGTGCCGTAGAGTGCAAGGTGACAAGTCCGCAACCGGACTTGAGCGCGGCGCCTGTGGCCAGCACGGCCGCACCGGGCATGGACTGGCAGCCGCCGATCAGCAGCAGGTGGCCGTAATCACCTTTATGGCTGTCTTCGTTGCGCAGCTTGATTAGCGGGCGCAGGTATTTGGGGCTGATCTTGTGCATATGATTATAATCTATTTATTGGCAGGATGTGATGTGGAAGCAGTGTTCTTTCCTTTCGTACTTGACGAGGATGCGGCCGGCATTCTTTTCGTCGCGCAGCACCTCGCCGAGCACCTTGGTGAGCTCGAAGGGCTGCATGAATTCGTCCGTCTCCTCGTCGCGGTCGTACTTCGTGTAGGTGATGTCGAAGGTGGTTCCGTAGCAGTGCGCAGAGTTGTCCGAAGCATTCGGATTTCCGCTCTTGCGAAGGCGCGCGACGTCCTCTTCGGTACGCAGGATGGACGAGCAGACTAGCTTATAGACAGGCAGTTGCTTGCGCGTCAGCGAGTCATTGAAGGCTTTCGCGATGCGATTCAGTTCGGCGGCGGCGCCGGCCGTCAGATACGGCACGGAATAGCGCAGTTCGTCGATGGACAGGTAGTCGGATTCCTCGACCTTGACCAGCAGCTTCGTATCGATGGCGTCACGCTTCTCGGGAACGCTTTTCAGGCCTATCTCCCGCGCTTTCTCCAGGTGCAGGTCGTTGATGTCGTCGAAGATGGTGGCGTAAGCCATTCGCCGGACGTCGTAGATGACTTCCCGGGCGGCGGACACCCCCGTCCCGTCGACGTCGTCGTCCTCCAAGACGGGTTCCGGATCTTCAGGCTGCTCCTGGACGGGTTCGGGGATTTCCTCCTGCACGACCGTCTCTTCCGCCACGGGCTGCTCCTTCTTGCTGCAGGCTCCGCCCACCAGGATTCCGAGCAGGAATCCCAGCAGGAACGGAGTCAGCAGGACAATCAGTGTTTTATGCTTCTTAGTCATATTTAAGGATGGGCTGCCGGGCGGCGGTCGTCTCGTCGGGACGGCCGATCGGGGTGCAGTGCGGGGCGCCGTGGAGCATCTCCGGGTCGGCCTTGGCCTCTTCGGCGATCTTGCGCATCACGGCGATGAATGCATCCAGGGTCTCCAGCGACTCCGTCTCCGTCGGCTCAATCATGATGGCCTGGTGGAAGAGGAGCGGGAAGTAGATCGTCGGGGCGTGGAAGCCGTAATCCAGCAGGCGTTTGGCGACGTCGAGCGTCGTTACGCCATTGTCCTCCAGCAGGCCGTCGAAGACGAATTCGTGCTTGCAGACCGTCGGGATGGGCAGCTTGTAGCAGTCCTTGAGCGATTCCTTGATGTAGTTCGCGCCCAGCGTGGCCAGTTTCCCGGCCATTTTGACGTGTTCGCGGCCCAGCATGAGGATGTAGGCGTAGGCGCGCAGGATGATGCCGAAATTGCCGTGGAAGCCGCTCACGCGGGGAATGTGCAGGAACGGGAGCACCTTGTCGGACACGCCGACCGGGCCTGCGCCCGGACCGCCTCCGCCATGCGGCGTGGAGAAGGTCTTATGCAGGTTCAGGTGCATGATATCGAAGCCCATGTCGCCCGGACGGACCATGCCGAGGAGCGGGTTCATGTTGGCGCCGTCGTAGTAGAGCAGGCCGCCGCAGTCGTGGACGAGCTTCGCGATCTCCTTGATGTCACGCTCGAAGAGGCCGAGCGTGTTGGGGTTCGTCATCATGATGCCGGCGATGTCAGGGCCGAGGAGCGGCTTGAGCGCCTCGACGTCCACAAGGCCGTTCTCCCGGGACTTTACGACCACGATTTCGAGGCCGCAGACGGCCGCAGATGCCGGGTTGGTGCCGTGGGCGCTGTCCGGAACGATGACCTTGGTGCGGGCGAGGTCGCCGCGGCTCATGTGGTATTCGCGCATGAGCATCAGGCCGGTGAGTTCGCCGTGGGCGCCGGCGCAGGGCAGGAAGGTGAAGTGTTTCATGCCCGTGATGGCCGCCAGGGCCTTGTCCATGCCGACGTAGATCTCAAGGGCGCCCCGGGTCGTGCTCTCCGGCTGCAGCGGATGCAGGCCGGTGAACGCGGGCATGTTCGCAATCTCCTCGTTGATCTTGGGATTGTATTTCATCGTGCAGGATCCGAGCGGATAGAAACCCGTATCCACGCCGAAATTCATCTGGGACAGGTTCGTATAATGACGCACCACATCCACCTCACTGACTTCCGGGAGATCCAGCGACGCTTCACGCCAGATTCCGGCCTTGCCACGAGGCTGCTCGCCCGGCGCGACGTCACAAGAATCGGTTTTTTTTGCAGGATCGCAAAAAAATCCGATTTCTTCTGACCCCACCACTGGCGTGGTCCCCCCTCTTCCGAGCCGAGGGCGGCACGGTCCCGCCTGGGCGACAGCCTCGCATGCAAGGCCGAAGGAATCAGGCAGCGAATACCCGATGCGTCCGGGTTTGGAGAGTTCGAAGATGAGTTTGTCGTAGTATTTCATATCGCAGCCCTCCTAGATTGATTTGACGATTTCAACGATCCGGTCCAGCTCCTCGAGAGTGTGCTTCTCCGTGACGCAGAAAGTCACGTAGCCGTCCTCCGTCTGGAGGCCGGCGAAAAAGCCCGCGTCGAGCAGCGCCTGCTGCATCTTCAGCACATCGCACTTCGGCTTCAGGCTGAACTCCTTGAGGAATTCGCCCTCGAAAACGCGCTCGAACTTGCCCGTGGCCAGCAGCGCATCATGCAGGTAGTGGGACCCTTCGTAGCAGAGGGCGTTCAGTTTGCGCATGCCCTCGGGCCCCATCAAGGAGAGGTACACCGTGCACCAGAGCGCCATCAGCGACTCGTTGGAGCAGATATTCGAAGTGGCCTTCTCGCGACGGATGTGCTGCTCGCGCGCCTGCAGCGTCAGGACATAGCAGCGCTTGCCGGAGGCATCCGTGGTCTGGCCGACGATACGGCCGGGGAGCTTGCGCATCAGCGACTCCCGGCAGGCCATGAAGCCCACATACGGGCCGCCGAAACAAAGCGGAATGCCCAGACTCTGACCGTCGCCCACGGCGATGTCGGCGCCCCATTCGGCCGGCGTCTTCACGACGGCCAGGGCGGAGGGATCGCAGTACTCGACCAGCAGCGCGCCCTTGTCGTGGACGAGATCCGCGAGTCCGAGATGGCTTTCAATAATTCCGAAACGATTGATCGAAGGGACGATGACGCCAGCAAGATCAAGCACACCTTCAGCTACTTCCTCCGCCACCTTTTCGGTGACGACGATGTTGATGCCGGCATACTTGGCATAGGTCCGGATGGTCTCGATAACATGCGGCAGGAGCCGGGCGGAGACGATCACGGAGTTGCGTTTCTTGGTGCTGGCGACGCACATTCGCACGGCTTCGGCGGCAGCCGTCGGGCCGTCGTACATGGAAGCGTTGGCGCAGTCGAGGCCGGTCAGGCGGCAGATCATCGTCTGCCACTCGAAGATGTAGCGGAGCGTGCCCTGCGAGATCTCGCACTGGTACGGCGTGTAGGCCGTCAGGAACTCGCTGCGCGAGGTGATGTACGGAATCACGGACGGGACGTAGTGGTCGTACGCGCCCTGCCCGACGAAAACCTTGAGGCGGGTGTTCTTGGCCGCGAGGCCCTCGAAAAAGTCACGAACCTGCTGTTCGCTCATCGCGGACGGCAGGTCGTACTCCCCCTTGTAGATGAAATCCGCGGGGACATCGGCGTACAGATCATCCAGTGAGCTGACACCGATTCTTTCGAGCATAATGCGGATATCTTCCTCCGTCTGAGGAAAATAGCTGAATGCTCCCATGGCCGGCTTACTTGGCGATTTCGGCGTAGGCGGCAGCGTTCAGCAGGGCGTCGAGTTCGCTCTCGTCGGACATTTCCACCTTGATGATCCAGGCGGCGTAGGCGTCCTCGTTGATCATTTCGGGCTTGTCCTCGAGCTCGTCGTTGCGGGCGACGACTTTGCCGGACACCGGGGCGATCAGCTCGCTGGAGGTCTTCACGCTCTCCAGGGCGCCGAAGTCGCTGCCGGCCTCGACCTCGTCGTCGACGTCAGGCATTTCGACATAGGTGATGTCCCCCATCTCGCTCTGCGCGAAATCGGAAACGCCGATGATGGCGACGTTGCCATCCACTTTGACCCATTCGTGGGACTCGCTGTAGAGGAGCCCCTCTGCAATCTTGCTCATATTGTTGTGTTTTTATTTTTTATAGTTTGTCTGATAGAAACGTTTCTTGACGACCTGGCCCGGGAAGGCGTTCTTGCGGACACGGACCCAAAGCGGTGTGCCGAGAGCGCTGTAGGCGCTGTCCACGAGGGCGAAGCAGACGCTCTTCTCGAGGGAGATGGAGTGGTAGCCGGTCGTGACGACGCCAACTTCAAAGCCGTCTTCCAGCTCCACGGGATAGCCGTGGCGCGGCACGGCCTTGTCGGCGAGTTCGATGCCCACCAGTTTGCGCGCGGTGCCGTTTGCTTTCTGCTCCACCAGCGCTTCCTTGCCGATAAACTCCGGCTTGTCCAGCTTGCAGAACATGCCCAGGCCGGCCATGATCGGGGAAATGTCGGCGGTCAGTTCGTCGCCGTAGAGCGGCATGCCCGCCTCGAAGCGGAGCGTGTCGCGGCAGCCCAGGCCGCAGGGCTTCACGCCCGCGGTGAGAAGCAGGTTCCAGTAGTTGCGGATCAGCTCGGGGGCGGCGTAGATCTCAAAGCCGTCCTCTCCGGTGTAGCCGGTGCGGCTGACGATGATGCGCCGGCCGTCGCGGACAGCGTCCAGGAAGGTGTAGAAGGTCAGTGCAGCGGCCTCCGGGAAGCCCAGCGTACCGCAGACGTATTTCTCGGCCTCCGGGCCCTGGACGGCAATCTGCCCCCAGGCATCCGACTGGTTGTCGATCCTCACGTCGAAGCCTTTGGCCTGCTCCAGCATCCAGGTGTAATCCTTGTCGATATTGGATGCGTTGACCACCAGCAGATAATGCTGCGGCTCGCTCTCGCGGTAGACGAGCAGGTCGTCCACCGTGCCGCCGTCGGGATAGAGCATCATGCCATACATGATGCCGCCCGGCTCGAGCGTGCGGATGTCATTGGTAAAAATGTGGTTCACATAACGCTCCGCGTCCGGGCCGCTGATGAAGACTTCGCCCATGTGGGAGACATCGAACACCCCGGCAGCGCGGCGGACGGCGTTGTGCTCGTCGATGATACCGCTGTACTGGATGGGCATGTCGAACCCGCCAAAAGGGCTCATCTTGGCACCCAGCTCCACGTGGAGATCATGCAGACAAGTCTTTTTCAGGAGATTTTCCATGTTGGTTATAGTCGTGTTATTTGAGGATTTCGAGGTCTTTCTTGAGAATCATCTTGGGGTCCATCATCTTGACTTTCTGGAAGAGGATGACCTGGTTTCCGAGCGAGAGGTACACCTTGTCTTCGTGTTTGCCCTTTCGCCACCATTTGTAGAAACCGACCGGATCGTTCTCGAAAGGAATCTTGGCCAGGATCCCGGAACTGTAGCCGGGATAGTCGATGACCAGGCGCAGGCCCATGAATTTCTTGTAATAGTCGGGGTCGGCGCGACGCAGCTTGCTGACCAGCGGATTGAGCACTTCCATCGTGTCCACCTGCAGGACCTTGTCCCGGATGATCATCCGGTGGATGCGGACGGGGTCGTAGTTCAGCCAGGCGCCCATGCGGAGGGTCTTGGGCCCCTCGTCGGTGTCCAGCGTCAGCTCATCCATCGAGAAATAGACTTTCTCGGGGTCGAGCGGGTATTGAACTTCTTCCTGTGCCATCTCTAAAAACGCATCAACAAATGTAGGGTTTTATTTTGATTTTTCCTATTTTTACACCGCCATGCAGCGAATATTTGCAGATTTTTCCTCCTTCGAGGGCACAAATTGTTATTGTTCGGCGGACAGCGCGGACCGGATCCGCCGGGAGCTCGCCGGGCTGCCGCTGCACGCGTTCCATGATATAGGAACGGGGGACTACCACTACCAGACGCTCTTCTGGCTGGAGCGGGTCGGGGAGCCCTTTTCCCTGGTGCTTTTCGACCACCACCCGGATGACCAGGAGGGCGCTTTCGGTGAGGACCTGCTCAGCTGCGGCGGCTGGGTCGCACGCGCCCGCCGCCTGCCCTGTCTGCAGGCGGACGTCTGGATCCGCGACGCGGCGGACTTCCCCGCTCTGGACGCGCTGCCCCGGCTGCCGGTCTATCTTTCTCTCGACCTGGACGTCCTGTCGGACCGTTTCGCCCGCACGGACTGGGACCAGGGCACGATGACGCTGGCGGAAATGCAGACCGCGCTCCGCGCGCTGGCCGCCTCCCGGCGTATCCTGGGCGTGGACCTCTGCGGCGGCAACACGCCCGAAAAAGGAGCCTCCCCGGAGGATCTTGCGCTGAACGCATCCACCGGGGAGGCCCTGTACGGTATTTTCAGAGACCTTATTTGACGATCTTGAAGGTCACGGGGATCGAGCAGGTCACAGGCACGTTCTTGCCGTTCTGCTTGGCCGGTGCCCAGGCCGGAGCGCTCTCGACGACACGCAGGGCCTCGGCGTTCAGCTCATCGTCCACGCCGTTGACCACCTTGGCATTGCGGATCTTACCGGTGGCGTCCACCACGAAGTTGACGGTCACCTTACCCTCGACGCCGTTCTCCAGGGCATTCTCGGGGTACTTGATGTTCTGCTGAACATACTTGATGAAAGAGTCGGCGTCGCCGCCGTTGAAGGTCGGCTTGGCTTCGACGGAAGCGTACGGGACGATATCCTCCAGCTTATCAAGCGCATTCTGGGTGCGGTCGACCGCTTCCTTGGCTTCCTCGCCAAGAGCGGCAGCAGCGGCTTCAGCGCCCTCGACAGCATCTTCGGCAATACCCTCGACGGTTTCGACGGCCTCTTCGGAAGCGTCCTTGAGTTCCTTGCTTCCCTTGCCTTCATTCTTGCAGGAGAAGACCATCATCGCACAGGCGGCGATCATGGCAATAGTGTAGATTTTTTTCATGACAATAAATAGGTTAAAATGTATTTCGCCGCAAAAATAAACAAAAAATCGCTATGTTGTTAAAAAATTTTATAAATATTATAACTCCCTCTACAGCAGCGGAGAGAAGAGCCTCGCGAAGGACTCGCCGAGGCGCGTCAGACGGGACCGTTTCGCCCACTCTTCCGGGTTCACCTGCGTGCACCCTTCCAGGTCGTGCAGGAACGCCTCGCGCATCCGGACGGCCATGTCGTGGTCGTAAATGAAGGCATTGATCTCGAAGTTCTGCTCGAAGCTGCGGATGTCGAAGTTGGTGGAGCCGACGGAGAAAACGGAGTCGTCGGAGACCACGGTCTTGGCGTGCATGAATCCCTTTTCATACAGGTAAACCTTCACGCCGGCGACCAGCAGGTCTTTGATATAGGAGCGCGCCGCCAGGGTGACGATGAAATTGACGTCGTCCCGGCGCGGGATGATCAGCCGCACATCCACGCCTGAGAGGGCTGCGTTGCGCAGTGCGGCGCCGAGCGGCTCATTCGGGATGAAATAGGGCGTCTGGACGTAGACATAACTGCGGCTCTCGCTGAAGATGCGCAGGATGGCCTGCATGATCACGCGGAACTCCCCCATCGGCCCCGAAGCGGCCACCTGCATCAGCAAATTGCCGGCGGGTTCGACCTTCGGGAAATAGACAGACCGGTCCAGCAGCTGCCTGGAGGAGAACTTCCAGTCCACGAGGAAAGCGGTCTGCATCTGGGCTACGACAGGACCCGCCACGCGGATGTGCGTGTCGCGCCAGATACCGTTGCGGATGCCGACGGCGTAGCGCTTGGCGATGTTCATGCCGCCTATGTAGCCTACGCGTCCGTCAATGACCACATTTTTGCGGTGGTTGCGGTAGTTGGTGTCGCTCATCAGGAAAAAACGGACGCGCAGGAAGGAACGCACCATCACGCCCTCCTGCGCCATGCGGCGAAAGAACTTGCGGCGCGTCAGGTTGGCCAGGTCATCGATCTGCAGGCGCACTTCCACCCCCTCCTGCGCCTTGCGGACCAGAATCTCTTCGATCCGGTGGCCGAACTCGTCGTCCTCGAACTTGAAGAACTGGAAATGGATATGGTGCCTGGCCGCCTCCAGGTCGGCGAGCAGGTCGGCGTACATGGCGCGGAAATCCGTGTACACGCGCGCCTCGTTTCCACCGACGGGCAGCGCTTTTCCGGCCGTCTGAAGCAGCGTGATGAGGTTGCGGTACCGCTCAGGCGGTTCGCGGCAGACCAGTCCGTCCATGGAGGACTCCGAAAGGGCCTGGAGGCGATCCATGTCCCCGGCACCCACCATGCGGCGGTTCTTGCGGTCCCGGCCGAAGAAGAAATACAGCACAAGTCCCACCACCGGAAGGAAAACCAGGAGCATGATCCAGGCCAGCGTACGGATGGGCTGTCCGTTCTCAGCCACCTCCATCAGGATAATGCTGACGAGGACGACGATGATGAGAATGTTCAGCCAGGGAGACATTGTGCACTCTTTTTCGGATGCAAGATACAGTTTTTTTTATACTTTTGTACTATGGTTTCGTTCTTCATCGGCGTGATAGCGCTCATACTGGGCTATCTGCTCTACGGCAAGTTCGTCGATCGGGTGTTCGGCCCGGATCCGGCGCGCCCGACGCCCGCCATCACCAAGGCGGACGGCATCGATTTCATCGCCCTTCCTTCCTGGAAGGTTTTCATGATCCAGTTCTTGAACATCGCAGGCACTGGACCGATTTTCGGTGCCATCATGGGCGCGAAATTCGGCCCGGCGGCCTACCTCTGGATCGTCTTCGGATGCATCTTCGGCGGCGCCGTCCACGACTACTTCAGCGGCATGCTGTCGCTGCGCCACGGCGGCGCGGGCCTTCCCGAACTGATCGGAGACTACCTGGGAAAGACCGCCAAGACCGTGATGCTCTGCTTCTCGATCCTGCTGCTGGTGCTCGTGGGCGCCGTGTTCGTGTACAGCCCGGCCATCATCCTGAAGGACCTGGCAGGCGACGGCACCGACAGTGCATTCATGATCTGGGCGGGCGTGATCTTCGTCTATTATATCATCGCCACGATGCTCCCGATCGACAAGATCATCGGCAAGATCTACCCCATCTTCGCCGTAGCGCTGATCTTCATGGCCGTGGCGCTGATGATCGGCCTGTTCGTCAAGCATCCGCAGCTCCCCGAGCTCTGGGACGGCCTGCAGAACCGCACCCAGACCTGGGGCGGCAAGGGCCAGGCCATCTGGCCGTACATGTTCGTGACCATCGCCTGCGGTGCCATCAGCGGCTTCCATGCGACGCAGAGCCCGCTGATGGCGCGCTGCCTGACGAATGAGAAGCTCGGTCGTCCGATCTTCTACGGCTCCATGATCACGGAAGGCCTCGTGGCCATGATCTGGGCCGCCGTCTCTTCGTATTTCTTCTTCGCCGGCGGCGCCGCCGAAGTGGGCGGCACCTTCGCAGATGCCGCTCCAACCGTGGTGACCAAGGTCTCCCGCAACTGGCTGGGTATTGCCGGCAGCATCCTCGCCCTGTGCGGCGTGGTGGCCGCCCCAATCACCAGCGGCGACACGGCCCTGCGCAGCGCGCGGCTCATCATTGCGGATTTCCTGAAATTCGACCAGAGACCGGTCCACAAGCGCCTTGTGATCGGCGTTCCCCTCTTCGCCGTGGCGGCGCTGATGCTCTGGTTCAACATCGCCAACGAGGACGGATTCAACGTCATCTGGCGCTATTTCGGCTGGGCCAACCAGACGCTCGCCGTCTTCACCCTCTGGGCCGTGACCGTATTCCTCGTGCGTGAGCGCAAGGGCGCATTTTACCTGATGACCCTGCTGCCGGCCTGCCTGATGACGGCCGTCAGCGTGACCTATATCAGCATCGCCCAGATCGGATTCAACCTCCCGCTGGGCTGGCACCGCTGGATCGGCGCCGTGACGATCGCCCTCAGCCTGGTGCTCTTCTACCGCTGGAAACTCACCAAAGCCCGCAACTAACGACTTATGGCAGACGAAAAGATCATATTCTCGATGAACGGGGTCGGCAAGGTCCTTCCCCACAATAATAAGGTCATCCTCAAGGACATCTACCTGTCCTTCTTCTACGGCGCCAAGATCGGCATCATCGGTCTGAACGGCTCCGGAAAATCAACGCTCCTGAAGATCATCGCCGGCGTGGAGAAATCATACAAGGGCGAGGTGGTCTGGGCCCCGGGCTATAGCGTAGGCTACCTGGAGCAGGAGCCGCAGATGGATCCGGACAAAACCGTGCTGGAAGTTGTCCAGGAGGGTGTCCAGGAAGTCATGGACCTGCTCGCCGAGTACAACGAGATCGGCATGAAGTTCTGCGAGCCGATGGACGACGACCAGATGAACAAGCTGATCGAGCGCCAGGGAGAACTCACGGAGCTCATCGAGCACCACGACGGCTGGGAGATCGACGCCAAGCTGGAGCGCGCCATGGACGCCCTGCAGTGCCCGCCCTCCGACGCGAAGGTCGCCACCCTGTCCGGCGGCGAGCGCCGCCGCGTGGCCCTCTGCCGCCTGCTCCTGCAGGCTCCGGACGTGCTGCTGCTCGACGAGCCCACCAACCACCTCGACACGGAGTCCATCCAGTGGCTGGAAGCCCACCTGCAGCAATACAAGGGCACGGTCATCGCCGTCACGCACGACCGCTACTTCCTCGACAACGTGGCCGGCTGGATCCTCGAGCTGGACCGCGGCGAGGGCATCCCCTGGAAGGGCAATTATTCTTCCTGGCTGGAGCAGAAGAGCCTGCGCCTGGCGCAGGAGGAGAAGCAGGAGAGCAAGCGGCGCAAGACCCTCGAGCGCGAACTCGAATGGGTCCGGATGGCCCCCAAGGCCCGCCAGGCCAAGCAGAAAGCCCGTCTGGGCGCGTACGAAAAGCTGGCTTCCGCCGACGCGAAAGAGAAAGAGGCTCGCCTCGAGATCTATATTCCCAACGGCCCGCACCTGGGCAACAAGGTCATCGAGTTCCACGACGTCAGCAAGTCCTACGGCGACAAGCTGCTCTTCGAGCACTTGAACTTCGTCCTGCCGCCGGCTGGAATCGTGGGCGTCATTGGCCCGAACGGCGCCGGCAAGACCACCCTTTTCCGCCTGATCATGGGCATCGAGCAGCCTGACAGCGGCACCATCGAGATCGGAGAGACGGCCAAGATCGCCTACGTGGACCAGCAGCACAAGAGCATCGACCCGGACAAGACGGTCTATGAGACCATCGCCGGCAATTCCGAATGGGTGCGCCTGGGCGGCAAGGACATCAACGCGCGCTCCTGGGTGTCACGCTTCAACTTCTCCGGCGCCGACCAGGAGAAGCTCTGCGGCGTGCTGTCCGGCGGCGAGCGCAACCGCCTGCACCTGGCGCTGACGCTCAAGGACGAGGGCAACGTCCTGCTGCTCGACGAGCCGACCAACGACGTGGACGTCAACACGATCCGCGCCCTCGAGGAAGGCCTCGACGGATTCGCGGGCTGCGCCGTCGTGGTCAGCCACGACCGCTGGTTCCTGGATCGCATCGCCACGCACATCCTCGCCTTCGAGGGCGACGGTGTGGTCTATTTCTTCGAGGGAAGCTACTCCGAATATGAGGAGAACCGCAAGGCCCGCCTCGGCGAAGACGAGCCCAAGCGCTTCAAATACAAAAAGTTGATGGAATAACCCCGCTATGAAGAAAGGATATTCAGACGACATCAAGAAACTACAGGACAGCATTCAGCGCCTGAATCAGATCAAAGAAGTCCTCTACGCCGTGGAAGACGTAGCCCTGGAGGTGGAGCGCAGCGTGAGCGAAATCGACGCCCGCATCCCCCTGCGGGAGAGCCTTCATGAGATCAAGGACGGCGAGGAGCGCGCCCAGGCGGAACACGCCCTGGACCTGCTGGAGGAAACCTTCGGGCTCATCGACGAGATTCTCGGCCCGCCCGAGGACGAGCTGACCGGCGAGCCCGTCGGCACGCCGATGGACCCCGTCGCCCGGGGCTCCCGTCCCAGCGAGCTGCGCCTCGAGGACTTCCTGCGCAACTACAAACCCGGCAAGAACAAAGTCAGTTAAACCAATTATCTACCATATCATGAGACCGATTCAATTCCTTACCGTCGCGGTGCTGGCCGTCCTGGCAGCCTGTGCACCGCAGCAACAGCAAGACAACGGCCAGGCCGTTCTGGACAACATTTTCGCACGCAAGAGCGTGCGCACTTACACCGATCAGCCGGTATCTGCCGAGCAGATCGAGACGCTGATGCGGGCCGCCATGGCTGCTCCTTCCGGGATGAACGTCCAGCCCTGGCGCTTCGTGGTCGTCTCCGATCAGACCGTCAAGGAGCAGATCGCCGGCCGGAACGCGATGATTGCCAAAGCGCCCGTCGCCATCGTCGTCTGCGGACAGACCATGCTGCGCGAAGACACGCCCAACGGCAACTGGACGGCGGATTGCGCCGCCGCCACCGAGAATCTGCTGCTGGCCGCCGAAGCCATCGGCCTGGGCGCCGTGTGGACGGCCGCCTACCCCTACGAAGACCGCATGAACGGCATCATCGACGCCCTGGGTCTTCCGGACGACGTGAAGCCCTACTGCGTCGTTCCCGTCGGCTATCCCGGCGGAGACGAGCAGCCGAAAGACAAATGGAAGCCGGAGAATATCCACTACGACAGGTGGTAGCGCACGTGTTCGCGCGTTTTTTAGTATCTTTGTGGCCGGTTATACAGCCATGAAGATACTTTTTGTTTTAAATAACTTCTACACGAAGGGAAACGGTCTTTCCGCCTCTGCCAGGCGCACCGTCCAATCTCTCAAAGATGCCGGCGAGGAAGTCCGGGTACTCTCCGGGCCGAACCTGACGGGATCCGGTCCCCAGCCTGAATACCTGCTGAAAAAATTCTATTTCCCCATCTTCCAGGGCATTATCAATGCTCATGGCTACATGTTCGCTTCCAGCGACAAGCGAGTCATCGAAGAAGCCGTCCGCTGGGCGGATGTCATTCATCTGGAAGAGCCCTTTGTGCTGGAATACAAGACGATCAAGATAGCCAGGCGCCTGGGCAAGCCGGTCGTGGGCACCTACCATCTCCACCCGGAGAACATTTTCTGCTCGGTCGGCATGGGCAACTGGAAATGGATCAACCGCTGGTTGCTCCACGTCGAGCGGGATTGCGTATTCAATCACTGCTCCCACCTGCAGTGCCCGACACAGAATGTCTATGAGCGGCTGGTCCGCCATCAGTTCAAACCCGAACTCCGGGTCATTTCCAACGGTCTGATCCCGGATCCATGCATCCGTCCGGCCGAGCCGCCGGCAGATTATTTCGACCCGGACCGTCCCCTGAAAATCGTTTATATCGGCCGGCTTTCCGTCGAGAAGGACCAGCCGACCCTGATTCAGGCCATCCGCCACTCTTCCTTCGCGCACCGCATCCAGCTCATATTTGCGGGCCTGGGGCCCAAGGAGAAAGCATACAGGCGCCTGGCCGGAAAGCTTTACGAGGACGGCGTGGTGCGTTACCAGCCGGAATTCTCCTTTTACACACGTGACGGGCTTCGGGCCCTTGCCGCCGAGGCGGATCTCTGCGTGCATTGCGCCACCGTAGAGGTGGAAGGCCTCTCCATCATGGAGGCCCTCCAGCAGGGCGCCGTCCCGGTCATCGCCGCGGGCTGGCACACCGGCACGTCCCAGTTCGCCCTGGACGACCGCAGCGTATTCCCCGAAAAGGATGCGAAGGCTCTGGCCGCCCGCATAGACTGGTGGCTCGCCCACCCCGAAGAACGCTGGAAGATGGGTAAGCGATACGCGGCATCGATGGAGCAGTACGACATCACCAAGTCCGCCGCCGCCCTCGTCAACATGTACAAAGATGCCATATCTTGTTGATGTCAAGTTCCATTGCTATTTTTGTAGATCGATGAATACGATTTGGATTGTTCTGCCGATTCTGACGGTGTTGATGTTCGACCTGGGGCTCTGCCTGAAGCTCCAGGATTTTGCGCGCGTGGTCAAGGCCCCCAAGGCGGTGCTGCTGGCCCTCTTCGGACAGATTGTGCTGCTTCCGCTGATTGCCTGGGGCCTCGGTTCCCTTTTCCACCTGGAGCCTGTTTTCTTCCTGGGCATCATCCTCATCGCCTGCTGCCCGGGCGGCAGTTCATCCAACATCTTCTCCAAGCTCGCCGGCGGCGACGTGGCCCTGTCCGTCACGCTGACGGCCTGCAGCAGCCTGATCACGCTCTTTACCGTCCCGCTGATCATGGCGTGGAGCACCCAGTCGGTCGGCGAGGCCGTGGGCATCACGCTCCCGGTGGGGAATCTGCTCAAGCAGAACCTGCTGCTGATGCTCCTGCCAGTCCTGATCGGCATCGGCGTCAACCGGTGGTGGCCGAAGGCCGCCGCCGCCATCGACAAGATCCTGTCCAAGACCGCCTTCCCCGCCCTGATGCTGCTGATCACCGTTTTCTTCATCCAGCACTACCGGACGATCTTCGACAACATCCTGCACCTCGGCGAGTGCGTCACGCTGCTCATCCTGCTCTCCGCCGGTGCAGCATCCCTGCTCTCGCACCTCTTCCGCCTGGGGGTGCAGGCGAGGCGGACCATCACGATTGAAGTGGGCATGCAGAATGCCGCACAGGCCATCGCCGTGGCCTCCAGCCCCTTCATCTTCGCGAACGAGCAGATGGCCATTCCGGCCATCCTCTACTCCCTGATGATGAACGTGGTGCTCCTCACCTACGTGGTCCTGGTACGCAGTCAAAATTCCTAATAATATGGCTTACGACATTTCCATCAAACTCCCGCAGGGTTGGGTCTCCGACCTGGACAGCTACATCGACGAATCCGGCGTGGAGATCACCCACCTCTCCTGCCACCTTCCCAACGACAGGCAGCAGACCGACGAGGCGCTGATCGACGCCTACGTGGGCCCGATGCCGGAAGACACCACCGCCGCCGACCAGGCCCTGGCGAATTACGCCGACACCGTGGGCTTCGACGAGGAGGATCCGGAGGACTTCGATCCCATCGTCGAATGGCCGTTCAACGGCAAGAAAGCCTATGGTTTCGAGGCCATCGCAGAAGACGACTCCCCGATGCGCATGATGTGCATCGAGCTCAAGAAGGGCATTCTGGTGATTCTGGTGGTGCTCGCCAAGGACGACGACACCCTCGTGGATGCCGTTCAGCTTGCCGAGCGCGGCTTACGCCTGAAATAAGAGAGCGGCAATCACTTCCAGCCCGGCGGCGTCTTCTTCGTCGAAGGTCGCCAGGTCGCGGCTGTCGATATCCAGCACACCCACGACCTCTCTCTCCCGGAACAGCGGCACGACGATTTCGCTGCGCGAAGCGCTGCTGCACGCGATGTGACCGGGGAATTCCTCCACATCCGGCACGATGACGGTCTCCCGACGCGCCCATGCCGTGCCGCAGACGCCTTTTCCGTAAGGGATGCGCGTGCAGGCCACGGGACCCTGGAACGGGCCCAGGACCAATTGCTTATCTTCTACCAGATAGAACCCCGTCCACCAGAAGCCAAAGGCTTCGTGGATGGCGGCGGAGGTATTGGCCAGGTTGGCCGTCAGGTTCGTCTCCCCTGCCGTCAGGCTGGCCACCTGCTTCTGGAGCAGGGCGTATTTTTCAGATTTCACGCTGCTCATCGGCGGTCGCGTTTGCAGTTGGCCAGCAGGATGATGGCAAGCAGCAGGCCGGCACCCACGGCAGGGACGGAAGCCTCTGCGCCGAAGATGCCGCCGGTTATCCAGTCCGGACCCGTGATGATGGAGGTGAAGATCTTGTCCTGCACCGGGCTGCCGGACACGGCGAAGCCCAGAACATTGCCTTCCACGTAGTTCCAGGCCCAGTGGATGCCGATCGGCAGCCAGAGCGTACCGGAGCACTTGAAAGCGGCACCCATCACCAGACCGGCCTCGATGGCGATCGCGACGGCGCTCCAGAGTGTGGCGCCGGTATTGAACAGGTGCATCGCGCCGAAGGCAAGGGAGGAAACGATCAGCGCCACGCCGGTATTCCAACGGTCGTCGATCATACGGAAGAGCACGCCCCGGAAGACGATTTCCTCAAACACGGCCACGAGGAAGAAGAACAGGAACGAAGCCAGCTGCGGGAACCAGTTGAACTGCACGCCCGTGACAGAGTAACTGTCAAGCAGGGCCATCACCCCCACGACGACGCCGAAATATACGACGCCCAGCAGGAGGCCGTTCCCCAAATCTTTAAACATGCGCTTCAGGTAAAGCTCCGTAATGGGCCGATGCTCAGTCATGTTCGTCCAGATGGCATATAGAAACAAGCCCAGGAAGCCAGCGAAGACGGCAGCGGGAAGCTGCGCCCAACGAATCGGGATCGCATTCACGCCGGCCGACGCCAGGATGTACAGGACCATGAAAACAATCAGTCCGCCCAGCAGGCAGAGCAGCCATTTCCAGAACGGCATTCGCGCCGCAGAAGTGTATTTACGCATGTGTGTGTTTCGTTTAGTCTACAAAACTAACAAATTCTCACCGAAAAGACAATTCGCCGACCAAAAGCCGGCGAATCATTCTTATTTCATCAGCGAGGCCCTGGCCTGCTCCATCGCCGCGACGACGCGGTCGCACCAGGCGTCGAATTCCGGCTCTTCTATCTGGAGTTCCGGATGTGCGAGGATGTTCTCGATGGTTTTCCGTATGCCCTGGTCGAAGCGGGTCGTGCAGCGGAAGTCCGGCACGGCGCGTTTCAGCTTACTGTTGTCGAAAAGCACATTCCAGGTCTTGTCGCCCAGCAGTTCCCCTTCCAGGTCAAAACCGGGATCGACGGCGACCAGCAGGTCGGAAGGGACAAAGCAGGGCTTGTAGGGAACGCCCAGCACGTCGGAGATGATCTCATAGATCTGCCGCCAGGTCAGGGTCTCGTCCGAGGTGATCTGGAAGACATCACCCAGCGCATGGGGATTGCCCATCAGGCCGATGAAGCCCTTGGCAAAATCGGAATTATGCGTGAGCGTCCACTGGGACGTACCGTCTCCGTGCAGGATCACCGGCTTGCCGTCCAGGATGCGGCGGAGCACCGGCCAGGAGCTTTTCCGGCCATGAATGCCGAGGGGAACCTTGCGCTCGTCGTAGGTGTGGCTGGGGCGGATGATCGTGACGGGATAGCCCTCCGTGCGGAATTTCTCCATCAGGAAGTGCTCGCAGGCGATCTTGTCGCGGGAGTACTGCCAGTACGGGTTGACGAGCGGCGTCCCCTCCGTGATGAAGGGGCTGATGGCCGGCTTCTGGTAGGCGGATGCCGAACTGATGTACATGTACTGCTTCGTCTTGTCGCGGAACAGACGCCAGTCGCGCTCCACCTGCGCGGGCACGAAACCGATGAAGTCGCAGACGCAGTCCCACTGCGTGCCGGATAGCTTCGCCGCCACGTCCGCCTCGTCGTTGATGTCGGCCTGGATGACTTTCACGCCGTCCGGGACGGCTTCGCTGCGGGTGCCGCGGTTCAGCAGGGTGAGTTCCCACTCGGGATTGACGGCGAGCTGCCGGGTGATGCCGGTACTGATCGTCCCGGTGCCACCGATGAACAGGGCTTTCCTTTTCATGCGCGGGCGAGTTTATAGATGGCTTCCATGTCCTCGCGGGCGAGCTTCTTGAAGCTGCCCACGGTGATCGTGCCGTCATGGCTGCACTTGCGGGCCATTTCCTTGATCTCCGCGTCGGTAATGTCGCGGCCGAGCAGCTCGCGGATGCGCGTGGGCATGCCGATGGCATGGTAGAAGCGCTCCACGGCTTCGATACCCTTGAGCGCCGTGCCTTCGGGATCGTTGAAATCGTTGGGGACGTCCCAGACGTTCACGGCGAACTGCACGAAGCGCGTGATGTCCTCCTTCATGACGTAGCGCGCCCAGCTGGGCCAGACGGCCGCCAGACCGGCGCCGTGCGTGACGTCGAACATCGCGCTGAGCTCGTGCTCGAGGTCGTGCGTAGCCCAGTCGTCCTGCACGCCGCAGCCGGTCAGGCCGTTGTGCGCGACGCTGCCGCCCCACATGATCTGGGCGCGGTTGCGGTAGTCCTCGGGGTCCTTCAGGACAGCGAAGACGCACTCCTTCATCGTGCGCAGCACGGCTTCCGCCAGCGCGTCCGTGAAGGTCATGTCCATGTCGTGCGTGAAATAGCGCTCCATCGTGTGCATCATCATGTCCGTAACGCCGGCGGCCGTCTGGTAGGGCGGCAGGGTGAAGGTACGGACAGGATTCATGATGGCGAACTTGGGGCGGGAGATGTCGTTGGAATAGCCGACCTTGATGTCACCGTCCTCGTTGGTGATGACGCTCGCCTCGCTCATCTCGCTGCCGGCGGCCGGGATGGTCAGCACACTCGCTACGGGCAGGCAGACCTGCGCCTCGGCCTTGCCGGAATAGAAGTCCCACACTTCGCCGTCGTACGGCACGCCATAGGCGATGGCCTTGGCGGAATCGATGACACTGCCGCCGCCGACGGCCAGCAGGAAATCGATGCCCTCCTTGCGGCAAAGGGCAATGCCTTCATGGACCTTGGACAGACGCGGGTTGGGCACGACGCCGCCCAGCAGGACGACCTCGAGCCCGCCGGCTTTCAGTAAGTTACAGATCTTATCCAGGAGTCCGGACTTCTGGGCGCTCTTGCCGCCGTAGTGGACCAGGACCTTGTGGCCTCCGTATTTCTTGACAAGTTCAGCGACTTTTTCTTCAGAATGCTCGCCGAACACGACCTGTGTCGGGGCATAGTAGTTAAAATCTCTCATGGAATGTGGCAAATTGGTTTTTACAAATCTAAGAATTTGTCCCCGGATTTGCAAGACTGTGCAGCCGGTCGGGCAAGAATAAAAAAACGGAGCCGCTCAGGCTCCGTTTTTGCTTTATCAGAATCCGCCGGGGAAACCGCCACCCGGGAATCCGCCGCCAGGGAAACCGCCACCGGGGAATCCCATGCCGCCCATCCCGCGCTGCATGGCAGCCTGGCGCTCGGCCTCGGCCCGACGCAGATCGGTGCGGTACTTGCGGAGCTGCTTCTTGTCGAAGATGTTCTTCAGCTCCTCTTCGTAGGCTTTCTGGTTCTTTTCGATCTCAGCCTGCTTGGCCTGCATGTCGCCCATCTGGTCCATCATCTTGTTGAAGAAAGCCTGGCGCTCCTCTTCGGACATCTTGCGGATATCCTGCTGCTCTGTGGGCTGCTCCATACGCAGCTCGAGCTTGCCGTCATACTTCTGATTCAGAGCCAGCAGAGCGGTCTGCTGCTCTTCGGTCAGGTCATACTTCTGCGCCATCTCGGCCGTCTTCTCCTCGGGGGTGAGGATCTTCGGCATCTCCATGCCTTCCGGCATGCCGCCCATCGGGGGGAACTGAGCAGAAGCACTCAGGACGCCGGCCATCATGCCGGCAATTGCCAAAATAAATAACTTTTTCATACAAAAAATTGGGATTTTGTACGCTCCGAGGTGCAAATATAACAATAAATATACCAAAAATAATTAAATTTGTTGAGTTAAAAATAGTGTATGACCATAAAAGGAAGAATCGTCGATGTCAAGACCCAAGAAGTCTACGACGGAGAAATCATCATAGAAGGCAACCGCGTTGAGCGGATCAATCACTGCGAACTTCCGAATCTTGAATCATGGCCATACCTGCTGCCGGGCTTCATCGACAGCCACGTCCACATTGAGAGTTCGATGCTCCTCCCGTGCGAATACGCCCGCGTCGCCGTCACCCACGGCACCATCGGCGTCGTCACCGACCCGCACGAGATC
Organism: uncultured Bacteroidia bacterium; assembly: GCA_902789245.1. GTDB lineage: Bacteria > Bacteroidota > Bacteroidia > Bacteroidales > UBA932 > Cryptobacteroides. Next base: position 178,866 of record CADAND010000002.1, read on the forward strand.
GCGAATGTCCTGGGCATCGACGGCATCGATTTCATGATCCGCAACGGCCGTCAGGCACGGTTCAACTTCCTTTTCAGCGCACCCAGCTGCGTCCCCGCCATCGGCGGCGAGATCGAGACCAGCGGCGCCACGATCACAGCGGACGACATCGAGAAGCTGATCGTGCGCGATGATATCGGCTACCTGGGCGAAATGATGAATTTCCCCGGCGTGCTGGCCAAAGACCCGGAGGTCCTGCGCAAAATCGACGCAGCCTGTGCTGCCGGCAAGCCTGTCGACGGCCACGCCCCGGGCCTCTCCCTGGACGAGCTCCGGCAGTATGCCGCCGCCGGCATCACGACCAACCATGAATGCATGACGCTCGACGAGGGGCGCAACAACATCGCGGCCGGCCTGATGGTCATCATCCGCGAGGGCAGCGCCGCCAAGAGCTTCAAGGCCCTGTTCCCGCTCCTGGGCGAGCATCCCGACCGCATCATGTTCTGCACGGACGACCACGAGCCCGACGAGTTCACCCAGGGCCACATCAACCGCATTGTCAGCCAAGCCCTGGCCAAGGGCTACAGCCTCTGGAATGTCCTGCAGGCCGCCTGTGTCAATCCGCAGGAGCACTACGGCATGAACTGGGGCCTGCTCCAGGAGGGCGACCCTGCCACTTTCATCGCCGTGGACAACCTGACCCCGGACTTCCGCGTGATGCGGACCTTCATCCAGGGCCAGGAGGTGTTCCGGCGCCCGGACGGCGTGACGGATGCCTTCTCCCTGGAGCCGGACTGCGATTATGCGACGACCAACCGCTTTGAAGCCTCCCCCATCTCGCTCTCCGACATCGCCCTCAAGGTGAAACCGGGCGACATGATGGACATCATCAGCGCCACGGACTACGCCCTGATGACCGGACACGAGAAGACCATCGTGACCGAGGAAATGTGTTCAAGCATAGAATACCCCCTTCCCGATGTGCAGAAGATCGTCGTCCTGAACCGCTATCAACAGGGCGCCCGCCCCGTCGTAGGCTGGGTGCGCGGCTTCGCCATCCGCTCCGGCGCCATCGCCGGTTCCGTGGCCCACGACAGCCACAACATCGTCGCCATCGGTTCCGACGACATGTCGCTGGTCCAGGCGATCAACCGCGTGGTCGCACTTCGCGGCGGCCGGGTGGCCGTCAGCAGCGACGGGATCGTGGATCTCCCGCTCCCCTTCGCCGGGCTGATGTCCCCGCTGAGCGCCCAGGAGGTCGCCACCCGGATGGAACAGCTGTTGGACACGGCCCGCCAGATCGGCTGCCCAATGCAGGCTCCCTTCATGACCATGGCGTTCATGTGCCTGCCTGTTATTCCAGAGCTTAAGATAACCGACAAAATGCTGCTGGACACCAAAACATTAACAAAAGTCTCATAATACCATATCCGGAATGAAAGGTTGTTTTTTGGCAGCAGCGGCCTTATGCTGCATAGCCACGGCGAATGTGTTGTTTACTTCCTGCGACAGGAATGTCCTCTTGACCAGCGGCAGCGCCATTGTCAACGTCAACACCGCTACCCTCTACGACAAGTTGGAGATTACCGACCTCATGGCCGAGAGACTGGCCAAAAGTGAAAACATGAAAATAACCGACTCCGTACTTGTGTACGACCAGCAGGGAATGCTTGTTGCCAAGCATGGAGTAGAAACCCGGGAGCTGCAAACCATCCATTTCGGCCTCGGTGACCTGCCCCGGGGTGTCTATAAGGTTTTGGCCTGGCAGACAGTCACCAGCGGATCCGACCCTTACTGGTATCTGATGGATGCCGACCGGCTTTCCTCCGCCCATATCGAGCATTGGATCAATATGGCCGCACTTGGCTTCCACTGGGCCATCGGTCTTTATGCCACGACGCTCACCGTCGGAGAAGAAACCGCTCTCATCGATGCGGAGATGGAGCCGATGGGCAGCGTCGTCGACTTCCGCCTGGACGGTTTCACGCCAGAAAGTAACTATTCGCGCATCACCTTATACTCGCATAGAAAGGAACCGGCCCCCATTGGCTTCTATCTCGATCCCGCACGTAGCGGGGAAGAACGGTGGGTAGCACACCCTGAAGGTAAAATGGAATGGGACAGGCCTGTCGGAGAACTTTTACCCGACGGCTCAGGCCTCTCTTTGAAGCGCTTCACCCTCTATCACGGAGAGAAAAAAAGATTTATTATCAACGGGACCGACAAGACCACCAAAGAAAAGGAATACCTTGTCGATGCCACGTACGACCTGAAGCCCGGGCATGTCGTTTTCTACCTTGACCTCGAAAAGATCAGCTACCAGCCGCCCTATTTCGGTCCGACGGCAGGTTTCGCCGAATGGAAGGCAAAACGCGACGAAGGTTTTCTCGTATCCGATCCCTGCCTCCAGTGGGGAACCGACTATCAGACGGCCCGGAAGCGCGTCGAGAATCTGCCGTGGTGGAAGCCCATCAATGACGACCTTGAACAGGATGCACATGGCTGGCTCCGGTATTATAGAATTGCCCAACAGTTATACGAGATGTATTATTTCACCGAAGAGGATGGCAGGAATCTGTTCCGTGTTATCTGTTTCATTACCGATGATACGGTGCCGGTCGGCGTGCCCCTGCAGCACGTGACCAAGCAGGGTTTTGAGTTGAAAGGAGCGATACAGTTTCCTGATCACCAGAAACCCACTTTACTGCTCCTCTCTCCCGACGAAAAGACGGAAGTTCTGCTCGTGCCGGACGGATATGGTGGCAGCTGCTGGGAGATCATCTATAAGCCGACTGATCCCGACGAGGTGTCCCAAACCATTCCGATCATGGGCTGACGCTCTTACATCCATCGAAAGAAAAAACCCTGCAGCGATCTGCAGGGTTTTTTGAGGTGCGTAGCGGAATCGAACCACTGTGACAGGTTTTGCAGACCTGCGCCTAGCCACTCGGCCAACGCACCGTTGCGGAGTGCAAAGATACGCAAAAATCCTGTACTTGCAAATGCGATTCGTAAATATTATATTTGACCCGTAAAAACCAACTAAAACCATTCAAAATGAAACACGCTGTAATTCTCCTCGCGATCACCCTTTGCGTCGCATCCTGTTCCTCCGCCCGCCATGCCCGTGTTGCCGAGAACAAGGAGGACAATACGATCAATATCGGCTATGGCACCACCACCAAAGATGCCCTGACCGCTTCGGTCGGCCAGCTCAAGTCAGACCAGACCACCACGACCTATTCCAACATGTACGAATACCTCGAAGGTAGAATCCCGGGGTTGACGGTGGTCGGCAACAAGATCCGCGTCCGCGAGACCGGACCGCTGAACGAAGGCGGTGATCCGCTCCTGCTCGTGGACGGCATCGAAGTGAATGATCTCAACGCCATCAATCCCAACGATGTGGACTCCGTCGAGGTGCTCAAAGATGCATCCGCTTCCATCTACGGCGTGCGTGGCGGAAATGGCGTCATCCTGATCACTACCAAGGGTGCCAAGCATGTTGAATAACATCATTTTCGACTTTGGCGCCGTCCTGGTGGACTGGAATCCGTACCACCTGTACGATCCTTATTTCGGAGACCACGCCAAGGCCGAGCATTTCCTGCAGACCATTCATGCCTTTGACTGGAACGCCCAGGTGGATGCCGGGCGTCCCAGTGCTGAAATCACGGAAGAAACGGTCGCAAAATTCCCCCAGTGGGAGAAAGAGATCCGGATGTTCTACGGCCGCTGGATCGAAATGATGGGCGGCCCCATTCCCGGCATGGAAGAGCTTGTGCGCGAGTACAAGGCGCGCGGCTACGGCGTCTGGGGCCTGACGAACTGGTCGAATGAGTTCTTTCCGCTCGTCCGGGACAAATACCCGGTGTTCGGCGTGCTGGACGGCTATGTCGTTTCCGGCGAGGAGAAGATCATCAAACCCGACGCACGACTGTACCGGATCCTGCTTGACCGCTACGGTCTGAAGGCCGAAGAATGCGTCTTCACCGACGACAACCCGGCCAACATAGCCGGCGCCGAAGCCGTCGGCATCAAAGGAATTCTTTTCAAAAACGAAAAACAGCTCCGAGCGGAGCTCGAAGCTGTTTTATAATTCTGCCAGAACCGTTTCGCAGGCGCGGACCAAATCCCCCACCTTCACACGGATCTTCGCGTCCAGCGGCAGATACATGTCAATGCGCGAGCCGAACTTGATGATGCCGCACTGCGTGCCACCCTCCACCGTCGTGCCCTCCTGCGCATGACAGACAATCCGCCGGGCGAAGCCGCCCGCAAGCTGCTTGAACAGGATCTCCTGTCCGCCGGGCAGGCGCATACCCACGCAAGTATGTTCATTCTCTTCGGACGCCTTGGGCTTGAAGGCCAGGAAGTGCTCGCCGGGATAGTAGCGGTAGTACTTCACTTCCCCGCCGGCCGGCCAGAAATTGGCATGTACGTCAAAGAAATTCATATACACGGAGAGCTGGATGCAGTCGCGCTTGAGGAACTCCGGTTCAAACACCTTTTCCAGGATCACCACCTTGCCGTCCGCCACGGACGTCAGCTCCTGCGGGCCGGCCGTATGCTTACGCTTCGGAATGCGGAAGAATGCCGTCTGCCACACACAGACCCAAAGCATCGCCGCGCCCACGGCGCCGCGGATCCAATGCTGCGGAACGAAGATGATCACCGCGACAGCGATGAGCGTACAAACCAGGTAAACCAGGGCAAGCGTGCCGTATGAATTGCGGTCTATTCTCATAGAAGTCCAAATATAGACAGATAAACACATGCCAGCGGAATGGCCACCAGACTGCTGTCGAAGCGGTCCAGCATGCCGCCGTGGCCGGGAATGCAATTGCCGGAATCCTTGACGCCGAAATGACGCTTCCAGAGGGATTCGAAAAGATCGCCGCAGACACCGCCCACGCTCACGATCACGCCCAGGACAATGCAGTGGACCAGCGGGAAGGGCAGCCAGGTCAGGTAGTGCAGCGCGACGGCGACGCCCACGCAGAAAACGAGTCCGCCCCAGAAGCCCCACCAGGACTTTTTCGGCGAGATGGACGGCGCGAGCTTGCGCGAATTCGGCTTCTGCCCGAATGCCGTTCCAATGCAGTAGGCGCCCACGTCGGAGCACCAGATCATGATGAAGAGCGAGAGCAGGAACCAGCCGTCGAACACCTCCCCGTCCATCATCAGGAGCGGAGAAAGGCTGATCGGCAGAGCGATATACAGCAGGCCGGCATATATGTAGGTCACATCACTGAACCCCTCGTGCGACGGAAGCAGCAGGCAGCTGACCGGGATCAGCAGCAGTGGAATCAGGGCTGCGGCGAGCCAGCGCAGGTCCAGACCGTAGAAACAGTACCCGGCCACGAAAATGAAGGCAAGGGCACCGGCCAGCTCTCCCAGCCATTGCTGAAATCTAAGCCGGCGGCCCAGCGCCATCTGATAGAACTCTCGCAGGGACTGGATCAGGATGATGATGAACAGGCATCCAAAAATGGTCCGGTCCCAAATGAGGCCGAAGACCATCACGACCAGGAAGGCGATGCCGGTCAGGGTGCGGGTCAGTAATTCTTTCATAGTGCAGGAGATTCCGGTTCAGACCCGGAATGACTATTGTTTTCAGGATCCGCGTTGTCCTCCTTCTTCAAGCGCTCCTCGCCGTGCTTGCCGGCCTTGGGGCCGAAGATGGCCTCGATGTCGTCGGCCATGATGACCTCCTTCTCGATCAGCAGCCCGGCCAGCTTCGACAGTCCGTCCCAGTTGTCCTGGAGGATCCTGCGGGTCTTGGCCGTGACTTCGTTGACGATGGATCTCACCTCGGAATCAATCAGTTCCGCGGTCTTCTCGCTATAGGGTTTGGTGAACTCATAGCCGCCCTGCGGGTCATAGAAGGAGATGTTGCCCACCTTCTCACTCATGCCGTAATAGCTCACCATCGCATACGCGATTTTGGTCATGCGCTCGAAGTCGCTCAGCGCGCCGGTGCACGGCACCCCGTCGTTGACCATTTCCTCGGCCACGCGTCCGGCGACCAGGCTGCACATGTTGTCCATCATGTCGGACTTGGACAGCGTCACTTTCTCGTCCGGGAGCATCCAGGTGATGCCCAGGGCCTGTCCGCGCGGGATGATGGAAACCTTCAGCACGGGGTCACAACCCGGCAGCAGCCAGCCGGCGACGGCGTGTCCCGCCTCGTGGAAGGCCGTGATGCGCTTCTCCTCCGGGGACATGATGGTCTTCTTGCGCTCGATGCCGCCGACCACGCGGTCCACCGCATCGGAAAAGTCCTGGTTGTTGATATCGGCCTTGCCACGGCGGGCGGCCGTCAGGGCGGCTTCGTTGCAGACATTGGCGATATCCGCACCGGAGAAACCCGGGGTGTTCTTGGCGATGAGCTCCAGGTCGAAGTCCGGCGCCAGTTTGAGCGGCTTGAGGTGAACCTGGAAGATTTCCTTGCGCTCGTTCAAGTCCGGCAGCGTGACCTGGATCTGACGGTCGAAGCGTCCGGCGCGCATGAGCGCCTTGTCGAGGATGTCGGCACGGTTGGTCGCGGCGAGCACGATCACGCCGCTGTTGGAGCCGAAGCCGTCCATCTCGGTGAGGAGCTGGTTGAGCGTGTTCTCGCGCTCGTCGTTCGACGAGAAGCCGACATTCTTGCCACGGGCGCGGCCCACGGCGTCGATCTCGTCGATGAAGACGATGCACGGGGCCTTCTCCTTGGCCTGGGCGAAGAGGTCACGCACGCGGCTGGCACCCACGCCGACGAACATCTCCACGAAGTCGGAGCCGCTGATACTGAAGAAAGGCACGTCGGCCTCCCCCGCCACGGCTTTCGCAAGCAGGGTCTTGCCGGTGCCCGGAGGGCCGACCAGCAGCGCGCCCTTGGGAATCTTACCGCCCAGAGAGGTGTATTTCTTCGGATTCTTCAGGAAATCAACGATTTCCATCACTTCCTCCTTGGCGCCGTACAGGCCGGCGACGTCCTTGAAGGTGACGTTGACCTTATCCTTGTCGGCCAGCTTGCCGGTGGATTTGCCCACGTTGAAGGGATTCATCCCGCCGCCCGGCCCGCCGGGACCGCCGCCCATGTTGCGGCCCATGCCGCGGAACATCCAGCCCCACAGCAGGAAGAGCAGCACGATGGGAAGCACCCACTCGAGGACGTTCGCCCAGATGCGGGCGTCGTTCTCCATGTAGACCTTGATCTGGCCGTCAGCGGGAAGGGTCTCGTTGATGGCGCCGAACTCGGCTTCCGGGTCGAACTTGGTCGAGGTCAGGAAGAAGAAATGCGGGGAACGGGTCGGGACCTTGCCGTTGACATACATCCCGGCGTACTTGCCGAGCTTGTCGGGCTGGATGGTGACCGTCCCCTTGAAGTCGTTGCGGACAAAGTGAATCTCTTTGACATCCCCGTCCAGCATCATCTGCCGGACCTGCGCCCACTCGATCTTCTGCGGAGCGGGACCGCTCTGGCTGAACAGCATGTAGCCGATCGCAACCAGGAGGATGATATAAAGCCAAGATAGATTGATTCGGATGATTTTCGGTTTACGCGAATCGTTATTGTTGGGTTTTTGAGGCATCTTGCGTATTTTTGCTTTTACAAATATAATAACAAAAATGGAACCAACCCACGCAGGCGCGCACATTCTCTGGCTGGACACGGTAGATTCGACCAACAGCGAGCTCAGGAAGCGGATTTCGGGGCTTGACAATTTGTCAATCGTGGCCACGCGCGAGCAGACGGCCGGTCGCGGACAGGGCACGCACACCTGGTTCGCGACGCCCGGGCAGAACCTCACGTTCAGCATCCTGTACCGCTTCGAGGGCGCCTGCACGCTGGCCGCCTCCGACGCCCTGCTGATCACGCAGGTGACTACCCTCGCCCTGCGGGACTACCTGCTCGGGTACGGTGTGCGGGCACGCATCAAATGGCCCAACGACATCTGGGTGGAAGACCGCAAGATCTGCGGCATCCTCATCGAAAACACGATGACAGAAGGCCGGGTGCGCGCCAGCATCGTCGGCATCGGCCTGAACCTGAACGAGACCGCCTGGCCCGCAGAGCTGCCCAATCCCGTGTCGCTCTACGAACTGACCGGGCAGCATTTCGAGCCCGCTTCGGAACTGGTCCTGCTGCAAAAAGAAATCCGCCGCCGCTTCGGCCAGCTGGCCTCGCCCGACGGCAGAATCTCTCTGCAAGAAGAATTCGAAAAATATCTTTTCAGGCTCCCCGAAGGGCCGAAATAGCCGCTGCCGGATCCGGCGCACCGAAGACGGCGCTGCCCGCCACGGCGATGTCCACGCCGGATTCCTCGACCGCCCGCACATTCTCCGCATACACGCCGCCGTCGATCTCGATGAGCGAGCCGGCTCCCCTGCGCGTGATCTCGGCCTTGAGCGCCGCCACGCGGTCCAGGGTCTCATAAATGAACTTCTGCCCGCCAAAGCCGGCGAACACGGACATCACGAGGAAATAGTCAGCCTTGCCGATATACGGATACAGACGGCTCACGGGCACATCCGGGTTGATGGCCACGCCCGCCTTCACGCCAAGCGAATGGAGTTTGTCGATGAAGCGAGAGGTGCTGCGCCCGGCTGCCTCCCAGTGGAAAGAGCACATCTGCACGCCGTCCTTCGCCACTTTCTCGAACCAGCGCTCCGGGTGGACGACCATCAGGTGCGCGTCCATCGGCGCCCTGGCGATCTTCGCCACCTGGTCGATGACCGAAAAGCCGAACGAGATATTGGGAACGAGCGTGCCGTCCATCACATCGAGGTGGATGATGTCGCCGCAGCGGTTGATGAGCTCAATATCCTTCTCCAGATGGAGAAAATCCGCCGCCAGAATGGAAGGGGCAATCTGGAACATATCGCAAAACGGGATTATCGGGAGGCGGGCACGAGCATCGACTCGATGTCCGTCACATATTTCTTGAATACCTTGTCCGTGGCCATCAGGTCGGACACGGTGGTGCAGGCGTGCAAGACGGTCGCATGGTCCTTGCCGCCAATCTCCTGCCCGATCGTGGCGAGGGAGCAGTTGGTGATGAGGTTGCGGCTCAGGAACATCGCGATCTGACGTGCCTGGACGATCTGGCGCTTGCGCGACTTGGAGAGCAGGTCTTCGCGGCTGATGTTGAAGTATTCGCACACGGATTTCTGCACTTTATCGATGTCCAGGTCGGACTTCTCGTCGCCGACGAGGTTCTCGGTGATGTCGTTGGCCAGTTCGAGCATCGTGCGGCCGCGCTCCACGGAAGCGTGGGCGATCAGCGAGATCAGCGCACCCTCCAGCTCCCGGAAATTCGTCTTGACGCGGTTCGCCAGGAAGTCGAGCACCTCCTCGGGGATCGCGACGCCCTCGCGCTCGGCGCGCGAACGGAGCATCTGCAGGCGCGTCTTGTAGTCCGGATGCGTCAGCTGGACGGAGAGGCCCCACTTGAAACGGGAAAGCAGGCGCTCCTCGAAGTTCTGCAGGTCCACCGGGGCCCGGTCAGAAGTGAAGATGAGCTGCTTGCCGCTCTGGTGCAGGTAGTTGAAGATGTTGAAAAACGCGTTCTGGCAGCCGGGACCCAGCAGGTCCTGGATATCGTCCACGATCAGCACATCCAATTTCATATAATACGCCATAAAGTCCGTCAGCTTGTTCATCACGGACACGGCGTGCATATAGGTCGTCTTGAATTCGTTGCCCGTCACGTAGAGCACCACCTGGTCGGGGAACTTCTCCTTGATGGCGATGCCGATGGCCTGCGCGAGGTGGGTCTTGCCCAGACCGGGGCCGCCGAAGATGAAGAGCGGATTGAAAACCGTCTTGCCGGGGGCGGAGGCGATGTTCTCGCCGGCTGTCACGCCCATCTTGTTGCACTCGCCCTGGATCAGGTTCGCGAAGCAATAGACAGGATTCAGGCGCGGATCGATCTGGACCTTGTGCAGGCCCGGATAGATGAACGGACTGGGATGAGCGGTCGGGGTCGTGTTGATGGTCACCTGCGGATTCACCGGAGTGGCGGCCCGCTGGCCGGAGAAACGCATTTCGGGCTGATTGGTCACCGGACGGACCATGTAGCTCAGTTGGGCGTCCTCGCCGACCACGCGCTTGAGCGTTTTGCGGAGGATGTCCAGGAAGGCCGATTCGACATACTCCTGGAAGAAAAGGGACGGGACCTCGACGGTCAGCTTGGAATCTTGCAGAGAGACGGCGCGGATCGGACGGAACCACACCTTAAATTGCTGGGGCTCGACGTTCTGCTCAATGATTCGCAGACAGTCGTTCCAGACTTCAATATGTCTCTCTTGAAAACCCATTTTGTGGTACAAACAGCGACTAACTAACAACGTCGAACTGCGTGTGCAAAGATGGAGGAAAAAAAAGTGATAAAAATATTTTTTTGATATTGCATTTGAACTTTTTTTGTGCTAAAATATATAGAAATGCGGTGCAAGCCCTACTATTTCCATCTTATTGTTTTTCAGCACAGTACAGAAGTATTCAAAGGATAAATTCCTTTAATTTCAAGCATTTATGTATTTAGAAAAACTCCAAATTAGGCCATAAACGATTCTTCCTGTTCTATAGGGATTTTAGCTTGAAAACTACACGGATATTTCGGAATAATCCACGGATTTTCAATTGACCCGCGTCACTTCGTTTCCGCTTATTTTGACCAGGAATGCGTCGGGATATTTTTTGCGGATGGCGGACAGATGCTTGCGCGCTCCGGCCGAAGAATCGCTGACACCTATATAGTATTTATAGAGCTTTTCTCCCTGGATCACTTTGGGCGTGTAGCCCATGAATTCACGCGCCTTCGGGTCCATCTTCTTGGCGACGGCAAAAATCTGCACGGCATAGACCGTCTCCGCCTTCGGCGCCTGCTGCCTGGCTTCCTGCTTCTTCTCCTGCTTGGTTTCCTGCTTGCCTGCCGGCTTCGGCGTATCCTGCTGTCTGGCGGGGGCCGCTTCGGTCGTGACCGTCCCCTCGTAGATTTCCTTATACTCCTTGAAGGCCTGGAAGACGCACTCGGCGATCTTGTCGCGCTCTTCGGCGCTCTTCAGCACCTTCAGGTCATTGTCGTTCGAGAGGAAGCCCAGCTCCAGCAGGACGGCCGGCATGGCCGTGCGCCAGAGGACCAGGAAGGGATCCTGCGAGAGGCCGCGGTCGTTCTTGATCGGGCCGTTCTTCAGGTTCTTCTCCACCAGCTGGGCGAAGCGAACGCTCTGCTCCAGATTGGCGTTCTGCATCAGGTTCATGAAGATATAGGATTCCGGATCGTTCGGATCGAAATCCCCGTAGGTCGTGGAATAATCTTCTTCCAGCAGGATGACCGCATTCTCCCGGCGGACGATGTCCATGTTGTTGGCATACAGGTCGGTACCCTTTTTGCGGGACTGTCCGAGAACGTGGACGGAGAAGCCGTTGGGCGAGGCGCTCGACACGGCGTTGTGGTGCACGGAGATGAAGAGGTCGGCCTCCTCCTTGTTGGCGATGTCGGCACGCCCGCCCACCGTCACGTATTTGTCGTCGGTGCGGGTCATGACCACTTTCACATCGGGATAGGCGGCACGGATCTTCTCTGCAAGGGCCAGGGAGATGCTCAGGGCGTACGTCTTCTCGTAAACTTTCTTGTCGCGGCTGACGGCGCCGGGGTCCTTCCCGCCGTGGCCGGGGTCGATGACAACCGTGGAGAGGCGGAGATGTTCATCCGCCCAGGAGGCTGCCGAAAGAAGCACGGCCAGGACAATGCAGATTGTGCGTTTCAAAAATAAGTAGTACTTTTGTAGATTGCATGCAAATATAACAAAAATCATGCATTTGAAGAAGACCTCTTTCATATTTTGTTGCACTGCGCTGCTGCTGGCGACGCTTTTTGCGCCGGATGCGGACGCGCAGCTGCGGCGCAACCGCCGCAGCGGGACCGTCTATGGCACCCGCGTCGAGAAAGAGGTCGTCCTGCCGGATTCCGCCACCCTGGCGCGCCGGGACTCCATCCGGCACGTGGACTCCCTGCGCCGGGCCGACTCCGTCGCCATGCTGGGCAAGAGTTCCCTCGAGGCGCCGGCCTTCTCCAATGCGGCGGATTCCATGATCAGTGACTTCTCCAACGGCCGGCGACTCATCCACTATTACGGCGCCACGACCGTCAAATACCAGGACATGCAGCTCACCGCCAACTACATGGAATACGACATGAATGCCGGAACCGTGTTCGCCAGCGGCGTGTACGACAGCCTGGAGGGCGAATGGATCGGCCGACCGGTGATGACCCAGGGCAAGCAGACCTACAACATGGAAGAGGTCCGCTACAATTTCAATTCAAAGAAGGCCCGCATCAAGAACATGATCACGAACGACGACGAGGGCATCCTGCACGGACGTGATATCAAGATGATGGACGACCACTCCATCAACCTCTCCCACGGCAAATACACGGTCTGCGACGACGACCACCCCCATTACTACATCGACCTGAGCGTGGGCAAGGTCATCAGCCAGACCAAGACCACCGTCTTCGGCCCCGCGCACCTGGTGGTCGAGGACGTCCACCTGCCCTTCATCGGACTCCCCTTCGGTTTCATCCCGAAACGGCCGCAGCGCGCCACGGGCCTGCTCTTCCCGAGCTTCGGCGAGGAGGAGGCGCGCGGCTTCTACATGCGCGACCTGGGCATGTATTTCGTGTTCGGCGACCACTTCGACCTCTCCGTGACCGGCGACTACTACACCCTGGGCTCCTGGGGCGTCGATATCAACTCGCGCTACAAGGTCAACTACAAGTTCAACGGCACGTTCTCGCTCAATTATTCCAACGACCAGACGGGCGAGAAAGGCTCCCCGGACTTCTTCCAGACGCGCAACTTCGGCCTGCGGTGGTCGCACACACAGGATTCCAAGGCCCATCCGGGCACGACCTTCAGCGCTTCCGTCAACTTCCAGAGCCCGTCCAACAGCCGCTATAACTCGCACTCCGTCAACGAGGCCATCCAGAACCAGGTCTCTTCGTCCATCTCCTGGTCCCGCAACTGGAACGGCAAGTTCAACCTCAGCGTCAACGCCCTGCACAGCCAGAATTCCCGCGATTCTTCGTACACCTTCACGCTGCCGAACATCACTTTCTCGATGAGTACGATGTATCCGTTCAAGCGCAAGAACCGCGTCGGCAAGGAGCGCTTCTACGAGCGCTTCTCCATCGGCTACCGCACGACCCTGCAGAACAAGATCAATTTCAAGGCCTCGGAATTCGCCTTCAACACCTCCATGCTGGAGAAGTTCAAGACCGGCATGTCGCATGATTTCCAGATCGGCCTGCCGAATTTCCAGCTGCTGAAATACATCAGTTTCGCCCCGTCGGTCAGCTACTCGCAGAACTGGTTCTTCCAAAAGACGGAATACGCCTACAACCCGGAAACGGACAAGGTGGAGGCGCAGCCGACGCACCAGTTCAACACCTTCGGCATCACGCAGAACTACTCGGTGGGCGCGTCCCTGAGCACGCGTCTGTACGGCACGTTCAACTTCGGCAAGCACCACCGCATCCAGGCCATCCGGCATGTGATTTCCCCCTCGCTGAGCTTCTCCTGGAGCCCGGAGAAGGGGACCTATGCCAACGGCTACCGCACCCTGAACTACGTGAACGCGGCCGGCGAGGACAAGGTTTACCAGTATAACATCTACTCCGGCCAGCTGAACAGTCCCCCCTCGCCGGGCCAGTCCGGCTCGGCCTCCATCAGCATCGGCAACAACCTGGAAGCCAAGGTGCGCGACTTCGCCGACACCACGGGCACCGGCTCCAAGAAAGTCAAGCTGATCGATCAGCTGACCCTGAACACGAGCTACAATTTCCTGGCGGACTCCCTGCGGATGAGCACCATCCGCCTGTCGATGTCCACCACTCTATTCAACGCCGTCAGCATCAGCGCAAGCGCCGCCTGGGACCCGTATGCGATCAGCGAGATGGGCACACGCTACAACCGCTTCGCCGTGGCGGCCGGGCAGGGACTCGCGCGCCTGACCAATTTCTCCGCCTCGGCGTCGTATTCCATCGCCGGCAAGGGGGCGATGAACGGCTACGACGGCACGGGCCAGAACGGCCGCGGCAGCTCCGCGGCGGACTACTACCAACGCATCTATTATCACCCGGTCACGGGCGAATACATCCCGGAGGGCTGGATTTATTATTCCAATCCGAATGTCCCCTGGTCGGTGAACCTGAGCGCCAGCTTCTCCCTGTCGCGCAGCTATAACTGGGACAAGGAGTTGAACAAGCTCGCCCACAAGGACAACATTTCCGCGACGCTGAGCGCCTCGGGCAACATCAAGCTGACGCCCAAGATGTCCTTCAATATCAGCACCGGTTTCGATTTCGTGGCCAAGCAGATCACGACCACCAGCATCAGCGCCTCCTACGACCTGCACTGCTTCAACATCGCCGTGTCGTGGATCCCGACGGGAAAATGGAAATCCTACAGCTTCCGCATCGCCGCCAACGCCGCCGCGCTGGCCGACCTGCTTCGCTTCAAAAGAAGCAACAGCTATTGGGATAATTAAAGATTTTGCGTATATTTGCACATCAAAACAATCCGGCAATCGCTGGATATATATTTTTCCAACATGACGCACAAACTGTTCGAGCTGGACAAGATGAACAGAGAACAGCTCGAGACCATTGCCAATGATTTGAATATCAAAGGCATCAAGAAATTAGACAATGAAAACCTGGCTTATCAGATCCTGGACGCGGAAGCGCGTCAGGAGTCGGTGAAGCCGACCCCCGAGAACGCCAAGCCCAAAGCCCGCCGCGGCCGTCCCGCCAAGAAGACGGAGACCGAGGCCAAGCCCGCCGAGGCAGCGTCCGCCGCGGAGCCGAAGCAGGAGAAGCAGCCTAAACAGGAAAAGCAGGCGACCCGGAAGCAGAAGGCCCCCAAGGCCGAGTCCCCCGCCCCGGAGAAGCCGGAGCAGGAAGTTGCCGCCAGCAAGCCCCAGCAGCAGGAGCAGCCGGCCGCTCCCAAGAAGCGCGGCCGCAAGCCCAAGAACGCCGAGGCCAACGCCGAGGCGGCGGCCCAGGAACCCGCTGCAGCGCAGCCTGCCGAGCAGAAGCCGCAGGAGGCGCCCGAGGCCCCGCAAGCCCAGCAGCCCCGTCCGCAGCAGCAGAATCAGCCGCAGGCCGGCCAGCAGCAGCGCCAGCGTTTCCAGAACAACCAGCAGAACCCGCGCCAGCGTGCGCCGGAGTTCGAAGGCACCGTCGAGGCGACGGGCGTGCTGGAAATCATGCCGGACGGCTACGGCTTCCTCCGTTCCTCGGACTATAATTACCTGAATTCCCCGGACGACATCTATGTCTCCCAGCAGCAGATCAAGATCAACGCCCTGAAGAGCGGCGATACCGTGACGGGCGAGATCCGTCCCCCGCGCGAGGGCGACAAATATTTCCCGCTGGTGCGGATCCTTTCCGTCAACGGCCGCAGCATCGAGTTCATCCGCGACCGCGTGCCGTTCGACTTCCTGACCCCCCTCTTCCCGGACGAGAAATTCAACCTCACGGGCGGCGCCAGCGGCCGCGACATCAGCTGCCGCATCGTGGACATGTTCGCGCCCATCGGCAAAGGCCAGCGTATGCTGATCGTCTCCCCGCCGAAAGCCGGTAAGACCTTGCTGCTCAAGAGCATCGCCAACGCCATCGCGAACAACCATCCGGAGGTGTACGAGATTGTCCTGCTCGTGGACGAGCGTCCGGAAGAAGTCACGGACATGCAGCGCAGCGTGCAGGCCGAGGTGGTCGCTTCCACCTTCGACGAGCCCGCCGAGAAACATGTCAAGGTGGCCAACATGGTCATCGAGAAGGCACGCCGCCTGGTCGAATGCGGCCACGACGTCGTCATCCTGCTCGACTCCATCACCCGCCTCGCCCGCGCCTACAACACCGTCCAGCCGGCTTCCGGCAAGGTGCTGACCGGCGGTGTGGACGCCAACGCCCTGCAGAAGCCGAAGCGCTTCTTCGGCGCCGCGCGTAACATCGAAGGTGGCGGCTCCCTGACCATTCTCGCCACGGCCCTGACCGAGACCGGCTCCAAGATGGACGAAGTCATCTTCGAGGAGTTCAAGGGCACCGGCAACAGTGAGATCCAGCTCGACCGCACGCTCGCCAACCGGCGCATCTTCCCGGCCGTCAACGTGGTGCTCTCCGGCACCCGCCGCGACGACCTGCTCTACCGCTCCGACCAGAGCCAGCGGATCTGGATCCTGCGCAAGCTCCTGGCTGACATGAACCCGACCGAGGCGATGAACTTCATGCTTCAGCTCATGGACGAGTACAAGACCAACCAGGACCTGCTGGACAACATGTCCAAGGTCTCACCCCGCGAGGCAAAATACTACGATAACTATTAAAATTAAGGCGCTGCAAACTGCAGCGCCTTAATTATTACTTCGTTCCGAAGATGCGGTCGCCGGCGTCGCCCAGACCCGGGACGATGTACGCGTCGGCATTGAGGTGATCGTCAATCGCCGCCACGTAAATGTCCACGTCCGGATGCGCCTCCTGCACCCGCTTGATGCCCTCCGGCGCGGCCACGAGGCACATCAGCTTGACATTCGTGCAGCCGCGGTCCTTGAGCATCTGCAGGGCGTCGCAGGAGCTGCCGCCCGTGGCGAGCATCGGGTCCGTCACGATCACGAAACGGTCGTCGATATCCTCGGGAAGCTTGCAGTAGTAGATGACCGGTTCGTGGGTCTTCTCGTTGCGGTACAGGCCGATATGGCCGACCTTGGCCACGGGGACGAGGTCGAGCAGGCCTTCCACCATGCCCAGGCCTGCACGCAGGATGGGGATGATGGCCATTTTGCGGCCCAGTACCCGCTTGGCGGTCGTTTTGCAGATAGGCGTCTCAATCTCCACTTCTTCCAGGGGGATTTCGCGGGTGATTTCATAGCCCATCAGGAGAGAGATTTCATTGAGCAACTGGCGGAAGTCTTTCGGGCCCGTCTCTTTGTCCCGCATGATGGTCAGCTTGTGCTGAATCATGGGGTGGTCGATAACGTGTATTTTACTCATATCTGACGATATATATTATTTCCATGATTGGGAAAAACTGCAGGAAGCTTCTTTCGGAATCGCAACACAAATATACTAAATAAATGTTAAATTTGTAAAGGAAAACCACATGGATTATGTTGAGAATCTACTGCAAGAACACAGGCACCTTCCAGGAATTCCAGGAAGGGACCACGCTGCTGGACATGTTGCCCGCCTTTGATTTCGAACGCCCCTTCGACATTCTCTCCGCCAAGGTGAACAATGTCTCCGAGGGACTGAAGTTCCGGGTGTTCAACAACCGGGATGTCGAGTTCCTGGATTACCGTTCCTACAACGGCCGCAGCATCTACTGCCGCTCGCTCAGTTTCCTGCTGTGCAAGGCGATGCGCGACCTCTATCCGGCTTTCCGCGTCATCCTGCGCCGCCCCATCTCCAAGGGCTATTTCTGTACGGTCGACAAGCCTGACGGCACGCCCGTCACGCCCGGGGAGGTCGAAGCGGTCCGCGCGCACATGCGCGAACTCGTGGTCCAGGACATCCCCTTCCGGCGGCACGAAGTGCAGACCGCCGAGGCCATCCGCATCTTCATGAAGCTCGGGATGGCGGACAAGGTCAAGCTCCTCCGCACCTGTGACGACGTCTATATCACCTATTATACCCTGCAGGACACGGCCGACTACTTTTACGACGCGCTCGTGCCAGGCACCGGCCTGCTGAAGGTCTGGGAACTCAGCCCCTACCAAGGCGGCATGCTGCTGCGCGTACCGGACCGGCACGCCCCCACCGAACTGGCCCCCTTCTACGAACAGCCTAAGACCTTCGAGGTCTTCCGGGAGACGCTTCGCTGGAACCGCATCATGGGCCTGGCGAACGTGGGCGACGTGAACGACGCCTGCCAGCAAGGCCAGGCCCCCGACCTCATCGAGGTGGCCGAGGCGCTCCAGGAGAAGAAAATCGTCGAAATCGCCGAGGAAATCAACCGCCGCCACGCCCTGGCGGATCCCGTACGCATCGTCCTGATCACCGGCCCCACCAGCAGCGGCAAGAGCACCTTCTGCCGCCGCCTGAGCGTCCAGCTCAAGGCCTGCGGCCTGCATCCCGTTTCCTTCTCGACGGACGACTATTTCGTCAACCGCCTGGACACGCCCAAGCTCCCGGACGGGACCTACGATTTCGACAATTTCGACACCGTGGACCACGACTACCTGCAGGAGGACGTGCTGCAGCTTTTAGCTGGAGAAGAAGTGGAGGTACCGGAGTATAACTTCGTGACTGGCAAGCGGGAATTCAATGGCAAAAAGCTTAAGCTCGGCGAGGATTCCATCCTGCTGATCGAGGGCATCCACGCCCTCAATCCCAACCTGACCAACCTGGTCCCGGAGGCGGCCAAGTTCCGCATCTTCATCAACACGATCACCAGCATCTCGCTCGACGACCACAATTGCATCCCGACCAGCGACAACCGCCTGCTCCGCCGGATCGTGCGCGACTACAACAAGGGCGCCTTCTCGGCGCGGGAGACCATCTCCAACTGGCCCAACGTGCGCCGCGCGGAGGTCAAGTGGATCTATCCCTATCAGGAGACGGCCGACGTTCTCTTCAACTCGGCCTACCTGCTTGAATTCGCCGTGCTCCGCACGCACGCCGAGCGCATCCTCGCCACGGTGCCGAAGAACTGCCCGGAATACAGCGAAGCGCACCGCCTGCTCCATTTCCTGCACTATTTCGTCCCCGTGTCGGACAAGGACCTCCCGAGCACGTCGTTTGTCAGAAGTTTTATCGGATAGCCTATGCTTCGTTTACCGGATCATTTCGACCCCGAGGAGCGCGGAGCGCGCGCCCGGGACTATTTCCTGCAGGGATTTAACTGCTGCCAGGCTGTCCTGCTGGCTTTCGCCGACGTGCTTGAATCGAACGGGCAGGCATCCGAAGAGCTGCTGAAAACCATCGGTTCGGGCTTCGGCGGCGGTTTTGCCCGCCTGCGGGAAGTGTGCGGCAGTTTCAGCGCCTGCACGATGATGGCCGGCTTCCTCTCCCCTGCCGGACCGTCTGACATGGAAGCCCGCACGGCCAATTATGCCCTGGTGCAGGAGATGGCCACGGCCTTCCGCGAACGAAACGGCGGCAGCATCGTCTGCGGCGAGCTGCTGGGCCTGCGCGAGAAGGGCCAGGAAGGCCCGGCGCCCTCTGAGCGCACGGCAGAGTACTACAAGAAACGCCCCTGTCCCGAGATCATCCGCAACGCCGCCACAATCGTGGCAGAGAAAATGAAAGAAGCAGCCCGCTAGGAGCTGCTTCTTCTGTCATGGCCGACCTGATCGGCCATCTCTTACATAGCCTGTGCAACGGCCACGGCGACGGCGACGGAAGCGCCGACCATCGGGTTGTTGCCCATGCCCAGGAAGCCCATCATCTCGACGTGGGCAGGCACGGAGGACGAACCCGCGAACTGCGCGTCGGAGTGCATACGGCCCAGGGTGTCGGTCATACCATAGGAGGCGGGACCGGCGGCCATGTTGTCCGGGTGGAGGGTACGGCCGGTACCACCGCCGGAGGCCACGGAGAAGTACTTTTTGCCCGCGAGGACACGCTCTTTCTTGTACGTGCCGGCGACGGGGTGCTGGAAGCGCGTCGGGTTCGTGGAGTTACCGGTGATGGAGATATCGACGTTCTCCTTCCAGAGGATGGCGACACCCTCGCGGACGTCGTCGGCACCGTAGCAGCGCACGCCACCGCGGACACCGTCGGAGTAACGCTTCTCGCTGACGATCTTCAGCTCGCCCGTGGCGTAGTCAAACTCCGTCTGGACATAGGTGAAGCCGTTGATGCGGGAGATGATCTTGGCAGCATCCTTGCCGAGGCCGTTCAGGATGACGCGGAGCGGCTTCTGGCGCACCTTGTTCGCCATTTCGGCGATCTTGATGGCGCCTTCGGCGGCAGCGTAGGACTCGTGGCCGGCGAGGAAGGCAAAGCACTCGGTCTCCTCGGAGAGGAGGCGGGCGGCGAGGTTGCCGTGGCCGAGACCGACCTTACGGTCGTCAGCGACGGAACCGGGGATGCAGAAGGCCTGCAGGCCCTCACCGATGGCCTCAGCGGCCTCGGCGGCGGTCTTCACGCCCTTCTTGATGGCGATGGCGGCGCCCACGACGTAAGCCCACTTCGCATTCTCGAAGCAGATCTTCTGGGTGTCCTCGCAGATCTTGTACGGGTCGATACCCTTCGCATCGCAGATGGCCTTGGCCTCGTCGATGTCCTTGATACCGTATTTGTTGAGAGCGGCATTAATCTGATTAATACGACGCTCGTAGCTTTCGAAAAGTGCCATAGTCTCTTACTCTTTACGGGGGTCAATATATTTCACGGCATCCTTGAAGCGGCCGTAGGTGCCCTTGGCCTTCTCGATGGCCTCAGGACCGGTGGCGCCGCCCTTCAGAGCGTCCATGAGCTTGCCGAGGTTGACAAACTCGTAACCGATCACCTCGTTGTCGGCGTCGAGGGCCATGCGGGTGCAGTAGCCTTCGGTCATTTCGAGGTAACGGGAACCCTTCAGCTTGGTACCGTACATCGTACCAACCTGGCTGCGGAGGTTCTTGCCGAGGTCCTCGAGGGAACCGCCGATGGGAAGACCACCCTCGGAGAAGGCGGACTGGGTACGACCGTAAACAATCTGGAGGAAGAGCTCGCGCATCGCCGTGTTGATGGCGTCGCAGACGAGGTCGGTGTTGAGCGCCTCAAGCAGGGTCTTGCCAGGGAGGATCTCGGAAGCCATGGCGGCGGAGTGGGTCATACCGGAGCAGCCGAGGGTCTCGACAAGAGCCTCCTCGATGATGCCGTCCTTGACATTGAGGGTCAGTTTGCAGCATCCCTGCTGCGGAGCGCACCAGCCAATACCGTGGGTAAGGCCGGAGATGTCCTTGATTTCTTTTGCATGCACCCACTTCCCTTCCTCAGGGATCGGGGCATTGGCGTGGTTGGCGCCTTTTGCAACGCAGCACATCTGCTGCACTTCTTTGGTGTAAATCATATAACTAGTTTGGAATGAAAAAACTATTTGTTTTTTAAGTCTGCAAATTTAACAATTCCGCCGCCAATTTCCAAGTTTTTCGTAACTTCGCGGCTGATGTTGGATTACACCCATACAATCTGCGCCCCGGCGACCTCCGTCGGGTCCGGCGCCATCTCCGTCGTCCGCCTCAGCGGGCCGGACACGATGTCCGTCGTGGACCGCGTGGTGCGTTTCCGTTCCGGCACGGCCTCGAAGGCGCCAGGCTACAGTTTGAAGTTCGGCACCGTCGAGGGGCTGGACGAGGTCCTGGTCAGCCTCTTTCGCGCCCCGCATTCCTATACGGGAGAGGACGCCGCAGAGATCTCCTGCCATGCTTCGCCCTACATCGTCAGCACGCTGCTGGACCGCCTCGCGGAAGCCGGCTGCCGCCTCGCGGAACCGGGCGAATTCACGCGCCGCGCCTTCCTGAACGGAAAAATGGATCTTGCGCAGGCAGAGGCAGTTGCAGACGTCATCTCATCTTCTTCTGAAGCACAGCATCGCGTGGCGATGAACCAGCTTCGCGGCGGATATTCCGCCGAATTGCGCGCGCTGCGCAAACAGCTGCTGGAGCTCACGGCGCTCCTGGAACTGGAGCTCGACTTCAGCGAGGAGGACGTCGAGTTCGCCGACCGCTCGCGGCTGCGCGCACTGCTCGACACCGCCTGCTCGCACTGCCGCCAGCTCGCCGACTCTTTCCGCCTGGGCAACGCCATCCGCAACGGCGTGCCCGTCGCCATCGTCGGCGCGCCCAACAGCGGCAAGAGCACCCTGCTCAACGCCCTGCTCCGCGACGACCGCGCCATCGTCTCCGACGTCCCCGGCACCACGCGCGACACCGTCGAAGAGACCTGCGTGATCGACGGCGTCCTCTTCCGCTTCATCGACACGGCCGGCATCCGCGCATCGGAAGACGAGGTCGAGCGGCTCGGCATCGAGCGGACCTTCCGGAAGATTTCCGAGGCCGAAATCGTGCTCGGCGTGGTCGATATTTCCACCTCCGAAGAGCAGGTCAAGAAGGACCTCCGGACGATCGTCGAGCGGATCGATTTTGAGCGGCAAAAACTGCTCATTTTGGTTAACAAAATTGACAAAAACGTGGTTAACAAAAATGTTACAACATTAAACTTTTTTGTTTCCTCGCTTGAAATTAAATCAGTTAACGCAAATATCTTGGAAATTTCCGCCAAAGCCGGAAATGGCCTCGAAAACCTGCGTTCCGCCCTCGTTTCGAGCACAAATGTGACCTCCGCGAGCGGCACTTTGGTGACGAATGCCCGTCACGCCGCGGCGCTCCGCGAGGCGGCCGCTTCCCTCTCCGCCGTCTCCGACGGCCTCGACCGCGGCCTCACCTCCGACCTCCTGGCCGAAGACCTCCGCGCCGCCCTCGCCTCCCTCGGCTCCATCACCGGCGAAATCACCACTGACGAAGTGCTTGGTGAAATCTTCAGCCGCTTTTGCATCGGAAAATAAGAAACGAAAAGAAATGAAAAGCCTTGAAACAAGGATTCGTTTCATTATAGGAATTAATATGTGTTTTCGATTGGGGGTACCCCAGTCATTTTCCCAAAATTGTTTTCAAACCTATTCAATTGGTTTCATTGCGGGGGACAATATTTCATGCTCTAAATTTGTCAGAAATCTGACAATTCCATCCATCCTGACATCCGCTTGATTAACGATCAAAAAGAGGGAGCCATTTGTCTTCTCAGTGTGACACCATTCACTTTACAGGGTAAGTGACAGGGGATATTATCCGCTTTACAGGGTAAATTTACTGTTTACGGGGTAAATTCTAAACTGAACTGAATCTCCCCAAATCTCTCCGCCGCTACGCGAAGAAAGAAGGCGAAATACTTTACTAAATCCAGCTTATTTAGAGACTTTTAGCAGAAAATAATTTCTACGCAAAGAGATCGTCCATCACCACCTGGGACTGCACTGCGTCGGAGTACATATTCTCCTTCACGCCATAGGTGGTGACCATTGAGATGAGAATGGACTTCCTGGTACCGGTCTCACGTATGAAAGCTGCAACCTTGTTCCGGAGTTTCTCATCGTAATCCTTGTCTATAACGTATGGCTCGGAAGCCCACTTCATCTCGCAGATGTTGATGGTGTCGTCCCTGCGGTCGATTAGAAGATCAATCTGTGCTCCTCTCTCTCCCGGTCCCAGATTCTTCTGGTCGGAACGCCAGGAGCATTGTTTGGTCATCACGCCCGCAATTCCCAGCGCGGCCTTGATCTGTCCAACGTGCTGCAGGCACACCCGCTCGAAGGCCAGGCCGGACCAGGCGCGATAAACGCCTGAATTGAGCGAATGGCTCCAGAAAGCCGGGTCGCCGCCGGACTCCTTGATGAACTTGTAATAGAAGAGAGTGTAGTTGTCGATAAGCTGGAAAATGGCATCCTTTTTCTCTTTGCCGATGGCGGCGTATTTGCGGATGAAGCCGCACTGCTCCAGCTCTTCCAGGCAGGTGGTAAGGACACCGCTGTTCTCAAGGCCGTAATCATCAATCAGCTCCTGGCGCGTGAGGCCTTTGGCTTTGTCCCCCAGGGCCTCCACAATCTTGATGTAACGGTCCGGATTCTTGAACAAAGACTCGTACAGGGCACTGTACTCCCCGCGCAGTTTTCCGTTCTCCGCAAAGAAGAGATTGTCGATGTTCTGGGCGGCAGACTTCCCCCGTTGCAGCAGGCTCCAGTAGTAAGCCGGTCCTCCCATCACCATATAGAGCGTGAGTATCTGATACCGGTTGATACGTATGTTCCGGCTCTGCAGATACTCCTCGCACTCCTTCAGCGTGAAAGGCATCAGATAGATCTGCGTGTTCACGCGGTTGTGAAGTCCTCCCCGATCCTTGATGACCTTGTTGATGATCCAAGAGGTAGCGGAAGCACAGATAATCAACAGAACGTCCTTGCGGGCGCTGCACCAGCTGTTCCAGAAATGCTCCAGGGCGGAAACGAAGTTGGACTTGGGCGTATCCATCCAAGAGATTTCGTCAATGAAGATCACCTTCTTTTTCTTCCGGCTGGACTTGATGACAACCTTCAAGGCATTGAAAGCGTCGGGCCAGCTGGCAAGCTCTGGACAATCCTTGTAGCCGTAGTCAATCAGCGAAGTGCGGAAAGCGGCAAGTTGACCTGCAATCTTTTCCTTCGCCACGCCCGTGTGCTGGAAGGTGAATTCATAGTTGAACGCCTCCCGCACGAGGAAGGTCTTGCCCACACGGCGACGGCCGTACACCGCCACGAATTCGGAGTATTCCGACTTGAAAGCATCATTGAGCTCCCTGAGTTCTTCTTTTCTGCCAATAAGCATAGTCGTATCGTTTTGATGTTGCAAGTTAAACATTTTCTGCTAAATCCCGAAATTTTTCGACGATTTAGCAGAAAATAATTCGAAGAACCATACGACTTCAGGAAACTACTTGACCCTCACAAAATGCCGGTAATCTGAACCCCAGGTGCCGGGGTTGGGCGCAGTCCCGATTTTCTGCCAGGCCATCTCATTTGAAGTCAACTTGACAATCTTGTATGTGACGTTCGTGAAGTCCGACATATACGGATTGAAGGTGATGGTGTTCTTCTCTTCAATGTATTCAGCATCCAACAAATAACCGCCACTGTGGTCTTCCGTTTTACCGGACAGCGCATCATAGGTGTGGAGCTGATATTTCCCGTTTCCGTCGAAGGTGAACTCCAGGGAACCATCCATCGCAAAGACTGTCGGGTCATACTGTTCGGCCCAGGTGCCTTCCAGCCTATTCAGATTGATTTTCTCACAACCGCCCAGCACTGCCACCAGCAGTGACGCGCAAATCAAGGTTCTCAGTATCTTCATTATAGTCTTTTTCATTCTAAACACACAAAAGTACAAAATACTGCCTCAAAAATCAAGATTTTATGAAGACTCGCTACCTGAACTGCCCCGTATCCACAGCCTCGCGCCTCTTCTCCGTATATCCGCCGAACTTCCAGGTAAGGGCTACGCCAATCTTTCGCTATTCCTACCCCTTGGGAATCTTGAAGCAACATACAGCAAACTACCACTACAACTTATCACTCACCTCCGTCTTCCTGGCGTGCTTGAAGTTGATGGAGGTTTTGCCGAAGCGCCAGGTCAGGCCCAAACGGAACTGGCGGGGATTGTACCAGCCTTCA
>CADAND010000003.1 GCA_902789245.1 uncultured Bacteroidia bacterium
TCTCGCAGCATTTTTCCTTGGGCGCGCTGCGATACGCGATACACTTTGTAGTTCATAAAAAGTTACCTTTTTTGGTAAACTTTTTTCAGGACGATACAGTTCGCGTGGACAGGATTTCTTTGATTTTTAGACAAATACGTTTTCGACTCTGGTCGATTTTGCCCAGAGATAAAGATGTAAATAACTGCAAATTATCGATTTCCTGTCCACGCGACACAATGATGTGTGTCAGGGATGGGGCCGTCCCCAAAAGCTAGCGAACTATCGGCTGCGGGTTGTTTCTCAACTCCATCTCGGTGATGTTCAGCGGCACCGCCATCAGAATGGCTTCGCGCTCTTCCGGCGTCAGTTCCGCGAGGGCCTTGCCGTACTGGCCGCGCGCCAACTCGTCGCGAACCTCGTCGAACGCCTGCTTGAGCAGTTTCTGGATGGAGTAGTACTTCATATAAGAAGAACCATAGTCCATGCCCAGCGAAATGATGGCTCTGGGCGCGCGCTCCCGGATGAACTCCTTGCTGCGCGCCAGGAGATCCGCATCCGAGGCGGACACCGCATTTCCGGCGAACACCTTGTCGGCGGAATTGACCCGCACGACGAAAACATTGTTGCGGTCGACGCTTTGCAGCGCCTCCGACGGCGTGACGGTACCGCCCACGCCGACCGGCGGCGGCAAGCGCCGTGTGACAGCCGATTCTTTCGGCGCGGCGTACATGATTTTCAGCTGCCCGATCGCGCGCAGCACGTCCTTGACGTCGTTGAGGATGCCCATCTTGGCGTTTTCGTCGCCACGGATGGAGATGCACTGGACAGGACCTTCGGTGGAAATCAGGTTCTCGAGGTAGGGTTTGAGGTCTTTCAGGGCCACGGTCTCACCGTCGACCTGGACAACCTCGGAGCCCGAAGAAATTTCGATTCGAATGACTTTATCGTGCTCCACAAGGGCTTGATCGGGGCCCTGCGGCGCAGGGGAAGCGGGACGGGCGGTGGCGCCGAAGGCGATCAGCAGCCCGGCAAACAGGGGGAGCGCCGCGCCGAAGCGCAGCCAGGAGAGGGAACCTCTCGGAGCTTGATTCATCATGGTAAAGCGTTTTTTAGTGAGTGAATGACTAAGCCCAGAGGTTAAATCCGGATAATAACCAAAGAGTTGTTTGAATATAGCAAGTCTGTAGTTGTCAACAGAATAGCCCGCGCGCAGCACGTCTTCGTCGGCCTCGTACTCCTGCACTTCCGAGAGCATCCGCTCCATCATCCAGAAGAAGGGGTTGAACCAGCAGAGTGCCTTCAAGACGCCGAGGGCGACTTTGTCGCGCGAGTGGCGGTGGCGGATGTGCGCGGCTTCATGCGCGACGATCATCAGCCGCTGGCGCTCGTCGGGGCGCTCCTCCTGCCGGAGGAAGACGGTGCGCCAGAAGGAGAACGGTGAGCGGACGTCCGGGTGCTCCGCGAGCGTGTAGTCGCGCAGCGGGGTGAGCCGGGAGGCTTGCCGCAAGCGGCGAATGCGGACCAGGTTGCGGACGAGCACCGCGAGCAGCAACACGGCCACGGCGCCGTACAGCGCGGCGAGGACCCCCTGCCAGGGGAACGCCGCCCCGGCGACCTCGACCGGCGCTGCGGCCTCCGCCACCGGGGCGCTCGGGCCTGCCGGCTCCGCGCCCACCGGGATCGTCAGGTACACCGTCTCCGCCGGCAGGATGGGCAGGCGCAGCGCCGGGATCAGCAACGACAGCAGCGCTGACGCCAGCAGGAAGCGGCGGCCGGCGCGGTACGGGACCTTCCGCGCCAGCAGGAACTGGTAGAACGCCAGCAGCAGGCCGCTGCAGACGATCACTTCCAACATATATATGCCTGCGGGTTTCATTTTTTCAGCATGTTGAGGATCTCGTTCACCTCCCCGGCCGGAATGGACTCCTGCTCAGAGAAGAAGCTCACCAGGCGGCTCAGCGAGCCGTTAAAGAAGTTGTCCAGCACGGTGGTCATGTACCGCTGCGTGTAAGCCTCCTTGGACACGAGGGGGAAGTACTCATAGGTTCGGCCATACGCCTTGTGGCCCACGAAGCCCTTCTGTTCCAGGATGCGGACTATCGTCGACACAGTGTTGTACGCCGGCTTCGGCTCCGGGAGCACCTCCAGGATATCATGGACCAGGACCTTCTCCTTATCCCAGATCACCTGCATCAACTCCAGTTCCGCCTTCGTCAGCTCCTGCTGCGCCTCGACGTTTGTTTTCTTTCTGACCATAATCGATGGATTCTTGTGTTCAATGCAAAGGTATAACTAATTTTTTAGTTTCAAAACAAATTTGCCAAAATTTAACTAAAATTTTAGTTGAACCTTGTTTTTCACCCATTTCCTCGCCCTTTCCCTCCCTCTCTTCCATCCGCACCTCCCCTTCGGCTGTGAGCTGTAATTCAATATCAATGAGCTATTTAACGAATTATACTCCCCCAAAAATCGGGGGAGTATAATTCAGGAAACAATTAGAAATCAATAAGATATAGCTCACAACGCGAAGGTGGGTCCTGCGCTGCTAGCGGGACCGGGGCTACGGACGGGTGCCGAAGCTCGGGCGCGGCGCCACGAGCGGTTCGCCCATCGCGGAAGCCTCGGCCTCGGTGTCGTCGAGTTTCCAGACCATGAACTGCGGCGTGGCGGCGGTGTACGGCTGCCAGGTGCTGCCGTCGACGCCGAGCGGAGCTGCACCAGGTGCGCCGTTCGGATCGCCGAACTTCGCGAAATTGGACCACGCGGTCAGCATCTTCTCGGACAGGTCCCAGTCCCCCTGCGTCCAGGGACGCCAGCAGTGCTCCAGCGACTTGAACACGAACCAAAGGTCAGAAGAATGGAAAGCGCCCTGCAGCACGTTCGGCCGGCCGTCGGTCGGCAGCGGACGCGCGAACTGATAGGCGTAAGCCTTGCCCCCCATTTCTTCGCGGTTGAGGCAGAAAGTGCGGATCTGGTCGCCCATGTTGCCGGAATCGTTCAGCGTGTAGCCGATCATATAAGGCACCTGCGCGAGCGAGCCGTCGATGCAGGCCTCGTCGAAGGTCTCCGTCAGGACATAACCGTCGATGTACGGGCTGATGGGCATCGCGGAGAGGATGCTGCGCTTGCCGGTGACGGAGGTGTAGATGCCGCCGACGGCGTAGATCGTCTCGGTGGAGGCGGCGCGCATCTTCTTGAGATCGGTCAGGCCCGCCCAATCCATCACGTCCTTGACGGACTTTTCGGCTTCGGCGAGGGTCGGCTGCTGCTGCGCGGGCATCACGGGGCCGCCCGGGAACATCGGCTGCGCGGGCACGCGGGGATCCACGAGGCCGCTGCCGCTCATGATGACGGCCTTGTTGAAGAGGCCCTTGGTCAGCGGCGAAGCGCTCAGGAACTTGACGCTGCGCGAGCCGGCGCTCTGGCCGAAGATCATCACGTTGTCGGGATCGCCGCCAAACTGGGCGATGTTGTTCTTGACCCAGTTCAGCACCGCGATCTGGTCGAGCGTGCCCCAGTTGCCGGTGGCGTGCTCAGGATCCTCGGCCGAGAGCTCGGGATGGGCGAAGAAGCCGAACGGGCCCACGCGGTAGTTGAACGACACCAGGACGACGTCCTTGCCGGCCCAGTTCTTACCGTCGAACTCCGGCTCGGAGCCCCAGCCTTCGCGGAGGCCGCCGCCGAAGATCCACACGGCCACGGGCAGCTTCTTGTCCACCTGCCCGGGGGCCTTGGTCCAGACGTTCAGGTAAAGGCAGTCCTCGCTGTAGGGGGCCTCGTCGCCGTAGCCCCACTCGGTGGTGTAGCCACCTGGGTAATGAACGGCCTGGAAGGCCGGATGGCCGAACTTGTCGCACACGCGGACACCCTCCCAGGGCACGACGGGCTGCGGCGCGCGCCAGCGGTTTTCGCCGATGGGCGGCGCGGCGTAAGGGATGCCGCGATAGACGGTGACGCCGGGTGCGTCATCCAGGATAACACCTTGAATCTGACCGCCCTCGACAGTGAGGACGGGGTTCTCGGGAGCAGCGGTGCAGGCTGCCAGCGCCAGTGCGCCAAGGAGGATCAGTATCTTTTTCATAACAATCGGATTAGCTTTAGCTTCCACCAAGGTAGAAACAAGTTCCCACACGCACAAGAGCGCATTTGCGCGATGACCAAAAAACGAAACAAAATGACACAAAACGGCGAAAATTGAGTATCTTGGGGCCAGTAATTACAAATCTTCAATTTTATGTCGAAAAGAATCGCACTTATCGCCGCGGCCTTCCTCGCGCTCACGCTGAGCGCGGGTGCACAGGGCCGCAAACCCGCAGATAAACCGGTTGCAGACGCGGCCAAGGACGGAGACAAGAAAGAAGAAACCGTCGAGTTGAACTTCACCGGCGGTATGCTGGGCGTGGCTCAGCACGAGAACGACTGGTACTTCGAAGTCCCCGACTCACTGCTCGGGCGCCGCATGCTCGCCGTGACCCGTTTCGTCAGCAACACCGTCGATGCGGGCAACTACGGCGGCGAAGAAGTCAACGAGCAGATGATCTACTGGGAGAAGGCCTCCAACGGCAACCTCCTGCTTCGCACCGACGTCCTGTCCATCCAGGCCGCCGAAGACCAGGAAATCTTCAAGGCCGTGAAGGTCAGCTCCGAGAACCCCATCGTGGCCTCCTTCAAGCCTGAGAAGAAGAGTTCCGAGGGCACTACGCGCATCAAGGTGAACAGCCTTTTCGAAGGCGACACGCAGGTATTCTCCCTCACCCCCGGCGACAAGCGCGGCTACAACCTGGGCGGCGTCAAGGGCGACGCCTCCTTCATCGGCAGCATCCGCACCTACCCGATCAATACCGAGGTCACCGTGACCAAAACCTTTAATTATAACGCACCCCAGGGCGGCGGCAACAATCAGCAGCGCACCACCAACCTGCCCGCCGGCCGTCAGGCCGGCACGGTGACGATCGTGCTGAACACCTCCATCCTGCTGCTTCCGGAGACCCCGATGCAGCAGCGCTGGTTTGACCCGCGCGTGGGCTACTTCGCCGGCGGCTACAGCGAGTTTTCCGACGACCAGCAGGGCGTCAAGAACATCCGCTACATCACCCGCTGGCGCCTGGAAGCCCGCCCGGAGGACGTCGAGAAGCAGAAGCGCGGCGAGCTCGTGGAGCCGGTCAAGCCGATTGTCTACTACATCGACCCGGCCACGCCGAAACAGTGGCGCAAATACCTCATCGCCGGTGTGAACGACTGGCAGGCTGCCTTCGAACAGGCCGGCTGGAAGAACGCCATCCATGCCGAGGAGTGGCCGGAGAACGCCGAAGAACTGGGCATGAGCCTCGAGGACGCGCGCTTCTCCGTGATCCGCTATCTCGCCTCCCCGATCGCGAACGCCTACGGCCCCAACGTGCACGACCCCCGTTCCGGGGAAATCCTGGAGAGCCACATCGGCTGGTACCACAACGTGATGACCCTGGTCCACGACTGGTACCAGGTCCAGGCCGGCGCCGTGGACCCGCGCGCCCGCAAGATCAAGTTCGACGAGGAGCTGATGGGCGACCTGATCCGGTTTGTCTCCTCCCACGAAGTGGGCCACACCCTCGGCCTGCGCCACAACATGGGTTCCAGCTCCCAGACCCCCGTGGAGAAACTCCGCGACAAGGCCTGGGTCGAGGAGCACGGCCACACCGTCTCCATCATGGACTACGCCCGTTTCAACTACGTCGCGCAACCCCAGGACAACATCGGCAAGGCCGGTCTCTACCCGCGCATCAACGACTATGACAAGTGGGCCATCGAGTTCGGCTACAAACCGACTTACTTCCAGACCCCGAAGGAGGATCAGCTCTACTGGAACAAGGTGATCATCGAGCGCCTGGCGGAGAACCCGCGTCTTTGGTTCGGCGGCGAAGGCCGCGACGACGACCCGCGCGCCCTTACCGAGGACCTCGGCGACAACGCCATGGTAGCCAGCACCTACGGCATCGCGAACCTCAAGCGCGTCCTCCAGCAGATCCCCGAATGGAACAAGGAGGAGGCCGACATGTTCGCCAACGTCTCCCGCATGTACGACGCCGTCGTCAGCCAGTTCGGCCGCTACCTGGGGCACGTGTCCGCCAACATCGGCGGCCGCTTCATCACGAACCACAGCATCGAGCAGCCGGACGTGGTCAAGTACGCCCCCGTCCCGAAGGAGCGGCAGAAGGAAGCCCTGAAGTGGCTGGACGAGAATCTCTTCCACGAGCCCGCCTGGCTTGTGAAAGTGCCCTACATCTGGGAGCTCACCGACCGCCCGGACACCTACGTCTCCCGCCTGGTGAACAGCGTGATCAGCTCCAGCAGCCTGCTCAGCGTCTCGAAAATCGCGCGCCTGGGCCAGTTCGCGCAGTATGACGCTTCCAACTACAAACCCGAAGAATATCTCTCCGACCTGGAGGGCATGGTCTTCGCCGAGCTCTTCAAGGTGGGCAAGGTGGACGGCTACCGCCGCTTCCTGCAGCGCCGCTATGTGACCGTAGCCCTCGAGGTGGCCGCCACGGCGCCTGCGCGCAACACCGACGTCCGCGCCCTGCTGGTCGCGCAATTGGACGACATCCGCCAGCGCGCGATCCGCGCCAAGAGCTCCGACGCCCTCACCCGGGCCCATTGGCAGACCCTTGCCCGGGAGATCGAGACAGGGCTGAAAGAGTTGAAATAAAAATAATTACTATCTTTGGCGAAAATTCAGCGAAGTATGATGCGACACAATACAGCCAAATGGCTTGGCTCATTGCTGTTCCTCGTCGTCCTGGCGGCGGGGTGCGGCGTGCTGCACCAGAACGCCGCGGCGCGCAAGGCCGAAACGGCCCGCGTGGCCGCCCT
The DNA here is from genome assembly GCA_902789245.1 of uncultured Bacteroidia bacterium. Classification (GTDB taxonomy): domain Bacteria; phylum Bacteroidota; class Bacteroidia; order Bacteroidales; family UBA932; genus Cryptobacteroides. The sequence goes on from CADAND010000003.1 coordinate 6,832, forward strand.
TGTCCAGCAGAGCCTGGACAATCGGAAGTTCGAAGTGGAGATAGAATATATGAATCCGCTCCGCGGTCCGGGACGCTCTGTCGTAGGCAGCGGCTATTCCCTGACCGTGGATGGGGATAAGATCAACTCCCACCTCCCTTACCAGGGTGTGGCGGAATCCGTCCCCTACGGCGGCGGCAAGGTCTTGAACTTTGAAGATACGATCGATTCCTTTGTCGAGGAGCCCGGCCATTCCGACCGCCGGGTCTTCGAAATCACCACCGACAACGACGAGGACGTAATCGTGTTCCGCCTGACCGTTTTCGACAACGGCAAGGCCGACCTTCAGGCCCGCAGCCAGCACCGCGACGCCATCAACTACAGCGGTCGCCTGGACCTGGAGTAGGGGCCGGACACCAGTGTGGTATATTCTTTGTTTTTTCAGGTCTCCGTATGCTGAGACCTATCCTTCTTTTTATCCTGCTGGCCGCCGGGGCGTTCGCCCTGCGGGCACAGGACTATCCCGCGACGCCCATTGACGGGCCGGCCGTGAAGGCCGATTCGCTCCGGCAGAAGCCGGAATTTCCCCCGCTGATGGGCTACTCCGTCTATTCCCGCATCCGGATGCAGGGCATTCTCGCGCCCATCGGTTTCGAGAGCCGGGAGGAACGCGCGGCGCGCATCAATGCGGCCACGAGCGCGAACGTACTCAGCTCCGTGGGCAGGAACCTGGAGCTGTACCGGCCGCCGCACTATTCCCGCGAGGAGATCCTGGCGCTGAAGGTTCTCCGGCTGCTCCTGTCGAACCCTTTCGGTTTCCCGGACGGGACGGTCCCGATGATGAGCACGTCCAACCCCTTCGTCTATGCCTGGACGCCCGGCTGGGCGCCGTATGAGAATCCCTACTCCCCGGACAAGATTCCACAGACCATGCGTACGGAGTACGACTTCGCCACAGGTACCTACAAGCTGGTCCCGCGCCCCTGGAATGAGGTGCAGCTGGATCTCTCGCGCGGCACATCGGCTTCCTTCAACAACGCACCGCTTCCGCGGGTCTATATGACCGCCACGGAGCGCAGCATCATGCAGTAAAACGCAAGTATTTTGCGATTGTTTTGATATAAATGACTAATATTGCATTGTTGATTAGTCGGTGTTTTGCCCGCAAAAGTAACCATATGAATCGTTTCAAGCGTCCGTTCGCCCTGCTGGCGGCCCTTTCCGTAGGGCTGGCAGTCTCGTCCTGCTCCAGTTTGTTCAACTCGCTGTCGTCGACGTTCCACGCCCTGGATGAACAATTGTCGGAAGGCGTCAGGATCTTCCACCCGCGTGCAGAGACCCGGGTAGAGCCCGTTGCGGAAAGCGCTGCGCCGGCCGTCCCGGCTCCCGCGAAGGTTGCGCCGGCCGCTCCGAACAACGCGACGGTCCTCGAATTCGCCGGAACGCCGTACACCGTCCTCCCCGCCGGGACCGACGGATCGGTGGGCCCGACGGGCACCTATGTGCTGTTCGGCGACTGGCCGCAGAGCATCATGGCCGAAGGCGTGACGGTGGACGAAACCCGGGTCGCCGTCGTTGGCGCCCACATCTACTACAAAGGCAGCGACGGCGCCTGGTACATCAGGATCATGGAGAACGCGGCCGGGGGATACGAGGGACCGGGCGGTTTTTGCTACAGCGACGGGACGCGGGTCCAGAACAAACACCGCAAATCGTGCCGCTACTTCAAGGTGGAGCCCATCAAGTGGCGCGTCCTGACCGACAACTACAACGGCAGCGGCAGGAAGCTCCTGCTCGCCGAAGCCGCCCTGACCAACGAGCAGTTCTGCGACACCTGGGGCGATTCCGCCAGCTTCCGTGACGTGGACGGCAGCCAGGCCTCCTTCAGCCTGGACGTGACGCTCCGCAGGCTGGAGAACGGCAGCTATATCCATCACAACAATTACGAACACAGCCGCCTGCGCGCCTTCCTGAACGGCATTGCCTATATCCAGGGAGATGAGAACATCTACGTCAAGGGGCTCGCGCCCTATACGCGGATCAACGAGGAATTCGTGGACCGCGGCTTCCTGCAGACGGCCTTCTCGCCCGAGATACGGGACATGATCGCCGTCACCAACGTCGAGAACAGCAGCCGGCAGAACTCCGGGCTGGACCTAATCCAGGAATTGACGGCCCGGGACCGCAGCCTCTACGACGGGACGACGAAATACCCGAAATTCACCTGCAACAACACGAAGGACAAGGTGTTCATCCTGAACCTCAAAGAAGTGTCGCGCTCGGACTATGGCTTCGTCAGGATCCTGGACGGGGCGGGCCCGGAGACCACCTACAGGGGCCTGGCCCACCCGATGACGGATTTCGCGCGCGGGCACGGCGTCGCCCATTTCTCCGACGATGTCGTGACGACCTGGTGGCTGCGCACGCCCGTGCTGCCTATTTATTTCCACCGGGTGATCGAAGAACGTGAAGACCAGGAAGTGGGCGCCGTGACCAGCCATTCCTCGCTGGGTCTCGGGATGGTGGGCGATCCCAGTGTGGGCGTCGTCCCGGCCATCTGCGTCAACTAAGAGAATAACCACAAAAAAGGCCTCACAGATATCTGTGGGGCCTTTTGCGGAGAGGACGAGATTCGAACTCGTGATACGGTTACCCGTATGCAGGTTTAGCAAACCTGTGGATTCAGCCACTCTCCCACCTCTCCAATCGTCCCAAACTGGATCTCCGTGATTCGGGACGACAAAGTTACAACAAATAATTAGTTTTCCAACAATTATTTTTTCGCTCCGAGGAGCTGGAGAATCTTGTTGGCGACATCGCTGTTTTCCTGCACGCCGGCGAAGTCCCGGGAGTGCGGGCCGTAGGCGAAGAGCGGGACCATCATCGGGGTGTGGCTCTTGGAAGTGAAGGACACGCGCACGAAACCCGTCTCCAGGTCGCCGCCTGTGAGCAGGGTGGCGCCGGTCTCATGGTCGGCGCTGATAACCACCAACGTGTGGCCGTCCTGCTCGGCGAAGCGGACGGCGGCTTCGACGGCCTTGTCGAAGTCAAGCATCTCGGCGAGGGTCTCGGGGAGCTCGTTACTGTGCTCGTGCTTGTCGATGCGGGCGCCCTCGACCATCAGGAAAAAGCCTTTCTTGCCGCGCTGGGAGAGGTAATTGATGGCCATCTCAGTGGTTGCGGGGAGGTAGTCGCCCCGGTCGAGGTGGACGCTCTCCGGCAGGTAGAGCAGGCGCTCGGAGCCCGCCACGGCGGGATCCTTCGGGTCATAGACCACGGTGAAGGTCTTCTTGATGGCGTCCTGGGTGGCCAGGGGCATGCTCTCGAAGGTGGACTGCGTGCCGGCGGAGGCGAATTTCAGCACGCTGGCGGGAAGGTCGGCCCAGATGGCCTCCTTCTCGCCGCGGGCGGCCTGATGGGCGTAGAAAACGGCCGGCGTGGCGCCGTTGAGGTCGTCGGTGGAGAGGACGCCGCAGGCATAGCCCAGCGGGGTCAGGTACTCGGGAATGTTGGGGATGGGCTCGCGCTCGGTGTTCATGCCGACGAAGCCGTTGTTGGTCTTCTGGCCGGTGGCGTAGGCTGTGCCGGAGGCGGCGGAGTCCGTGGTGAAGTTGTCGGCGGACTGCGTGCGCACGAGGCCGAAGGTGCGGAGGTTGGTCATCGTGAGAGCGCCGCCGTTGGCGTACATGGCGGCGTTGACGGCGCCGTGGCCCATGCCGTCACCGATAAGCAGGATGACATTGCGGACCTTGGCATTGGTCCCGTCCACCTTGAAGGACGGAGTGTAGGTGCTCTGCAGCTCGGCGTAAGACTCGGCGAGCGCGGCGGTGATTTCGCGGTTTTCCGTCTGTGCGGAGAGGACCTGCGACGCGCAGAACAGCGCGAGGATGGGGGCCAGATATTTCTTCATAAATAATAATTGGTTTGTGTTATCTGCTTAAGATGAGCAAATATAATGAAAAAGGGGGGAATCGAGAAAAATTGATTACCTTTGTTTTTGTCAAGCAACCAATTATTAATTAATGCGTCCCAATCTTTGGATTCTTGTTACTGTGCTGCTGGCGGTTTCCTGCCGGGAGCAGCGTGTGCAGTATCCGAAGCTGGACGAGCTGGACGGCTACATTGCCGCGCGGCCTGTCTACGAGACGCGCAAGAGGGACCAGCTGGAGGGTATCTGGAAGTTGGCCGCCGAGACCCAGAGCGCCCGTCGCCTGTGCGATTACTCCATGTATGCGGCGGAAGAGTATTTTTCATATAATTTCGACTCCACGCAGGTCTGCCTGAAGAAGAGTCTTGAGCTGGCGGAGCAGATCCGGGATACGGACCGCTACAACCGCGCCGCCATCATGCTGGGTCACCTGTACGCCAAGTCCGGTCACTACATGGAAGCCTACAACCGCCTGATGGGGCAGATTGATACCAGCACGCTCTCTGAGGCGCTGAAGGTCGACTACCTGTTGGCACTCTACGACTTCAGCCGAGACCTTGCCGGCAATTCCGGCATGGTGGAGCGCCCTCCGCTTGCCGAGCAAGAAGTGTATCGGACGCGGCTCTATGCATTGCTGCCAAAGGATTCGGAGCGCTGGCGCCAGCTGAAAATGGACGAACTTGCCTCGGCCGGCCGGCTCGCCGAGGCCGACAGTGTGGGACACCTGCTGATTGCCGGTACGCAGCCGCAGGAGCACCAGTACGCAATCTATGCGTATGAACTCTCGGAGATTGCAGAGCGCATGGGCCGCCAGGAGGAACGGATGGACTGGCTGATCAAATCGGCCGAATGCGATATCCTGAACGCCGTCAAGGACTACGCCTCGCTGACGCTCATTTCGCAGATTATCATCCATGACGACGTCGAACGTTCGTTCCGTTACCTGCGGGTGGCGCAGGAGGATGCGATTTTTTATAATGCCAAGTTGCGCCCGTGGCAGATTTCACAGTTCTTCATGGGCATCGAGGATTCCTATTCCGCCCGGCAGGCGCGCCTGCACCGCGCGGCGAAGATTTCGTCCATCCTGCTGGCCGCGCTGACCTTCCTGCTGCTCCTCCTGGCGTGGTTCCTGGTGGCGCGTTCGCGCAAGCTCACGCAGCTGAGCCGGGAGCTGGAGGAAAGCAACCGCCAGCTGGCCGAGGCCAACAGCTCGCTGGGCGGCCTGAATAAGGAGCTCTCCCGCGCAGGCCACGTCAAGGAGCGCTATATCATGGATTTCCTGCGCCGCTTCTCGGCCAACGTGAGTTTCGTGCAGGCGGAGGACAGCCGTGCCCGCAATATGCTCAAGCAGGGCAAGGCGGAACAGCTGCTGCGCGAACTGTCCCTGTCCACCCGGACGGAAAAGAGCCTCAAAGAGTTCTACCGCACCTTCGATTCCACCTTCCTGCAGGCCATCTGCCCGGACTTCGTGGACCGTTTCAACGAGCTGCTCCGCGAGGATGCGCGCTTCTCTCCCAAGCCCGGATCGTTGAATACGGAGCTCCGGATCTTTGCGCTGATCCGCCTGGGGGTGGATGACTCGCGCGAGATCGCCGAACTGCTGCATTACTCCGCAAGCACCATCTACAATTACAAGGTTTCTGTCAAAAACGCCGCCCTCGGCGACCGCGACCGCTTCGAGGAAGCGGTGAAAAAGATCGGAAAGTAGTGGTTTCTAAACTCATTTCTTACTACTATTCCACCCTGTTTCTTAAATGATAGTCATCTGATTATCAGCCGATTAATTCTCCACAACAACTACTATTTCATTCTTGGCGGCTGAAGCGATATGGGAAGCCGATATCTTTGCCGTTGGACTTCGGTCCGGCGACAATTTTTTTGTTTCCCATATAATTAACCAACGCAACAACTTTAGCAAAGCGTATGAAAAAAATCCTTTCCTTGATCCTCTCAGCAGGATTATGCCTGGCGGCAATGGCCCAGGGCGTGCCCGTGTCGGGTGTCGTCGTGGACTCTGCCGGCCAGCCGATTGTCGGCGCTTTCGTGGTTGAGCGGGGTACGACCAACGGCACTACGACCGGCCTGGACGGAGATTTCTCCATCCGCGCCACGGAAGGTGCCACCTTGGAGGTCTCCTGCATCGGCTACGAGAGCCAGAATGTCACTGCCACCGGTGCCCGCGCACTGCGCGTCGTCCTGAAGGATGATGCCGAAATGCTCGAAGAGACCGTGGTCATCGGCTACGGCGTCCAGAAGAAGAGTGTCGTGACGGCCTCCATCTCCAAGGTGGACGGCGACGCGCTCAACACGGTCCGTGCCTCGACCATCAACGACGCCCTCAAGGGCAAGGTCTCCGGTGTGCAGATCACGCAGGCATCCGGCCAGCCGGGCTCCGGCTCCCAGATCAAGATCCGCGGTATCGGCTCCGTCAACAACTCCGATCCGCTTTATATCGTGGACGGTATGCCGGTCGACGGAGGTATCGATTACCTCAACCCGACCGACATCGCTTCTGTCGAAATCCTCAAGGATGCTGCTTCCGCGGCCATTTACGGCGCCCGCGCCGCCAACGGCGTGGTCCTCGTGACCACCCGCAGCGGCAAGAAAGGCCAGGCTTCCGTGACCTACAGCGGCAGCTATGGCTGGCAGAATCCCTGGCGCAAGAAAGAGGTTCTGAACGCCACCGAGTACATGGTGATCATGAACGAGGCCCGCATCAACGACGGCGGCACCCCGCTCTACTCTGCCGCTGAAATCGCCGCGGCCGGGATGGGCACCGACTGGCAGGACCAGACCTTCTACTACAACGCTCCGATCACGCAGCACCAGCTGTCCGTGAGCGGCGGCACCGACAAGGCCCTCTACTTCGTGTCCGTGGGCTACTTCAACCAGGCCGGTATCGTGGGCGGCAACTACGGCAAATCCAACTATGACCGCCTCACGCTCCGTTCCAACAACACCTACGTTCCCTTCGAGACGGAGAGCCGCAACTTCCTGAACAAGCTCACCCTCACGGCGAACATCGCCTACTCGAACATCAATTCGACGGGCATCACCACCAACTCCGAGTTCGGTTCCATCCTGGGTTCCGCCGTGGCGTTCAACCCGGCCATCCCGGTGTTTGCCTCCGAGGCGGAGGCAGCCGCGATCCTGGCTGCCCACCCGACGGCCATCGTGGCCGCTGACGGCCGCGTGTACTCCCTGCCTCCGACCGGCTATCAGGAGCTCACCAACCCGGTGGCCAACCTGGACACGCCGTCCAACACGCTCTACAAGACCCACAAGTTCGTGGCCAACTTCGGTGCCGAGCTGGACATCCTCCCCGGCCTGAAATTCAAGAGCAGCTTCGGCGCGGATCTCGCCTTCTGGCGCAACCGCGGCTATGGTTTCGAGCAGTACAAGAGCTCGATGAACCAGACCCTCACCAGCTGGGTGAACATGGGCATGAACGAAGGCCTGCGCTGGCAGGTGGAGAACTATTTCTCCTACAGCAAGCAGCTGGGCAAGCACTACATCGCTGCCGTCCTCGGCCAGTCCGCGATGAGCTATTCCTACATCTATGTGTCCGGTACGGACTACCAGCTGAAAGAGAGCAACCCCGCCATGGCCTACATCGACTCCGCGATCGGCTCCACCGATGACGAGCGTACCAGCGGCGGCACCGGCGGCTACGACGTGCAGCGCCTGGCTTCCTACTTCTTCCGTTTCGACTACAACTTCGACGAGCGATACATGGTCGAATTCACGATCCGCCGCGACGGTTCCTCCCGCTTCGGCCCCGGCCACAAGTGGGCGACCTTCCCGGCCGCTTCCCTGGGTTGGAACATTTCCAACGAGCCTTGGTTCAAGAACAACCGTCCGGGTTGGATTGACCAGCTCAAGCTCCGCGCCAGCTGGGGTAAGAACGGTAACGAGAACATCGGTAACTTCCGCTACGCGTCCCTGATGGACACGGGCCAGGAGTACTACTTCGGCAACGAGGGCACCTACGGTACGATGCAGCCGGGTTCTTCTCCCGCTGCGCTCGCCAACCCGACCATCCGTTGGGAGGAGTCCGAGCAGATTGACCTCGGTTTCGACGCCCGTCTCTTCAACGACCGGCTGACCTTCGGCTTCGACTACTACAACAAGAAGACGAACGGCATGCTCATGGACAAGCCGATTCCTTCCTATGTGGGCCAGGGCGCTCCGATGTCCAACCTGGGCGACATGCGCAACTGGGGTTATGAATTCGAGATCGGCTGGCAGCAGCAGGTCGGCGACTTCCACTATGCCATCAATGCGAACGCCTCCCTGCTCCGCAACCGCCTGATCAACCTGGGCAACGAGTCCGGCGAGGCCGTTTACCAGAGCAACGGCGCCTCCGGCGTGGGTGACTACGTCAAGGGTTCCAACGGCGAGGTCTGGCCGTATTTCTACGGCATGAAGACTGGCGGCATCTTCCAGAACTGGGCTGAAGTCCAGGCCTACAAGGACAAGGACGGCAACCTGATGCAGCCCAGCGCCCAGCCCGGCGACGTGAAGTTCCTGGACGTCAACGGCGACGGTTATGTCAATGACAACGACCGCACCAAGATCGGCAAGGGTATGCCGGACTGGACCTACGGTATCACCTTCTCCGCTGACTGGAAGGGCATCGACCTGAATCTCTTCTTCCAGGGCAGCATCGGCAACCAGGTGTTCGACTACTCGATGCGCGGCGACATCCCTGCGATGAACCGCCCGGCCTGGATCCTCGACCGCTGGATCGGCGAAGGTACCTCCACCCGCATCCCGCGCCTGACCAACGCCAACCCGAACCAGAACTGGCGCTCCTCCGACCTCTGGGTCAAGGATGCTTCCTTCCTGCGTCTGAAGACCGCCCAGATCGGTTACACCCTGCCCGCGAAGTGGGTCAATGCCATTGCGATGAAGAGCGTGCGCGTGTACGTGGCGGGAGAGAATCTCCTCACCTTCACGAAGTACGACGGCTTCGATCCGGAAATGGCTTCCGACGGCTACACCACCATCGGCGTGGACCGCGGCATCTACCCGCAGGCCCGCACCATCACGGTCGGCGCTACCATCTCCTTCTAATCTTTAAATGCATAAGAACATGAAACTCTATAAGATTTTGGCGGTGGTCGCCGGGGCCCTGGTCCTGACCAGCTGCGGGGAGAAATTCCTTACCGCCCACACGACCCACCAGGGTGCGGCCGGTGCGGAAGCGACCGAGAGCGCCATCCTGTCCTATCTGACGGCGACTTACCAGCCGCTGCTGATGGACTCCTACGCGAATTACAACTACAACCATATCCTCCTGCTGTCCGACCTCCGCTCCGACGACATCTACAAGGGTGGCGGCGACGCCGGCGACCAGTCCTGGATGTACCACCTCTCCCTGTTCCAGATCCCGGCCGCAGAGAGCCCGAGCGGCATCTGGAGCCTCTACTACACGGCCATCGCCCGTGCCAACAACACCCTGATGGCCATCGACAATGCCGTCGGCTTCGACTCCGACGCCGCCAAGCGCAAGCTGGCGCAGTACCGTGCCGAGGCGCTCTTCCTGCGTGCCTACTACCTGCACCACCTGTGGAAGCTCTACGGCAACATTCCTTTCTTCACCGAGCCCCTGGAGGATCCCTTCATGGCTCCGCAGAAGACCGCCGACGAGATTTACGCCTGCATCATGCAGGACATCGCGGACGCCGAGACGGCTGCCGCCCAGGCGGGCGATGAATTCCCGATGAGCACCAACGGCACGGCCAAGCAGGCCCGCGCCAGCCTGGCTGCCCTCTATATGCTGAAGGCCCGCGTGGTGATGTACCAGAACGACCAGTCCAAGTTTGGCGAGGTCGCCGCCAACATGGCGAAGATCATCTCCAGCAACGCCTACCGTCTCATCAACTTCGATGACCTGTGGACGGGTGCGGACGAGAACGACTTCACCCCGGAGTCCATCTTCGAGACCAACCAGATCTCCGACGGCAAGCGCGACTGGGGTGCTGCCTGGACCGGCTGCGGAACCAACCTGCCGGCCTACATCTCCCCGAACGAGCTGAACGATCCGGTCTTCTGCGGCGGCTGGGGCTTCGGTCCCGTGCGTAAAGCCGCCTGGGATATGTATGAGGAAGGCGACGTGCGTCGCGAGGGTTCCATCAACAAGTTCGAAGACGGCACCTATGGCGCCCGCTTCCAGAACACCGGCCTCTTCCAGAAGAAGTACGCCGCCCGGACCGCCCTGCGTTCCGCCATCGGTACCGTGGACCTGAACTATCCGAACAACCTGATCCTCTTCCGCTATGCGGAGACCCTGCTCAACTATGCCGAGCTGGTGGGTGTGCGCGGTGCCGCCGCCGTTGACGGTGTCAGCGCCCAGGACTGCCTGGACGAGATCCGCCTCCGTGCCGGCCTGGGTTCCATTCCCGTGACCGAGGACAACATCAAGGCCGAGCGCCGCAAGGAATTCGTCGGCGAGGGCATGCGTTTCTGGGATCTGATCCGCTGGGGCGATGCCGCCACCGTGCTGACCGAGAAGGACGAGGCGTTCCAGAGCGTCCGCACCTTCAACCCGGAAAAGGACAAGTACCTGCCGATCCCGCAGAGCGAGATGAGCCGTACCGCCGGCACCGGCGAGTTCGAGCTCAAGCAGAACAAAGGTTATTAATGGTTCCGTAAAAGCAATTGAAAATGAAAAAGATACTTAACGCTATCCTTCTCCTCGCGTCGGCCGGGACGTTGCTGTTCTCCTGCCGTCCGATGGACCTGGATGCCCATAAGCTCGGCCCGGCCGTGTCGGAAGACCAGCTCGCGTTCACGTTCGCCCCTTCCGCCGCAACGCCGAATATCATCGAGCTTCAGAACACCTCCTCCGTGGCGGGTGTCGCCCTGTGGGACCTCGGCAATGGCACGACGGTCAAAGGCGACGCCGTGTCCGCCACCTACCCCTTTGCCGGTGAGTACACCGTGACGATGTCACTCTACACGACCGGCGGTTCCGCCACCATCTCCAAGGTGGTGACCATCAGCGCCGACGACTACGGCCTGCTGGATACCCCGGGCTTCAACGCCCTGACCGGCGGCGCCGACGCCACCGAAGGCAAGACCTGGGTCTTCGCCCGCTACACCAAGGGCCACTTCGGTGTCGGCGACGTGAATGCCGCACCGGAGGTCAACGGTCCGGGCTGGTGGCAGTGCGATCCGGACGGAAAGAACGGCTGCTCGCTCTATGAGAACGAGTTCACCTTCATCCAGAAGGGCACCAAGCTCATCTGGAAGAACCAGGGCAATATCTACACCAACGAGAACGGCATGAACCTTCTCGGCAAGGGCGGCACCCTGAACCCCGTCGTCGGAGACTATGACGTGCCTTACACTCCGGCCGACGGCCTGGGCTTCTCCCTGGATGAGGAAGCCGGCGTGCTCACCCTCAAGGACGGGGCCTTCCTGGGCTTCTTCACCGGCGTGAGCGAGTACGGAATCATCACGCTCAACGAGCACCTGCTCTATGTGTGGTGCCGCAGCGCCGCCGAGCCCGGCAACGCCTGGTACTTCATGTTTGTCCCGAAGGACGAGCTGAAGGAGCCGGAGGTAGAGCCGGTCGAGCCGAAACCGGAACCCGAACCGGCCTGGTTCCTTCCGGATGCCGAGACCAACCTGCTGGGTGTCAGCATGGACTACGAGAGCTGGTTCAGCGGAGCAGACTGGGCCGGTGGCCTCAACCCGGGCATCATCTTCAACAACGACATCAAGATCGTCGTGCCGGAAGGCATCGGCGGCGGCGAGTGGATGGGTCAGTTCAAGATCCACACCCTGGTGCCGGCCGGCGCCCGCGAGCGCTTTGACTTCTGCTGCAAGATCAGCTCCACGGAGGCCGGCACCGCTACGGTGAAGATGACCTCCGAGGACGACGGCGACGATTCTTTCTTCTACAACGGCAACGTGGAAGTCGCGGCCGGCGCGACCGTCACCTTCGAGGAGGCGGACCGCATGCTCTTCGACGGCACGGAAAGCATCCTGCTGGTCTTCGACTTCGGTCGCTTCCCGGCAGGCGCCGTGATCACAATCTCCGATCTTTGCCTGCAGAAACATATTCCGCTGAGCGAGAAACCGGAATAAAAGAAAACATTGGTTATTTGGTTAAATAGGTGGTAATGAGAATGTTGTCCCTGATTGCTTCCGCTTTGCTTCTGGTCGCTTGCGGTGACAAGGAGCCGGCCCCCGCGCCCGCTCCGGCCGCTACGATCGAGTTCAATCCCGGCACGCTGAGCGTCAGCCCGGAGGGTGGTGAGGCTTCTGTCCGCGTACAGGCTTCCGCCGTCTGGTCCGTGCTGACCGACGGGCAGGATTGGTACGATCTGGGCTCGACTTCGCAGGTTTTCCGCGGAGAGAGCATCCTGCGCGTGAAAGCGGCGCCGAATGTGAGCGGAAGCAACCGGCGGGCCACGCTCCGCTTCGAGAGCGGGGAGGCTACGGCCACCCTGGAGCTGACGCAGGCGTTCTTCGTCCCGGAGCTGTCCTTCTCCCAGACCGACGTGTCGGGAGAAGGCGCCGGGGGCGAGGTCGTGGTGAAAACGACTGCGAATGCTTCGTGGCAGGCGGACGAGGGCGACATTCCCTTTTGGTTCAGCATCTCCCCCAAGACCATCGTCAAGGGGGAGGGCGAACTGAAGGTAGATTTCAACCGGAGCTACACGGCCGAGGCCCGCAGCGCGGAAGTCCATTTCCGCTGCGGCGACCAGGTCCGGACGCTCCAGGTTGTACAGACGCCCGGCGAGCCGGTAGTCCCCGGGGCCTATGTCCCGGCGGGCTACCAGCTGGTCTGGCAAGATGACTTCTCCGGCACCTCGGCCGACCTCTCCTCGAACTGGCGTTTCGAGGACTGGGCGCCCGGGCGCGTGAACAACGAGCTGCAGCGCTATCTCCCCGACGACCGGCGGACTTCGTTCGTGCGCGACGGGGCCCTGCACATCGTGGCCCGCAAAGATGGCGGGCAAGTCATTTCCGCGCGCATGAATTCCCGCGAATCCTGGCTCTACGGCTACGTCGAGGCGGCCATCCGCCTCCCGAAAGGCAAGGGCACCTGGCCGGCATTCTGGATGATGCCGGACGATTTCTCCAAGGGTTGGCCGGGCTGCGGCGAAATCGACATCCTGGAAGAAGTGGGCACGAACGCCAACTACACGTCTTCCTCTATCCACTGCGAAGCATACAACCATGTCAAGAACACCCAGAAGACGGCGGAACGCCTGACTCCGGGTGCCGAAGACGAATACCATACCTACGCCCTTGAGTGGACGGCGGACTTCATCCGGACCTACGTGGACGGAGAGAAGCTGCTGGAATTCCGCAACGACGGAAAGGGCGATGACCGCACCTGGCCGTTCAACAAGAAGTTCTACATCATCCTCAACCTCGCCTGGGGCGGGGACTGGGGCGGCATGAACGGTGTGGACGAAAGCGCGCTGCCCTGCACGATGCAGGTGGATTATGTGCGCGTATATAAAAAGCAATGACAACGAAAATGAAGAGCATAAGAAGCTTTTTCCTGTGCGTGCTGACACTGGCCGCGGCCTCCTGCGGCCGCCCGCAGCAGGCCTCCACGACGGGCTCGACACCGGCCGTGGAACAGCGCGTGGACGCGCTGCTTGCCCGAATGACCCTTGCCGAGAAGATCGGCCAGATGAACCAGGTGTCCGCCGGGAGCGATGTTTCCAATTACTCCGATGCCGTCCGCAACGGCCAGATCGGCTCCATCCTCAATGAGGTGGATCCGGTGCGGATCAACGAATTCCAGCGCATTGCGGTGGAGGAGTCCCGGCTCGGCATCCCCCTGCTGGTGGGCCGCGACGTGATCCACGGTTTCCATACCGTGTTCCCGATTCCCCTGGGTCTGGCCGCGACTTTTGATCCGGCGCTTGTGGAAGAGGGCGCGCGCGTCGCTTCCGTGGAGGCGACGGCGCAGGGCATCCGCTGGACTTTCTCTCCGATGCTCGACATCGCCAGGGATCCCCGCTGGGGCCGGATCGCAGAGGGCAGCGGGGAGGACACGTACCTGGACGCCCGCATGGGCGAAGCCATGGTGCGGGGCTACCAGGGCACGCTCCAGGACAGCACCACGATGGCCGCCTGCATCAAACATTTCGTGGGCTACGGCGCCGCCGAGGGCGGGCGCGACTACAACAGCACCTTCCTCACCGAGCGCCAGCTACGCAATGTCTATCTCCCGCCTTTCGAAGCGGCGGCGAAGGCCGGCGCGCTGACCCTGATGACTTCGTTCAACGACAACGACGGCGTCCCTTCGACGGGCAATCGCTTCATCCTTAAGGACATCCTGCGGGACGAGTGGGGCTTCGACGGGATGGTGGTGACCGACTGGAACTCCATGGGCGAGATGATTTCGCACGGCTACGGCGCGGACCGCAAAGAAGTGGCACGGCTGGCGCTGGAGGCCGGTGTGGACATGGACATGATGACTTACGGATTCATCTCCCACCTCGAGGAGCTGGTACGCAGCGGCGCGGTGCAGGAATCCGCCATTGACGCAGCGGTACGGAACATCCTGCGCGTCAAGATCCTGCTCGGCCTCTTCGAGCATCCCTACGTGGATGCCGCTGCCGCAGAGGCGGTGCAGTATGCGCCGGCGCACCTCGACGCCGCGCGCCGCACGGCAGAGGAGTCGGCCATCCTGCTCAAGAATACGGGCCTCCTGCCTCTTGACGCGGCACGCACCGGACGCATCCTCGTGACGGGTCCGATGGCCGATGCCCCGCACGACCAGCTGGGCACTTGGGCTTTCGACGGACAGAAGCAGCACACGGTCACGCCGCTGGCGGCCCTGCGGGAGCGCTTCCCGGGCCGGGTGGACTATGTCCCCGGCCTGACGTACAGTCGCGAGAAGAAGAGCCGTTTCGACGAGGTGGTCGCCGCGGCGCGCCGCGCAGACGTCGTGCTGGTCTTCCTCGGCGAAGAAGCCATCCTTTCCGGCGAGGCGCACAGCCTGGCCGACCTGAACCTGATCGGCTCGCAGAGCGAGCTGCTCGCCGCCCTGCGCAGCGCCGGCAAGCCGGTGGTCGCCACCGTGATGGCCGGCCGCCCGCTCACCATCGAGCGCGACCTGCCGAACTGCGACGCGATGCTCTACGCGTTCCATCCCGGCACGATGGGCGGCCCGGCGCTGACGAATCTCATTTTCGGCGACGCCACCCCGTC
Organism: uncultured Bacteroidia bacterium; assembly: GCA_902789245.1. Lineage (GTDB taxonomy): Bacteria > Bacteroidota > Bacteroidia > Bacteroidales > UBA932 > Cryptobacteroides. Next base: position 21,929 of record CADAND010000003.1, read on the forward strand.
CGGCAAGACGCCGATCACCTTCCTGCGCACCGTCGGTCAGGCGCCGATGTACTACGCACACAACATGACCGGCCGTCCCTACGGCGGCGAAACCCTCCTGGAAGGCATCGAGGCCGAGGCCGGACAGACCTCCCTGGGAAACACCTCCTACTACCTCGATTACGGCGCCTATCCGCTGTTCCCCTTCGGCTATGGCCTGAGCTACACCGAATTTGCCTATACCGACCTGGCGCTCGACGCTGCTTCCTACCGCCGCGACGGCACGATCGGCGTGTCCTTCACGCTCAGCAATACGGGCAAGCGTGCCGGGACCGAAGTCTGGCAGCTTTACGTGCGGGACCTGGTGGGTTCGCTGACCCGTCCGGTCAAGGAACTCAAGCGCTTCGGCCGCGTGACGCTGCAGACCGGCGAGAGCCGCCGCATAGAGATTGAACTGCCTGTCGGCGAACTCGCATTCTGGGGCGCCGACGGCGTGAAGCAGGTCGAACCGGGCGATTTCCAACTCTGGGTCGCAGGAGACAGCGCCTCCGGCGAACCGCTCGCCTTCAAGGTGCAGTAATCCCATGCGGATGAATGCGCTGCTGTCCCTGCTCCTGCTGGCGCTGAGCGCCTGCCAGGGTGCCGTCCGGCCGGAGCCGGAGCCGGTGGCCGAAGCCACGGTCTACACCACCTCTGCGGGCGGCCTGCGTTTCGCGGAGAGCCGGGTTCCGCTGATGCGTCCCGGCACGGCGGCCGCCTACCGGGTCCTGCTGAACGGCAAGTCCTTCCAGTCCGTGGACGGCTTCGGCCTCGCCATCACGCAGGCAAGTTGTTACAATCTGCTGAAGATGAGTCCCGCCGACCGGACGGCCTTCCTGACGGAAGTCTTCGACCGGGAGCGCGGGATGGGATCCTCGCTCATCCGCGTCTGCATCGGCGGGTCCGACTTCTCGATGGATGAATTCACCTGGTGCGACGAGCCCGGGCTGGAGCACTTCGCCGTGCATCCGCTGGACGAGCAGTACCTGTTCCCCGTCCTGGACGAGATATTCGCGATCAACCCCGACGTGCAGATCATCGCCTCCCCCTGGAGCGCCCCGCTCTGGATGAAGGTCGGCGAGGACGGCCGGACGCCGCACAATCAGTGGTTTGCCGGCCACCTCGGCGAGGCGTACTACCAGGACTACGCGAAGTACTTTGTACGCTGGATCCAGGAGATGGAGCGCCGAGGCTACCCGATCATGGCCGTGACCCTGCAGAACGAGCCGCTGAACCGCGGCAACTCCATGTCCACCTACATGTCCTGGCAGGAACAGAGCAATTTCATCAAGTGGGCCATCGGCCCGGCTTTCGCTGCCGCCGACCTGAAGACGAAGGTGCTGGTCTTCGACCACAACTACAGCTACGACGGCAATTCCGGCCAGCAAGACTACCCGGTCCACATTTTCGAGGATCCGGAGGCGGGCCGCTACGTGCAGGGTTCCGCCTGGCACAACTACGGCGGCAACGTATCCGTCCTGGACGGCGTACATGCCCGTTTCCCGGACAAAGAGATCTATTTCACGGAGGCGTCGATCGGCACCTGGAACTACAGTTTCGAAGACTGCCTGATCAACGATTTCCGGGACGTGTTCCTGGGCACGCTGGGCCGCTGGGGCAAGGGCGTGACCCTGTGGAACCTGATGCTGGACTACCAGGGCAAACCCTTCCGGCCGCGCGGGTGCAGCACCTGCTATGGCGCGGTGTCCATCGATGCATCGGATTATTCGCTGAATTCGGTGGTGCGCAACTCGCACTACTACGACGTCGCGCACTGCTCGAAAGTGCTGCAGCCCGGAGCCGTCCGCTTAGGGACATCGGGTTATTCGGCGGCAGGACTGACCTACCAGCTCTACCGCAATCCGGACGGCTCCTATGCGGCGCTGATCCTCAACGAGACCGGCTCTGACGCGCTGCTCAATTTTGTCACCGACAACTACGCCGTCGCCTGCCGCATCCCCGCCCGCGCCGTCCAGTCCGTCACCTGGTCGGAATAAAGCTCCTACCTGGATTCCAGGACTTTCGCGTGGGGATGCCCGGCGACGGCTGCCTTCCAGATATCGTTGTAGCCGCCGTACTGGAGATCCTTCGGGAAGCCGGGACCGTGCTCCGTGTGGAGGAAGTTCCCGTCCTCGTCCTGGGCCTTGATGTTGCCGTCGATGAACTTGACGAGCAGCAGCTCCTCGAGCCTGGTCCAGGCTGCAAACTGCTCCTGGGCCGTCTCCACGCTGTATTTCGTCATCAGGCGGCGCGCTTTGCGCAGGCGCCCCTGCTGGACAAGTTTCGCGAGCTTCGCGTCCATCTCCGGGATGCCGCGCTCCAGCTGGTCGCGCTCGAAAGCCTCCGCCGCGCCGCGGGCCACGGGCGCCATCCGGTCGTACATCTTGTAGCAGGCGTTGGCCACGCGGTTGCACATCCAGAACTGCGCCGTGGGGCTGTAGTGGAGCATGTCGCCGTTGCCCTCGCGCAGGCACTCGGGCACCCGGGTGAGGTTGGCGTAGATGGGCGTCAGATAGGAAGTGGCGGCGTCGTCGCAGCCGAACCAGATCAGGGCGCCGACCTCGTCGGGGAGGTTCGGGCGCGCCTGGGCGACGAACCAGAAGCCCGTCTGCTGGGTGGCGATGGCGCGCTCGTTGAGGTAGGTTTTCCCGTCCACGGTGAAATTCATCGGACGCCAGCGGTAGGGCAGGCCGTTGCCGCCCGCACCGATGTCGGTGGTCATGTCCATGGGGGTGCCCTCGTAGTGGTCGCGCATCACGAAGGCCACGTCGGCCACGCTCACCTTGCGGGCCGGCTTGATGAAGAGCGGCATCTCGCCCTGCAGGTCGTATCCCATCGCGTAGTCCAGCCAGTCGGAAGCCGGCCGGCTGACCTCGGTGCCGTTCTCCTTATAGACGAACTGGCCGCCGCCGAGGATGTTGAAGGCGCTCCAGGCACGGGCGTCGCAAGCGCGGGCTCCGCCGAAATCGAGCGGATTGTACGCATCGCGGAAGCTGAAATCGGCATCCTCCCCCTCGTACCAGCCCTGCTCGCGGGCGAAGCTGATCACGTCCGGGGCGAAGAGGCAGTTCTCCGGATCATCCTGCGGGAAACGCGTGATGCGGGCCTGGTTGGCGTGGGCGCAGATGTAGCCGTCCGGCACGCGCCGCGCCACCCACACGATGCCCTTGTTGTCCGCGCCTTTGCCCACGAGGTCCATGATCCAGGCCTCGTGCGGGTCGGCGATCGAGAAGGTCTCGCCTTCGGACGGGTAGCCGTAGGTGTTGGCAAGCTCCACGATGGTCGCGATGGCCTCGCGTGCCGTCGTGGCGCGCTGCAGGGTCACGTAGATGAGGGAGCCGTAGTCCATGATGCCAGCCGGGTCCATCTGCTCCTCGCGGCCGCCCCAGGTGGTCTCGCCGATGATGAGCTGGCGCTGGTTCATGTTGCCGACGGTCTGCCAGGTGCGCGCCACCTGCGCGATGCTGCCGGTCGGGCGGCCCGTGTCCCACTCGTTGATGGCGAGCAGCGAACCGGCCTTGAAGCGGCCCGCCGGCCGGAAATACAGCTCGCCGAAGAGGGCGTGCGAGTCGGCGGCGTAGGAGACCATGCTGGATCCGTCTGCGCTGGCGCCGGGGCTGATGATGACGTTGGTACAAGCGTCTGCGCGCCCGGCCGAAAGGACCGTGGCAAGCAGGATGATGCACAGAAATTTTCTCATTTTATCTTTTCTTCTTAAATTTGCAGGCTTATGAAATACAAAGCTATAAAAATTTTCGGGATTGCCGCGATGCTGCTCCTGCCCTTCCTGGCCGGAGCGCAGCAGCCGCAGAGCGAAGAAGAAGTCGCCAGGCAGCTGCGCGAGACCATTGACCAGACGATCTCGAACTACGAGAAGATGCTCGGGCTCGAGGACTGGCAGACCTTCTACGTGGACTCCATCCTGACCCATGACTACGAAGCCCTCCGCAACGAACTCAAGGGTCTTCAGGCCGCCAAGATGAACAGTTCCGAAGTGTACCAGCAGGTGCAGGACAAGTGGGCCGAGCAGGTCTACGTGTCCATGCAGAAGGTGCTCGACGCGAAGCAGTGGGACAAGTACCTCAAGGCGGGAGCCGCCCGCGAGAAGAAAGCGCGAGACAAGCGCGCCGCAAAACGCAATTAGAATCATTCGCAATATCATAGTCATTCCGGGCTTGACCCGGAAACTGTTTCGTAAGAAATGAAAAGAGAAGATATCGACAGGGTCCTTGCGGAGCTGAAAGGGCTCCAGTGCAAGACGCAGAAGGAAGTGGAAGAAGCGCGCGTGCGCTTCCTCGGCCGCAAAGGTGAGATCACGGCGCTCTTCGAAGAGTTCCGCACCGTGGACAAGGAGATGAAGCGCGAATTCGGCCGCACGCTCAACGAGCTCAAGAACGCCGCGCAGGAGACGATCGACCGCCTCCGCGACAGCGTCGGCGAGGAAGGCGGCAGCGAGGGTCCGAAGCAGGACCTCACGATGCCCGGCGACCCGCTCGAGCTGGGCTCCCGCCATCCGGTCTCGATCGTCCGCCAGGAGATTGTGGACATCTTCCGCAAGTTCGGTTACGACGTCGCGGAAGGTCCCGAGGTGGAGGACGACTACCACGTCTTCGAGGCGCTCAATTTCCCGCCGAACCACCCTGCGCGCGACATGCAGGACACTTTCTTCGTGTCCACGGGGCACCCCAACCCGCTGCTCCTCCGCACCCACACGTCCAGCGTCCAGGTGCGCACGATGGAGCGCATGAAGAATCCGCCCATCCGCGTGATTTGCCCGGGCCGCGTGTTCCGCAACGAGGCCATCAGCGCCCGCGCGCACTGCATCTTCCACCAGGTGGAGGGCCTCTACATCGATGAGAATGTGACCTTCGCCGACCTCAAGCAGGCCATCCTGCTCTTCGCCCGCGAGATGTTCGGTCCCGAGACCGAGATCCGCATGCGGCCGTCCTTCTTCCCCTTCACGGAGCCGTCCGCCGAGGTGGACGTCAGCTGCAACATCTGCCACGGTAAGGGATGCAACATCTGCAAGGGAACGGGCTGGCTGGAGATCCTGGGCTGCGGCATGGTGGACCCGAACGTCCTCGAGGCCAGCGGGATCGACTCCAAGAAATACAGCGGCTTCGCCTTCGGCATGGGCCTGGAGCGCATTGCGATGCTCAAGTGGCGGGTCAACGACCTGCGCCACTACTTCGAGAATGACATGCGTTTCCTCCAGGAGTTCAACGCTGCCGTAGAAGTCTAGTTCAGATAGTGAGGGACCCGTCCGCCGGACTTGACAGGCGGACGGGCCCTGTGTTCTTGAAACCACGTTAAAAACAAGATTTTAAACATGTCAAAAAATCATTTCAGCACACGCTTCGTGCTGATCGCCACGACGCTGATCGTCTGTCTGATCACGTCCAATTTCTTTGTCCCGCGCCTCTGGCAGGTGGCCGGTTTGCCTCTGCAGCTGTCCGGCGCCGTCCTGCTGTTCCCGGTGACCTATATCTTTAATGACTGCGTGACCGAAGTCTACGGCTATCGCAAGGCCCGGTTCGTTCTCTGGATGGCGTTCTTGCTGAGCGCTTTCGTGGCAATGATGGCGCAGCTGGTCAGCTGGCTCCCCGCGCCGCTTCAGGAGGAGAGTCTCCCCGTGGCCGAGGCCTTCAATTCGCTCTTCAGCATGGTGCCCCGCACCACCATCGCCTCGCTGTTCGCCTTCTTCGTCGGCTCCACGGTCAACGCGTGGATCATGAGCCGCATGAAGGTCGCCTCCGAGGGAAAAGGTTTCGGCTGGCGCGCCATTATCTCTTCCGTGGCCGGAGAAGCGGCCGATTCGCTCATCTTCTTCCCGGCGGTGTTCTGGGGCGTGATGCCCCTGGCCGCCGTGCTGCAGCTCGCCATCTCGCAGGTGATTGCCAAGCTGCTCTACGAGGTGGTCGCACTGCCACTGACCTCCTGGTTCGTGAACAGCGTCAAGCGCGCCGAAGGCATTGACACCTACGACCGGAAGGTATCTTACAACCCGTTCAGAATTAAGGATTTTTAGTATGGACAGAAGCCAAGACGGCCTGCAGTCCCTGGGCCGCAAAACCGAATATCGCCAGGACTACGCCCCCGAGGTCCTCGAGACCTTCGAGAACCGCCACCCCGAGAACGACTACTGGGTGCGCTTCAACTGCCCGGAGTTCACGACCCTGTGCCCGATCACGGGCCAGCCGGACTTCGCCGAGATCCGCATCAGCTACATTCCCGACCACCGCATGGTGGAGAGCAAGAGCCTCAAGCTCTACCTCTTCAGCTTTCGCAGCCACGGCGACTTCCACGAGGATGTCGTCAACATCATCATGAAGGACCTCATCGCCTTGATGGACCCGAAGTACATCGAAGTCACGGGCCTCTTCACTCCGCGCGGCGGCATCTCCATCTACCCCTACGCCAACTACGGCCGTCCCGGCACGAAGTACGAAAGGCTTGCCGAGCAGCGCTTCGCCACGCACGAGTAGCGGCGTCACCCTTTCCGGTACTCGGAAGGGGTCTGCCCGGTGTGCAATTTAAAGAATTTGTTGAAGACGGACGGGTTGGGGAAGTTCAGCTGCCAGACGATTTCCTTGACCGGTTTGTCGGTATATTTCAGCAGGTTCTTGGCTTCCAGAATCACGAAGGCGTCGATCCACTCGGGACCGCTGCGCCCGGAAGCCTGTTTGACCACCTTGGACAGGTATTTGGGCGTGATGGACATTTTGTCGGCATAGAAGGCCATGCCCCGTTCCGTGTTGTGGTAGCGGGAGACGAGCGAGATGAACAGCTCGTACATCTGGTTCACCCGCAGGGATGACGTGTCCTGGCTCTCCCGGGCCGTCTCGATGTCGTTGCGCCACAGGTTCATGGCCAGGTAGGCGATGGAAATCAGGAGCGAGCCGATGATTTCCCGTTTGTTGTCCAGCGGGGAATGGATGATCTTGCGCGCCAGGGTGAAATAATCGGTAGCAATCTCCAACTGCTCCTCATTCAGGGTGAGGCAGGGACTTTTCAAGACGCGGACCGCGTCCTGAAATGCTTTATTGAAGTCCACGTGCAGGTTGGACACGAAATCCTTGGACATCAGGGCGAAGATCAGCTCGCTGTCGGCAATCGCGCTCTCGTCGTAGGCCGACAGGCGGATGATGTTGCCCGGCGCCGTGATCAGTAGCGACCGCTCCTTGATCTCATAGGTGTTGAGGTTGAAATCCAGCTGGAAGCTGCCGTCTCCTTTTCTCAGGAAGAATACGACGTAGCCGTCCAGGCGCACCGGGTACTTGAGCATGTCCAGGATGGCGCGGTTGCTCTCGACGCGCCGCCCGAGGACTTCTCCCAGGATGAAATCGTTTCCGATGTTATATTCCTCGATATATGGGGCCAGTGCCAGGATCTGGGCAATCCCGATGGTTTGCAGTTCGGTTTCCACGATATTGTCTCTTTTTCTTCTGCGGCAAAGGTAAGAAAAGAATGCGAAAATGGGCAAACTTTTGCTAAAATTCTACCAAAATACAACTAATGTGCGAAAACGTTACTATTTTGGATAAAATTGTGGCCATAACTTTGCAGTCTGAAATTGAGAACAAAACCAACGGCAAATTGTCAAAAAGAATAATATGAAAAAAGTATCCATTCTCCTCACCGCGCTGCTGCTTCCGCTGGGCCTCCCGGCCCAGGAGGTGCAGACGCTCAGCCTGGAAGACTGTCGGCAGATGGCCGTCGCGGCCAGTCGCGACCTGGAACAGGCCCGCATCGACGTCCAGATGGCCGGCTACGACCGCAAGATCGCCCTGGCCAACTATTTCCCCAACGTGAGCGCCACGGGCGCGTACCTTTATAACAACCGGGACATCGCGCTCGTGAGCGACAGCCAGTCCGAGCTGCTCCGCAATGCCGGCACGCTGATGCAGAATCAGCTGAACGCCGGCGCGGCGAACGCCATCGGACAGCTGTCCACGCAGATGAACGGCGCCATGACGCAGCTCATGACCGCAATCCAGACCAATCCGGCCCTGGCGGCGGACTATATGTCCAGCCCGATGTGGCAGACGGTGCTGCAGATGATCCAGGGCGTGGATCCGCAGAGCCTGGCTGGCTTCATCCCGAACATCGCCGATCCGGTGAATGCCATCGGTGCGGACATCGACGCCGCCCTGCACCCGGACCTGCACAATGTCTGGGCGGGGGCCGTCACCGTGGAGCAGCCGGTCTTCGTTGGCGGTAAGATTATCTATTCCAACCAGATGGCCAAGCTGGCCGAAGAGCTGGCCCAGGCGAAATACGACGGCGCCTACGCCGACGTGATCGTGGATGTAGACCAGGCCTACTGGCAGATCGTCTCCATCGCCGCCAAGAACCAGCTCGCCCAGTCATACGCCGAGCTCCTGCACAAACTGGAGCAGGACGTGACCGTCTCCATCGCCGCGGGCGTGATGACCGAGTCCGACGCCTTGCAGGTGAAGGTCAAGGCCAACGAGGCGGACATGATGCTGGCCAAATCCACCAACGGACTGATCCTGGCGAAGATGCTGCTCTGCAAGCGCATCGGCCTGCCGCTCGACAGCGCTATCGCGCTGGCCGACGAGGGGCTGGACATCGTCCCGGCGCCCGTCCTCCAGGCCGAGAAGCCGCTGGAGGAGATCTATGCCGACCGCCCGGAGACGCGCAGCCTCACCCTGGCGGGAGAAATCTACGACCGCAAGGCGAAGATCGCCCGGGCCGACCTGATGCCGCAGGTGGCGCTCGTGGGCGCGTACACGATGACGAACCCCAACGCCTTCAACGGCATCCAGAACAGCTGGAACGGCGGCATGCTCAGCGCCGGGGTCATGGTGAAGGTGCCCATTTTCCACGGTATGGAGTCCCTGAACAAGTACCGCAAGGCCGAGGCCGAGCGGCAGGTGTACGCCAGCAAGCTGGACGACGCCCGGGAGCTGATCAGCCTGCAGGTGACCCAGCAGCGGAACCTCTGCGACGAGGCGGCCCGGAAATACCTGATGGCCGAGTCGAACCTCTCCAGTGCCGAGGAGAACCTGCGCAGCGCCACGCTCGGCTACGAGGCCGGCGTCATCCCCACCAACACGGTTCTGGCGGCGCAGACCGCCTGGCTGTCGGCGCACAGCGAATACCTGGATGCGGGCATCGAATGGCAGATGGCCACGAGCCTGCTGCAGAAAGTGGAAGGAAATTATAAATATCAAGAATAGCAATATGGCAAAGAAAAATTACAATCTCCTGATCGGGATTTGCGCATTGGTCGCAATTGTACTGGCCGTCGGTCTGATCGGCTATCTGGTTTCAAAACCCAAGGAAGCCCTGCTGCAGGGCGAAGCGGAAGCCACGGAATACCGGGTGTCCGGCAAGGTTCCGGGCCGTATCGAGGCCTACTTGGCCGATGAAGGCCAGATGGTCCGCAAGGGCGATACCCTGGTGGTCATCGACTCCCCGGAGATCCGCTCCAAGATCGCCGAGGCAAATGCCGCCAAGGCCGCTGCGATGGCCCAGCGTGACAAGGCCTACAACGGCGCCCGCCAGGAGCAGATTGCCGGTGCCTACGAGCTGTGGCAGAAGGCTATCGTCGGCGAGAGCGTGATGCTCAAGTCCTATGAGCGTATGAAGACCCTGCACGAGCAGAAGGTCGTTTCCGACCAGAAATTCGACGAGGTGGAGGCCCAGTACGAGGCCGCCTGCGCCACCACGCGTGCCGCCAAGAGCCAGTACGACATGGCGGTGAACGGCGCCCGGCAGGAAGACAAGGACGCCGCGGTCGCCCTGGTGGAGCGCGCCAACGCGGCCGTGACGCTGGTGAATTCCTATCTGGAAGAGATTACCCTCACCTCGCCGGCAGACGGTATCATCGCCGCCCGTTACCCCAAGGTGGGCGAACTGGTGGGTCAGGGTTCCCCGATCATGACGGTGCAGGACCTCGGTGACATGTGGTTCACTTTTAACATCCGCGAAGACCGGCTGCATAGCATGAAGAATGGCGACAAGGTGCAGCTTCGCATCCCGGCCCTCGACAACCGCGAGCTGACCGCGACCGTCTATTACATCGTCGCCCGCGAGTCCTACGCCACCTGGCGGGCCACCAAGGAACAGGGTGAGTTCGACAGCCGCACCTTCGAAGTGCGCGTCCGTCCGGACCAGGCCGTCGAAGGCCTTCGTCCCGGCATGAGCGCCCTGATGATCAATCGCTAGCCATGAAACTCTTCGAGCAAATAGGAAAGGTCGCCGGGCGGGAAATCCGCATCTGGAAGGACCGCCCGCTGTACCTCTGGGGGTCTGTGGGCGTGATGCTCCTGTCGGCCCTTTTCTTCCTGACTTTCTTCGGGAGCGGCCTGCCGGAGAAGCTTCCCATCGGCGTCGTGGACCTGGACGGGTCCTCCACGTCGCGAAACTTCACCGCGCAGCTCGACGCCACGCAGCTGGGACGGGTCATTCCCTTCCCGGATGTCACTGAGGCCCGCAAACAGCTGGACCGGGGCGATATCTGCGCCTTCGTGGTGATCCCGGAGCATTTCGACCGGGAGGTCCAGTCCTTCCGCTGTCCCAAGATGGGGGTGTATGCCAACACGCTGTATCCGGTCATCGGCGGCGCCCTGGCCTACAAGGACGTGATGTTCATGGTGAATCTGACCAACGGCGCCGTCCAGCGGCAGGTCCTGCGTGCGAAAGGGAAGACCGACAGCGAGATCATGGGCATCATCCAGCCGCTGGTGCTGGATGCCCACAACATCGGCAACGGCCCGACCTCGTATGCGTACTACCTGTGCAACATGATCCTGGCGGGCATCCTCGCGATGGCCATCATGCTGGTCATTTCCTATGCGCTGGGCTCCGAGCTCAAGTTCGGCACGTCCAGGCATCTGCTGGCCTTCTCCGAGGATTCGATCGTCACAGCCGTCCTGGGCAAGCTCCTGCCGTACACCGTGCTGTTCACCCTCCTCGGCACCTGCCTGCAGCTGCTGATGTTCGGCGTTCTGGGCTATCCGCTGCAGGGTTCCCTGGGGTGGATGATCCTGAGCATGTTCTGCATGGTCATGGCGTACGAGGCCGTGGCGGTCTTCGTCGTCAGCATGGTCCCGACGCTCCGGCTCGCCGTGTGCATCAGCGCCCTGTACTCCGTGCTGGGCTTCTCCTTCGCGGGATTCACCCTCCCGCTGGAGTCGCTGCCGACCTGGCTGCAGGGCCTGTCCTGCATCTACCCGCTTCGCTTTTATTATCAGATATTCGTGCGTGAGGCGCTCTACGGGACGGGCTTCGCCGGATGGTGGCCCTCGCTCGTCGCGCTGCTGCTGTTCCAAGCCCTGCCCTATGTCGGCTTCGCCCGCCTGAAGGACGCGTACCAATATCAGAATTATTCTCGCAATTAGCTATGGCTGAATCCTATATCGGAAGATGGTTCCGTGATGTCCGGAACATCTTCATCAACGAATTGAATCTGGTGCGGCACGACAGCGGTGTCCTGCTCATCTTCCTCTTTGCCGGTCTGGTCTACCCGGTGCTGTACAACTGCATCTATGGCCGCGGCATCGTGGAGGAGATGCCCGTCGCGGTCGTGGATCATAGCCAGGGGCCGTACAGCCGGCGCTACGTCCAGAAACTGGACGCCACGCGCGAATGCCAGGTGGCGTACAGTTGCCTGGACATGCAGGAAGCGCAGGCGCTGATGGCCCAGGGCAAGGTCCACGGCATCGTCAGCATCCCGCGCGACTTCGACGCGGCGCTGGTGCGGATGGAGCAGGGGGTCATTTCCACCTACGCGGACATGTCCACCTTCCTCTACTACAAGAACATGACCCTGGCCACCAACCTGGTGATGCTGGATGAGATGCACGCCGTCCAGGCGGAGCACTACGCCGCCGCGGGCTATACCGGGGAGGACGCCGCCCAGCTGATCGAACCGGTGGGCGTCGACGACCATCTGCCCTACAACCCGAACATCTCCTTCACGCTCTTCTTCGTGTATATGGCGATGTTCATGATCCTCCAGCAGGTCATGTTCTACGGCTCTGCCACCCTGGCGGGAACCGTCCGGGAGGAGGGGCGGAGCTTCGCTTCGCTCACGCAGAATCTCAGCGGCTTCGGCATGGGACGCGTCTCGCTCGGGCGCGGCGCGGCTTATTTCCTGATATTCATGCTTCTGGGGCTCTACGGTGCCGTCCTGGTGCCGCGCTGGTTCCAGTTGCCCATGCACGCCTCCGGGCTGGACATCCTGGCGCTGCTGGCGTTCTTCGTCACGGACATCGTCTTCTTCAGTTTCACCTTCTCGGCGCTGATCGACCGCCGGGAGACGGTGCTGGTCATGCTGCTCTTCGTTACGCCCATCGCCGTGTTCCTCACGGGCTTCACCTGGCCGCAGGCGAATTTCCCCGCGGTGTGGAAAGCGTTGTCGTACGTTTTCCCGAGCAGTTTCGGCTGCCGGGCCTACATGGTCCTGTCCCAGACGGGCAACCTCTCGTCCATCGCTCCGGAACTCCGCGCCATGACCCTCCAGATCATGGTCTACTTCGCCCTCGCGACCCTGTCGTTGAAACGGAAAGAGGTTTGAAGATAAGGCAAATTTTGTATATTTGCGCTCACCAAGTTATCAAGTAACCGCGTATATGAAGAATTACTTCGATCTTTCCGGACGCGTCGCCGTGGTGACCGGCGCATCCACCGGCCTGGGCCTCCAGATGGCCAGGGCTTTCGCGAGCCAGGGCGCCAACCTGGTGCTGCTCGCCCGCCGTATGAACCTCCTGGAGGAGAATGCGAAAGCCATCAACGCAGAATTCGGCGTTGAGGTGCTCCCTTTTGCCTGTGATATTACCAACACAGAGAACGTCAAGGCCGCCGTGGCCGCCACGATGGAACGCTTCGGCCGCGTGGACATCCTGATGAACAACGCCGGCACGGGTGCCGTGGCCCCGGCTGAGGAAATCACCGACGAGCAGTTCAAGAAGGAGCTGGACATCGACCTCTTCGGCACGTTCAACTGCTCCCGCGAGTTCGGCAAGGAGATGATCAAGGCCGGTTACGGCCGCATCATCAACATCGCTTCGATGTACGGCCTGGTGGGCAACCTCATCGTGGGTTCCGCTCCGTACCACGCCGCCAAGGGCGGTGTCGTGAACCTGACCCGCGCCCTCGCGGCCGAGTGGGGCAAGCACGGCATCACGGTCAACAGCATCTGCCCGGGTTACTTCTACACGGACCTGACCACCGCCACCCTCGACTCCGACTACTTCCAGGCCATCGCGAAGAACAACATCCCGCTGGGCCGCTACGGCAAGCAGGGCGAGCTCGACACCTGCGCCCTCTTCCTGGCCTCCCCGGCTTCGACCTACGTGAACGGTCAGAATATCGCCGTTGACGGCGGTTACACCTGCGTATAGCCGAAATTTCAGACAATTGAACAGCCGCGTTGCTAAAGTGACGCGGCTGTTTTTGTTATAAATCGTAAGTTTATACGGGGAGAAAACAAATAATTGTTAATAAAACAAGTATTAAAATTTCACACCGCCGAAATTTGCTGCTGAATATCAATATTTTGCAAAATTATTTTTATTAATCAAATTTTTATCTATCTTTGCAAAGCGGTGCCTCCCGGTCCCCGCCCGGATGACGGGAGAGCCACGACAGATTAGTTAGTTGTGTTTATATCGGTTAGAAGATCCGTATGTTCGATTTGGAGACCGTGAAGTCCTTCTACAAGGGCTATGGGGAACGGGTAGCGGCCGTCCGGCAGATGCTGGGCAGGCCGCTGACGTTGTCGGAGAAGATCCTGTATGCACACGTGTACGATCCGACGTCCATGAAGCCGCTCAGGCGGCTCGAGGATTTCGGCGAGTTCCGTCCCGACCGCGTGGCGATGCAGGATGCGACGGCGCAGATGGCGCTGTTGCAGTTCATGAGCACGGGCCGCGAGGCCGTGAGTGTGCCCACCACGGTTCATTGCGATCACCTCATCTGCGCGAAGAAAGGCGCTGAAACGGATCTCGCGGACGCCCTGAAGACCAATGCGGAAGTCTATGATTTCCTGGCCTCTGCGGCAGCCCGCTACGGCATCGGCTTCTGGAAGCCGGGTGCCGGTATCATCCATCAGATCGTCCTGGAGAACTATGCGTTCCCGGGCGGTATGATGGTCGGGACGGATTCCCATACGCCCAACGCGGGCGGCATGGGTATGCTGGCCATCGGTGTGGGCGGCGCCGATGCGGTGGACGTGATGACGGGCATGCCCTGGGAGCTGCGGATGCCGCGCCTGATCGGCGTGCGGCTGACCGGCTCGCTCAAGGGCTGGGCCACGCCCAAGGACGTGATCCTCAAGCTCGCCGGCCTGCTGACCGTCAAAGGCGGCACCAACGCCATCCTCGAATATTTCGGCCCCGGCACGGAGAACCTCTCCTGCACCGGCAAGGCCACGATCTGCAATATGGGCGCCGAGGTCGGCGCCACGAGCTCCGTTTTCCCGTACGGCGTGCACATCGCCGAGTACTTGATGGCCACGGGCCGCAAGGACGTGGCGGCTATGGCGTCCTCGCTCTGCTGCGAGTTGCGCGCGGACGACGCCGTGATCGCGCATCCGGAGCAGTATTTCGACGAAGTCGTGCAGATCAATCTTTCCGAGCTCGAACCTTACATCAACGGTCCCTACACGCCGGACGCCGCCTGCGCGCTCAGCGAGATGAAGGACCGCCAGGCGCGGGAGCGTTTCCCGCACCAGGTGGAGGTGAGCCTGATCGGCTCCTGCACCAATTCCTCCTATCAGGACCTCGCCTGTGCGGCCTCCGTGGCGCGCGCGGCGCTGGATGCGGGCCTGAAGCCGAAGGCGAAACTGCTCGTCGTCCCGGGAAGCGCACAGATCCGCGCGACCGCCGAGCGCGACGGACTGCTGGATTCCTTGCGGGAAGCCGGCGCCACCATCATGGCGAACGCCTGCGGTCCCTGCATCGGCCAGTGGGAGCGCGAGACGGACGACCCGACGCGCCCCAACACGATCGTCACGAGCTTCAACCGCAATTTCGCGAAGCGGGCCGACGGCAACCCCGAGACGCGCGCCTTTATCGCCTCTCCGTCGATGGCGGTCGCGCTTGCGTTCGCCGGCCGGCTGGACTTCGATCCCCGCTCCGAGACGCTGGACGGCGTGTGGATGCGCGCCCCGCGTGGCCTCGAGCTGCCTGCTGAGGGCTTCGTGCCCGATACGTCGGGCTACGTCGCTCCGCAGCCCGGCAGCCCCGAACCGGTCATCCGCCCTGACAGCAAGCGTCTGCAGCGCCTGCAGCCCTTCGCCCCCTGGGACGGCAAGGACATGATGGGTCTCCCGCTGCTGATCAAGGTCAAGGGCAAGTGTACCACCGACCACATCTCGATGGCCGGCCCGTGGCTGAAGTTCCGCGGCCATCTGGAGAATATTTCCGACAACCTGCTGCTGGGGGCGACCGACGCCTTCACCGGCAAATCCGGCCCCGTGGCCCCGCGCGCCAAGATCCTCCGGGATACCGGTGCGGGCAGCATCGTCGTGGCGGAAGACAACTACGGCGAGGGCTCCAGCCGCGAACATGCGGCGATGGAGCCGCGCTTCCTGGGCGTGCGTGCCGTGCTCGCCAAGAGCTTCGCACGCATCCACGAGACCAATCTCAAGAAGCAGGGCGTGCTGGCCCTGACTTTCGCGAATCCGACGGACTACGTCAAGATCCGCCAGGGCGACAAGCTGGACGTGCTCTGCTCCGGAATCGCCCCGGGCAAGCCGCTCACCGTGATCATCTGCCATGAGAACGGCGCGCAGGAGCGCATCCAGGCCCGCCACAGTTACACCCCGCAGCAGATCGCCTGGTTCCGGGCGGGCTCTGCCCTCAATACCCTGTCCAAATGACCACGAAGACCAAGAAAGAATTCCTCATCTACAAGCTCTCCGAGGAAATGAAGGGGAGCACCCGGATGGATGCCGCCCTGTTCAAGAAACTGGACGTCAAGCGGGGTCTTCGCAACGAAGACGGCACCGGTGTGCTGGTCGGACTGACCAACATCGGTAATGTCGTGGGTTACGAGCGCAAGGACGACGGGACGATCGAGCCCATCGAGGGCAAGCTCTTTTTCCGGGGTTATGAGGTCAAGGACCTCGTCCACGCCATCATGGCCGAGAAGCGTTTCGGCTACGAGGAAATCTGCTTCCTGCTCCTGTCCGGCCGCCTGCCGGACGCGGAGGAGCTCCAGGCCTTCAAGGACCTGATCTTCGAGAACATGCCGCTGGAGCAGAAGACCATCCTGCACATCATCGAGCTGGAAGGGGACGATATCATGAACATCCTCGCGCGCAGCGTGATGGAGTTCTATACTTTCGACGAGAATCCGGACGACGTGTCGCGCGACAACCTGATGCGCCAGAGCATCGAGCTCATCTCGAAGTTCCCGACCACGATCGCCTACGCGTACAATATGTATCGGCACCACCACCACGGCCGCTCCCTGCACATCCGCGACGCCCAGCCGGGCCTGTCGCTGGCGGAGAATTTCCTCTATATGCTCAAGGGAACGGACTACACCGCGCTGGACGCACGTACGCTGGACCTGCTGCTCATCCTGCACTCCGAGCACGGCGGCGGTAACAACTCCACCTTCACGGTGCGTGTGACTTCCTCCACCGGCACGGACACCTTCTCTTCCATCGCGGCCGGCATCGGCTCCCTGAAGGGCCCCAAGCACGGTGGCGCCAACCTCAAGGTCTGCGACATGATCTCCTTCCTCAAGGAGAACATCACCAACTGGACGGACGAGAAGGAGATTGCCAAGTGGCTGCGCCGCATCGTCAAGGGGGAGGTGTTCGACAAGAGCGGTCTCGTGTACGGCATCGGCCATGCGGTCTATACCAAGTCCGACCCGCGTACCGTCCTGCTCAAGGAGATGGCACGCGAGCTCGCGATCGAGAAGGGCCGCCTGCCCGAATTCGAGTTCATGGAGCGCATCGAGCGCATCGCCATCGAGGAGGTCTATGCCGCCAAGGGGCAGCGCAAGGTACTCTGCGCCAATGTCGATTTCTATTCCGGCTTCGTGTACGACCTGATCGGCATCCCGCGCGAGATCTACACGCCGCTTTTCGCGATGGCCCGTATCGTGGGCTGGTGCGCGCACCGCAACGAGGAGCTCAACTACGAGGGGCGCCGCATCATCCGCCCCGCCTACCGCTGCGTCACCGACGAGAAAGAATACATAGAAATGGAGGATCGCTGATCCTCCATTTCTTTTCCCCGACTTGCCTTCCCCCGCGGGCGGACAGAAATTATTTTTCGTGCAGTTGCTCGAAAAACCAATTTCTGCTCCGCCCTCCACAACGCCAACGCACGGCAAGTCTACAGTCCGATATCGATTTTCAACTGGCGGATGGCCTTTTCGGCGTCGCCGCCGGCCTGGTCGAGCAGCGTCACGAAGCGGCTGCCGATGATGCCGCCGGAAGCGTGCTCGCAGGCAGCGTCGAAGGTCTGCTTGTTGCTGATACCGAAGCCGACCATCCGCGGGATGCGCAGTCCCATGTCCGCGATCCGCTTGAAATACGCTTGCTTCCGGGCGTCGAAGTCCCGCTGCGCGCCCGTCGTGGCGGCCGAGGAGACCATGTAGATGAAGCCGGAGGTGTGCTCGTCGATCAGGCGCACCCGCTCCTCGGAGGTCTCCGGGGTGATCAGCATGATGAAGCGCAGCCCGTAGCGCTCGGTCACGGCCTTGTAGCTCTCCATGTAATCTTTGAATGGCAGGTCCGGGATGATGATGCCGTCCACGCCCACTTCCGCGCAGCGGGCGCAGAACGCCTCGAAGCCGAAGCGGAACACGGGGTTGAGGTAGCCCATCAGGATGAGGGGGATGTCCACGTCGCGGCGGATGCCTTCGAGCTGCGAGAAGAGCTTCTCGAGGGTCATCCCGCCGCGGAGCGCCTTCGTGGCGGCGTCCTGGATCACCGGACCGTCGGCCATCGGATCGCTGAAGGGGATGCCGACCTCGATCATGTCCACGCCCTCGCGGGCGAGCGTACGGATCACGTCAGCGGTGCCGTCAGGACACGGCGCGCCGGCGCAGAAGTAAATGGAGAGCAGGCGCTGCGGCTTGCTGCTGAAGAGTTGGTCTATTCTGTTCATTGTCTTATCGTTGCAGGTTTTCTAAAAAGATTTCCATCAGTTCCGGGTCCTTGATGCCCGGGGCCGTCTCGAAGCGGCTGTTGAGGTCGATGCCCGCGAGGTACGGGTAGATGAAGTCGTGGAGCGTGGCCACGGTGTCCATCCCGATGCCCCCGCTGAGCAGGAAGCGCGTCTTCTCCTCATAGTCGTCCATGATGGACCAGTCGAAGCGCTTGCCGCTGCCGCCGTGGCCGGGGGTCTTGGTGTCGAAGAGGAAGAGGTCGCAGGTGCCTTCGTAGCCCGCGACGGTGTTGCGCACGCTTTCCTCGGCGATACCGAAGGCCTTGATGACGCGCAGCCCGTCGCGCTCGCGCAGCTGGGCGCAGAACTCCGGGCTCTCCGAGCCGTGGAGCTGGACGTAGTCGAAGCGGTAGGTCTCGTTGCGGCGCAGGATCTCCTCGCGCGGCGCGTCCACGAACACGCCCACGCGTCCCGCCTTGGCGGGGAGGTAGGAGGGCGTTTCGCGCACGTAGCGCGGGGAACCGGGGTAGAAGATGAACCCGATCAGGTCCACTCCCAGGGCTTCGATGGCGCGGATGTTCTCGCCCTCGGTCATGCCGCACACCTTGATGAGCTGGTTGTTGATCATAGCGCCTGGATGAATGTGGCCAGGGCGGCGCCCGGGTCGGGTTCTTTCATGAAGGTTTCGCCCATCAGGAAGCCGCGGAAGCCGGCTTCGCGCAGCTGCCTGACGGTCTCCGGGTCGCTGATTCCGCTCTCGGATATAAATACCCTCTTTTCCGCTCCGCTGTCCGTCCGCCGGAGGAGTGGGGCCAGGTCAAAGGAGGTCTGTACGTCCGTGACGAAGGAGCCGAGATGCCGGTTGTTCACCCCGACGACGTCGATGTCCGGGGTAATATAATCCAGCTCCTCCGCGCTGTGGATCTCCAGCAGCACCTCGAGCCCGAGCCGGTGCGCCTCGGCGGTGAGGGCGGCGCAGTCCTCGCGGCTCAGGCACGCGGCGATGAGCAGCACGGCGTCCGCGCCCGCCTCTGCCGCCTGGTAGAGCTGGACAGGGTCGATGATGAAGTCCTTCCGGAGAATGGGAATGTCCACCAGCGGCCGCACCCGGCGGATGAAGTCGAGGCTCCCGCCGAAATACTCCTCGTCGGTGAGGATGCTGAGCGCCGCGGCGCCGTTCGCCGCATACACCGGCACGACCTCCTCCGGCTGCACATCCGCATGGATCCAGCCTTTCGACGGCGACTTGCGCTTGAACTCCGCGATGATGCCGGTCTTCGACGCCGCCAGCGCCTGCTTCAGCGACCTTTTCCCAGTCGTTTTCAGCGTAGTGTCACGACAAACCACCGATTTGTCGATTGCCGCCAGCTCCTGCCGCTTGGTTTTTATGATCTCCCCCAGAATGTCTGTGAGCTGTAAATCGTTATCTTTCATTACTTTATTATTTTGTACTCCCCCAAAAAACGGGATAGTATAAAATGGTAAAAAATTATCTATCAATCACTTATAGCTCACAACGAATTACGAGTAGATCTCCAGGAAGCGGCGGAAGGCGGCGAGGGCGGCGCCGCTGTCCAGGGACTCGCGGCAGCGCGCGATCGACTCCTCCACCGAAAGGTTGCGGTCAATCACGGAAATGCCGCAGGCGGCGTTCGCCAGGACCACCGACTTCTGCGCCTCCGTGGCCGTGCCTTCGAGTATCGCATCGAAGATCCGGCGCGCGTCGTCGGCAGTCTGTCCGCCGTAGATGTCCTTGGGCTCCACGTAGTTGAGCCCCAGGTCCTTGGGCGTGAACACTTTCTCGAAGTGCGGGGTCACGAGCTTGAAGCCCGAAGTCAGCGAAATCTCGTCGTAGCCGTCGTAGCTGGTCAGCACGCCGAAGTTGTCGCCGATCTTCTGGTGGGCCCGGACGTAGAGCCGCTGCTGGGCCTGGGTGGCCGTGCCGTGCAGGGAGTTCTTCGGCTGGCAGGGATTGACCAGCGGGCCCAGCAGGTTGAAGCAGGTGGGCACGCCCAGCGCGCGGCGCACGGGACCCACGAACTTCATGCCGTAGGCGAAGAGCGGAGCGTGCAGGTAGCAGATACCGGCTTCGTCGAGTGCGCGACGCATCACGTCCGGATTGTCGGTGAACTTGGCTCCGTGGGCCTCCAGGACGGTGCTCGCGCCACTCACGGAGGTGCTCGCGCCGTTGCCGTGCTTGGACACCTTGTAGCCCGCGCCGGCGATCACGAACGCCGAACAGGTGGAGATGTTGAAGGTGTTCTTGCTGTCTCCGCCGGTGCCTACGATGTCGAGGGTATTATAATCGTCGAGGTCGATGTGCTTGCCGGTCTCCAGCAGACCGTCGCGGAAGCCGAGGAGCTCGTCCACCGTGATGCCGCGCGTCTGGAGCGCCATCAGCAGCGCTGCGATCTGGCTGTCGTTGTAGGCCTGCCGGGTGATGCCGAGCAGGATGTCGTGCGTCTGTTCGCGGGAGAGGGTCTCTCCCTCGATGAGTTGGTTCAGATACTCTTTCATATTGTGTAATTTTTAATGATTCAACCAGTTGGAAATGATGGCGGCGCCGTCCGGCGTCAGCACGCTCTCCGGGTGGAACTGCAGGCCGCGCAGGTCCAGACTGCGGTGGCGCAGGGCCATTACCTGCCCCTCGTCGCTCAAGGCGATGGCCTCGAGGCAGGCGGGCAGCGTGGCGGCATCCACCACCCAGGAGTGGTAGCGTCCGACGGGGAATTCCGCCGGCAGGCCGGCGAACAGGTAATCGTCCGCCGTGCGGCGGCAGGGGGTCTGCACGCCGTGGAAGACTTCGTCGAGGTTGACGAGCGTGCCGCCGAAAGCCTCGCCGAGGGCCTGCTCCCCCAGGCAGATGCCCAGGATGGGCTTCTCGGCGGCGTAGTGCCGGATGACTTCAGGCATCAGCCCGGCCTCGGACGGGATGCCCGGGCCCGGGGAGAGGAGGATCTTGTCGAAGGCCGCGAGCTCCCCGAGCTCGAAGCGGTCGTTGCGCAGGACACTGACCGTGGCGCCGAGCGCCTTGACGAGGTGCACCAGGTTGTAGGTGAACGAGTCGTAATTGTCTATGATGGCTATCTTCATAAGGCTCAGAGTGTTGCGGCGATCTCAATGGCTTTGCGGAGCGCGCCGAGCTTGTTGTTGACTTCTTGGAGTTCGTAGGCGGGGTTGCTCTTGGCGACGATGCCGCCGCCGGCCTGGAACCAGAGTTCTCCGCCACGGCTCACGAAGGAGCGGATCGTGATGGCCTGGTTGAGCGAGCCGTCGAAGCCGATGCTCCCCACGCAGCCGCCGTAGGCGCCGCGGTTGTGGGGCTCCAGCTCCGAAATGATCTGCATCGCACGGACCTTCGGCGCCCCGGAGAGCGTCCCGGCCGGGAAGGTGTCGATGAAGGTCTTGACGGGGTCGGCACCTGCGTCCGGTACGCCGCTCACGCGGCTGACGAGGTGGATGACATGCGAGTAGTACTGCAGTTCCTTATAGAAATCGACGCGCACGTCGTGGCAGTTGCGCGAAAGGTCGTTGCGCGCCAGGTCCACCAGCATCACGTGCTCGGCATTCTCCTTGGGGTCATTGCGGAGGAATTCCGCCCCGCGTGCGTCGGCCGCGTCGTCGCCCGTGCGGCGCGTCGTGCCCGCGATCGGGTCGATGTACGCCCGCCCGCCCTCGATGCGGCAGTGGGTCTCGGGCGAGGAGCCGAAGATGCGGTAGCCGCCGAAGTCCATGTAGAAGAGATACGGGGAAGGGTTGATGCTGCGCAGGGCGCGGTAGAGCTGGAAATCGTCGCCCTCGTAGCGCTGCACGAAGCGGCGCGACAGCACGACCTGGAAGACGTCGCCGCGGTGGCAGTGGGCGATGCCCCTGCGGATATTGGCCAGGTGCTCCTCGTCGGTCAGCGTCGAGCTGACCTCTCCCGTCGGGCGGAAGTCGTAGAGGTTGGTCGCGGCGCGGCCGAGCAGGCGCTCGATGCGTTCGCCTTCCGGTGCGCTGCCTTCTGGCACCAACTCGTGCAGGGTCAGGCGGTTGCGGAAGTGGTCGAACTCCAGCGTGAAGCGGAACAGGACGTACAGCAGATCCGGGGCGTCGTGCTCCGCGTGGGTCTCATCCTTGACCGCGATGTCCTCGAAATAGCGGACGGCGTTGAACGTGGTGAATCCCCAGAGTGAAACATTTTTGTTACTTAAGTGGAACGCCCCCATGAATTCGCGAACAAGTTGGTCTGCGGTGTAGTCCGCCGAGAGGCTCTTCTCGATGCGCCCCCCGTCCGGGAGGGCCTGGAAGCCGATTCCGTGGGCGACACCCACTTCGGCGAGCGGCTCCAGCGCGATGAACGAGCGCGCTTCCCGGCCGGCGTGATAATCGCTGCTCTCCATCAGGATGGAGCGCGAAGAAGCGTCCCGCAGGCGGAGATAAGCGGAGACGGGCGTATGCAGATCGCCGGGCAGCTCCCGGCTGACGAGGCTATAACAGAATTGTTTCATCTCTTGATATAGTTGAGGTAAGTCTCAATGTCCTTGTCGCCCCGTCCGGAGACGGTCAGTACGACGACATCTTCCGGCCGGAAATCCATCTTGCCCAGCGCCGCCAGGGCGTGGGCGCTTTCGAGCGCCGGGATGATGCCCTCGAGGCGCGTGAGTTCGAAGGCGGCGGCGACGGCCTCGTCGTCATTGATCGGGATCACGCGGGCGCGCCCCTGCGCTGCCAGGTTGGCGTGCATCGGGCCGATGCCCGGGTAGTCCAGCCCGGCGCTGATGGAGTAGGGCTCCTCGATCTGCCCGTCCGGGCTCTGGATCACGTAGCTCTTGGCGCCGTGCAGGATGCCCACCTGCCCGAGGGCGATGGTGGCGGCCGTCTTGCCGCTGTCGATCCCGAGTCCGCCCGCTTCCGCGAGCACGATCTTCACGCGCGTGTCATCTATATAATGGTAGATGGTGCCGCCGGCATTGGAGCCGCCGCCCACGCAGGCCATCAGGTAGTCGGGGTAATCGCGGCCCACGTGCTCCTGCAACTGGCCCTTGATCTCTTCGCTGATCACGGACTGCAGGCGCGCCACCATGTCTGGATAGGGGTGCGGACCGACGGTGGAGCCGATGATGTAGAACGTGTCGGAGGGGTGGCAGCACCAGTCGCGGATGGCCTCGTTGGTGGCGTCCTTGAGCGTCTTGTTGCCGGAGGTTACGGGGACCACCGTGGCGCCAAGCATCTTCATCTTCTCGACGTTGACCCGCTGGCGCTTCACGTCTGTCTCGCCCATGTAGACCACGCATTCCATGTTCATCAGCGCGCACACCGTGGCCGTGGCCACACCGTGCTGGCCGGCGCCCGTCTCGGCGATGATGCGGCGCTTGCCCATCTGCCGGGCCACGAGAATCTGCCCCACGGTGTTGTTGATCTTGTGGGCACCGGTGTGGTTGAGGTCTTCCCGCTTGAGATAGATCTGCGCGCCGTAGCGCTCGGAGAGCCGCCGGGCGAGGTAGAGCGGACTCGGACGTCCGACGTAGTCGCGCAGCAGTGCGCGGAACTCCCGCTGGAACGACTCGCTTTCGAGGATGGGGAGGTAGGCCTCCTGCAGGTCGGAGACGCACTGGTGGAGAATCTCCGGGACGTAGGCGCCGCCGAACTCACCGTAATAACCTTCTGAATCTACTAAATAACTTTTCATATCTTTTTGTTTGTCTATTATCCGGAAAAGGGCCCTGTCGCATCGCGGCAGGGCCCTTTTTTATATCTCTTTGCTTAGATACACATACGGAGCGTCAACCTCTTACGACTTCTGGAGTTGTAACAGGCGCCACCACCAATATGCGTTCATGCGGTAATTCATACGACTACAAAGGTAGAAAACAGATGGAGAAATCCAAAGGAATTTTTGACTTTTTTCGTAACTTGGCGCCACGAAAAAGCAGTTTTATGAAACGTCTTTCATTTATCCTTTTTTTCGTCGCAGTTATGGCTTCCGGCTCCCTCTGGGCCCAGAAGCCGCTCGACCACGATGCCTATGACGGATGGCAGTCCGTCCGCAATGTCAAACTCACCCCCGACGGCAAGCTGCTCAGCTACGAGGTCGCGCCCCAAGAGGGCGATTGCACGCTCTACGTGCGCAACCTCACCACGGGCGCGGAGATCTCCGTGCCGCGCGGCACGGCCCTGAAGTGGACGGGCGATGTGGCTGTCTTCACGGTCAAGGCACGCTTCGCCGACACGCGCCAGGCCAAGATCGACAAGAAGAAGGCCGACGAGCAGCCCAAGGACAGCCTCGCGCGCCTGGACCTGCGCACGCTGGAATGGAAGATGATCGGCGCCTCGGGCGCCACGGCCATGGGCTCCGACGCGGCGCCGTATCTCTTCGCCGCCCAGGAGGTCAAGGGCCGCAAGTCCAAGAATCTGCTCTGCATCACCGTGGCCACGGGCGCCGTGGACACGCTGAAGAACGTGTCCGCCTTCGAGACCTCCGCCTCCGGCGACCGGCTGCTCGTCGTGACCGCCAAAGAAGAGAAGGATTCCCTGTCGCGCAGCGCCGTGATCCTCTATGACCTCACGAAGGGGAGCATTGACACGCTGTCCAGTGGCCGCAAGGCCTATGCGGGCGGCCGCTTCAGCGCCGCCGGCGACCGGGTGCTTTTCGCCGCCACGGACGAGGAGGAGAAGGAAGACGGCACGCCCGCATATGCGCTCTACCTCGCGCAGGAGCGCGTCCTGCAGAAGGCCACGCGCCGTACGCCTGCGGTGACGGACTGGACCTGCTGCGAACTGCTGCCCGCCGATGCCGCCGCCCTCCCGGAGGGCTGGATCGTCGGTTCCGGTGCGGGCGCAGCTTTCTCGAACGCCAATTCCCGGGTTGTCCTGCGCCTGCAGGAGAAATTCCCGCCCAAGGATACCACTGTCTATGACTTCGAGGCCGCCCAGCTCGACATCTGGGTCTGGGACAAGAAGACCGTGCCGCCGATGGACAAAGTCTCGCGCACGGGCGACCGCCGCACGGCGGTCGTGAACCTGGACCGACCGGGCGAGCTGCTGGTCCTGTCCGGCAGCGCCTCCGACCGCATTACCTTCTTTGACGGCGCCGAGGGCGGCTATGCGCTCTCGACCGACACGCAGCCCTACGACGTGGACAACTACTGGGCGGCGGACAGCCGCGCGGACGTCGCGCTCGTGAGCCTGCTCGACGGCAGCCGCCGCACGCTCCGCGAGGGCGCGCAGGGTTACGCGATCCCTTCGCCGTACGGCAAATATATCGCCTGGTTCAACCCGGAGGACGGCCAGTGGTACTGCCAGGACCTGGCTACGGACACGCTGGTCAACCTGACCGAAAATACGGGCGTGAACTTCTGGGACGAGGAGGACGACCACCCGCTTCCGGGCTACACGCCCATCGGCCGTCCGGTCTGGGCGGGCGCCGACGAGGCCCTGCTCCTGACCGACCGCTACGACGTGTGGCGTTTCAGCCCCGACGGCAAGAAGGCCGAGTGCCTGACGCGCGGGGCGGGCCGCCGCGACCGCGTGCAGTACCGCCCTGTGCAGTGGGGCTTGCATGACAATCCCTACCTCTACCAGAACATCCACAACTATCCCGTCAAGGGCACGCTCCGCCTCTCATCCTTCAACGAAGTGGACAAGCGCAACGGCTTCGCCACCGTGGACATCGCCAAGGGCGGCGAGCCGCGCGGCTTCCTGGCGGAGAAGACCTTCTCGAACGTGACGAAGGCGGAGAAGGCCGATGTGGTCGCCTTCCTGAAGGGCGACTTCCGCCACCCGAACGACCTCTACCTCACGCGCGACTGGTGGGGCTCCGAATCCAAGCTGACCGCCATCAACCCCCAGCAGGCGGACTACCGCTGGGGCGACGTGCAGCTGGTCCACTGGCAGGCTTACGACGGCACGCCGCTCGACGGCCTGCTCTTCACCCCGGACGGCTATGACCCGCAAGGCAGCTATCCGCTGATGATCTACTTCTACGAGAAGTACTCCGAGACGCTCTACAACTACCGGGCACCGGCCCCGAGCCGCTCCACGGTCAATATCCCCTTCTTCGTGAGCCGCGGTTACGTGGTCTTCATCCCGGATATCGTCTACGTGGACGGACACCCGGGGGAGAGCGCCTACAACTGCATCTGTGCCGGCGCGGAGGCGATGTGCGCGCAGTTCCCCTTCATCGACAGGAAACGCATGGCCATCCAGGGCCAGAGCTGGGGCGGCTACCAGACCGCCTACCTCGTCACGCGCACCGACATGTTCGCGGCGGCGGGCGCCGGCGCTCCGGTGGGCAACATGACCAGCGCCTACGGCGGCATCCGCTGGGAGTCCGGCAACAGCCGCATCCCGCAGTATGAGTTCGGCCAGAGCCGCGTCGGTAAGACGATCTGGGAGGAGGGCGGCCTGGATCTCTATCTTGAGAATTCTCCGGTCTTCCACGCTCCCAACGTCAAGACGCCGGTACTCATCATGCACAACGACAACGACGGCGCCGTGCCCTGGTACCAGGGCATCGAGTTCTTCATGAGCCTGCGCCGCCTGGGCAAGCCCGCCTGGCTGCTGGAGTACAACAACGAGGCGCACAACCTCTCCGAGCGCCGCAACGCCAAGGATCTGTCGGTCCGTCTGTCGCAGTTCTTCGACCACTACCTCCTCGGCGCCCCCGAGCCCGTCTGGATGCAATCCGGCATCCCGCATGCCCGCAAGGGGAATTACTTCGCGACGGAACTGACCAAATAGCACGGCCATGATCGGAACGATCGTCAACACCGGGTGCATCATCGCAGGCTCCATTGTCGGGAGCCTGCTCAAGAAAGGTCTCGGAGAGAAGTACCAGAATGTCCTCTACAATGCGATGGGCCTCGCTTCGCTGGCGCTCGGCGCGAACACCTTCGTGCAGAACATGCCGAAGAGCGAGTTCCCCGTCCTTTTCATCCTGAGCATCGCACTCGGCGGCATCGTCGGCACGGCGCTCGACCTGGATGGCCGCACCAAGCGCCTCATCGCCAGGCGCGGCGGCGAAGGGCTCGCCAACGGCCTCATCTCCGCCTGCCTGCTCTTCTGCGTGGGGACCTTCAGCATCGTCGGGCCCATCATGAGCGCCACCACGGGCGACAACACTTTTTTATATACGAACGCCACGCTCGATCTCGTGACCTCGATGGTCTTTGCGACCACCTACGGCATCGGCATCATCTTCGCAGCGCCCATCCTTTTCTGCTGGCAGGGCACGTTCTACCTGCTCGGAAAATTCGCGGCTTCCACGCCGTTGCTCGAGGGCTCGCTCGTCAACGAAATGGCCATTGTAGGCGGTCTGCTCATCATTTCTTCCGGTCTCTCACTGCTGAAGATCAAGGACTGCAAGACGCTTAATTACATCCCTGCGCTGGTCGTTCCCGCGCTGTGGATATTAATAAAAAGCATCTTCAATTAAGCCGCGTGTTCCTTAAAATATTTTAAAAACCGCAAATTTTTTCAAAAATATTTACAGATAGCCCTTGCGTAATAAAAATTATTATATATATTTGCATCCAGAAACCCCATAAAGTATTATTAATATAAAAAGTGTTTTTGACATTAAGGTCAATGTGAAAGCACCCACGCCGGGACGGCGCGGGTGCTTTCTTTTTGGCTCCGTCAGGGAGCTCAGTCGGCCATGCTCGTCCCCGCTCTCTGGTCCCTCGTCAAAGGACTCTTTGTTGCGTAAGTATAAGGCCATTTGGAAGTTTGGCTTTGTCTTGTTATCTTTGTAAGAACAACACATCAGGTATGCAAGACATTGAGAAACGCTTAATGGAAAACCTTGTGCCGATTCTGGGCCTTGAATCCATTGACGAGATCCATCCGGAGAGTGCACTTGTGCGAGATCTGGGCGCCGAGAGTATTGACTATGTCGAGATTCTCTATATGATCGAGAACGAGTTCGGTGTCAAGATCAAGATTTCCGAAATCACGATGAACGACTATGGCGCCGAAGGTTTCCCGGAGGACGGTCGTCTCACGCCGGCACTGGCGAAGAAACTCAACGAGGATTTCGACACCGACCAATTTAAGGAGGGGCAGACGACTGCTGATATCTTCCAGCTTTTCACCGTCCATAATCTTGCGAAAGTCATCGAGAAAAAGAAGACCGAATAGCCTATGCGCTTCTATCAGGTTGACAGAGTCACGGAAATGAGCCCCGGCAAATATGTCGAGGGGGTTAAGTGCGTGTCGCTGGACAACGATATCTTTGATGAGCATTTCCCCGGATGCCCGATCTTTCCTGGTACCCTGATTATAGAGGGCCTGGCCCAGCTGTCCGGTATGTTCCTGGAGTGGAGCCGGAAGGAGATGGGGTGCGCGCCCCGTCGGGCGGCGCTCTCACTCGTCCAGAAAATGAAGTTCCGGGACATGGTGGTCCCAGGGGACCGTCTCGTTTACCGAGCAGAGGTGAAATGCCTATATCCCGACGAATACGGCGCCGTGAAGGTCACGGCGAGCCGCGAAGGACGTGTCTGTGCCGAGGGCGAGCTGATCTTCACCTTCCTGGATATCCTGGACGACGGGATGCAGCAGGTGTCTGATGCATTGCTGCGCTTTGCTACCCGAGACGCCAAGATCATCCGATGAAGACCGTCTATCTCCATTTCCCTCCTGACGGGCAGATCCCGGCCCTCCCCTGCATCCGCAAGCGAAAACTGGTCAAGTACTATACTCGGGAAACGCTTGCTGCCGTTCTGGCTGTCTCCCAACTGCTGGACGGGGAGCCCCTACCCGCTTCAACGCCTTTTTACTACGCCTCCGCAGACTGCGAGAATTTTGTTTGCTTCCGTGAGGTGTTCGAAAAATATAAAGAAACAGGCGTCTCCGCCTTCGATGCGGAGCGCTACCTTGCCTTTGCCCCGCCGACCTCTCATTTCAAATCCATGCGCAACATGGTGTCGTGCTTTGTGTCCATCGAGAACGACCTGCACGGGGACAACAATGTTATCGTGGACTCGGCCTCTGCCCTGCTCTACGCCGCTTTGACGGCGCCGGACCAGGGGAACGTGCTGGTCGGTGCCGGTTTCCTCCATGCCGACGATTCCGTTGAGGTAGGCTTCGCCCTGGCGGAACCCGCAGAGTTCGCCGGCCACCCGCTGCTGGGCTCTTCCCGCCCGGCCATCGACATCTTCAAACCCTGACGTCATGGCGATTGTGATTACCGGCATTGGCGCCAGGAGTCCCCTGGGCTGTAGTTTCGAAGAAAGTATGGATACCCTCCGTACGGGGCGTCGATGCGTAGATGATATCCAGAATCTTGATACGACGGGCTATTCTGTCAAGGCCGCCGGCGAAATCCGGCATCACGGGGAAGTTGTCCGCACGTCCGCAGAATTGGACCGCAAGGTCTATTTTTTCGAACAGGCCCTGGAGGAGCTGTCCGCCAAGACGAACTTCAGGCAGCGTTACCGCCCGGAAGAGTTGATGCTCAATGTCGGCGGTGGCGTGGATTATTTCGACATCGAAGGTTTTTTCTCCGGGGGCGACCCGAACCCCGGGCAAATCCTCGCGAGCGGTTGCTATCATCGCATGGGGGCGGAATTCCGCGAACTGGCCGGCCGCTGGCATTTCGACGCCGGATGCCACCTCTTCGCGTCCGCCTGCACCGCCTCGGCGCATGCCATCGGCCTGGCCTGGCGATTGTTGCGGCGCGGCCTGGCCGGCGCTGTTGTAGCCGGTGGCGCGGATTCGATGATTTCCCATCCCAGCTTCCTCGGTTTTTCCGCCTTGGGCGCGCTTTCGACCAGTCCGGATCCGTCTCCCCGCAAGTGCAAGCCCTTCGACAAACGCAGCAGCGGAACGGTCCTCGGAGAAGCTTCCGTGGCCATGCTGATGGAGGATGCTGCCCATGTCCCTGCCGGGCAGGAAATCCTCGCGGAAATCGTCGGATATGGCTGCTCGATGGACGCCTATTCAGTCACGGATCCCGAACCTTCCGGGGCATCGGCGGCCGAAGCCGTCCGCGCCGCGCTTGACGAAGCCGGGCTGCGCCCGGATCAGATAGACTGCATCCACCTCCACGGCACGGGCACGGTCAAGTGTGCCCCGGTCGAGTACAACTGCCTGCAGCGCGTTTTTGGCGAGCGGATCCGGGAGATTCCGGTCTATTCGATGAAGGGACAGGTCGGCCATTCCATCGGCGCCTGTACCGCTGTTGAGATGCTGGGCGTTATGTACTCCCTCCAACAGCAGGTCGTGCTTCCGACGGTCAATTTCGAGACCCCCCATCCCGAGGCGCCCTTCCGCGTAGTTCAGGGCGCTCCGCTCCGGATGCCAATCCGTTACATCCTGAAAATGAATTCCGCCTTTGGCGGCCACAACACGGCAATAATTATCAAGAAATGGGAAAGATAGTCATCACCGGAGCCAGTTCCGAAATAGGCCAGGCCATCGCCCGGCGCCTCGCTGCGCTCGGTAAGCCTTTACTGCTCCAATGCCGTCGGCACGCAGACCGCCTTGCCGGCCTGGGTGCGGAAGTAGAATGCGCGGACTTCTCCGTTCCGGAAGACATCGAACGCTTCGCGGCTGGGCTGCAGGACGTCGAAATCCTCGTCAACGCCGCCGCCGACACGCAGACCGCCCTGCTGCCCCAGCTGGAGACGGCAGACATCGAACGCATGTTCAGCGTGAACATGTTCGCCACGACCCTGCTCTGCCGGGCTGTCATCCCCCAGATGTGCCTGAAGCGCCATGGCGTCATCGTAAACCTGTCATCCGTGACGGCCAGCCGCGTGTTCCGCGGCCAAAGCGTCTACGGCGGCACGAAGGCCTATATCGAGACTTTCAGCAAGGGCATTGCCACGGAGTATGCGAAAAAGGGCGTACGCTGCAACTGCGTGGCTCCGGGCAGCATCGAAAGCGGTTCACTGCAGAAACTCATCATCAACACGGGCAGCGAGGTCCTCAAGGACGTGAACGCAAGTGCTAAATTTGGCTCCCCAGAGGATGTCGCCGCCGCCGTTGCATTCCTTTGCTCGGAGGAAGGCCGCTATATCAACGGCACGGTCCTCCATGTGGATGGTGGTTATTGGCTGGGTCTATGAGAAGAATCTTGCTTGGTCTCTTGCTGCTCCTGTCGGCGTTCGCCTGCATGCCGGACGAAGTCCCGTCGTATGTGGGCACCTGGCACTACGTCCGCTCGGAACCGGACCTGGGCGCTGCCTACGCGGATTCTTACGTGACGCTGGACCGGCAGTGGAATTATACCATCTACGATGCACCGACCGGCCAGACATTCTCCGGCTCCGGTCAGGATTTCTCCTGGGAGAAAACGGTTATCACGCTGACGGTCGTCAACGAGGTAGAAACGCGCACCTATACGGCTGAGCTGCAGTACCTTAAACAGGATCGGATGATCGTGAAAACGTCGTCCGTGAACGGCGTTGAGACTATTATTGAGTTTTCCCGAGCGCCTCGCTCCGTTTGAAAAAGCGGTTCTCCCGCTTCTCCTCCCCGATTGTCGAGGCGGCCCCGTGGCCGCAATAGATCCGCGTGTCATCCGGCAGGGGCAGCAGGTAGTCGCGGATGTGCTCCAGCGTCTCCTGGAAACCCGTCTCCAGGAAACCCAACGATCCTTTGACCACCGTATCTCCTACGAAAACGGCTTCCGCGTCCGGGAAATAATAGGCGGTGGAGCCCGCCGTGTGGCCGCCCAGGGGCAGGACCTGCACGGCGATGTCGCCGAAGCGGAAGGTCTTTTCTTCCGCCGGGAAAAAGTGGAACGTCCCCTCCGGCCCTTCGATTGTGAAATGGTAGAGTTTGGCCCATTCTTCGCGTTGCCCGATCAGGGCCTGGTCTGCGGCGCAGACAAAGCAGTCCACGCCATATTTCCGGCATAGCCGGTCTGCGCCGGCGAAGTGATCGAAATGGGGATGCGTCACGAGGATTGCGGCCGGCCGGAGCGCATTCCGGTCCAGGAACGTTTCCAGCACATCCAACTCCTGCTGCGAGGCACAGCCGGGATCTACCAGCACGGCGGTTTTGCCGGCCTCGTCCCAAACGACGAAGCTGTTCTCCTCCATTTTATTGAAGACAAATGACTCAACCTGTTGCATCGTGGATCAGGCTTTGTGTCCGACCGGAATGATGGCACCCAGCAGGAAGTTGTCCCGCAGGCCAAGCGTGGCGTTGAGGTCCGTTCCGGCGAGGAGAGGTCCCGTCATGTAGCACGCGCCGAGGTCCAGGCTCTCGGCTGCAAGCAGGATCATCATGGCGACGCAGGAGAGGGACTTGGTCAGGTTGTCGTGCTCCCAGCCCAGAATCTGGGGCGAGGCGCCCTCCCGGAGCATACTTTTCATGGTGGATGTCTCCCGGCAGTAGGGGATCAGCAGCAGTGGGGCCGTTTCGAAGAAGGTGAAACTTTGGGCGTAGCGGCGGAAAAACGGCGCGGTCTCGGCGTCCAGGTCTGCGCAGAGCGCCTCGGCGCGGCTGCGCACCTGGGCGGCGAGGGCCGCGATGACCTGGGGGTCCTGCACCCGGGCGACCTTCCAATTACTCCGCCCGGAGGCGAAGGGTGCGTGGGCTGCGACCGCGAGGATCTGCTCCACAGCGTCTTCCGACACCGGCTCCGCCGTGAAATGGCGGCAACTCTTGCGTTGTTGCGCGAGTTCGAGCAAAGAGGAATACAGTGCGTTCATACTATTCTATTTGTCTTATTTTCAATATGTTGAATGCGGTTAGCACGCTTCCGATTCCCAGCAGGGCCAGGCAGTTGACCGGATTTGCGGCCAATTTGACGCCCTTGAGCAGGATCTTCCAGGCGCCATCTACCATCCAGAAGAAAGGATTGACGAAGCGGGTGGCGGCCCAAACAGGATCCATGTTGTCCAGCGGGGCGAACATGGTGCTGAGCAGGATCAGCGTGATGAACAGGAACACCAGCACATAGATCGTCCGCACCATGGTCCGCGTGCTTGCGGCGATGAGGATGCCCAGGTTCACGATGGCGAAGAGGAAGCAGGCGGCCAGCAGGAAGAGCTCCCACAGGGGTCCGGCGCTTTGCAGCGCGAAGACCCAGCGCGCGATCAGCAGGCCGACGGCCAGCTCGCACAGGCCGACCAACGAGAAGAACACCAGCTTGGACGCGACGTACATCAGGGGGCTCAAACCCGTGCTTCGCAGGTGTTCCAGCACCTTGCTCTCCTTTTCCGTGACGACGGACAAAGCGACCAGGCAGCAGCCCACGATGGCGATCAGCAGGACCAGCATCGCGACGAGGTAGTAATGCGTGTTGCCTGTTCCGGACACGAAGAGGGTATGGCTCCTGAGCAGCTCGTTCTCTTGCGTCCCGTGCAGCTGGAGGCCCACATAATAAGCCACGTCGCGGGCCAGCGGGAGGTTGGAGGCGTCGGCGAGAATGCGGCACGCCTCGTCGTTGGCGGGCACGATGACGATGGCGTCGATCTCCCCGCGCGCCATCCGGCCCTCCGCTTCCTGCCGGGAGGAAGCCTGGGAGAGTTGGGCGATCTGGGGTGAGCCCGCCAGGAGCGCTAGCGTCTCCCGGCCCCGGCCGGAGAAGGATTCGTCCACCACCTCCACGCGGATCCGGGGCTTGTTGGAAAGGCCGAAGGGAACGAACCCCACGGTCACCAGCGGGCAGAGGAGCAGCACAAAGAGCAGGGCCGGCGTGCGCACCAGCTGCAGGAACTCCTTCACGAGCATATGCCACAGCACCCGCATCATCTGGGAATCCTCCTTTTGAAACCAACGAGGGAAAGCGCGATGGCCAGGACCAGTTCCGAGAACAGGATCAGAATCCAGGAAAGGTTCTCCGCGATGCCGGTCCCCTTATAGGCGATGTCCCGGAACGCGCTGATGAACGCCGTCCCCGGCAGATAGGTCACGACAGCCCGGATGGGGCCGTCCATCGCACTGATCGGGAAGATGAAGCCGGACAGGAAGACGTTCGGGATGAAGAGCACGATCCAGCAAAGGATCAGCACGTCCAGCGGCCGGTCGAACCAGGACGCGATCAGCAGCCCCAGCGACATGCAGCAGACGGAGTAGAGGATGCACAGTCCGAAGAACAGCAACAGGCTGCCCTGGATGACAATGCCGAAATACAGGCAGATCAGATAGACCACGGCCACGTGGAAGAGCGAGATGAGGAAATAGGGAAGCGACTTGCCCGCGATCAGCTCCCAGCTGGCCATGCGCGTCATCCGGAGCATGCGGTAAGTACCCTGGATTTTTTCCTTGTTCACACTCGTGCCCAGCACGATGGAGGACACCAGGATGAAGATCATCAGCACCAGGCCCGGGATGGGCATGTATTCCTTCTTTAGGGAAGGGTTGTAGACGTATCGTACCGGCGGACCGTCGTCCTGTGCGGCGAAGACGTGCCTTTCCCGCGCGAAAAAGTCGGCCATCACGGATTCCAGCATCAGTTCTATGCTGGTAGAAAAGTACGAACTGGTCCCGTCCAGGAAGATGTCGATGCCGTCGTTGCCGTAGAGCACGACGGCGCGGGTGTTGGCGGTCGCAAAGGCCTCCGCGATCTGCCCCGCGCTTTCCAGGCGCCCCGCAATGTGGATCTTGGGGTTCGCTTCCAGCTGGGCGAACAGGCGTTCCGCGGCCGCGTCGTGGCCGGGATTGCAGACCTGGATGTTGTGGTGGTGCACCTCGAACGAGAGGGCGTAGCCGAAGAGCAGCAGGATGACCACCGGCATCAGGAAAAGCAGCAGGCAACTGACCTTGTCCCTGAAAATGTGCCGGAATTCCTTGCGGACGACCGAGCGGATATGGTCTTTCGTCGTTGTCTGCATCATCTGAAATAGGTCAGGAAATCCTGTTGCGTGGCGGCGAGTTCCTGCGGGACGCCGCTCGCCACGACCCGGCCGCCATTCATGATGGTCAGCCGGCTGCAATAGTAGGCCTCGTCGAGGTAGTGCGTGCTCACGATCACGCCCGTTCCTTCCGCCGCCCTGGCCTGGATGAGTTTCCACATGCGGCGGCGCGACAGGGCGTCCAGTCCGCTCGTCGGTTCGTCGAGAATCAGCACGGGCGGATCCGCGATGACCGCGATGGAGAAGGAGAGCGCCTGCCGCCAGCCCGAAGGCAGGAGCTTGACCTGCCGGTTCAGGTAAGGCGTCAGTTCCAGCGAAGCGACCATGGCCTCCTCGCGCGCCGCGGTTTGCGCGCGGTCCAGGCCGGCCAGCGTGGCGTAGAAACGGATATTCTCATGGACGGTCAGCTCTTCGACCAGCGAGAAAGTCTGGCACATGTAGCCGGGCCGCCCCTGGACCGAGATCTGGCCGCCGTCGGGCCGGAGCAGGTCGCAGATCATGCGGATCAGCGTGGTCTTGCCGGCGCCGTTCGCCCCCAGCAGACCCAGGATTTCTCCTTTCGCGAGCGTGAGCGAAACGTCGTTCACGGCGGTGAAATCGCCGAAACACTTGCTGACATGGCTGATCTCGACCAGGTTCATACGCGCGGCCTCCTTTCCGACAGGGTGTCGATGAAGATGTCTTCGATGTCCGGCTCGGCCGGGACGGGGATTTTCCCACAGATGGCCGCTCCGTGGAACGTGTTGTCGGCCGTGATGTGCATCTGGTCCCCCCAGAGGTAATAGTCCAGCACGCCCGGTTCGGTGGCGAGCGCAGCCTCGAGCCGCGGCAGGTCGGCGGGCTGGCACGGGAGCGAAAAGAGGCGGTGCTGGTAGGAGCCGATGATGCCCGCCGGGCTGTCGAACAGCAGGATTTCGCCCTGGTGCAGGAAGAGGATCTTATCGGAGAGCGCGGCTTCGTCGAGGTAGTGCGTGCTCACGAGCACGCTGACGCCCTTGTCGCGCAGGGCGCCGATCTCCTGCCACATGTCGTGGCGCGACACGGGGTCGACGCCGACGGTCGGCTCGTCGAGCAGCAGCACGGACGGGTTGTGCACCAGCGCGCAGCAGATGGCGAGTTTCTGCTTCATGCCGCCGGACAGCGTGTCCGCCCGGAAGTCGGAGAAGCCGACCAGGCTGCGCCACAGGTATGGAGACAACTGCTCGATGTCAGCCGCGTTGCAGCCGTAAGCGCCCGCGAAGAACGCGAGGTTTTCCGCTACGGTCAGGTCGCCGTACAGGGAGAATCGCCCCGGGACATAGCCGATGCGGCACCGGGCGTCCCGTGCCTGAGTCCGGATATCAAAGCCACCGATGCTGGCCTCGCCCGTGAAATCAGGGTCGAGGGTGGCCAGGATATTGAAGAGGGTGGATTTGCCGGCGCCGTTCGCGCCCATCAGGGCCACGATCTGCGCGTCTTCCACCTGGAAAGAAACGTCTTTGAGGACCTGACGCGGGCCAAACCGCTTGGATATGCCCCGGGCGGCAATCATCGTTGGGGGGACAGGAAGATTTCAGCGGGCATGCCCGGTTTGAGCAGATCGTCCTTTTCAAGGTCGACCCGGACGTGGTAGACCATGGTGGTGCGGGTGTCGCGGGTCAGCACTTTGTTCGGCATGAATTCCGCCTCCGTGGCGACGTAGCTGATCCGGCCCTGCACGCGCCGCAGCTTGCCGGCGCCGGCGTCCACGCCCACCGACACGCTGTCGCCCAGGGCGACGCGCGCAAGGGTGTCCCCGTCCAACCAGGCATCCACGAACAGATGATTGAGATCGGAGAGTTTGTATATTGGCTGGCCTGGAGCCACGAATTCGTGCAGGTGGGAATACAGGGCCGTCACTGTGCCGTTCTCAGGATTCCGGACGGTGCAACGGTCGATCCGGTCGCGGACGATGTCTGCCTGCGAGCGCATGGAGGTGATGTTGGCCTGCACGGCGGCCGTCTCCCGCGACAGGGAGGAGCGGGCCGCGGAAATCTGGCTGTCCACGACGCGAAGCTGGTCGTCGATTTTGTCCAGTTGGTTGCCGGAGGCGCTGCCGGACGAGACGAGTCCGGCTATGCGTGCGCGCTCCTTCTCCAAGGATTCCTTCTGTCGGAAGAGCACGTCCAACTGACGCCCTGCGTCCGGCAGGGTCGGCCCCAGGGCCTGGATTTGGGCTTCCAGCGCGCGAAGTTGGAGCGAAAGCGCCGAAGTATCGAGCAGGACGCCCAAGGCATCTTGCTCCACCGCTTGCCCTTCCGCCACGGGCAACGCGACAATCTGGCCGGCTTCTGAGGCGGCGACCATCCAGCTATGCGCATCGATGAGGCCATAGGCGTCAGGTTTGCCGGCGTGGCCGCAGGCTCCCCCGACCAGCACCAGGCAGGCCAGGAGACCGGAAAGGAAAAGAGCGTTTCGTGTCATGGTTCTGAAATATAACGCTTGCGCAGCAATTGCTGCTGCAGCTTGAGGATACTATAGAGCTCACAGTCCAGGCGGGCTGCCGAGAGCTGCTCCAGGGCGGTCAGATAATTGGACATGGGGGTGACTCCCTGGTCGGACTGCCGGTCCAGCTCTTCGCAGAGTTCTTCATATTTGGCCACGATGCCTTCGCTGGCGGCCAGCAAGGTTCCATAGCGGGCGATCTCCCCGTCGTACTTCAGTAATTCGACGCGTTTCCTGCGTTCGGCGTTTTCCCGCTGCAGCTCAATTTGGCGGGCTGCTGCGTCCAGCCGTGCCGTGCCGGCATTCGCGGCGCGCCATTCCGTGAGCGGGATGACCAGGGAGAGACCCACGACAGCGTATAGATCCGGGCGTCGCTCAAAAAAGTTCAGCGGCCAGCGGCCGTAGCCCGCCGTGCCGAAGGCCTGCAGTGAAGGAAGCGCCTGGGCGCGTGCAAGCTGTTTGTTCAGCTCAATCCGGCGTGCTTCCAGATCCAGGCGCGCCAGGCCGGCATCCGGCACAAACACTTCCTTATCCTCGTCAGCGGGCATTTCGAACTCGGTGTCCGCGTCGATGGGCAGTCCGGTCAGCTCCGCGAGCATAGCCTGTGCTGCCGCCGTCTGGGCGGCACTCCCGGCCATGTCCGCTTCCAATTTGGACAGCTGCGCTTCCAGCGTCAGGACCATGTCCCTGAAGCCGATGCCGGCTTCGAAGGCCCGCTGGGCGTCCAAGAGTTTGATTTTAACGGCGTTAAGCTGCCGGCCGAGAATCTCGTCACGCTTGCGCGCCAGAAGAATGCCCAGGAAGAGTTCGTCTACGGCCCGATCCAACTCGACACCCCGGCTGTCCAGTCCGGTGCGTTCGAGCTCGTGGTCCAGGTCATTGAGGTCAGTCTTGAGTTTTCGCTGCCCACCGCTGTAGATGGGCTGAGCCAGCAACAGGCCGACGTGATACTGAAATTTGGGGGTGGCGTACAATTCGAACGGAAAATCCGTCAGGCTGGCCGGATTGGGGCTGTCTGACTGGTAACTGGCAATGCCGTAGCCGTTGATGGAAGTCTGGAACGGGTGCTTCTCCAGGCGTTCGTTTGCCTGTCGGTCCAGTTCGTTGAGCTGGTACAGGGTCTCCAGTTTGCCCTCCCGCCTGGCTGCCTCCCGGCATTCCCCGAGCGATAACGGTCCGCTCCCGAATGTGGCGGGAACGGAGATAATCCAGGCGAAACAGAAGAGCGTTAGTTTTTTCATATGCACCCAAATATACGAATAATCCGGCTCTTTCTTTGTTTTTCTGCAGAATATTCGTATTTTGGGCTCGAATTAATCACTGCAGTATGAAAAGATTATTCACCATCCTCGCCGCATGCCTGTTAGTGACAGCCGCATCGGCCCAGACTATCTCCAAGGGCACGTTCTTCGTCAACCCGACTCTCACCAACCTCAGCTTCAATGCTGTTACAATCAGTTCCGGAGGAGCGAAAGAATCTATGAACCGTATCGGCTTACAGGCCACTGGCGGCTATGCCATTATAGATAATCTCGCCGTTGTCGCCGGTGTGGGCTTCCAGTCCGGAAAGTATTCCGATTCCAGTATGAACGTACTCAACGCATTCGTGGGTGCCCGCTATTACTTCATCCCCAGCCTCTATGCCGGTTTGAACGCTGCGGTCGGTAATCTCTCGCTGAACAACAACACCGGTACAGGCTCCAAGGGAGCCAACACCGGAACGACTTTTGGTCTGGAAGCGAATGTGGGCTATTCCTGGTTCCTGTCCGAGCGCTTCGCGCTTGAACCCAGCCTTTCCTTCTACTATGGCCTCGTCAACCAGATGGCGGGCCAGAAGTTCAATCTTAACATGTTCTCTGTCAACTTCGGATTCCTTTACTATCTGTAACAGAGTCTGATAGCATACAAAACGGGGGAGCTGCGAAAAAGCTGCTCCCCCGTTTTGTTATGGGCGGGCCGCTCAGTCGTTGTTCAGCTCCTTCACGTCCACTTCGCCGCGCTCGCTCTCGCCGAGGAGCCACTCGGAGAAGTAGTCGGCGAGGCGCCAGAAGAAGTACTCGTTCATGTCGCCGAAACCGTGGCGCTGGCCGGGCAGGATCAGCAGGTCGAAACGCTTGTTCGCCCGGATCAGGGCATTGACCACGCGGATGGTGTTGGCCGGGTTGACGTTGTTGTCGATGTCGCCGTGCACGAGCATCAGGTGGCCCTTCAGGTTCGCGGCGATCTCCGGGTTGGTCTCGATGTGATAGACGAAGGTCGTGTCGCTCTGCTCCACCTTCTCCGTCACGCCGTGGTGCGTCTCGCTCCACCAGCGGTTGTAGATGCGGTTGTCGTGGTTGCCGGCGCAGGACACGGCCGCTTTGAAGAAGTCGGGGTACTTGAGGATGGCGGCCGTGGACATGAAGCCGCCGCCGGAGTGCCCGTGGATGCCCACGCGGCTGCCGTCGATGAAGTCATATCTGCCGGCCAGCTGCTGGATGGCGTATTTCTGGTCCTCCAGGCCGTAGTCGCGCAGGTTCCCGTAGCCGTAATTGTGGTACCACTTCGAGCGGTTCGGATGGCCGCCGCGGTTGCCGACCGTGATCACGATGAAACCGACCTGGGCGAGGCGGTCCGTGCGCACCATCCCCTTGGACCAGGCAATGTTGTTGGCCTCGACCTGCGGGCCGGGATAGACGTAGTCAATAATCGGGTACACGCGCGTGGAATCGAAGTCGAAAGGCTTGTACATCGCGCCGTAGAGGTCCGTGACCCCGTCGGCCGCCTTGACCTTGAAGCGCTCCGGCATCTTGTAGCCGGCGGCAAACAGCAGGCTCAGGTCGGCCTTGTCGAGAAGCTTGCGCTTGCCGTCGCGCCCGATCAGCCAGGCCTCGGGGGCGTAGTCCACGCGGGAGCAGTTGGCCACCAGATAGCGGCCGTCGTCGCTGGCCGTGGCCTCCACGTTCATGTCATCCATGTCCAGCTGGCGGATGGGTCCGCCCGCGAGGGAGACGCGCCAGGTGTGCATCTGGTAAGGATTCTCGTCCTTGTTCACGCCGCAGGCGGAGAAGAGCACGTAGCCCTCCTTCTCGTTCACCGCCAGGATGTCCTCGACGTGGTAGGCGCCTTCGGTGAGGTTGCGCACCAGGGTGCCGTCCGCATTATAGAGATAGAGGTTGGCCCAGCCGTTGCGCTCGGACCACCAGAGGAATTGCTTTCCGCCGCCCAGCAGGTGGATCTGCCGGTCCTCGATGTAGGTATTCATGCGCTCGGAGACGAGGGTGCGGGTGGAGTCGGAGGCCAGGTCCACGCGGCACACGTCCATGCGGTGCAGGTCGCGGGAGCCGCGGACCAGGTAGAAGCCGTCGTTGTCGCCCAGCCACACGCGGGAGCGGTACTTGTCATAGGTCTCGCGGAATTTGCGCGGACGCGTGGAGACGTCGAAGGTCTGGTCCTTGAAGGCGTTGACCTGATAACGCTTGCTGCTCCCGTCGGGCATGGAGAAGACGTAGAGCTCCTCCGAGGGGCCCGGTTCGCCGGGCATCTGGTATTTGTAGGTCTCGAGGGTGGGGCGCGGCTGGCTTAGGGCGTTGATCACCCAGAGGTCCTTGATCTTACGCATATCGGTCTTGACCGCGGCGAAGTGCTTGCCGTCCGGCGACCAGACGATCCCGCGCGCCATCACGCGGCGGGTGGTGTCGGTCTCCGTGTCGCCGGAATAATTATCCACCCCGAAGCCCCACTGGCGCACGCCGTCTGAGGTGAGGCGGTGCTCCACGAGCGTGGAGTCCTTCTCGTCTTCCACGGCCTTGGCGAGGTTCTCGCGGTCCATCCAGAAGAGGTTGGAATTCTTGACGTACACGCCGGTCTGCCCGTCCGGCGAAATGCTGGCCCAGGCCGGGTACTCGCGCTTCTCGGGCTTGTACTCGGAGAGTTTGCCCGTGGCGAGCTCATACTGGAAATGCCAGACCTTCTTGGTCATCGGGGGCTTCTGGGGGCCCTTCGGCGTCTTGTCGCCATCCTTCTTCGCACGCTCTGCGCGCTTCTGCGCCAGCGTGTCGGGCACCTCCTGCGTGCCCTTGATGTCGAAGCGCAGGTACTTGTCGTCCTTGAGCTTCATGCCCTCGATCGGGAGGTGCTGCGCATCGAAGGGGTCGCGCGTGATGGCGGTGATCTCCATCGCGAGCTTCTCCATGTCGAAGGCCTGCGTCCTGCTGCCCGTCTCGGGATCCACGATCCAGTACTGCGTGCCCGCGGGGGTCTTCCACGCGTACCAGAACTTGTCCGAGTCGCGGAACCAGTTCGGGCTCAGCTCGGTGGAGAAAACCATTTGGGAGATGCGCTTGGCGGAAAACTGCGAAGCGAGGTCGTAGTTGGGCCGCTGCTTCGGGGCGTCGGCACCCTGTGCAGAGACGCCGGCCAGGGCGGCCAGCAGAAGGATAAGTATCCGTTTCATATAATTGAACCTTTATTGAGCAGGTAAAGATACGAAAAAATGCTATCTTTGCTTCGTTATGAAGAAGGCCATATTATTTATCACCGCCTGCATTTTCCTTTGCGGCGTTGCGGGTGCCCAGGAGAAAGTCCGGAACCCGAAAGACAAGACGCAGTACAACTCCGTGTTCGATCTCTTGCGCGCCGAGCCCGGCGTAATCGTAAGCCCAGGCGGCGGCAATGGCGACATGCCCAAGATTCTCATTCGGGGCGTCTCCACGAACAGCGACCAGACCCAGCCTCTCTTCGTCGTGGACGGCATCATTACCGACAATGTGACCTATCTTCGTCCGGAGGACATTTATTCTGTCGAAGTGCTCAAGGACGGCACGGCAGGAATCTATGGCGTCCAGGGCCAGAACGGCGTGATCATGTTCCGCACCAAGAGCATGGTCGAGGCGGAGCAGCGCGCCGCCGAGCAGGCCAAGGCGGAGCGGAAAGCCGCCCGCGAGGCCAGGCGCAACAGCCGGCGGAAATAGCGTCTAGTCCTCCGACTCCTGGCTCTTCCGATGCAGGTCGGAAGGGGTGGCGTCGAATTCTTTGGTGAAGCACCTCGTAAAATACTTCGGATCATTGAATCCGACCTCGTAGGCAATCTCGGATATGTTCATGTCCGTGTTCGTGCCGTTGCAGATCATTTCCTTGGCGACATTCAGGCGGTAGGTCCGGATGAACTGAGCGATGGACAGCCCAAGCGTATTCTGGATCTTTTCGTTCAGCAGGCTGCGGCTCATGCCCATTGCCTCCGCCAGCCCGTGCACGTCAAGGTCCGGGTCCTTGTATTTTTTCTGGATGGCGTCCAGCAGCAGGGTGTAGAATTCCGTCTCGCGATTGGACAGCGTGCCGGCCAGCAGGGTGTTGTGGCTGGCGATCATCTCGTTTTGCCGCTGCAGCAGCGCATTCTGTTCGGAGAGTTCCTCCGCCTTTCGCTCCAGTTCTTCCTTCTGCTCCTTCAGCTCTTTGGTCTGCCGGTCCACTTCCTGCTGCAGCTGGTCCTTTTTCTTGCTGATGGACTTGGTGTCCCAAAGGATGAACAGGTAGGTCAGCAGGCCGAGAAGCAGCACGGCCAGCAGGCGGAACCACCAGCGCTTGTACAGGGCAGGCTTGATCTGCAGGGTTATTTCATCCTGGGACAGTACGTTCCCTTCCTTGTCGACAGCGCGCACCTGAACCTTGTTTTTCCCGCCCGGGATGTGCCCGAACCTGAAATATGAAGAGTTGCCGAAGATGGGGGACCACTCCTTGTCCATCGGCAGCACGCGGCTTTCATACGTGATATCCGAACGCCTGGAGTAAGAAAGGTCGGAGAATTTCAGAAAGAAGTCATTGTCATTTTCGTTTTTGTAGACGACGTCGGAGAGCGCGAGCGGGTGAAACTCCCCCCGCGCGTAGTACCCCGTGATGGCGATGTCCGGCTTGTTCCCGTATTCTTTCCGGACGTAGCCGGAGCGCAGGATGCTCAGGCCTTCCTTCTGGCCGAGATAGATGTTGCCGCTTTTCCCTTTTGCCAGGCTGTTCTCGCAGAAGGCCATGGACTTGAGTCCGTCCTGGATGCCGTAGCGTGCCACTTCTCCGACCTGGGTGTCGATGCAGGAGAGTCCGTTCTCCGTCGTGATCCACAGGTTGACGCCGTCGAGGAGCAGGCCCTGGACCTGGTTGTCCGCCAGACCTTCCTTTTCCGAATAGACCGTGATTTCGGAGGCATCCGAGAGGTAGTCGTCCACCCGGTACACGCCCCGCCCGTATGCGCCGGCCCAGAGGGTGTCTCCGTCCGTCACGAGGGACAGACAGGACGGGAATCCCTTGATCAGCCGGGTGTCCCGGGTCTGGAGGTCGATGATGTTGAGCCCTTCCATGCCGCTCACCAGCAGCTTGTCCTCTGTGATGTGCGCCGAGAAACAGGAACTCACGCGGGCGTGGAAGCGGCTGAAGGTTGCATTGCGCAAATCGTAGAAATACAGCCCGTTATGTGCCGTGATCCAGATGTAGTCATTGATCTTGTCATAGCAGATCCCGAGAATGATGTCGATGCTTCTCGCCGTGTCGGACATGTTCCCTTCCGGGCTGCGCAGGATATCGGGAGCGGACGGGTCGATGTAATTCAGTCTTCCCGTCACGGAGCCTGTCCAGATCCGGCCCCGGCCGTCTTCGCAGAAGGTCGTTATGGCGGAGTCCGTGTTGTAGTTGCGGAAGATCCCGTTGTCTGTCTGCCGGAGGATGCCGTATCCCGTCGCCGCGAGCCAGAGCACGTTCCGGCTGTCGATGAACAGGGCCCGGATCGGTGTGTTGCTGGGAATGATGGACGATGTGGTCTCGATGCGCGAAAAGTTGATGATCTGCAGCGGTTTCTTCTGGATGACGGCCAGGCCCTCCGCCTCGAGCCCGACCCAGATCTGCCGTCCCCGGGTGGCGAGGCCGCGCACCATATCTCCCGGCAGGAGGCGGTTCCCGTACGCATTGGGTTGTGATCCGTATGTGGTGAAAGTCTGGTCCGTCACGTTGTAGATGCAGACTCCGCCCAGTGTCCCGATGATGATCTCACCTTCGGCGGTGGCGTACAGGCCGGTGATCTCGTCGTTCGGGATGGATCCCGGGTCCGAGCCGGAATGGAGATAGCAAATATGGTTGCCCGTGGAGAGGTTGACCCGGTACAGGCCCTTGCTCGTGCCGATCCAGGCCTCATTCCCTGCGCGCAACAGGGCCGTGGTCTTGTTGTCCTCGCCGATATTCAAGTCCGGCAGGATTTCGGACATGCAAAGCCCTCTTCCCTCAATGAACCTGACCTTGGAGAGTTGTCCGTTGACGGCCACCCACACGGAGCCGTCGCCATCCACATCGCAGGGGTTGGGCATGAGGTTGACGTTGGAGACCTTGCACTGCAGGGAGTCGATTTGCACGCTTTCCCCCTCGTCGGTGATGGACACCCGGTAGAGCATATCCTCGGCCGTAAACCACAGGTTCCCCCTGGCGTCCCGGTTCATGTTCACCGGGGAATGTGTGTGGCGCCAGGTTTTGGACATGCCGGGCAGTTCATCGATCAAGGTGAGCGATTTCAGGTCAATCACGTTCA
The DNA here is from genome assembly GCA_902789245.1 of uncultured Bacteroidia bacterium. Lineage (GTDB taxonomy): Bacteria > Bacteroidota > Bacteroidia > Bacteroidales > UBA932 > Cryptobacteroides. Next base: position 66,847 of record CADAND010000003.1, read on the forward strand.
GTTCGCCCGCGCACGGGACCCATAGTCTGCCGAAATCGTCCTCGCAGCAGAGGTTGACAAAGTCGCTGTGGAAGCCTGGATTCGTTTTGGACGAGAAGCGGATGAAGGAATCTCCATCGTAGCGGACCAGACCCCCGCCGAAAGTGCTGATCCAGGCAAATCCCTTGCTGTCGAAATAGATACCATTGACATCCTGGTCCGGGAGTCCATTCTCACGGGTCAACCGGTTGATGACGAAATAGTCGTCTGCGCCCGTCTGGGCGGGGCTTATTTCAGGAGATATTACCAGGCAGAGAAAAACTGCCAAAATAAAATCCACCCTTTTCAGAAGTTTGTCCACCATTTTAAAATTTTATCCACATTTCCGGGTGTAAAGTTATATAATTTTGCGAAAAACCCGGAGCCATCGTAAAATAGCTGATACTATTTTCCTCATAATTACTACTTCATCATTAACTAAAACTCAAAAAAATGTTGAAAAAAAAGCTGCAAATTGCAAAAAGCATCGTTTTGATGCTCTGCGCTTTGTTCGTGAGTCTGGGCGCCAATGCCCAGAACCGCAGCATTAGCGGCAAGATCGTCGACACGTCCGGACAACCGGTCATCGGCGCTGCCGTCACGGTGGTCGGTAACACCAGCATCGGTGCTGCGACGGACCTGGACGGTAACTTCACGCTGAGTGTTCCCGCTGGATCCAGCATCTCCATCGAGAGCATCGGCTACAAGGCCCAGACTTTCGTGGTCGGCAACCAGAGTGTCTTCAACGTCACGCTGGAGGACGATACCGAAATGCTCGAGGAGACCGTGGTCATCGGTTATGGTGTCCAGCGTAAGAGCGACGTCACGGGCGCAATCGCATCCGTGAAGGAGTCCGACCTGGAGAACCGCACCGCGACCGACGTCGCCCAGGCCCTGCAGGGTAAGGCTGCCGGTGTTCAGATCGTGAACGCTTCCGGTGCCCCGGGTTCCGCCTCCTCCATCCAGATTCGTGGTTATTCCTCGAACTCCAGAACCACCCCGCTTATGATCGTGGACGGTCTGAAGGTCAACGACATCAGCTACCTGGATCCGGAGTCCATTGCCTCCATTGAGATCCTCAAGGATGCCGCCTCTGCAGCTATTTACGGTGTCGAGGCCGGTAACGGTGTCGTTCTCGTCACCACGAAGTCCGGCCAGAAGGGTTCCGGCCGTGTCTTCTATAACTTCCAGCACACGATTCAGAATATCGCGCACCTGCCTGATATGATGAACGCGCGCGACTACATGGACTATCTGGTTCTTTCCGGTGCTGCGACGCAGGATCAGATCCAGTACGACGGCAAGACCGACACCAAGTGGACGGACTATATGCTCGAGACTGGTCACCAGCAGCGTCACACCCTCGGCTTCGAGGGCGGAAACGATCGCGCCAAATTCTACGCCTCCCTCGCGTACACGGATAATAATGGTATCATCAAGGGCGACAAGGATATCTTCAAGCGCCTGGTCGGCCAGATCAACGCCGAGTACAAGATCAAGGATTGGCTGACCGTTGGTGTCAACACCACCATCGACCGCAGCGTCCGTCGCGCGGTTTCCGAGAGCTCCACGACTTCCGAGTCTGTCATGGGCGCCATGTTCGTCGGTGATCCTACCACCCCGTGGACCTATGATGACAACGCCATTCCGGCTCACGTCAAGCTTTTGATGAACGACACGCTTCCGCGTGATCCTGATGGCCATCTCTATGGCATTTCCGTCTTCAACGAGACCAGCTACATCTGGCATCCGCAGGCCATTCTTGACCGCCAGGACACTGAGACCCAGAGCTTCCGCGTGCGCGGTACCGCTTTCCTCAACCTGACCCCGATCAAGGGCCTGGTCATCACCTCCCGCTTCGGCTTCCAGGGTGGCTACAGCCACACCAACACCTACAACCATGAGGTGTACATCAGCGCGAAGACCAACCAGTCCATGTCGATCAGCGGTTCCACCAACGATCGTCTCTACTATCAGTGGGAAAACTTCGCCAACTACACCAAGGCTTTCGGCAAGCATGAGCTTACCGCGATGGCCGGTATGTCCTACCAGCAGACCAACACGGACAACCTCCGTGCTACGGCCTACCAGCTGACCATGGACGTTCCTAACTTCCGCTACCTGGACAACGCCGTCAACACGGCCACTATGTCCGTCGGTGGCCAGCCGGAAGTCCGCGCCAACATGTCCTACTTCGGCCGTCTTGGTTACTCTTATGACAACCGTTACTTCATCCAGGCCAACTTCCGCGCCGATGCCTACGACAGCTCCAAGCTCGACAAGAATCATCGCTGGGGTTACTTCCCCTCCGTCTCCGCGGGCTGGACGATCAGCAACGAGCCGTTCATGCAGAGCGTCAAGTCTGCGCTGAGCCTCAACTTCCTCAAGCTGCGTGCTTCCTGGGGTGTGAACGGTAACGTCAACGCCCTCGGCGAGTATCAGTACGCTTCCTCCCTGGAGAGCAACAAGAACTACGGTTACAACCTGGATGGCAGCCAGTTCCTGGTGGGCATCCGTCCTTCCAAGGTCCTCCCGAACCCGAGCATCAAGTGGGAGACCTCCCGTCAGGTGGACCTCGGTCTCGACCTGCGCATGTTCAAGAACCGACTCACCTTCTCCGTGGACTGGTACAACAAGAACACGCATGACCTGCTGACCCGCACCACGGCTCCCGGCAACACCGGTGCCGAGTATGTGTACGTCAACGCCGGTCTCGTGAACAACCACGGTACCGAGTTCGAACTCGGTTGGAAAGACACCATCGGTGACTTCAGCTACGGCATCGACGCCAACCTCTCCACGGTCCACAACAAGGTCGTGAAGGGCACCTCCGCCGACCGCGTCCCGGGCCAGAAGATCTGGAGCTCCTACGACGTGACCTACTTCGAGGAAGGCTACCCGCTGTGGTACCTCCGCACCTTCATGGTGGATCATGTCGACCAGGCCACCGGCGCCGCTGTTTACAAGGACTTTGACAACGACGGCGAGATCACCGCTGACGACCGTGACTTTGCCGGTAGCGGTATCCCTGACTTCACCTACGGTCTGACGATCAACCTGGCTTACAAGGGATTCGACTTCCTCGTGCTGGGTGCCGGTTCCCAGGGCGCTGAACTGCTCTACGCCGTGACCCGTGCCGACGCTCTGCAGCAGAACACGCTCCGCACCTTCTATGCCGACGCCTGGAAGAACGCTTCCTCCACCGGCTACAAGTATCCGAAGCCGGATGTGAACGACAAGTTCTACCGCACCTCCAACATGCGCGTCTACGACGCTTCCTTCTTCAAGATCAAGCAGATTCAGCTCGGTTACACCCTGCCTCGCAACCTCACCAAGAAGATTGCGATCAGCTCTCTCCGTGCCTATGTCTCCCTGGATGACTGGTTCACCTTCACGAAGTATCCCGGTCTGGATCCGGAGACGAGCCACGCCGGCTCTTCCGCCAGCGGCCTGGGTGTCGACTATGGTTCCTACCCGATCTCCAAGAAATTGGTCTTTGGCGTGAATGTATCCTTCTAAAACCGCACAGTTATGAAAAGAATATATATCGCTTTGTCTCTCGCAGCGCTCTTGCTGACGCTCGGCGCCTGCCAGAAGAACCTCGATATTCCTCAGAAGAGCGTTCTTTCCACTGAGGATTTCTACGCGAACGCTACCGCTGAAGATGCGGAAGCCCTGATCGGCAGCGTCTACCATCTGTATTGGGGCGGCCGCGACGTGACCTGCGTCAACGGCATCGAGAAGATCATGTTCCTGAACGCCCTCGATGACGACCACTATCCTGGTGGCGGTTCCTTCACCGACAACGCCAACAACTTCCAGGATGCCGGCAACTACAACGTTACCTCTGCCGACGCCGCTCCGAAGATTATGTACAAGGGCGTGTACAGCGTCATCTATCACTGCAACCTGATCCTTGAGAAGATCCCCGAGTCCAACGACGCCCGCATCGCCCGCGTCAAGGCCGAGGCCAACTTCCTCCGCGCCCTGGCGATGTTCGACGCCGTCCGCTGGTGGGGTACCCCGCCGCTTGCGGATCACCTTCTCTCCCAGGATGAGTACTACCAGTCCAACACGCCGACCGACGAATCCATCAAGTGGATTCTCGCCCAGATGAAGGAAGCTGCCGAGCAGCTGCCCGCCATCAGCGGCAAGGGCCAGCAGGCGAAGTTCGGTGCCCGTATCTCCAAGCACGCGGCCCTCGCTTATCGTGGCAAGGTGGGTCTCTGGTATGGCCAGAAGTTCAACGATCAGGCCATCCTGAAAGAGGCGGCCGCTGACCTCAAGACGGTCATCGATTCCGGTCTCTACGGCCTGGTCTCCGATATGTTCCTCATTGAGCGCCAGGCTGGCGACTTCTGCGAGGAGTACCTCTTCGAGCACAATTCCGGCGACAATGACGGTTTCCCCGGCGATCCGAACAATGACCTCCGTCACACGTGGACCGGCTGGCCGAGCAGCATTGCGCTTCCGAGCTGCTTCTTCGGCGGCTGGGGCTGGAACGCTGTGTCCAAGGATTTCGGCGAGTTCCTGGCAGAACACGAAGGTGGCGTCGACATGCCGCGCTTCAAGTCCACGATCCACACCTACGAGCAGGTTCTCGACATGGACTATGCCGCTGGCGTGACGCCCGGTGTCAAGTCGGTCGTTTACCACAATGCCGGTTACTTCACCTTCCGTGGCTGCGGATTCCTTCCCGAAGCTTACGAAGGAACGAGCCCGCCTTTCTGGAAGTGGTACAAGGCCAACACCCCGATGCTCCGCTATGCGGAAGTGCTCCTCCTCTACGCCGAGGCGAAGTTCCTTCTCGACAAGGATGCCGACGGCACTGGCCTGAAGGCTCTCAACGAGGTACGTGAGCGCGCCCAGCTTGCGCCTGTCGCCGCCCTGACCTACCAGATCATCAAGGACGAGCGTCGTGCTGAGCTCTTCTGTGAGCAGGAGCGCTACTTCGACCTGGTTCGCTGGGGTGACGCCCCGACCGTGCTGGCGAACAAGGGTAAGACCTACTACAAGTTCTACGGTTACAAGGCCGGCACCACCGACTGGAATGTGGAAGCGGTGCCCGGTTCCGGCAAGGGCTGGCAGGACAAGTACAACCTCCTCCCGTTCCCGTTCGAGCAGACGACTGCCAACCCGAACCTGAAGCAGAACCCCGGCTGGTGATACTAAAAAGAAAAGTATTATATTTGTCGAATGAAAATCAATGTATTAACCTCCTTTGCCCTCGCCGCGACAATGCTCGCGGCGTGCGGCACCAACGCCCCGGCTCCGACCGTGACCGAACCGGTCAAGATCGAACCCGGTGAGCAGGCTCCGCTGGCCGACCCCGGCCAGAAGAATTTCGGCGGCTCCGCCATTGTCAACCGTGACACGACCGGCATGGCCGAGCGTATGCGTCGCATGCGTGAAGAGCAGAACCGCATCCGCACCGTGCACTTCAACGATCTGTCGATGAGCGATCCGTTCATCTACCCGGATCCGGAGACGAAGACCTACTACCTGACCAGCTCCGGCGGCCGTCAGTACCGCAGCAAGGACCTCGTTATGTGGGAGGGCCCGTACAATGTGGTCGACCTGAGTGGCACCTGGTGCGAGAAGGCTGGCTTTGCCGCCGCCGCCGAGATCCACAAGATCGGAGACTACTATTACTACGCTGGTACCTGGAGCGACCACAGCGACCTCATCCAGCAGGTCCCGCGTCGTTACAATGTGCCTCACAACCAGACTTATCTGCTCCGTTCCGAGAGCCCGGAAGGCCCGTTCGTGCCCTTCTCCGTCACGCCTGGCTATGACTACCAGCCGCACGAGTGGGACTGCATCGACGGTACCCTTTACGAGGAGGACGGTCACATCTACATGATCTTCGTCCACGAGTGGACCCAGATCATCGACGGTACGATGGACTACATCGAGCTGTCCCAGGATCTGACCCACACCATCTCCCCTTGGCCTGTCACGATGTTCCGTGCTTCCGAGGCTCCTTCCTGCGGCGAAATGAACGGTCTGGGTGAAGCCACCTTCGGCCTCAAGATGCCGGGTTGGGTGACCGACGGTCCTCAGATGTTCCGCACGAAGACCGGCCGCCTGGGTATGTTCTGGTCCACTTGGGGCAAGGAGCGTTACCTCCAGGAAGTTTGCTACTCCGAGTCCGGCACCATCGCCGGTCCGTGGGTGCAGGAACCGGAACCGTTCCTCGGAAACAACTCCGGTCACGGTATGCTGTTCCGTACCTTCGACGGCGAGCTCCGCTATGTGGTGCACCATGTCGAGGGTAACGGTCCCCGCAAGCCGCAGTACTGGACGGTCGACGACTCCGGCGACAAGCTCAAGCTCGGCAAGCAGATTATCCTGAAATAATCGAAAGTATTTGGTTAAATAAATAGGTTCGAATTGTGGAGACAGGAGGCATCCGTGAGGGTGCCTCCTGTTGCCATTAATTACCGGGGGCCTAATCCCCCGGACCCCCTGCGTCGCGTTGCTCCGACCTACCCTCATCCGTCATTCGTCGGCCCCTTCCCGTCATTCGCCGGCCCCGACCGGCGAATCTCACACTGCCAGGGGCACCAGAGGCTATTTTTGCCCCGCGCAACGCAATATATTGTTCGCCAGGGGCAAATTCGTGCTATTTTGCCCCTGGGAGGATGCTGCCGGGCACAAAATGGGGTGCTGGTGTGCCCGGGAAACGAAATAAAGGCGTCCCGGGAACAAATAAGGCTGTTTTTGTGCCCGGCCAGGACCCATTTCCGTCCGGTGCTTCCGGCAGAGTCGGCAGGGCTTCGACTGTCCAAGCAAAAAAATGCTTGTCCAGCCGCACCCTGCCGCCTAATCTGCCTCCAGCACCTGCGGCAGCCGCTCCCCACGCACGGCCCTCGCACACCCCCCGACAGCACAGGCAAACGGGCGCGGGCTCTCGCACATCCTCCCCGCCGGCTGCCGCAAACAAAAAAGAGTATCACACCCTCGCGGGAATGATGCTCTCCATAGTTTGCATAAAAAGATAATGACTTTCTCTTGAAATACAAGAAATACCGCCACCCCGTTGAAGAGATGGCGGCTATTTCATGGTCGAACGGCCCGACAGGTCAGAATGCGAGGACGGCGCGGACGTACCAGGGATCGCTCGTGAATCCGAAAGACGCTGTGGTTTCGGTGAAATCCACGCGGGCGCCTTCCGTACAGATATAGCGATTAGACATCAGTGTGCCTCCTGCGTTGTTCAACGCCGACTGAAGACCGCTGCAGTCGATTGAACCGCTGGGAGAATCGGTGTATGTCCAGCTGCTGCCGCATCCGATGAAAAGATACTGCCAGTCCTTGCGCGACGGCAATCTCCAGGTGCCGCCCGGAACGGCCGTCTTTCCGGCACAAGTTGTCGTAGCCTCACTCAAATCCATTTTCGCCTTGTTACTCTCGTCATTCAGTGCGACGGCAACGCCATGCGTGCAGTCCGATTCAGTTCCCACATAGCCGATCATGGCCACGCCGGAGGTGCCGAAGGCCGTTGCTATGTCTGCATTCGGATAGATGTTCCCGTCGGCACCGATCAACTGGCCGATATCACCCGCCACGGCGTTTTCGATGGCTGCCGACGTCAGGGCGAGACCGGTGGAGGTGTATGTCTTGCCGGAAGCCAGCGAGACGCTCGCCGCCGTCTTGCGATAGACGCCCGTGGCGGTCTTGGCCGTGACGCTGACGGGCTGGGCATTGATGATGTCGCCGTACATGGCCACATAGATGTTGCTCAGCGACGTGGGGGTGACGATGTACGTCATGCTGTTGACGGGGAAGTCGATGGCGAGCTTCGTGACGGCGCTGGTGATGTCTTCCGTGCCGTCGGTGAACGAGAACTTCCAGATGCTCATGGCGGGCATCATCGTCACGTCAGGCAGGGTGACGACCGAATCGAAGACGAACATCGTCTCCGTGCCGGAGATGGCGGCGAAGTTGGCTTTGATGTCGTCCAGCGTGCCTGTCTGGTCGTTGGCGGGATCCTTCAGGTCGTTGAAGAAGTTGGCGGGGTAGCCGAAGGTGATGCTACCGCCATTCTTCGGGTTGGTCAGCGTCAGCGTGATCGTGGCGGCCTTCGTTGTGGGATCGACGGCGGTTACCGTTGCCGTAGTCTCTTCCGGGGCATCGCCGATGTTGGTGTACAGCACCCAGATCTGGTCGCCCACCTCCCATGCTGCGCTGATGGAGCCGTCTCCGTTGTCAGTCATCGTGCTGCGGGTCTCGACCCCGCCCTTCGGCGAGAGCGTCGTGGTCAGCGTATAGGTATGGGCCTGCGGTGTAGGCGTAAGCTTGTCTTTGTTCGAGCAGGCCAACAAGGTGGCAACCGTCAGTGCGAGGGCCGCCATCCCAATGATATGATCCATTGTTTTCATCGTCATGTCATTTTAGGGGTTAAGGATTAAACGGATCACCGCCGCCGGGATAACCGGGCATTCCGGGCACGTCGCCGCTGGCACAGATGAGGCCTTCGGACTTGACATAGATGACCTCGATGGTCGGGCCCACATAAGGCTTTTTGTTATCTTCCATATAGTAATGCACTAAGTTCTATTCTAACAATTCGAATATACGCATAATTCCTAATCATTTGTCCATTCTGCGTCTACAAATTGTCCTGTGAGAGTCAAAATTTTTTCGTATTTTTACGATGTAATACACTGGAACTAATGAGGTATAGTTATTCTAATACCATTGTTTATAACAATTTCCCCTGGCCGTCTCTTAATGCAGCACAGGAGATATAAATAAAGCATTCAGCTCAGGCTATTCTGGATGCGCGGGCATTATATCCTGGCAGCACATTGTCGGATTTATACGATGAACTCGCTATGCCAGCAGAGCTTCGGAAAGCCCACCGGGCCAACGACGCTGCCGTGATGGAGGCCTATGGATTCCGCAAAGATATGACGGAAGCGGAGATCGTTGCGGAGCTGTTCAAGATGTACCAGAAACTAACGGCCCAATAGTATGGCGGAAGGCAAAATACCTCGGTCCGAACTCGAGGCCTTGGCCAGACAAGCCTATGACTGGCTGAAAAAGCGTCGGAGTAAGCGGGAGATTTCCGTCTTCGAAGTCTTGATGAAGATCAAGGGGTACAAATGGGGAGACAAAGAGCTTAAAGAGCTGAAGGATGAGGATTTGTTCTTTTTTGAGGACACGCTTCTCGAGATGATCGAGGAAGAGAATGAATATGTAGCTGATTTCTCAGCATACGAAAACCAATGTGTAGGCATGCCCTACAGCATCCCGTTTGTCTTCCGGAAGAAAGCCTGAGGCTTCGATCATCCTTCCCGGATAGCACGGCCGCTGCCGTTTTGCGTCAGCCGGTGGGGGAGGCGTGCGGGGGCCTGTGGACGTTTACCTGCGCCGTCGGGGGCCGCGGGGAGCGTGGGCGGGAACGGCTGACGCGGGCCTTCGGAGCCGGTTAGAGCGGCAGGGTGGCGGCGTGCAAGCATTTTTTTTGCTTGCACGCCGGCAGCCCTGTCGATCCCGGCGGAGAAGGATAGGTGTACAGAAAATCTCCATTCTGCGCAGTTTTTTTTGGACACCTCCCCCTGGTTTTTGCCGAAATGCGGTGTCTTGGCCGACAGGTGTCCACTTTTATTGCACCAGAGGCCGATTTTGTGGATACTTGTCTCTGCTGGGCATGCAGGACAGCTGTAGGGGTATCATAAACGAAGAAAGCCAGTCGAAATCGACTGGCTTTTTCTGGAGCGGAAAACGGGGCTCGGACCCGCGACCTCAACCTTGGCAAGGTTGCGCTCTACCAACTGAGCTATTTCCGCAAAACCCTATTGCTTAGCGTTGGGATTGCAAAGATAGACACATTTTTTGAATCGCCAAAATTTTTTTACGTTTTTTCGCATGCGTTTTTGCTGACAATTTGTCAGTGGCTCAACATTTGAGCGCTGTCCTCCCAGACCCTCTAATGGGCCGACGATAAAATATGGAGAACAGCAAGTACGAATTCTTAAGCAAGTACGCCGTGGACCTCAATGAGGCTGCGGCTAAAGGAAAGCTCGACCCGGTCATCGGCCGCGACGAGGAAATCCGTCGCGTGCTGCAGATCCTGAGTCGAAGGACCAAGAACAACCCGATCCTGGTCGGCGAACCGGGTGTCGGCAAGACCGCCATCTCGGAAGGAATTGCCACCAAGATCGTCAACGGGCAGGTGCCCGAGAACCTCAAGAGCCGCAAGGTCTTCTCCCTGGACATGGGCGCGCTGATCGCAGGCGCCAAGTACCAGGGCGAGTTCGAGGAGCGTCTCAAAGGCGTCGTCAAGGAAGTCGTGGACAGCGACGGAGAGATCATCCTTTTCATCGACGAGATCCACACGCTGGTGGGCGCAGGCCGCTCGTCCGGCGCCATGGACGCCTCCAACATCCTGAAGCCGGCGCTCGCGCGCGGCGAGCTGCGCACCATCGGCTCGACCACCTTGGACGAGTACCAGAAATATTTCGAGCAGGACAAGGCCCTGGAGCGCCGTTTCCAGAAAGTCATGGTGGACGAGCCCTCGCCCGCCGAGAGCATCGCCATCCTGCGTGGCCTGAAGGAGAAATACGAGAACCATCACCGCGTGAGCATCGAGGACGACGCGCTCATCGCCGCCGTCAACCTCAGCCACCGCTACATCAACAACCGATTCCTGCCGGACAAGGCCATTGACCTCGTGGACGAGGCAGCCTCGAAGCTGCGTCTGGAGATGAACTCCGTCCCGGAGCCGATCGACGTGCTGGACAGCAAGATCCGCCAGCTGCAGATCGAGAAGGAGGCCGTCAAGCGCGAGGGTGTGACCCTCAAGTCGGAGAAGATCGACGAAGAGCTCAAGGCCGCGAAGGCCGAGCGCGACGCCCTGGCTGCCCGCTGGAACGACGAGAAGAGCATCGTCACGGAGCTGAACAACACGCGCCAGCAGATTGAGGACTACAAGCGCGAGGCCTCCATCGCCGAGCGCAGCGGCGACTACGGCCGCGTGGCCGAGATCCGCTACGGCAAGCTCGCCGAGGCGCAGAAGCGCATCGAGGAACTCTCCGCCAGGCAGGCCGCCATCAAGGACCCGATCATCACGGAGGCCGTCACGCCCGAGGACATCGCCGAGGTCGTGGCCCGCTGGACCGGCATCCCGGTGGCCCGGATGATGGAGAGTGAGAAAGAGAAGCTCCTGCGCATGGAGAGCGAGCTGCACAAGCGCGTCGTCGGCCAGGACAAGGCCATCGCGGCCGTGTCCGACGCCGTGCGCCGCAGCCGCGCCGGCCTGTCCAACGAGCACCGGCCCATCGGCTCCTTCCTCTTCCTGGGCACCACGGGCGTGGGCAAGACCGAGCTCGCGAAGGCGCTCGCGGAGTTCCTCTTCAACGACGAGTCCATGATGACGCGTATCGACATGAGCGAGTACCAGGAGAGCCATACCGTCAGCCGCCTGATCGGCGCGCCCCCGGGATACGTCGGCTACGACGAAGGCGGTCAGCTGACCGAAGCCGTGCGGCGCAAACCCTACTCCGTGGTCCTGCTGGACGAGATCGAGAAGGCGCACCCGGACGTGTTCAACATCCTGCTCCAGGTCCTGGACGACGGCCGTCTGACCGACAACAAGGGCCGGACGGTGGACTTCAAGAACACCATCCTGATCATGACCTCCAACCTCAAGGAGGAAGAGCTGCGCCTGCGCATGCGGCCTGAGTTCCTGAACCGTATCGATGAGATCGTGGTCTTCGACGCACTGACCCCGGACGACATCCGCCAGATCGTGCGCATCCAGATGGAGATCCTGCGCAGGAAACTCGAAGACGAGAATGTGGCCCTCAGCTTCACCCAGGCCTTCGAGGACGACATGGTGGAGAACGGTTACGATCCGGTCTACGGAGCCCGTCCCGTCAAGCGGCTGATCCAGCGCGAGCTGGTGAACCGGCTCGCCCGCGAGATCCTGGAGGGCAAGGTCCACAAGGATTCCGCCATCGAGGTAGACTGTGTCGACGGACAGACGGTCCTGCGGAATAGGTAAAATAAAAGGAGGTGCAGATTCCTGCACCTCCTTTTATTTTGCGTCGCGCTCGGATTACTCCGTCGGAGCGTCCTGCTGGATCGGGGCGGACGGGAACTCGGGCTGGGCGTCCGTAGCCACGTTCTCAATCTGGTCGGTCACATCGATCGCGGTACCGTTGGTTCCGGTGGTGAAGGTGGAGACGATGGACACGGCGAGGATGAAAGTGACAAGGCCCCAGGTGATCTTCTCGAGGGCGTCGGCTGTCTGGCGGACACCGAAAGTCTGGTTGCCGGCCACGAAGTTGCTGGCCAGACCCTCACCCTTGCCATTCTGGAGCAGCACCACGATGATGAGCAGGAAGGCGGCGATGACGATCAGCACAGTCAGGATAACAAACAATGCGTTCATATTCAGTTCTCTTTTTTGTTTATTTCGTCAATAAGGGCTGCAAAGTAAACACTTTTTTCCGGATATCGCAAACTTAGTTGCGAATAAATGTCGATCGCTTCCTGCGTATAGCCCTGTTCGAGGTAGATGCCGGCGAGCGTTTCGGTGAGCAGCGGCTCCTCGTCCGGCTCGGCCTTCTCTTCGACATATCCCTCTTCGCGGGCCTTGGCGGCGAACTGCGAGAAGATGCTGTCGCCCTCCTTGCGGGCCGCTTCGTATTGGTCCTGGGAGAAATAGTCCCCGCCCACGACCACGACCCGGGGCGCCGGGGCGTCGGTCGTCGGCTCCGGGATAAAGCTGTCCACGATCCGGCGGACGTCCTTGTCGGAGAGGTCCGTCTCCCGGCCTGTCCGGAGCAGCGGCGTGACGGCCTTGCGCTCGCACAGGTGCAGCGCCGTCTCGGCGACCTGGCTGTCCGAGAGCGCGCCGGCTTCAGCCATGCGGCGGCACAGTTCCATCCGGGCACCCGCGTACCAGGGGTACACGGAGATGATGCTGGAGAGCTCCTCCAGCGGAATGTCATGCATGTCAGTCTGGTTTACCATTGGGCGACGGAAGCGTTGAAGATGTCTTCGATGAGTTTATCTATGATTTCGGCGCAGAGCGAGGATTCCACGGAGTCCAGGGAATTGTTGGAGTCGTAGTCCGCATAGGCGGAGAAGGTCTTGCCCTCGAAATCGTCTTCGGGATACTTTCGGTTGGTGAAGGTGACGCGGACGGAAACGGTCAGGCGGTTCTGCGTGGCGATTTCCTCGGCAGAGACGGATGCGGGACGGACATCGTAGCCCGTGATCTCGCCGCTGATCTCCAGATCGCCGTCCTGCTCCACCTGCTCCAGTCGGGTCATCCGGCGGAAGCGGGTGCGCAGGGCCTCGGTGAGCTCGTCGCTCAGCGTCGGGTTGACCTTCTCCGCGCGGTACTCGAAGTAATTGATGGCGATGGTCTCGACATCGTTCTGGATGGAGGTGCCGGAGAAGGAATAGATGCCGCAGGCGCTGAGGAGCAGCGCGGCGGCCAGGATCGGGAGTATGCGTGTCAGGAGTCTCATGCCTTTTTCCCGTTGTTTTTCCATTCCGCCAGTTTGCGGTAAATCGTACGTTCCGAGACGCCCAGCTCCGCGGCGGCGGCCTTGACCTTGCCGCCGTGCTTGGCGAGGGCCCGCTCGATGAGCTCGTCGCCCATCTTGCGGATGGAGATGCCCTCCGGGGCGGTTTCCGGCTCGAGAAGCTGCTCCTCGGGCTCGTCGGGGGCCATTTCCACGTAGTGCGGCAGCCCCGCGGGCATCGCGGGTTGCGCGCCGCCGCCCGCCTGGACCATCTCCTTGAGGCGGTCCACTTCCTGCTTGAGGTCGAGGATGGCCTTGACGATCATCTGCTTGTCGCTGTCGGGCATGCTCCCGGCGGGCTGGGGCCCGGTGGTCGCGGGCAGCATGGAGTCTTTCTCGTCCGGGAGGTAGCGCATCAGGGCCGCAGGGCCCAGCTCGATGCGCTCGGAGCCCGGGGTGACGGGGCGCGACTCGAGGGCGGTCACCGTCTCCGCGACGTTCTTGAGCTGGCGGATGTTGCCCGGCCAGCGGTAGGCGGTCAGCAGGGAGATGGCGTCGTGGCTGAGGCTGACCTTGCAGAGGTTGTAACGCTCGGAGAAGTCCGAGGTGAACTTGCGGAACAGCAGGTAGATATCGTCTTTGTTGCGCTCGCGCAGGGCGGGCATCTGGATCTGAATGCCGGTCAGGCGGTAGTAGAGGTCCTCGCGGAACTTGCCCGTGGCCACGGCGTAGGCCAGGTTCACGTTGGTGGCGGCGATGACGCGCACGTCGGTCTTCTCCACCTTGGAGGAGCCGACTTTCATGAACTCGCCGTTCTGCAGGACGCGCAGCAGCAGGGCCTGGGTCTCGCGCGGCAGCTCGCCGATCTCGTCGAGAAAGAGGGTCCCGCCGTTGGCCTCCTCGAAGTAGCCCTTCCGCTCGCCGATGGCGCCCGTGAAGGCTCCCTTCTCGTGGCCGAACAGCTCGGCGTTGATGGTGCCCTCGGGGATGGCGCCGCAGTTCACGGCAAGGTATTTGCCCGTCTTGCGGCGGCTGAACTGGTGAATGATCTGGGGAATGTTCTCCTTGCCCACGCCGCTCTCGCCCGTGATCAGGACCGTGAGGTCCGTAGGGGCCACGGCCACGGCCGTCTCCAGCGCGCGGTTCAGCCCGGCGTCGTTCCCGATGATGTCGAATTTATTTTTGATCCTTTGGAGGTCTTGCATTTCCATAGAGAGCAAAGTTAAGGATTATTTTTTATATTTGTGAACCGAACAACGTCAAGTACAATAAAACCGTATCTGAAAATGAAGAATATCTTTAAAATTTTCCTCCTGGGCGCCGCAGTCGTCGCGGCTGCCGCATGCTCCAAATCCCGCGCCGAGCAGATGAAGCTGGCCGAGAACGTCCAGATCCAGTGCAATCCGGAAGTCCTGGCGCTCGTGGGCGAGCAGATTCCCGTGGACCTGACCGTCATCTACCCGGACGGCTACTTCCATCCGAAGGCCATCCTGGAAGTCACGCCCGTGCTCGTGTACGGCGGTGGAAAGGAGCAGAAGGGCCCGACCTTCGTCTATCAGGGCGAGAAGGTCCTGGACAATTTCAAGGTGGTCTACAAGACCGGCGGCAGCGTCAGCGAGCACTTCGCCTTCAAGTATGACGAGGGCGTCGGGCAGGCTTACCTCGAGCTGCGCGGCGTGGCCCGCTTCAAGGACAAGGAGATCGTCATCCCGGCCGTGAAGGTCGCGGACGGCACGATCGTGACCCAGCGGCTCGCCGAGACCGAAGGGTACTACAGCTACAAGAAAGACAACTACCAGGCCGTGCTCCACGAGCAGACGGAAGGCCAGGTGATGTACGACTACAACTCCTCGACCATCAAGAACAGCGAGCTCCGCTCCCAGTCGATCAAGGAGTTGCAGGCCGCCCTCGCCGCCATCGAGGCCGACCCGCGCTACACGGTCACGGGCACGAGCGTCGTGGCCTATGCCTCCCCGGAAGGCGGCCAGGCCTACAACGCCAAACTCTCCGACCAGCGTGCGGCTTCCGCCGAGAAGGCCTGGAGCAAGGTCACCGGCGAGAAGAACGCCCCGGACAACCTGGAGATCCGCAGCATCGGTCAGGACTGGGAAGGCTTCCGCGAGGCCATCGCCAAGTCCGACATCCAGGACAAGGACCTGATCCTGCGCGTGTTGTCGATGTACAGCGACCCCGCCGTGCGCGAGAGCGAGATCAAGAACATGTCCAAGGTCTATACGGAGATCAACAAGAACGTCTTCCCGGAGCTGCGCCGCGCCCGTTTCATCGCAGATCTGGATTACCGGAATTTCTCGGATGAGGAGTTGGTCGAGCTGTCCCGCCAGGCCGTGGACGTGCTGGATGAGGAGGGCCTGCTCCGCGTGGCTTCCATCACCAGCGACGCTGCCCGCAAGGCAGAGCTCTACAACAAGGCCGTGAGCAAGTTCGACTCCGACCGCGCCCGCTTCAACCTGGCCGTGATGGCGCTCAACGAAGAGCGTCCGGATGCCGCCGCCCGCCAGCTGGACGGCATCAAGGCCCAGGATGCCGACGTGCTGAACGCCCGCGGCGTCGTGGAGCTGCAGCGCGGCGACCGCAAGGCGGCCGCTGACTGGTTCCGCAAGGCCGGCACCGCCGAGTCCAAGGCCAACCTCGGCCTGATCGATCTCATGGAAGGCCGTTACGAGTCCGCTGCGAAGCAGCTGGCCGGCAGCAAGGGTGTGAACGGCGCCATCGCCAGCCTGCTGGCCGGCAACCTGGCCGAGGCCGAGGCCCGCGTCACCTGCAAGTGCGGCCACGCCGAGTACGTGCGTGCCGTCATCGCCGCCCGCAAGGGCGATGCTGACGGCGTCAAGGCGCACCTGGCCAATGTGGAAGCGAAGGACAAGAAGCTCTACGAGAAGTCCCGCACGGACATCGAATTTGCCAAATACCGGTAATCTCCGGGCTTGCTTTACCCCCGCGGGCGGACGAAAATTATTTTTCGTGTGGTTGCTCGAAAAACCATTTTCCGCTCCGCCCTCCGCAACGCCGACGCGCGGCAAGCCCGTCATTCGCCGGCTCTGACCGGCGAAACTGTTTTAAGCCAATATTTTGCGTTTTACGGATTTTTCCGTATATTTGCAGCCCCCAAAAACTGGGGGCTTTTTATAATTTATTTATTAACAATCATTTATGCCAACAATTCAACAATTGGTTCGCAAAGGACGCGAGGTTATCGAGGTCAAGTCGAAATCTCGTGCGTTGGATGCTTGTCCTCAGAAGCGTGGCGTATGCCTGAGAGTCTATACGACGACTCCCAAGAAGCCGAACTCCGCTATGCGTAAGGTCGCGCGTGTACGTCTCACGAATTCTAAAGAGGTCAATGCCTACATTCCGGGCGAGGGACACAACCTGCAGGAGCACTCCATCGTGCTCGTGCGCGGTGGCCGTGTCAAGGACCTCCCTGGTGTACGTTACCACATCCTCCGCGGTGCTTTGGATACTGCCGGCGTGGAAGGACGGACCCAGTCCCGTTCGCTCTACGGCGCCAAGAGGCCGAAGTAATTGCCGAAGGATGGTTTAATTTTAATTTTTCACTACAATGAGAAAAGCAAAGCCTAAGAAGAGGATTCTACTTCCTGATCCCAAGTTCCACGACACGCAGGTCACCCGCTTCGTGAACAACCTGATGTTGCAGGGGAAGAAGAGTATCGCGTATTCTATTTTTTACGATGCCATTGACATGGTAGGCGAGAAGATGAAAGATTCTGACAAGGCTCCTCTGGATATTTGGAGGAAGGCGCTCGAGAACGTGACCCCGCAGATTGAGGTCAAGTCCCGCCGTATCGGCGGCGCCAACTTCCAGGTGCCTACCGAGTTGCGCCCTGAGCGGAAGGTTTCTCTCTCGATGAAGAATATGATCTCCTTCGCCCGTAAACGCTCCGGCCGCTCGATGGCTGAAAAACTCTGTGCCGAGATTATCGCAGCTTACAACAACGAAGGCGGCGCCTTCAAGCGGAAAGAAGACATGCACAAGATGGCCGAGGCCAACAAGGCCTTCGCCCACTTCCGCTTTTAATTGATTTTTGGTTTAAGTTTGTTAGATGGCTAAGAGAGATCTCAAGTACACGAGGAACATCGGCATCATGGCGCACATCGATGCCGGCAAGACCACCACGTCCGAGCGCATCCTCTACTACACCGGTAAGACCCACAAGATTGGTGAGGTCCACGAAGGTGCGGCTACGATGGACTGGATGGTGCAGGAGCAGGAGCGTGGTATCACCATCACTTCTGCCGCCACCACCGCGTTCTGGCACTACAACGGGGACACGTATCAGATCAACCTGATCGATACTCCGGGCCACGTTGACTTCACCGTGGAGGTCGAACGTTCCCTCCGTGTTTTGGACGGTACTGTCGCTACGTTCTGCGCCGTGGGGCGGGTTCAGCCCCAGTCCGAGACGGTTTGGCGCCAGGCGGACAAGTACCATGTGCCGAAGATTGCCTATGTGAACAAGATGGACCGCGTCGGTGCTGACTTCCTCGCCTGTGTCGAGGAAATCAAGACCAAGCTCGGTGCCACTGCTGTTCCGATCTGCCTCCCGATTGGTTCGGAGGAGAATTTCCAAGGTATTGTTGACCTGATTGCCCGCAAAGCGATCGTTTACCGCCCCGGCGAGGAGCTGGTGAACTACGACGTCCAGGATGTCCCCGCGGACATGCAGGACATCGTCGCTTTCTGGCGCGACAAGCTGATTGAATCCGCCGCCGAGTGCGACGACGCCCTGATGGACAAGTACTTCGAGGCGCCGGAGTCCATTACGGAGGAGGAAATCATCGCCGCGCTCCGCAAGGGTACTATCGCCATGCAGATTGTTCCTGCATGCTGCGGCTCTTCGTTCAAGAACAAGGGTGTCCAGTTCCTGCTGGACGCCGTGATGCGTTACCTCCCGTCCCCGCTGGACATCGGCGAGACGAAGGCGACGAACCTCGCGAACGACAAGGAAGTTATGCTGAAGCCCCAGGCGACCGAGCCGTTCTGCGGTCTTGTCTTCAAGATTGCGACCGACCCGTTCGTGGGACGTCTGGCTTACATCCGCGTCTATTCCGGACACCTGGATGCCGGTTCCTACGTGCTCAACTCCCGTTCCGGGAAGAAGGAGCGCGTGGCCCGTCTCTACCAGATGCACTCCAACCACCAGAATCCGATTGAATTCGTGGAGGCCGGAGACATCTGCGCGGCGGTCGGCTTCAAGGATCTCCGTACCGGCGACACGATTTGCGCCGAGGATCACCGCTACTCCCTGGAGTCCATGGAATTCCCCGATCCTGTGATCGGTATCGCCGTGGAGCCCAAGACGCAGAAAGACCTCGACAAGCTGGGCGTTGCGCTCGGCAAGCTCGCCGAGGAGGATCCTACCTTTACCGTCAAGTCTGACGCCGACACAGGCCAGACCGTCATCAGCGGTATGGGTGAGCTCCACCTCGACATCATCGTGGACCGTCTGCGCCGTGAGTTCGGCGTCGAGATCAACCAGGGTGCTCCGCAGGTCAACTACAAAGAGGCGATCACCACGTCTATCCAGCACCGTGAGGTGTTCAAGAAGCAGACGGGTGGCCGTGGTAAGTTTGCTGACATTATCGTTGAAATCGGTCCCGCCGACGAAGGCGTGCAGGGCCTCCAGTTCGATAATCAGGTCAAGGGCGGCAACGTGCCGAAGGAATTCGTCCCCTGCGTACAGAAGGGCTTCGAATCCGCAATGGCGAACGGCGTCCTGGCCGGTTACGAGGTGCCTTCCCTGAAGGTCACCCTCCTGGACGGCTCCTTCCACCCGGTGGACTCCGATCAGCTCTCCTTCGAGCTGGCCGCACGTATGGCGTTCCGTCACGCTTGTCCGAAGTGCAAGCCTGTCATCCTGGAGCCCATCATGAACCTCGAGGTCGTGACCCCGGAGGACTACATGGGCGACATCGTGGGCGACCTGAACCGTCGCCGCGGACAGATTGTCGCGATGGACTCGACGACCAACGGCGCCCGCATCGTGAAGGCCTTCGTGCCTCTCTCCGAGCAGTTCGGCTACGTCACCGTGCTCCGCACCCTGTCTTCAGGCCGTGCCACCAGCACGATGTCGTTCGACCACTACGCCGAGGTCCCGGCCGCCATGGCCAAGGACATCGTGGAGAAGAGCGGCTATCATGTGCCGTCTGACGACGAATAGTATTGAAATGAAAAAATGCTTTTGATATGAGCCAGAAAATTAGAATCAAACTCAAGTCTTTCGACCACATGCTCGTGGACAAGTCCGCGGCCAAGATCGTCGAGACCGTGAAGTCTACCGGCGCTAAGGTGAATGGCCCCATTCCCCTTCCCACCAACAAGAAGATCTTCACCGTGAACCGCTCCACCTTCGTGAACAAGAAGGCCCGCGAGCAGTTCGAGCTCGACTCCTACCGCCGGCTTCTTGACATCGAGGAGTCCAACGCCAAGACCGTGGACGCCCTGATGAAGCTTGAGCTCCCCTCCGGTGTGGAGGTCGAGATCAAGGTCTGAGCCTGATCGGCATACAGAGTAACGAACATGCAGGGCCGTCCCGGATAGGGCGGTCCTGCATTCGGTCCCTTAGCTCAGTTGGTTAGCAGCAGCTGACTCATAATCAGCGGGTCGCAGGTTCAAGTCCTGCAGGGACCACGACGCAAAGAAAGCGCCCGCCAGCCGGCGGGCGCTTTCGCGTCGGGTCCCGCAGGACTTGAACCCGTCGGCGCTGCGCGCCTCCTTGATCCATTGGGGGAGGGATCCCCCAAACCCCCTCGGTCGCTGCGCTCCGAATACCATCATTCCTCTAGTCATTCCGGGCTTGACCCGGAATCTCCAAACCCTGTCTCCCACCCACAGGACGGGATTCCGGAACAGAACAGGCCCCAAAACAGACACAGAAACGCAAAAACGCGATTCTGTATCAATATATCCCGTATTATTGTTCCCGAATTTCCGTATATTCGCAGTATAAACAGAAACGATATGCTGTCAGAGCAGATAGACCTGATGATGGAACAACTCCCGAAGGTGCGCGAGGCGGTCGAGGTCCTGAAGGAGGTGATCGAGACGGACGTCCGTTCGGTGCCGGATTTCGACAGTTCGGTACTGCCGGACATGTTTGATGCCATCGAGGCTGATATCAATATACTCAACGTCGCATTGCCCCTGGACCGCCAGGATGATTATGCCGGGTATGAGGACGAAGTGGACGAGGGACGGACCCTGGTCTCCCGGGCGGAGTCGCTGCTCTCCACCGCACGTAAGAAATACTCTCTCTGATCTTTTAGTATGAATAAGCGACAAAAACTGCAAGTATCACTGGGAATCGTGTTCGCAGTCCTTTTCGTCATATGGATATTCCTCCCGTGCCCGTGGTATTCCAGAATCCTTGGCCTGACATCCAATGCTTTGGGCTTTCTGAGCATGGTCGTATCTTACCGGGCCGAAGGCTAAGGTAGAGAACTGTTTACACCATTCCAAAAGCGTCCTGACGGGAACGTACCTTTTGTCGTTTTCTGCTTTGGATTTATGAGATTTTTCCTATATTTGTCTGCGCGAATAGCAACCAATGTCCAAAAAATATGAGTGAGAATACCAACTCCGCTATCATTTCCGAAGGAATGACCGTCACCAGAGGTTCCATTACCAACAAGAATGGACTGACCATTTTCGGCAAGGTCCTTCGGGGAAGCGTCACCTCCCTGTCCGAGGTGGTAATCGAGGAGAACGGCGTCCTGGAGGGCAAACTGCTCGCCAGGTCTTTTGATGTCAAGGGCAAGTTCTCCGGCACTGCCATCGTCCGTGGGACGGTCACCCTGCGCAAAGGTTGCTTCGTCAAGGGAGCCATCGACTGCGGTTCCATCATCATCGAGGAGGGTGCGGTCATTTCCGATTCCACACACACCCTTGGCGAGAAGTTGATTCTCGACAAGCTCAGGGCCGACAAGGCCTATTGCGAACTGGAGAAGACCGGAAGCCGGGTCTCCGAGCCCTCGGTTTCCAAGCAATAATCTCGACAATCATTAAACAGAGTATTCAAAGGTACCGACGGGCTTGAAAGCTGGCCGGTATTCTTTGTGTATGATTGTTTGCTAATTTGTTAAGATATGGGAAAATCGAAAAGATTATTCCTAAATTTGCACAGTTATGCACCTAAAACTAACCCAACCACTATTCTTGATCCTATTGTTTTTTCCGGGGGTCCTTTCCGCACAGCAGTCTGTGAAGGAATGGTTTTCGCATCCGGCCCTGTCGGCCGCCGCGATGATCTCCGAGAAATACACGCCGCAGGACGGCTCGTTCAAAACTTCCACGATTACCATGTTGCGGGCTTGCTTTGGCACCGAGAAGGACCCGTTCAAAGTCACGTTGATTTTTGATATCCCCACGACCCGTTTCCTGACGCTGGAGGCGCATTGGCAGCCGCTTCCGCAGATCGGTGTCCGTGTCGGTCTGCAGAAGATGCTGTTCATGACGGAGACCACGTACGCGCCATACATGCTCGGCATGGTCGGTTTTTCCCAGGCGGCGTCTTATCTGGGCGGTTATTCCAACGACATAACGGGGATCAGCTCGCGCAGCCGCGATGTCGGCATCGTGCTGCAGGGTTCCTTTTTCCCGACAGGGCATGGCGTTCCGCGCCTGAGCTATGCCTTCGGCGTGTTCAACGGCAACGGCAACAACCTCATCGACAACAACAGAGCCAAGGATATTCATGGCCGTCTGATTTTCTCGCCCGTGAAGGGCCTGCGGATTTCGGCGGGCTTCATGTCGGGATATTATTCGCCGGTGGGGGAGCGTCGGCCGGACAGCCATCACCATACCGACGAGGACCTGGCTTGCCGTCACCGCATCACCGGCGGCGTCTGGTACGAGAGCCAGAAATGGTTCTTCCGGAGCGAGAATGTCTATGGCGTGACGGACGGTCTGCGCAGCGACGGCGTGATGGCCATGGCGGGCTGGATTTTCAAGCCCAGGCTGCAGCTGGCCGCGCGCGTGGACCACTTCCAGCGCAACCTGTCAGACCCGCTCAGCGGCAGCACCAAGGCGGATCTCTGCTTCACGCACCGCCTGACGGACGACGGCACTATTTTCTACTCGATCCAGTACGGCCACACCTTCTACTCGGATCCGAACGTCAAGGGCCTTGACGCCATCATCCTCTGCCTGAGCATCGCGTTCCTTCGCACGCTTTAGCCGGCTGCATTCCAAGATTGTTACCGTACCGCCGGGCCTGGAGCCTGGCGGTACGTTTTTTTTGCTATCTTTGTGAGTGTGCTTGCACCTTAACCCGATAGGCAATGCTGGATTTTTTGAATTTCTCCTGGATAGATATCCTTGACATCCTGATGGTCGCCCTGATCATCTTCCTGATTTTCAGGTGGATCCGCGGGTCGACCGCCATCAATATCTTCATTGCCATCATCATCGTGCTGCTCGTCCGCGTGGTCGCGGAGGCCGTTGGCATGAAGATGATCTCCTCCCTGCTCGGCACCGTCATCGACATGGGCGCCGTGGCGCTGGTCGTGATCTTCCAGCCGGAGATCCGCCGCTTCCTGAGTTCGCTGGGCCGCAAGGCCGAGACGACGCTCCAGCAGCCGGGTTTCCTGCAGTGGCTCTTCCCCTCCTGGCAGAGCGGCCAGGTGGACGTGAAGGCCCTGCGCGAAATCACGGAGGCCGTCCGCGAGATGGCGGCGCAGAAGGAAGGCGCGCTCATCCTCATCCTCCACAAGAACTCGCTGGACGACATCGTCGCCACCGGCGACGTGGTGGACGCCGAGATCAGCCGCCGCCTGATCATGAACATCTTCTTTAAGAATTCCCCCCTGCACGACGGCGCGATGGTCATCGCGAACAACCGCATCGCCGCGGCCCGGTGCACCCTTCCGATCACGGAGCGCACCGACCTGCCGGCCCGCTACGGCATGCGCCACAAGGCCGCCCTCGGCATTTCCGAGCAGTGCGACGCCGATGTGATCGTCGTCAGCGAGGAAACGGGAGGCATCTCGCTCGTCCGCGGCGGGCAGATTACGCCCATCGAATCCATCAATGCCCTGAACCTGCTGCTCGGAGAGAAGACGGAATGACCCACACCCGACTGGAAAGCAAACTCGGTTTCGACAAGATCCGCAAGATGATTGCCGACCGCTGCCTGACGGATTACGCCGCCGGGCGCGTGGCCGAGGAGAGCTTTTCCACGGACCCGGACATCATCCGGCAGCGGCTCGCGCTGACCGACGAGATGCGCCTGGTGCTGATGTTCGAGGAGAACTTCCCGACCACGGGCTACATCGACGCCATTCCCTTCCTGTCGGCCCTGGAGCGTGACGGCTCCTGTATCGATGTGCTCTCCCTGGGCAAGCTCAAGACCGTGACCGACACGATCCGTCGCGTCCTGCACTTCTTCGGCAGCATCAAGAGCGGGATCTACCCGCAGCTCGAGCGGCTGGCCTCGCCGGTCCGCTCCTTCCCCGAGGTGCAGCGGCGCATCGAATCCATCCTCGACAAATACGGCGACATTAAGGACTCCGCCTCCGATCATCTCTTCGAGATCCGTCGCGACCTCCGCAACAAAGAGGCCGCCATCTCCAAGCGGGCCGGAGCCATCCTGCGCCAGGCGCAGGAGGAGGGGGTCGTGGACGCCGACGCGGACGTGACCATCCGCGACGGGAAATACCTTATCCCGGTGGGCACTTCCGCCAAGCGCAAGCTGCCCGGCTTCGTGCACGACGTGTCCGCCTCCGGCAAGACCGCCTTCATCGAGCCCGCCGAGATCATCGAGCTGGAGAACGACATCGCGGAGCTCCACTTCGAGGAGGAGCGCGAGATCCGCAAGATCCTGCTTGAGTTCACCGACTTCCTGCGTCCCTATCTGCCCGACCTTTTGGGCGGTGCCGCCTTCATCGGCGAGCTGGACTTCCTGATGGCCAAGGCGCAGACGGCGCTCGACTTCGTGGCCGGCATGCCTGTCGTCTCGGACGATGGCAGCCTGTCGCTGCGCAAGGCGCGCCACCCGCTGTTGGAGAAGGCGCTCGCGCGCGAAGGGCGCAGCATCGTGCCGCTCACCGTCACGCTGAGCCCGCAGAAGCGCATCCTGCTGATTTCCGGCCCCAACGCCGGCGGCAAGTCCGTCTGCCTGAAGACGGTCGGACTGCTCCAGTATATGTTCCAGTGGGGCATGCTCATCCCCACATCCGAGAGCTCCGAGCTTCCGGTCTTCGACCGCATTGCCGTGAGCATCGGCGACGACCAGAACCTCGAGGACGACTTGAGTACCTACAGTTCCTTCCTCGCGGACATGCGCGATATGCTCGCCGACGCTGACGAGCACACGCTCGTGCTCATCGACGAATTCGGCTCCGGCACGGAGCCTGCGGCCGGCGGCGCCATTGCCGAGGCGATCCTCGCCGAGCTCGACCGTCGCGGCGTGCGGGGAGTGATCACCACGCATTACACCAACCTCAAGCTTTACGCCGCGGGCGCCGACACGCACGTGGTCAACGGCGCCATGCTCTACGACGCCGCAAAGATCGCCCCGATGTTCCAGCTGGAGATCGGCCTGCCCGGCAACTCCTTCGCTTTCGAGCTCGCGCGCAAGATGCGCCTCCCGGAGAGCATCGTCAAGGACGCGGAGACGCGCGCCGGCGAGGAGTTCGTCGGCATCGAGCGCAACCTCCGCAAGATCGCCCGCAACCGCCGGGCGCTGGACGAGAAGCTCCAGAAGATCAAGCATACCGACAAGGCCCTCGAGGGCATCACCGAGCGCTATGAGAAGGAGCTCGAGGACATCCGCCAGCAGAAGAAGGCCATCCTCGACGAGGCCCGGCAGGAAGCCGAGCAGATCGTCCGGGGCGCCGGCAAGCAGGTCGAGAAGACCATCCGCGACATCAAGGAGGCCCAGGCCGAGAAGGAGCAGACCAAGGCCGCGCGCCAGGAGCTCCAGGGCTTCCTGGGTGCGCTCCAGGAGCGCAAATCCAACGAAAAGAAAAAGCGGGACGAGTACATCGACCGCAAGCTCGAGCAGCTCAAGAAGCGCAAGAAGGGCGGCCCGGCCGCCGCGGCGCCCGAGCCTGCCCGCAGCGAGTCGCTCAAGGTGGGCGAGAAGGTCCGCATCAAGGACAACGGCCTCGTGGGAGAGGTCGCCAAGATCAGCAGCAAGTCCGTGACCGTGATCGTCGGCAACATCACGAGTACCATGGTTCCCACGCGTGTGGAACGCATATCCTCGAACGAATTCCGCGAAGCGTCCCGCAAGGCCTTCGCCCCCGTGCAGCAGCGGGTGGACAGCGCCATCACCGAGCGCAAGCTCTCCTTCAAGCCGGAGCTGGACGTCCGCGGCGAGCGCCTCGCCGACGCCCTTGACATCGTCACCCATTTCATCGACGACGCCGTCATGCTCGGCGTCGGCTCCGTGCGCATCATCCACGGCAAAGGAACCGGCGTGCTGCGCGAAGAGATCCAGAAATACCTCCGGACCATCCCCGGGCTGTCCGTCAGCGACGAAGACGTGCGGACGGGCGGCACTGGCGTAACCGTCGTCAAGCTATGAAAACGGACCGGACCGTCGTCGGCCGCAAGGGAGAAGAGGAGGCCAGCCGTTACCTCGCCCGTCTCGGGCACAGGATCCTGGCGCGCAACTGGCGCGGCGGCCACCTCGAGCTGGACATCATCACCCTGCTGGGCAGCGAACTCCACTTCGTGGAAGTGAAGAGCCGCGTGGCGCCCGTCATGGCCGAGCCGGAGCGCAACGTCGGCCGCACCAAACAGCGGCGCATGGTCGCCGCCGCCCAGGCCTTCCTGCACGGTGACGACCGGAAAGACCTGCCCGCCGACCTGGAAATCTTTTTTGACGTGATGTCGGTGGTTTTCTACGGGACGGGCGCAGAATTTGATATAGAGTATTACCCCAAAGCTTTTGTACCACTTTATGCTTAATAACCATTACTATTGTATAATCATGGCCGGCGGCATCGGATCCCGCTTCTGGCCCATCAGCCGCACCGACCAGCCCAAGCAGTTCCTCGATTTCAGCATCCAGGGCCGCTCCTTCCTGCGCCGCACCTACGACCGCATGAAGGTCGTCATCCCCGAGGAAAACATCATCGTGGTGAGCCTGGAGCGCTACCGGGACCAGGTCCGCGCGCACCTGCCGGAGCTCCCCGAGCAGAACCTGCTGCTGGAACCCTACAACCGCAACACCGCTCCCTGTATCGCCTTCGCCACCTACACGATCCTGCAGCGCGATCCGGACGCCGTCACCGTCGTGACGCCTTCCGACCATGCCATCGCGCACCATGACGTGTTCAACAAGACCCTGCTCGATGCGCTCTCCTATGCGGCCGGCAGCGATGCGCTCATCACCCTGGGAGTCGTTCCCTCGCGTGCGGATTCCAATTTCGGCTACATCCAGATGGCCGGCAAGTCCAAGAATGGCAGCCCGGTCAAGGTCAAGACTTTCACCGAGAAGCCCGATCCGGAGCTCGCCCGCGTCTTCGTGGAGACGAACGAGTTCCTGTGGAATTCCGGTATCTTCGTCTGGCGTGCGGACGCCATCCGGCAGGCGCTGGAGAAGTATGCTCCCGAGATCACCAGCCTCTGGACCGGCTGGCCCGAGGTGTACGGCACTGCCGGGCAGCAGGCCTTCGTGGACCGCATCTACACGGACATGCCCCGCATTTCCATCGACTACGCCGTGATGGAGAAAACGGACAACGCCTGGGTCTATCCCGCGGAATTCCGCTGGGCCGATATCGGGAACTGGGAGTCCCTCTATGAGTACCTCGCCTACCACGACGAACACGGCAACGCGCTGAACCGCACCGCCCGCCGGCTGCTCGTGGACAGTTCCGACAACATCGTCTATTCCACCCGCGACGACAAGCTCCTGGCCATCCGCGGGATGGAGGACTTCATCGTCATCGACACCGAGGACGTGCTGATGATTTGCCCGCGCGACGAGAAGAAGCTCAAGGAATTCCTTTCCCGGCTCGCCATGCCCGAATATGAGGAGTACCGCTAGCTATTCCGCACATACAACTATGTCATTCGCCGGCCCTGGACCGGCGAATCTCTTTTTCTGGGCTTGCCGCGCGTTGGCGTTGCGGAGGGCGGAGCAGAAATTGTTTTTTCGAGCAACCGCACGAAAAAACAATTTCTGTCCGCCCGCGGGGGAAAGGCAAGCCTTCGTTCCGGCAAAGAAAAGATTGGAAATCAACTATTTGTAATTTGAGAAATTTGTTGTATCTTTGCAGCCCGCTAAAATGCGCGGAAACTTATAAAGTATTTATAAACAATTAATTAACAAACCAATGCCTGGATTAATTGGAAAGAAAATCGGAATGACTTCCGTTTTCGGTGCCGACGGTAAGAATATACCGTGCACCGTTATCGAGGCTGGTCCGTGCGTCGTTACGCAGCTGCGTACTCTTGAAAAAGATGGCTATGAGGCCGTGCAGCTTGCCTATGGCGAAACCACCGAAAAGCACACCAGCGCGCCCCTGATGGGGCACTTCAAGAAGGCAGGTGTCACCCCCAAGCGCAAGCTGGTCGAGTTCAAGGCCGACTTCGAGGGTGAGCTGGCCCTCGGCACCACGTTCACCGTGGCCGACATCTTCACCGAGGATGTCAAGTACGTGGACGTGATTGGTACCTCCAAAGGTAAGGGTTTCCAGGGTGTTGTGCACCGTCATCACTTCGCCGGCGTCGGCGGACAGACCCACGGCCAGCACAACCGTCTGCGTCACCCCGGTTCCATGGGTGCATCGTCCTGGCCGTCCCGCGTCCTTCCCGGAATGCGTATGGCCGGTCACATGGGCAACGAGCGCGTGAAGGTCGAGAACCTCGAAGTGCTCAAAGTGCTCCCTGAGAACAATCTTCTCGTTGTCAAGGGCTCCGTCCCCGGGGCCAAGGGTTCTTATGTAATTGTGGAGGCTTAGTGCTATGGAATTAGAAGTTTTGAAAATTGACGGCTCCAAGTCCGGCAAGAAAGTGACGCTCGAACAGAACGTCTTCGGCATTGAGCCCAACGACCACGCCGTTTATCTCGACGTCGTCCAGTATCTCGCCAACCAGCGTCACGGCAACGCCAAGACCAAGGATCGCAGCGAGAACTCGCACAGCACCAAGAAGCTCGGTCGCCAGAAGGGCGGCGGTGGCGCACGCCACGGCTCCCTCAAGTCGAACATCTTCGTCGGCGGTGGCCGCGTGTTCGGTCCCGTTCCGCGTTTCTATCATAACAAGTTGAACAAGAAGGTCAAGGCCCTTGCCCGCAAGTCCGCGCTGACCTACAAGGCCCAGGAGAATGCCATCATTATCCTCGA
This sequence comes from uncultured Bacteroidia bacterium, assembly GCA_902789245.1. Classification (GTDB taxonomy): domain Bacteria; phylum Bacteroidota; class Bacteroidia; order Bacteroidales; family UBA932; genus Cryptobacteroides. Next base: position 95,688 of record CADAND010000003.1, read on the forward strand.
GCCGTTCACGATGGATGCACCCAAGACCAAGGAGCTCCTCGCGATCAACGCCGCCATCAAGGCCGGCGACCGCAAGGTTCTCTACGTGCTTCCGCAGAATTCCACCAATATCTTTCTTTCATCCCGCAACCTTCCGCAGGTGAACGTCCTCTCCGTTGACGAGATCAACACCTACGCCATCATGAACGCCAATACCCTGGTGCTCTTCGACGGCGTGCAGGACATCCTGGCCGAGCGGAACATGCGCTAAAAGTACACGAAGATGGGAATTATCATTAAGCCAATCGTTACTGAGAAGCTGACGGATCAGGGCGAAAAGTTGAACCGTTACGGTTTTATCGTCGATGGTAAAGCCAACAAGCTTCAGATCAAGGACGCCGTGGAGAAGATGTACAACGTCTCCGTGGCAGATGTCAATACGGTGAACTATCACGGCAAGCGCAAGAGCCGCTACACCAAGGCGGGTCTGCTCCGCGGCCGGATGAATCACTTCAAGAAGGCGTACATCACCCTCGCCGGTGATGACAAGATTGATTTCTACGCTAATATTTAAGGGAGGAACAGACAATGGCAGTTAGAAAATTCAAACCGGTTACTCCCGGTCAAAGGAACAAAGTGATCAGCACCTTCGAGGAGATCACTGCGAAGAAACCCCAGAAATCATTGTGTGAGCCTCTCAAGAGCTCCGGCGGTCGTAACAACACCGGTCAGATGACCGTGCGTTACATCGGTGGCGGTCACAAGAGAATGTACCGTATCATCGACTTCCGCCGCGCCAAGGACGAGTGCACCGCCACGGTTCTGACCATCGAGTATGATCCGAACCGCAGCGCCCGCATCGCCCTGGTTCAGTATGAAGACGGAGAGAAGAGATACATCATCGCTCCGAAAGGACTCAAGGTGGGTCAGGTAATCGCCTCCGGCAGCGGCGTCGCTCCGGAAGTCGGCAACTGCCTCCCGCTCAGCGAAATTCCTGTTGGTACCCTCGTGCACTGCATCGAACTTCGTCCCGGTCAGGGCGCCGCAATGGCCCGTTCCGCCGGTACGTTCGCGCAGCTCGCCGCCCGCGAAGGCTCCCACGCCGTGCTCCGTCTGCCCTCCGGCGAGACCCGCATGGTGCTCGTGTCCTGCCGCGCCACCGTCGGTGAGGTTTCCAACACCGACCACAATCTGGAGAGCCACGGCAAGGCCGGCCGTCGTCGCTGGCTGGGCAAGCGCCCGCACAACCGTGGTGTTGTGATGAACCCGCACGATCACCCGATGGGTGGTGGTGAAGGCCGCGCTTCCGGTGGACACCCGCGTTCCCGTAAGGGTCTCCCTGCAAAGGGCTACAAGACGCGTAATCCGAAGGCCGCTTCCAACAAGTTCATCATCGAGAGAAGAAAGAAATAACAGGAATTAACTTTTGAGATTATGAGTCGTTCTTTAAGAAAAGGTCCCTATATCCAGGAAGCCCTGGAGAAGAGAGTTCTTGCTATGAATGATGGTAGCAAGAAGAAGGAAGTGGTCAAGACCTGGTCCCGTGCCAGCATGATCTCTCCTGACTTTATCGGCCATACGATCGCCGTTCACAACGGGAACAAGTTCATCCCTGTGTACGTCACCGAGCAGATGGTCGGCCACAAGCTGGGCGAGTTCGCCCCTACCCGCAACTTTAGAGGTCATTCAGGTAACAATAAGAAGTAATCATTATGGGAAAGCGTAAAAGACTTATGGCCGAGCGCCTCAAGGAGGCGAAGAAGGTTACAGCTGTTGCCAAGCTGAATGACGTCCCCACCTCTCCCCGCAAGATGCGTCTGGTGGCCGACACCGTCCGTGGTGTTGAGGTCAACCGCGCTCTCGACCTGCTCAAGTTCAGCAAGCGTGAGGCCTCCGTGCGTCTGGAGAAGCTGATCCGCAGCGCCGTCGCCAACTGGGAAGCCAAGAACCCGGAGCAGAGCAAGGAACTGGACAACGGCAACGTTTATGTCAAGACCATCATGGTTGACGAAGGCCGTACGCTGAAGCGCATCCGCCCGTGCCCGCAGGGCCGTGCCGGTCGCATCCGCAAGCGTTCCAACCATGTCACGGTCATCCTCGATGTCAAACAACCAGTGGAGAATAAGTAATTATGGGACAGAAAACTAATCCTATCAGCAACAGAATCGGTATCACCCGTGGTTGGGACTCTAACTGGTGTGGTGGTAACTACGCGGAGAAGATCGCTGAGGACTTCGAGATCCGCAAGTATCTCGGCAACCGTCTGGCCAAGGCCAGCCTCAGCCGCATCGTTATCGAGCGTACCCTCAAGCTCATCACGGTCACGATCTACGCGGCCCGTCCCGGTTTCATCATCGGCAAGGGCGGCACTGAGGTCGACAAACTCAAGGAAGAGCTCAAGAAGGTCACCAAGAAGGATGTCCAGATTAACATCTACGAAGTGAAGCGCCCCGAGGTGGACGCCAACATCGTGGCTGACAGCATCGCCCGTCAGATCGAGGGCCGTGTGTCCTATCGCCGCGCCATCAAGATGGCCATCGCCAACACGATGCGCGTCGGTGCCGAAGGCATCAAGGTCCAGATCGCCGGTCGTGTCGGCGGCGCCGAAATGGCTCGCAGCGAAATGTTCAAGGAAGGCCGTACGCCGCTCCATACGTTCCGCGCCGACATCGACTACGCCCTCGCGGTGGCCAACACCAAGGTGGGTACCCTCGGTATCAAGGTGTGGATCTGCAATGGTGAGCGCTATGGCAAGCAGGATCTGACTCCTGCCGCCCTCGCTGCCGCCAATGCGCAGGCTACCGGCCAGAACCGTGGCGGTGGCCGCGGTGGCGACCGTCGTCCCCGCCGGGATGGCGACCGTGACCGTCGTCCGCGTCGCGACAACAAGTAATTAATTGAGATTAATCAATTTATTGCTATATTTGATGCCGGTTCCGGGATTCGGAACCGGCATCTTTAGTAGTGTATTATAATAAATGAGAAAAAGATGAAGAAATTCGTTATGATCGCAGCGGCGGCGCTGGTGGCGCTCGCCGGTTGCAAGCAGCCGACCAGCGAGGAAGTGCTGGACGGCTTCCGTGCAGACCTTCAGGCCCTGGAGGAAGAATATAACGCGTCCGCCACGAAAATCAGCGAGGACGCCACGCTCGACGATGCGCAGAAGGCTGGGAAAATCGGCGACCTGCAGGATGAGATCATCGGCAAGATGGCCGACGCCGGCCGCACGCTGCTGAACAAGTATTACGCCGACACGCTGGTGGCTCCCGCCGTGCTGAGCGAGGTCGTCTATTACCTCGATGACAACGAGCTGAGCGCCATCTTCGCCAAGATGCCGGAGAATGTCAAGTCCGACAAGTTCGTCGCCCGTACGATCGAGAGTACCACCGCCCGCCTGGGCACGGCCGTGGGCAAGAAGTTCACGGATTTCACCGTGGATCACGTGGCCGGCGTGGACAAGGACGGCAATCCGATCTACGAGAAGAAGAGCCTCTCCGACTTCGTCGGTAAGGGGAAAGTGATGCTCGTGGACTTCTGGTCCCCCTGGTGCCCGCCCTGCAAGGCCGAGATCCCCAATATCAAGGACGTCTGGGAGAAGTACCATGGCGATGACTTCGACGTGCTGAGCGTCGCTGTCTGGGAGGAGAGCCGCAAGATGGACTGGCACAACACCATCGACACGGCGGCCGTCTACGGCATGAAGTGGCTGCAGCTCAACAACGGCCACCAGGAGCCCGCTTCCCTCTACGGCATTGACGGCATTCCGCACATGATCCTCTTCGACAAGGACGGCACCATCCTCAAGCGCGGCGATGACCTGCGCGGGGCCGCGACGGAGAAAGCCGTCGCCGAAGTCCTTGGACGTTAGGGAGAAAATATCTCTTTTACCGCATTCCCCGGGTGTCTATCGATATTATGACGCCGCGGGGAATGTGATCTATGTAGGCAAGGCCAAGGACCTGGCCAAGCGTGTCGCGCAGTATTTCGTGGACCCGGAACGGCTCACGGTCAAGACGCGCCTGCTGGTGTCGAGGATTGCGGACCTGCAGTACTCCGTGGTGGACACGGAGGCGGACGCGCTGCTGCTGGAGAACAACCTCATCAAGCAGTACAAGCCGCGCTACAACATCCTGCTCAAGGACTCCAAGACCTATCCCTGGATCTGCGTGACCGCGGACGAATTCCCCAAGGTGTTCCTGACGCGGCGCGTGGTGAAGAACGGATCCCGCTACTACGGGCCCTACAGCTCGGTCATGCATGCCCGGGCGCTGCTGGAGTTCTTCCGCGAGACCTATCCGCTCCGCTCCTGCAATCTCAAGATCAACTCCGACGCCATTCTGCGCGGCAAGTTCCGCCCCTGCCTCGACTTCCATATCGGACGTTGCAAAGGCTGTTGCATCGGGGCTGTGTCCCGCGAGGAGTACGGCGGCTGGATCGACGAGATCGAGCGCCAGCTCTCCGGCGGGGTGAACGGCATCATCCGGGACTACAAGGCGCGGATGACGGCCGCTGCGGACGCGCTCGACTTCGAGTCCGCGCAGCTTTACAAACAGCGCATCGATGTCCTGCAGCAGCATTACGCCAAGAGCATCATCACGGCGGCCGGCGACCGGGACGTGGACGTCTTCGCCCTCGAGGTCGACGGGGCCGAGGCCTTCGGCAGCTTCCTGCGCATCCGCGGCGGCGCCATCATCCAGTCGCTGAACCTCGGTTTCAAGATGAATATCGAGGAGGACCGCGCGGCGGTGCTGAGCGAGTTCATCGCCGAGATCGCCTCCAAGTTCGGCTCGCTCCGGGGCGAGGTCATCGTCCCCTTCCTGCCCGATGTGGAGCTGGAAGGCGTCGAGTTCCGCATCCCCGTGCGCGGCGACAAGCTGGCACTGCTGGAGCTCGGCGCCAAGAATGCCCGGGAGTACCGGGCCAATTCGCTCAAACAGCGCGAGCACACCAATCCCGACGAGTACCGCGCCGCGGTGCTCGAGGAGCTGCGCAAGGCCCTCGGGATGAAGGTCCCGCCCGTGCACATGGAGTGCTTCGACAATTCCAACATCCAGGGCACGAACCCCGTGGCTTCGTGCGTGGTGTTCCGCAATGCGGAGCCTTCCAAGAAGGATTACCGCAAATTCAAGATCAAGACCGTGGTGGGCGCGAACGACTACGCCTCCATGAAGGAGGTCGTGAACCGCCGCTACGCGCGCATGCTGGAAGAAGCTCCCGACGACCTGCCGCAGCTGGTGGTGATCGACGGCGGCAAGGGCCAGCTCGATTTCGCCTACCAGGCGCTCTGTGAGCTGGGTATCCAGGACCGCCTGACGGTCGTGGGTCTGGCGAAGCGCCTCGAAGAGGTGATCCGGGTGGGGGACCCGTATCCCCTGTTCCTTGACCGCAATTCTCAGGCCCTCAAGGTGTTGCAGCGCATCCGCGACGAAGCGCACCGTTTCGGCATCACTTTCCATCGCTCGCTGCGCAGCAAGGCGGCCATCCAGTCGGCGCTTCGTGCCATCCCGGGTGTGGGAGAGCAGACGGAGCAGCGCCTGCTGATGCACTTCGGCAGCGTGGCCCGCATCGCGGCCGCTCCGGAGGCGGACCTGGCCGCGCTGGTGGGGCCCGCCCTGGCAAAACGTATCCATGAACAACTCAACCATGAATAAATCCGATCTTTTCAACAAAATCTTCAACGCCTTCATCCTGATTGGGATGGCAGTCGTGACGATCCTGGTGACCGGAATCAAGCTGCAGGGGGCGGAAAGCGGACGGGCGCTGCTCATCATTGCGGCTGTCGGATCCCTGGCCGGTGTGCTGGCCAACGTCCTGTCGGCCAACGGCCGCATCCTCACTTTCCTGTTCGGTCTCATCGACGTGACGGTCTATGGCGCCATGTGCCTGGCGGGAGCCAAATACGGCAACGCCGCGCTGCACCTGCTCTACTTCCTGCCGATGCAGGTCATCGGCTTCGTGCAGTGGAAGAAGCGGGGCGCAGGCGAGGGGAAGCAGGTCCACGCCCGTCGGCTGGACGGCCGGAAATGGCTGCTGTACGGGTCCATCTTCCTGGTCGGCCTGGTGATTGCCTATTTCGTCCTTTGTGCCCTGGACAAGACGGAAGCGGCCGGAGTGGTGCGCTGGCTGGTCCTGACGGACGCCCTGTCGATGATGTGCAATGTCCTGGGACAGTACCTCATGTCCACGGCCTACATGGAGCAGTGGCTCTTCTGGATCGGGGTCAACATCGCTTCCGTCGTGATGTGGGTGCTGACGCTCCGGCAGACCCCTGATTCGTCATATGCGCTCATCTATGTTGTGAAATACAGCTTTTATTTGTTAAACTCGCTCAATGGCCTGCGTATCTGGCTGGCCCTCAGCAAGGAGGGGGGAAGTTTGGAAAATTGAATTTTTTTCCGTTACTTTGTCCCCGATATTATGATACGAAAGTACTAACAAAAACCTTTATATCTTATTAACATCATGGAATACGCAGAAATCGTAGAAAAAGTGAAAGCGATCATCGTCGACAAGCTCGGCGTGGAGCCTTCCGAGGTGACCGAGACCGCTAATTTCACCAATGATCTGGGCGCTGACTCCCTTGACACCGTGGAGCTTCTTATGGAGTTCGAGAAGGTGTTCGGCATCAAGATTCCCGATGAGGAGACCAGCACGATCGCCACGGTCAAGGACGCTTGCGACAAAGTCGCCGAGAAACTTGCCTAATCCGGTTTGAAGATCCGAAAACAAAACCGACCTGCATCCGCAGGCCGGTTTCTTTTTCTATATAGTCATTCCGGGCTTGACCCGGAATCTCAGTTCTCCTGGTTCGGCAGCGCGAAGACCAGCTTCAGCGTCGGGGCGGAGTTGGACTCCGGTCCGTTCAGCGCGGCGCGGTAGAAGCGGTCGGTATCCAGCTTGATGCTCTTGGACGTGGAGGTGTGGGATACGCTGGCCTGCTGGGCCATCATGGCGTAGGTCAGGTAGTTGTTGTAGTAGCTGCCGTATCCGCCGTACCCGCCGCCATAGCCGCCGTATCCACCGTAACCGTATCCGCCGTACATGCCGTTATAGTAGCTGGAGTAGGCGAGGTAGTTGAGCATTTCCTGCTGCTCTTTGCTTGCGGTGCTGACCGTGGTCACGGTCTCCTGGGCCATGACGAGCAGCCAGATGTCGTAGTTGCCGGAGAGCAGATTCTTGGTTGAGCTCTTGTCGGTGGCGCTCTCGTCAACCTTGAGGATTTCCTGCATGTGGTAGGTGATGTCCGGGGCGTAGCGCATCAGCGACCGGTCCACGTCGCCCTGGTTCTCGTTGCTGGAGCTGGAGTCGGTCAGGCCCATGTAGGCTGTGGACTCGTCGTTGACGAGCCGGCAGGTGGGCGAGAGCCGGTAGGGCCAGTAGGACATATCCTTGTAGTCCTCCGGGAAGACGAAGGGGAAGATCAGCGAAGCCTTGTTGATGACGGCGTCCTTGGGATTGCCGCCCACCTCAATGATGGCCTTTTCCACCTGATGCTTCAGGCTCAGGGCGGAGATGACGGGCTTGAGTCCGCCGCCGCCCTCGATGGTGATTTCCCGTTGCGCGTCGCCTGCCCGGTCGCGGGTTTCCTGGCCGGTGTGGTTGAGGGCATACTGCGGGAATGTGCCGGTGTAGGCCTCGAACAGGGAATCAAGCGGGAAGAAGTCGGCCGCGCCGTACCAGAAGAGTACCGTCGTGTCCTTGCGGATGCCGTCGAACTCTGCGGAATAGTTCAGGGTGGCGACATTGCCCATGATGTACCCGTAGTCTTTGTCGTAGGCCATCTGGACGTCCAGCATGTCGATGCGGCCGCCGTCCTCGTGCGGGATTTCGGTCTCCATGTAGATGCCCGGGAACTTGGCGAGATAGGTCTCGATATCCTTGAGGTCGTCCTGGGTGATCTGGAGGTATTTCTTGCCGAATTCTTCGGTGAATTCAAAAGTCAGGGAATCGGTGCCGTTGATGACCGGCGTTCCTTTGGCGATGCGCTTGGTGCTGTGCTGGATAGGACGGTTGATGTCGTAATCGACCTCCGGATCCAGCGCGTGCTCCAGGGCGTACACGTTTACGCGCTGCAGGATATTCTCCTGCGTGGGGTCGAGGAAGCTGGTGGTGTCGCACGCGGCGGCAAAGCGGAAGCGCTTGAAGACCGGGTTCTTGCCCATGTCGAGCTTGTCCTGGAACAGCGGAATGAGCGTCACGGCGCTGGAGCGGGTGGTCAGGCCGTACTCCGGCTCGCGGATGGCGCCGATGGTGATGCGGGCGTCGGAGTAGCCGGACAGGTTGTCCGCCATCTTCGTGGTGATGCCCTCGAGGGGGACCTCCACCGTGTGGAAGGTGTAGGTCTCCACGGTGGGAACGAGATTCCCGCCGAGGGTGCTGTCGGTTTCTATGCAGGAGTAGCAGCAGAACAGGACTGCCGCCAGCGCAAGGAGTCTGGTTTTCATCTTAAAGTTCATCGTAAAAACTGCAGTACGAATCGATGTAGCTGCCATCCTCCATGGCCTTGCGGTCGTAGGGAAGGATCGGGAGTCCGAGCGACTTGCAGTGGTTCACAATCTCCGGCTCGACCTTGTCCGCGGCGAGGATGACGCCATCGGCGTACTGGACGGCCAATTTAGCAAGATTTATGCCAGTGGGGTCCTCGAGAAGCGACACGTCTTCGTGGGTGAGACCGCCGAAGCAGGCCTTCTCCGCGAAGGCCGGATGGAACGGCTCTTTCGGAGTGTCGTCATAGACCGACAGGACAATCTTGCTGGAGGAGAAAATGGGATCGTCTTTATAAGCTTTCTTGAGATAGGCGGGGAGGAGGTGGGAGATCCAGCCCTGGCAGTGGATGACATCCGGCGCCCAGCGCAGCTTCTTGACCGTCTCGAGCACGCCGCGCGCGAAGAAGATGGTCCGCTCGTCATTGTCCTCGAAGGCCTTGCCGGAGGCGTCGCAGAAGGGCTGCTTGCGGCGGAAGTAGTCTTCGTTGTCGATGAAGTAAACCTGGATGCGCGCGGAGGAGATGGAGGCGACCTTGATGATCAGCGGCCGGTCCACTTCCGCGATGATGATATTCATGCCCGACAGGCGGATGACTTCGTGGAGCTGGTTCTTGCGCTCGTTGATGCAGCCGTAACGCGGCATGAATGAGCGGATTTCGCGCTTGCGCTCCTGCGTGCCCTGCGGGAGGTACCGTCCGACATGTGCGATATCAGACTCCGGAAGATACGGATAGATCTCCGAGTTGACGAAAAGGATTTTCTGCTTAATATCGCTCATATCCACAAAGATAAGAATTTTTTTCCAATTATATGTCTTTTCATTATCTTTGAGGTCTAAATTGGTGGAATATGGCCCGACAGGAGAAAAAGATGTTGCGGAAGCGTATCGTGAATGCTTACCTCTCCAGCGTGATCAGCATCAGCCTTGTGCTCCTGCTGACCGGGGTTGCCGCCCTGCTCGTGATCAATGCGAGCGGCGTGACGAAATACCTCAAAGAAAACATGCGCATCTCGGTCCTGCTGCGGGACGACGCCACCGAAAAGCAGGCTCGCGAGTGGGCCGGGGCGCAGGACGCCCAGCCCTATGTCCACTCCACGCGTGTCATCACGCGCGAAGAAGGCGCCGAGGAGCTGAAGCAGATGCTGGGCGAGGATTTCCTGGACGTCTTCGAGACCTCTCCCGTTCCCCTCTCGGTCGACGTGACGCTGAATGCGGACTATGTCCAGAAAGACAGCCTGGCGCGCGTGACCAAGGCCCTGGCCGTCTCTCCGCTCGTGGACGAGGTGGTGGCGCAGCAGACGATGGTGGAGGCGCTGACGACCAACCTGACGCGCATTTCCATCGTGCTGGGCGTGTTCATCCTGCTGCTGCTGTTCATCTCGTTTGTCCTCATCAACAATACCGTGCGCGTGAGTGTGTTCGCGCGCCGTTTCACGATCCACACGATGAAGCTGGTCGGGGCCACCCGCGGTTTCATCCGCGCTCCCTTCGTGCGGGCGGCGGTGCTGCAGGGGCTGGTCTCCTCGGTGCTGGCCGCAGGCATGCTCTGGGCTCTGCTGGCCGCTCTGCGCCGCTCCTTCCCGGAGCTGGCCTCCATCGTGGACCTGCGGCAGGTACTGGTCGTCTGCGGCATTGTTGTTGCGTGTGGCATCCTGCTTTGCGTGATTTCCACCTGGATGGTGGTGAACCGGCTGGTCGCCACGTCCAAGGATGACCTATATTATTGAGAAATGGAAAAAAAAGATAAGATGGCCCTCAATGCGAAAGGGCTGAAACTGATGCTCGCGGGCCTGATTGTGATGGTGGCCGGCTACATCCTGATGATGGGTGGCGGGTCGGATGATCCGCAGGTCTTCAACGAGGCCATGTTCAATTTCCGGCGGCTTGTGGCCGCCCCCGTGGTGATCGTTGCGGGCATTGTCGTGGAAGTGGTCGCCCTCGTGGGCGCGTACAGGAAAAAGCAGTAAACGGGTATGGAGTGGTTTGAAGCCTTGATTCTCGGCCTGGTCCAGGGCCTGACCGAGTTCCTTCCGGTGAGCAGCAGCGGCCACCTGGCCATTGGCAAGGCCCTGCTGGGCGTGGAGCCCTCGGGGGACCTGATCTTCGAGGTCGCGGTCCATGCCGCTACGGTCCTTGCGACCATCGTCGTCTTCCGGAAAGAGATCTGGAAGCTGCTCTGCGGCCTGTTCAAGTTCAAGTATAACGATGAGACGGACTATATCGCCAAGATTGTCGTGTCGATGATCCCGGTGTTCGTGGTCGGCATGTTCTTCAAGGACCAGGTGGAGGCCGCCTTCAATTCGATGCGGGTGGTGGGCGTGTGCCTGCTGGTCACGGCTCTGCTTCTGACCTTGTCCGACTGGCTTTCCGTACGCGTGCATGCGGCTGTGAAGGAGAGCCGCAACGGCATCAATTTCTGGCAAGCCTTCGTCGTGGGCCTCGGCCAGGCCTGTGCGGTGCTGCCCGGTCTGTCCCGTTCCGGCACGACCATCTCGACCGGCCTGCTGAGCGGCGTGAAGCGTGAGAGCATGGCGCAATTCTCCTTCCTGATGGTGCTGGTGCCCATTCTCGGGGAGACGTTCCTGGACGTGGTCGACGGCGACATGGCCGCCTCCGCAGTCGGGGCGCTGCCCCTGCTGATCGGCTTCGTGGCCGCCTTCTTCTCAGGCCTCTTTGCCTGCCGGGTGATGATCGCCCTGGTGCGCAGGGCGCAGCTCAAGTGGTTCGGCCTCTATTGCGCGCTGGCCGGTCTGTTGGTCCTGATCTTCCTGGCCTGATGGCGGAGCGGGACCTTATATATTTCGTGGCCGACGTCCACCTGGGCCGTCAGGCGGAGAACCGGGCGGAGGTGGAGGAGCGTTTCCTTGCTTTCTTGAAGGGCCTGCCTGCGGCGTCGATGTCCCGGCTGTATCTGCTGGGCGACATCTGGGACTTCTGGTACGAGTACCACGACGTGGTGCCGCGAGAGGGATTCCGCGTGGTGGCGGAGCTGGTCCGCCTGATGGACGAGGGCGTGGAGGTGTGGTTCTGCCCCGGCAACCATGACATCTGGACCTTTTCCTTCTTCAAGGACCTGGGGATCCATTATTTCGAGCAGCCGCTCTTCGTGCGGCTGGGCGACAAGGATTTCTGCCTGGGCCACGGCGACCTGCTGGGCGGCGCGACGCGGGGCTATTCGTTCCTGATCAAGGTTTTCCACAACCACTTCCTCCAGCGGCTCTTCGCGGCGATTCATCCGACGCTGGCCTTCCGCTGGGCGCGCGCCTGGTCCGGGTCCAGCCGGAAGAAGCATCCGTACCACAAGTTCCGTGGGGAGGAAGAGTTTCTGTATCAGTTCGCTGCCGGTGCGGAGCAGGAGCGCCACGTGGACTATTTCGTGTTCGGCCACTACCACGATTCCGTGGACATGACGCTCCCCGGGGGCGCGAGGCTGATTGTGCTGAAGGACTGGTCGCAGGGGGGAATGCCCTGCGCGGTCTTTAACGGTTCTTCTTTCGAACTTCGCTCTCCAGCGTCTCCCGCTGAATGACGGTTTTGGCGGGACGCTCCATGAAGATGGAGTAGTAGAAGGCGTCCCACTGCCCGGAGTCCCAGATTTTGCATAGCTCTTCGATCTTGGCGTCTTCGCCCTTGGTGGGGTCGTAGCGCGTCTTGAGGTTCTGGGAGAAGAGCTTGGCTACGAGCTGCCAGAAGTTGGCGGTCAAGCCGTTTTCGTAGGTCTTGATGATGGTGTACGCGCTCATCCCGCATTCGCGGTCGATCAGGCGCATCATGACCAGTCCCTGTGTCACCGTCATGTGGCGGATGTCCTGCTCGAAGAGGCGGAAGAGCTCTTTTTCGACGTCGTTGATGTAACGGGTGCGTTCGGAGCGCCTGGTCGCGTCGGCGGCGATGGTGCTGTCCACCTGGGCAATCATTTTCCGGCCCACAAGGGCGTAGGGATAGACTTTGTTGAAGTTGTAGACCAGCTTGTAGTACTTGCGCCAGTCGCCATCCCGCATCCTTCTTCCCTTCGGGAAAATCCACACCGGGTCGAGGGTTTCCATGAAGACGGTGTCGCCCTTCTCGTCCAGCTCGAAGTACATCGGCGTGCCGGTCACGGGCCGGCGCGACTGCTGCCGGGCCTCACGCAGGGTCTCCCGCGCGGTCTCGGACTGTGCCCGCGCCGGCAGCGCGGCCGCCGCCAGCAGCAGAATCAGTATGAATCCCTTGTACTTCATTGTCCGCAAAGTTAGCAAAAATCCCGCCAGCCACGCCCCGTCCGCAAGCCGTTGTGGGCTGTTTGCCGGATACCTGCGACTCTCGGCAGGGGCCCGCGTGCGCAGACGCTATCCCGCAGCGCGACAGGCAGTGCTGCCGGCAAACCCGTGGCCGCCCGTGGCCTCGTGAACGGGAGGGGCCCGCGCCGCAAGGCGTGGGAGGGATGAGCGAAGCGAAGGTTTGCGGCAGCAGCTGCCTGCGCGCAAGGGGCGTTGCGAAGGGGCGGTTGACCGCGGTCGAAAATGTGCGAAAAAAGTTTTCGACAGAGTTTGTAAGTGATTGAAGAATGTGGAGTTGACCTACGAGATTTTGTGTCGAAAAAGTTTGAAATATTTTGCAAAACATGATGCTAATTCAATATTTTTTACTAAATTTGCAGTCCCAAAAACTGGCCTCTAACCGCGTAAGAAGCTGATTTTGAGGATTTTAAGCGATAATTATTTTAAAAGTAATACTGAGATGTTACAACCTAAGAGAACAAAGTTTAGAAGGGAACAGAAGAACCGCATGAAGGGCAACGCCCAGCGCGGCAACCAGCTCGCGTTCGGTTCCTTCGGTATCAAGACCCTTGAGAATTGCTGGCTGACCGCCCAGCAGATCGAAGCTGCCCGTCAGGCTATCTCCCGTCGGATGAACCGTGAGGGTCAGATCTGGATCCGTGTCTTCCCTGTGAAGCCGATCACCAAGAAGCCGCTCGATACCCGTATGGGTAAAGGTAAGGGCGATCCGTACGCATTCGTCGCTCCGATCACCCCGGGCCGCATCATCTTCGAAGCCGAGGGCGTTTCCCTCGAGACCGCCAAAGAGGCCATGCGCCTTGGCGCCAACAAGCTCCCGATCGCGACCAAGTTCGTCGTCCGCCGGGATTATGTCGAATAATTAATGGAGAAAGAGTAATGAAAGCAGCTGAAGCACGCGAAATGTCTGTAGCAGACCTGCGCGACCGCATCCAGATCGAGAAGAGCAATCTCGACACCATGAAAATCAATCACGCGATTTCTCCGTTGGAGGACACTTCCAAAATCAGTAAGACCAGAAGGGATATCGCCCTCATGATCACGATCCTTGCTGAGAAAGAAAAACAGAATTAAATCAGACAATCATGGAAAGAAATCTTCGTAAGGAAAGAATCGGAGTGGTGGTCAGCAACAAGATGGATAAGACCATCATCGTTGCCGTTGAAATTAAAGAGAAACATCCCTTGTACGGTAAGTTCGTCAAGAAGACCACCAAGTTCGTTGCCCAGGACGACAAGAATGAGTGCGGTGAGGGTGATACCGTCCGCATCATGGAGACCCGTCCGCTGAGCAAGACCAAGAACTGGAGATTAGTTGAAATCATCGAAAAAGCAAAATAGTACACTATGATACAGCAGGAAACACGTTTACAGGTGGCCGACAACAGCGGTGCAAAGGAAGTCCTCTGCATCCGCGTCCTTGGCGGTACCCACCATCGTTATGCGACTGTCGGCGACACGATCGTCGTCGCCATCAAGAGCGCTATCCCTGGCTCTGACGCCAAGAAGGGCACCGTTTCGCGCGCTGTCGTGGTTCGCACGAAGAAAGAGATCCGTCGCGCCGACGGTTCCTATATCCGTTTCGACGACAACGCCTGCGTCCTTCTGAACAATGCAGGCGAACTCCGCGGCACCCGTATTTTCGGCCCTGTGGCCCGCGAGCTCCGCGAGAACTTCATGAAGATCGTTTCACTGGCACCGGAGGTCCTTTAATTAATAAGCATTATGAAAAAGTTACATATTAAGAAAGGCGACACCGTGTATGTAAATGCCGGTAACGACAAAGGGAAGACCGGTAAGGTGCTTTCCGTCGATCCGCAGGCCGATCGCGCCGTGGTCGAAGGCGTCAATATGGTGAGCAAGCACACCAAGCCGAATTCCAAGCAGCCTCAGGGCGGCATCGTCAAGCAGGAGGCTCCCATTCACATTTCCAATCTCAATCTTCTTGACCCCAAGACGAACACCCCGACCCGCGTGGGTTACCGGATGGACGGCGACAAGAAGGTCCGTTACGCTAAAAAATCTGGGGAGGAGATCAAGTAATTATGGCTACCAAGAAAAAAGCACCCGTAGAGGCCGCCGCGGCGCCCGCAGGATATGTGCCTGCCCTCAAGAAGGTCTACAAAGAGGAAATCGTGGAGAAGCTGACCAAGCAGTTCTCCTATACCACCCCGATGCAGGTTCCCCGTCTGCTCAAGATCACCATCAACGAGGGTGTCGGTGACGCCACCCAGGACAAGAAGATCGTTGAGGAGGCTGCTGAGGAGCTTTCCATCATCACTGGCCAGAAGGCCATCATCACGATGTCCAAGAAGGACGTCTCCAACTTCAAGCTCCGTCGCGGCATGCCGATCGGCACCAAGGTGACCCTTCGCGATGTCAAGATGTACGAGTTCCTTGAGAAGCTCATCCGCGTCGCCCTGCCGCGTATCCGCGACTTCAACGGCGTGGCCGAGAACATGGACGGCCAGGGCAACTACACCCTCGGCCTCAAGGAGCAGATCATCTTCCCGGAGATCGATATCGACAAGAACCCGCGCATCCACGGCCTGGAGATCACCTTCGTGACCACTGCCCGTACCGATGAGGAGTGCCACGCGCTGCTCGCTGCGTTCGGTGTGCCTTTCAAGAAACATAACAAATAAGATACTATGGCAAAAGAATCAATGAAAGCCCGCGAAGTAAAACGCGCGAAAATGGTTGCTAAGTATGCTGAGAAGAGAAAGGCCCTCAAAGAGGCCGGCGATTGGGCTGCCCTTGACAAGCTCCCCAAGAACTCTTCTTCCGTCCGCCTTCACAACCGCTGCTCCCTGACGGGTCGTCCGAAGGGCTACATGCGTGTGTTCGGCATCAGCCGTATCCAGTTCCGCGAGATGGCCAGCAATGGTCTCATCCCGGGTGTCAAGAAGGCAAGTTGGTAATAAATAAAAGTAAGAAACAATATGACTGATCCGATCGCAGATTATCTCACCAGGATCCGCAACGCCTATATGGCCGGCAAGAAGGTCGTGGAGATTCCTTCCTCCAAGATGAAGGTCGCCATCACCCAGATCCTGTGCGAGAAGGGCTATATCCTCAGCTACAAGGTGGTTGAGGGCAACCCTTTCAATACCATCAAAATCGCTCTGAAGTACCACCCGCAGACCAAGATGGCCGCCATCAAGAAGATTGAGCGCGTGTCCACCCCGGGTCTCCGTCAGTACACGGGTGTCGACGATATGCCGCGCGTCCTGAACGGCCTCGGCATCGCCATCCTGTCCACCCCGAAGGGCGTCATCACCGACAAGGAAGCCAAGGAGCTTGGCGTCGGCGGTGAGGTTATTTGCTACGTTTATTAATCTCTAAAGTAATAGATAAATGTCACGAATTGGTAAATTGCCTGTAAGCCTTCCGTCCGGCGTGAGCGTCGAGCTCCTTCCCGGCAACGTGCTGAAGGTTAAAGGACCTCACGGTGAGATGTGCCAGAAGATTGATCCGGACATCAAGGTCACTGTTGAGGACAATCAGATCAAGTTCGAGCGTCCGACCGACCAGCCTCGTCACCGCTCCATGCACGGTCTCTACCGCGCCCTGGTGCACAACATGGTCGTCGGCGTGTCCGAGCAGTTCACTACCCAGCAGGAACTGGTGGGTGTCGGTTACCGTGTGGCCGCTGCCGGCCAGCTGCTGACCTTCTCCCTCGGTTATTCCCATGAAATCCAGCTGATGCTTCCGAAGGAAGTCACCGCCGAGGTGCCCGACGTCAAGAAGGGCGAGAACCCTCGCCTCGTGCTGAAGAGCTGCGACAAGCAGCTGCTCGGCCAGGTGGCTGCCAAGATCCGTTCTTTCCGCAAGCCTGAACCGTACAAGGGCAAGGGTATTAAGTTCGTTGGCGAGACGCTTCGCCGTAAGGCCGGTAAGACCGCCGCAGCTAAATAATAGGAGGATAGAATTATGGCACTTAGTAGAATTGAAAGAAGAAGAAGGATTCACTTCCGTATACGCAAGCACGTCAACGGCACTGCTGAGAAGCCTCGCATGGTGGTTTTCCGCAGCAACAAGCAGATCTACGTGCAGGTGGTCGACGACGAGCAGGGCAAGACGCTTTGCGCCGCCGCTTCCAACGACAAGGAGCTTGCCGCACAGTGCAAGGGCAAGAACGGCATTGAAGCTGCTGCCGTGGTCGGCAAGGCCATCGCGGAGCGCTGCAAGGCGAAAGGTATCACCGCGATCTGCTTCGATCGTGGCGGCTACCTCTTCCACGGTAGAGTTAAAAGTTTGGCAGATGCTGCCCGTGAAGGCGGCCTCGTATTCTAAGAGTTAAGACTATGGCAAATACTAATGTTAAGAGAGTAAAGACGTCTGACCTTGAGCTCAAGGACAGACTGGTCGCCATCCAGCGCGTCACCAAGGTGACCAAGGGTGGTCGTCACTTCCGCTTCGCTGCCATCGTCGTCGTCGGTGACGAGAACGGTGTCGTAGGCTATGGTCTTGGCAAAGCGAACGAAGTCACTGCCGCGATCGCGAAGGGTGTGGAAGATGCGAAGAAGAATCTGGTGAAGATTCCCGTCATCAACACCACCATCCCGCACGAGCAGGAGGCGAAATTCGGTGGTTCCCGCGTGTTCATGAAGCCCGCAGCGCCCGGTACCGGTGTCAAGGCCGGTGGTGCTATGCGTGCTGTCTTCGAGTCCGTCGGTGTGCAGAACGTGCTGGCGAAGTCCAAGGGTTCTTCCAACCCTCACAACCTCGTCAAGGCGACTGTCCTGGCCCTCACCCAGATGCGCGATGCTTACACCGTGGCCGGTCTTCGCGGCGTTGCTATGAATAAGGTTTTCAACGGCTAGGAGGACACGACTATGGCAAAGTACAAAATTACCCAGATTATCAGCAGCAACGGAGAGACCCGTCGCCAGAAGGACAACCTTCGTTGCCTCGGCATCCGCGGCATGCACAAGACCGTGGAGGTGGAGAAGACCCCGATTACCGAGGGTCAGGTCGCCAAGATCGCCCATCTCTGCAAAGTTGAAGTTATTGACTAAAGGAGGACCTGAGAGATGAAACTTAATAATTTGACACCTGCTGCGGGTTCTACCCATACCAGCAAGAGAGTCGGTCGCGGTCAGGGTTCCGGTAAGGGTGGCACCGCCACCCGCGGTACCAAGGGTGCCCAGGCCCGCGCCGGTTACGAGCACAAGATCGGTTTCGAAGGCGGCCAGATGCCGCTGCAGCGCCGTCTGCCGAAGTTCGGCTTCAAGAACCCGACCCGCGTCGAGTACAAGGCCATCAATGTCTCTGACATCGAGGCTCTTGCCGCCGCTACCGGGCTCCAGGAGCTGGGCCTCGCCGAGATC
Organism: uncultured Bacteroidia bacterium; assembly: GCA_902789245.1. Classification (GTDB taxonomy): domain Bacteria; phylum Bacteroidota; class Bacteroidia; order Bacteroidales; family UBA932; genus Cryptobacteroides. The sequence goes on from CADAND010000003.1 coordinate 113,763, forward strand.
GTCGCCGCCGGCCTCGCCGGCAAGAACGATCTGGTGAAGGTGCTTGGCAATGGAGAAATCAAGGCTGCCGCCACGGTGACCGCCAACGCTTTCTCCAAGTCCGCTATCGCCAAAATCGAGGCTGCCGGTGGTAAGGCGGTCGTAATCGAATAGTCATGAAGAAGTTTATCGAGACCATCAAAAACATCTTCAAGATCGAGGAGCTCCGCAAGAGACTCGTCTACACGTTCCTGCTGATCCTGGTTTACCGTTTCGGCTGCTTCGTGGTGCTTCCGGGCATTGACGCGTCCATGCTGGCCAACCTCCAGAGCAACACGCAGGAAGGCCTCGTCGGCCTCCTGAACATGTTCTCCGGCGGCGCCTTCGGTAACGCTTCGATCTTCGCGCTGGGTGTGATGCCGTACATCTCGGCATCCATCGTCATCCAGCTGCTGGGCGTCTTCGTCCCGTATTTCCGCAAACTCCAGATGGAGGGCGAGAGCGGGCGCAAGAAGATGAACCAGATGACGCGGTGGCTGACCATCCTCATCATCTGCATCCAGGGCCCGGCCTACATGGCCGCCGTGCACAACCAGATTCCCGCTGCCGCTTTCGTGGCCGTGAATCAGCTCGGCTGGAGCAACTTTATGTTCAACCTCGTGTCCACCATCATCCTGATGGCCGGCTCGATGTTCGTGATGTGGCTCGGTGAGCGCATCACCGACCGTGGCATCGGCAACGGTATCTCCCTGATCATCATGATCGGTATCGTCGCCCGTCTGCCTTACGCCCTGATGGCTGAGGTCCAGGAGAAGGTCGCGACCAACAACGGTGGTGTCATCCTCCTGATCGTGGAGTTCCTGCTCTGGTTCTTTGTGGTCGTGGCTGCGATCGCGCTGGTCCAGGCTGTCCGCCGCGTTCCTGTGCAGTACGCCAAGCGCGTGATCGGCAACAAGCAGTACGGCGGTGTCCGCCAGTACATCCCGTTGAAGATCAACGCTGCCGGCGTGATGCCTATCATCTTCGCCCAGGCCCTGATGCTCTTCCCGCTCATCTTCTCCCGCTGGGACGCTACGCGCGGACTCGCGGCGACGCTGGGCAACTACGAGGGTATCTGGTATAACATCATCTTCTTCATCCTGATCGTGATCTTCACGTACTTCTACACGGCCGTCACCGTCAACCCGACGATGATGTCCGAGAGCATGAAGCGGGATGGAGGATTCATCCCCGGCGTGAAGCCCGGCAAGAAGACCGTGGAGTACCTGGACAGCATCATGTCCAAGGTGACCCTCCCGGGTTCCATCTTCCTCGGCTTCATCGCCATTCTCCCTGCCTTTGCGCGGTTTTTCGGTGTCACCAACGCGTTTGCGAGCTTCTACGGCGGTACTTCGCTGCTGATCCTCGTGGGTGTGGTTCTCGACACGCTGCAGCAGGTGGAAAGTTATTTGCTGATGCGCCACTACGACGGTCTGATGAAGACCGGTCGTCTGAGCGGGCGCTCAGGTATGTAGTTCTTTGAATAAATTGAACGGTTGTGATCAAGCCTAAGACTGAAGAAGAAATCGAGCTGCTTCGCGAGAATGCCATCATCGTCTCGAAGACGCTGGCGGAAGTCGGTAAAGCGGTTGCCCCTGGTGTGACAACGAAAACGTTGAATAAGGTGGCCGAGACTTTCATCCGCGACCACGGCGCGATTCCCAGCTTCCTTGGTTTCGAGGGCTTCCCGGCAGCCATCTGTGCCTCTGTCAACGATGTCGTGGTCCACGGTTTTCCGTCCGACTATGTCCTCAAGGAGGGCGACATCGTCAGTGCGGACATCGGCACGCTCTACAAGGGCTATAACGGCGACTCGTGCTACACCTTCCCCGTCGGGGAGGTGTCGCCCGAGACCCGCAAGCTCCTGGACGTGACGAAGGCTTCGCTCTATAAGGGCATCGAGGCGGCTGTCGCGGGTGCGCGGATCGGAGATATCGGATACGCGGTGCAATCGTACGCTGAATCATTCGGTTTCTCCGTCGTCCGCGAACTCGAAGGACACGGAATCGGCCGGGAGATGCACGAGAATCCGGGAGTGCCCAACTACGGGCGTCCGGGTCGCGGCACCCACCTGGTGGACGGAATGGTCCTGTGTATTGAGCCGATGATCAACGCCGGCGGCAAGGCGGTCTATCTGGACAGAAACGGATGGGCCGTGCATACCGCCGACCACAAGAATTCGGCCCATTACGAGCTTACGGTTGTTGTCCGGAAAGGCCGGGCCGAGCAGCTCTCAACTTTCGATTTTATCGAGAAAGATGGCACGATTAAATTTTAAAGTGATTTTTTAATGTCCAAACAAGTAGCAATAGAACAAGATGGAAAGGTTATCGAGACCCTTCCGAACGCGATGTTCAAAGTCGAGCTTGAGAACGGTCACGTCCTGCTCTGCAATATTTCGGGCAAGATGCGTATGAACTTTATCCATATTCTTCTTGGCGACAAGGTTAGAGTTGAGATTTCACCGTACGATTTAACCAAAGGCAGAATATCTTTCAGATACAAATAAAAACGCATAGATATGAAAGTCAAGACATCCATCAAGAAGCGCAGCGAAGATTGCAAGATCGTCAGACGCAAAGGCCGCCTGTACGTCATCTGCAAGAAGAACCCCAAGTTCAAGATGCGCCAAGGATAATCAATCAGTAACAAATTAAGTAAAGTATAATTATGGCAAGAATCGCCGGTGTAGATTTACCGAACAACAAACAGGGAGAAATAGGTCTGACCTATATCTTCGGTATCGGCCGCTCTTCCGCGAAGCGAATCCTCGAGAAGTGCGGAATCGATCCCACCATCAAAGTGGGCGACTGGAATGATGACCAGATCGCCAAGATCCGTTCCGAGATCAATGAGGAGTACAAGATCGAGGGCGAGCTCCGCTCCTCCGTCCAGATGGACATCAAGCGCCTCATGGATATCGGTTGCTATCGCGGAATCCGCCATCGTCTCGGACTTCCCGTCCGTGGCCAGAGCACCAAGAACAACGCCCGTACCCGCAAGGGTCGCAAGAAGACCGTTGCCAACAAGAAGAAGGCGACCAAGTAAAAACTGATGAATTATGGCAAAGAAAACTACAACATCCAAGAGAGTTGTCAAGGTTGAAGCTTATGGCGAGGCCCATATTTCATCGACCTTCAACAACGTCATCGTGTCCCTGACCAACGCCCAGGGCCAGGTGATCAGCTGGGGCTCCGCCGGTAAGTGCGGCTTCAGAGGCTCCAAGAAGAACACCCCGTACGCTGCCCAGATGGCCGCCGAGGATGCCGCGAAGACGGCTTTCGACGCCGGTCTGCGTCGCGTCAAGTGCTACGTCAAAGGTCCGGGTTCCGGTCGTGAGTCCGCCATCCGTACCATCAACAACGCCGGTATCATCGTGACCGAGATCGTCGACGTCACCCCGATGCCGCACAACGGGTGCCGTCCTAAAGGCCGTCGTAAAGTTTAATTCTTAAAACAAGACTACTATGGCAAGATATACAGGTCCCAGCACCAAGATCGCCCGTAAATTCGGCGAGCCGATTTTCGGCTCTGACAAGTATTTTGAGAAGCGCAACTATCCTCCGGGACAGCACGGCCTCGCCGCGAAGCGCAAGAAGTCCAAGGAATATGCTACCCAGCTGAAGGAGAAGCAGAAAGTCAAGTACATGTACGGTGTGCTCGAGCGTCAGTTCCACAACACCTACGAGAAGGCTTCCCGCATGGCCGGCCAGAAGGGTGAGAACCTCGTGATTCTCCTCGAGTCCCGTCTGGACAATATCGTGTACCGTCTCGGTATTGCCCCGACCCGCGCCGCCGCCCGTCAGCTCGTGTCCCACCACCACATCACCCTGAACGGCAATGTGTGCAGCATCCCCTCCACCCAGGTGAAGGCCGGCGACACCGTGGCCGTCCGTGAGCGCTCCAAGAGCCTCGAGGTGATCCAGAACAGCGTGGCCTCCGTGACCAAGTATGCCTGGCTGGACTTCGACACCAAGACCCTCAGTGGTAAGTTCCTCAACGTTCCGACCCGTGCGGAAATCCCCGAGAACATCAACGAGCAGCTGATCGTCGACCTCTATTCCAAATAATCCTTAACACCACTGTAATATGGCAATCTTAGCATTTCAGAAACCGGACAAGGTGATTATGCTCGAAAGCACCGACACTGTCGGCCGTTTCGAATTCCGGCCGCTCGAGCCGGGCTACGGCCAGACGATCGGTAACGCTCTTCGTCGCATCTTGCTGGCCTCCCTGGAGGGGTTTGCTATCAGTCAGATCAAGATCTCCGGCGTGGACCAGGAGTTCCAGACCATCCCCGGCGTTATCGAGGGGATGCAGGACATCATCCTGAACCTCAAGCAGGTGCGTTTCCGCCGCATGGTCGAGACCGTGGATACTGAGACGGCAAACATCGTCATCAGCGGCAAGCAGGAGTTTACGGCAGAAGATATCTCCAAAGGATTGTCTTCTTTCATGGTGTTGAATCCCGAATTGCACATCTGCTCGCTCGAGCCTTCCGTGAAGCTCGAAATCTCCCTCGTCATCACGAAGGGTCGTGGTTTCGTGCCCGCTGAGGAGCTCCGCGACGAGAACACGCCGATCGGTACCATTCCGGTCGATGCGATCTACACGCCGATCCGCAAGGTCAACTGGAGTGTGGAGAACTGGCGTGTCGAGCAGAAGACGGATTACGAGAAACTCAATCTTGAGATCGTGACGGACGGTTCGATTTCCCCGAACGCTGCCCTTCACGAGGCGGCCAACATCCTGATCTACCACTTCAAGCTCTTTACCGACGACAAGAAGATGTCGCTGGAGAGCACGGTGGAGACCGACAGCAAGGAGCTGGACGAGGAGTCGCTGCACATGCGTCACCTCCTCCTGACCAAGCTCTCCGATGTGGGCCTGTCGGTGCGTGCTTTCAACTGCCTCAAGGCGGCTGAGATCGACACCTTCGCCGACCTCGTGTCCTATTCCCGTCCCGAGCTGATGAAGTTCCGCAACTTCGGCCGGAAGTCCCTCAACGAAATCGACCTCCTGGTCGAGAAGATGAAGCTTTCGTTCGGAATGGACGTCACCAAGTATAATATTGAACCCAAGAAAAAGACTGTATAAAGATGAGACACAATAAAGCTATCAATCATCTTGGTCGTCAGGCTGGCCACCGCAAGGCGCTCCTCGCCAACATGGCCTGCTCCCTGATCCAGCACAAGCGCATCACCACCACCGTGGCGAAGGCCAAGGCCCTGAAGAGCTATATCGAGCCGCTTATCACCAAGTCCAAGGAGGATACGACCCACAGCCGTCGCGTTGTGTTCAGCTACCTCAAGGACAAGGAGGCTGTGACCGAACTGTTCCGCACCATCGCCCCGAAGATCGCCGATCGTCCGGGCGGATACACCCGCGTGCTGCACATCGGTTTCCGCCAGGGTGACGCCGCCGAGATGGCGCTGATCGAACTCGTTGACTTCAACGAGGCCGCTCTCGCCGCCGCTCCGAAGGCTGCTGCCAAGAAGACTACCCGCCGTAGCCGCGCCAAGAAAGCCGAGGCCGCTCCCGCTGAGGAAGCTCCCAAGGCGGAAGAGGTGAAGGCTGAGGCTCCCGCCGAGGAGCCGAAGGCTGAAGCCCCGAAGGCCAAGAAGGCTGCTCCCAAGGCCAAGAAGGCCGAAGAGCCGAAGGCGGAGTAAATCCTAAAGCCTGAACCCGGGGAATGATTTCCCCACGCAAGCCTCATCGTCGATGACGATGGGGCTTTCTGTTCCCAGGGAGGCCACCTGCAGGGCCATCACCATGCGGTGGTCGTGACGCGAGGTGTATTCGCCGCCCTTGAGCAGTCGTCCGCCAAGCAGCCGGGCGGCGAGGGTCTCGCCCCAGACCACCAGCTCGTCGCCCTCGATGCGGGCTTCTACGCCCATCTGCAGGAGCATCTCGAGGATGGCTTCCGCGCGGTTGGACTCTTTGGTGGCCAGGCGTCCCACGCCTGCGATACGGCTCTCGCCTGCGCAGAAAGCGGCGAGTACGGCGATAATGGGGAAGAGGTCGGGCGCATTCGAAAGGTCCTGCTGGAAGGCTTCCAGCGGGGCTTTTCGTACGCAGACGGTGCCGCCCTCCAGCTGCGAGACCACGGCGCCCGCATCCACAAGGATGTCGATGACGCTCAGGTCGGCCTGCAGGGAGGTGGTGTCCATTCCGACGAGTTCGGCCGAGCCAAAGACGGCGCCGGCCACGAGGAAGTTGGCGGCAGCGCTCCAGTCGCCTTCGATGTCGAAATCGGCGGCGCGGTAGTGCTGGCGGCCGCGTATCTTGAAGTTGATGCCGGTGCAGCCGGACCAGTCGTCCGCTTCCAGCATTTCGGCGTCGCCCTCCATTTCGCTCCGGGTCTGGATGCCGAAATGGCGCAGGACGTCGAGGGTGATGTACATGTACGGGATGCTCTTGGGCTCGCTGACGCGCAGCAGCGACTCCTTGTCGCACAGCGGCAGGGCCATCAACAGGCCGGAAATGAGCTGGGAGCCGCCTTTGCCGGGGACTTCGGCCGTGCCCGGGATGAGGTGTCCCTTGACGGTGGCGGGGATGAAGACTTCCTTCCCTTCGCGCTCCTGCGCGTTGGAGAGCAGCACGCCGAAGGCGGCCATGATGTCCGCGGCGCCGCTGAGTGGCCGGCGGAGCAGGGTGCCGCGGCCGTTCACGGAGAAGTTTCCGTCGCCGACGGCGGCAAGCACCGGGATGGTCAGGCGCGTGAGCAGGCCGGATTCGCCGGTGTCCACGCTGCCGGGATGCAGCATGCCGCAGCGTGCACCGATGCCGGTGATGGTCAGATTTTCGCCGTTCTGCTCGACCGTGGCGCCGAGGGCGCGGGCGAGCGAGAGTGCGGCCTCCGAGTCCCCGCAGGGGCTGTAGCCGCCCAGATGCGAGGTGCCTTCGGCCAGCGCCGCGGCTAGGATCGCCCGCTGGGCGAAGCTTTTCGACGCAGGCATGCGGCGGCCCTCCGCCCGGTAGGGCTTGCGGTCGCCGTATAGGGTGGCGTAGAGCTCCGCGAGCGGCCATTGGCCGGGAGCGGTGGCCTCTTCCGCGCCCAGCGCGGCAAAGGTGAACGGCGCCCCGCGGCGCAGGCACTGCAGGCGCGTATCGCGTCCCGCATCGCCCATGCCGAAGGCCACGAGCCGTCCCTGGAGCGAGTCCACGCCCTCCAGCACGAGGCTGTAGAGGGACTCGATCCGTGCGGCGTCTTCCGCCGTGTGGCAGGTGGTCACGACCTTGGCGATGTCGGCGCCGTAGCGGAAACAGCGTGCCAGGGCCATCTGCAGGACCTCCATGTCCGGCGTGCCTTCGAAATCGTGGAAGGAACGGATGATTTCCGTGCCGCTCTTGCGGCAGAGCTGCTGGAAATGCTTGCTCATCTGGGCCGGGGCCTCAATCTCGAGGTCGGCGAAGCGGGCGCCTGCCTCGATGGCCACGCGCATCCGACGCTCCGCCTCCTCGGGCGAGGGGCAGCCGTCGATGCGGCAGGTGGCGATGAGCGGTGTGTCGGACTCGCTGAAGAGTTCTTCAATCTGGTCGTCCGTGAGGTCGCAGCGGTCGAGGCGGATCTCCGCCATTTCGACCGCGGGGTCTTCGAGAATCGCGAGGATCTGCTCGAAGCTCTTATGCTGCAGGCTGGTGCAAATCATCCAGGTCTTTGATTATCACCTTGCCGATTTTCTTGATCAGGACAAAGTGGATGATGCCTTTCTCGGCTTTCTTGTCTTTCCAAAGGGCGGCTTCCAGTTCCGTTTCCGGGCAGGGGAGCTCCGTCGGGAGCCCGCAGGCCTGCAGGTCCTTGCGGATTTTCTCCGCGAGACCGGCCTTGCACAGGCCCAGGCGCTCGGACAGGAGGGCTGCCTGCACCATGCCCACGGCGACGGCCTCGCCGTGCGTCATCGGCTCGGCGGTTTCGTGCGTGTGCTGGTACCACTCGATGGCGTGGGCGTAGGTGTGTCCGAGGTTCAGGTAGCGACGGATATTCTCTTCGTAGGGATCCTGCTCCACGATCTTGCGTTTGACGGCAGCGGCCGCCTCGATGAGCGGCGCGAGCGCGGCGAAGTCGATTTTCGGCTCGGAGAGCACTTTGACGGCCTTCTCGTAATGGTCGCCCTTGTTGTCGATGATGAAGGTCTTGAGCATTTCGGCGGCGCCGGAGCGCAGCTCGCGCGCGGGGAGCGTCTGCAGGACCTCGGGCAGGATGCGGGTGTAGATGGGGAATTTCGTGACCCCGATCATGTTTTTGTAGCTGTCCAGGTTCACGCCCGTCTTGCCGCCCACGCCCGCGTCCACCTGGCTGAGCAGGGTGGTGGGGTAGTTGGCATAGCGCACACCGCGCTTGTAGATGCTGGCGGCGAAGCCCACCAGGTCGGTGGTCACGCCGCCGCCCACGGCCCAGACGATGGCGTCGCGGTTCGCGCCCTGCGCGAGCAGCCAGCGGCAGATGTCCAGCACGGTGTCCATCGTCTTGTGCGCTTCGTCGGCGGTGATGGCCAGCGACGGTCGCCCCTCGGCCAGTTTCAGCGCGAAAGGCTCGATGTTGCGGTCGTAGATGACGTAAATGCTCTTATTCTCCATACGGGAAGCGAAGATACGGCAAAAATTTGATAAATCGCGTTTTTTAAATACCTTTGCAGTCCCTACCAGCCCTGATGGCGGAATTGGTAGACGCGCTGGACTCAAAATCCAGTGGCCTTTAAAGCCGTGCGGGTTCGATTCCCGCTTAGGGCACGCGAGCCCGGCCAGTCGGCCGGGCTTTCGCGTGCCCCGGCGTCGCTGCGTTCCGCCTTTTATTCATCGAGGGGCGTTCCCCTCGAGCTCCCCCGGTCGCTACGCTCCGATACGGCCAGTCGGCCGGGCTTTCGCGCGCCCCGGGAAATGTCCAATAGACCGGTGTTGCTGATGCAAGAGGAAAGGCAAGGTTAAATGGTCGTTTTAGTGTATATTTACGCCGCAGGGTAAAAGAATATATCAGAAAGACCAAATTTTTATCGAAGAACTGTCCGTATTTACGTATCTTTGGAGAGAAAACATAACCAAGATGAAAACATTAACCAAACTCTCCCTGATGATCTGCCTTTCCGCATTCGCGATGGCCTGCGCTCCCAAGGAGCCGGTCAAGTACCTCGCCCTGTCCTTTGATGACGGTCCCAACCTGACCACCGAATCGAAAATGCTCGACGTTCTGGCCAAGCACAAGGTGCCCGCTACCTTCTTCGTCATCGGCAAGAATATCACCGACAAGAGCGCCGAGAACATGAAGCGCGCCATCAAGCAGGGCTGCGAGATCGGCAACCACTCCTTCACCCACCCGATGATGACCACGATGGACGAAGCCCAGGTCAAGGAGGAAATCGAGACCACCTCCGCCCTGATCGAGCAGATCACCGGGAAGCGTCCGGAGTTCTTCCGCCCGCCGTACATCAACGTCAAGCCGGAGATGTACGACTGGATCGACCTCACCTTCATCTGCGGCAAGGGCTGCCAGGACTGGGAAGCTTCGGTCGACAAGGAGTTCCGCCGCCAGGGCATCATCGACAACGCCGAGCCCGGCGCCATCTACCTCCTGCATGACTTTGAGGGCAACGAAGCCACCGTCGAGGCGCTCGACGAGGCCATCCCCGTTCTTAAAGAGCAGGGCTACGTCTTCGTGACCGTGTCTGAGCTCTTCCAGAAGCTGAATTGCACCCCGGACGGCCACACGATGTACACCGTCGTCCCCGACGGCAGATAAGCGCTACTCTTTCGGGTGTAGCCGCTGATAGAACTTGACGCCGCGCACGAGCGCGTCGAAGTCGCTCTTCTGCATTTGCGCGGAGCGGCTGTAGGTGTCGCGCTGGACGGTGAATTCGAGCGACTTGGTCAGCAACGGCTTGCGGTACGTGACGCGGACCGGCTCCAGCTTCTCGTTCGGGAAGCCGATGGCCACGCACCCCGCCGTTTCCAGCCCCGTGCCGGGTTGCTCCTTGAACAGCGACTGGAGCTGCTGCATGCTCTCCAGCGCCTCGGCGACGGACTCGCCCAGCGGGATGAACAGCTCGGAGAGCGGATCGATGTAGGCCTGGATCACGTCGTCGCCAATGCCCAGGCGGCCGACGGTCAGGTAGTAATGGTTCGCGCCCTCCGCGGGCATATTGAAGACCTCCAGCGTCTCTATGGAGAAGCTGTCGATTTCTCGCTCGATTTGGACCAGCTCCAGCCGCTGGGGGATGTCCTGGGCGGAAGCGAGCACGGGAAGTGCCGCCAGGACCAGGAGGGTCAGGGATTTCCGGATAATGTTCATAATAATCTGTGTTTTAGTGTTGCGTTAATACGTGCTCTTGATCCGGGACGCCGTGAGGGTGATGTCGCGCGTGGCGGGCGCCGGGGCGGGGTTGCCCTGGAAGCGGCGCGGCTGCGGCGCGACGACGGTGACGGTCAGCTCGTCGCGGTCGGGCGAGAAGCTGAAGCGGAAGCGCTCCTGGCAGCCGTTGTTGAAGAGCGACAGGTAGTAGGCGCCCAGCTCGTCCGGCGTGGTCCAGGTGCACCAGCCGGCCGTGGTCATCGGCGTGGTATTCATCGAATTGGCATAGACCGTCCCGCCGAAGAGCAGGGTGCGGTCGGTGCTGCCCATGCGCCAGTCGTCCAGCCCGAAGGGGATGTTGTGGATGGCCTCGCCCGTCTCGAGCGTCAGGGTCATGTTGCCCTGCGCGTCGAAGCGGAAGGCGATGCCCGTCAGGCCGTAGGCGTTCTGGTGCATGCGGTAGCGCAGGGTGCGGGAGCGCTCGCCCGGGGCCTGTGATGCCTCCGGGAAGGGGTGCTGGAGCTCGTAGCCGGCGAGCTCCGCCTGCAGGTCGAAGCCCTTGTTGGGCTTGAGCTTCTTCGGGCTCATGCCCTCCAGCATATTGTAGATGAGCTGGTTGAATCCTGCCTCGTCGCCGATCTGGCCGTTCGAGGCGACCACCAGGTCGTACTCCGGGATCACCATGATCAGCTGGTTCTGCCCGCCGATGGCGCGGTAGGAGTTGTGGCGGCCCATCCAGACCTGGTAGCCGTAGCCCTGGCCGCCGTCGTCCTTGTTGTTCTCCTCCTCGGAGAGCTCGGGACGCTGGAAGATGTGCGGCGTGGTCATCGCCTCCACCCATTCGCGGTTGAGCAGCTGCCTGCCCTGCCAGACGCCTTTGTTTTTCAGGAAGATGCCGAACTTGGCGAGGTCGGAGGTCTTGCTGTGCATGCCGCCGTTGCCCATGTTGCGCCCGTCCAGGTCCATCTCCCACACCACGTCGCGGATGCCCAGCGGGTCCAGCAGGCGCGGCTTCAGGTATTCGTAGAGGGTGAGCCCCGTCACGCGGGTGATGATCTGCGAGAGCATGTGGGAGCAGGTGATATTATAGGCGAACGAGGTGCCCGGCTCATGGGCGTAGTCCATTGCGAGGAAGGAGCGCACCTGGTCGTCGCCGGAGCCCGGATATTGCGTGCGGGCGTGGCCGGCAGACATGGTGAGCAGGTGCTCGACCGTCAGGCGCTCCAGCTCCGGGGCGGTCTTCGCCGGCATCAGGTCCGGGAAGAAATCCTTGACGCGGTCGCTGACCTTCAGCAGGCCCTCCTGCACGGCGAAGCCCACTGCAGCGCCCGTGAAGGACTTGGTGGCGGAGTACATGGCGTGCGGGTACTGGGGCCCGTAGGGGCGCCACCAGTGCTCGGCCACGACCTTGTCGTGCCGGAGAATCATCAGGCCGTGGACTTCGTAGCCGCCCTCATCCAGGGCGCGGACGAAATCGGCGATGGCTTCGGAGCGGATGCCCTCCGCTTCGGGGGTGCTGCGCTGCAGGCCGTCGTCATAGGTCTGGGCGCTCAGCGTAAGGCCCAGCAGTGCGGCCAGGCAGCAGGTCAGGATGCGGGTATACATGGTCTTATTCAGTGTTACATTTATTCAAAGGTAGATTTTTTAAAACATTTTGACAAGAAGTTGTTTTGTTAATTGGTTGTTTCAACGTAATTTCGTTGGACGAAATGAAACTATTTTTCTTTATGGATATGAAAAAGCTTTTCTCCCTGTCGCTGCTGCTGGCAGCCGCGCTCCTCGCCTCCTGCGCGGGGAACACCCAGGTTGGTGTGCTCACCAAGCCCACCCCCGCCACCACCAACCTTCCCGGCCATGACTATCCGATGGTCAATCCCGACCTCAGCGTCGTTTTCCGCGTCGATTTCCCGGAAGCGAAGGCCGTCGCCGTGAACGTGGGCGGCAAGAACTACGACTTCGTCAAGGGCGAGGACGGCATCTGGGAGGTGACTTCCGAGCCCCTCGTGCCGGGCTTCCACTACTACATGCTGAACGTGGATGGCCAGCGCGTCGCCGACCCCAACACCCAGCAGTTCTTCGGCTCCTTCTACTGGGGCAGCGGCATCGAGATCCCCGAGGCCGGCGTGGACTACTATCTGGAGAAGAAGGTCCCGCACGGCGAGATCCGCATCGAGAAATTCCATTCCGAGCTGACCGGCGCAGATCGCCCGTACTACATCTACCTCCCGCCGCAGTACGCCTCCGAGCCGGAGCGCCGCTTCCCGGTGCTCTACCTGAACCACGGCGCCGGCGAGGATGAGACCGGCTGGGCCGTCCAGGGCATGATGGGCAACATCATGGACAACCTGATCGCCGCAGGCGAATGCGTCCCGATGATCATCGTCTGCGAGCACGCCGTGGCGACGCTCGCCGGCGAGGAGCCGGGCGGCCGCTTCAACCTCTTCAACTTCGACGCCTTCGAGAAAGTGGTGGTCGAGGAAACCGTGCCGTTCATCGACGCGACCTACCGCACCCTCACCGACCGCGACCACCGCGCCATCTGCGGCCTCTCGCTCGGCGGCTTCCAGTCCTATACCATCGGCCTCGACCATCCGGAGCTCTTCGGCTGGATCGGCGGTTTCAGCGGCTCCGGCCGCGGCCCCGGCGACCGCCGCGACAGCGAGATGTACCCGACCTCCTACAACGACCAGTACCACCTGCTCTACATCAGCATCGGTACCGACGAGCCTGCCGGCATGTACCAGGGTATCTATGACCTGCACTGCGCGCTGGACAGCCTTGGCGTGAACCACGTCTACTACGAGTCCCCGGGCACGGGCCACGAATGGCTCACCTGGCGCCGCTCGCTGCACCAGTTCGCCCCGATGCTCTTCCAGGAGTAAATCCCCGTTTGACGTAAGAATGGTCCGGCGATTGGCGTTCCGGACCATTCTTTTTTTTACCTTTGTATGGATATGAAGAGTGACTTCCTGAAGAATTACGGCGCGACGCTCCTGCTGCTGCTCGGCTTGGTGGCTGGCGGCGTGCTGGGTGCAGTCCTGGGGGACGGAGCCCACGTCCTGCGGGTGCCGGGCATGTTGTTCCTCAATCTGGTCTTCATGCTGGTGGTGCCGCTGGTGTTCTTCTCCGTGGCGCATTCCATCGTGGTGATGCAGCGCAGCGGCGTGATCGGCAGGGTGCTCGCCACGTCGCTGGGCGTGTTTCTCTTTATGTCGCTCGTGGCCGGGATTCTCGGCTACGGCTTCATGTCCGTGTGGAATCCTTTCGCCCGGCTCCTCGGGCAGGGCGGGTCCGCGTCCGGCAGCGTGATGGCCGAGGGCGTGGATGTGGGCGAGGCAATCGTGTCTGCCCTGACCGTCAATGACTTCCCCCTGCTGCTTTCGCGGGAGCACCTGTTGCCGCTCATTCTCTTCACCGCTCTCTTCGGGCTCGCGGTGGCCCTGCTGGGCCAGAAGGCCGCGCTCGTGGAGCGTTTCATCGCCGAGGGCGAGGCTGTGATCATCAAGATGATGGAGCTGGTGATGAAACTCGCGCCCATCGGTATCGGCTGCTATTTTGCCGACACCATCGGCTCGCTCGGCGGCCAGATCGTGGGGGACTATTTCGAGATCTTCCTGGTGGTGTGCGCCGCCAGCGCCGTGTGCTACCTGGTATTCTTCTCCCTGTATGCGCTCTTCTGCCGCGTACCGCTCGGGCGCTTCTGGAAGGAAATGATTCCACCTTCGGCGACCGCCGTCGGCACTTGTTCTTCTGCCGCTTCCATGCCGGTCACCATGGCCGCCGCGCGGCGCCTCGACGTGAGCGACAGGCTGGTCGAGGGCGTCATCCCGCTGGGGACCCACCTGCACAAGGACGGCTCCGTGATCACGTCGGTGGCCAAGGTGCTCTTTGCGCTCTACTTCTTCGGTGCGGCACCGGAAGGCTTCGAGGGCGCCGCGCTGGTCGTCCTCGTGGCGTTGCTGGAAAGCATTGTCGTGGGTGCCATCCCCGTGGGCGGCATGACCGGCGAACTGCTCATCTGCGCCGTCCTGGGCCTGGATCCCTCCTTCGCGGCCGCAATGCTGATCATCGGCACCATCTGCGACATCCCCGCCACGCTGCTCAACGCCACGGGCAACCTCGTCGCCCCGCTGCTCGTCCAACGGCTGACCCCGCTTAAATAGCCGCGGTCTTCTCCCGCAGCCAGTCGGCGATCTCGCTGGGAAGGTGCGGGGAGAGGGTGCGGTAGACGCGCTCCTGGTAGGCGTTGAGCCAGTCGATTTCGCTGCAGTCCAGCAGCGAGAGGTCCAGCCCGTCGGTCTCGAAGTGGCAGAGGGTCAGCGTCTCGAAAGCGAGCCAGCGGCCGAATTCGTTCTGCCCGGCAGGCACGACCAGCATCAGGCTCTCATGGCGCACGCCGTGCTTCCCTTCCCGGTAGATGCCGGGCTCGTCGGAGAGGATCATTCCCGGTTCCAGGGCCGTGGGGTTGAGGTCCTGCCGCAGGTCGACCGGGCCTTCGTGTACGCCGAGGAACCAGCCGACGCCGTGGCCCGTGCCGTGACCGAAATTGCGTTTGCTGTGCCAGAGCGGCATGCGGGCGATGGCATCCAGACGGCAACAGGGGGTCCCTTCCGGGAAAACGGCCATCGCCAGGTCGATGTGGCCTTTCAGCACCAGCGTGTAGTCTTCCCGCTCCAGGGCGCTGATCCGCCCGAAGGGGATGGTGCGGGTGATGTCCGTCGTGCCGTTGTCGTATTGCCCGCCGCTGTCGCAGAGGTAGAGTCCGCCTTCGCGGATCACGGGAGCGTGGGTGTGCGGGGTGATATAATGCGGCAGGGCGGCGCCGGGGCCGAAGGCGGAGATGGTCTCGAAGCTGTCGCCGTGGTAGCCCGGGATGTCGGCGCGCAGCTGGCCCAGCTTGACGGCGGCGTCCCACTCCGTGACCTCGCGCCCGGCGTCCACCGAGCGCTCCAGCCAGTACAGGTAGCGCTCCATCGCGAGCCCGTCCTGCAGGTGCGCCTCGCGCATCCCGGCAATCTCGGTGGCATTCTTGACGGCCTTGCGCAGGCCTACGGGGCTTTTGCCGACCTCGAGAGGTACCTTGGCGGCAGTCAGGCCCGTATAGAGCTGGTAGTTGAGGGTGGCGGCGTCCACGAAGAGCCGCCCCTGGAACTCGGAGGAGAGAAAGTCGATGTCGGCGTAGGGCAGGGTGCGCACCCCGTCGGCTTCCAGGATGCTGAACGTGGCCGTGGAGTCGGGGTCCTCGACCGTATCCTTGAGCACGTACCAGGCAACATCCTCCTGCGTGACGAGCAGGTAGCTGATCACGAACGGGTTGTAGTCGATGTCGGAGGCGCGGACGTTGAGCAGCCAGGCGATTTCGTCCAGCGCCGTCAGCAGGATCCCGTCGCAGTCGCGCTCCCGCAGGAAGCCGCGGATCCAGTCCAGCTTCTCGCGGCGGCTCTCGCCGGGGTTCGCCGTGAAGACGGGCGTCTGCGGGATGGCGGGCCGGTCCGTCCAGAAGGGGCTCAGCAGGTCCGGGACGCTGATCACGGTCCCGGGCAGCGACTGCGCGAAATCGGCGCCCACGCACAGCCCGTCCACGGCAATGAGTCCCTCGCCGCCGAACTGGCGCTCCAGCCACTCGGGGATCAGGACCTGCTCTGGGACGCGCGTCTTGTGGAGCACGATGCCCGTCCCGGCGAGTTGCTGCTCCGCCTGGATGAAGTAGCGCGTGTCGGTCCAGAGGCCGGCGTGGTCCAGGGTGACCACCAGGTCGCCCGCCTCGCCGGTGAAGCCGGAGAGCCACTCCACCTGCTTCCAGCGCTCGGCTGGGTATTCGCTGCAATGGGGATCCGAGCCGGTTACGACCACCGCGTCCCAGCCTCGGGCGCGCATCAGGGTGCGCAGGGTTTCGATTCTGTCTGCCATATATTTTTGTTCGCCGGCTCCGACCGGCGAATCTCTACAAATATAGGCAATTCCGGACAGAAATCCCTGTAAAAACCTGGCTGGTCCCCTCAAAATAGGTGGGACCTGCCAGAAAAACCGGCCTATTTCTGTCCGGTGCTTCTGGTAGAGGCGGCAGGGCGGGCTTGCCTTCCCCACGCGGCAAGTCCCCGACTGCACAGGCATACGGCCACAGGCCCCCGCACATCCTCCCACACCGGCTGCCGCAAATGGGAAGGTGGTTGCCGGGCACAAAACAGGCCTCCAGCGTGCCCGACAAAAACTCCGACCCGACCTCTTCGTTATTCGTCGTCCTCGACTGGCGAATAGAAGGGACCTGCCAGAAATACAAATAGAAATCAGGATTTAGTTCTAATTATACCGGAAAAGTGCAGCGCTTCTTGACTTCCTCGTAGACACGCATGATTTCCTCGACCTCTTCCTGAGGTAGAGGTTTGACATTGTGTGCCGCCATCTCGAAGCGGTATGCATCCTCGTCGTAGAGAATAGGGGTTTCTTTAATTGGCTTTGCCATAATCGTGTTTTTTTAAAGTTTATAAGTTTAGCTGGATCTGCATAATAGATGCAGGTCTCTGTGCAAATGTAAGCCTTTTTCGGGAAATCAAAAACTTTTTCGTAGATTTGCTTCTGCAATAACACCAACAGGGTATTATAGACATATTTTTTAGATAGCACAAGCTATTTATTCGGTCGTCTCGAAACCTAGGAAATTTCAAAACGTACCACCGGATAAGTCAGTGAGTGCCTGCGCTTTGGCGTGGGTGTGACTTATTCAGGTACCGGCCTTCCTAGGGGCAAGAGACGTGAATGGGAATCATTCACGCCTTTCTTTTTGCCTCCAGGAGGTCTCGTCGAATAAGTCAGCCTGTGCGCATGAAAGCGCAGAATGGACACCCAAATCAAGTCCAAGGAAAGGGTGGCCGCTCACGGGGAGGTATTTACCAATCCCCGGGAGGTGAATGCCATGCTGGACCTTGTGAAGGCGGAGACGGAGCGTATAGACTCCCGTTTCCTGGAGCCAGCATGTGGCGACGGAAACTTCCTCATAGAGATTCTACGGCGCAAACTCGCCATCTGCGAGGCCCGCGTCAAAGCAAAGCAATATACTCAGCTCCAATACGAACACGATGCCATCTGGGCCATCTCCAGTATCTACGGTATCGAACTCTTGGCCGATAATGCCGCAGCCTGTCGGGAGCGTCTTCTGAACTACTTCACGGAGCAATACCAGAGCCTCTTTAAATCAAAATGCAAGGACAACTGCATCGAAGCGGCCCGGTACATCCTTTCCAAGAATATCATCCACGGCGATGCCCTCACTTACAAGCGTGTGGACAAGCCTGACGAGTGGATTCATATCAGTGAATGGAGCTTTATCGGGGCTGATAAGGTCAACCGCCGGGACTACGAATTCTCCTATCTCGTTGGTGAATACGAAAGCGACGGGCTTTTCTCCGACCTCCCCGCCGAGACCTATGCGCCTGTCCATTTCCTCAAGATAAATGCTGCTGCTTATGGTGAACAGTAATTATAATCCGGACGTACTCAACTGCATTGCCAACCTGAGCAATGACGAGGTTTTCACCCCGCCGGAACTGGCCAATCGAGTCCTGGACCTGTTGCCGCAGGACCTTTTCAAGAGCCCTGATACCAAGTTCCTCGATCCATTCTCAAAAAGCGGCGTCTTCCTTAGGGAAATCGTCAAGCGGCTCGATCGTGGTCTGGAATCTCTTTTGCCTGACCGGCAACTCCGTATCGACCAT
Organism: uncultured Bacteroidia bacterium; assembly: GCA_902789245.1. Lineage (GTDB taxonomy): Bacteria > Bacteroidota > Bacteroidia > Bacteroidales > UBA932 > Cryptobacteroides. The sequence goes on from CADAND010000003.1 coordinate 131,778, forward strand.
ATCCTGCACAACCAGGTCTTCGGCATCGCTATCACGGAATTGACCTCTTACCTGTCACGGCGCTCCGTTTACTGCAGCAAGCAGGCCAATGGGAAATACAGCGTATCCCGTTTCAGTACTGAGAGCGGCAATATTCTCTATGCCAACCGCTCCCACACCTGGGAGAACGGCAAGTGCAAATTCTGCGGCGCATCCCAGCAGGTGTACGACCGCGGCTCTGAGGCAGAGCAATATGCCTATATGTTCATCCACACAGACAATCCCAAGCAATTCTTTGGAAATATGAAGTTTGACGTAATCATCGGCAATCCTCCGTATCAACTATCTTTTGGACTCGAAGGTGGAAATAGTGCGAATGCAAAATCCATTTACAATCTATTCATTTCGCAGGCAATAAAACTATCGCCTAGGTATCTAGTAATGATTACCCCCAGTCGTTGGATGACAAAAACGGCTCAAGGTATTCCGGAAGAGTGGGTCGATAAGATGTTAAAAAACAAACACTTTAGGATAATGCATGATTATGAGGACGCAACCGAGTGTTTCCCGGGTGTCGAAATAAAAGGAGGGATAAACTACTTCCTCTGGGATAACAATTATTCGGGTGTTTGCGAATATTTCTTTCACTCAAAACAAGAAAAACAACCAATCTTTCGAAAAGAATACCTTGATAGCAAAGATGCTGGCGTAGTTATTCGAAGCCCTAGGGCATATTCCATTATTGATAAAATAGAAAGAATCGAGGGTAAATACTACTCTACGGCAAGCAAAAACTTTTCTGGCCTGGTTAGTCCAAAGCATTTCTTTGACGATAGTGATTTGCTAACATCAAATTGGCATGGCTACAAAGATAATCAAAGCGACGAGTATTCAATCAAGTACTACCTAAACTTGAATCGAGAGCGAACATACAAATGGATTTCTATAAATCAACTTCCAAAGAACAAAGCGACAAAAGACCTTCATAAAGTCTTTATTCCGGCCGCTGGTGGTAGTGGAAATGATGATATTATTTTGGGAAAGCCGTTTTATGGAGAACCGAATAGCGTGTGTTCTCAAACATTTCTGGTCATCGGATATGATCCCAACTCGAACCACTTTGATAGAGAATCCTGTGAGAATATCATCTCTTATATTCGAACTAGGTTTTTCCGATATCTTGTTTCAATAAAGAAGAAAACCCAAAATGGTCCCAGAGGAGTATATCAGTTTGTTCCTATTCAGGATTTCTCACTTCCTTGGACTGATGACATGCTATACAAGAAGTACAATTTGACCGAAGATGAAATCGCGTTCATTGAATCAATGATTCGTCCAATGGAATAGCCTATGGCAGCACAAGACCTCCTCCGAAACAGAGTATCAGAGACTCCGATGATATATGCCTACAAGCACGTAGGGGTACCGGCTCACGAACGGATGCTCAAAGTCGGTTACACAACACGTGAAGTAGAATCACGAGTTCGGGAGCAAAATCTCACGAACCATATTCCTTACGAAATCGTCTTGAAACGCCCGGCAATGCGCAAGGACGGTTCCTCGTTTACTGACAAGCTGGTCCATCGTATCCTCAGAAAGAATCACATCCAGAATCCTGAAGGAGAATGGTTCGTCTGTGATGTCAAGACCGTTGAGAAGGCAATTGCATCAGCAGTGGAGGGCAAGGATACCATAGTTGACCGTATCTACGATTTTCCGATGCGTCCGGAGCAGGAACGTGCTGTAGCAAAGACATCGGCCTACTTAGAGGCTTTCAAAAAAGACCCCGCCAACCGTGGCCTCACGCCGCACTTCCTATGGAATGCCAAGATGCGCTTCGGCAAGACCTTCACTACCTACCAGCTTGCTCTCAAGATGGGATGGAAGAAGGTGCTGGTCCTTACCTTCAAACCGGCCGTAAAGACTGCCTGGGAAGAAGACCTCCTCACGCACAAGGACTTCGAAGGCTGGCAATTCTGTCAGAAGCAGGAAGACAGAGAATTCAACTATGTAAACGAGCGCAAGCCCTTTGTCTGTTTCGCCTCCTTCCAGGATGTGTTGGGAAAGAATGACGCGGGTGGTATCAAGGCCACCAACAAATGGATTCAGACTGTAAATTGGGACTGCATCGTACTGGATGAGTACCACTACGGAGCTTGGGGCAAGAACGCCAAGAACTTCTACGACAAGAAGGACCCTGCTCTGAAACGGGCAGAGGAAGTAGGAGAGATTATCACCGAGGACGCCGATAATGCCCGCGAATTGGAAGCCCGAGAAATGTATGATGAAGGCTTGATGCCGCTTCGTACCGGTGCCTACCTATATCTGTCCGGGACACCGTTCCGCGCCATTTCCACCGGTGAGTTCATCGAGGAACAAATATACAACTGGACTTACTCCGACGAGCAGGCGGCCAAGGAAGCATGGCAAGGGCCGAAGAACCCTTACGCACAGCTTCCCAAGATGGTGATGCTCACATACCAGTTGCCGGACAGCATCCGTGAGATTGCTGCCCAGGGAGAGTTTGACGAATTCGACCTGAATGAGTTCTTCCGCGCAGAGGGTGACTATTTCCTGCACGAGGAGTATGTCCAGAAATGGCTTGACTTAATCCGTGGCGCCTACACGGAGAATATCGTTACGGAGCTCAAATTGGGCACAGAGAAACCGCCGATGCCGTTCTCTGATGCCCGTCTGCTCAGTTACCTGCAGCACACCTACTGGTTCCTCCCCAGCGTCGCAGCATGTAGGGCGATGGCTAAACTCTTGAAGAAACGTTCCAATCGGTTTTATGCCGATTATGAAGTCATAGTAGCAGCCGGCAACGAAGCAGGTATGGGTGCGAAGGCGGTAGATCCCGTCTATAATGCGATGGGCGAACCGCAGCAGACCAAGACCATCACCCTTTCCTGCGGCAAACTCTCTACAGGCGTTACCGTGAAGCCTTGGACCGGCATTATGATGCTTCGAAATACCACTTCGCCGGAAACCTATTTCCAGGCTGCCTTCCGCGTCCAGTCCCCTTGGACCACAAAGGACGAATCTGGCGAAGAAGTCATCCTCAAGCCGCTTTGCTATGTCTTCGACTTTGCGCCGAATAGGGCGTTGCGCCAGGTCGAGGAATACAGTTGCCAACTCAACGTTCATGAGTCCAATCCAGAAAAGAAGGTGGAGCAGTTCATCAAGTTCCTGCCCATTCTGGCCTTCGACGGTTCTTCCATGAAGGAGATTGACGCTGCTGGTGTGCTCGATATGGCGATGAGCGGCACCACCGCCACGCTCCTTGCCCGTCGCTGGGAGAGCGCCGTGCTGGTCAACGTGGATAATGCCACCCTCCAGCGCCTGATGAGTAACCCCGATGCAATGAAGGCCCTGATGAACATCGAGGGCTTCCGCAATCTCAATTCCGACATTGAAACCATCATCAACAAGTCCGAGCACGTCAAGAATACCAAGAAGGAGAAAGGTGATGACCTTACGCCTAAACAGAAAAAACAGCTCACGGAGGAGGAAAAGGAATACAAAAGCAAGCGTAAAGAGATCCAGGAGAAACTCATCAAGTTCGCCACCAGAATACCGGTCTTTATGTACCTAACGGATTACCGAGAATACTGCCTTAAGGATGTTATCGAACAACTTGAACCCGAACTCTTCCGTAAGGTCACAGGCCTCACCCTCAAGGATTTCAGCCTGCTGGTCAGTCTGGGCGTCTTCAATAGCGAATTGATGAATGACGCTGTCTACAAGTTCAAGCGCTACGAGGATTCTTCCTTGGAGTACACCGGTATTGACAAACATACTGGCACTGTCATCGGACTCTGGGATACCGCTATTGACACTTCCGTCATTGCCGGCCCCGACCGGCAATCACCTGTTGTAAATGAGATGGCCGATCAGGTCGGGCATGACGAAAGGGAACTTTGGGAACGTCTGCTGGTTGGCGATACCGTCATCCACAAGAGCCTTGGCCCTGGCGAGGTCATGGCCCTGGACGATAAATACCTCATCGTCAAATTCTCGGATCGAGAATCCAAGTTCCTCTATCCGGCTGCTTTCGAGAAAGGATATTTGACGGTCTAAGCCCCGTCGCGATTATACTTCCGTAATAAACTCCGTAAACATCGTCCGCTCCTCTTCCGTCAGGAACTCCGCGGAGATGGGGATTTTGAACAGGCGCTCCATGAGCGCCTGTGGCATTCCCGTGCAGTCCAGCAGCCGCTGGGCATCTTTCTCCGTCGTGATGACGGCGGCGGTGCTCTGCTTGTTCGCGGCATCCTGGATGCGCGTGATGTCCTTCCACGCGAAGCGGTGGTGGTCCGGGAAGCGGAAATGCTCGCAGATCCGGTAGGAGTCGCTCAGGTAGGAGCGAAGCGCCTTGTCCGATGCGATGCCCGTCACGAGGATGGCGGACTTGGAATAGGCGTAGCGCGGCTCTGCCGTCGGGAAAACGCCCTCCGCCGGCGCATATTGCACGGTGGTGAAGAAGATCAGCTGGCGGCGTCCCTTCGGGTTGGTCGCCTCGCAGGCGGACGGCAGGTAGTCCGTGAAGCCCAGGTCGCGGACGAAGGCGGCGCGCTCGGCTGCGTCCAGCTCGGCCGGACACTTGGTCACGATGAGCGCATCGGCTTCGTAGATCCGCTCCGGCAGGTCGCGCAGGCGGCCCAGCGGCAGCAGCATGTCCTTCTGGACGGGGCGGTTGTAGTCCACCAGCACCACGCTCTTGTGCGTCTTGAGACGGCGGTACTGGAAGGCGTCGTCCAGCACGATATAGTCAGCGGGTTTGAATTCGCGGTTCCAGCAGCGCTTCTCCCAGCGGCGTCCCTTCAGCTTCTCGGGATGCACCAGCAGGTCGCAGCCCTGCTCGCGCTTCTTGTCCACGGCCACGACCACGTCGGGGAACTTCTTCTTGATCTGCATCGGCTCGTCGCCGTACATGACGGCACTTCCCTCGGAGGTCACCTGCTGGAAGCCCTGGCTGTCGCGCTTGTAGCCGCGCGAAAGCACGGCCAGCTGCTTGTCGCACCAGTCCGGGTGCTGCTGCAGCAGGCGCAGGACCATCTCCACGTGCGGGGTTTTCCCGGTGCCGCCGACAGTCACGTTGCCGATGCAGAGCGTCGGCACTTCGGCGTAGCTGAACTTGCGCCCGGGGCGGTTCCACCGGCGGTTGCGGGCTTTCAGGACCCAGTAATAAGGGAAGAGAAGGAACTTGTCAATCATATCGCTGTTCTATGGTGTCCAGAATATCGTTCAGCTCGGCCACGTCCAGGGTCGTGACCATGCGCATGCGGGTCTCCTTGAAGTCGGGCAGGCCCTTGAAGTAGCAGGACAGGTGGCGGCGCATCTCGTAGATGCCGCGCGGCTCGCCCTTGTACTGCAGCGACAGGGCCAGGTGGCGGCGCGCCAGGGCCACTTTCTCCGCCACCGTCAGGGCGGGCATGGGCTCGCCGTGGTCCAGGTAGTGGCGGATCTCCCGGAAGATCCAGGGATGCCCGAAGGTCGCGCGACCGATCATGATGCCGTCCACGCCGTAGCGCTCGAAGGCCTGCTTCGCAGAAGGGCCGTCGGTGATGTCGCCGTTGCCGATGATAGGAATGTGCATGCGGGGGTTGGCCTTGACGGCGCCGATCAGCGTCCAGTCGGCCTCGCCCTTGTAGAGCTGGCAGCGGGTGCGGCCGTGAATGGTCAGGGCCGCGATGCCCACGTCCTGCAGGCGCTCCGCGAGCTCGACAATGATTTTGGACTGGTCGTCCCAGCCCAGGCGCGTCTTGACGGTGACGGGTTTGCCGACCGCCTCTACGACGGCCTTGGTGATGGCCACCATCTTGTCCGGCTCGCGCATCATGCCGGAACCGGCGCCGCGGCCCGCGATCTTGCTCACGGGGCAGCCGAAGTTGATGTCGACGAGGTCGGCTCCGTGGCCGCCCGTCAGCTCTGCCGCGCGCTCGGCCATCCGGGCCGCGTCCACCATCGCGTCGGGGTGCTGGCCGTAGATCTGGATGCCCACGGGGGCCTCCTCCTCGAGCGTGTGCATCTTGGCAATGGTCTTGGGGACGTCGCGGACCAGTCCGTCGGAATTGACGAACTCCGTGTAGACCATGGCGGCACCCTGCTCACGACAGAGCACGCGGAAGGAGACGTCCGTGACGTCTTCCATCGGCGCGAGCAGCAGCGGACGCTCGCCCAGGTCCAGGGCTCCGATCTTCATAATGAAGATCTTAGACCGTCATGATCTCCTTTTCCTTGGCGGCGACGATGTCGTCCACCTTCTTGACGTTCTTGTCGGTGATCTTCTGCACCTCGGCTTCGGCCTCCTTTTCGGTGTCCTCGGACATGCCGTCGTTCTTCTGAGCCTTCTTGAGGAGTTCGATCCCGTCGCGACGGGCGTTGCGGACCACGACCTTGGCGTTCTCGCCGGTGGACTTGGCCTTCTTGATGAGGTCCTTGCGGCGATCCTCGGTCAGGGCCGGGACGGTGCAGCGGATGACCTCGCCGTTGTTCTGCGGGGTCAGGCCGAGGTTGGCATCGATGATCGCCTTCTCGATCTTGTTGATGAGGTTCTTCTCCCAGGGCTGCAGCGCGAGGGTCTTCGCGTCCGGTGCTGAGATGGACGCCACCTGGTGAAGGGGGGTGGGGGTGCCGTAATAGTCGATGGTCACGCCGTTGAAGATGGCCGGGTTGGCCTTGCCGACGCGGTAGGACTTGAGGTCTTCCTCCAGGAAGTTGATCGCCTCCTGCATTTTGCCTTCGGTCAGGTCGATGATTTCTTTTGCTCTGTCGGTTAACATATCTTTTTCCTATTTTATTATATACTAGTAATTTATTAGTCTAAGCGTGAACGACCGTTCCGATTTTTTCTCCGTTCAGCAGGCGGGTCAGATTCCCGTCCTGCTCCACGTTGAAGACGATGATGGGGATGGGGCCCTGCTCGCAAAGGGCGAAGGCGGTCATGTCCATCACCTTCAGCTTGTCGGAGATGGCTTTCGAGAAGGTGAGCTCCTCGTAGCGCGTAGCGGTCGGGTTCTTCTCGGGGTCGGCGGTATAGACGCCGTCCACGCGGGTGCCCTTCAGCAGGGCGTCCGCCTCGATCTCGAGGGCGCGCAGCGCGGCGCCGGAGTCGGTGGTGAAGAAGGGGTTGCCGGTGCCGCCGGCGATGAGGGCTACGCCGCCGCGGTTCAGCACGGCGAGGGCGTCTTCCTTCCTATAATAATGTGCGACGGGATTCATCGGGGTGGCGGTGAAGACTTCCGCCTCCACGCCCAGGCTGCGGATGGCGCCGGCGATCGCCAGCGCGTTCATCACCGTGGCGAGCATGCCCATGCGGTCGCCCGTGATGCGGTCGAAACCCTTGCCCATGCCCTGCAGGCCGCGGAAGAAATTCCCGCCGCCGTTGACGACGGCCACCTGGTGGCCAGCCTTGACGGCGTCCACGATCTCGCGGGCGTAGCGCATGAGGTATTTCTCGTCGATTCCTTTTCCTGCGGGGCCGCCCAGGGACTCGCCGCTCAGCTTTAGCAAAACTCTCATAGTTGTTCTGTTATCAATAAATTCCAGCCTTCGCTGGAATGAGCACCGTTCGTCGGTCCGGGCCCGGACCGGAAACGCTTTAACGAAAAACAAATTTATTGGAAAATTATGAAACTTGCAAGATTCGGGTTATATTTGCAGTCCAGACTAGCTTTAATCCAAACACGATGTTTATATTCAACTCCTCTATCGGCAAGAAATTCATCCAGGCGGTGAGTGGAGCCTTCCTGATCTTTTTCCTCATCCTTCACGGAGTAATCAATTTCTTCTCCGTCATCGATTCCTTCACGGGCAAGTTCGGTGTCGTCGCGAACGACGAGGCGATCTTCAGCAAGGGCGACGGCCTGTTCAAGCTCGGCTGCGACTTCATGTCCACGCCGGTCATTGACATCATGGTCCCGATCCTCGCGCTTGGTTTTGTGATCCATATCGCCTATGGCTGCTGGTTGACCTGGCAGAACATCCGCGCCCGCGGCGGCGTGAAGCGTTACGAAGTGGCCAGCAAGGCCGCCGTCGATTCCTGGTCCGCCAAGAACATGCTCGTGCTTGGTATCATGGTCCTCGGTTTCCTGGGCTTCCACCTGACGCACTTCTGGGCCAAGATGCAGCTCCCGGAGATGTTCGGCGTCGGTAATTTCGAGAACAATCCTTATCTCCTGCTGACCACCACGTTCGGTCACTGGTGGGTTGTGGCGCTCTACATTGTGTGGTTCGTCGCCATCTGGTTCCACCTCGTGCACGGCTTCTGGAGCATGTTCCAGACCGTCGGCTGGAACGGCAAGACCTGGTTCAAGCGCCTGAAGGTCATCGGTGTTATCGTCGCTACGCTGATTGTCTTCCTGTTCGTCGCCACCGCGATCAACGCCTTTGTCCAGGCGAACTTCATTGCCTAAGGCATATTTGTTTTTTCAGAATAAATGACTACCTTTGCGGTCCCTATTTTGTGTAGGGATCGCAATTTTTATTAACTATTTAAAGATCAAGACAGTGGACACACAAAGCTACAAAACTGTTTCGCTTAACAAAGCGACGGTTGACAAAAAGTGGGTTGTCATTGACGCGACTGATCTCGCTCTTGGTCGTCTTGCTGCCCGCGTGGTGCTTGTCCTTCGTGGCAAGACCAAACCGGGTTACACGCCCCACGTGGACTGCGGTGACAACGTCATCGTCGTCAACGCGGAGAAGGTTGCCCTCAGCGGCAAGAAGATGACCGACCGGGTTTACACCCGCTACACCGGCTATCCCGGCGGACAGCGGTTCACGACCCCTCGCGAGATTCTCGCCAAGCGGCCTACGGAACTTGTCCGGAGAGCAGTCAAGGGTATGCTCCCGAAGACCCGTCTTGGTGCCGACCTCCTCAACAACCTGTTCATCTATGCAGGTCCGGAGCACCCGCACCAGGCCCAGAACCCGAAAGAAATCAAGTTGGACGAAATTTAAACAGAGCAAATGGAACAGACACACGCCCTTGGAAGACGTAAAGCAGCTGTCGCTCGCGTTTATCTCACTCCCGGCGCCGGCAATGTCACGGTCAACGGTCGCGCTCTCGAGACGTATTTTGCGCTCGACTCCCTCCGCTACATCGTGAACCAGCCGTTCGAAGTTACCTCGACGCTCGGCCAGTTTGACGTGAAGGTCACCGTTATCGGCGGTGGTATCAAAGGTCAGGCTGAAGCCATCCGTCTGGGTATCGCCCGCGCCCTCAGCGAGCTGGACCGTGAAGCTTACCGTTCTGCACTGAAGGCCGCCGGTTTCCTCACCCGCGATGCTCGCGAGGTTGAGCGCAAGAAGCCGGGTCAGCCGGGTGCACGCCGCCGCTTCCAGTTCAGTAAACGTTAGTTACTGCCCGTTTTACGGCACAGCCGCGGTTCTAAACTTCCGGTGTCCGTGAGGACCGAGATGGGAAGTTGCCGCGCTGCGGAAAAGGTTGGAGACCGGACAAGGCTCCGCTACTCCGCCTTGAAGAAAAGAGGCCCCGACACCGGGGACAGTTTAAAAAGAACAAAAACAAACAACGACACACACAATGTCACGTACAAATTTCCAGGAATTGCTTGATGCAGGTGTTCACTTCGGCCACCTGGCCCGTAAGTGGAACCCTAAGATGGCTCCCTATATCTTCGACCAGAAGAACGGAATCCACATCATCGACCTGCACAAGACCATCGGCAAGATCGATGAGGCTGCCGACGAGATGAAGCAGCTGGCCAAGAGTGGCCGCAAGATTCTCTTCGTCGCCACCAAGAAGCAGGCCAAGGATCTCGTCAAGGAAAAGGCCACCGCGGTCAACATGCCCTCCATCACGGAGCGCTGGGCCGGCGGTATGCTGACCAACTTCCCGACGATCCGCAAGGCCGTCAAGAAAATGTCCACCATCGACAAGATGAAAGAGGACGGTACCTTCGACAAGCTCGCCAAGCGTGAGCGTCTGCAGGTCGACCGTCAGCGCGCCAAGCTCGAGAAGAACCTCGGCTCGATCCGCGACATGTCCCGCCTTCCTTCCGCCCTGTTCGTCATCGACGTGCAGAAGGAGGCCAACGCCGTCAAAGAGGCCAACCGCCTCAACATCCCGGTATTCGCAATGGTTGATACTTGTTGCGATCCCACCCCGATTGATTATGTGATACCGGCGAACGACGACGCGACGAAGTCCATCGAGTGCGTGCTGAACGTCCTCTGCGCAGCCATCCAGGAAGGCCTCGACGAGCGCAAGCTCGAGAAGGACAAGGAGGCTGTCGAGGAGTCTGCGGCTGACGAGGCGGCCAAGCCCGCCGCCGCCCGCAAGCTCCGCGCCCGCAAGGGTGGCAAGGACGCCGAGGAGAAAGCCGAAGAGGCAGCCGAATAATTATCCATTTGTAATACAAGTCATCCCCGGCCCGGCCGGGGATTTCAAAACAAATCGTCATTCCGGGCTTGACCCGGAATCTCAAAAAAAGAAAATTATGGCTATTACTGCAGCAGATGTAATGAAGCTCCGGAAGATGACTTCCGCAGGTATGATGGATTGCAAGAAGGCCCTTGAGGAAGCCAACGGCGACTTCGAGAAGGCCATCGGCATCATCCGCGAGAAGGGCAAGCTCGTGGCCGCCAAGCGTGCGGACCGTGAGACTTCCGAAGGTGCGGTGAAGGCTCGTGTGGCCGGTAACAAGGCTATCCTTGTCTGCCTCGGCTGCGAGACCGACTTCGTGTCCCGCAACTCCGATTTCCAGGATCTCGCCAACGCGATCGCCGACGTGGCCATCGCGAACTGCCCTGCCGACATCGAAGGCCTGAAGGCCTGCAAGATGGCGGACGGCTATACCGTCGAGGAGGCCGTTGAGGCCCAGACCGGCAAGACCGGTGAGAAGCACGTCCTCGCTTACTACGCGTTCGTGGAGGCTCCCTTCGTGGTCGAGTACATCCACACGCTGAACGGCAAGCTCGGCGCCCTCGTCGGCTTCAACAAGGAGGTCCCTGCGGAGCTCGCCAAGGGTATCGTGATGCAGGTCGCATCCATGAACCCGGTGGCCATCTCCCCGGAGGACTGCCCGGCTGAGGTGATCGAGAACGAGAAGAAGATCGCGATCGAGAAGACCAAGGAAGAGCAGGTCCAGAAGGCCGTTGACGCCGCCCTCAAGAAGGCCGGCATCAACCCTGCCCACGTGGACAGCGAGGATCACATCGAGTCCAATACCGCCAAGGGTTGGCTCACCCAGGAGCAGGCTGACAAGGCCCGTGAGATCATCAAGACCGTCGGCGCCGAGAAGGCCGCGAACCTTCCTGCCGCGATGATCGAGAACATCGCCAACGGCCGTGTCCAGAAGTTCCTCAAGGAGAACACCCTGACGGAGCAGGAGTACCAGATGGCCGACGACAAGTCCACCGTCGCCCAGGCGCTTGCCGCCTTCGACAAGGACGCCAAGGTCGTCGCCACCAAGCGCTTCTCCCTGAACGACTAATTCAACAAGTCAAATATTGCAGAAATGGCTCGCACACTGCGAGCCATTTTTGTTATCTTTGCATCCATATGAATCTGAAGAGTCTTGCGAAGGATACGGCCTTGTACGGGCTGGTGAGCATCGTCGGGCGGTTCCTGAACTATCTGCTGGTGCCGGTGCACACGTACTACATCCCCGTGGAGAGCGGCGGGTACGGCATCGTGTCCAACCTGTATGCCTACGCGGCGCTGCTCCTGGCGCTGCTGACCTTCGGCATGGAGACGACCCTGTTCCGTTTCGCGAACAAGCCCGGCACCGACGACAAGATGGTCTACAGCAGCGCCCTCCGGATGGTGGGCGGCGTGGGCCTCGGCTTCCTCGCGCTGGTCTTCCTGTTGCTGACCCCGATTTCCGGGGCGATGGGCTATGAAGCGCACCCGGAGTACATTGCGATGTTCGCGCTCATCACGGCGCAGGATGCGTTCCAGGCAGTCATGTTCAGCCGCCTGCGCCAGCAGCGCCGGCCGCTGCGCTTCGTGTTCCTGAAGCTGTCCTTCATCGTCCCGAGCGTCCTGCTGAACCTCTTCATCTTCCTGGTGATGCCGAAGATTCCGGCCATGCAGGCGATCTTCCAGCAGTTCAACTACGGCGTGGGGCTCATCTTCATGGCGAACCTTCTCTGCACGACCGTGGTGTCCTTCCTCTTCATCCCTGAGATCAAGGGTATCGCCTACGGTTTCGACAAGGGCCTGGCGAAGGAGATGCTGGGCTACTCCTGGCCGCTGCTGATCCTGGGCCTGGTGGGCGTGCTCAACCAGGTGTCGGACAAGATCCTGCTCCCGAAGCTGATGCCGGGCGAGGAGGGTATGGTGCAGCTGGGCATTTACGGCGCCTGCGTCAAGCTGGCGATGGTGATGGCCCTGCTCACGCAGGCCTTCCGCTACGCCTACGAACCCATCGTTTTCGCGGACAACAAGGACAAGAACAGCCCGTCGACGCTCGCCGACGGGACGAAATACTTCATCATCTTCACCCTGCTCGCCTTCCTCGCGGTGATGTTCTACCTGCCGCTGCTGCAGCATTTCATCGGCGGGGACTACCGGGAGGGCCTCGGCGTCATCCCCATCGTGATGATGGCTGAAATCTTCATGGGCGTGTACTTCAACCTCTCCTTCTGGTACAAGCTCACCGACCAGAACTGGTGGGGCGCGATCATCAGCGCCATCGGCGTGGCCGTGATGATCGCGATCAATGTTATCTTCGTGCCGAAGATCGGCTATTGGGCCTGCGCCTGGGGCGGATTTGCCGGCTACGGCATCCCGATGCTGATCAGCTACTTCCTCGGGCAGAAGAAGTATCCCATCCCGTATGACCTGAAGGCCGTCGGCAAATTCGCGTTGCTCGCGGGCGCGCTCTTCGCGGTGTACTGGTTCTGGCTGCGCACGCTGCCCGCGTGGGCGCAGATGACCGTCGGCACGGTCCTGCTGGTGCCTTACTGCCTGCTGGCCTGGAAAGAAATCAAAACATCCAAAGCAATATGAAACGTATTTTAACTCTCACCCTCTGCTGCCTCGGCGCGGCTGCCCTGCTGGTCAGCTGCGGCGGGAACGCCGCCAAGAAAGCCGCCCGGGAGGCGGAAAAGGCCGCCGCCGACTCCGTCGCGGCAGCGGAACAAACCCAACGTACCATGGAGAAAATCGCCCAACTGCCGGCCGAGCCGGTTTTCGACATCATCACCTCGATGGGTGTCATCAAGATCAAACTTTACGAAGGCACTCCCAAGCACCGCGAGAATTTCGCGAAACTCGCCCTCGAGAAATATTATGACGGGATGCTCTTCCACCGCGTCATCAACGGCTTCATGATCCAGGGCGGCGACCCGCTGACCAAGGATGCGGCCAACAAGGCCCGCTTCGGCACGGGCGGTCCGGACTACACCGTCCCCGCTGAGTTCGTGCCCGAGTACCGCCACAAGAAGGGCGCCATCGCGGCCGCCCGCCGCGGCGACGCCGTCAATCCCTACAAGGAATCCTCCGGCTCCCAGTTCTATCTGGTTCAGGATGAGCGCAATTGCGCCCAGTTGGACGGGGAGTACACCGTGTTCGGCGAGACCATTGAGGGCCTCGACGTGATCGACAAGATCGCCGCCGTCCAGACCGACGGCCGCGACTGCCCGGTCCAGGATGTAAAAATCATCACGGTCAAGCTCGAAGAATAGCCGTGCTGGCATAAAAATTGCTATTGAAATTAACCGAATAGTTTTTTCATAGGTTTAATTTTAGGTTAGAATTGCGAGAGGGCCCCGCTGGGAAGCGGGACCCTCAGTTTTTTTATTATTTCTTTGGGCTGGGAAGCGGGACCCTCAATTTTTTTATTATTTCTTTGGGCTGGGAAGCGGGACCCTTGATTTTTTCACGCAGAATGGGCGTTCTTTTTCGGGAAATGTTTATTTTTGTGAGTTATAACACACAAAAAGCCACATCTGTATGGAAAAGGTGACTGTTCTCCCTCCCGAAAAGCTGATCAACGGTTGGATCGATCCCAAGTATCTCCCCGAAGGCAAGGACAAGTATTACATCCGCAACAAGCAGGTCCGCAAGCCGCACGGCGGCTGGCGCCACCTGACCAGCGACGAGATCGAGCGCCTGGTCAAGAACGACAACGCGGCTGCCAGCTGGGACACCATCTGGGTCACGGACGACTTCCGTCCGCAGGCGATCAAGAACAACAATTTCTTCGGCACCGTACGCATCGGACGCGTGTCCGAGAACGGACTCCAGTTCCATGACCTGCGTCTGCCGATCGGCATCAGCAATTCCTCCATCCACTCCTGTGACATCGGCGACGACTGCGCCATCCACAACGTCCACTACCTCTCGCACTATATCATCGGCAACCGCTCCATGCTCTTCAACGTCGAGGAGATGTGCGCCACGGACCACTCCAAGTTCGGCAACGGCATCATCAAGGACGGCGAGTCCGAGGACGTGCGCGTCAAGATCGAGGTGATGAACGAGACCGGCTGCCGTGCGGTCTATCCCTTCGACGGGATGACGACGGCGGATGCCTACATGTGGGCCAAGTACATCGACGACGAGCCCCTGCAGGCGAAACTCCGGGAGATCACCCAGGCATCCTTCGACAGCCACCGCGGCTACTACGGCACGGTGGGCGAGGGCTGCGTGATCAAGAATTCCTCCATCATCAAGGATGCCAGGATCGGCAACGCCTGCTACATCAAAGGCGCCAGCAAGCTCAAGAACATCACGATCAACTCCTCCGAGAAGGAGCCGTCCCAGATCGGCGAGAACGTCATCCTGGTCAACGGTATCATGGGTTACGGCAGCCGCGTCTTCTATTCCTGCACGGCGATCCGTTTCGTGATCGGTAACAACAGCGCCCTCAAGTTCGGCGCCCGCCTGATCAACTCCGTGCTCGGAGACAATTCCACGATTTCCTGCTGCGAGGTGCTCCACAACCTCATTTTCCCGGCGCACGAGCAGCACCACAACAACTCCTTCCTGATCGCCGCCTGCGTCAAGGGACAGAGCAACATGGCCGCCGGCGCGACCATCGGCTCCAACCACAACAGCCGCACCAACGACAACGAGGTGGTGGCCGGCCGCGGCTTCTGGCCCGGCCTGTGCACCAGCATCAAGCACTCCTGCGTGTTCGCCAGCTACACCCTCCTCGCCAAGGCCGACTACCCGGCCGAGCTGAACATCCCGCTCCCGTTCTCCCTGCTGAGCAACAATGCCAAGGAGGACCGGCTGGAGGTGGCGCCGGCCTTCTGGTGGAGCCACAACATGTACGCGCTGGCGCGCAACAACTGGAAGTACAAGACCCGCGACAAGCGGATCACCAAAACCCAGAACATCGAATTCGATACCTTCGCCCCCGATAGCATGGAGGAGACCCTCCAGGCCCGCGAACTGCTGGAGCTCTGGACGGCCAAGGCGTGGTATCGCCAGGAAAATAAACCTTTCGACAAACTCAAGGACGAGCAGCTGCGGGCTAAGGGCCGCGAATTGCTCAATGGGGACTCCAAGACCGTTGACGCGCTCAAGGTTCTCGGCGAGAACATGGAGAAAAGCCATCGGGACGTCCTCATCCGCCGGCCTTGGCGGGCCTATCACGCTTACGGTGACATGCTGGTGCATTATGCCGTGATGAATGCGCTGGACTACCTCGAGGCCAATCCGGGTGAGACGCTCTCTTCCATGTCGGCCATGCTGAAGAGCCGTCGTCAGCGCGAGTGGGTCAACCTGGGCGGACAGCTGATGATGACGACCGAGTTCGATCGTCTCCGCGCCGATATCCGGAGCGGCAAACTGGCCGACTGGAAGGACATCCACAAGCGTTATAATGACATCTGGAGGCGTTATCCCGTCGACAAGCTCCGCCACGCCTATCTCTCGCTCTGCGCGCTGTTGGGTGTCGAAAAAATGGACGCAACCCTGTGGCAGCAGGCCATTGACGAGGAGGTCCGCATCCAGCACTATATCTGCGATGCGGTTTACAACACCCGCAAGAAAGACCACGAGAATCCCTTCCGCCAGGCCACTTACCGCAATGCCGAGGAGATGACCGCCGCGATCGGGACCCTGGATGAAAACAGCTTCGTCCGGCAGATCCGGTCGGAGACCGAGACCAACCTGCACCGCCTCGAGGAGCTCCGTTTACGTATCTAAAATCAACCTTTTATGAATCTGAAAGACAACAAGTACGCTAAGTATTATCTGGTACAGGAGATGATGGGGACTGTCCCCACCGTCGCCAAGTTTGATCCCGCATGCTCCCAGTTCGTCACGGAGTCCCTGCGCAAGACGGGCCGCATGTTCTTCACCGGCGAGGGCTCTTCCCGCCTGTTCCCGGCCAAGAACTGCCGCCGGGTCGCGCTGACCTGGGGCCTGCCCGTCGAGGTCCAGAACGACGGCTCCCACCAGGCTGCCGGCTATGACCTGAGTAAATTCACCGTCCTGGTCGATTCCAACTCCGGCCGCACCAAGGAAGCCCTGATGCTCGCCAGGAAGCTGCAGGCCGAGGGCCACAAGGACTGCTTCGCGCTGAGCGCCAACCCCGACACCCCGATCCGCCAGGCCTGTGTGGACGGCCACGTCCTGGGTTGCGGGTGGGAGGAGGCCGTCGCCGCCACCAAGAGCGTGGCCGAGCAGGCTCTCTTCTGCGAATCCATCTTCTGGAACCTTGCCGGCAAGGATATGAAAGCCGCCCTGAAAGGCCTTCCCGAGAAGCTCGAGCAGGCGATGACCCTGCCCGTGGATCCCGAGATCGTGAAGTGGGTCAAAGGCGCCCACACCATCTACTTCGCCGGCTACAACGACGGCGTGGCCGAGGAGCTGACCCTCAAGACCAACGAGATCACCCGTCGCAAGAGCGATTTCCTGGAGGGCACCTACGCCGTCCACGGCATCGAGGAAGTGATGCAGGAAGGCGACATCGTCTTCGTGGTGAATCCGATCGAGAGCGAGTACGACAAGTTCCTGACCGTCTTCAAGGGCGCAGGTGTGCACGTGGTGGCCATCGACACCAAGCCGACGCCGTTCGAGAAGACCATCATCGTGCCGGAGGCCGGCGCAATGCAGCCGTATGTCTTCCTCTGCGCCGGTTGGAACGTCCTCGTGGAGGTCGGCATCAGCGACGGCATCAACCTCGACAAGCCGGAGCGCGCCCGCAAGGTCGGCAACGAAATGTAAATCCCCGGTCGCCGTATGCGGTTTCTGACAAACCCTTCGACCGACCCCTGGTACAATATGTCGTTCGACGAGTACTGCCTGGAGCAGTATCCGTCGAACGATGTTTTTTTCTATCTCTGGCGCAACCGTCCGTCCGTGATCGTGGGCGCCAACCAGAACGTCTATACCGAGGTGAATCTCGGCTACCTGGAGGCGAACGACATCCGGCTCGCCCGCCGGGTGACGGGAGGCGGCGCGGTCTATCACGACCTGCAGAATCTCAACTACACCATCGTCGGGCGGGAAGTCTCGCCGGAGCCGGTCGCGCAGGCCCTGCGCGCGCTGGGTGTCCCGGCCGAGCTGACCGGGCGCAACGACATCTTTGTCGAGGGCCGGAAGGTGTCCGGCTATGCCCGCCGCCTCTGGCGCGACCGGCAGATCATCCACGGCACGCTGATGTACGACGTGGACCTGGACACCCTGGCCCGTGCACTGGATGTGCCCGGCTCCAAGCTCGCCGTCAAGGGCATCGCCTCCGTGCGCAGCCGGGTGGCCAACCTGAAAGATTATCTGCCGCAATTCCCGTCCCTGGATGCGCTGCAGGCTGCCCTGGGGGAGATTCTGGCGGCAGGCGACGGGGAACTGCCTTTCGAGGACGCGCGCCGCGCGGAGGTACAGGCGCTCTCGGACGCGAAGTTCTCCACCTGGGAGTGGATCTACGGGCAGTCCCGCGGGGCGGACCTGGTCCGCCGGGCGCGCTTCGCCTGCGGCACCGTCGAGGTGCACGTCTCACTCGACCGCGGCGTGCTGACCGCCCTGCGCTTCGCGGGCGACTTCCAGGGCGCCCTGCCCGCCGAAGGCCTCGCCGCCATTCTTACCGGTCTGCGGTACGACCGGAGCGCCTTGCAGGAGGCCCTTTCGGGGGCCTGCGTGGGGCGTTATTTCGATGGTCTGAGTACGCAGGAACTGCTTGATCTGCTTTTTTGAAAAATTTCTCAAAATAAATTTGGCATTTTCGAAAAAGTGGTTTACCTTTGCAGTCCCTTTCCGAGAGGAAGGATTGAAGATCATTGAAAATACTGGAAGATAAGTACAAGCAAGTACCGAGAAACTAAGAATCGAGAGCGTTAATTTCTTTTGAAATTGATCGAGTGTCAGGAGAGACTAGAAGTATAAAGAATATACAAAGAAGAGTTTGATCCTGGCTCAGGATGAACGCTAGCGGCAGGCTTAACACATGCAAGTCGAGGGGCAGCGCGAGGTAGCAATACTTTGGC
>CADAND010000004.1 GCA_902789245.1 uncultured Bacteroidia bacterium
AGGCATGGACTTTTCCAATCCATGCCCTGGGGCCCTAGGAAGCCCGCAACACTAGATAAGTCGAGTCCACGCCTACGCGCAGACATTCACTGACCTATCAGGTGTATTGCTTGTGAAATTTCCTAGGTTTCAGGGCAACCGAATTAATAGCAAATGCTAAATTAATAATTAAATGGCCTAATCAAAATCATCTGCGGAGGGGACATGCCACTGGAGGGCGTAGAAGGGTGGTGGGGTCCGCAGGTGGCGGCCTGGGGCGCGCATCTGCGGACTTGACAGGGCCCACAGTGACGCCAAATCAAGGTCGGGTCCGCAGGTGTTTTTGAACAAGGGGGGGTGTGCGTGGGACGCGGCTGCCGCGGGTGCTGGAGGCAGAAAAGCCTGTGGGGTGCAGGCAGACAAGCATTTTTTGCTTGGATGGCTGCACCCCCACAGGCTCTGCCGGAAGCACCGGGTGCTAGTAGCCTGTTGTATTTCATGCAGGCTACTCGCAGTATCGTAGGAGATACCCGATCAGGTCGGGAAGGACGATGGCTAGTAATCCACTTCGCTGAGGAAAAGAGCATTGCCCGGGGCGCTTTCGCCTGCAAGGGAGCGCTGGGATTCGCCGGTCGAGCCGGCGAATGACGAAGGGAGGATCAGGGACTGGAAGTCGGCGACGGAGCGCTTGCCGCGGCCGACCTCGAGGAGCGTGCCGACGACGGCGCGGACCATGTTGCGAAGGAACCGGTCGGCGGCGATGCGGAAGTACCAGTAGTCGTCCCCGCCGTCGCGGCCGGTGAGCTGCAGGTGCGTGGGCGTGTAGCGGTGCCAGGCCGCTTCCGAGACCGTACAGACCGAGGTCTTGGAGTCGGCGCCCGTCTTCTCGAAGCAGCGGAAATCATGCTGCCCGAGCAGCGCCGCGGCGGCTTCGTTCATCGCGTCGAAATCCACGCCGGGGAAGGTGTAGAGACAGGAAAACGCATCCGCAAACGGATCCTTTACGCGATGCAGGAAGTAGGTGTATTCGCGCCGCGTGGCGTCAAAGCGCGCATGGAAATCCGGAGCTGCCGCAGCCACCTCGTGGATCACGATCGAACGCGGCAGAATGGCATTTAATTTGTAGCATAATTGATGCGTGTCAAGTTCCCCGGCTGCGTCAAAATGCGCGACGTAGCCGATTGCGTTGACGCCCGTGTCGGTCCGGCCTGCGCCGGTGACGGCCACGGGGGCGTGCAGGAGGGTGGACAGGGCGCTTTCGAGCGCCTGCTGGACACTCGGAGCATCGGGCTGGATCTGCCAACCGCAGAAGTCCGCGCCGTTATACGAAAGCTTGACAAGATAGCGCATAAACTGACTGACTGCAAAATTAATGAATTATATGGAAAGTGTAAACATCAAGGAGCTCAACGAGCGCATCCAGCAGGAGAGCGCATTCGTAGATCTCCTCTCCCTGGAGATGGGCAAGGTCATCGTGGGGCAGAAGCACCTGGTGGAGAACCTGATGATCGCGATGCTGGCCGACGGCCACATCCTCCTCGAGGGTGTGCCGGGCCTGGCGAAAACCCTTGCGATCAGCACCCTGTCCCAGGCGGTCAACGCCAAGTTCAGCCGTATCCAGTTCACCCCCGACCTGCTGCCGGCCGACGTCACGGGCACGCTCATCTATTCCCAGAAAAAAGAAGCCTTCGAGGTGCACAAGGGCCCCGTCTTCGCCAACTTCGTGCTGGCGGACGAAATCAACCGCGCCCCGGCCAAGGTCCAGTCCGCCCTGCTGGAAGCCATGCAGGAGCGCCAGGTGACCCTGGGCGACCAGACCTACAAGCTGCCGGAGCCCTTCCTCGTGATGGCCACGCAGAACCCGATCGAGCAGGAAGGCACCTACCCCCTCCCGGAGGCCCAGGTGGACCGTTTCATGCTCAAGGTCGTGGTGAGCTACCCCAAGAAGGATGAGGAGAAACTCATCATCCGGATGAACAACACCGGCGTGTTCCCCAAGGCCAGCGCCGTCGTGAGCCCGGAGGACATCGTCCGCGCCCGCAGCGTCGTGCGCGACGTCTACATGGACGAGAAGATCGAACGCTATATCGTGGATATCGTGTACGCCACCCGCACCCCGGAAGAGTACGGGCTGAAGGGCCTCAAGGATCTGATTTCCTTCGGCGGCTCGCCGCGTGCGAGCATCAGCCTGTCGATGGCGGCCAAGGCCTACGCTTTCATCAAGCGCCGCGGCTATGTCATCCCCGAGGACGTGCGGGCCGTGTGCCCGGAGGTACTGCGCCACCGTATCGGCCTGACCTACGAGGCCGAGGCCGAGAACGTGACGCCGGAAGAGATTATCGATCAGGTCATCAATGCCGTCATCGTCCCTTAATACCAGCGCGACCGCTCTCCTGAAGAAAGTCAGGAAGATCGAGATCAAGACCAAGGCGCTCTCCCACCAGATTTTTGCCGGCGAGTACCATTCGGCCTTCAAGGGCCGGGGTATGGCCTTCAGCGAGGTGCGGGAGTACCAGTGGGGGGATGACGTGCGCTCGATGGACTGGAACGTGACGGCGCGCCTGCGCGCCCCGTACGTGAAGGTGTACGAGGAAGAGCGAGAGCTGACGGTGGTGCTGCTCGTGGACGTGAGCCGCTCGGGCCTGTTCGGCACGGCGGCCCTGACCAAGCGCGAGCGCATCGCGGAAATCGCGGCCGTGCTCTCCTTCAGCGCCATCCTCAACAACGACAAGGTGGGTGCGCTCTTCTTTTCCGACCATGTCGAGAAATTCATCCCGCCGGGAAAGGGCCGTTCGCACCTGCTGCACATCATCCGCGAGATGCTGGAGCTGCAGCCCGCTTCCGACGGCACGGACATCGGCGCTGCGCTGAAGTTCCTCACGAACGCCATCAAGAAGAAATGTACGGCCTTCCTGCTGAGCGACATGCTCGACACCGACGCCGCCGGCAACCCCCGCTACGAGGAGGCGCTCAAGGTCGCGGTGAACCGCCATGACCTCAGCGTCATCCAGGTACACGACCCCCGGGAGCGGGCCCTGCCCGCCGTGGGCCTCGTGCACATCAAGGACAGCGAGTCGGGCGAGGGAGCCTGGGTGAACACGGACAGCCGCAAGGTCCGCGCCGCCTATGAGCGCTGGTTTGCCGACCTGTCCGCCCGGGAGGAGAGCCTGCTGAACAAATACCAGGTCGACCACGTGGACATTGCCACGGACGACGATTATGTCAAGGGCCTGATGGCCCTGTTCAACCGAAGATGAAAGTGTTGACACTCATACTGGCAGCCATGCTGGACATGGTCCCGGCGGGACAGGCTTACCTGAAGCCGCTCCAGCCCCGGGATTCCATCCTCATCGCCGACCAGCTCGAATACGGTTTCCAGCTTGACAGCCTGGCGGAAGGTACGCCGGTCGCGCTGCCCGATTTCTCGGGCGCGTCGAACGACACCCTGACGCTCGTGCGCAGCTGGCAGATCGACACCACGGCCCGCCTGCGCGTCCGCCAGCCGGGTAGCCGGGAGCGCGCGAAGCTTTACAGCATCCGCGGCAGCATCGTGCTGGCCCCCTTCGAAGAGGGACTCTATCACCTGCCGCCCATCCCCGTGCTGCGCGGCACGGACACCCTGCTCTTCGAGGGCCTGGACATGGAAGTGAAGACGATGCCGGTCGATACGGCCACCTTCCAGATCCACGATATCAAGGGACAGATGCGCTATCCGCTGACCTTCCGCGAGTTGCTTCCCTGGATCGCCGGCTTGTGGCTGCTGGCCGCGCTTGTGATCCTGGCGGTCTGCCTGATCCAGCTGCACCGCCGCCAGGCCGCCGGTGCGGACAAGCCGAAGGACCCCGCCTACATTGTGGCGCTGCGCGAACTGGACAAGTGGCGCGGCGACAAGTTCTGGGCACCGGACAAGCAGAAATCCTATTATTCGGGCATTACCGACGCCCTCAAGAATTATATCGAAGACCGCTTCGGCGTGGATGCGCCGGAGATGACGACGGCCGAGCTCTTCGAGGCGCTGAAGCAGGCGGAAGACCTGCCGGCGGACTTGCGCGAGGAGCTGCGCGAGGTCTTCGAGTGCGCCGACTTCGTCAAATTCGCGAAGCACACCGCTTCGCAGGAAGAGAACGCCCGCGCGCTGCCGACGGCCGTCCGCTTCGTGACATCCACCTACCAGACCGTGCTTGAGGAGGAGCAGAAGGACGAACATGAACTTTGAGTATCCTTCCCTACTCTGGCTGCTGCTCGTGCCGCTGCTGCTCGTCGCGCTCTACGTATACCGGGAGCTGGCGGGCCGGCGTCCGCACCTGCGCGTCTCCACGGCGTCGCCCTGGCTGCAGGGCGGCCGTTCGGCGCTGGGCGTGATCCGGCATCTGCCGATGGTGCTCCGCACCGCGGCGCTGTGCCTGATCATCATCGCCCTGGCGCGCCCGCGCTCGTCCTCCGAAGTGGAGAAGCGCGACACGGAGGGCATCGACATCGTACTGGCCATGGACGTGTCGACGAGTATGCTGGCGCGCGACTTCACGCCTGACCGCCTCAGCGCGGCCAAGGACATCGCCATCGAATTCATCGCCCAGCGGCCCACCGACCGCATGGGTATCGTAGTATTTGCGGGCGAAAGCTACACGCAGTGCCCGCTGACCACCGACCGCGCCACCCTCATCAACCTGATGAAGGAGGTGCAGACCGACCTCATCGAGGACGGCACCGCCATCGGCAACGGTCTCGCCACCGCCGTGGCGCGCATGATGGATTCCGATGCTCCGAGCCGCGTGGTGATCCTGCTCACGGACGGCGTGAACAACAGCGGCGAGGTGGCCCCGCAGACGGCCGCCGAGATTGCCAGGACCTACGGTGTCCGCGTCTATACGATCGGCGTAGGCGCCAACGGCATGGCCCCTTACCCGGTGATGACCCCCTGGGGCGTGGAGATGCAGAAGGTGCAGGTCGAGATCGACGAGGATCTGCTCAAGGGCATCGCCGACGCCACGGGCGGACGCTACTTCCGCGCCACGGACAACACCAAGCTCGCGGAGATTTATTCGGAAATCAACAAGATGGAGAAAGCGCGCACCACGGTGGACAGCTTCCCCGTCTATAAAGAACTGTTCGGCCGCTTCGGCGTGGCTGCGCTTATCTGCCTGCTGCTCGAACTGCTGGTCGTGCTTGTATTGAGGAGGATGCCGTAGTATGTTGATGTTTGCCCGTGCCCATTTTCTGTGGCTGCTGCTGCTCGTCCCGGTGATCCTGCTCGGATACGCCCTGCTGCGGCGTGCCCGCCGGCGCCGCGTGCGCCGTTTCGGCGAGGAAGCGCTCGTGGACGCCCTGATGCCCTCCTGGTCCGGCGCCAAAGGCTGGTGGCGGACCGTCCTGTTCTGCCTGGGCTTTGCCTGCTTCGCGGTCGGCCTGGCCCGCCCGATGCTGGGTGCCAAGCTCGTGGAGCGCGAGACCAAGGGCGCCGAAATCATGATCTGCCTGGACGTGTCCAATTCGATGCTGGCCCAGGACTATACCCCGGATCGCCTGTCGCGGGCCAAGCTGGCCATCTCCCGCATCGTGGACCGCCTGGACGGAGACCGCATCGGCCTGATCATCTTCGCCGGCAGCTCCTTCGTGCAGCTGCCGATCACGACGGACTACGTATCCGCGAAGATGTTCCTCAATTCCATCAACACCGAGTCTGTGCCCGTGCAGGGTACGGCCATCGGCGACGCCATCCTGACGGCGGCCAAGAGCTTCAGCACGCAGAGTGAGAAGAGCCGCGCCATCATCGTCATCACTGACGGCGAGAACCATGAGGACGATCCCGTGGACGCCGCCCGGCAGGTGGCCGACACGGGCATCCGCGTCTACACGATCGGCGTGGGCTCCCTGCGGGGCCAGCCCATCCCCAAGGACGGTGACCTGATGAAGGACAAGGACGGCAACATCGTCGTCACCCGCCTCGACGAGGAGACCCTCAAGAAGATCGCCTCCGTCGGCAACGGCGCCTACGTCCACGCCGGTGGCGAGGAATTCGGCCTCAACCCCATTCTCGACGAGATCCGCAAGCTCGAGGACGAGCGTTTCAACAACGTGGTCTTCGAGGAGTATGACGAACAGTATATGTATTTCTTCGCTGCCGCGCTGCTCTTCTTCGTACTGGAGATGCTGATCGGCGAGCGGCGGTCCAAAAAACGCTTGTTCGAATGAAAAAGGTCTTACTCATATTCCTGATACTCTGCAGTCTGCCCGCCTTTGCGCAGGCGGACAAACATGATGTCCGCGCCGGCAACCGCAAGTTCGGCCGCGGGCGTTTCAAGGAGTCGGAGATCGACTACCGCAAGGCGGTGCTCAAGGATTCCACCTCCGTGACCGCGAACTACAACCTCGCCTCCGCGCTCTACCGCCAGGAGGACTGGGCCGGGGCGGCGAAGGCCCTGGAAAGCGTGAAGGAGCAGCCGGGCCTCCCGGCGCAGTACCACTACAACGCCGGCGACGCCGCACTGCAGCAGCAGGACTACCAGGCGGCCGTGCAGGCCTTCCGGCAGGCGCTTCTGCAGGATCCGGGCGATCTGGACGCCAAGGAGAACTACATCTACGCCAAGAAGATGCTGCAGAACCAGCAGGGCGGTGGCGGCGACAACCAGCAGAACCAGGATCAGAACCAGGATCAGAACCAGGATCAGAACCAGGATCAGAACCAAAATCAGGACCAGAATCAAGACCAGAACAACCAGGACCAGCAGCAGAACCAGGACCAGAATCAGGATCAAAACCAGAATCAGGACCAGGATCAGCAGCAGGATCAGAATAACCAGAATCAACAACAACAGCAGCAACAGCAGCAACAGGAGCCCCAGATTTCTCCCCAGCAGGCCCAGCAGATGCTCCGGGCCATCCAGGCCAAGGAGAAGGAGACCCAGGACAAGGTGAACAAGGAGAAGGCCGCGCTGCTGAAATCGCGTCAGAAAGAAAAGAATTGGTGATGAAAAAACTCATAGCATGGATGGCCGCCGCCTTGTGCGCGCTGGCCGCTTCTGCCCAGACGTCCATCAAAGTCCAGGCGCCCAACCTCGTGGGCGTGAACGAGCAGTTCAACCTGACCTTCATCATCAGCGGGGAGGACCGGCCGAGCGACTTCCACTGGGAGCCCGGCTCGGATTTCCAGTTGGTCTGGGGGCCGCAGCAGGGCCACTCCTCGTCCACTTCCTTCATCAACGGTAAGCGTACCCATTCGTCCCAGACGACCTACACCTACATCCTGCTGCCGAAGAACACCGGCCGCTTCCAGCTGGCCGCGGCAGAGGCGACGGTCAAGGGCGAGAAATACGTTTCTTCCCGGCCGACCATCGAGGTCGTGAGCGACGGCGCAGCAGCCCAGGGACAGCAGGGGCAGTCCGGCCAGTCCGGCCAGGGCCGCTCCCAGCAGGGCAGCGCGCAGACCGGGACCGTGTCGGCGGACGACATGTTCCTGCGGCTGACGCTCAGCAAGCGCAACGTCATGGTGGGCGAGACGGTCACCGCCACGCTCAAGCTCTATCAGCGGGTCAATATCGCCGGCTTCGAGGACGCCAGGTTCCCGACATTCAACGGCTTCTGGAGCCAGGAAGTGCAGGCGCCCAGCCAGATCGAATTCCGCCGCGAGAGCGTCGGGGACAAGATCTACAACAGCGCCGTGCTGCGCAGCTGGAACCTCGTGCCGCAGAAGGCGGGTGCGGTCACCATCGATCCGGCCGAGCTCGTCTGCCTGGTCAACATCCGCACGCAGCGCCCCTCGACCGGCAGCATCTTCGACGATTTCTTCCAGGACGACTACCAGACCATCCGCAAGCGCGTGACCACGCAGCCGATGACCATCCAGGTCAGCGCCCTGCCTGCCGGCGCGCCCGCCTCCTTCGGCGGGGGCGTGGGCTCCTTCAAGATGAGCGCCGCACTCACGCGCGATTCCCTGCTCACCCATGACGCCGCCTCGCTGCGCATCACCGTCACGGGCACGGGCAACACCTCCCTCCTGGAGGCTCCCAAGGTCAGTTTCCCGCCGGATTTCGAGGTCTATGACGTCAAGACTTCCGACGTCTCCGGCGGAAAAGTATTCGAATATCCCTTCATCCCGCGGAGCCACGGCGACTTCGTCCTCGGGCCCGTGGAGTACAGCTACTTCGACCTCGCGTCGCGCAAGTACGTGACCCTGCGCAGCCAGGAGCTGCCGGTGCGCGTCGGCAAGGGCGCCGATACGGGCGCCGGACAGACCGGAGGCCAGCTCGTGCAGACCTCCCGCGCCAAGGACGTGCGCGACCTCGGCAGCGACATCCGCTTCATCGCTTCGAAACCGGGTTCGCTGGCTTCCGTGGGGCATTTCTTCGTCGGTTCGCCGGCTTTCTGGATCCTGACGGTCCTGCTGCTGGTGCTCGCCGCCGGCATCTGGTTCGCGCTGCGCAAGGCGGCCGCGATGCGTGCCGACGTGGCGGGAAGCAAGAACCGGGCGGCCACCAAGATGGCGCGCAAGCGCCTCGCCCAGGCAGGCTCCTTCCTGCATGGAAACCTCTACACGGCCTTCTACGAAGAGCTGCACCGCGCCCTGCTGGGCTTCGTCTCCGACAAACTCAACCTCGACGCCGCCGACCTCAGCAAGGAGAACATCTCCGCCCGGCTGGCCGATAACGGCGTCTCGGAGGCCATTGCAGCCGAATTCACCGGTCTGCTGGACGCCTGCGAGTTCGCCCGCTATGCGCCCGACGCCGGTCACGATGCGATGAATACCCATTACGAGCAGGCGGTCTCGGTCATTTCCGCCATCGATGAAAGTATGAGAAGAGCCCCGCGCAAACCGGGCGCCGGCGCCGCCGCGCTGCTGGCGCTGTTCCTGCTGCTGCCCGCGCATTTCGTTTCCGCGCAGCAGGCCGATTATCCCGATTCACTCTGGACGGCGGGTGTCGCGGCCTATTCCGACGGCGACTGGGCTGCGGCCGCCAAGGCCTGGAGCGACCTGCGGGCGCTCGGGCTGGAGAGCCCGCAGCTGTACTGCAACCTGGGCGACGCCCTGTTCAAGCAGGACGACCTCGCCCACGCCATCCTGAACTACGAGCGGGCGCTCAAACTGGATCCTTCCTACGCCGACGCCCGCTACAACCTCGCCTTTGCGCAGACGCTCCTCCAGGACAAGATCGAGGCCGTGCCGGAGTTCTTCCTGGAAGCCTGGGGCCGCAAGCTGTGCTGGATGCTGCCCTCCGACACCTGGGCGGCGCTCTTCCTGGTGCTGCTGGCCGTGACGCTCGGCTGTGTGCTGCTGTTCCTGCTGGGACGCAGCGTGCCGGCGCGCCGCGGCGGCTTCATCGCCGGGATCGTGGCGCTGGTGCTGTGCGCGCTCTGCCTGAGTTTCGCTTTCTGGCAGCGCACGGACTACCGCAAGGCCGACAGCGCCATCGTCACGCGCCCCGTGACCACGGTCCAGAGCTCCCCGGGCCGCGACTCCGCCAAAGATCTCTTCGTCCTCCACGAGGGCACCAAGGTGAAGCTCCTCGACAGCGTCGGCTCCTGGCGCAACATCGAGCTGGCCGACGGCCGCCAGGGCTGGTTGCCGGAAGCCGACCTGGAGGTCATCTGACGGCAACAGCCGGCCCTTATGACTGGGGGACGTTTCCCCCAGACCCCCTGCGTCGCTCCGCTCCGACCCCGGCGACCGCCAGAGTCATTCCGGGCTGCGACCCGGAATCTCCGATTCGAAATCACCAACCTTGGCAGGACCTGTAAATGACAGGATACCCGAAGGGTAACGGCGCAGAATTTGCGGATTCTGCTAAATAA
Organism: uncultured Bacteroidia bacterium; assembly: GCA_902789245.1. Taxonomy (GTDB): domain Bacteria; phylum Bacteroidota; class Bacteroidia; order Bacteroidales; family UBA932; genus Cryptobacteroides. The sequence continues at coordinate 9,766 of CADAND010000004.1, forward strand.
TCGTATATTTGTACGATTATGCCCTAATAGGCAGATTATTTGCTATTGTTGGTTAACAAAAGAACCTGAGATATGTTGTTTAATTTCCTCCAGACCGGCATCGCCCAGGCTGCCCCCGTGCAGCAGGAAATGTCGTATTCCCTCTTCGAGATGGCCGTGAAAGGCGGCTGGCTCATGATGGTGCTCCTCCTCCTGTCCTTCGTCGCCATCTACATCTTCGGCAAGAAGTGGTGGATCATCCGCCAGGCCGGCAAGATCGACAAGGATTTCATGAACGACATCCGCGACTACATCCACGAAGGAAAGATCAAGTCCGCCCGGACGCTCTGCAGCAAGTACGACGCGCCCGTCGCCCGGATGGTCGAGGCCGGCATCGCCCGCATCGGCAAGCCCGCCACCGACGTGCAGGCCGCCATCGAGAATGTCGGCAACGTGGAGGTGGCCCGCCTGGAGAAAGGCCTTCCCTACCTCGCCACCATCGCCGGCGGCGCCCCGATGATCGGTTTCCTCGGCACGGTGATCGGCATGGTGCAGGCGTTCTTCAACATGTCCAACGCCGGCAACAACATCGACATCACGCTCCTGTCGAGCGGCATTTACACCGCCATGATCACCACGGTCGGCGGTCTGATCGTCGGTATCCTCGCCTACTTCGGCTACAACTTCCTGACGGCCCGCATCTCCAGCCTGGTGTACAGCATGGAGAGCGCGACCATCAAGTTCATGGACATGCTCGGCGAGCCCGCCGCCGAAGCCAATAACGAAGAATAGCGATGGCCCTCAAGCGTTTCACCAAGGCGGATCCCAACATCGCGATGTCCTCGATGACGGACATCGTGTTCCTGCTGCTGATCTTCTTCCTGGTGACTTCCACCCTGGTCAACCCCAACGCCTTGAAGCTCCTGCTCCCGAAGAGCACCGGCCAGGTGGGCGCAAAGGCCACGGTGAGCGTCTCCATCAAGGATTGGGGCAACGACCGCTACACGTATCACATCAACGGAGCCCAGGAGCCGGTGGCGTTCTCCGAGGTGGAGGACGAAATCGTGGGCCTGCTCCAGAGCGAAGAAGATCCGACCTTCTCGATCTTCTCCGACGAAAGCGTGCCGATCGGCGAGATCGTGCAGGTCATGAACATCGCCAAGCGGAACCACTACAAAGTTATCCTGGCCACACAGCCAGAGTAAGCCATGCAGAACGACCAGAGAATCGCACAGAAGCGCGAGCGCAACGCCAGGATCACCGGCATTTTCATGTCGGCGGCCGTCCACGTCTGCGCCGTCGTGCTCGTGTCCTTCTCCGGCCTGAAGTACCTCTATCCCCCGCCGCAGGAGCAGCCCATGCTCATCGATTTCAGCGAAGCGCCCGAAATCCTGGAGCAGCAGTTGCAGGGCGAGCAGCCGATGGCGGAGGAGACTGACCTCGCACGCCCCGTCGAGTTGGCGCAGCAAAGCGATTCCCCGTTTGAGGCCGACCGGCCCAACGAGACCCCGCAGACGCAGCCCGACCCCGCCGGCGACGTGGAGGTGCCGGCCGTGACGACGAAAGAGCCCGCGCTGGACCCGCGCGCCGCCTTTCCCGGCATGGCCAGGAAAGATACGACCCTTACCGCACCGCACAGTGCAGACGAGGCGACGGATGCCTTCAAGGCCGGACAGGCCCGGGGCAACACGGAGTCCGGCCGCACCGACGGCAAGCCCAACGCGCACGTCCAGGGCCGAAACACCGTGGGAAACATCCCCCGGCCGGCCTACAACGTGCAGGAGAGCGGTATCGTGGTTGTGAACATCTGGGTGGACAACTACGGCAACGTAGTCAAGGCCGTGCCGGGAGGCGACGGCACCACCGTTTTAGACAAGACCCTCTCTGCCGCGGCGCGCAAAGCCGCTCTGGAGACGCATTTCAACATGAGCGCGGACGCTCCCGCCATGCAGGAGGGCACCATTACTTATTATTTTAACCTCAAGTAAAGAGATGGATCAGTTTACCAAAGAAGGCCGAAAACTTAGACCGCGGAAAACAGCAGGGCCGCGCCCTGAATCCGAAAAAGTAGAGTACACGCCCGGTGCGCATCGCAGCGAGTACGACGAACACAGAACCAGCAGCTACGGCGACCGCAAGCCGCGCCCCTACGGTGAGAACCGCCAGGGCGGCTACGGACACCGCGAAGGCGGCAGCTACAACAGCCGCGGCGGCAATTACGGCAGCCACGGCAACAGCTATGGCGAACGCCGTCCGTACGGCGAGGGCCGCAGCAACTACGGCAGCCGCGAAGGAGGCTATGGCCACCGCGAGGGCGGCTACGGCAATCGCGAAGGCGGTTATGGCCACCGTGAAGGAGGCTACGGCAACCGCGAAGGTGGCTACAGCAACCGTGAAGGAGGCTACGGCAACCGCGAGGGCGGTTACGGCGACCGCAGGCCGCGCCAGTATGGCGACCGTCCCCAGCGCCCGTACAACAGCGAGGGACGCAGCAGCTACGGGGAGCACCGCAGCGCCGGTCCGCGCAAGCCGGCGGGCGGCCAGGGCCGTCCGAAGCCCGGCTTCAAGAAACCGGGCCGCAAGCCCAACTTCACCCGTGAGTCCACGGAAGGCATCAACCGCATGATCAGCCGCCGTCCCGTCGTGAACGGCAGCGAGAGCAGCGAAGCACCGTACACGGCTCCGATCCAGGACACCGTCCGCCTCAACAAGTTCATCGCCAATTCGGGCGTCTGCTCCCGCCGGGAAGCCGACACCCTCATCCAGGCCGGTGTCGTGACCGTCAACGGCGAGGTGGTGACCGAACTGGGCACGAAAGTCAACATCTTCACCGACGACATCCGCTTCAACGGCGAGCGTCTCAAGGGCGAGGAGAAGGTCTACATCGTGATGAACAAGCCGAAGGGCTTCGTGACCACGGCCAGCGACCCCCACGCCGAGAAGACCGTCGTCGACCTTGTCAAGAACTGCCCCACACGCGTGTACCCCGTGGGCCGGCTCGACAAGAACACGACCGGCGTGCTGATGCTGACCAACGACGGCGAGATCGCCGAACGGCTCACGCACCCCTCCTACGACAAAAAGAAGATTTACCAGGTGGCCCTCGACAAGCCGCTGAGCCAGGAAGACTTCGACCGGATCCTCTCCGGCATCGAACTCAGCGACGGCGAAGTCCAGGCCGACGAACTCGAATACATCGACGAGAAGGACAAGCGCAAGCTCGGCATCGAGATCCACTCCGGCAAGAACCGCATCGTGCGCCGCATCTTCGAGACCCTCGGCTACAACGTCAAGGCGCTCGACCGCGTGTACTTTGCGGGCCTGACCAAGAAGGGCCTCAAGAAGGGCGAGTGGCGCTACCTCACCGAAGGCGAGACCAACATTCTGAAGATGGGGGCTTACGTGTAGTATGGCACACCGCTCCGGATTCGTTTGCATCATCGGCAACCCGAACGTCGGGAAATCGACGCTGATGAACGCGCTGGTGGGCGAAAAGCTCTCCATCGTGACGGCGAAGGCGCAGACCACGCGCCACCGCATCATGGGCATCGTGAACGGCGAGGACTGGCAGATTGTCTATTCCGACACGCCGGGCATCCTCAAGCCCAGCTACCGTCTCCAGCAGAACATGATGAATTTCGTGGACGGCGCCATCGGCGACGCCGACGTCATTCTCTATGTCACGGACACGGTGGAAACCCCCGACAAGAACAGCGAGTACGTGGAGAAACTCTCCCACGTGGACTGTCCCGTGGTCGTGGTGGTCAACAAGATCGACGTCAGCGACCAGCCGCGCGTGACGGCGCTCCTCGCCTACTGGCAGGAGAAACTCCCCGCGGCCACGGTCATCCCGGCTTCCGCCCAGGAGAAGTTCAACCTCGAGAGCATTCTGGACGCCGTCCTCGCACGGCTTCCGGAATGCCCGCCGTGGTTTGACAAGGATGCCTTCACAGACCGGAACCTCCGCTTCTTCGCCTCGGAAATCATCCGGGAGAAGATCCTGCTGAACTACAAGGAGGAGATCCCGTACTGCTGCGAGGTGGGCATCGAGAGCTTCAAGGAGGGCGCGGAGCGCTACGACATCGGCGCCGTCATCTACGTGATGCGCGAATCCCAGAAAGGCATCATCATCGGCCGCCAGGGCGCGGCCCTCAAGAAAGTGGGCACCCAGGCCCGCATTGACATGGAAGACTTCTTCCAGAAGAAAGTCTTCCTGCAGATTTACGTCAAGGTGGATCCCGACTGGCGGGAGAGCCGGCGCGAACTGCGCAAATTCGGATACGAAGACTAGGACCTATGGAAGAAGAGAACATCATCACCGAAGAAGAGATCATCGAAGACGAAGACAAGGTCATCGAAGACGAGGGGGAATCCTCGGGCCGCTTTGACAAGATGCTGGAGGCGGACGCACACAAGTTCAAGCTTTCCGGCATGTTCAAGGACTGGTACCTGGACTACGCCTCGTACGTGATCCTGCACCGGGCCGTGCCGCACATCGTGGACGGACTCAAGCCCGTGCAGCGGCGCGTGCTGCATGCCATGTACAAGATGGATGACGGCGCCTACACCAAGGTCGCCAACATCGTCGGCCAGGCCATGCAGTACCACCCGCACGGCGACCAGTCCATCCTCGGCGCCCTCGTCCAGCTGGGCCAGAAAGGCTTCACCGTGGACTGCCAGGGTAACTGGGGCAACATCCTCACCGGCGACTCCAACGCCGCGCCGCGATACATCGAGGCCCGGCTCAGCAAGTTCGCCAAGGAGGTGGTCTTCGACCCGAAGGTGACGCACTGGATGAACTCCTACGACGGCCGCAACCAGGAGCCGACCGAGCTCCCGGTGCGCTTCCCGCTGCTGCTCGCGCAGGGCACGGAGGGCATCGGTGTGGGTCTCGCATCCAAGATTCTTCCGCACAACTTCAACGAACTGCTCGACGCCTCCGTCGCCATCCTCGAAGGCAAGCCCTACGAGATCTACCCCGACTTCCCGACCGGCGGCTTCGCCGACTGCAGCAAGTACATGCAGGGCAAGCGGGGCGGCTCCGTCAAGGTGCGCGCCCGCATCGAGAAGATCGACAAGAACACCGTGGCCATCACGGAAATCCCCTACGGGAAATACACCAAGGACATCATCGATTCCGTCCTCCGGGCCAAGGACAAGGGCAAGATCAAGATCAAGAAGATCGAGGACATGACCACCGACAAGGTGGACATCCTCATCCACCTGCCCAACGACGTCTCCCCGGACAAGACCATCGACGCCCTGTACGCCTTCACGGACTGCGAAGTCAACATTGCGCCGAACGCCTGCGTGATCAAGGACAACAAGCCGCAGTTCCTGACGGTTCACGACATCCTCGAGTACGGCACCTACCACACCCGCGACCTGCTGCTCCAGGAGCTGCAGATCAAGCTGGACGAACTGGAGGCCGACTGGCACTACAGCTCCCTGGAGCGCATTTTCTTCGAGAACCGCATCTACAAGGTCCTCGAGCAGGACCAGAAGGACTGGGAGACGCAGATCCAGGACATCTTCACGCAGATGAAGAACTACCAGGATCTCTTCCGCCGGGAGATCACCCTGGACGACATCCTCAAGCTCGTAGAGAAGCCGGTCCGCAAGATCTCCAAGTTCGACACCAAGGCCATCGACGAGAAGATCCTCGCCCTGGAGGAACAGATGGCCGTCGTGCGCGACAACATCGAGCACATCGACCGCTACACCATCGACTGGTTCAAGGCCCTGAAGAAGAAGTACGGCAAGGACTATCCGCGCCGCACCGAACTCACGGGCTTCGAGACCATCGCCGCCACCAAGGTCATCAACAACAACGCGAAGCTCTACGCCAACCTCGCGGAAGGCTTCGTGGGCATCGGCCTCAAGCGCGACGAGGGTGAGTACCTCTGCGACTGCTCCGACCTCTCCGAGATCATCGTCATCGGCCGGGACGGCAAGTACCGCATCACCAAGGTGGAGGACAAGGCCTTCTTCGGCAAGGACCTGCTGTACGTGGGCCTGTTCAACCGCGGCGACTCCCGCACCATCTACAACGTCATCTACCGCGAAGGCAAGAGCTCCATCTACTACGCGAAACGCTTTGCTGTGACCTCCATCACGCGCGACAAGGAATACGACATCACCACCGGCGAGGACGGCTCGCAGATCGTCTGGTTCACGGCCAACCACAACGGCGAGGCCGAGACCGTGCGCGTGGCCCTGCGGCCCAAGCCGAAGCTCAAGAAGACCAGCTTCGAGTACGACTTCTCGACCCTGGCGGTCAAGAGCAAGACGGCCCGCGGCAACCTCGTGAGCAAGAACGCCATCCGCAACATCACCCTCAAGAGCAAGGGCGTGAGCACCATCACCGGCAAGGACATCTGGTACGACACCGACATCCAGAAACTCAACGAGGACGGCCACGGCCTGTACCTCGGGCAGTTCAAGGACGACGACAAGGTGCTCGCCGTGTTCAAGAACGGCACCTTCTACACCACCTCCTTCGACCTGGTCAACCGCTACCAGGGCGACGTCCTGCTGATCGAGAAATTCGACCCGGACAAGACCTTCACCGCCCTCTACTGGGACGGCGCGGTCAAGAGTTTCTACGTCAAGCGATTCTCCTTCGTGGTCAGCGACAACACCCCGCTCAGCTTCATCTCCGACGCTCCCAAGTCCTACCTGGTGGACCTCAGCGGCGACAAGCACGCCCGCTACGAAGTGGTCTGGAAGCTGGAGGACAAGGAGCCCGAGGCCATCGAGGCCGAGGAGTGGATCGGCAAGAAGGGCTACGCCGCCAAGGGCAAGAAGTGCGCCGAGCGCGGCGAGGTCAAGAGCGTCCGTTTCGTCGAGCCGCTCATCGTCGATGAGCCGGAAGAAGAGGAGATCCCCGATCAGGTCGGGGATGACACGCAGGTTGGGGATGACCAGGAGGTCACTGCTGACGGAACCGTCATTGCCGACTACGATCGGCAATCTCCAACCCAACCGGTCGTGGAGGACGAACCCGCTCCGGTCAACCCCGACGACATCCCGGACCTCCCCGGTGACATCTTCGACGAGCCGACGCTGTTCTAGAGCGCCCCACGAATAATCCGTTACAGAAAACGGCTGAATTCAGTTACAGAATCGGGAAAACCCGATTCTGTAACTGTTTTTGGGCTGATTCTGTTCCGGAATTCCTGCTATCGAACGCTACAGGATGGATGACGCCATCCTTGCTGTCTTGGGGTGCAAATAGAAGCTAAAAATCGTAAAGATACAGTCCCGTCTCCTCGTCGAATTTGCGGCCGACTTTGGTGTCGCCGAACTTGTCGACCAGCAGTTCGCAGGCGCCGTTGATCCGGGCGCTGAGCAGGTGGCCGCCGACGCAGCTGTAGTCCGCGCGGCTGCAGGTCGCGTGGACGTGCAGATAGGGCTCTCCGTCTTTCTTGGAGATGTTGCCGGTGATGCCCGTGATCTCCATCTGCTCGGAGAAGGTCTTGTCCACGTACTGTTTCGTCGCCGGGTCGTACATCCGGAAGGTGGCCTCGCTGATGGCGCCGATGCCGCGCACCTGGCCGCAGCGGATATTCATGAGCTTGCAGAAATCGGTGAGGGCCCGCATGAGCTCTTGGTGGTTGTCGATACTGACGATATAGCGCGGATTCCCATCCTCGAAGAGGTTAGAACTGATGCGTTTGACTTTTTTGTAGTTGTACATGGCTTTACCGGGATTTCGAAGAGAACAGGGCGTAGAGCAGCACGGGGACGGTGACCGGACAGAAGGCCACCAGGCCGATGCCCCGAAGGGTCCGCAGGCAGAGGTAGCCCGGGCGCGCTCCCGAGCGGCGTTTCGCGAGCCACCATTCGCACAGGGTGCCGGGCAGCAGCGCCAGCAGGATGGCGACGGGAGGCAGGTACCAGCGCATCGTCCGGATGGCAAAATAGACCGCCGCTCCGGCAAAGAGCGTGACCAGCAGCCCTTCGGCGATGCGGAGGCCGCGCGGGAAACTGTCCCTGAGCCCCTCGGCGGCGCGGACAAGCGGAATGCTGCGCGAACCGAGGAAATACATCAGCAGCACCAGCAGGACGCCGCCGGAAATCATCATGAAACTGTTCATGCGGCCGAACTGGATCAGCCCTGCCAGGAACGGCTTGGCACCCAGAATGACCAGCAGTGCGCACAGCAGCAGGAGGCCGCAAATGGCGGGAAACAGGGGGACGCCCTTCTTCGGACAGATCACCAGGCCCGCCAGGGCGACGAGGTTCATGCCGATCAGGACCCCACCCCAGATGTCCTGGGTCCTCTCCATCAGCTTGCCGGCCGCGCTTTCTTCGAAGACCCCGGCAAGATAGTTCTCGCCGAAGGGAAGGCTGAAATACAGCAAAGCGGCCAGGATGCCGCAGGACAGCAGCGTCCCCAGCAGGAAGCGGGCAATGACGGAGCCTTTCTTCATATTTTACAGGATATCCTCCCGCTCTCGGATGTCGCGGATGCGGAGCTGGATGGAGGCGGAGCCGCGGTAGTAGTTCTCCACGATGGCATAGCAGATGTCGATCGGGTTGCCTTCGCGGATGTAGTCGTAGTAGTCCGCCATGTTGAAGGCGATGGACGGGATCTGGTGGTAGGGCTGCGACTCCTGGATGAGGTCCAACTTGAGGTGCACGCCGCCCCCGCCGACCTTGCGGCCCGAGCCGGCGTCATAGACATTCTCGGTCATGAAGATCGGATTGTTGTTGCCGGGCCCGAAGGGCTGGAACTGCTTGAGGATGCGTGAGAATTTGGGCGTGATCTGGGCGAAGTCCAGCTTCGCGTCGATCTCCACCACCGGGATGAGCATTTCGGACGTGATCTTGCCGGAGATGAACGCGTCCATGCGCCGGGCGAACTCCTCGAGGTTCTCCTCCTTCATGGTGAGTCCGGCGGCATAGACGTGCCCGCCGAAGTTCTCCAGCAGGTCGGCGCAGTTCTCGATGGCTTCGTAGAGGTCGAAGCCGGCGATGCTGCGCGCGGACCCCGTCACGAAACCGTTCGACTTGGTCAGCACGACCGTGGGCTTGTAGTAGGCCTCCACGAGGCGGGAGGCGACGATGCCCACGACGCCCTTGCTCCACTTGGGGTTATAGACGATCGTGGCGTTCTCGCGGGCGAGGCAGGCGCCGGACTGGACCATTTCCAGGGCTTCCTGGGTGATCTCCCGGTCGATGTTCTTGCGCTCGTTGTTGTTCTCGTTGATCTTCTCGCCGATGCGCATCGCCGTCATCGCGTCCGGGGCCGTGAGGAGCTCCACCGCGAGGCGCCCGGACTCCATGCGCCCGGCGGCGTTGATGCGCGGACCGATCTTGAAGACGATGTCGTCGATGGAGATGTGGCCCGGCTCCAGGTTGGAGAGCGTGATCATGGCGGAGAGGCCCTTGCAGGGGCTCTCGTTGAGCTGCTTGAGGCCGAAGTGCGCAAGGATGCGGTTCTCTCCGACCATCGTCACGAGGTCGGAGGAAATGCTGACCACGAGCAGGTCGAGCAGCGGGATCAGGGTCTCGAACGGCACGCCGAACTGCTTCGAATAGGCCTGCACGAGCTTGAAGCCCACGCCGCAGCCGGACAGGTCGTCGAAGGGATACTCGCAGTCCTCCCGCTTGGGGTCCAGCACCGCGACGGCCGCCGGGAGGGAATCCTCCGGCAGGTGGTGGTCGCAGATGATCACTTCCACGCCCTTGCTGCGGGCGTATTCCACCTTGTCGATGGCCTTGATGCCGCAGTCCAGCGTGATGATCAGCTTGAAGCCGCCGTCCGCGGCCCAGTCGATGCCCTTGTAGGACACGCCGTAGCCCTCGTCGTAGCGGTCGGGGATGTAGAAGTCCACCTGGTCGGTGAAGCGCTGAATGAAGGAATAGACGAGCGCGACGGCCGTCGTGCCGTCCACGTCGTAGTCTCCGTACACGAGGATTTTCTCGCGCTGGGTGATGGCGCGGCGCAGCCGCTCCACCGCCTTGTCCATGTCCTTCATCAGGAAGGGGTCGTGAAGGGCGTCCAGCGAGGGGCGGAAGAAAGAGCGGGCCTGCTCAAAGGTCTCGACGCCCCGCTTGACGAGGAGTTCGGCCAGCACCTTGTCGATGCCGACCTCCGTCGCGAGCCGTTCGACCTTCGCGGGGTCGGCCGGCTCTTTGAGTATCCACTTGCATTCTTTCGCCATATCATACAAAGATAACAAATAATTTCGTAATTTTGCGCCATTATGGCAGAATATAGCGAACAAGAACTGATCCGCCGCGAATCGCTGGCGAAACTGAGAGAATTGGGGATCGAGCCGTATCCCGCGGCCGAATATCCCGTGAACGCCACCGCGGCGCAGATCCTGGCAGAGTTCGACCCGGAGAAGGGCAACCTGCAGGACATCTGCATCGCCGGCCGCCTGATGAGCCGGCGCATCATGGGAGCCGCCTCCTTCGGCGAGCTCCAGGACGAGACCGGCCGCATCCAGATCTACGTCAAGCGTGACGAGATCTGCCCCGGCGAGGACAAGACGATGTACAATACCGTCTGGAAGAAACTCATGGACATCGGCGACATCGTCGGCATCAAGGGTTTCGCCTTCATCACCCAGACCGGCCAGCTGAGCGTGCATGCCAAGGAGCTGACGCTGCTGAGCAAGTCGCTGCGCGTGCTGCCGATCGTCAAGGAGCAGGACGGCCAGGTGTTCGACGCCTTCACGGATCCCGAGCTCCGCTACCGCCAGCGCTACGTGGACCTGATCGTCAATCCGCAGGTCAAGGACGTATTCTTCAAGCGCGCCAAGATCATCGCGACGATGCGCGAATACTTCAACGCCGCCGGCTGCCTGGAGGTGGAGACCCCCATCCTGCAGGGCATCCCGGGCGGTGCCACCGCGCGCCCCTTCATCACGCACCACAACGCCCTCGATATTCCCCTCTACCTGCGTATCGCCAATGAGCTGTACCTCAAGCGACTGATCGTGGGCGGCTATGCCGGCGTGTATGAGTTCGCGAAGGACTTCCGCAACGAGGGCATGGACAAGACGCACAATCCGGAGTTTACCTGTATGGAGATTTATGTGGCCTACAAGGACTACAACTGGATGATGCGCTTCGTCGAGACCATGCTGGCGAAGATTTCCCTCGCGGTGAACGGCACCACGAAGGTGAAGATAGGTGAGAACGAGGTCGATTTCGGCGGGACCTACCGCCGTCTCCCGATCCTCGACGCCATCAAGGAGTACGCCGGCGTGGACGTGAAGGGCATGGACGAGGACGAGCTGCGTGCCACCTGCAAGAAACTGAACGTGGAGATCGAGCCCTCCATGGGCAAGGGCAAGCTGATCGACGCCATCTTCGGCACTTACTGCGAGGACAAGCTGATCCAGCCGACCTTCGTCACCGACTACCCGGTCGAGATGTCTCCGCTGACCAAGCGCCACCGCACCGATCCGACGCTCACCGAGCGTTTCGAGCTCTTCGTCTGCGGCAAGGAGCTGGCGAACGCCTATTCCGAGCTGAACGATCCGATCGACCAGCTGGAGCGCTTCGAGGAGCAGGCCGCGCTCAAGAGCAAGGGCGACGACGAGGCCATGTATATCGACATGGACTTCGTCCGCGCGCTCGAGTACGGCATGCCGCCGACTTCCGGCCTGGGCATGGGTATTGACCGCCTGACGATGTTCATGACGGGCCAGACCACCATCCAGGATGTGCTCTTCTTCCCGCAGATGCGGCCGGAGAAGGTCTTGAAGAAGGAGAACAAGGAGCAGCAGGCCGACGAGTAATCCCGACCCCGCCATGCCGGAGCTCATCACATCGCCTTCGAATCCGAAGATCAAACGCCTCCTCGCGCTGCAGCAGAAGTCTTCTGCCCGGCGCGAGGCCGGTCTTTTCGTCGTCGAAGGTCAGCGTGAGCTTCAGCACTGCATCGATGCCGGCTTCGAGATCGACTCGATTTTCGTCTGTCCCGAAGTGGAGACGGCGGCAGCCCCTGAAAACCGTAGCCACCCTCGGCTCCGTAAGAGGGAGGGGCCCGCAGGCCTTGGGGAGGAGGCTGCAAGCTCGCTTGCAAGCCTTCGCCCAAAGGACTGTGGGAGGGGTCCGGCGCAGCCGGACGTTTTCAGGGGCTGGCCGCCGCGGAACGAAGGGCAGACGAAAGAATTTGAAGTCAGCAGGGAGGTATATGCGAAGATTGCGATGCGGGAGGGGACCGAGGGGGTGATTGCGGAAGTGAGGACGCCGGAGCGGAAGCTGGAGGATATCGCATTGCCGGAGCGGCCGCTGGTGGTCGTGCTGGAAAGTGTGGAGAAGCCCGGGAACCTGGGCGCGGTGCTGCGCAGCGCCGATGCGGCGGGGGCCGACGCGGTGCTCATCTGCGACCCGCTGACCGACCTCTGGAATCCGAACCTGATCCGCGCCTCGATCGGCGCCGTGTTCACGGTGCCCTGCGTCGCCTGCAGCTCCGCCGACGCCATCGCCTTCCTGAAGGAGCGCGACATCCGCATCCTGACAGCCCAGCTGCAGGATTCCTCCCTCTACTACGACTGCGACATGACCGGCGGCACCGCCATCGTGATGGGCACGGAGGCCACCGGCCTCACGCCCGTCTGGCGCGAAGCCGCCGACGCCCATATCCGTATTCCGATGCTCGGCCGCCTGGACTCGCTGAACGTGTCCGTCTCGGCCGCCATCCTCCTTTTTGAAGCCGTCCGGCAGCGCCAGAATGGATAAATTCGGTCTCATCGGGCATCCCATCGCCCACTCCTCCAGCCCTGCGCTGTTCACCGCCGCCTACGGCGGGAAATACCGTTATGACCTCATTGAGACGCCTGACTTCGAGCAGGCCTGGGCCCGCTTCCTCGCAGGCTACAAGGCCATCAACGTCACCGCGCCGTTCAAGGGAAACGCCTTCGAGCGTGTGGACTGGCGCAGCCCCGAATGCGAGCGCGTAGGGGCCTCAAATTTGATTGTCAAGACGCCGGACGGGACGAAGGCCTACAACTCGGATTATCGCGGCGTAAAGTCCCTGCTTGAGCCGCTGGGCTGCCGCACCGCGGCCGTGATCGGCTTCGGCGGAGCCGGCAAGGCCGCTCTCGCCGCCGCCGAGGACCTCGGTCTGGACACGCGCCTGTACCGCCACGCGGAAGTGGCCGGCGGCGTGAGCGCGGACATCATCATCTACACGCTTCCGCGCGCCGTCGAAGGCATCGACCGCCTCGACTGCGCCCATCTGCTGGAAGCGAATTACAAAGATCCCTGCCTGGCGGGTCGTCCGGGCTACATTCCCGGCTCCGCCTGGCTCCTGGCGCAGGCCGTCACCGGCTACGCCCTGATGACGGGCGAGCAGCCGGACGCCGCCGCAATGGCCGCTGTTCGATAGCAAGAATTCCGGAACAGAATTAGCCCAAAAACAGTTACAGAATCGGGAAAACCCGATTCTGTAACTGAATTCAGCCGTTTTCTGTAACGGATTATTCGTGGGGCGCTCTAGAACAGCGTGGGCTCGTCGAAGATGTCGCCGGGCGTAGCCTAAATTTGAGTTTCAGGATTTTTGAATAGTTTTCTTGCGGATTTCAAAAGATTCTCTATCTTTGCAGGGACAAAGACGGAGAAATGAGGATCGTGTCGCATAGGAAGCTGAAGGACTTCTATAGCCTGCCAGGACGGGAGGACGCCAAGGCGCCCCTGGAGCGGTGGTATTCCATCGCTGAAGATGCCCAATGGAGTGGGCTGACAGATATCCGTAAGGATTTTGCGACGGCGGACTACGTCGGCAACCAGCACTATGTTTTCAACATTGGCGGGAACAAGTATCGGCTGGTGGTCGTTGCGAAATTCATGATGGGATACCTCTTTATCCGTTTTGTTGGAACGCACAAAGAGTATGATAAGATAGATGCATCAACATTATAGCCTATGGGACGTATCACGGAAATGCAATATCAGTATGCGCTGGAGCGCATCGAAGACCTGCTTCCTCTGGTCAGCGGCGAGGACCCCAACGAAGAGAAGGCAGTAGAGCTCTCCATCTATTCCGACATCGTCATCGAATATGAAAAGGAGCACTTCCCCATTGAGAAACCAACGCCAGCAGAGTTGATCCAGGCCTCCTTGACGGAGAAATCGATGACCCAGAAAGATCTGGCGAGCCAAGTGGGAGTCAGCCCTTCCCGCATCAACGACTATGTCTCCGGCCGCTCAGAACCCACACTCCGCATCGCCAGCCGGCTTTGCGTTGCACTCGGCATCGCTCCAGCGGCAATGTTAGGACTTTAACGAACCTTTCTACCCATCATGGAACATGTAGAATCCACACCGAAAACGAAGGTAAAAGATGAACCGGAATACCCCAAGGTTTCCTTCCCCATCCCGCATTCAGCGCGCGTCAGCCGCATGATTGACATTATCCCCGCCTTCACGGACGAGGAGCTCGAAAAGGACGAGAAACTTGCATATATCCTGGGAAAATGACTAAAATTTACCCTGGAGACCGTCCTCACCCCGGCGCAGTTCCTCAGCAAACTCCAGGAGTAAGCTGTATGAGGATGGCGTCGGCGACGGCGTCGGGGGTGAGGCCGTCAGTGTCAACGGCGTGGGGAGCCTGGGCGTAGATGGGCGCGCGGGCGGCAAAGAGCGCCTCCGCGTCGGCGAAGAGCGGGCGGGAGGCGTCGGCGGCGCCGAGCCGCTCCCGGATGGTCTCCAGGCGGGTCCGCAGGAAGACACACTCCGTTTCCGCCAGGATGATTTCCCGCGCAGCGGGGACGGTCAGCGTGCCGCCGCCCAGGGCCAGGACCACATCGCCCTGCGCCGAAGCCGCCTCGTCCAGTACGGCGCGCAGCGTCTCCAGCTCGACGGCGCGGAAGGCCGCTTCCCCGCCCTCCCGGAAGATTTCAGGAATCGGGCGGCCGTCGCGGGCGACGATCTCGGCGTCCAGGTCCACGAAACGGGCCCCGAGACGCTCTGCGAGCGCCCGGCCGGTGCTGCTCTTGCCGCAGCCCATGAATCCGGTGAGGGAAATCGTCATTTTTCCGAAAGATTACCGGACAAAGATACACGCAATTCGCCAAAAAATCCCTATCTTGTCAAACTAAATTTTATGTATTATGTCACTGAACAAAGTCATGCTGATCGGTAACGTTGGAAGAGACCCCAATGTACGTTACCTCGAAGGAAACAACCCCGGCAACCAGGGCCGGAAAGTCGCCACGTTCACCCTCGCCACCTCGGAGCGCTACCGCGACCGCAACGGCGAGACGCGCGAGAACACGGAATGGCACAACATCGTCGCGTGGGGCCAGCCCGCCGACGTGTGCGAGCGCTTCGTCCGCAAGGGCACGCAGCTCTACATCGAAGGCAAGCTCCGCACCCGCAAGTACACGGACGCCCAGGGCGCCGAGAAATACACCACGGAAATCAACGTCGATACGCTGCAGCTCCTCGGCCGCCGCGACGGCGACGGCGCCGGCTATCCGGCCGACCAGCAGGGCGGCGGCTACTCCCAGCAGGGTGGCTACCAGCGCCAGGGCGGCTATCAGCAGCCCGCTCCGGCCCAGCCGCAGCAGCCCGCGTACCAGCAGCCGGCCTACCAGCAGCCCGCTCCGCAGGCCGCTCCCGCAGCCCCGGCTGCCCCTGCCGTCGATGAAGGTCCGACCGACGACCTCCCGTTCTAGTCTGTTACCGTTTTGGCAGCCCTGACCTCCCGTCCCGGATACCGTCGCTCCGCGACCCCTCCCACTGACTGCGTCAGCGGGCCCCTCCCTCTTACGAAGCCGAGGGTGGCTACGGGTCCCGGGGCGGGAGGTCGGAGCTGCCGGAAACAATCATTTTAATCTATGACTGAAAAGATTCAACGGCTGATGAACGACAATCCGGTGGCACGGTGGACCGTCCTGGTCCTCGTGGCCCTGATGATGTTCTTCGCCTACATGTTCGTGGACGTAATGTCCCCGCTCAAGTCCCTCGTCGAGAGCAAACTCGGCTGGAACAGCGGCGTGTTCGGCACCTACGCCGCCTCCGAATACATCCTCAATGTCTGCGGCTTCCTGATCCTCGCCGGCATCATCCTCGACAAGCTCGGAGTCCGCTTCTCCGGCATCCTGTCGGCCGGCCTGATGGTCTTCGGCGCCGCGATCAAGTTCGTCGGCGTGAGCGACTGGTTCCAGACCACGGGCTTCGCCCAGTGGCTCGGCTCCTGGTGGGTCGAGATGCCGGCCAGCGCCAAGATGGCTTCGCTGGGCTTCATGATCTTCGGCTGCGGCTGCGAGATGGAAGGCACCAACGTCTCCAAGATTCTCGCCAAGTGGTTCAAGGGCAAGGAGATGGCTCTCGCCATGGGCCTTGAGATGGCCATCGCCCGCCTGGGCGTGTTCGGCGTGATGTGGATCTCCCCGCTGATCTCCGAGCGATTCGGCGGCTCCGTGATGGCCCCCATGGGCTTCTGCGGCGCACTGCTCTGCATCGGCCTGCTCAATTTCATCATCTTCGCCTTCATGGACAACAAGTTCGACAAGCAGCTGGTGGCCGCCGGCCTCGCTACGGACGAGAAGTCGCCGGAGGACGAGTTCCATGTGAGCGACCTCGGCGCCATCTTCAAGAGCAAGATGTTCTGGATCGTGGCCCTGCTGTGCGTGCTCTACTACAGCGCCATCTTCCCGTTCCAGCGCTACGCGCCGAACTTCCTGGAAGAGACGCTCAGCATCGACGCCTCCACGGCCTCCCGGCTGTTCAGCGTCTTCCCGATTCTTGCCATGTGCCTGACCCCGGTCCTGGGCATCTTCCTGGACCACAAGGGCAAGGGCGCCACGATGCTGATGGCGGGCGCCGTCATCATGATCGCCTGCCACCTGAGCTTCGCGTTCGTGCTGCCGCTGTTCCCGTATAAATGGCTGGCCGTGACGTTGATCGTCGTGCTGGGCGTGAGCTTCTCGCTCGTGCCCGCGGCCCTGTGGCCGTCCGTGCCGAAGATCATCGACGAGAAGATCCTGGGCTCCGCCTACTGTCTCATTTTCTGGGTACAGAACATCGGCCTCTGCCTCGTGCCGATGCTGATTGGGTCGCTGCGAGGCTCGACCGGCGGCTACTTCGTCCCGATGCTGGTCTTCTCCAGTTTCGGCGTGCTGGCCTTCATCTTCAGCCTCCTGCTGAAGAAGGAAGACCGCAAGAAGGGCTACGGCCTCGAACTGCCGAACATCAAGAAATAACACACCCCGCCGTGTACGAACTCCTCGACAGAATCAGCAGTCCTGCCGACATCAGGGACTTCAGCACCGAGCAGCTGCGGACGCTCTGCGCCGAGCTGCGCCAGTACATCATTGAAGTCTGCTCCCACAATCCCGGCCACCTGGCTTCCAGCCTGGGGGCCGTGGAAATCATTGTGGGCGTGCACTATGTCTTCGACACCCCTGCCGACAAGTTCGTATTCGACGTGGGCCACCAGGCCTACGCCCACAAAGTCCTCACGGGCCGCCGCGAGGCCTTCGCCGCCATGCGCACGAAAGGCGGAATCAGCGGTTTCCCCAACCGGGACGAGAGTCCGTTTGACGCCTTCGGCGTCGGCCACTCCTCGACCTCCATCTCCGCCGCGCTGGGCCTCGCCGAGGCCGCGCGCATGCAGGAGCGCCGCGAGAAGGTCATCGCCCTGATCGGCGACGGCGCCATGACGGGCGGCCTTGCCTTCGAAGGGCTCAACAACGCCGGCGAGAGCCGCGCCGACCTGCTTGTCATTCTCAACGACAACAACCAGTCCATCGAGGGCAACACCGGCGCGCTGCACCGCTACCTGCTGAACATCACCACCAGCGGCTCCTACAACCGCTTCAAGAACGTCATCTGGAACGCGCTGGGCGACAATGCCTTCCGGCGTTTCATCCAGCGCTGGGTGCGTGCCCTCAAGTCCTGGTTCGTCGGTAAGCCCGGCGGCGCCCTGTTCGAGTCGCTCGGCTTCCGCTATTTCGGTCCGATCGACGGCAACGACATCGCCGAGGTGGTCCGCACGCTGCGCAAGCTCAAGGACCTGGACGGCCCGCGCCTGCTCCACTGCCTCACCGTCAAGGGGAAGGGTTATCCCGTGGCGGAAGCGGATCCCGTGGTCTGGCACGCGCCCGGCCGTTTCGATCCCGCCACCGGCGAGAGGATCCACACGCCGCACACGCATGACCGCTACCAGGATGTCTTCGGCGAGGTGCTCTGCGAGCTCGCCGAGGCGGACCGCCGCGTCGTCGGCGTCACGCCCGCCATGGCCACCGGCTGCGGGATGAACCGCCTCGCGGCACGCCACCCGGACCGGTTCTTCGACGTCGGCATCGAGGAGGAGCACGCAGTCACCTTCTCCGCCGGCCTCGCCGCCGGCGGGATGAAACCGTTCTGCAACATCTACTCCGCCTTCTCCCAGCGCGCCTACGACCAGATCATCCACGACGTGGCGCTGCAGCGCCTGCCGGTGGTGCTCTGCTTCGACCGGGCCGGCCTGGTCGGCGAGGACGGAGCCACGCACAACGGCGCCTTCGACCTGGCCGCCTACCGCAGCATTCCCGACATCACCGTCAGCGCCCCGCGCGACGAAGTGCAGCTCAAACGGCTCATGTACACCGCCTGGAAGCATGACGGAGGACCGTTTATTATAAGGTACCCGCGCGGGATGGGCGAAGGCGCCCCCTGGCAGCAGACGCCGGGCGAAGAGCTGGAGGTCGGCCGCGGCGAGGCCCTGCTGGAAGGCGACGAGGTCGCGATCCTGGCCCTCGGCCCGGTCGCGAACCGCGCCCTGGAAGCCGCTGCGCAGTGGCCCGGCCGCGTGGGCGTGTACGACATGCGCTTCCTCAAACCGCTCGACGAAGCACTGCTCGCCGCGGTCACAGGACGCTACAAGCACCTCATCACGGTCGAGGACGGGTGCCTCGCCGGCGGACTGTACAGCGCCGTCAGCGAATGGGTCGCCGCCCACCGCAGCCCCGTCACCCTGGACGGGCTCGGCATCCCCGACAGCTTCGTGGCGCAAGCTTCTCAATCCCAACAGCAGGCAGCCTGCGGGATTGACACTGCCGGCATCAAAAAAAGTTTGGAAAAAGTGTTTGGAAAATAGGAAATTGTTCCTATCTTTGCAGTCCCAAAAAACAGGGGGCTTTGAAATAATACATTGCCGATGTAGCTCAGTTGGCTAGAGCGTGTGATTTGTAATCTCAAGGTCGTGGGTTCGATTCCCTCCATCGGCTCACGATCAGCAATGTAAGAAAAATTGGGCAAGTACCAGAGTGGCCAAATGGGGCAGACTGTAAATCTGCTGGTTTTCACCTTCGGTGGTTCGAATCCATCCTTGCCCACTGAAGCGGAAGTAGGATAAAACGACTACTCCAAAAAGCGGGGTTCGTATAATGGCTATTATGCCAGCCTTCCAAGCTGGAAATGGGAGTTCGATTCTCCTACCCCGCTCCAAAATATTGCCGATGTAGCTCAGGGGTAGAGCGCATCCTTGGTAAGGATGAGGTCATGAGTTCAATTCCCATCATCGGCTCAAAGTGAGCCGGCCTCAAGCCGGTTTAATTTTGTAAACAAACTTTTAAACGTAATATTATGGCAAAAGAAGTTTTCAAGCGGGATAAACCGCATGTCAACATTGGCACGATCGGCCACGTTGACCATGGCAAGACCACTCTGACCGCAGCTATCACCAAGGTGCTCGCTGCCAAGGGTCTGAGCGAAGTCAAGTCTTTCGATCAGATTGACAACGCCCCTGAGGAGAAGGAGCGTGGTATCACCATCAACACCGCTCACGTCGAGTATCAGACCGCCAATCGTCACTATGCGCATGTCGATTGCCCGGGCCACGCCGACTACGTGAAGAACATGGTTACTGGTGCTGCCCAGATGGACGGTGCAATCCTCGTGGTTGCCGCCACCGACGGTCCGATGCCCCAGACCAACGAGCACGTCCTCCTCGCCAAGCAGGTGAACGTCCCGAAGATGGTCGTCTTCCTGAACAAGGTCGACCTCGTGGACGATGAGGAAATGCTTGACCTCGTTGAGATGGAGGTCCGCGACCTCCTCAGCAAGTACGACTTCGACGGTGACAACGCTCCCGTCATCCGCGGTTCCGCCCTCGGCGCCCTCAACGGCGAGCCGAAGTGGGAGGAGAAGGTCATGGAGCTCATGGACGCTGTCGATGAGTACATTCCCCTTCCTGTCCGCGAGAACGAGAAGCCGTTCCTGATGCCTATCGAGGACATCTTCTCCATCACCGGTCGTGGCACCGTGGTTACCGGCCGTATCGAGACTGGTACCATCCACGTCAACGACGCCGCTGAGATCGTTGGTTTCAACGACAAGCCGAAGAGCACCGTCGTCACTGGCGTCGAGATGTTCCGCAAGCTCCTCGATCAGGGTGAGGCTGGTGACAATGTGGGTCTCCTCCTCCGTGGTATCGACAAGAAGGAAGTCAAGCGTGGTGAGGTTATCGCCAAGCCGGGTTCCATCACTCCGCACAAGCACTTCCTCGGTCAGATCTACGTTCTGAAGAAGGAAGAGGGTGGCCGTCACACGCCGTTCCACAACAAGTATCGTCCTCAGTTCTTCATCCGCACCCTGGATGTTACCGGTGAGATCACCCTCCCGGCCGGTGTCGAGATGGTTATGCCTGGTGACAACGTGGAGATCGACGTCCAGCTCATCACTCCGGTTGCTCTGAACGAGAACCTCCGTTTCGCTATCCGTGAGGGTGGCCGTACGGTCGGTGCCGGTCAGGTCATCAAGATCCTTGACTAATTTCGATTAGCACAGAGGCGGAGGGGGTCTGACCCGCTCCGCCTTATACAGGGGAATAGAATAATGGTAATTCAGCGGTCTCCAAAACCGTCAATGTGGGTTCGATTCCTGCTTCCCCTGCCAATATCAAAGGTTACGATTTGGTAATTGTTTAACAGACGCCGCCCTTCCGCTTCCATTTCGCGGCGTCCATTAAATGTAAAGATGAGAAAGTTTATCAATTACTGCAAAGAGTCTTTCACCGAGCTCACTAAGAAGACGACTTGGCCGACGTGGACGAAGCTCCAGAGCTCCGCTCTGCTCGTCATCGTGACGACCATCGTACTCGCCGTGGTGCTCTGGGTGATCGATTTCGCTTTCCAATCTCTGATGACCGGAATCTACACATTGTAATCTTGACTCGTTATGGGCGAAATGAAATGGTACGTTCTGCGGGCAGCAGGAGGGAAGGAGAAGAAGGCTAAAGAGTATCTCGAGAAAGAGATCGAAAGAAGCGGACTTCAGGACAAAGTTGCTCAGGTATTAGTTCCTGTTAAAAAGGAAATTGTCACGAAAAACGGCAAAAGGAAGGCAGTCGACAAGCTGCTTTTCCCTGGTTATGTATTGATCCACGCCGAGCTCAGTGCCAAGCTTGAGAACATCATCCGCAACCTTGTCCCCGGCATGTCCGGTTTCCTGACCGAAAAGAAAACGACCACCGGTGCCCAGTTCGAGCGCATCCCGGTGCCTATCCGCGAGGAAGAGGCACAGCGGATCCTCGGCGTTCAGGACGAGAATGTAGACAGCGCGGCCGAGACCCTCGTGAACTACGAGATCGGCGAGTCCGTGCGCATCACGGACGGACCGTTCAGCGGTTTCAGCGGCGTCGTCGACGAGATTCTGGAAGACCGGAGCAAGGTCAAAGTAATTGTGGTGATCTTTGGAAGAAAGACCCAACTCGAACTCAGCTTTACGCAAGTAACTAAAGAATAACATTTATCATGGCAAAAGAAGTTACCGGATTCATTAAGCTCCAAATCAAAGGCGGAGCTGCCAATCCTGCACCTCCGGTAGGACCTGCACTCGGTTCCAAAGGCTTGAACATCATGGATTTCTGCAAGGCTTTCAATGCAGCCACGCAGGCCCAGGCTGGCAAGACCCTTCCCGTTGTCATCACGGTCTACTCCGATAAGTCCTTCACCTTCGAAGTCAAGCAGCCGCCTGTGGCTGTGTCCCTGAAAGAAGCCGCCAAGATCGACAAGGCTTCCGGCGAGCCGAACCGCAAGAAGGTCGCCTCCATCACCTGGGACCAGGTCAAAGCGATTGCCGAAGGCAAGATGCCGGACCTCAACTGCTTCACCCTCGCATCTGCGATGCGCATGGTGGCAGGTACCGCAAGAAGCATGGGTATCACCGTCACGGGTGAGTTCCCTGAGAACCTTTAATATCGACACGCATTATGGCAACATTGACTAAGAATCAGAAAGCAGTTGCTGAGAAGTTCGATTCTCACAAGCTGTATCCGCTCGCTGAGGCGTGCCAGGTGGTAAAGGATATTACGTTCACCAAATTCGATGCAACCGTCGAGCTCTCCGCGAACCTCGGTGTTGACCCTCGTAAGGCCAACCAGATGATCCGTGGCGTGGTCACCCTTCCGAACGGAACGGGTAAGGTGGTGCGCGTCCTCGCCCTCTGTACTCCCGACAAGGAGAACGAGGCCAAGGAAGCCGGCGCCGACTACGTGGGCCTGGACGATTATATCGAGAAGATCAAGGGTGGCTGGACGGACGTTGACGTCATCGTCTGTACGCCTTCCGTGATGGCCAAGGTGGGTGCCCTGGGTAAAGTCCTCGGTCCCCGCGGCCTCATGCCGAACCCCAAGACCGGTACGGTCACCATGGAGATCGGCGCTGCCGTCAAGGCTTCCAAGGCCGGTAAGATTGACTTCAAGGTCGACAAGACCGGTATTGTTCATACGGGCATCGGCAAGGCTTCCTTCAGCGCCCAGCAGCTTTACGAGAACGCCGCGGAGGTGCTCAACGCCATCGCGAAACTCAAGCCGCAGGCCCTCAAGGGTACCTACATGAAGAGCGCAGCCCTGTGCTCTACCATGAGCGCCGGTGTTAAAATCGATCTCAAGGCATTCCTCTCCAAAGGTGCTGAGTAAAAATTCAATATTATGAAAAAAGAAGCAAAAGGTCAAATTATTGAAAGCATCTCAGCGCAGCTTCAGCAGTATCCTAATTTCTACATTACCGATATTGCCGGGCTGAATGCTGGACAGACGAGCAAGCTCCGTCGTGAGTGCTTCAACGAAGGCATTGTCCTGAGCGTTGTCAAGAATACCCTCTTCGCCCACGTCCTGAAGGGCCTGGAGAACGAAGAGATCAAGACCCTGTCCGAGACCCTGGTCGGCAACACCGCCATCATGTACACGAACGTCCCGTCCGCGCCTGGTAAGCTCATCAAGAAGCTCCAGCGCGAAGGCTTCGCCAAGCCTGTCGTCAAGGGCGCTTATGTGCAGGATTGCGTCTTCATCGGCGCTGACAAACTCGACCAGCTCGCCTCCATCAAGACCCGCGAAGAGCTCATCGGCGATATCATCGCCCTCCTCCAGAGCCCGATCCAGCGCGTCATCGGCGGTCTCGAGAACGCATCCGAGGGCAAGGCGGACGACGAGAAGATCGCGTCCGCAAAGCCCGCAGCCGCCGCTGCTCCGGCCGCCGAGCCGGCACCGGCCGCTGAGGCTCCTGCAGCAGAAGCTGCACCCGCTCCCGCAGAAGAGGCTGCCCCGGCAGCTGAGGCTCCTGCAGCAGAATAAGCAAAATATTAACAATTAAAAATTATAAAATTATGGCAGATGTTAAAGCCCTTGCAGAAGAGTTGGTTAACCTTTCTGTAAAAGACGTTCAGGAACTTGCAAAGATCCTCAAGGAAGAGTATGGTATCGAGCCTGCAGCCGCCGCTGTGGTCGTCGCCGCTGAGGGTGGTGCCGCCGGTGCCGCCGAGGCTGAGCAGACTGAGTTCGACGTCATCCTCAAGAATGCCGGTCAGGCCAAGCTCAATGTGATCAAGGTCGTGAAGACTGAGCTCGGTCTCGGTCTGAAGGAAGCGAAGGATCTCGTTGACGGTGCCCCGTCCACGGTGAAAGAGAAGATTTCCAAGGCAGAGGCCGAGGCCCTCAAGGCTGCTCTTGAGGAAGCCGGCGCTGAGGTTGAGATTAAATAACTCCAACCTCTCCCTGCTTTCGGGGACAAACAGGTTTAGAGCCGGGATAATAGGCTCTAAACCTTTTTTCCGTATTTAAGTTTTTCTTTCATTTCCAACGTTTCCATCGGCAGAATATGTCAAAAAAGGCAACAAACAAGCGTATTAACTTCGCAACATCCAAGATCCTGGAGTATCCGGACCTGCTGGAGGTGCAACTCAAGTCCTTCAAGGACTTCTTCCAGCTGGAGACTACGCCGGAGAACCGCAAGAACGAAGGCCTTTATCAGGTATTCCAGGAGATCTTCCCGATTGAGGATACGAGGAACAACTACAAGCTTGAGTTCATCGATTACTTTATCGATCCTCCGAAGTATTCCATCGAGGAGTGCCTGCAGCGCGGTCTGACCTACAACGTCCCGCTCAAGGCAAAACTCCGCCTTTCGTGCACGGATCCGGAGCATGAAGACTTCGACACCCGCGTGCAGGACGTCTATCTCGGGGACATTCCCTACATGACGCCCGCCGGTACGTTCGTGATCAACGGATCCGAGCGTATCATCGTGTCCCAGCTCCACCGCTCCCCGGGCGTGTTCTTCGACCAGAGCATGCACGCCAACGGCACGAAGCTCTATTCCGCCCGCATTATCCCCTTCAAGGGATCCTGGATCGAGTTCGCAACCGACATCAACAACGTGATGTATGCGTACATCGACCGCAAGAAGAAACTGCCCGTGACCACGCTCCTGCGTGCGATCGGTTACAACGCGGACAAAGACATCATCGATATCTTCGACCTGGCCGACGAGATCGAGGTGACGCCCGAGAACCTGGAGGCCGGCAAGGGCCGCAAGCTCGCCAACAACGTGCTGAAGACCAAGTTCGAGGACTTCATCGACGAGGACACCGGCGAGGTGACTCCGGTCGAGCGTATCGAGATCATCGTCAACCGTGGCGAGATTCTCGACGACAATACCATCGAGGCCATCCTCGAAGCCGATGAGAAGAGCATCCTCCTGCAGAAGGACGAGGTGGGCTCCAACGAGTACGCCATCATCTTCAACACCCTGCAGAAGGATCCTACCAACACCGAACTCGGCGCTGTCAACTATATCTACAAACAGCTCCGCAACTCAGAACCGCCGGATGAGAGCACGGCCCGCGACGTCATCGACAAGCTCTTCTTCTCCGAGAAGAGATACGACCTGGGCAATGTCGGCCGCTTCCGCCTCAACAAGAAGCTCGGCCTGACCATCGCTCCGGACGTGCGCGTTCTGACCAACACCGACATCATCGAGATCATCAAGTATCTCATCCAGCTGATCAATTCCAAGGCCGCGGTCGACGATATCGACCACCTGTCCAACCGCCGTGTCCGCACGGTCGGCGAGCAGCTGGCCAACCAGTTCAGCGTGGGTCTGAGCCGTATGGCCCGCACCATCCGCGAGCGCATGAACGTACGCGACAGCGAGCAGTTCAACCCGATCGACCTGATCAACGCGAAGACGCTCTCTTCCGTGATTAACTCGTTCTTCGGCACGAGCCAGCTGTCCCAGTTCATGGACCAGACCAACCCGCTGGCGGAGATCACCCACAAGCGTCGTCTTTCCGCTCTCGGCCCCGGTGGTCTGAGCCGCGACCGCGCGGGCTTCGAAGTCCGTGACGTGCACTACACGCACTACGGCCGCCTCTGCCCGATCGAGTCCCCGGAAGGTCCGAACATCGGTCTGATCTCCTCCCTGTGCGTCTATGCCCGCATCGACGCGCTCGGATTCATCGAGACCCCGTACCGTGACGTCAAGGACGGCAAGGTGGACCTGACGGCCGCCGGTTGCCACTACATGAGCGCCGAGGAGGAGGAGAACAAGCTCGTCTCCCTGGCCAACGTCCGCATGGACAACGACGGCAACATCCTCGAAGACCGCATCCAGTGCCGCCTCGAGGCTGACTTCCCGGTGGTCACGAAGGAAGAGGTCAACTATATGGACGTCGCCCCGAACCAGATGGCTTCGGTCGCGGCCTCCCTCATCCCGTTCCTGGAGCACGACGATGCGCACCGCGCCCTCATGGGTGCGAACATGATGCGCCAGGCCGTTCCCCTTCTCAAGCCGGAGTCCCCGATCGTGGGTACCGGCCTGGAGGAGCGCGTCTGCCTGGATTCCCGCACCCAGTTCATCGCCGAGCGCAAGGGCGAGGTGACCTACGTCGACGCCAACGAGATCCGCATCCGCTACGAGCAGACCGACGACGAGAAATTCGTCAGCTTCTCCCCGGAGGAGACGGTCTACAAGCTCCCTATCTACCGCAGGACCAACCAGAGCACCACGATCTGCCTCTCGCCTATCGTTTCGAAGGGCGACAAGGTGGAGAAGGGCCAGGTGCTGACCCAGGGTTACGCCTCCCAGAACGGCGAGCTCGCCCTCGGCCGCAACCTGATGGTCGCGTTCATGCCTTGGAAGGGCTACAACTATGAGGATGCCATCGTGCTCTCCGAGGAGATGGTGAAGTGGGATGTCCTCACTTCCATCCACGTGGACGAGTACCTCACCGAAGTCCGCGACACCAAGCGCGGCATGGAGGAGCTCACCTCCGACATTCCGAATGTCAGCGAGGACGCCACCAAGAACCTCGGCGAGGACGGTATCGTCCGCATCGGCGCGCACATCGAGCCGGGCGACATCATGATCGGTAAGATCACCCCGAAGGGTGAGAGCGATCCGTCCCCGGAGGAGAAGCTCCTCAAGGCCATCTTCGGCGACAAGGCCGGCGATGTCAAGGACGCTTCCCTCAAGGCCAACCCGTCCCTGAGCGGTACGGTCGTCGGCACGGCCCTCTATGCCAAGCTCTCCAAGGAGAGCGGCAAGAAGAGCCAGGCCAAGAACGACCAGAAGACCCGTCTGGAGATGCGTCAGGCCGAGTTCGACCGCAAGGCCGAGAAGCTTTACGCCGACTTCATCCAGAAGCTCGTGATCCTCACGAAGAACCGCAAGAGCGCCGGTATCTCCGACCTCTACGGCGTGGAGATCATCCCGAAGGACAAGAAGATCACCACCGAGATGCTCAAGAGCATCGACTATACCAACATCACGTCCGCCAAGTGGACGACCGACAAGGACGCCAACCTGCTGATCCGCGACCTGATCAACAACTACTGCATCGCCCTCAAGACCGAGCAGGCGATCTGCAAGCGTGAGATGGACAAGATCAAGGTGGGCGACGAGCTCCCGAACGGCGTGATGCAGCTTGCCAAGGTGTACATCGCCAAGAAGCGCAAGATCACGGTCGGTGACAAGATGGCCGGCCGCCACGGCAACAAGGGTATTGTGGCCAAGATCGTCCGCCAGGAGGATATGCCGTTCCTCGAGGACGGTACCCCCGTGGATATCGTGCTGAACCCGCTCGGCGTGCCTTCCCGAATGAACCTCGGACAGATCTACGAGACGGTCCTCGGTTGGGCTGGCGCCCGCCTGGGCCTGAAGTTCAGCACCCCGATCTTCGACGGTGCGAGCATCGACGAGATCTGCGCGTACACCGACAAGGCGGGTGTCCCCCGTTTCGGCAAGACCCGGCTTCGCGACGGTGGCACCGGCGATTACTTCGACCAGCCCGCGACCGTGGGTGTCATCTACATGATCAAGCTCGGCCACATGGTCGACGACAAGATGCACGCCCGTTCCATCGGTCCGTACTCCCTCATCACCCAGCAGCCGCTCGGCGGTAAAGCCCAGTTCGGTGGCCAGCGCTTCGGTGAAATGGAAGTCTGGGCGCTCGAGGCCTTCGGCGCAGCCAACGCCCTGCAGGAGATCCTGACCGTCAAGTCCGACGACGTCGTCGGACGGTCCAAGACTTACGAAGCGATTGTCAAGGGCGACCCGATGCCGCCCGCAGGCATCCCGGAGTCCCTCAATGTGCTCCTCCACGAACTCCGTGGTCTTGGTCTCAAGGTTACTTTGGATTAAATTGGTTTGAACGAAACGTAATATGCCTACTTTCAACAACAAAGACAATAAGGTAAAGAGCAACTTCCAGACGATCAGCATTTCGCTTGCGTCGCCGGAGGACATCACCGAACGTTCGTGCGGCGAGGTCCTCAAGCCGGAGACCGTCAACTACCGGACCTACAAGCCCGAGCGTGACGGACTCTTCTGCGAGAAGATTTTCGGTCCGACCAAGGATTACGAGTGCTATTGCGGCAAGTACAAGAGGATCCGCTACCGCGGTATCGTCTGCGACCGCTGCAACGTCGAAGTCACCGAGAAGAAGGTGCGCCGCGAGCGTATGGGCCACATCGCCCTGACCGTTCCGGTGGCCCACATCTGGTACTTCAAGTCCGCGCCCAACAAGATCTCCGCGCTCCTCGGCCTGCCGGCCAAGAAGCTCGAGTCCGTGATCTACTACGAGAAATACATCGTGGTGCGTCCGGGCGCCAGCGACCTCAACAAGATGGAGCTTCTCTCGGAGGATGAATATCTGGACGCTCTCGCCCGCATCCCGGGCAACGAGAACCTCCCGGACAGCGATCCGGACAAGTTCGTCGCCAAGATGGGTGCCGAGGGTATCTACGAACTGCTCAAGGAGATCAATGTCGAGGAACTCGGCAAGGAACTCCGCCAGCGCATGCTCAGCGAAGGCTCCCAGCAGCGCAAGGCCGAAATCCTCAAGCGTCTCCAGGTGGTCAAGTGGTTCCAGGAGTCCAAGGGCATCAACCGTCCGGAGTGGATGGTGATGAAGGTCATTCCGGTGATTCCGCCGGAGCTTCGTCCGCTCGTCCCCCTCGACGGCGGCCGCTTCGCGACCTCCGACCTCAACGACCTCTACCGCCGTGTGATCATCCGCAACAACCGTCTGAAGAAGCTCATCGAGATCAAGGCTCCTGAGGTGATTCTCCGCAACGAGAAGCGCATGCTCCAGGAAGCCGTCGATTCCCTCTTCGACAACTCCAAGAAGTCCTCTGCCGTCAAGAGCGAGTCCAACCGGGCCCTCAAGTCCCTGTCCGACTCCCTCAAGGGCAAGCAGGGCCGCTTCCGCCAGAACCTCCTCGGTAAGCGTGTCGACTACTCCGCCCGTTCGGTTATCGTCGTCGGTCCGGAGCTCAACATGCACGAGTGCGGTCTGCCGAAGTTCATGGCCGCCGAGCTCTATAAGCCGTTCATCATCCGCAAGCTCATCGAGCGCGGCATCGTCAAGACGGTCAAGTCCGCCAAGAAGATCGTGGACCGCAAGGACTCGGTCATCTGGGACATCCTCGAAAACGTGATGAAGGGCCATCCGGTGCTCCTCAACCGTGCACCTACCCTGCACCGTCTCGGTATCCAGGCCTTCCAGCCGCGCATGATCGAGGGCAAGGCCATCCAGCTGCATCCGCTCGCCTGTACGGCTTTCAACGCCGACTTCGACGGTGACCAGATGGCTGTCCACCTCCCGCTCGGCAACGCCGCCATCATGGAGGCGCAACTGCTCATGCTCGGTTCGCAGAACATCCTCAACCCGGCCAACGGCGCCCCTATCACGGTGCCGTCCCAGGATATGGTTCTCGGTCTGTACTACATCACCAAGATCCGTCCGGGCGCCAAGGGCGAGGGCAAGAGCTTCTACTCCGCCGAGGAAGTCATCGTGGCCTACAACGAGAAGGCCATCGACATGCACGCCAAGATCAACGTCCGCATCCCCGTGGACAAGCAGGACGCATCCAAGGGCCTGCACCTCGTCGAGACGACGGCCGGCCGCATCATCGTGAACCAGTACGTTCCGGATGAGGTCCCCTACGTCAACGAAGTGCTCGGCAAGAAGGCGCTGCGCAAGATCATCACCGACGTCATCAAGCACACCGGCGTGACCCGCACCGCGCAGTTCCTCGACGATATCAAGAACCTCGGTTACGACCAGGCGTTCCGCGCCGGTATCTCCTTCAACCTGGGCGACGTGATCGTCCCGGCCGAGAAGACCACCCTGGTGGACGAGGCCTACAAGCAGGTGGCCGCCATCCGCGACGACTACGACATGGGCTTCATCACCAACAACGAGCGCTACAACAAGGTCATCGACCTGTGGTCCTCCGTGGACAACCGCCTGACCGGCATCGTCACGAAGCAGATCTCCGCCGACCAGCAGGGATTCAACCCCGTGTTCATGATGCTCGACTCCGGCGCCCGTGGTTCCACCACCCAGATCAAGCAGCTCTGCGGTATGCGAGGCCTGATGGCCAAGCCGCAGAAGGCCGGTGCCTCCGGCGCGGACATCATCGAGAACCCGATCGTGTCCAACCTGAAGGAGGGTATGACCGTGCTTGAATACTTCATCTCCACCCACGGTGCCCGTAAGGGTCTGGCCGATACCGCCCTCAAGACGGCTGACGCCGGTTACCTGACCCGCCGTCTGGTGGACGTGTCCCACGACGTGATCATCACCGAAGAGGATTGCGGCACGCTCCGCGGCCTCATCGCTACGGCCATCAAGAACAAGGACGAGGTCGTCGAGTCCCTCGGCGAGCGCATCCTGGGCCGTACGTCCGTCCACGATATCTTCAACCCGCTGACCGGTGAGCTCATCATCAAGGCCGGCGAGGAGATCCGCGAGAAGGAAGCCGACCTGATCGACTCCCTGCCGATCGAGCAGGTGGAGATCCGTTCGGTGCTCACCTGCGAGAGCCGCAAGGGCGTCTGCGCCAAGTGCTACGGACGCAACCTCGCGACCAGCCGCATGGTCGAGAAGGGCGAAGTGGTCGGCGTCATCGCCGCCCAGTCCATCGGTGAGCCGGGTACGCAGCTGACCCTCCGTACCTTCCACGTCGGTGGTACCGCTTCCTCCTCCGCAGCCGACTCCTCCATCGAGTCCAAGTACGAAGGTGTCCTCAAGTTCGAGGAGCTCCGTACCATCGAGCGCGTCAAGGAAGACGGCGAGATTGAGACTGTGGTCGTCAGCCGCATGGCCGAACTCCGCATCCTCGACGAGAACACCGGCATCACCTACTCCCAGTACGATGTGCCTTACGGCGCCGTGCTCTACAAGAATGACGGTGACAAGGTGACCAAGGGCGACTTGATCTGCGAGTGGGATGCTTACAACGCGACCACCATCGTCGAGTCCGCCGGTACGGTCCGCTTCGAGAACATGATCGAAGGTTCCACCTTCCAGAAGGATTCCGCCGACGAGTTCTCCATCAGCACCGACAAGGTCATCATCGAGTCCAAGGACAAGACCAAGAGCCCGGTCATGCACATTGTGGCCGAGGACGGCAAGACCATCCTCCGTTCGCTGAACCTCCCGGTCGGCGCCCACATCATGGCCGAGAACGGCAGCACCGTCAAGGTGGGTGATGTCATCATGAAGATCCCGCGCGCCATCGGCAAGGCCAGTGATATCACCGGCGGTCTGCCGCGTGTCACCGAGCTCTTCGAGGCCCGCAACCCGTCCAGCCCTGCCATCCTTTCCGAGATCAACGGCGAGGTCAAGCTGGGCAGCGTCAAGCGTGGTAACCGTGAGATCACCATCACCAACAAGTCCGGTGCGAAGAAGTCGTACCTCGTCCCCCTGACCAAGCAGATCCTCGTCCAGGACAACGACTATGTCCGCGCAGGCTTCCCGCTGTCCGACGGCGGTGTGTCCCCGAGCGACATCCTCGACATCCTCGGACCGGTCAAGGCCCAGGAGTACATCGTCAACGAGGTGCAGGCCGTGTACCGTCTGCAGGGCGTGAAGATCAACGATAAGCACTTCGAGATCATCGTCCGCCAGATGATGCGCAAGGTCGAGATCACCTTCCCGGGCGACACCGAGTTCCTCGCTGAGGAGATGGTGGACAAGTGGCGCTTCATGGACGTCAACGACCAGATCTACGGCAAGTACTATGTCGAGGATCCGGGCGACTCCCAGAAGTATGAGCAGGGTGCCATCATCGGCGCCCGCGAGATGCGCAGCGAGAACGCCTCGCTCGAGCGCCAGGGCCTCCGCCCGCTCGTCGCCCGCCCGACGCGTCCCGCCACGGCCCGCCTGATCCTCCAGGGTATCACCCGCGCCGCCCTCAAGACCGACAGCTTCATCTCCGCCGCCTCCTTCCAGGAGACCACGAAGGTGCTCAGCGAGGCCGCCATCCGCGGTCGTGTCGACCACCTCGAGGGCCTCAAGGAGAACGTCATCTGCGGTCACCTGATCCCGGCCGGTACCGGTCTGAAGAACTACCAGGACATCATCGTCGGCCGCAAGGACGAGATGACCCAGGAGCTCAACGAACTGTAAGGTTTACTCCTCTCTATAGAAGAAAGCCGACCCCCGCGGGCCGGCTTTCTTTATCTTACCGGGACGGCGTGGGTGTTCTTGACTTCGCCCATGACGAAGGAGCTGTTCAGGCCGCCGATGCAGTCGAGTTCGCCCAGGATCCTCAGCACGAACTGCTGGTACTCCTTCATGCTGGAGACATAGACTTTCAGGAGAAAGTCGTAGTCGCCGGAGATGTTGTAGCATTCCCCGACTTCTTCCATATTCTGCACCGCCTCCATCAGGCGGCTGGCGTTCTCGAAAGTGTGCTGCTTCATCTTGATGTAGCAGAAGGCGATGAAGGAGCAGTCCAGCTTCTCCGCATCGAGCACGGCCACGTAGCCCTTGATGTAGCCCTGCTCGCGCAGGCGCTTGATGCGCTCGAAGACGGGCGTGGGAGATAAATGTACGCGCGCGGCGACCTGTTTGTTGGTCAGCGCGGCGTCTTCCTGCAGGATGCGCAGGATGGCGAGGTCGGTGGCGTCAAGTCCGCTCATAGGGTCAAAAGTGTTTTATTCTTTCCGCTCCGCATAACTGCGCGCTTCTCGGAATGTTCGTTCTGTTTACACGGCAAATTTAGCAATATTCTCCAATTTTTAAAAAGTCTTTGGAAGATTATTCCAAACACCCGACCTTTGCAACAGACAACAACAAAAACAAGAAGCATATGAGCACGAAAAACTACCATGTTGAGACGCTGGCCATCCATGTCGGCCAGGAGAACCCGGACCCCGCATCTGACGCCCGCGCCGTCCCTATTTACCAGACGACCTCTTATGTTTTCCATAATTCCCAGCACGCAGCCGACCGCTTCGGCCTGCGCGACCCGGGCAATATCTACGGCCGGCTGACCAACTCCACCCAAGGTGTGTTCGAGGACCGCGTCGCCGCCCTCGAGGGTGGTGTAGCCGGCCTGGCGGTCGCGTCCGGCGCCGCCGCCATCACCTACGCCCTGCAGAACGTCCTGCAGAACGGCGACCACATCATCGCCGCAGACAACCTCTACGGTGGTTCCTACAACCTGATCACCCACACCCTCACGACACAGGGTGTAGAGAATACTATATTGAATGTCAATGATCTGAAAGCCCTCGAGGCTGCCATCCGGCCCAACACCAAAGTGATCTATGCCGAGACCTTCGGCAACCCGAACTCTGATGTCGCCGACTTCGAAGGCATTGCTGCCGTGGCGCACCGGCACGGGATCGTGTTCATCGTGGACAACACCTTTGCCCCTATCGTCATCCGACCGCTCGAGCATGGCGCCGACATCGTCGTCCACTCCGCGACCAAGTTTATCGGCGGCCACGGCAGCTCCCTCGGAGGCGTGATCGTGGACGGCGGCAAGTTCGACTGGAAGGCGAACGCCGACAAGTACCCGACGCTCGCAAAACCCGATCCCAGCTATCACGGCGCCGTCTTCGCCGACGTGGCCGGCCCCGCCGCCTTCGTCACCCGCATCCGTGCCGTCCTGCTGCGCGACACCGGCGCCGCCATCAGCCCCTTCAACGCGTGGATTCTCCTCCAGGGCGTCGAATCCCTGCCGCTGCGCATCGAGCGCCACACGGAGAACGCCCTCAAGGTCGTCGAGTACCTGTCCAAGCACCCCAAAGTAGCGAAAGTCAACCACCCGGCCCTGCCCGAACACCACGACCACGCGCTGTACTGTCGCTATTTCCCGAAGGGAGCCGGCTCCATTTTCACTTTTGAGATCAAGGGCACGCAGGAAGACGCATGGCGTTTCATCGACAACCTGAAGATCTTCTCCCTGCTGGCCAACGTGGCCGATGTCAAGAGCCTGGTCATCCATCCCTACACCACCACCCACTCCCAGCTCAGCCCGGAAGAACTCGCCGAGCAGCACATCACCCCGACGACCATCCGCCTGTCGATCGGCGTGGAGCATGTGGACGACATCATCGCAGATCTCGAACAGGCGTTCAATGCATAATTTTTTGTAACTTTACGATATGATATACCAGAACCTTACCGACCTCATCGGGAACACCCCGCTCCTGGAGGTCTCCGGCCTGGAAGGCCAGCAGGCGCGCATCGCGCTCAAACTCGAAAAATACAACCCCGGCGGCAGCGTCAAGGACCGTATTGCCCTGGCGATGATCGAAGACGCAGAACAGAGCGGCACCCTCAAAGCCGGTGCCACCATCGTGGAGCCCACCAGCGGCAACACCGGCATCGGTCTGGCGTGGGTGGCCCGTGCCAAGGGGTACAAAACCATCCTTACCATGCCCGACACGATGAGTGTCGAGCGCCGCAACCTCCTCAAAGCCTTCGGCGCCGAGATCGTACTCACGCCCGGTGCAGAAGGCATGAAGGGGGCCATCGCAAAAGCAGAAGAAATCCGCCAGAACACTCCGGGCGCCGTGATCCTCGGGCAGTTTACTAACCTGGCCAACCCGGCCGCCCACGAGCGCACCACCGCCCAGGAGATCTGGCGAGACACTGACGGCCAGGTGGACATTTTCGTGGCCGGCATCGGAACGGGCGGTACCGTCAGTGGTACCGGCAAGGGCCTGAAGGCCCACAAAGCCAGCATCCAGGCCATCGGCGTGGAGCCCGCTTCCTCCGCCGTCATCACCACGGGCGTCCCCGGCAAGCATAAGATCCAGGGCATCGGCGCAGGCTTCGTCCCGCAGACCTTCTTGAAGGATTATGTCGACAACGTGCTCACCGTCACCGACGACGACGCCTTCGCCGGCGCCCGCCTGCTGGCCGACAAACTTGGACTGCTCGTCGGCATCTCCTCCGGCGCAGCCTTCAGCGCAGCCTATGCACTCGCGAAGAAACCGGAGAACAAGGGCAAACTCATCGTGGCCCTGCTCCCCGACACCGGCGAGCGCTACCTCTCCACGCCGCTGTTCGAGCGATAGTAATTCATATAGCCATAATCAGTTTCGGAAAGGAGCAGGCTTTTGGCCTGCTCCTTTTGTTTCGGGTATGACGGGAAGAGTCTTTTCAGATGCCGGCGCCGTCGGCGAAGAGCGGCTGCTCGGTCGCACGGGACTGCAGGATGCGCGACTGCGGCGGGACGTCGTGGGTGAGCCAGACGTTACCGCCGACTATGGTGTCGTGGCCGATGGTCACGCGTCCGAGGATGGTCGTATTGGCATAGACCGTCACATTGTCTTCCAGCACCGGGTGGCGCGGGACGTCCAGCGGACGGCCGTCCGGGTCGTATTTGAAATTCTTGGCGCCGAGGGTCACGCCCTGATAGAGCATCACATGGTTGCCGATCACGGTCGTGGCGCCAATCACCACGCCGGTGCCGTGGTCGATGGCGAAATATTCGCCGATCTGCGCGCCGGGATGGATGTCGATGCCGGTGGCCGAGTGGGCCATCTCCGTGAGCAGGCGCGGCGCCACGGGGATTTCCAGCCCCAGGAGTTCGTGCGCGGTGCGGTAGTGCAGCATCACCTTGATGCAAGGATAACAGAGCACCACCTCCGTGCGGTCCTCGACCGCGGGGTCGTTGTCCGCGATGGCTTCCACATCCGTGTGGAGCAGGCGGGCGATCTCCGGGATGCGCTCCATGAAGGCGTCGGCCTTCTTGTCGCCCGCGATCTTGCGGATCACGCTCCGGATGCGCATGTAATCCAGCGCCCGGTCTTCCTGCCCGACGTACTCGGGGAAGACGACGCGGCGCATCAGCACCATCAGTTCAGTCAGCAATTCTTCCATACCCCAAAGATAGGAAGTATTGAGAGAAAATCACTATCTTTACCCCCAGAAAGTTGTATTGCCTTATGAAGCCGTTTCCCTCGCTTGAGATTGTTCCTCCCCTGAAGGGCATCACCAAAGTCGAGCTCCTGGACAGCATCCGCCCGTTCATGGAGTTCGGGCCGCGCTATATCAACGTGACCTGCCACCGCGACGAATACGAATTCCGCGCAGAGCGGAACGGCGGCTACACGCGCCACCTGCTGCGCAAGCGCATCAGCCAGACCGCCGTCTGCGCGGCCGTGCAAGCCGCATTTCCCGACGTGGAAGTGGTCCCGCACCTGATCTGCGGCGGTGCCAGCGCCGACCTCATCGAGGCGCAGCTGCAGGACTTCAAGTTCATGGGCATCCGCAACATCCTCGTCCTGCGCGGCGACGCGCTGCCGGGCGAGAAGCGCTTCACGCCCGAGCCCGGCGGGTACGCGCGTGCCGGCGAACTGGTCGCGGCCATCCGCCGCTTCGAGGCGGCCAACGGCGGCGAGCGCCTGTTCGCACTGGGCGTGGGCGGCTATCCCGAGAAGCATTTCGAGTCTCCCAATCCCGAGACCGACATCCAATACCTCAAGGAAAAAGTCGACGCCGGCGCCGACCAGATCATCACCCAGATGTTCTTCGACAACGCCGTCTTCTACGATTTCGTGGCGCGCTGCCGCGCCGCGGGCATCACCATTCCGATCATCCCCGGCATCAAGCCGCTCTCATCCGCCCGGCAGGTGGACCTGCTGCCGGAGAGCTTTTCCATCGACATCCCCGTGGCACTGACCGCGGAGATCGCCGCGCATCCCGACAAGGCCTATGAAATCGGCCAGGAGTGGTGCAAGGCGCAGTGCCGCGACCTGCTCGCACACGGGGTCGAAGAAATCCACTTTTATACGATGGGGCGCAGCGACAATGTCATCAGCGTCCTGAAAGACTGCTTCTGATGGACGAACTTCGGCAAGCAATCCGCGACAGGATCCTGATCCTGGACGGGGCGATGGGCACGATGCTCCAGCGCCACGGCCTCAGCGGCAACAGCGAGCCGTTCAACCTCACCCATCCGGATGTCGTCCGGAGCATCCACCGTGCCTACATCGATGCCGGCGCGGACATCATCAGCACCAACACCTTCGGCGCCAACGCCATATCACAGGCCGACTACGGCTGTTCTGCGCAGGCGCGCGAATTCGCCCGTGCAGGCGCCGCGCTGGCCCGGGCCGAGGCCGACACCGCCCCGCGCAAGGTCTGGGTGGCCGGCTCGATGGGCCCTTCCGGGAAATCCCTCTCCCTCCCGCAGGATCTCGGCAACCCCGCCTGGCGGCCGGTCTCCTTCGACGAGATGGCCGAGGCGTATGCCGGGCAGGTCCGCGGGCTGGTGGAAGGCGGCGTCGACGTGCTCCTGCTGGAGACCTGTTTCGACGCCCTCAACACCAAGGCCGCCCTCTACGCCATCAGCGGCATCCCCGAGGCGGCCGCCCTCCCGCTGCTCATCTCCGTGTCCGTCGCCGACCGCAGCGGGCGCACCCTCACCGGCCAGACGCTGGAGGCGTTCTACCGCTCCGTCCAGCACGCCCGGCCGCTCACCTTCGGCCTCAACTGCTCGCTCGGCGCCGCCGACCTGGCCCCGCTCGTCGCGGACATCGCCGCATGGGCGGACTGCGCCGTGAGCTGCTACCCCAACGCCGGCCTGCCCAACGAGATGGGCGCCTACGACGAGAAGCCCGAGCAGACCGCCGCCGCGCTGCAGAAGATGGCGCAGGACGGCCTCGTGAACCTCGTCGGCGGCTGCTGCGGCACCACCCCCGAGCACATCGCCGCCATCGCCGCTGCCGTGCGCGGACTCCAGCCCCGGACCATCCCCGCACAGGACGCACGCCCCTATGTCAGCGGCCTGGAAGCCGTCTGCCTGGACGTGCGGCAGAGCCGCTTCACCAACATCGGCGAGCGCACCAACGTGGCCGGCTCGCGCAAATTTGCCAAACTCATCGCCGCGGGCGAGTACGACACCGCCCTGCAGGTAGCCGCCGGCCAGATCGAAGGCGGCGCCGCGGTGATCGACATCAATATGGACGACGCGATGCTCGACTCCACCGTCGAGATGGAGAAGTTCACGCGCCACATCGCCGGCGACCCGGCCGTCTCCAAGGCCGCGCTGATGATCGACTCCTCCCACTGGGAGACGATCCTCGCGGGCCTCAAGAACGCCCAGGGGCGCTGCATCGTCAACTCCATTTCCCTCAAGGAAGGTTCCGACATCTTCCTGCAGAAAGCCCGCGAAATCCGCCGCCTGGGCGCGTCGGTGGTCGTGATGGCTTTCGACGAGCAGGGCCAGGCCACGACCTACGAGCGCAAGATCGAGATCTGCGAGCGCGCCTTCCGGCTGCTCACGGAGCAGGCCGGCTACCAGAGCTGGGAAATCATCTTCGACGTCAACGTCCTGTCGGTCGGCACCGGCATCCCGGAACACGCCCGCTACGGCGTGGACTTCATCGAGGCCGTGCGCTGGATCAAGAAGAACCTGCCGGGAGCGATGTGCTCCGGCGGCATCTCCAACCTCTCGTTCGCCTTCCGCGGCAACAATCCTGTCCGCGAAGCGATGCACACGGCCTTCCTCTACCACGCCGTGGAAGCGGGCCTGGACATGGGCATCGTCAACCCGGGGATGCTGCTCCCCTACGACGCCGTCGAGCCCGGGCTGCTGCGCGCCGTCGAGGACGTAATCCTGGACCGCGACCCCGAAGCAACGGAGCGGCTGATCGCGCTGGCGCAGCAGATGGCCGAGGCCGGTCAGAAAACCCCGGAAAATCCTGGCGGGTCCCCCGAAAAAGCAGGGGACCTGGCAGAAAAAAGCGGAGAAACCTGTCCGGTCTCCGAGCGTCTCTGCCGCGCGCTCGTTTCCGGCGGCTCGCCCACCCTGCAGCAGGACCTCATGGAAGCCCTGCAGGAGAAGGGCCGTGCGGTGGACGTCATCGAGGGGCCGCTGATGGACGGCATGGCCCGCGTGGGCGAGCGCTTCGCCGCCGGCAAGATGTTCCTCCCGCAGGTCGTCAAGTCCGCCAAGGTGATGCGCGACGCCGTCGAAATCCTGCAGCCCTACATGGGCGCCTCCGAGGGCGGCGCCGGCAAGCCGCGCATCCTGCTCGCCACCGTCCAGGGCGACGTCCATGACATCGGAAAGAATATTCTCGGCATCGTGCTGCGATGCAACGGTTTTGAGGTC
This sequence comes from uncultured Bacteroidia bacterium, assembly GCA_902789245.1. Lineage (GTDB taxonomy): Bacteria > Bacteroidota > Bacteroidia > Bacteroidales > UBA932 > Cryptobacteroides. The sequence goes on from CADAND010000004.1 coordinate 48,845, forward strand.
ACCGACCTCGGGGTCATGGTCCCCCGCGAGACCATCCTCGCCCAGGCCGAAGCGGTCCGCGCCGACATCATCGGCGTCAGCGGGCTCATCACCCCGTCGCTCCACCAGATGGAAGAGCTCTGCCGCGAAATGACCTCCCGGGGCCTCTCCACGCCGCTTCTGATCGGTGGCGCCACGACCTCGGCCCTGCACACGGCCGTCAAGCTGGCCCCCCTCTATGACCACGTCTTCTACGCCCCCGACGCCTCGGCCAGCGCCGTGCTCGCCGGGCGCCTGCTCTCCGACCGCGCCGCCACCGAGGCGGAGGAACACCGGAAGCAGGAGGAGATCCGGACGTTGTATAAGTCGGGAGATTCCGGACAAGCTCACAGTCATTCCGGGCAACATGACAGTCATTCCGGGCCTGACCCGAAATCCCATCCCTTCTCCCCCGACACCTACCTCCGCGGGGCCTTCTTCGGGAACATCCCCTGCCGGGAACTCAGCATCGCGGAAGTGCTGCCGTACTTCGACTGGAAGCTCTTCTACGCGATCTGGGGGATAAAAGATGCCGGATCGCAGTCCGGCAGGACAAAAGAACAGCTCGACATAATTAACAGTCCTTCCGGGCTTGACGCGGAATCCCAAACCGTCCAGCTCAGCGCTGACGCGATCGAGCGGCTGGAGGTTATCAAGCGCGAAGGCCTCTGCCGCATCCGCATCGCCGCCCGCTTCGACGCCTGCCACGCCGAGCGCGACAGTATCGTCGCCGATGCCTGGCGCCTGCCGATGCTGCGCCAGGAAGGCGCCGAGGGCCGCTCGCTCGCCGATTTCGTCGCCCCGGGCGACTATGGCTTCGACTCCCCTGCCGGCATGTTCGCGATTAGCGTGCACGAAACACATCCGGCCGGATGCGACTGTCCGGCGTGTTCGATGGAATATGATTCCCTCTTGAATCGCTCCCTGCGCCTGACGCTCGCCGAGGCGGCCTCAGGCTGGCTGGACGCCGAGCTGGAGAAACAGCTCCCGAAAGGCTCCCCGGTCAAGATCGTCAAACCCGCGGCGGGCTACGCTTCCTGCCCGGACCACAGCCTCAAGCGCGACATCCTCGCCCTGCTGCCGGACGGCGACCAGCTCGACATCCGCCTCACGGAGTCCTGCGCCATGATCCCCGATGCCAGCATCTGCGGGCTCGTCTTTGCGCACCCCGCCGCCTCCTACCCGGAGATCCGCCGCATCCCGGCGGAAGCGCTCGACGCCTACGCCGCCCTCCGCGGCTTCAGCCCCGAAGACGCGCGCCTTTTCCTCTCGCACTTGCGTTAAGCTTCCGCCCAGAGAAAGACCTTGTCGCCGCGGCGGAGCTTGCCGTCGGGGCAAAGCTCGCAGGGTACGCGCACGGAGCAGCGGCTGCCTTTCGGCGCCAGCTCCACCGGGTCGAACTCCAGGCGGATGTCCGCAGCCTCGAACGCCACCACGCCGGTCGTAGCCCCGATCACCATCAGCTGATCCCCGCAGTGCAGATCGGAAGTCTCGACGGAGATCTCCGCCACCCCGATCCGGTCGAACCAGTTGGTCACCTTGCCGAGATAAACCTTGCGTCGGGTGGCCTGCGTGCCGTACACGGCACTCCATTCGCCCAGGCGTGCACCCTGATAGTAGCCGTCCCAGAAGCCCCGGTTGAACACCTCGGCCAGCTCGGCTTTCAGCGCCGACGCCAGCTCCGGCGTGTAGGTGCCGTCACAGACGGCATCCGCCGCGCGCCGGTAGCAGGAGGCACAGCGCTTGACGTATTCCGCGGAGCGGGCCCGCCCCTCGATCTTGAAGACCCGCACGCCGCTGGAGATGATGCGGTCCATGAATTCGATGGTGCAGAGGTCCTTGGGGGACATGATGTATTCGTTATCGATGAGCAGCTCGTTCCCGGTCTCGCGGTCGCGGACATCGTAGGCCCGGCGGCAAATCTGGTAGCAGGCGCCGCGGTTGGCGGAGGCGCCTGCGGCGTGCAGCGAGAGGTAGCATTTGCCGCTGACGGCCATGCAGAGCGCCCCGTGGGCGAACATCTCGATGCGTACCAGCGCTCCAGACGGGCCGCAGATCCGCTCGCGGACGATGGTCTCGTGGATATCGCGGACCTGGTCAAGCGTCAGCTCGCGCGCCAGCACGACCACGTCGGCGAACTGGGCGTAGAAGCGCAGCGCCTCCACGTTCGAGATGGACAGCTGCGTGGAAATATGGACCTCGAGCCCGATCTGCCGGCAGTACTGGATGGCGGCGATGTCCGAAGCGATCACGGCGTCCACCCCGGCCGCGCGGGCGGCATCCAGCGCCTCCCGCATCGCCGCCAGGTCTTCCTGGAACAGAGTGATGTTCAGCGTCAGGTAGCTGCGCACCCCCGACTCCCGGCAGATACGGACCACCTCCGGGAGGTCCTCCGGCAGGAAATTCGCCGCCGAGCGGCTGCGCATGTTCAGCCGGCCGATGCCGAAATAGACGGAGTTCGCCCCGCCCTGGATCGCCGCCTGCAGGCAGTCGAAGCCGCCCGCCGGCGCCATGATTTCCAATGCATTCTTTTCCATTGCAACAAAGTTACGATTTTTGGTAACGAAAATGATAGGGATTCCCGCGCGGAATGTGTATTTTTGTCCAAATTGCACATAACCACCATGAAACGCACACTTCTTCTCCCCCTGGTGCTTCTGCTGGCCGCCTGCCAACCGGAAGCCGTTCGCATTGACACGCCGCAGGGCACGCTGTGCCTCCAACCCGTCGCAGAGGACGCCATCCGCGTGCGGATGACGCCCGAGGGCGCACCCGAACTCGGTGAGCTCATCTTCACCGAAAAGGTGAAGGCGCCGAAATACACCGTGGAGCGCAACGGCGGCGACGTCATCGTCCGCACGGCGCGCATGAGCGCCGAATGGAACGCCGAATCACAGGCGCTCAGCTTCCTCGACGCAGACGGTAACCTGCTGCTGCGGGAATGCGACCACAGCGTCGTCCCCGCCGAAGTGCAGGGCGAACCCGCCTGGGCGGCAAGCGCGCGTTTCGATTCGCCGGCAGGCGAACACCTCTACGGCACCGGGCAGTTCCAGGACGGCTATCTGGACATCCGCGGCCTGACACGGCGCCTCACGCAGGTGAACACGCAGATCGCCTTGCCGATGATCCTGTCCAGCCGCGGCTGGGGGCTGCTCTGGCACAACTACGGCCTCACCGACTTCAACCCCGCCAGCCACAGCATTGCGCTGACGGAGGCGGAGCAGGACGGTGGTTCGGTGACGGTCAACGCCACCGGCACGGCCGGCAACCGCCGCGAGATGCGCTTCTTCCGCACCTTCAGCGGCGAGATTGAATTGCCGGAGGACGGCGAATACGCCCTGCTGCTCGACGTGGGCCGCGAGATGGCGCGCCGGCAGTACCTGGCCATCGACGGAGAGCCGGTCATCGACATCTCCAACACCTGGCTCCCGCCGACCGCCGCCGTCAAGACGCAGCTTTCCGCCGGCCGGCACCGGCTGGTTGTCCAGGGCACCTTCGGCGATGCGCCCGTCGTCTACTGGCGCGCCGTCAAGGACGAGACCGTCTTCTCTTCGCCCGTGGCATCGGGACTCGACTACGTCGTCTTCGCGGGCGGCGCCGACGCCGTCATGCACAGCTTCCGCAGCCTGGCGGGCCACGTACCCGCGATGCCGGACTGGATTTTCCGTTACATCCACTGCCGCGAACGCTTCGACACGCAGGACGAACTGCTCTCCGTCGCGAGAAGGCTCCACGAGGAGAATATTCCTGTCGGCACCGTCGTACAGGACTGGCAGTGGTGGGGCAAGTATGGCTGGAATGCCATGCACTTTGACGAGGACAAATACCCCGATCCCAAGGCGATGACCGACGAACTGCACGCGATGGACCAGCACCTGATGCTGTCCGTGTGGTCGCGCATCGGACGCGACTCCGAGCTGGGCAAGGAGGTCGAGGCAAACGGATATTACATCGAAGGCACGGAATGGGTGGATTTCTTCCAGCCGGACGCCGCTGCCTTCTACTGGAAGAATTTCAGCGAGAAGCTGCTCCCGACCGGCATCGACGCCTGGTGGCAGGACGCCACCGAGCCGGAGAACGACGACCTGAAAGGCCGCCGCATCGGTCCGGACCAGATCCCGGGCGAATGGTATCGCAACGTCTATCCGCTGCATGTCATCCGCACCGTCTATGAGGGCCTTCGTCGCGACCAGCCTGACCGCCTGCCGGTCATCCTGACGCGCAGCGCCTACCCGGGCATCCAGCGCTACGGCGCCGTGACCTGGAGCGGCGACGTGGGCAACGACTGGGATGCGCTGCGCCGGCAGCTGGCGGGCGGCCTGGGCCAGATGGCCGCCGGCCTGCCCTGGTGGACCTACGACGCCGGGGGTTTCTTCCGCCCCGGCAACCAGTACTCCGACGCGGACTACCAGGAGCGCATGATCCGCTGGATCCAGGCCGCCGTGTGGCTGCCCTTCATGCGCGTGCACGGCTATCAGAGCCGTACCGAGCCCTGGGAGTACAGTCCCGAGACGGAGCGGCGCTTCAAGGCCGCCATCGCCCAGCGCGAGTCCCTGATGCCGTACATCACGGAGCAGGCCGCACGCGTCTGGAAGGAGGATTATACGCTGATGCGCCCGCTCGTCTTCGACTTCCCGCAGGACGAAGAAGCGCTGCAGCAGGGCTGCGAATGGATGTTCGGCCCGGACTATCTCGTCTGTCCGGTCACGGAAGGCGGCGTGTCCAGCTGGACGGTCTATCTGCCTGAGAATGAGGCAGGCTGGGAAGACATCCGCACCGGCTCCCGCCTTGCAGGCGGCCAGTACACCGTCGTCCCCGTGGATCTCGAGGCCATCCCGGTCTTCCGGCGGCTGTAGATTATTCGGAGAGCACCAGCTCCACCGGGCAGTGGTCGGAGCCGAAGATCTCATTGTGAATGTCTGTCCCTGCGATGCGCGGGGACAGATTTTTTGATACGAGGAAGTAGTCGATACGCCAGCCCACGTTCCGCTCGCGGGCGGCCATGCGGTAGGACCACCAAGAGTATTTCGCCTCGCCCGGGTGGGCGTCGCGCCAGCTGTCGCGGAAGCCCGCGGCGAGCAGCTCGCTCATCTTGCCCCGCTCCTCGTCGGAGAATCCGGCGTTGAAGTGGTTGGTGGCGGGGTTCTTCAGGTCGATCTCCTCGTGGGCGACGTTCATATCGCCGCAGATGATCACACCCTTCTTCGCGGCAAGTCCGCTCACGTAGGCGCGGAACGCGTCCTCCCACTGCATCCGGTAGTCCAGGCGCTTCAATCCGTCCTGCGAATTGGGGACATAGACGTTGACCAGGTAGAAATCCGGCATCTCCAGCGTGACGACACGACCCTCGTGGTCATGCTCATCCACCCCGATTCCGTAGCTGACGGACAGCGGCGTGTGCCGCGTGTAGATGGCCGTGCCGGAGTAGCCTTTCTTGTCGGCGTAGTTCCAGTAGGACTGGTAGCCGAGGAATTCAAGGTCCAGCTGGCCGGCCGAGAGCTTGGTCTCCTGGAGGCAGAAAAAATCGGCGTCGAGCGTCTCGAAGATGTCGGCGAAACCCTTGCCCGCCACGGCCCGCAGGCCGTTGACATTCCAACTAATGAATTTCATAAGGCTAAGATACGCAGAAAATTTTGTATCTTCGCCTGCTTATATAATTTGATTATGCGCGAATTCTTCATCACCAATACCCTGACCCGCAGCAAAGAGCTCTTCACGCCGGTTCATCCCGGCCACGTGGGCATGTATGTCTGCGGTCCGACTGTCTACGGCGACGCCCACCTCGGCCATGCCCGCCCGGGCGTGACCTACGACGTGCTGAGCAAGCTCCTGCGCCACCTGGGCTACAAGGTGCGCTATGTCCGCAACATCACGGATGTGGGACACCTCGAGCACGACGCCGACGAAGGCGAGGACAAGATCGCGAAGAAGGCCCGCCTGGAGCAGCTGGAGCCGATGGAGGTCGTGCAGGCCTACACCCTGCGCTACCACGAGGCGATGCGCCTGCTCAACGTGGCGCCGCCCTCCATCGAGCCGCGCGCCTCGGGCCACATCATCGAGCAGATCGAGGCGGTGAAGAAGATTCTCGAGGCCGGCTACGCCTACGAGAGCAACGGCAGCATCTATTTCGACGTCGAGAAATACAACAAGGATTTCCACTACGGCATCCTCTCCGGGCGCAACCTCAACGACACGCTGGAGGGCACCCGCAGCCTGGACGGACAGGGCGACAAGCGCGCTCCCTATGACTTCGCTCTCTGGAAGAAGGCGGAGCCGGAGCACATCATGCGCTGGCCGTCCCCCTGGGGCGAAGGATTCCCCGGCTGGCACCTCGAGTGCTCGGTCATGGGCGAGAAATACCTCGGCCGCGAGTTCGACATCCACGGCGGCGGCATGGACCTGATGTTCCCGCACCACGAGTGCGAAATCGCGCAGAACCAGGCCTCCCGCGGCACGCAGGGCGTGCATTACTGGGTCCACAACAACATGATCACGATCGGCGGCCAGAAGATGGGCAAGTCGCTGGGTAATTTCATCACCCTGCCGCAGCTCTTCGCCGGCGACCACCCGAAACTCACCCAGGCTTACAGCCCGATGACGGTGCGCTTCTTCATCCTCCAGGCCCACTACCGCGGCACGCTGGACTTCTCCAACGAGGCCCTGCAGGCGGCGGGCAAGGGCTTCGCGCGCCTGATGCAGGCCGCCCGCGACCTCTACGCCATGGCCGGCCGCAAAGTCCCGCAGTACGCCTACGGCGAGGAGCCCGTCCACATCGCCCCCGACAGCTGCCCGGCCGACAGCGAGGCCGTGAAGGCCATCTTCGACGGCATCTACGAGGCCCTGTGCGACGACATGAACACCCCCGTGGCCCTGGCCCATATCTCCGAGGCCGTCAAGCTGATCAATTCCGCGAAGGCGGGTCAGCTGAAGCTCTCGAAGGGCGATCTCGACACGCTCGTGCAGCTCTTCGACGACATCGTTTTCGGCGTGCTCGGCCTCAAGGACGAGGAAGCCGCCGGCGGCACCGGGATGAAGGTCATCGACGGTCTGATGCAGATGGTCCTCGAGCAGCGCGCCGCCGCCAAGGCCGCCAAGGACTGGACGACCTCCGACCACATCCGCGACGCCCTGAAGGCCCTTGGCATCCAGGTCAAGGACACCAAGGACGGCGCCGAGTGGACGCTGGAATAATCTCGGAACCGAAATACCTGAAAAATGGCGCCGACCCCGGTTTCAAAACCCCGGTCGGCGCCGTTTTCGGCCTTTTTCGGCGCCGACTTTCCGGAAAAGCAGTTCGGAGCTGGGCGACCGAGGGGGTGACGGAGGATTCTTCCCCCGTCACAGCGATGCCAGGGTTCAAGGGCGATTTGCCTTGAGCCAGTTGCTCAGTGCCCGCATGGCGTTGCCCCGGTGGGAAACTGCGTTCTTTTCCTCCTCCGAGACTTCGGCGAGGGTGCGTCCAGGGTAAGCGTCGGGCAGGAAGACGGGGTCGTATCCGAAACCTCCGGTGCCGCGTTTTTCGGTGGCGATGCTGCCTTCGCAGGTGCCCTCGAAGAAGTGGGGCGTGCCGTCAGCGAGAATCAGCGTGACGACGGTGCGGAACCGCGCCCGCCGGTCATTTGTCGGCTGTTTGTCCGAGGCAGTCGGAGCGCAGCGACCGAGGGGGTTTCGGGGGAAACATCCCCCGTCATCCGGGTCGGGGACAAGTTGCTCAAGGGACTTGAGCAACTTGTCCATATTTGCCTGATGGTCGTGTCCCGGGCCGGCGTAGCGCGCCGAATAGATGCCGGGCGCGCCTCCAAGAGCGTCCACCTCCAGGCCGGTGTCATCGGCGAAGACCGGCAGGCCGGTGCGCTCGAAAAGGTACTGCGCCTTCTGCAGGGAGTTCTCCTGCAGGGTCGATCCCGTCTCGGGGATTTCCTCGGTAATGCCCAGCGAAGCGGGCGAAACAATCTCGAAGTCCGGGCCGAGGACCTCTGCGGCCTCGCGGAGTTTGCCTGGGTTGCCTGTGGCGAAAATGATCTTCATAACGGTGGCAAAGGTACGAAAAAGATTCCGGGCCAAGCCCGGAAATGACGACGAATATATGTATAAATGACAGCGATTATGCTTATATTTGTCAAGTTATGCTGAAAGAAACGGAAATCAACCAGCTTGTCGGACGGATGTTCGACGAGATCGAATTCACCCGCGAGCCCGCGGGCCTCTATGACCCGCTGCGCTATATGATCGAAATCGGCGGCAAGCGTATCCGTCCGCGGCTCTGCCTGACGACGTACTCCCTGTTCTCGGACCGGATTGACAATGGGATCCTCGCGCCTGCGACGGCGCTGGAAGTTTTCCATTCCTTCACCCTGATGCACGACGACATCATGGACCGCTCGCCGCTGCGCCGCGGTGTACCGACCGTCTGGAAGAAGTGGAACGAGGACACCGCCATCCTCTCCGGAGATGTGATGCTGATCGACGCATACAGGCGCATCGCCCAGGCGCCGGCCGCCGTAAGGACCCGTGCCTTCGAGATGTTCTCCCGCACGGCCGCCCAGGTCTGCGACGGGCAGCAGTACGACATGGATTTCGAGTCGCTCCAGGAAGTGCCTATGGCCGACTACAACAAGATGATCGGCCTGAAGACGGCCGTCCTGCTGGCCTGCTCGGCCGCGATGGGCGCCATCATCGGCGGAGCATCCGAAGCAGAATGCGACGCCCTCTACAACTACGGCTACGAGCTCGGCATGGCCTTCCAGGTGGCGGACGACTACCTCGACGCCTTCGGCGACGAGAAGGTATTCGGCAAGCCCATCGGCGGGGATATCGTCAACGGCAAGAAGAGCTGGCTGACCGTCCGCACGCTCGAAAAGACGGCCGACAAGGCGACCTTCCTGTCCGCCTTCGCCCTGCCGGCGGACACGCCGGAGCAGAAAGCGGCCAAGATTGCCGCCGTCATGGAAATCTACACGCAATACGGCGTGGACCGCGACGCCAAGGAAGAGATCGTCCGTTTCACGGACCGGGCGCTGGACGCCGTCTCGGAGCTCGGTCTCGGCCCGGTCAAGCTGGAGGTCCTGCGCCGCTTCGCGGAGCGGCTGGTCGGCCGCGTCAAATAAACCGATGGAAGGAGTCGCGACAGTCGTCAAGAATGCCGGAAGCCACTATGAGCTGAGTGCGCTGCCCGCCTGGGACCTGTTCCCCGCGGTGCTGCGCGGCAAAGTGCGGCTGGAGCGCAGCGGCGCCACGAATCCCGTGGCCGTGGGTGACCGCGTCCGCTACGAGACAGACGGACCGGCCGACATAGAGCATCCCGCCGTCATCACGGAGATCCTGCCCCGCGACAACTACATCATCCGCCGCTCGACGAACCTGTCCCGGCAGTCGCACGTCATCGCCGCGAACCTCGACCAGGCGGTCATCGTCGTCAGCCTGCTCTTCCCGGAGATCAAACTGCCCTTCCTCGACAGGATTCTCGTGACCTGCGAGGTCTATAAGGTTCCGGTGCTGATTGCGCTCAACAAGGTGGACCTGTACCGGGAGGAACTCCCGGAGATGGTGGCCGGTTTCCGTCGCATCTACGAAGGTGCCGGCTACCCCGTGCTGGAGGTCAGCGCACGCACCGGCGAGGGCGTCAATGCCCTGCGGGAGCGCTGCCAGGGACGGATCAACCTTTTCTCCGGTGAGTCCGGCGCCGGCAAGTCCAGCCTCATCAAGGCGCTCGATCCCTCGCTCGATCCCAAGATCGGCAAGATCTCCGCTGCCCACCTGCAGGGCAAGCATACCACTTCGCTCTACGAGATGTACCGCCTCGCCTCGGGCGGCTACGTGATTGACACGCCCGGCCTGCGCGGCTTCGGGCTCGTGGACCTGGAGAAGGAGGAAATCTCCAAGTATTTCCCGGAGATGCTCCGGGAAATGGACAACTGCCGCTTCGTGCCCTGCACGCACACGCACGAACCCGGCTGCGCCGTCAAGGCGGCCGTGGATGCCGGCCGGATCAGCCCCGAGCGCTACAATTCCTACCTCGGCATGCTCGAGGAGGACCAGAAATTCCGATGAACAAAGCCCTCCACCGCGAGATCCTGCGGCTGTCGGTGCCCAGCATCCTGGCCGGGATCACCGTGCCCCTGGTGGGCATGGTGGACACCGCTGTGGCAGGCCACCTGGGCGGCGACACGGCGGCGCAGATCGGCGCCATCTCCGTGGGCTCGATGGTGCTCTCGCTGCTGTACTGGACCTTCGGTTTCCTGCGCACCGGGACAGGCGGGCTCACGGCCCAGGCCTTCGGCCGGGGCGATTTCGCGGAGTGCGGGCACATCTTCCTGCGTGGCACGGGGCTCGCCCTGCTGGCTGCTTTCTTTGCCCTGGCGTTCCAGTGGCCCTTCTTCAAAGGGGTGATGCTGATTCCGGAAGCGACGGGCGGCGTGCGCGTCCTCGCGGAGCGCTACTTCTTCATCCGCATCTGGGCAGCGCCCGCGACGATGACGCTGATGACCCTGCGGGGGTGGTTCGTGGGGATGCAGAACTCCGTGAATCCGATGTGGATGGACCTGATCATCAACGCCGTCAATATCGGCGCGAGCATCCTGCTCGCCTTCGGCATCGGCCCCTGGCCGGGGCTCGGCTTCGCGGGCATCCCGCTCGGCACCGTGATCGCCCAGTACTGCGGGCTCCTGTACGGGCTGCTGGTCTGCCGCTTCAAATACGGGCGGAGCGTGTTCTCCCAGCTGCGGCGCAGCGATTTCGCCGGGCTGCTGCGCGACGGATCCCTGGGACGCTTCTTCCGGATGAACCTGGACCTGCTCGGCCGCTCGTTCTTCTTCATCCTGATTTATATCGGTTTCACCATGATCGCCGCCGGCTACGGCGACGTCATGCTGGCCGCCAGCTCCATCCTGATGCAGCTGCTGATGTTCTTCAGCTATTTCACCGACGGCTTCGCCTACGCCGGCGAGGCCCTGGCGGGCCGCTTCATCGGCGAGCGCGACGGCGTGATGCTGCGCCAGTCCGTGCGCTATGTCTTCGGCTGGAGCATGGCCCTGGCGGTGTTCTTCGCCTTCCTGTACGCGCTCGCCGGCTCGCCCGTCATCCGGCTGCTGACCAGCGATGAGACCGTCGTGCAGGCCTGCCGGCTGTTCCTGCCCTGGCTGCTGCTGATGCCGCCGCTGGGCTGCGCCGCCTTCACCTGGGACGGCATCTTCCTGGGGGCCACGGCCTCACGGGGCCTGATGACCTCCATGGCCGGTGCGGCAGCCGCCTTCTTCGCCGTCTGGTATACAGGCAGATGGCTGCTGCAGCCAGCAGGCGCAACAGCCATCCACTTGCTTTTTGCCGCTTATTTCGCCCACCTCGCCTTCCGGACGGTCTGGCTCACGCTCCGCTACCGGAAAGAGGTGCTGGGACGTCTGTAGCCCACTGGCGCCGAAAAGGGTCAAAAACGGCGCCACCCCCGGAAAATTCTTTGGGGGTGGCGCCAATATTCGGGATTGTCGGCTCCAAGGTTCAGCCTTTTCTAGGATTCAAGATAGGTTCAATCTCCGAAAGCTTCAGGTGGACGACTCGTGCGATCTGCTTTGCTGTTGTCCCAGTTTCCTTTTTAAGAATACGGGCCAAAGACAGACGCTGCGAGACGGTTAAATGGAGGATCCTGTCTTCTCCAAAGAGTTTCCCGGCCATCACTCTGGCGCGGGCAGCTATCTCGCCGTCCGGAAGGGAAACCTGGGTTTTGCGCATCTCCAGATTTACCTCCTCTTCGATTCGTTTGTTCAGGCAGAACTGATAGTCCTGTACTGAATCGAACTGCCTTTCCATCACGCTGTAATTGATATAATCGCCAGGCCAAACCATACCATCAGGGAGAATCGTCCATTCTCCCGGGATCTCCTGTTTGCTGTTGAACAATCGTATCCTGGCTTTTCCGGAGAGGGAGCTTACCGGCTTTCCATAGTCCTTGATCCAGGTTGTTTCGGAAAACAGGAGTGACGCTGAGCTCCACCGATAGCCCGCAGGTGAAACAGCCATTCCGGCAGCAGTAGGATTCCGGTGGATATAGGCGATGGTCGACCGAAGACGTTCTCTGTCTGCAATCATCCAATGGCCGATATTCCATCTTTTCCCTTGCTTGCCTCCATGATTCTGCAACCAACGCTCGGTCGCATTCTTATAGGTGTCCATAAAGAGAAGGCAATCCTCCTCTGACCCATACAAAATGAAATGGACATGGTTATCCATCAAACAGAAGCAGATCACCTGTACAGGATTGTCCGGTTCCAGACGGCAAAGGCAGAGAGCAATCCGGTTGATGCCGGCAATGAATTCTTTCGAAGATCCGAAAAGGATATCCTCCTTGAGGCCTTCGGTAGCGCAATGATAAAAATGAAGTGTTTTCATGTTTGTTACGTTTTGCGGGGAAGATAAGGAAAAACCTCCATACTTCAAGGGTAGGAGGACGTTAAAAATACGTATTATACAGACCCCGCATCATCTCGGCGCCAAAAAGGGGCAAAAACGGCGCCGACCGGGGTTTTGAAACCGGGGTCGGCGCCAATATTCGGGGTTTTCGGCTCCGAGATTTTCCAGTCAGGGTCGGGGTGTTCCTTATCGGCCGGAACCTTTTTCCAACAGTAAAAGACGGGCTTTGAGGTCGAGTCCGCCGGCATAGCCGGTCAGGCGGTTGTCCGCACCGATAACCCGGTGACAAGGTACAATCAAGGAAACGGGGTTATGTCCCACGGCCCCGCCAATGGCCCGGGGCGATGAGCCCAGCCGTCGCGCAAGTTCTCCATAACTGATATTCTCTCCGTAAGGGATTGTCAGCAGCTCCTTCCAAACCGCCCGGCGGAAAGGGGTGCCACGAAGGTTCAGTCGGGGCGAGAACCCAGGGTCGGCGCCGCTAAAATAGACATCCAGCCAGTGGCAGGTCTCTTCGAAGACTGGTAACCAGCCCTCAGTAACATCGGCTCCCAGCGTGGAGGCAAAGTGCTTCTGCCCGTCCAGCCAAAGCCCGACCAGAGCGTCCCCTTCCCCGGCCATCGTAATCTGCCCCAGCGGGGACATGTGTTTCCATAGATAAACCATCCTGTTTGAACAAAGGTAATAAAAATCTCGGCGCCGAAAAAGGCCGAAAACAGCGCCACCCCCGGAGAATTCTTTGGGGGTGGCGCCAATATTCGGGATTTTCGGCTCCAGGATTCCCGGTCGGCTGGAGATTCCCGATCAGGTCGGGAATAACGGGTCAGTCGGGAATGACGGCCAGCCGGGAAGACGGGCCAGCCGGGAAGACGGGCCAGCCGGGAATGACGGTGAGCCGTCTAGATCAGGATGTAACGCAGAATGAACAGGCCGGCGAGAATCCACATCGGGACGGAAATCTCCTTGTAGCGGCCGGCGATGGCGTGGATGACCACGTAGGAGATCACGCCCATCAGGATGCCGTCGGAGATGCTGCAGGAAAGAGGGATCACGATGATGGTCAGGAAGGCGGGGATGCTCTTGGCGAAGTCGTCCCACTGGATGCGCTTGACCGCCGGCATCATCATCACGCCGACGACGATCAGGGCCGGGGCCGTGGCGGCGCTCGGAATAGACAGGAAGAACGGCGAGAAGAACAGGGCCAGCGCGAAGCACACTGCCGTGGAGAAGGCGGTCAGGCCCGTGCGGCCGCCGGCACCGATACCGGCAGCGCTCTCCACGTAGGTCGTCGTCGTGTTGGTGCCCAGGCAGGCGCCGCAGATCGTGGCCACGGAGTCCGCCATGAACATCTTCTCCAGGTCATCCACCTCATCCTTCTCGATCATGCTCTCCCCCTGGTAGACGCCGATGATGGTTCCCATCGTGTCGAAAATGTCCAGGAGCAGCAGCGTAAACACGACCACCAGCATATCCCAGGTCAGGATCTGGGAGAACTCGAACTTGCAGAAAATCGGAGAAATGCTCTGCGGCATCGATATCATCTGCACGAAGCCGGTCTCCGTTCGGGCCAGCTGCGTCACGGGAGCGCCCGTCGCCGGGTCGATGACCACCAGACCGATGAACGTGGAGACGATGATTCCGATGAGCACGCCGCCGTTCACCCGGAGCATGACCAGGGCGGCCGTGACCATCAGGCCGAGCATCGCCACGAGGGCCGTCCCCTGGGAGATCTTGCCCAGCGAGACGAGGGTGGATTCAGAATCGACGATGATGCCGGCGTTCTGGCAGCCGAGGAAGGCGATGAACAGGCCGATACCCGCACCGATGGCCTTCTTCAGCGTACCCGGGATGGCGGTAATCAGCCAGGTACGGACTTTCGTTACCGTCAGGATGACGAAGATAATGCCCTCCAGGAGCACGGCTGTCAGGGCAAACTGCCAGGAGTAGCCCATCCCCAGACAGATTGTATAGACAAAGAAAGCGTTCAGGCCCATGCCGGGAGCCAGGGCGAACGGTTTCTTGGCATAGAACGCCATCATCAGCGTGCCGGCGATGGCCGCAAGGGCCGTGGCGGAAAAGACCGCCCCGCCGGGCATCTCCTTCAGCTCGCTGAAGATACTCGGGTTGACGGCCAGGATATAGGCCATCGTCAGGAAAGTCGTGACGCCGGCCAGAATCTCCGTCCGGACATTGTGCTTGCCCGTCTCGAAGCCGAAAGCCTTATTCAAGAAATTCGACATGTTGTCCGAGGACTAGAAGACCCACTTGATACCGGCGCAGGGACGGCACCAGAAGCCTCTTGCAGTGCCGAAATCGAAAGAGAGCTCGACTTCTCCGCCGACGTTAAGGTTGTCGCAGCCGAAGTGCCGGCCGACGTTGTACCAGAGCTGGGGCTCGGAGATGAATACGGTGTGGGACACCTCGGGAAGGATGGTCCCGCCGTGGTCGGTGAAGAGCGTGTGATCCTCCCACCAGAAATCGGCAAAGCCGGAGAAGCGGAGGCCCTGCACGCCGAAAAGATCCTGGAGGCCCCACACGAAGGTGAGCTGCACCGGTGCCTTCTGGGTGGTGTAGGCGATCTTCTTGAAGAGGACCTTGAAATTGAAAGTATTCTTGTAGTCGACGCTGTGCAGGAAATAATCCAGACCGACGAGGAATGCGCTCTTGATCTCATACCCCTTGTAGACACCGCCGTTGTATTCGACATGGAGGCTCAGCGGGGCAATGGCGCTGTTCTGCCAGAAATTGAGGCAGCGGGCGATCTCGAAGTAAGTGCCGCTCGGCGCATAGACCTGGTTCTTGCTGTCCCGCGTGTTGAAGTCGTGGTCGATGAAGAAGAAGGTGTTGCCCCAGTTGTCGTTGTAGAAGCCTTCGACGGTCGTCGTCACGTGCTGACGGTCGGAACCGAAGTCATAGAAAATCTGGAGGTTGGTCTGCGCTTTTGCTCCTTGAGCAAACAGCAATGCGGCGGAGGTGACCGCCATCAGGAATACATTTTTCATCCTATGTAACTAACTAGATTCTGTCATACTTTGATTACGGTGGTCACGTCAACGCCCTCCGGCAGGGCGTCCCGCCCCGGGAGGCCTTCAATCTCGATATTGAAATTGATGTAGATGGCCTTGGGGTTGAACTTCCGGACCAGTTTGTAGGCGGCGCCCATCGTGCCGCCCGTGGCGAGCAGGTCGTCGTGGATCAGCACCACGTCGTCGGGCGTAATGGCGTCCTGGTGGATTTCGATGGTGTCGCGGCCATACTCCTTGACGTAGGACTGGCTGACCACCTCGGCGGGGAGCTTGCCCGGCTTGCGGGCCATCACGAAGCCGGCGCCCAGCCGGACCGCCAGCGCCGGGCCCATGATGAAGCCGCGGGACTCCAGGCCGACCACCTTGGTGATGCCTTTGTCCTTGTACATCTCATAGAGCGTGTCTTCGAGTTCTCGAAGGCTCGCCGCATCTTTGAACATAGTCGTGACATCCCAGAAGAGGATGCCTTTTTTCGGGAAATCCGGAATGGTCCGGAGACTCGCTTTCAGGCTTTCAATGCTCATAGTGAAACTATCAACACACGAAGGTACGGATTTTCCATGAGAATTCGTTACCTTTGTCCTGAATATTTGATTATGCAGAAAAGAAGTGGAAAAGGCCGGAAACCGTCCGGCAAAAAGAGATCCGGCGAGCGCCATGGGAAGGAGTTCCCGCAGTTCGTCGGCAAGGTACAGATGACCCGGGAAGGGTTTATTTTCGTGATTGTGGAAGGCCAGGAGGACGATATTTTCGTCAAGGCCTCCAAGACGCGCCACGCCCTGCAGGGCGATCTCGTGCGCGTGGCTGTGACGCGCCAGAAGGGTGGTGACAATCGCCGCCGCGAGGGCGAAGTCGTGGAGATTCTCGAGCGCTCCGCACGTCCCTTCGTGGGCTTTTACCATACTGTCGGGGCCCAGGCCTGGGTCCTGATGCAGAGCAAGACGATGCCGTACGATATCCAGGTGGACGCCGAGGCGGCGGCCGCCATGGGCGCGCAGGCGGGCATGAAGGTCGCCGCGGTCGTGGACCGCTGGGAGCGCCGCGAACCGGGCCCCTGGGGCCATGTGGTGGATGTGCTCGGCCAGCCGGGCGAGAATGATACGGAGATGCACGCCATCCTGGCGGAGTTCAATCTCCCCTATCGTTTTTCTCCCGAGGTGGAGAATGCCGCCGACCAGATTTCGGACGCGATCACGGCCGAGGATCTGAAGGGCCGCAAGGATTTCCGTGACACGTTCACGTTCACCATCGATCCGACCGATGCGAAGGATTTCGACGACGCGCTGTCGTTCAAGCCGCTCGAGAACGGCAATTTCGAGGTCGGCGTGCACATCGCCGATGTGTCCTGGTATGTCCGTCCGGGCTCGCTGGTCGATAAGGAGGCGCGCGAGCGCGGCACTTCCGTCTATCTGGTGGACCGCACGGTCCCGATGCTTCCGGAGAAGCTCTGCAACAAGCTCTGCTCGCTCCGCCCGAACGAGGAGAAGCTGACGTTCTCGGCTGTCTTCGAGATGACGCCGAAGGCCGAAATCCGCTCCCGCTGGATCGGCCGTACCGTCATCAATTCCAATTATCGTCTCGACTACGACCAGGCGCAGGCGATTATCGAAGCTGCGGCCGGAGGCGGCCAGCTGCCTCCTGAAACGTCCGGCTGCGCCGGACCCCTCCCATCTGACGATGGGCCCCTCCCTCTTACGAAGCCGAGGGTGGCACGGTTTCCTGAGGCAGCTGCCGCCTCCGATCCGCAGCTGATCCAGGCGGTGCAGACGCTGAACCGGCTGGCGACGATTATGAAGGAGGAGGAGCGGAAGAAGGGCGCGATCGATTTCGACCGGCCGGAGATGAAGGTCGAGGTGGACGAGAAGGGCAAGCCGGTGCGCGTCTATCAGAAGATTTCGAAGGAGGCCAACTGGCTGATCGAGGAGTTCATGCTGCTGGCGAACCGCACGGTCGCGGAGTTCGCGGCCACCGGCGGGCAGATGAACGGCGTGGCGCAGAAGAACGCCAAGACCTTCGTCTACCGCGTCCACGGCGAGCCCAACGAGATCAAGCTCGAGAACCTCTATACCTTTGCCAAGGGATTCGGCCACAAGATCCCGACCGACCAGCACGGCAACATCCGCGCGACGGCCAAGGCCCTCAACGAGCTGCTGAACAGCGCGAAGGGTAAGCCCGAGTTCGCCGCCATGGAGAACCTCGCCCTGCGGGCCATGGCCAAGGCCTGCTACAGCACCGACAACATCGGCCACTACGGCCTCGCGTTCAAGTTCTATACGCACTTCACCTCCCCGATCCGCCGCTACCCGGACCTGATGGTCCACCGCCTGCTGGCCCGCTACCTGGACAACGGCGAGGGGGCGAAGAAGGAGAAATACGAGGAGGAATGCCGCTACGCCTCCGAGCGGGAGCTCGTGGCTGCGGACGCCGAGCGCACTTCCACGAAGTACAAACTGGTCGAGTTCATGATGGACAAGATCGGCGAGGAATACGACGGCCACGTGTCCGGCGTCACCGAGTGGGGCATGTACGTGGAGATCGAGCCGACCAAGATCGAGGGCATGGTTTCCGTGCGGGACATCAAGTCCGACTTCTACGAGTTCGACGAGCCGCGCTACCGCCTGGTCGGCAAGCGCCGCCACCACCAGTTCTGCCTGGGCGACCCCGTACGCATTCGCGTGAAGAGCGCCAACTTGGAGCAGCGGTTGCTGGATTATGAGTTGGTAGAGGAGAACGAGATCCTTCGCTCTGCTCAGGATGACGACACTAAGGGTGCGTCGTCAGCATCCGAAGGCCATCCGGCCCCGGCTCGACGCACACGGAGCCGTCGGAAGCCGGAATAAGCACGGCTTCACCTGCCGACAGCGTCGTCTCGTCCTGCGCCGTGCGCAGGACGCCCGATCCCTTCAACCCAATCGCTATCAGGAACTCAGCCGGGATCGGCAGTGCCCCTGCGCAGCCGTTCACCCGGACAGGGTCGGGCGTCAGCGAAGCGGAGCACGATAGCGGAGCAGGGGCAGCTGCCGTCCCGGCGAAGTCGTACAGCGTCGTGGTGAAGTGCTCGCACTTCACCAGTTCGACGGGCGCGCCCGGCTTGGGGACATACGGCGTCCTGTAGTCCGGATATACCTCGTAATCAATCGCATCCTTCGCTTCCTGCGTGTGCAGCTGGCGCGGCTTGCCGTCCAGACCGGGGCGGTTGTAGTCGTAGATGCGGTAGGTGATGTCAGAGGTCTGCTGGATTTCCGCCAGGAAGCAGCCGCCGCCGATGGAATGGATGCGGCCGGAGGGCAGGAAGAAGACGTCGCCGGGGGCGACGGCATGCTCTGCGAGCACCTCCGTGATGCGGTCCTCCGCCACCAGACGGACATAATCCTCGGGGGTAATCTTTTCCTTGAGGCCGGAAATCAGTTTTGCGCCGCGTTCGGCGCCGATCACGTACCACATCTCCGACTTGCCGCTGCAGCCATGACGCTTCGCGGCCAGCTCGTCGTCCGGATGGACCTGGATGCTGAGGTCGCGCTTCGCGTCGATGAATTTGATCAGCAGCGGGAAGGTCCCGGGATAGATGTCCGTGATCTTCTTGCCCGCTTCGGGGCCTTCAGCCACGACCGATTCGCTGCCCGGGACACCGGAGAGCACCCAGCTCTCCGTGCCCCAGACCAGCGTCTTGAGAATCGGCGTGAACTTATACATAGGATCCTTAGATCAGCGGCTCGGCCGTCATCGCGGCCGGCTGCGGGATGCCCATGAGCTTGAGGATGGTCGGCGCCACGTTGCACAGGGCACCGTCCTTGACCGTCTTCACGGCGTCGCCGGCGTTGATCACGACGAACTGCACCGTGTTCAAGGAGTGGGCCGTGTTCGGCGTGCCGTCAGGGTTCACCTCGAAGTCGGCGTTGCCGTGGTCGGCCGTCAGCAGCACCACGTAGTCGTGGGCGATGGCCGCCTCGACTACCTTGCCGACGAGCTTGTCGATGCACTCGACCGTCTTGGTGACGGCAGTATAGACGCCCGTGTGGCCCACCATGTCGCCGTTGGCGAAGTTCAGGATGATGAGGTCCTCCTTGTCGGAGTTGATGGCGTCGATCAGCTTCTCGGCCACTTCGGGGGCGCTCATCTGCGGCAGCAGATCGTAGGTCGGCACCTTCGGGGAGTTGACCAGGATGCGGTCTTCGTTCTCGAACTGCAGCTCGCGGCCGCCGTTGAAGAAGAAGGTCACATGGGCGTATTTCTCCGTCTCGGCGATGCGCAGCTGGCGCTTGCCGGCCTTGGAGACCGTCTCGCCGAGGGTGTCGTTCACCAGCTCCTTGTCGAAGAGGATGTGCACGCCGGTGAAGGAGGCGTCGTACGGGGTCAGGCAGCAGTAGTACAGCGGCAGGGTGTGCATCCCCTCTTCCGGCATGTCTTTCTGCGTGAGCACGGCCGTCAGCTCGCGGGCGCGGTCGTTACGGAAGTTGTAGAAGATGATGGCGTCGCCCTCCTCGACCTTCGCGAGCGGAGCGCCCGCGGCGTCGGTGATGACGATCGGCTTGACGAATTCATCGGTCACGTCGGCGTCGTAGGACGCCTGGATGCCTTCCAGCGCGGACTTGAAGGCAGCGCCCTTGCCCTCGACCAGCAGGTCGTAGGCTTCCTTGACGCGGCCCCAGCGCTTGTCGCGGTCCATCGCGTAGAAGCGGCCGCACACGGTAGCGATCTTGCCCGTGGTCTCGGCCATCTTCTGCTCCAGCTCCTCGAGGAAGCCCTTGCCGCTGTGCGGGTCGGTGTCGCGGCCGTCCATGAAGGCATGGACATAAACCTTGTCCAGACCGTACTCGCTTGCCACCCGGAGGAATTCGTACACGTGATCCAGGGAGGAGTGCACGCCGCCGTGGGAGGTGAGGCCCATCAGGTGGAGCTTCTTGCCGGAATTCTTCACATAGTCATAGACCGCCTTGATCTCGGCGTTCTCCAGGAACTTGTGGTCGCGGACGGCCATGTTGATCTTGACGAGGTCCTGATAGACCACGCGGCCGGCGCCCAGGTTCATGTGTCCGACCTCGGAGTTGCCCATCTGCCCGTCCGGCAGGCCGACGTATTCGCCGCAGGCCTGCAGGTGGCCGGAAGGATATTTCGCGCGCAGGGCGTCGATCGTCGGCGTGCCCTGCGCCCAGATGGCGTTGGAATAATCGTGTTTGCCCTCGCCCCAACCGTCGAGGATCATCAGGAGTACTTTACGGTTCATATCTTGTGTTGATTATAATCTATCTTGCAAATATAACAAAAAATAGGATAGCCCTTCGCGGAGAGCTATCCTAATTGTTTATGAGATTCCGGGGCAAGCCCGGAATGACTACAGGAGCCAGGAAGGTTACAGGAGCCCGCGGCCGCGGAGCATGGCCTGGGAGTCGGGCTCGCGGCCGGCGAAGGCCTTGTAGAGCGTCATCGGCTCCTCGCTGCCGCCCTTCTCCAGGAAGGTCTCCTTGAACTTCTTGGCAAGTTCGAGGTCGTACGGACCATCCGGGGAGGCGGCGAAGATGCTGAAGGCATCCTTGTCGAGGACCTCGGCCCAGAGGTAGCCGTAGTAACCGGCGGCGTAGCCGCTGGAGAAGATATGGTTGAAGTAGGTCGAACGGTAGCGGTAGGTGATCTCCGGGATCAGGCCGATCTCCTCGGCAATCTTCTGCTCGAAGGCGTCGATGTCCACGCCCTTCGTGCTCTCCAGCTCATGCCAGCGCATGTCGAGGATGGAGGCGGCGCAGAGCTCGGTGGTCATGAAGCCCTGGTTGAACTTCTTGGCGTTCAGGATCTTCTGCACCAGCTCGGCCGGAATCGGCTCGCCGGTGGCGTTCTTCGCGTACTGCGCGAGCAGGCTGGGCTGGAAGGCCCAGTTCTCGTTGAACTGGGAGAACATTTCGACGAAGTCGCGGGTCACGTTGGTGCCGCTCACGGAGGCGTAGTGGCACTGGGTCAGCAGGCCGTGCAGGGCGTGGCCGAACTCGTGGAAGGCCGTCTCCACCTCGTCGATGGAAAGGTAGTCGTCGGAGAAGTTGCAGACGTTCACGATGATCGGGCGGACCTCCGTCCCGTCAGCCTTGACATACTGCTCGCGGATGTTGTTCATCCACGCGCCGCCGCGCTTGCTGGCGCGGGGCTTGTAGTCGGTCGTGAAGATACCCAGCAGGGAACCGTCGGCGGCCGTGACCTTGTAGGCGCGCACCTGCGGGTTGTACACGGGGACGTCTTTCAGTTCCTCGAAGTTCACACCATAAAGGATATGGGCGTTGGTGAAGATGCCGTTCACGACGTTGTCGATATGGAAATACGGCTTCGTCAGGGACTCGTCGAGGTCATATTTGGCCTTGCGGACCTTCTCGGCGTAGTACCACCAGTCCCAGGGCTCGATCTTCGAGCCGGCCGGCAGTTTGCCCTCGCGGACCTCCTGGTCCATCACGGCCTGCATATCGGCCAGCTCCATCCTGGCGCGGGCCACGGCGGCCTTCATGATGCCGTCGAGGAAGTTGTCCACGGTCTGGGTGTCGCCCGCCATCTTGTTGGCGAGGATGTACGCGGCTGCGTTCGGATAGCCGAGGATCTTCGCCTTCTCGGCGCGCAGGTCGAGCACCTCCAGCAGAAGCTGGCGGTTGTCGAACTCGTTGCCGCGATGGCCGCGGGAGGTGTACGCCTCGTTGTACTGGCGACGCAGCTCGCGGTCCTCCGTGGTGGTCATCTTGTCGGGATAGGCTGCCACGCTGAAGCCGAATTTCTCGAGGAAATCATTGGACTCGGCGAGGATGTTGTTGCCGATCTTCTGCGTCTTGGCGGCGATGTCGGCGTTGATCTGGCGCAGGCGCGCCTGCTGCTCCTCCGGGAGGCCGATGCCCTCGCGCTCGAAGGCGTCGAAGTGCTTCTTCAGCACGACCTGCTGCTCGCGGGTCAGGCCGCTCTGGTCGCCGTTGTAGACGGCGGCCACACGGTTGTAGAGCGCCTTGTTGAAGGACATATTGTTCTCGTGCTCGCTCATCATGGAGATGATGTCCTCCTCGATGGCGGACAGCGCATCGGTACGGTCGGTTTCGGTGATGTTGTAGAACACGCCGACGACCTTGGAGAGGATCTCGCCGGAGAGCTCCAGCGGAGCGATGGTGTTCTCGAAGGTCGGCGCGTCGGGATTGGCGATGATGGCGTCGATCTCAGCGTTCTGCTGCTCGATGCCCGCCTGGACGGCGGGGATGAAGTCAGCGGGCTGGATCTTGTCAAACGGCGGAATGCCGTAAGGGGTGTCCCATTCCGTCAGGAAGGGATTCACGCGGTTGTTGCAAGCTGTCATGGCGACAAAAAGGGCTGCAATAGCAAAAAATTTCTTCATTTATTTACTGATTACGATATACGTGGGATAATGGTCGGAATAGCCATTGATAAACTGCCCGCCGGAGAAGGTCCGGAAGGGCGTGCCGGCGTAACGGCCTTCCTGCTGGACCAGGAAAGGCGGGTTGAAGACGTGACCGTAGTGCGTCTTGTCGCTCTTGAGGATGTGCAGGCTGCCCTCCGCGTCGGTGTCCGTCAGGGCGCCGTTCACGAAAATGCAGTCGAAGATGTTCCACTCGCCGTGGTATTCCTCCGTACCGAAGCCGTCCTTGTGCATACGCAGGAACGGGGAGAAGAGCTCGCCCTCGGCCATTTCCCCGATGGTCTCGCGTCCGCGCAGGTAGTCCGTCAGACTGACATCCTCCGGGTTGTCGTTCATATCGCCCATCACGACGATGTTGATGTCCATGAAGCGATGCTGGAGCGTGAAGATGTCCTCCCGGACAATCTCCGCGGCACGGCAGCGCAGGTCGCTGCCCTTGTCGCCCGTGCGGGACGGCCAGTGGCAGACATAGACGGCGAATATTTCGCCGGCCAGCACGCCGCGCACGCAAAGGACGTCGCGCGTCTTGAACTCCGCCTGCTCTTCGGGCGTCTTCTCGAAGACGATGCCGCTCGCGCTGTCGAAGTCGTAGGGCAGCGTGTGCGTCTCCACCACCTTGAACTCGTCCGGGCGGTAGAGCAGCGCGCAGTCGATGCCGCGCACGTCCGGGCTCTCCACGTGGATGAACTTGTAGCCCGCTTCAGCGATCTCCGGGCGCGCCACGAGATCCTCGAGCACGCGGTCGTTCTCGACTTCGGCGAGGCCCAGCAGCGTGTGCCAGCGGCCGTTCTTTTCCGCCATCGCGGCGATGACGGACGCGATGTTGGCGAGTTTCTTCTCATATTTGTCCGGCGTCCAGGCGTTCTCCCCCGCCGGGGTGAAAGCCAGGTCGTTCTTGCCCTCGTCGTGCTCCGTGTCGAAGAGGTTCTCGACATTGTAGAAGCCGACCACGTAGGTGTCTTTGGATGAGCTCTGCCCGCAGGCCCCCAGCAGGACCAGCGCGGCGGTAATGAATAATAAGCGCTTGATATTCATAACTTGTAAAGATACGAATAAAATCCGTTAGTTGTTCCACCACCAGGCAACTGGAGACTGAGACTCGACGACACGCTGGATATCGACCGGAAGGTTCACGAAGAAATCCATACCTAGTATTTCTTCCAGGGCTTCCAAACTCATGGCCCGGGCCTTGACCGTCGCCTGTGTATTTTCATATGTGCGGTGCTCGAAATAGAAACCCACGCCGATGTATTCCCCGGTCCCCGCACCAAAGGATCCTCCTTTCTTATACGCCAGAAGCGCCTTGAAATAGCCCGTCGGCACCGTGACATCCTTCCCTTCGTTGTCTTTCACCTTCCCGGAGGCGCCCCGTAGGTCAGCACCCGTCACGACATAGAGCGTATCACATTTGCCGGCCCAGTTGCGGACCTTCCCTTCCAGCGTCGCCCAGATCCCGCCGTTGAAATCATGCAGTTGCGGCGTTATGTTCGTCCCGTAATACGTCTCAGCGTTCGCGCCGTAGGCATATCGGTCGGCCGAAGGAATCTGATGGCCGCGGTCGTAAATTTTGTTCTTCGAGAAACCATGGTACAGAACTACGGCCTGGGCATCCGTCGGGACCTTGGGGTCCAGGCCCCAGGGCTCCTGATCCGGACGCGAGCCCGTCCCGCGCAGGCCGTTGTTCAGCGGATATGCGACCCACGCGGCCACACGGGCCTTGGGATCAAAGTAAAAGGAATAATTCCGCAGGCGATGATCCTCCGGCATGGGATGGTGGATGAAAACCATGCCGGGCGTATCCGTCGCCGGCAGTTCCAGCCACCTGCCCGGCGTATCCGCCTGCAGTTCCCGGCGGGGTTCCGTCAGGGGATCTCCACAGGAGCAAAGCGCCACCAGCAGGGACACCGGCAGCAGCAGGAAACAGATATGCACGGCAACTCTCATCTTTCCGAAGGCCACAACGAGATAAAGATACGGCTTTTTCGGGAAAAAGAAAGCGGCCCGGAGGAACCGGGCCGCCAACTCATATCCTAAATCCTGGACTAGAAGAACAGACGGGCGCTGAAGAGCATCTGCCAGGTGTTGAAGGTGCTGCGATAGTTCTTGACGGTCGGAGCGTTGAAGGTGTAAACACCGGTTTCGTTGGCCTTGCTGATCTCAAGAATATTCTCGCTGCTGACCTGCTTACACAGACCCCAGTTGGAGTTCAGCAGGTTGGCGAAGTTGTTGATATCAACACCGATCTGCAGGGTCGTGGGCTTGTTAGCGATGTTCACGATGATATCCTGGGCGATCTTGACATTGATACGGCTCATCCAGGGAGCGGCCTTGGCGCCGCGCTCGGAGTACTGTCCGCGGTGGGAGCTGAGGTAGCTGTCGTTCTCAATGAAGCTCTTGAACGCAGCCTTGTTCTCTTCGCTGGAGAACGGCATGTTGGCCAGTTCGGCATCCGTCGGGATGTACATCAGGTTCTGGGAACCGCTGACACCCGTCACGTCGTTCACATAGCTGCCGCTGCGGACACCGAAGGTGTAGGAGTAGCGGGTGTAGGAGTAGCTGCCCACGTAGCAGTGGTTGTAACCCTCATAGAAGACACCGATGGTGGTGGCCAGATGCTTGCCTTCCGGAATGCGGTAGCTCACGTTGGCGATCACGCGGTTCGGGGAAACGAACGCGGAGTGGCCGAGCTCAGGAACATTGGAACCGTTCACACCGTAGTTGCCGCCGGAGAACAGGGAAGAGACCTGATCACCGTAACCTTCCTGGATGGACTTGGAGTCGGCACGGGTGTAGGCAGCCATGAGGCTGAGGCCGAACGGGAAGACCTTGGACAGCTGCGCGGTCACAGAGTAGTAAGTACCGTGGAGGTTGCAGTTGGTCAGGTAGTAAGGGGCAACGGTGCTGTTCATCGAGTTCTTGATGTTCTCGGAGGTGAAGTGAGCACGCTTCGCAGGTTCGCCAGGGAGCTGGATTCCACTGTCCTGAGTGTAGCCGAGACGCAGGGCCGCGACGGAGTTCAGGTCGTAGTTGAAGATACCCTCAACGGAACCCTTGATACCCCAAGGCAGGTCGAAGTCGACGGCGAGGGAGCTCTTCCAGGTGGTCGGCATCTGGAGGGTCTTGTCAAGAATCGTAGCGCCGGTCGGAGCGGCCAGATCCTGGGCCTTGAAAGTGCCGCCGTAGATGTCCTTCAGGATATCCTCGACATTGGCATGGAAGTTCGGCGTATGCTCGTTGGTGCCATCGGTGTCGATGAACTGGGCCTGCAGGCAGTTGCTGTTGCCAGCCACGGAGACGATCCACACGAAAGGAATACGGCCGGTGTAGAGACCGCTACCGCCGCGGACGACGAGCTTGCGGTTCTTCAGGACATCCCAGTTGAAGCCGATACGCGGGCTGAGGTTCAGGCGGGCCTTCGGCATGTCGCCGGTGCTCATGCCCTTCATGGACTGGCTGCCGGCGGCAAGGCCGAGGAACTCCTTGTTCACGTTGCCCGCGATGTTCGGGAAGAACGGGAGCTCGGCGCGCAGACCGACGGTCAGCTTGAAGTAGTCGCTGAAGGTGATTTCGTCCTGGATGTAGGCGGACACCTGGTGGTAGTCGAAGGACGGGTACACCTGGGCGAGGTCGTCGCGGTTGGAGTGGGTGATGGCGAAAGCCGTCGGCTTGCCACCGGCCACGAAGTCCTCCCAGCTGTCATAGACATAGTAGCCGAGACCACCCTGCATGTAACCGTTCTTGGTGTTGTCGTACTCGTACTGGAGACCGCCGATGAGGTTGTGGATACCGGTGGTGTAGGTGAGTTCTTCCGTCACGACGACCGTCTGGACGTCGCGGAGGTTGCCATAGGTGAAGGGATCCGGACCGAAGGAGGTGAGGACTGCCTTGTTCGATTTGCCCTTATCGTCAATATACGGCTCAAGGATATCCACGGTCGGGAAGTTGCCGCCGACAAAACCGCGCGGCTCGTTCTGGTGAGACCAGGTGGCGCGGAACATATTGGTACCGCGACCGTCAAAGATACGGGAGTTGAGTTCGGCCGCAACGGAGGTGAAGTTCATATCCGTCGTGTAACGGTTGGACTCGAAGTACTGGGAGTACGTAGAGGTACGACCGTAGGTGTTACGGTTGTACGGGTTCGGGTTAATCGGGTTCACCGAGTTGGACGGGCTGGAAGCAGTCGCATTATGCGTGTGGCTGAAACGGAGGTTCAGCTTGTTGTTGTCGTTGATGTTCCAGTCCAGACGGGCCATCACCTTGTAGTCCGGGGTGCTGATGGAGTAGCCCTGGTAGCGGCCCGGATTGTAGCCGTAAGTCTTGTCGAGGTAGCTGAGCACCTCATCCATGAACTGCTGGGTCGGACGGACGACGTCCTTGTTCGGCTCGAAGTTCGGATCCACGCGTCCGGCGGCGGTGCTGACGACCTTGCTGGAGCCAGGCACAACGTCGGAGCTGTACTCGGCGTTCACGAAGAAGAAGAGTTTGTTCTTGACGATCGGGCCACCCACGGTGAAACCGACAGTGTTATCCAGGAAATCGGTCTTGTTCAGATCCTCACCCTCCACCTTGTAGCCGCGGACGGCCTGGGAGGTGTAGTAATCGTAAACGGAAGCGTGGAACTCGTTGGTACCACTCTTGGTCACGGCGTTGATGGCACCACCGGTGAAGCCGGAGTGACGGACATCGAACGGCGTGATATTGACGCTCATCTGCTCGATGGCATCAAGGGAAATCGGAGCGCCGCCGGCAGGCAGGTTGGAACCGATACCAAAGGCGTTGTTGAACGCGGCACCGTCAACGGTCATGTAGGAGGAACGGTAGTTACCGCCACCGATAGCAAGACCGTTGGAGGTGGAAGATGCCTGCGGGGTAAGCTTCATCACATCGTTCATGCTACGGCTGACAGTCGGGAGGTTGCTGATCGTACCCTGGCTGACAGAGGTGCCGGCGCCGGAGCGATGGATGTTCATGTTGGACAGATTACCGTCGGCCACGAACACGGCAGCGTCGAGGTTGATCGAATCTTCTTCAAGGACCGAATCCACCACGAGGGTCTCGCCCAGGGGGGCATAGAGATTCTTGTTCTCATCAGAACGGTAGCCCAGCATGGAAATGGTAACGGTGTAAGGACCGCCCGGGGTGACGTTGTTGATACGGTAGTTACCGTTCTTATCGGTCAGCGCATAGTAGGTCGAAGACGTCGGCTGATAGATCGCGATGACCGTGGCACCGGCGACAGCACCGTCCTTATCGGTCACATGGCCGCCGAAAGAAGAGGTCGTCACCTGCGCAGCGGCAGACACGACAAAAAGCATCGCTGCGAAAGACAGCAATACACTCTTGAATGCTTGTTTCATAACGTTGATAATATGGTAAAATTGAATTACTTATACAGCTTTTTCCACAAAGCGGGTACTCCCGCGCCGCAAAGATAGTTTACGATTTTGAATCAGCCAAGTTCTTTAACGATTTTTTATCAACAATTATTGCTATCTTTGCGGCGAATTATTAACAAACATCACGAGGACAGATTTGACTGCTTGCAACCTCGTCAAAAATGCTAAAAAGATGAACTACCTCTTCACATCGGAGTCCGTCTCCGAAGGTCATCCCGACAAAGTCGCTGACCAGATCTCAGATGCCATTCTCGACGAATTCCTCCGGCAGGACCCGGAGGCCCACGTCGCCTGTGAAACCTTCTGCACCGCCGGTCTGGTGGTCGTGGGCGGCGAGGTCAACTCCGAGCACGCCTACGTCGATATCCCCGCCACCGCGCGCCGCGTGATCGAGCGCATCGGCTACAACAAGGCCGAATACGGCTTCGACGCCGCCTCCTGCGGCGTCATCTCCACCATCCACGAGCAGAGCGCCGACATCGACCGCGGCGTGGCCCGCGAGGAGCCCGAGGAGCAGGGCGCCGGCGACCAGGGCATGATGTTCGGCTACGCCAGCACCGACACCGAGGAGTACATGCCCCTCGCCCTGTCGCTCTCGCACAAGCTCCTGCAGACCCTCGCTGACATCCGGCACAACGAGCCCGGGCTGATGCCCTACCTCCGCCCGGACGCCAAGTCCCAGTTCACCATCGAATTCACCGGCCGCCGCACCCCCGTGCGCGTGCACACCATCGTCCTGAGCACGCAGCACGACGAGTTCGACACCGACGACGCGCGCATGCGCGCAAAAATAGAGAAGGATGTGCGGGAGATCGTCCTCCCCCGCCTCATCAAATCCCTGCCCGAGCGCACCGCAAAGCTCTTCGACGGCACGGCCATCCTGCACGTCAACCCGACCGGGAAATTCGTGATCGGCGGTCCTGCCGGCGACACCGGCCTGACCGGCCGCAAGATCATCGTGGACACCTACGGCGGACGCGGCGCCCACGGCGGCGGCGCCTTCTCCGGCAAGGACCCGTCGAAGGTGGACCGCAGCGCGGCCTACGCCGCCCGCTACCTCGCGAAGAACCTCATCGCAGCGGGCATCGCGGAGGAGTGCCTGGTGCAGCTCGCCTACGCCATCGGCGTTGCGGAGCCCGTCAGCGTCTATGTGGACACCTACGGCACGCGCCACATCGAGGCCTCCGACGCCGAGATCGCGCAGAAGGTGCGCGAGCTCTTCGACCTGCGTCCTGCCGCCATCATCAAGAAGTTCGGCCTCAAGAACCCGATCTACGAGCCCACGGCCGCCTACGGCCACATGGGCCGCAAGCCCTACGTCAAGGACGGCATCCAGTTCTTCGGCTGGGAGCTGCTCGACAGCGTGGACCGCATCAAGGAAGCCTTCGGTTTATGAGCGCCAAGGACAAAAAGCCCCAGCAGGTCCGCATCGCCAACAAGCGGGCGTCGTTCGACTACGAGTTCCTCGAGGAGTACGACGCCGGCATCGTGCTCGTGGGCACGGAGATCAAGTCCATCCGCGCCGGCAAGGCCTCCCTGCAGGACGCCTACTGCTATTTCTCCGGCGGAGAACTCTACGTGCGCGGAATGAACGTCGCCACCTACTTCTGGGCGTCCGCCTGGAGCAGCCACGAACCGCTGCGCGACCGTAAACTCCTGCTCTCCAGGCGCGAACTCAAGCACCTCGCGCAGGCAGTCAAGACCAAGGGTCTGACCATCGTCGCCGTGCGCCTGTACATCAACGACGGGGGCTTTGCCAAGCTCCACATCGCCCTGGCCAAGGGCAAGAAGGAGTACGACAAGCGCGCGACCATCAAGGAGAAGGACATCCGCCGCGAGATGGAAAGAGAATAACCATGCCCCGCTTCAAGCATAGCATCGCCGCCGAGCTGCCCGCCCCGGAGCAGCTGGACCTTGCACAGCTCGGACGCGACTGCGCGTCCGGCGCCTGCGACCTCGTGGTCGTGCTGGGCCCCACGGCTTCCGGCAAGACGCGCTACGCCGTGCGCCTTGCGGAGCAGCTGGGCGGGGAGATTATTTCGGCGGATTCCCGCCAGGTCTATCGCGGCATGGACATCGGCACGGGCAAGGACCTCGCCGAGTACGGGGCCATCCCCTACCACCTCATCGACATTGCCGAACCGGGAGGGCAGTACAACGTCTGGCAGTTCCAGCAGGACTTCCTGCGGGCATACGCCGACATCCGTCGGCGCGGCGCCGTGCCCATCCTCTGCGGCGGCACGGGGATGTATATCAACGCCGTCACGCGCGGCTACGATTTCTCCGAAAAGACGCCCCTGAGCACCGCCCGGGAGGGTTCCGTGGAGCGGGAAGGGTTTCCGCGGCGGCCCTTCTTCATCGGCACGCTCGTGGACCGCGACACGCGCAACGCACGCATCGACGCACGCTTGGACGCGCGCCTGCAGGAAGGCATGGTCGAGGAGATCCGCGGCCTGCTGGAACAAGGCGTCAGCGCCGAGGCGCTCATCGCTTACGGGCTTGAATACAAATTCGTTACCCTCTATCTGCAAGGCGAGCTCCCCTACGCCGAAATGCGTGAGAAGCTCGCCATTGCGATTCATCAGTTTGCCAAGCGGCAGATGACCTGGTTCCGCGGGATGGAGCGCTCCGGCGCCGTCATCCACTGGGTCAATCCTTAAAAAGCGTAGCCGAGGCCGAGCATCAGGGTGTTCCCGAGGGTCTTCGAGGCCAGCAGGAAGGCGGCGTCGAGGTGGACGCCCGCGAACTTGACCCCCAGGCCCAGCGAGGCATACATCGGCACGGCCTTGGCCGCATCGCCGTAGTGGAAACCGCCGCGCAGCGACACGATGTCCACGATGGTATATTCCACACCCAAACCGGCCATCAGGCCGCCCTGGAAGAGATAATCCACCTCGGCGCCGATGGTCAGGCCGGAGACCGGACGGACCCCGCCGCTGACGGCGGCCATCGCCGGCAGCGCATAGGAAGCGCCGCCGTAGCTGATCTGGGAGCCCAGGTTGCGCACGCCCGCCGAAGCGAACGCGATCTCGCCCTTGTAGCCTACGAACAGGTCCGCGCAGAAGGCGCCGCCCTTGGCGTCCGGCGCAATCGCGGAAGAGACGTAACGGGCCTTGAGCGTCGCGCCGAAGGCGTCGGAAAAGCCCACGGACACGCCCGCGCCCACGAAGAAGTCGCTGGGCTTGAAGCTACCCGTCACCTGTCCCTGCGGGGAGACGATGTCATACGGCTTGTCGGAGAAGTTGCGTGCTTCGACGCTCAGCGCCACGCGCCTGCTCACCCGGAAAAACACATCGCCGCCGAACACGGAAGTATTGGCGCTCTTCGGCGCCCACATGCCGTAGAAAGCCTGCACGTCCAGCTTGGACGCA
The DNA here is from genome assembly GCA_902789245.1 of uncultured Bacteroidia bacterium. Taxonomy (GTDB): domain Bacteria; phylum Bacteroidota; class Bacteroidia; order Bacteroidales; family UBA932; genus Cryptobacteroides. Next base: position 80,448 of record CADAND010000004.1, read on the forward strand.
TCGTTGGGCAAGGCCACGCCGCCCATCGCGAGGGAACGGGAGTCGGCCGGGACCAGCAGCGTCGGCACGGCCTGCGCGAACGCAGCCTGTGCGGACAGGATCAGAATCAGGAGAATCGATATCTTTTTCATGGGAACTTACTTTTTAGCAATCGTGTAATTATCATCGACATCGGTGCCCTTGACGTGGACGTAGTAGATGCCGCCAGGCTGGGCGGACAGGTCCACCGACAGCGGGGAGAAGGGACCGGACGCAGCACTGCCGGACCAGACGGTCGCACCCACCCTGTTCGTAACCGTCACCTCCAGCTGGTTCATCTCTCCCGGGCGGATGTTCAGCTTGTCCACCACCGGGTTGGGATAGAGGTCGACCGGGCGGGAGGCATCGCGGACCAGGACCATGAACGTGAACGAGCAGGAAGCCTTGCAGGCATCTGTCGCCGTCACGGTGACCGTCGTGAGGCCGAAGCCGCGCGTGGTCAGAACCATGTTTTTGCCCGAGGCGTTGAAGTGGACCACATCCTGCTCGGTCATGCTGAAGCTGTAGCTGAGCGGCTCGCCGTCCTCGTCCTCGATGAACTTGGTCAGGTCGTAGGTTTCGCTCTTGCCGGTCGTATGGAAAACCAGGTTGTCCATGCCGGCAACCACCTTCGGTGCATGGTTCTCAAGTATCTCGTAGTCAATAGGATAATCGGTTATCGCGCCATACTGGTCCGTGGCCACGATGCGTGCCGTGTACTTGCCGTGCGGCGCGACGTTGCCGGCTATCACGACGCTGACGACGCCGTTCTTGACCGTATAGCTCAGGGCCTCTGAGCCCGGCGCCACTTCGACCGTGAAACTGTGTCCGTCCGGATCGCTGACTGCATACTCCACCGCCAGCTTCTCGAACGGCTTCACGCGGTAGTCTCCCTTATAGTCCGTCTTGACGACGGGCGGATTGTTCTGGGCGGTGCGGACCGTCTGGATGGCGGAAAGCGCGGAGAAATGCTTGGCATAGTCGTAAGCAAAGGCAGCCACGGCATAAGGGGTATCGAATTCCAGCCCGGTCAGCGTGGCAGAGATATTGTCCCCGACCGAGCGCTTGCCCACTTCGACGGTAGCCTGCGCGACGGAGGCCGGAATGCTCAGGGGGTTGAGCCCTTCGAGCTCGGCGGCATCCTTGGCAGCCACGACGATGTAGCCGTAGGCTTTGACATCATCCGGGTCGGGCGTCACCTTCCAGGTCAGCGTAAGCGAGTTGGCCTGGACGGTGGCGGTGATGCCGGAGGGCGACTCCGGGGCCTCTTTGCCGGCATAGGTAAACGAACCCAGGGCGTCCACCATCGGCCCGATCAGCAGATCCTGGCTGACCTTGGTCTTGCTGGCGCCGCCAAGGAGACGCTCCTTGAGATCAGCGCTGGTGAAGCCGGGACCGCCGAAATGCGAGACGATCAGTGCCGCCACGCCGGTCACTTGCGGCGCAGCCATGGACGTCCCTTGCATATTGCCATAAGAGCCGTTCAATACCGTGCTGTAGATGGGGGTGCTTTCCTGGGTTTCACCGCCCGGGGCGCAAATATCGACCCAGCTGCCGTAATTGGTATAGCTCGCTCCGGAGAAGCGGGCGTTGGTCGCCGCCACGGCGACGATCGGCTCATACGCGGCCGGCCAGCCCATTTTCCAACCGCTGTTGCCTGCCGAGAAAATGACCAGACCGCCCTTCATCGGGCTGTCCGCTCGCTGGTTGCCTTCTTTGTCGCAACCGGCATATTTGATGAAATAATCGACAGCCGCCTTGTCAGAGCTATCAATATTACCATTGAGCGCATCTTCCTCATTATCATACACATAGCCCCAGCTGTTGTTCACCACGACGGCGCCGTGGTCGGCGGCATACACCATCGCATCCGCGGTGTCGCCCCAAAGGTCTTTTTCCGGATCGGAGGGGTCTGTCATAAAGACCGCGCAGGAGAGCAAGCGGACGCCACCCTGGCCGTCCAGGCCGCCGGCAATGCCGCTGATGCCGACGCCGTTGTTGCTGACGGCGCCGATGATGCCGGCGACATGCGTGCCGTGATGGGTGGGCGCAATGATCGCGCCCGTGTGGCCCTCGACAAAGCTCCAGCTGCCGTTCTCGCCGGCCGGGACCATGGCGGCGGAAAGGTCCGGATGGTCCATCTGGACGCCGCCATCCACCACGGCCACGATCACTTTGGAAGAGCCGCCGGTGAAGGTCGACCAGACCGGCTGCACGTTGATGTCGCAGCCAGCCTCGGCCATACCGCTAGGGTTGGATCCATCGTTATAGAGATTCCATTGTTTGGAAGCGTAGGGGTCATTGAAATAGGCCTCCGGGCGAATCCGCCGGGCCGGGCTGGCCGACAGCACACCCTCCAAGTTCGAAAAATCCACGGCCGCCTTGGTGGCGGGCACGGCCTCCGGGTTGTAGCTCACCCGGAAGAAACGGTGCAGGCCGGCTGCACGGTGGCGCGGCTCCCACTCTCCGGCGTCCGGGAAGATCCGCTCGACCTTCATGACGCCCAAGGCTTCGAAAGCGGAATACACGGCAGATGATTTGGTCTGCACGGCACCCGTCGCAAGCTGGTCCGCCAGCTCGTCGGTGACTTCGATAACCATGGAACCGGGAATCAGGGACGACTCCTTCCCCTGCGCTTGACGGGGCCGGGCATCAGTGCCCGGGTCCGTGACGGAAGTATCCTGAAGCGTGGCGGTACAACCTGCCAGCAGCAACAGGGCGAACATGAACTTTTTCATGATACAAAGTTAGTAAATAAAGCACCCGCTCGCAAAAATGTATCAGGGTCAGCATGGCAAAGCAATCCGGTTCCTGTCAGGAATTCGAGATTCGCAACTGGGCACTTTTCCCTCGAGATTTGGCAGAGATCCGGCGAAGACTGGCCTCAGGTGACAGTTTTCAAGCCATTGTGCTGGATTATAACGGTCATCGGTACACCCAATCAAGTTGTTTGAAATCAGCAGGTTAACGGCTCTCTCTACTTTTATTAAAAAATTTCAATATTAATGTTTGTAAGCTATTTTAAAAAAACGCTTACAATCCGAAATTTAAAATCTTCAAATCTCATGATTTCTTCTTATTTTCGGCCCAAATTCGCTCTTTGAGTCAATTTGTTACGTGATTACGAATTTGGAATTCTAATTTTTTTTTCCGACCTTGCACCCGTTTATTGCCTATTGCCAAATAAACCCTCGTTTTGTTTGGCGCGTTGCATGGATTTCATGAAACTAAATATAGGTTAAGTATAGTTTATTGTTTAATTAAAAGAAATGCTTATGAAAAAAGCAAAACTGTTCTTCAGCACCCTGCTTGTGCTCCTGGCAGTGGCCGTTAGCGCTCAAAACGTGCAGGTTTCCGGCGTCGTCAGTGAGAGCAACGGAGATGCAGTTACAGGTGTCGCCGTACAGCTTAAGGGCAGTACGACCACCTATGCAATGACGGATGTCTTCGGAGGCTACCGCATCTCGGTTCCTTCCAACGGGACGCTCGTCTTTTCTTGTCTGGGCTTCAAGACCGTTGAGATTCCCGTCAACGGACGCGCGAAAATCGACGTGGTCCTTGAGGCTGACACCGAGATGCTGGACGAGACCATCGTCGTGGCTTTCGGTACTTCCACCAAGGAGTCCTTCACCGGATCGGCGAAGGTCGTGAAGTCGGATGACCTGGCCAAGGCTCAGGTCAGCGCCGTCACCTCCGCCCTGGCAGGCCAGGTCGCCGGTGTCCAGCTGGCCCAGTCTTCCGGTGCCCCGGGTTCCGCCCCGACCATCCGTATCCGCGGTTTCAGCTCCCTGAATGCCGGTAAGGACCCGCTGTACATCGTTGACGGTGTCCCTTACGACGGCGCCATCGGTCGTATCAACCCCTCCGATGTCGAGAGCATGACCGTCCTCAAGGATGCTGCTTCCAACGCCCTCTACGGTGCCCGTGGTGCCAATGGTGTCATCATCATCACCACCAAGCGCAGCAAGTCCCAGGATGCAGTGGTCACCGTGGACATCAAGGAAGGTGTCAACTTGAAGGCCCTGCAGGAATACGACTATATCACGAGCATTCCTGGTTATTATGAGGCTCACGCCCTCGCTCTGGCCAACTACTACCGTCACGAGCAGGGTCTGTCCCGCCAGGCGGCCTACGCCAAGGTCAACACCGTCATCACCGGTCCCCAGAATGCCGGCGGTCTCGGTTATCAGGTTTATACTGTCCCTGAGGGCCAGTCTTTCATCGGCTTCAACGGCAAGGTGAATCCCAACGCCACGCTCGGCACCTACGTCATCGATCCCAACACCAACGAGCGTTTCTGGGTGACTCCGGACAACTGGAATGATACTGCCTACCGTACCGGCCACCGCCGCGAGTACAACGTCAGCGTCGCCGCCGGTACCTCCCGCACCAATTTCTACGCTTCCGTCGGTTACCTCAAGAACGAGGGTATCACGGCCAACTCCGACCAGAGCCGTTTCTCCGCCCGTCTCAAGGCGGACTACCAGGCCAAGAGCTGGCTCAAGGTGTACGGCAACTTCGCCTATACCCACTATGACAGCAACTCCCTCGGCAACAACGGTACCTCCAACTCCACCGCCAACATCTGGGCTTTCACTTCCCAGGTGGCTCCTATCTATCCGCTCTTCGTCCGCACCGAGGACAAGCAGATCAAGATCGACCAGTGGGGCTTCCAGATGATGGACTACGGCGATGGTATGAACGGCGGTCTGTCCCGTCCTTTCATGACCAATGCGAACCCTGTTTTCGCCAACAAGGTTAACACCCGCTACAGCGAAGGCAATGCGATCAACGCCTACGGCGCCGCCGACATCACCTTCCTGAAGTACTTCAAGTTCACGATCAACGCCAGCGAGAACGTGGACGAGTACCGCTACACCTCCGTCCAGAACCCGTACTACGGCCAGTTTGCGTCCTCCAAGGGCTCCGTGAGCAAGCAGCACGTTCGCTCCGCTGCATTCAACACGCAGCAGATCCTGAACTACAACCAGCAGTTCAATCAGCTGAACGTTGGCGTGATGGTCGGTCACGAATACTACGACCTGCGCAGCTACAGCCTGTCCGCCAGCAAGCAGAACATGTACAACCAGGACAACAAGGAGCTTGACGGTGCCGTCAAGGACAACTCCTCCGCCGGTTCCTACACGACTGAATACAACGTCGAGGGTTTCTTCTCCCGTGCCCAGGCCGACTACGCCGGCAAGTATTTCGCCAGCGCATCCTTCCGTTACGACGCATCCTCCCACTTCGCGGTCGATCACCGTTGGGGTAGCTTCTGGAGCGTGGGTGGCGCCTGGATCATCAGCAAGGAGCCTTGGTTCCAGGCCAACTGGATCGACATGCTCAAGCTGAAGGCTTCCTATGGTAGCCAGGGTAACGATGACATCGGTAGCTACAGATATACCGATACCTACCTCATCGCTCCTTCCGCCGGCGAAGTCTCCGTCGCGTTTGACCAGAAGGGTAATCCCAACATCACCTGGGAGACCAATACCAACTTCAACGCCGGTTTCGAGTTCACCCTCCTGAAGGGCGCCCTCGACGGCAGCTTCGAATTCTTCAAGCGCAACACGACCGACATGCTCTTCTGGTTCACGACCGCACCTTCCGTGGGTTACACCGGATACTACGACAACGTCGGTGACATGTACAACATGGGTCTTGAGTTCTCGCTCACCGCGAACATCATCAACACGCGTGATATGCAGCTGAGCCTCAACTTCAACGCCACGCACCTCAAGAACAAGATCACCCGCATCGCGGATCAGCTGAAGACCCTTACGGTGGACGGCATCCCGGGCTACAACAGCAGCGGTTACTACATCGGTGAAGGCGTTCCTATCTACTCCCAGTATCTCAAGCGCTACGCGGGTGTGGACAAGGCCACCGGTAAGTCCCTCTGGTACAAGAACGTCGAGGACGCCGAAGGCAACGTGATCGGTGAGGAGACGACCAACAACTGGTCGCTCGCCAGCTACCACGTGGCCCCGAGCTCCATCCCTGATCTCTACGGTGGTTTCGGCCTCAACTTCGGTTTCAAGGGCTTTGATTTCGCCATCAACTGCTCCTACCAGCTTGGCGGACAGATCTTCGACAACGGTTACCAGGCCCTGATGGGCAACCCGATTTCCGGCTCCACTGGTTCCAACTACCACAAGGATCTGCTCCTGGGCTGGTCCGAGACCAATGTGGACTCGAACATCCCGCGCTTCCAGTATGGCGACAACTACGCCAACGAGGCATCCGACCGCTTCCTGATTGATGCCAGCTACCTGAACATCGAGAACATCAACATCGGCTACACCTTCCCTTCGAAGCTTGTCGGCAAGATCGGTCTCTCCTCGCTGCGCATCTACGCTGCCGTCGAGAACGTCGCTTACTGGTCCCGCAGACAGGGTCTTGACCCGCGCACTTCCTTCAGCGGCGACTCCGCTTACACTTCTTATCTCCCCATCAGAACTATTTCCGGTGGTCTTACTCTCAAGTTCTAATTACAAGGAGGAAATAACATGAAAAAAATATTAGTAAACTTGCTCGTTTTCTCCCTTGCAGCTGTCCTTGGCAGCAGTTGCATCAAGGAGACCTTCCCGATGAGCGACACCGCCACAAAGGAGCAGCTTGCCTCTTCGTCGTCAGCCCTCAGCGCCATGGTCGGAGCAATCCCCGCCCAGATGGCTACAGGCTATCTCGTGTATGGCAAGAAGACCTATGAGACCGATATGGCATGGCCCGGTATCATGATCGCCCTGGATTCCGTGACCGGTATCATTGTCGACACCGGCGATGACGGATACGACTGGTACAGCAGCTACAGCAACCCTGCATACGGCCTCGGTGACACCACCTATCCTTCTTACATCCCCTGGCGTACCATGTACATCTTTATCAAGGGTGCCAACGATGTAATCAGCGCCGTGAATGAAGAGACCGCCGATGCCGAGCAGCTCAACATGCTGGCCCAGGCGCTCACCTATCGTGCTTTGTTCTACTATACGGCTGCGAACATGTACGAATACAAGGCCCCGACCGATCCCGCTGTGGCGGCTTCCTACAAGCCTGAAAAGGACATTGTCGGACTGACCGTTCCCCTCGTGACCGAGGCGACCACCCAGGATGAGGCCAAGAGCAATCCCCGTGTCCCCATTGATGAGATGTACGATTTCATCATGGCCGACCTTGACAAGGCCGAGAAGTACATCAATGATACCAAGGGCGGTTCCCTGCTTCCGAATCTGGGCGTCGTGTACGGTCTTAAGGCACGTGCCTACATGAAGATGGGTTCCCTCGGTATGGCAGGCGCTTATGACAAGGCTGCCGAATATGCTGAGATGGCCATCCAGCAGCAGGCAGGTTCTCCGCTGACCCAGGCCCAGTGGGAATCCGCTACGACCGGATTCAACAACTTCGCGGCCAACAGCAATTCCTGGATGTGGTATCTGCAGTACTCCACCGAGACCATCGGCAACCTGAATACCTTCGTCGCCCACATGAGCGGTGAGGAGACCTGGACGGCCTATGGCTGCGCCGTGGGACGCGGTATCTCCAAGAAGATCTATGACGCCATTCCGGACACGGATTTCCGCAAGCACTCCTGGATCGATCCGCTGAAGTACGACTACTACGACTACCAGCGCAACCGCGACTTCTTCAAGCACTCGAGCTCCAACCGTATCCTGAAGCCGTATGCGAACATCAAGTTCCGTCCGGCCCAGGGCGACTACGCCACTTACAAAGTCGGCGGCGCCAGCGAGGTTCCCCTCATGCGTGTGGAAGAAATGTACTTCATCAAAGCGGAGGCGACTGCGCTTGCCGGACATATCTCGGAAGCCAAGCAGATCCTCAATTCCATCATGCAGACCCGTGATCCGAACTACGACTGCAGCGATGTGGCTGACAACTTCTTCCAGAGCGAGCTCTACAACCAGAAGATGATTGAGTTCTGGGGAGAAGGTATCATCTTCCACGATGCCAAACGTATCGGTGTCGGTATGGAGAACGGCTATCCCGGCACCAATGTGCCCGGCGACTTCCGCCTCAACTGCACCGGCGTCTGCCCTGCATGGAACTTTGTCATCCCCAAGACGGAAATCAACGGCAACCCCGCCCTCGACGGATACAACAATCCGGATCCTACCGAGGCCCTGGAGCCGTGGGAGGAATAATGACCATTTAAGAGTATAGAGCATATGAAAAAGTATAGTTATATCTTTGCCCTGTGTGTTGCCGCAACTCTTCTGTTCTCCTGCACGAAGAAGGAAGAGGCTTACATCCCTGGCGAACCCGACCAGAGTAGCGGCTACCAGGTCAGCTTCCCCGAACAGAAGATCGTCCCCTCTTACGAGATTGACCCTTCTGATCCTACTGCCAGCACCGTCACGATCACGGCTACGAGAAAGAACACGACCGATGCCATCACCGTCCCTATCGTGATCGAGCAGGTGCCCTTCGACGCCCCTCAGGTGTTCCAGGCTACGGACCTCGTTTTCGAAGCCGGTCAGGAAACGGCCACGTTCCAGGTTTCCTTCCCGGATGCCGAGGTTGGTGTTGAGTATACCTGCCACATCATGATCGACGATCCCAAGTACGCTTCCATGTACGCTTCGGACAGCAAGCCGTTTGCCTCTTTCACCTTCCTCAAGGTCAAGTGGGAGACGATTGCCACCGGTACGCTCGACTCCTGGTGGATGGAAGGGCTTGTCCCGGACGTTACGCTCCAGCACTGTGAGACCTTCCCCGAGCGCTACCGCTTCGTGGATCCTTTCGGATACGGCGTGGACCTGCTGTTCACCACCTATGGTGAAGAGAAAGAGGACGAAGACGGCGATAAGTATTACAACTGCCGCGTCGCCCCTACCTTCGCTTATGTGCACAAGTCCTACGGAAACGTTCAGTTCCGCGACCTGGGTTACTGGCAGGGTGATGACAGCCTCGGCTCCATGAACAAATACTATCCTGGGGACAACTACACCGTTCTCAATCTCCAGTGGTATGTGTCCGCCGGTAGCTTCGGCTGGGGCCCAGAGAAGTTCGTTGCAGACTAATCGAAAGAATTGACTTGAATGAAGGCGACTCTGCGGAGCCGCCTTCTTTTTTGCAGAAAAGCAGTATTTTGCGTACATTTGTGTATGAAAATGAAGCGTTACATACAGTATCTCCTGCCGCTTTTGCTGTCGTTGCTCCTGCCCGAAACCAAAGCCCTGGCGGAGATTGTTCCGGCCGACAAGGCCAAGGCCAAGGCCATCCGGTTCTTGCAGCAGGCAGATCCTTCCCGCCGACCAAACCTGAGCCTTACCGAATTTCCTCACCCGCAAGGCACCAAAAGTGGAGTCGAAGCTCCTGCGTTCTATGTTTTCAATGATGCCAAAGGCGGATTCGTTATCGCAGGCGGGGATGACACCATCCCCGACGTGATCGGTTACTCAACCACCGATCGCCTCGATCTTACCCGCATTCCCGAGAACATGCTCTCCTGGCTGGACATGTGGCAGCAAATTGTCACGGCCAACCGCGCCAGCAGCGTGCCCGAGTATCAGGCGCCACCGCGCACCACGGCACGCCCGGCCAAGCTCCTGACAACGGCCCTGTGGGACCAGGATGACCCTTTCAACCTGCTTTGCCCCGAATTTGACGGCGACCGTTGCATCACAGGCTGCACGGCCACGGCCACATCCATCGTCATGCGCTACCACAAGTATCCCAATGCCGGCACCGGCAAACTGATGGGCTACACCTATACCAAGGACGGCGTCACCCGCATGGTGAGCGGCGTCGACCTCGGCCACACCTACGTCTGGGATAAGATGCCGTTGGACAATCCCGATTCATGGACGGACGAGCAGAAGACACAGGTAGCCACCCTGCTGCGTGATGTCGGCATCATGCTCAAGTCGTCATACGGCAAGAACGAGACAGGCGCCCATGTCAGCGATATCGCTGAAGGCTTGTCCACTTATTTTGACTATGACAAGGCCGCCCGACTCGACTACAAGAAGTACTATTCCAATGCGGCCGCATGGACGGCTCGCATCGAGCAGGAAATTGACGAAGTCGGGCCCGTGGTCTACAGCGGCTACACGACGCAGAACGACGGTCACGCTTTTGTGATTGATGGCTACGATGGCCAGGGCTACCTGCACATCAATTGGGGCTGGGGTGGAAGCAAGAACAATTATTTCATCGTCCCGGAATTCCAGGAATATACCAAAGACCATAGTGCCGTCTTCGGACTCCGGCCCGACGCCGGCGGCAAGACTAGCTATGAACTGGCTATGCTCCCCGCCGGAGGGGCAGGACTCTCCTTGAGAGGGGGATCCCTCGAGCAGGGTTCTGAATTTGTCGTTTCCTGCAGCGCTGTCTACAACATGAGCAAGACTCCATTCACCGGGAATCTCGCTTATGCCAAATTTAACGGTAATGACGAGATCGAAGAGATCGTCAGTTCCTCCAAGGAAGTCACCATCGGTGCTCCGACCGAAACCGGTTACAGAGGGATCCCTGTCGATGACATGCGATGCAAGTTTACCACTGCCATCAAGAAAGGAGACTACATCTCCATGGCGTTTACGACTTCAGGCTCTTCCGATTGGGCGCCGGTCCATTTCGACCATGAAGACGACAGTTTCGTAGGCGCACTCCAACTGTATGACGACGTGGTGCTGGAGACGATCGTCTCCCTGAGGTACAGTGTGAACACTGGGGTGCTGACTGCCTCATTCACCGATAGCTGTACCCGCGAGCTCCGCAATGCTGCAGGCAGTGTCGTGACCAGCGGCGTGCAGGACGATGGCGACAAGATGACCATCGATGCCAACAGCCTCGTCAAGGGCACCTACACCCTGCATCTTGAGCGTGGCGACCAGAGCAAAGACATCCAAATTGTGTTTGGCCTAAAGTGACGAAACCATGAGTCGTAATACATCCTTCTTCTCTCTGTTCATTCTGCTGGCGTGGCTCATCTGCGGCTGCCAGCCGCAGCCCGCTGTCAGCGTCAGCGAATCCTCACTCAGTTTCTCTTCTGACGGAGGCAACAAGGTCGTGACCGTCACGGCCAATTACGAATGGACCGCCAGCTCTTCGGACAGTTGGATCCGCGTCAAAACCACCAAGGACAGCAATGAGCTGACCATCACAGTCTCCTCCAATACGGATACCGACGCCCGCCAGGGCAAAGTCACCATCACCTGCAAGGAGGTTTCCGCCACGATCAATATTTCCCAGTCGCAACGGGACTGTATCAATCTCAAAGAGACCGCCCTGGTCAAACTGGACGCCGATGCGCATGACGTCGAGGTCAAACTCGAAGCAAACGTCAATTTCAACGCTTTGGTCACGGTCGGAGCGGAATGGATCACGGTCAAGTCCACCAAAGCCATGACCACCAGCACAGTCACCCTCGGAATTGCCGCCAACACGACCCGCCGGACCCGCACGGGTACCGTCACCTTCTCGGCCACTTCCAGTGACACAAAGCAGGTATTGACCATCCAGCAGTTGGGCCTTGCGCAGACGCTCGCATTCGTTGTCAACGGCGTCAGCACGTTCCAGGTACCGCTAATTACCAGTCCCACGGGCAGTTCCGCCTTCACCGGCTATCTGTGGGTCGGGAGTGACAAGTCGGAATACGTGAAGGGAGCGCAGATCACGCTGGACCCGTCCGCGAAAACCAACATCAAGATCGAGGGCAACAACATGAACATCGTGTCTTTCGACAACGTTCTGGGCCTCTCGAAGATTGACCTGACGGAACTGTAACGGACGACATCCTTTATTTGTCCCTACTATGAAGATAACGAACAGGATCCTCACGGCGCTCCTGCTGGGGCTTTGTTTCGCCGGCTGCGACAAACAGTCGACCCTGCCGGAGCGGACGGAGCAGCAGAAGCGTTATCTCTACGCCAACACCTTCGCCTTCAACCGGCTCAACCAGTACTATCTCTGGAAGAAGGACATTGAGGGTGAGCTGAAAAACTGGCTGATCAACGAGGAGCCGATTGCCAAGGTCAAGTCGGTCCGCTATGCGGACGACCGCTGGACGCTGCTCACGGACGATTTCGAGAGCCTGTACGGCTCCCTCTCCGGCCATCGGAAGAGCTACGGGTTCGACTACCTGATCAGCCATTCCGGCAGCAATCAGGTTTCCCTCGTGGTGACCTATACCTATGCAGACTCCCCGGCGCGAAAGGCCGGACTGAAGCGCGGCGATGTCATCACCAGACTGGACGGCAAGCTCATCCCCTACGATTCCTACGCCAGCGTCATCAGACAGGCCCTCCGCAAAAACGACAGCGTGACGCTGGGGCTGCAGTCGGGGGCTTCCATCCACCTGGAAGCCAAGGAGATGTACGAGAACCCCGTCCTGCTCAGCAAAGTGTTCGACTGCGGGGGCAAGAAGGTGGGCTACCTGGTCTATACCAGCTTCAACCTGGATTCCTATCTGGACTTGATCGACGCCTGCGTGACATTCAAGCAGGCCGGCGTCAAGGAGCTGATCCTAGACCTGCGCTACAACGGCGGCGGATTCAACATTACAGAACAGTTCTTCGGCTCCATGCTTGCACCCGAGGCGGTTGTCCAGGCCAGAAGCGTCATGAGCACGGAAGTATACAACGAAGCGCTGACGGAATCATACAGGAAGCAGGGCATCGATACCAAAACCTATTTCGAGACAGAGTACAAATTCCAATCCGGCGGAAAGCAGTACGAATTCAGCACGGCCGGGGCCAATATCGGGATCGAAAAGCTGTACGCGATCGTCAGCACCGGCACGGCTTCCGCGTCGGAAGCCCTGCTCGGCTGCCTGTACCCTTACATGGACGTCACGCTGGTCGGCGCCAGGACGCACGGGAAGTTCTGCTCCGGATGGATCATGCAGGGGCCGGATTTCTATGACAAGGAAGCCAAATCATTGGAAGAGAAAGGTATAGATCCAGACGAGGGCAAGCGATACATGGACAACTGGGCCATCTACCTGATGATCGGCCGCTTTGCGGACAAGAACGGAGAAACCCGCTGCATGCCGAACGGCCTGAAGCCGGACTACGAGGTCAGCGACAATCCCTGGGACGGGATCCCCCTGGGCGATCCGCAGGAGGTCATGCTCGCCCGGACACTCGCCCTGTGCGGCTACCAGACAGCCGCCCCGACAGCTCGCCGTCTGGCGCATGCCGAAGCGGAAAAGTCGCCGGTCCTGATAGACTACCACGAACCCGGCTTCGGCATCTTCATCACTGAGCGGCGCCGCCCAGAAGATCCAGGATCTCAGCGGTAATTTTCTGCTGGCGCCCCTTATTGTATTCGAGTGTCAACTCGCCGAGCAGATCCTCGGCGTTGTCGCTTGCGGTCTGCATCGCAAGCGTGCGGGCCGCCTGCTCCGCGGCCGCGGAGTCGAGAATGGCCGCATGGAATTTCAGCAGAGTCACCTGCGGGAGCAACTGGGCGGCCAGCGCGGCGGCGTCCGGTTCGAGGATGTAGTCGTCGACAGATGAGGATGACGGTACCTGGAGATTCCGGGTCAAGCCCGGAATGACTCCATTAGTCCCGTCGAATGGCAGATACGTCTCCGCGACGGGCTCCTGGCGGGAAGCCGACACGAAACTGGTGTAGACCAGCACGACGCGGGCGAGTTCGCCGCGTTCGAAACGCTCCGCGAGACGGCGCGCCAGGGCGGAGGACTGCTCGTAGGACGGATGGGCGACGAGGTCGTTGTAGTCCTGGTCGGCGGTGTAGCCGGCACGGCGCAGGGCGTCGGTCATCTTCCGTCCCAGCGGATAGACTTCCACTTCCCCTTCACAGCCGCGGATGGTCTCGAGGGCCTTGCGGACCACGTTCGCGTTGAAGCCGCCGCAGAGCGAACTGTTCGACGCAATGGCTACCACAGCGGTCGGTCCCGTAACAGCGGCGCCGATGTTGCCTAACGTCGAAGCCTCAGCCACAGCAGGATTCGTTCCACCGAATCCGGTTTCCGCGTCAGCGGAAAGCGAGGATGGAAGGCGAGACGCAGGCACATCGGGCCGCACGGGACCGACAGCGGCAAGGATTTCGGCGAGGGCACGCTCGTAGGGGCGCAAGGCTTCGATGGCCTTCTGCGCCTTGCGGAGCTTCGCGGAGGCCACGAGCTTCATCGCCGAAGTAATCTTCAGCGTGCTGCGGACCGACCCGATCCGGTCTTTTATTTCGCGAAGCGATGCCATTCCGTCCTACCCTTTATGTGTCATCAGCCGGCACAGATCAGCCGCCTCCTGCTCGATCACCCGGGTAGTATTGTCCGGCACCTTGCCAGTCCCCAGCGCATCCAGGATGTCCTGGTGCGAGCCGCGCATCCGGTCGAGGAACAGGCCCTGGAACTCGATGACCTGGTCGATGCGGAGCTCGGACATCAACGCGTGCGTGCCGCAGTAGAGGATGGCCACCTGCTCGCCCACCGGCATGGGGCTGTACTGCGGCTGGATCAGCAGCTGGTTGTTCTTGCGGCCCTTGTCGAGGGTCATGGCCGTGACCTTGTCCATGTCGGACGAAAACTTCGAGAAGGCCTCCAGTTCGTTGTACTGGGCCTGGTCGATCTTCAGCGTGCCGGCCACCTTCTTCATCGATTTCACCTGCGCGCTGCCGCCCACACGGGACACGGAGATGCCCACGTTGATGGCCGGACGGAAACCCGCGTTGAAGAGCGACGACTCCAGGTAGATCTGGCCGTCGGTGATGGAGATCACGTTGGTCGGGATGTAGGCGGACACGTCGCCGGCCTGCGTCTCGATGATTGGCAGGGCCGTCAGCGAACCGCCCGCCCTGACCTTGCCCTTCAGGCACTCCGGCAGATCGTTCATCTGCTCGGCCACTTCCTGCTGGCTGATGATCTTGGCGGCGCGCTCCAGCAGACGGGAGTGCAGGTAGAAGACGTCGCCCGGATAGGCCTCGCGGCCGGACGGACGGCGCAGGATCAGCGACACCTCGCGGTAAGCCACGGCCTGCTTGGACAGGTCGTCATAGACCACGAGCGCATGGCGGCCGGTGTCCCGGAAATACTCTCCGATGGCCGCACCAGCAAACGGCGCGTAATACTGCAGCGCAGCGGGATCGGCGGCCGTGGCGGCCACCACGATGGTGTAGTCCATCGCTCCCTTGGCGCGGAGGGTCTGGACGATGGAGGCCACGGTGGAGCCTTTCTGGCCGACGGCCACGTAGATACAATAGACGGGCTTGCCCGCCAGGAACTCGGAGCGCTGGTTGATGATGGTATCGATGGCGATGGCCGTCTTGCCGGTCTGGCGGTCGCCGATGATCAGCTCACGCTGGCCGCGGCCGATCGGAATCATCGCGTCGATGGCCTTGAGGCCGGTCTGGAGCGGCTCCGTGACGGGTTCGCGGAAGATGACGCCGGGCGCCTTGCGCTCCAGCGGCATACGCACGGTCTCGCCCGCCACCGGGCCGAGTCCGTCCAGGGCTTCGCCGATCGGGTTGACCACGCGGCCCACCAGGCCCTCGCCCACCGGGATGCCGGCGATGCGGCCCATCCGGCGGACGTTCATCCCCTCGCCCACCTGGTCGGTGGGACCGAGCAGGACGGCTCCGACGTTGTCCTCTTCGAGGTTCATCACGACGCCTTTCACGCCGCTGTCAAATTCGAGGAGCTCACCGGCTTCGGCCCCTGCGAGGCCGTAGATGCGCGCCACGCCGTCGCTGACGGTCAGCACGTGGCCGATCTCCTCATACTGGAGCGAAGTGTTGATCCCCCGCAACTGTTCCAGCAGGAGGTCGGAGATTTCGCTCGCTTTGATTGTATTCTGCGCCATTATACGATTCTGTTGTTAGAAATGACAAACTGGCGGCGGATGGCCTCGATCTGGCTGCGCACACTGCCGTCCAGCAGGTAGTCGCCGATCTCCAGGGTGAAGCCGCCGAGCAGGTCGGGATCGATATGTGTTTCGAGGAGCACCTCGCAGCCGAGCTGCTTCTCCAGCACGGAGCGGAGCTTGCGCTCCAAGCCCTCTGCGGGAACGACGGTGGTCAGGCGGGCCACCTCGATGCCGCGGGAGCGGTAGTACATGCCGATGAATGAGCGGAAAACGAAGCGCACATCCTCCAGGCGGCCGTTCCGGACCAGCAGACGGACGAGACGCTCCAGCTCCGGTTCGAGCGGGCCGGGATCCTCCTGCGGATGCTCGAGCAGGCGGCGCACCTGGGCGCACACACGCTCCCCGCCGCCCGTCTCCTCCGTGTAGCGGAGCAGGGCGTTGGCATATCGCGTAGCGAGAATACCCGTATTCATCTAATCCGTCAGTTAGGAATCTGCGCCTGTTCGGCCTCTTCGACCAGGCGGTCGAGCAGCGCGAGCTGTCCGTCGCCTTCGTCGAGGTCCTTGCGGACAATCTTTTCCGCCACTTCCACCGAAATCATCGCCACCTGGCGGCGGATGTCGCGGATGGCGCTCTCGCGCTCTGCAGCAATCTCCACCTTGGCGTGGTCGAGCAGCTTCGCCGCCTCGGCGGCCGCGTCTTCCTTCGCCTGCGCAATGATGCGCTCACGCGATTCGGACGCTTCCCGGAGGATGCGGCTCTGCTCCAGGCGGGTCTCCTCGATCATGCGTGCGTGCTCTTCGGCCATGCCCGCCAGGCGCGCCTGGGCCTCATCTGCGGCCTTGAGCGAGTCGGCGATATGATCGGAGCGCTTCTGCACGGCGTTCGTGATCACCGGGAAGCCGAACTTCGCAAGCAGGAAGAACACGATCCCGAAGATCACGACCATCCAGAAGAGGAGGCCGAAATCCGGTGTAATCAGCGACATAGGCTACGAACGGAGGACGGCCAGCAGGCAAACGAGCACGCCGAAGAGGCAGACGCCTTCGATGAGGGCGCCGATGATGATGGCCGTGGTCCGCAGACTGCCGGAAATCTCCGGCTGGCGGGCGGAAGCCTCCATCGTGGACTGGGCAAGTTTACCGATACCGATACCGGACGCGATGGCCACGATGCCGGCTCCGATCGCGCCGCCAAACTTGGCGAGCGCAGCTGCTTGAAGAAGAGTTCCAATCATAACTATATCATTTTTAGTTGGTTTCCGTTTCGGGATGTTGATGCGCCAGGCCGATGAAGACGGCCGAGAGCATGGTGAACACATAGGCCTGTAGGAAGGCGACGAGCAGTTCCAGGCAATCCAGGAAGACGCCGAAAAGTGCGGCGATGAGGGTCATGGAGCCGTTCAGGACAGGGCCCATCGCAGCGGTGAGGAAGATCAGCATGATCACGCTCAGGAGCATGATATGCCCCGCGAGTATATTCGCGAACAGTCGTATCATCAGCGAGAAGGGCTTGGTGAACATGCCCAGGATCTCGATAAGCGGCATGATAGGGATGGCCTTCAGGAAGATAGGCACGTCCGGCCAGAGGATATCCTTCCAGTAATGTTTGTTGCCGAAGAGGTTGACCATCAGGAAGGTGAAGAGGGCGAGGACGCCCGTCACGGCGATGTTGCCCGTGATGTTGGCACCGCCCGGGAACACCGGGACAATGCCCATCAGATTGTTGATCAGGATGAAGAAGAAGGCGGTCAGCAGATAAGGCGAGAAACGCTTGTATTCGGGCCCCACGGCATCTTTGACCACATCCTGCTCGATCATCACGATGACCGGCTCCAGCAGGGCTGCAAGGCCCGTGGGCTTCTCCTTCAGGACATCGTGTGTCCTGTACCAGCGGGCGCAGAGCAGGATCAGCACGACCAGCAGGAGACTATCAATCATCAGCCCCAGCACGTTCTTGGTGATGGAGATGTCCAGCGGGCGCCTGAGAGTCTGCGCATTCACCAGCTTGCCGTCCTCGTTGAGCGTATAGCCGTTCTCTTCCGCGTGGTGAAGGGTGAAGACGTGCACCCCGTTCTCGATGACGATGCAAGGCAGGGGGATGGCTATTTCCTTCTCATTAATCGTGGTAATGTGCCATTCGTAGGCGTCGCCGACATGTCCGAAGAGGTACTCTGACACGTCGAAATCCTCAGATGCCCGGTCGCTGCCGGACATGACGCTGCCGCCGTCATCCCCGACCTGATCAGGAATCTGCGCCGACAGCATTGCCGGCAGCATCAGAAACAATATGAGCAAGCATTTTCTCATACCGTCTCCACGCAGGCTTCGATTTCATTGTCCCGGACCCTGACCACGCCGCCCCGGATGGCAAAGCGCCGCTCCTCTCCGTCCACCACGCGGATCTCCCCCGCGCCGAGCGCGGAAATGATGGGCGCGTGGCCCGGCAGCACCTCGAAGGGACTCACGCTTCCCGGCAGGAACACCGCGGTCGCGGCGCCTTCGTGGAGCGTGCCCTCAGGGGTGAGGATGCGTATGGTCAACGTCTTCGTTTTCATATACTTACTCCTTGGCCTGAGCCAGCAGGGCCTCGCCCTTCTTGACGGCCTCTTCGATCGTGCCGACATTCAGGAAAGCCTGCTCGGGGAGGTGGTCCACCTCGCCGTCGAGGATCATCTTGAATCCTTTGATGGTATCTTCGATCTCCACCATCACACCCGGACAGCCGGTGAACGCCGCAGCCACGAAGAACGGCTGGCTGAGGAAGCGCTGCACGCGGCGGGCGCGGTTCACGGTCACCTTATCTTCTTCGGAGAGTTCGTCCATGCCGAGGATGGCGATGATATCCTGGAGTTCGTTGTATTTCTGGAGAATCTGCTTCACGCGCTGGGCAATCTCGTAATGCTCCTGACCGACGATGTTCGGATCGAGGATGCGGGAGGTGGACGCCAGCGGGTCCACGGCGGGGTAGATGCCCAGCGTGGCGATCTTGCGGCTCAGTACCGTCGTCGCGTCCAGGTGGCTGAAGGTCGTGGCCGGCGCCGGGTCGGTGAGGTCGTCTGCCGGCACGTAAACGGCCTGCACGGAGGTGATGGAGCCGTTCTTCGTGGAGGTGATCCGCTCCTGCATCTGGCCCATTTCCGAGGCGAGCGTCGGCTGGTAGCCCACGGCTGAGGGCATACGGCCCAGCAGGGCGGAGACTTCGGAGCCGGCCTGCGTGAAGCGGAAGATGTTGTCAATGAAGAACAGGATGTCCTTCGGACCGTCGGCGCTGCCGCTGTCGCGGAAGGATTCCGCAAGGGTCAGACCGCTGAGCGCCACGGAGCTACGGGCTCCCGGCGGCTCGTTCATCTGGCCGAAGACCATCGCGACCTGCGACTTCTCCAGTTCTTTCGGATCCACCTTGGAGAGGTCCCAATGGCCTTCCTCCATGGCTTTGGAGAAGGCTTCTCCATATTTGATGACATCGGATTCGATCATCTCGCGCAGCAGGTCGTTGCCCTCGCGGGTACGCTCGCCCACGCCGGCGAAGACGGAGAATCCGTTGTGCTTCTTGGCGATGTTGTTGATAAGCTCCTTGATCAGCACGGTCTTGCCTACGCCCGCGCCACCGAAGAGGCCGATCTTGCCGCCCTTGAGGTAGGGTTCCAGCAGGTCGATGACCTTGATGCCGGTATAAAGCACCTCCTGCGAGGTGGTCAGGTCTTCAAATTTCGGGGGCTCCCGGTGGATCGGGAGGGCGCCTTCGCGCTGCAGGTCTCCAAGACCGTCGATGGTCTCGCCAGTGACGTTCATCACACGGCCGCGAATCTGGGCGCCGACGGGCATGGCGATCGGAGAGCCGAGGCTCACGGCCTCCAGGCCACGCTTGAGGCCGTCGGTGGAATCCATGGCAACGCAGCGGACGGTGTCTTCGCCGATATGCTGCTGGACTTCGATGATGAGTTCGCGGCCGTCCGGGCGGGCGACGCTCAGGGCGTCGTGGATGCCGGGGAGGTTTTTCTCCTCCTGCTGGCCTTTCAGGTCAAAGTGCACGTCCACCACCGGACCGATAATCTGAGAAATATGTCCCTTGATCGTAGGCATCTTGGTGTATGTTAATTTTCAAACCACGAAGTTAGCAAAAATCCCGAGATTACGGTTCATGCCCGAACTGACTAAAAGAGCACAAGTAATGACTATATGGGCACAAAAAAAAGAGATCCGACTAAGATATTCTTAATCGGATCTCCGAAAAGCGGCAGCGACCTACTCTCCCACCTGGTGGGGCAGTACCATCGGCGCGGGCGGGTTTAACTTCTCTGTTCGGGATGGGAAGAGGTGGTTC
>CADAND010000005.1 GCA_902789245.1 uncultured Bacteroidia bacterium
CAGAATCAGGATGAGGGCGTTGCTCAGGTGCAGGACCAGCAGCGGCAGGGAGCCGGTGCCCATGTTGCTCATGGTGGAACGGACCCGCACGTTGAGGGCCTGGACGAAGGAATTCTCCCACTGGCTGTAGAAAGCGCGCTCTCCGCCCATGGATTTGATGGTCTCCATGTTCCTGATGCCCGTCATGGTGACCCTCTGCAGATGGGCGTCGGTCACTTCCGTTCCCTTGGCCTTCTTCTTCATGCTGTCGGCCGTGACCTGCATCACGAGCACGAGCAGGCTCATGGACACCAGCACGACCAGCCCCAGTTTCCAGCTGTACATCATCAGCAGCGCGGCGCTGATGAGGGACTGCACGATGAAAATGAGGCCGATGGAGAACTGGTCCATCGTGCGTGTGATGCTGGTGATGCTGGAGTAGCGGGCCACCAGCTCGCCGGACGAGAAGCGGTCCAGCACCAGCATGGGCAGCTCCAGGATGCTCAGCACGAAGCGGGATGAGCTGAGCAGGCCCATCTTGGTGAAATGCCGTCTGCGGAGGAGGTTCATGGACATCCATACTGCCAGTTCAAGCACGAACAGCAGGATGTAGCAGAATATCAGGGGGCCGAACCACTCGGGATTCTTGCGGGTGATGATGTTGTCCGTATAGACTTGTTGGAAGAACGGCGCCAGCAGGTAGGCGACAATATCCACGAAGTACAGCAGGAACGTGACCCAGTAGAAGGCCATGCATCCCCGCATGAAATGGCGGATGAGCGACGCCGTGGACCTGGACCCTTTCTGCCTGCTCATTCTACACGGATTTTAGCGCCCCGGAAGCGCGTTCTCACCGACTCGAAGAGGTAGCGGAACATGCTGCGGCGCCGGGTCTCGCTCATGACGGAGCAGTAGGTGCCTACGTTCAGGTTGACATCCTCCGGTTCGCCGAAGGACCAGTCGTATTGGGTAGGATCGTCCGGGGAGGGCAGCAGGTCGATCTGGACCTGATACATCATGTCCCCGGAGGAGAGCAGGCGGCTTGCCATCTCCTCATTCTTCAAAGTCTGGCGGACCTCGCTGGCGGAAACGGGATAGCGGTCTATGCGCATCACCCGGCCTTTCACGTAGCCGATCTCGTCCCGCTTCTCATCTTCCGGCCAGACCTGGGCCATCATCCCTTCGCGCAGGTCGCGCTGCCCGGCGTTGTCGATGTAGGCGATGAGCATGGCGCGCTGCGTCTGGGACGGGTTGCCGCTCACCACGCTGATGATGGGCTCGAAGGCTTCGAAAGCCTCGTTGTCCACCTTGGTGTTGATGATCGTCCCCTCCACCGTGCTGGTGAGGATACTGTAACTGTCCTCCAGGGAGATGAGGGCGATGGTCTGCCCTTTGCGCACCTGGTCTCCGCTGTGGACGAAGATGGTCCGGACCATGCCGCGGTTGGGCAGCGAGACGTCGGTGGTGCCTTCCTGCGGGAAGACGACACCGCTGTAATACACTTTGTCCGAGACGCTTCCCAGGAACCCCCAGACGAAGAAGGCGCCCATCAGCAGGAGCGCCGTGACGGCCAGGATGTACGTAGGAAGGGCAGTCACTTTGAGCATGCTGCCGATTTCTTCGGGGGACCGAAGCTGTTGCTTCCGGCTGTCTTCGGATAAAGGGTTTCGGTTCATAGTCACAAATTTAACGATTTTTTCTGATCATCAAGCGCCGGAGCAGCATGACGAGCGGCTTGATCGGGAAGGGAAGCAGGGCGCGGTCGGCCTCCTGCAGCTTCTCGCGGATGGGAATGCCCTGCGGGCAGTGCTTCTCGCACTTGCCGCACTTGATGCACTGCGAGGCGAAGGCCGGCTCGGCCGACAGGGCGACCGCCTGGGCAAAATGCCGCCGGCCGGAGAGCCTGGATTCCGTGTACATCAGGTTGTAACTGCTGAAGATGCCGGGGATGTCCACGCCCTTGGGGCAGGGCATGCAGTAGCGGCAGCCGGTGCAGCCGACTTTCTCTTTCTCCCGGATGATGCCGAGGATGCGCTGCAGAAAAGCGCGGTCGTCCTCCGTGAAGGTGCCGACCGCGGCACGGGACGCCGTGCGCACGTTCTGCTCCACCATGGCCAGGGAGTTCATGCCGGACAGCACGACGGTGACCTCCGGCTGGTCCCACAGCCAGTTCAACCCCCATTCTGCAGGGCTCCAGCCCCGTTCGTGGGCGGCCATCAGTTTCTTGGCCTGCTCGGGGAGCCTGTCCACCAGCTTGCCGCCGCGCAGCGGCTCCATGATGATGACGGGGATGCCCCGGGCGGCCGCGGCTTTCAGCCCGGTCACGCCCGCCTGCGTGTTCTCGTCGAGGTAGTTGTATTGGATCTGGCAGAAGTCCCAGTCGTAGTCCGCCAGGATCTTCAGGAAGTTGTCGCTGTTGCCGTGGTAGGAGAAACCGATGTTGCGAATGGTGCCCGCGGCTTTCTTCTCCGCGATCCAGTCCAGCACGCCCACGGTCTTGAGCCGCTCCCACTGGGCGATGTCGGTCAGGTGGTGCATCAGGTAGTAGTCGACGCGGTCCGTGCGCAGGCGGGAGAGTTCTTCTCCCAGGTACTTGTCGAGCGACTCGCGGCTCTTGACCAGGTACTGGGGCAGCTTGGTCGCGATGCGCACGCGGTCGCGGATCCCGTTGCGCTCGAGGATCTCGCCGAGCGCCGCCTCGCTGCCGGGGTAGATGTAGGCCGTGTCGAAATAATTCACGCCGGCCCGGTAGGCCGCCAGCAGCTCCTGCTCCGTCTTTTTGATGTCCACCCCGGTGCCCTTGCGGCTGAAGCGCATGCAGCCGTAGCCGAGGATGGAGAGCTCGTCTCCGTGTTTGTCTTTTCTGTAAAGCATAACATCGGACAAGATACGCATTTTTACGCGAATTCCGACAGATGACATTCTGTCATTGGCAGAGCTTTTGCTTTAGCAAAGGGAAACAACCTTGAATTATGGCAGAAAACAAAGATAAACAGGCTCCGCAGGCAGCGGAACCCAAGAAGAAGCAGAAGAAAGAGGACCGCAAGACCGACGAACTGAAGCAGCAGGTCGCCGAGCTGACTGACAAATTGGCGGCCGAGAAGGACAGCTATATCCGCCTGATGGCGGAATTCGAGACCTTCCGGCGCCGCAGCTCGGAGGACCGCCTGAACCTGATCGCGTCCGCCTCGGCCAAGACCATCGAGGGGCTCCTCCCGGTGCTGGACGACTGCGAGCGGGCCATGGAGATGCTCTCCAAGTCGTCTGACGAAGCGGCCAAGGAGGGCACAGCACTGATATACAATAAGTTGATGGATTACCTCAAGACCCAGGGCCTGGCGCGGATCGAGGCAAAGGGCGAAGTGTTCGACACGGACTTCCACGAGGCCGTGACCCAGTTCCCCGCGCCGAGCGAGGAGCTGAAGGGCAAGGTGATCGACGTGGTTCAGACGGGCTACACGCTGGGCGGCAAGGTCCTGCGCTATGCCAAAGTTGTCGTAGGAGCGTAAGCGTATGGCAGAGAAAAGAGATTACTATGAGGTCCTGGGGCTCCAGAAGGGAGCCTCGGCCGACGATATCAAGGGCGCGTACCGCAAGGCCGCGCTCAAATGGCATCCGGACCGCTGGGTCAGCGGCACGGACGCCGAGAAGAAGACCGCGGAAGAGAAGTTCAAAGAGGCCTCCGAGGCCTATTCCGTGCTGAGCGACCCCGACAAGAAGGCGAAATACGACCAGTTCGGCTTCGCCGGCGTGGACGGGGCGGGCGCCCAGGACTGGAGCCAGGGCTTCGGCAACCTGAACGACATCCTGAACAATCTCTTCGGCGGGGCGTTCGGCGGTTTCGGCGGTTTTGGCGGCTTCGGCGATTTTGGCTTCGGCGGCGGCCAGCAGGGTCCCCGTCAGCAGCGCGGCCGCGACATCCGCACGCGCGTCAAGGTGACGCTCGAGGAGATTGCGAACGGCTGCGAGAAGGAAGTCACGATCGAGCGCAACCGGCCCTGTCCGGACTGCGGCGGCCGTGGCGCCAGGAACGCTTCCGACGTGAAGACCTGCCCGACCTGTAAGGGAAAGGGCACGATCCAGACGATGACGAATACGCTCTTCGGCCGCGCCATCAATACCTCCGTCTGTCCGCACTGCAACGGCACCGGCACAGTGGTCACGAACCCCTGCGGCCGCTGCAAGGGCACCGGCCTCGTCCGGGTCAAGGAGACCGTCAAGGTCCGCATCCCGGCGGGCGTGGAGGACGGCATGCAGCTGTCCCTGCGCGGGGAGGGTCATGCAGCGCCGCAGGGCGGCGTGAACGGCGACCTGCTCGTGATCGTGGAGGAGCAGCCGCACACCCAGCTGAAGCGCGACGGCGCGAACCTCTTCTATACGCGCGTGATCAGTGTCGCGGACGCGATGCTGGGCTGTGAGATCCAGGTGCCGGGCCTCGACGGTCCGCTGCCGCTCAAACTGGACGCCGGCACGCAATCCGGCACGGTCCAGCGCCTGCGCGGCAAGGGTCTTCCTTCCGTGAACGGCTATGGTTTGAGCAGCCGCGGCGACCTGTACGTGAAGATTCTGGTGTGGATCCCGCGCAAGCTGGGACGCGCCGAGCGCGAGGCCATCGAGAAGATGCGCGACTCGGTCCGTCCGGATCCGAACCGGGACGACCGGGCGCTCTTCGAAAAAGAAAGCCAGTACTTCTGATGAAAATCGCCGGCCCAGGCCGGCGATTTCCTATTTAAAGAACTTGTCGATGTCCTGGATGGTCTCCGGCAGGGCGAAGATCGCCACGCGGTCGTAAGGCTGGATGACCGTGTCGCCCACGGCGATGAAGGCTTCGCTGCCGCGGATCACGCCGCCGATGATGGCGTTCCGCGGGAAGTCGATGTCCTTGATCGGCGCGGCGGTGATGGCCGAGCCCGGCGCCACCGTATATTCGATGACTTCCGCATTGGTGCCGGTCATGTAGCGGACGACGCGTGCCTTGCCCGACAGGGTGAACTTGAAAATGCGTCCGGCGGTGATGAGTTTCTTGTTGATGACGTTATCCACGCCCATCTCCTCCGCGATGTGGATATACTCGATGTTTTCCACTTCGGCGATGGTGCGCGGCACGCCGAACTTCTTGGCCACCACGCAGGAAAGCACGTTGCTCTCGTCGTTGCCCGTCAGGGCGATGAAAGAGTCGTATTCCTGGATGCCTTCCTCGTAGAGGAAATCGGAGTTGCGGCCGTCCCCGTGGACGATGCGCACGGACTCGGGCAGCTTCTCGGAAAGCTCGATACAGCGGTCTTTGTCGCTCTCGACCAGCTTGACCTTGAGTCCGGCGCGGGTCAGGGACCGGGCGAGCATCTCGCCGATGGGGCCGCCGCCCAGGATGAAGGCGCTGTCGATGGAGAGGTTGGTCTTGCCGAAGTGGCGGTAGAGCGCTTCCACGCCTTCGCGCGTGGTGATCGTGAAAACGAGGTCGCCGTAGAGGAACTTGGTGTCGAGCCTGGGGATGATGGTGTTCTCGTCGCGCGAGATGGCGATGACGCGGAACTGCTGCAGCTCCTCGGTGGTGGTATCCTTGATGAATTCCAGCAGCTTGAGGTCGAGGATGGGGGAGTCTTCGGTGAGTTTGAAGACGGCGATCTGGAGACGTCCGCGGGCGAAATCCATCGTCTCGGCGGTGGAGTTGTGCTTGAGGAAAGCCACGATTTCGTCGGCGGCGCTCTTCTCGGGATAGAACATGAGCTCGATGCCCAATTCCTTGAATATGAGCTTGTTCTCTGCGTTCAGGTAGTCCTCGTCGTTGACGCGCGCGATCACCTTGGCGGCGCCGAGCTGTTTGGCGAGCAGAGCGCCCACGATGTTGATCTCCTGGGCGGCCAGCGGATAGACGGCGATGAACAGGTCCGCCTTTTCCACCGCGGCGGCGCGCAGGATTTCGATCGACGAAGGATTGCCGAGGACCGTCTCGACGTCGGCGTACGACGTCAGCGCGGCAATGCGCTCGGCGTTGTCGTCGATGACCGTGACTTCGTTCGCCTCGGCGCGAAGCATCTTCGCGAGATGGGAACCCACCTCGCCGGCACCCTCAATGACTACTTTCATAGCGTCTCACAAATTTAAAAATCTTCTCTCCCCGCAGCGCGGCCTGGATCAGGATGCACACGTCCAACAGCCCTTCCGGGCTCCCTTTCCCGGGAACGCCGGGCTCCGTCTTTGTGCCCCGGAGCTCGCGGTATTCGCGATGTGCGTCCCGGACTGCCCGGGCGTTGTCTGCCTTTCCAGACAGCAAATATACGATTGCTGCGCAACAATCCAAAATCTTGCGCATGCGGATGCGCCCGCGCGAGCGCCGCGGCCCGAGGGTCGCGGACAGGTTGTTCTCCAGCAGGAGCAGCCCGTTGCGGTAGTTGAGTTTCAGCTTGAGCGGGGAGGCGGGTGCGAGGGTGCCGCCGCCGAGGTGGTACACGCAGCTCTGCGGCACCACGCCCACGCGCCATCCGGCGAGCCAGGCGCGCCAGCACCAGTCAATTTCTTCCATGTGCGCGAAGAAGCGCGCGTCCAGGCCGCCCAGCTCGTGCCAGGCGCGGGCACGGACGAGCAGGCAGGCTCCGGACACCCAGAGGGCATCCTGCGGCGCATCATATTGCCCCGTGTCCCGCTCCGTGCGCCCCAGCACGCGGCCGCGGCAGAAGGGGAAGCCGTAGCGGTCGAGCAGGCCCCCGGCAGCGCCGGCGTATTCGAAGCGGTCGCTGCGGCGGAAGCCGTCGCCGTCGGGCTCCAGCGCGTGCAGCTTGGGGCCGCAGGCGGCATAGTCCGGGTGCGCGTCCATCCAGGCGACGAGCGGCTCCAGCCACCCGGCCGGCACCTCGATGTCGGAATTCAGCAGGACCAGATATTCCGCCCTACACGACGCCCCCGCACGGCAAGCCGAATCATCCAGCAGGTCCGATAAGGCGCGGTTGTAGCCGCCGGTGAAGCCGTAGTTCTCGTCGAACAGGATCGTACGGACCTGCGGGAAGCGCTCGGCGAGCAGCTCCCGCGAGCCGTCCGTGCTGGCGTTGTCTGCGACCACGACGCCGGCATCCAGTCCCTGCAGGCTGTCCAGCAGGGGAGGCAGGAAACGCTCCAGGTAGTCCCGGGTGTTCCAGTTGAGGATGACGACGGCGGTGCGCATAAAATATTATCTTAGAATGGCTTAGTTCTTTCCGCAGTCGCAGCCTTCTTTGCCGCAGCCGCAGTCGCCTTCGCCGTCTTTGTGGCAATTGCCTTCGCCCTTGCCGCAGCATTCGCCGTTTTCCTTGTGGCAGCCGCCATGACAGCCGCCGCAGCCTTCCTCCTGCGGAAGGTATTCGCCGTGCAGGCCCTCGGTCAACTCCTTGTCCGTGGCGCTGCGCACGCTCTCCACCTTGCCGGTGAAGTGCAGGGTCTTGCCGGCCATCGGGTGGTTGAAGTCCATGGTCACGGAACTGTCGGTGACTTTGCTGACGGTGCCCTGGACCACCTGGCCGGCCTGGTTCAGCATCGGGATGGTGCGGCCGACGACCAGCAGGTCCTCGCGCACCTGTCCGTCGATGGCGAAAGCCGTCTTGGGGAGTTCGACGAGGTATTTGGGATCATAGGTGCCGTAGCCGTCTTCGGGGCTCAAGACGAAGTCGAAGCCCTCGCCGGGCTCCTTGCCCTCCAGGGCCCCCTCGAACTTGGGCAGCAGCATGCCGCTGCCGTGGATATACTCCAGCGGGGAGCCGGGTGCGGACTTGTCCGCGATTTTACCTTCCACTTCCAGTTGGTAGCTCACGGCCACCACTTTGTTCTTTTCTACTTTCATCTCTCTGTTTTTGCTGTGAGTTATATTTGTCTAATAATCAATATCTTACTGTTTTGTACTACCCTAAAAATCGGGGGAGTGTCAATTTCTATTTCCTTAATCCTCAATGAGTTGCAGCTCACAGGGAAAGCGGGGGCAACTCATCTTATCCACTGAAGTCGACCTCCGCGAAGGCGAGGGTCGGAATGAGCTTGGTCTGGCAGGGGCGCGCGTCGTCGCCGGCGGCGAGCAGACGGGACCACAGCGTGAGGAAGTTGCCGGTCATCAGCATGCCGCTCACGGGCCGGACGATCCGGCCGTCCTCGAACCAGTACCCTTCGATGCCGTAGGAAAAGTCGCCGGTTACGGGGTTGCTGTTGCCGCCGTTGAAGTCGGTGACCAGAATACCGCTGCCGCAGCGGCGCAGGATGGCGTCGCGGTCCAGGCCGGCGCAGGGCCAGGGGAGAACCTTGGGGCGCGTGGCGTCTTCGACGGTCGGGGCCATGCGGAGTTTCCCGGCCATGTAGCTGTTGATGAAGTACTGCTTCACGACACCGCCCTCGACGATGGGCGCTTCGACGGTCGCAACTCCTTCGGAATCAAAGTATTTGGAGCAGGTCTGCCCGGGGATGCGGGGGACGTCCAGGATGTTCAGCCCTTCGGGGAATACCTGTCGCTCAAGGCTGTCCATCAGGAAGGAGTTGTTCTGCTGGATGGCGTAGCCGCTCAGGGCGCGGAGGATGGGGGAGACGACCTTGGAAGCCATCTCGGCGTCGATGACGGCAGTGTAGCGCCCGCTGGGGGCGGGCCCGGAGCCGATCTGCCCGACGGCGCGCGCGAGGGCCTGGCGGCCGCACGCCGGGGCGTCCAGCTCAGCGAGACGCGAAGACGCGTCCCACCAGTATCCGCTGTACTTCTCTCCTTCGCTCTCAATCGTTATCTCCACCCCATAGTCGAACGAAGTCTCGCTGTGCCGGCAGCACACCCCGTTCGTATCCATCACCACCGTATCATAGATGCTGTCGCTGTACTCGCCCTCTTCGGAAATAATTGTATATTCTGCGGAACGGCAGCGGGAACTGCCTCCGAAAACCGTAGCCACCCTCGGCTCCGTAAGAGGGAGGGGCCCGCTGACGCAGTCAGTGGGAGGGGTCCGACGCAGTCGGACGTTTTCGGAGGCAGTTGCCCGCTGCGTGGCGCCAAATACGGATGCCGAAAGTGCAATCCGCTGCCGGTCGGCAGGCGTGAGGGTGTCACGCGAGGGATCGACGAGGCCGAGCTCGTTGCCGGTGTGGGCGTCATGGCAGCAGCGGGCTGGGTCGGGCAGGACGCGGAGCGGATCCGGCGCGACCATGCGGGTGGCGGCCACGGCGCGGGCGATGAAGCCCTCGAGCGAGGCGGCGTCCAGTTTGTTGGTCGAATAGCTCCCGAAACGCCCGTCTACGAACAGGGCGAGAGAGAGCGACCGGTCGGCGCAGTGCGTCACGCGGTCCACCTCGCCGTCGAGCGTCGCCACGAGGTCCTCCTCGCTCAGCGACAGCGTCGCCCGGGCATGCTGCGCCCCGGCGCGCGAGGCCATGTCAAGTGCTTCTCGGACGAAGTCCAACTCCTTGTCAGTGATCATCTTACTCTCCTCCGACCGTTAAATTTCCAATCAATACGGAAGGAATGCCGCAGGATACCGCGACGCTCTGCTCCTTCCCGCAGGTCCAGGTGCCCTCGTCGATCCGTAGATCGCCTGCGACAGCCTGGATGTCGGCCAGGGCCTGCGGCCCGTTGCCGATGATGTTGATGTCCTTGACGGGCATCGTCAGCCGGCCGCCCTCGATGAGGTAGCCGCTCTTGACGAAGAAAGTGAAATCCCCCTCGCCGATCTTGACCTGCCCGTTCGCGAACTGGTCCACGTAGATGCCTTTTTTCACGGAAGCGATCAGGTCATCCTTCGTCCCGTCGGGGCCGCTCTCCATGTAGGTGGCCCGCATGCGCGGGATAGGGTTGTAGCGGAACGACTCCCGCCGCCCGTTGCCCGTCGGGGCCACGCCGTAGTAGCCGGCGCTGATGCGGTCGTGGAGGTAGGACGTCAGGACGCCGTCCGTGACCATGTAGGTCTTCTGCCCGGGCACGCCCTCGTCGTCATAGTTGCAGGCACCGCGGCTCGCGGGCACCGTGGCGTCGTCCAGGATGTTGATGCCCGGACGGCAGATGCGCTGGCCCATGCGGTCGCTGAAAATGGACTGTCCCTTGCGGTTGAAGTCCGCCTCGAAGGCATGGCCCATGGCCTCGTGGAGCAGGATGCCGGAAGCGCCGGCCCCCATCACGACGCTCATCTGCCCGCCTTTGGGCCGGCGCGCCTCGAAACGGGCGTCCATCCCCTCCACGGCGCGGCTGACGAGGTCTTCGAGCACGCTGTCGCTGACGAATTCGGCGCCCATGCGTAGGCTCCGCGAGACGGTGTTGTTCTCCGTGCGCTTGCCCTGCTGGAAGATGACCTGGACGGAGATGCTGCCCAGCGGGCGGTGGTCCGTGGTCAGCTCGCCGAGCGAGTTGTACATCAGGATGTCGCTGACGGAGTACGACAGGATGGCGACGACCTTCAGCACGCGGCTGTCCCGCGCCCGGATCCCCGCCTCAATACGCTGCAGGAACGGCACAAACCCTGCGATCTCCGCCTCCTCCCAAGGTGTCAGCTCTGGGTAATAACCCGCTCCCGGCAATCCTGTTGCTTGTTCACCTGCCTGGGCGGCGGTACCCAGGTCCGAAAAACCGTGGCCGCCCGTGGCCTCGTGAACGGGGGGGACCCGCTGCGAAGCAGTGGGGGGGATGAGCGAAGCGAAGTTTTGCGGACCTGGGGTACCGCCGCCAGCGGCAGAGGCAATGGAACCTGCTGCTTTGGCTGCCTGGAGAAGCGAGGGATAGTCCGTTGTCTCGGCGTAGGCGTAGCCTGTTTTCTCGCCCTTCAGGACGCGGATGCCGCAGCCGTAATCGACGTGATAGCCGCCGGACCCGACGACACCGTCCCGGAGGAGCAGGTCATGATAAGACGTGTCCTCGAAATACAGGTCACACCAGTCTCCGCCCGCCCGCAGCCCCTCGGCCACGAGCGCGCGCAACTGCTCCTCGCTCACACCAAAACGGTCACACAGATTCATCGGGATGCGCAATATGCTGAATTAGTTGATACTTCTCATTGTCCTTGATGTAGATCACATCCTTCGACCCCTCGGCCACAACCGAGAACGGCGGCTTGGAATTGTCCGCCAGGATCCAGCGGTCCATCTCCGGGATATAATAGTCGAAGAGATACTGCAGCCCCATCACATAGCGGCGCCGCACCACGGCGTCCGGGATATTGTGCCCGCCGGAAACCACGCGGTCCCGCACCCGCTCGATGGCGAGCTCCGGCGAATTCAGCCAGAAATACAGGACGGTGGTCTCGTAGCCCAGCCGCTTCGCCTGCAGGACAATCTGCAGCAGCGAGCGGGTCGCGAGCGTCGTCTCGACGGCAAAATCCGCCTTCCGGTCCAGCAGATAGTTGATTTTCATCAACATATACCGGCTGGCCGTCACGGACGCTGCGCCCGGGTCGAAAGGCGAGAAACTCTTCGCGAACTCGTCCGAATTCACGAACTCCCGGCAATTCAACAGATCCGGCAAGAGCGTGTACGACGCCGTGGTCTTGCCGGATCCGTTGCAGCCTGATATGATATACAGTTTGGGCAAATCCTATTTCTCAGGAATACTCTCGAGGACTGCCTTCAGCAGGTCCCAGCTCCGCTGGACGGACGCGATGTTGACACGCTCGTCCGGGGAGTGCGGATAGAGGACGGTGGGGCCGATGGAGACCATCTCCCAGTTGGGATACTTGGCGCCGAGCAGCGCGCACTCCAGACCGCCGTGGGTCGCGAGGACGTTCATCGGCGTGCCGTAGAGCTTGACGTGCATGTCGTTGATCAGCTTGTTGATCGGCGTGTCCGGCTTGGGCGTCCAGCCCGGGTAGCCGCCGAAGAACTTGATCTTGGCACCGGCGAACTCGAAGATGTACTTCACGCGCATGGCGAGGTCCTGCTTGGCGGTGTTCATGGCGCTGCGGAGCAGGGAGTTGACCGTGAGATGGCCGCGCTTGCAGCGCACGACGGCCAGGTTGATGGACGTCTCGGTGAGGCCCGGCATGGTCTGGCTCATGCGGATCACGTTGGACGGGCAGACGGCGATGGCCTTGCAGGCATTCAGGATCACGGCGTCCTCGATGCAACGGGCGGGCTTGTTGACCTTGGTGATGCTCCACTGGAAGCCCGGGTCGCTCTGCTCGAAACGCTCCCGGCAGATCTTGAGGATCTCGTTGGCGTAGCGGACGGCGGCGGTCGCCTTCTCCTTGGGCAGGGCGATCAGGGCGTCTGCCTCGAACGGGATGGCGTTGCGCAGGCTGCCGCCGTTGAAGTCGGCCACCTTGGCCCCGTAGCGCTCGAGCATCGGGATGAGGACGCGGACCATGACCTTGTTGGCGTTGGCGCGGTAGAGGGAGATGTCCATGCCGGAGTGGCCGCCGGAAAGGCCCTTGACGTCAATCTTGTAGCCCACGTAGCCCGCCGGGATGGGCAGGGTCTTGTACTTGAAGTCCGCCTCGGCGTCCAGGCCGCCGGCGCAGCCGATGCAGAGCTCGTTCTCGTCCTCGGAGTCGAGGTTGAGGAGGATGTCGCCCTTCAGGATGCCGGGCTGGAGCGCCTCGGCGCCGGTCATGCCCGTCTCCTCGTCGTAGGTCACGAGGATCTCGATGGGGCCGTGTTTGACGCTCTTGTCCTCGGCGACGGCCATCGCCATGGCGACGCCCATGCCGTTGTCGGCGCCGAGCGTGGTGCCCTGGGCGGTGACCCAGTCGCCGTCGATGACGGTCTGGATCGGGTCCTTGAGGAAGTCGTGGACGGTGTCCGCTGTCTTCTGCGGCACCATGTCCATGTGTCCCTGGAGCACGACGCCCTTGCGGTTCTCATAACCGGGGGTGGCGGGGACGCGCATAATCACGTTGCCGGTCTCGTCGGCGAACGCCTCGACTTTGTGCTCCCTGGCCCAGTCGAGCAGGTGCTGGCGCACGATTTCCTCATGCTTGGAGGGACGCGGACAGCGGGTGAGTCCATAGAAATTGTTCCAAACAACTTTCGGTTGCAGATCTTTGATGGTCATAGCTTTATGGTTTTTATATTCTTGCAAAACGTTGATGTGTCCACAGATAGTTCTCCGGCTGCCGCCGGATGTCGGCCTCCAGGAGGCGGTAGTATTGCTGCATGATCTCCTCCACGCTCATGTCCGAGGCATTCTCGCAGATGGGCTCGTAGCGCATGACATAATGCCCCCGGCGCTCGCGGCGCATGGAGAGATAGACCACGGCCATGCCGAATTTGCGCGCCAGCGCGGCGGCGCCCGTCATCGTCTGCACCCGCTGGCCGAAGAAGTCGACGTCCAGGTTGGCGGGTGAGGTGAAGTAGGGACGCTGATCGGTGTTGACGTTGTACACCTTCTTCTCGTCCTTGTGCGTGTAGGCGTAGCGGACCAGGTCCTTGCTCTCGATGTAGCCGGGGTAGTGCTTGCGGTCCAGCAGCGGGGCGAAGCGGTTGTCCCGCATGACGAGGTCCCACGCACGGCTGGACAGCGCCCGGTACACCACGCAGTAATTCTGCTCCGTGAAGGGCAGGGGGGTGTCGGTGTAGTTGTAGGAGGCGATGCCGCCGAAGAGCTCCCAATTGCCGCAGTGTGAGCACATGACGGCGATGCTGGACGCCTGCTCGAACAGGCGGGCGGCCTGCTCGGTGTTCTCAAACTCCACCAGGCGGGCGCGGTGCAGGCGCTTGGGACTCCGGCATCCGCCGAACCAGACCGCCTCGGCGACGAGTTCGCCGAAATGCTGATAGAAGGCTTTGCGGATGGGCTTCAGGTCCCAGACGTTCTTCTCGGGAAAGGCTTTGGTGAGGTTGTGCATCACCACGTCGCGGCGGTAGCGCACGACGTCTCCGGCCAGCCAAGCCACGAAGCGACCCAGCGCGTAGTGGACGCGCAGCGGCAACAGCCCCAGCAGGCGGAGCGGCACTTTCAGCAGGAAGGCCCCGATCATGAGCTTCGATTATTCGGCCGTGGCGGCTTCCAGGCGCTTCAGGAAGGAGAACATCACGACACCGGAGATGATGCAGAGCGCCATCAGCACCGTCCAGTTGACCCACAGGGGGACGTTGTCCCACAGCATGGAAGGGATGGAACTGAGGTAGTTGCCGATGGCCGTGGCGGCGAACCAGCAACCCATCATCAGGCCCTTATACTTCGGCGGAGCGACCTTGGACACGAAGGAGATACCCATCGGGCTGAGGAGCAGCTCGGCGAAGGTGAGGACGAGGTAGGTGCCGATGAGGAAGGTCGGGACCACCGGGTCGGGGGACACGCCGCCGACGGCCTTGAGCTCCGACGGGGCGGGCTGGCCGCTGGAGGCGGCGAGCATGACGAGGTAGCCGATGGCGGCCACGAACATGCCGAGGCCGATCTTCTTCGGTGCGGAAGGCTCCTTGCCCTTCTTGGCGAGCGCGCCGAAGAGGGCCATGGAGACCGGCGTCAGGGCGACGACGAAGAAGGGGTTGAACTGCTGGAACTGCTGCGGCAGGATGTGCAGGACCTCATCCATGCCGGAGTAGAGGGCGTAGGCGCCGCCCCAGAGCAGGAGCGTGACCACGCAGCAGATGCTCTTGCCGCGGGCCGTCTCGGACTGGAAGGTCGCGAAGAGGGTATAGACCGAAATGGCGATCAGGAAGAGCGGCCA
This sequence comes from uncultured Bacteroidia bacterium, assembly GCA_902789245.1. Lineage (GTDB taxonomy): Bacteria > Bacteroidota > Bacteroidia > Bacteroidales > UBA932 > Cryptobacteroides. Next base: position 14,565 of record CADAND010000005.1, read on the forward strand.
GATGTTGAATCCGATGCGGAGCGGGCCGCTCACGGTGTCCTGGGTATAGTCGCGGGCGAAATAGGTCAGCGAGGAGCCGTTCTGGTGGAAAGCCATCCAGAAGAAGATCACCACGGCGAACACGAAGCAGAGGGCCACGATGCGGTCCTTGGTCTGCTTGGGCGTGAGTTCGACGGCGCTGTCGCTGGCGGCGGCCTGCTTGGCGTTGACGTCGGTGTGCTTGAACCAGGAGCGGAAGCCGAAGTAGATAGCCATCGAGAAGATCAGCGACACGCAGGCCACGGCGAAGCCGAGGTTGTAAGCGGTCGAGAGCTGGTTGATGTAGTACTGGCTGAAGTCGGTCAGCGACATGGCGGCGACGTCCGAGCCCGGCATCATGGCCTGGAGGGCCTCCAGACCGGCCGGATCCTGCAGCGTGCCGTTCAGGCACTGGTGCGCGAGGGCGGGGATGTCGGCCTTGTAGATGAGGCCGGCACCGGCCAGGTGCTTGTTGGTGAGGGCCGTGGCTGCGGTGGGGGCGAACATGGCGCCCACGTTGATGGCCATGTAGAAGAGGCTGAAGCCGGAGTCGCGCTTGGCGCTGTAGGCGGGATCGTCGTAGAGGTTGCCCGTCATCACCTGGAGGTTGCCCTTGAAGAGGCCCGTGCCCACGGCGATGAGAAGCAGGGCGCCGATCATCATCGCGAGCGCGATGCCGCGGCTCTCGAAGGCGTTGGTCGGGATGGCGAGCAGGAGGTAGCCCGCGAACATCACCGACACGCCGGTGACCACGCACTTGCCGAAACCGATCTTGTCGGCGAGCCATCCGCCGAGGACCGGCATGAAGTAGACGGCCGCCAGGAAAATGGCGTAGAACTGGCCCGCTGCGGCGGCGGTGAAGCCGAACTTCGCCTGCAGGAAGAGCAGGAAGATGGCGAGCATGGTGTAGTAGCCGAAACGCTCGCCGGTGTTGGCGAGAGCGAGGGCGTAAAGGCCTTTGGGTTGTCCTTTGAACATATTGTGCTGTGTTAAGTTTTAGTCGTAACTACAAATATAGCAAAAAAAAGGCCGTCCCACAAAGGGACAGCCTTAAATCGTCATTCTGCGGTCTTTCCGGCCGCCCTCCGCAACGCCGACGCGCGACCTACGAGTGGGCGGAATCTATTTCCTCCGGAAAAGACCCCAGCCCCGTTTCTTCCGGGCGGCGTGGCGCTCCGCGCGCTGGCTGTTGATCATCTCGTAGATTTCGGTCCAGTCGGGCAGGCCGCCGAGGTTCTTGTCGTCGATGTAGACGTCGGCGATCACCTTGGCGGTGTGCCGGGGGAAGAGCGCGTCGGCGGGCTGGTTGCTGTTCACGGCGAAGAAGTCCAGGCCCTTCTTGTGGCAGTAGGCGACCGCGTCGTCGAGCAGCTCGCCCTCGCGGGAGGTGAAGAGGATGATGCGGTTGCCTTCCTGCTGCAGGGTGCGCAGGGTCTGGATGGCGAAGGGTTTCTCCTTGCCGATGTCCGGGTATTTGTGCTCGACGATGGTGCCGTCGAAATCAACTGCAATGGTCATTTCAATCAACCGAGGATTTTATGGATTCCTTTCTTCTTTTTCTCTTCGCCGTAGTAGCCGTAGCCGGCGCCATAGCCGTAACCGTAGCCATAGCCGTAGGAGCCGAAGCCGTAGCCGTGGCGGCGCTTGACCTGCGGGCCGTTGAAGACGATGGCCATGTTGTGCAGGTGGCGCTTCTCGTTGAGCTCGTCGAGCTGCGGGAGGATACGGCGGTCAAGCTGGCCGCTGCGTAGGATGAAGAGGTTGGTGTCCACGACGCGGTTCATCACCAGCGGATCCGCCAGCATCTGGATGGGCACGCCGTCGAGCAGGATGTAGTCATAGCTCTCGCGCAGCAGATTGACCAACTCGTCCAGGCGCGGCCGGGCGAGGAGTTCGGTCGGGTTGGGCGGCGTCGGGCCGGCCGGGATGAAGTCGATGCCCGGGCGGGCGTCCTTGTAGAGGATATCCTCCAGGGTGACATCCAGGTCGTAGAGATAATTCGACAGGCCCAGGGTCTTGTGCTTGAGCTCGAACGTGCTGGACATGGAGCGCTTGCGCAGGTCCGTGTCAACCAGTACCACGCGCTTCTGTGCGTCCGCGAGACAGGCTGCCATGTTGGCCGTAACGAAGGTCTTGCCCGAGGAGGACGAGTAGGAGGTCGTGGCGATGACCATCGGGAGCTTGCTGTCCGGATCGAGGAAGGCAATGTTCGTACACATCATGCGCATGGCTTCGGTGAAGACGCTGTGCGAATTGGGATCATATACGAAGGGTGACGGCCGGTCTGAGCCGTGTCTGTGCTTGTGCTTGCCGCTCTTGAAGATGATGTGCCTGTACTCCTTGTTGAGCGGGATCTCCGCCAGGAAGGGCACGTCGATGTTCTCCTCGATCTCCTTACGTGTGCGGATCTTGGTGTCCAGGAAGAGGCGGGCGATCAAGATGACGGCAGGGATCAGCAAGCCGATCAAGACGGCCAGTGCGATGATCTTCATGCGCTGGGGAGAGACCGGTGTGTAGTTGGCCCACCCCGGATCGACCACGCGGATGTTGTCGTCCGCCATGGCCTGGGAGATGGCGTTCTCCTCGCGCTTGTTCAGCAGGTAGAGGTAGAGCTCCTGCTTGATGGACTGCTGCCGCTCGTATTCCAGCATCTGGCGCTCCTTGGTGGGCATGGTGGAGAACTTCTGGATGGCGGCCCGCTCCCGCTCGGAGAGGTCGCGCCGCTGGATCTCCAGGCTGGTCTGCAGGTTCTGGATCAGGCCCAGGATATTGCTGCGCAGGGTGTTGAGCGATGCGTCCGCCTGCCGGACCGCCGGGCTCTCCGGACTGCTGGCGGCCACCAACTTCTCCCGTCGCAGAATCTGGTCGTTGTACTGGGTGACCATCTGGTCCACATTGGAATCGTTGATGCCCATGTTAGCCGGAATCATCTGGAAGCTGTCTGCGGATTTGATCACGTAGTCCTTCAAGTAGCCGGACAGGGCCAGACGCGTCTCGATGTCCACCAGTTCCGCGCTGTAGTTGCGGCTGTCGCCCAGATACATGGACGCTGCCTGATCGACGCTCATAAGTTGGTTCTCGCTCTTGAACGCCGCCATGCCGCCTTCCACATTGCCCAACTCCTGCTCGATGATGGCCAGGCGCTCGTTGATAAAGCGCTCGGTATTGACGGCTACGCGGTTCTTCTCGCGGATAGAGGCTTCGTTATACTTGACAACGAGCATGTTGATGATGTCGGCGGCACGCTGCGCATTGTAGTCATATTCGGTCAGCCGGAGAATCTGATCTTCATTGGAAATGCGAAGCTGGGAGATAAAGCGGTTCGCCGCCGTGGCGACGGAATACTTCCGAACCCGGATCATCTGTCCGTAACAGTCTGGATTGTACCGGGCGGTCGGCAAGAAGACAACGCGGCCGGAGCCCAGGGAAATCGTGTCTCCCAACGCGACGGATGAAGACCCTTCGTCCGTATGGAGCCGGATGGTGTGTGCATCCAGTGGCATCACGGTGACTTCAAAGACGCCCGGATCCTCACGCTCACGGTCGAAAGCCATGCGGATCGGAGACAGGGAGGTGTAGAGCTCGACGTCGCGGACTTTGATGCGGTCCAGGTAACTGACGTCGGCATCCAGCGCCTTGACCACTTCGGTCATCAGGGACACGGAGCGAAGTTGGAGTTCCTCGTTGCTGACGGATACCGTGTTGATCATCCGGTCATAAGTCTCCATACGAACCGTACGAATGTCATCGCCGGGGTTCTTGATGATCGCCGTGACATGACTGCCATACACAAAAGGCATCCGGGCATAGCGGACATAGGCTATGGCCAGCGATGCCAGGATGGCGATCAGGAACCAGTACCAGTTCCCGATCAGGTAATAGAACAAGTCAACCAGGTTGACCTGCTCGTTGCGCGTGACTTTTCTGGCTTGTGGTTTCATAGCCTAACGATTCGATAATGCGATAATGTAAAGAATGGAGGATAGAGAGGAAATGGCCGGTGTGAAGAACTTCAGGAAGACATCTCCTCCACTGGAGAGCTGGACACCCCGGGGCCTGACGTAGATGACGTCGTTCTGCTGGAGGTAGAAGACCGGGGAATTGTAAAGTTCCTTGGTCTGGAAGTTTACTTGGTAAGCCTCACGTTGGCCTTTCTCGGTGCGGATGACCGTCACGTCGGGAATCTTGGCGGTCTCGAGATCTCCGGAGAGTTGGGCGAGCAGCTGAATCAAATCCATGCTGCTGCCCTCGACAGGGATGATTTTCTGACCCATCTGACCGATGACGACGACAGAGAAATTCTCCAGCTCGGCTTTGACAACAGGTTCTTTGATGTAGCCCCGGCGGGTGATCTCGGCGGAAATCTCCTTCTGCACTTCGTTCAGCGTCTTGCCCTCGACGTGCAGTTCGCCCAGGATGGGGAAGTCGATGTTGCCGCGGGCGTCCACGCCGTAGGTCGTGGAGAGCAGGGTACCGCCTTCGCTCTCAATCTGCACGCCGGCGGCATTGAAGGGGGCGGCCAGCTCCGGCTGGTCGCAGAAGACCTGGATGCTGATCCGGTCATCCACTTTGAGCCGCAATTCGGGTGCCGGGCGTGCGTCAAAGGGCACGTTGTACTCCAAATCCCGCAGGTAGCTGAGTTTTCTGGGTGTGGAGCAGGCCACCAGCAGTACTCCGACTGCCGGCAGCAGCATCAGTTTAATCAGTTTGTTCATATACATTGATGATTTTATCGATCATTTGGCGGGAGGTGAAGAGCTCTTCGTAGCGCTTCATCGCGCCCGCGGCGAATTTCTTGTAATTCTGTTCACTGTCGCAGATTCGCTTGATGGCGAACGCGAGGTTCTTGGGGTCGTCCGGCGGGACGTTGAGGCCGGACTCGCCGTCCTTGTTGACCCACGACACGCCCGAATGCGGAATGCGCGTGGATACGACGGGCTTGCCGCAGGACATCGCCTCGATCTGCACGATGCCGAAGGCCTCGGTCTTCTGGTCGGAGCTCATCACGTACACGTCGCAGGCGCCGAACATGGCCGGCAGCTCGTCCGACGAGAGGTAGCCGAGCAGCCGGACGCGATCCTGCACGCCGAGCGCTTCGATCTGCTTCTCCAGCGCCTCCTGCAGCGGTCCCTTGCCGCCGATCAGGACGATGTATTCCGGTCCGAGGAGCGAGGCCGCTTCGACCAGGATGTGGAAGCCCTTGTAGGGGACGAGCCGGCCGAGTGCGAAGACAATCTTGCGGCCGGGATAGCGGGCCCGGACTTCATCCGCCTCCCAGGGGGCGTAGATGACGGGCTGGATGCCGATGGGCACGTAGGTGACTTTGTCCTGTACGTGGCTCAGGTAGGGGGACTCGCGGATATAGACCGGGGTGGTGCCGATGATGCGCTCGGCCCGGTTGATCAGCCAGGACTGCAGCGGCACGTAGAAGGCCAGCAGAAGTTTCTGCCGCAGGATGTCGCTGTGCCAGTGCAGGATGACACGCCCCTTGTAGCGGGTGTGCCACAGGGCGAGGGCGGCCATCGGATCGGGGTGGTGGATGTGGATGATGTCGTACTCTTTCGCATGCTGGAGCATCCAGCGGACCATCGAGAACGACACCATGGTCCCCGCCTTCTTGGTGATGGCGCGGACACCGATGACGCGGCCGTAGGGACCCAGGTTGAGCTCCAGGGTCTCCTTGGTCTCGGTGATGAAGGCCTGGTGCTCTTCATCCACTTTCTCTCCCGGTAACACGGCGCAGAGCATGTCGCACTGGATACCGCGTTCGGCCAGGCCGAAGGTGATATCCCACATGACCTTCTCCACGCCACCCCGGATGGGGTAGAATTTACCGAGCTGTAAGACTTTCATAAAGTCGGATATAGTCTTGGTAACGCTCCTGTTTGCTGAAATGCTGCAAAGCATGTGCCCGGCAGCGCGCTGCGATGGCCTGCCGGTCCCCGGCAGCCAGTTCGCGGACGCGATCGAGCAGGCCCTGCACGTCGCCCTGCTCCACGACAAAGCCGGTCCCTTCCGTAACCGCTTCGACGCTGCCGCCCGTGCGGTAGGTCACCACCGGGGTGCCGCAGGCGATGGCCTCGAGGTTGACGGTCGGATAGTTGTCCTGCCAGGTCGGGTTGACAAAGGCCGTGGCGCGGCTGTACAGGGCGGCGAGTTTGGCCACGTTCTCCGTGCGCTCGATGAACTCGACGCCGGCGGGGAATGCCGCCCGCTGCTCTTCGCTCATCCGGCCCACGAGCACCAGGTGCTCGCCGTCCTGCAGGCGGCCGGCCAGGTCGATGAAGTCCCGGACGCCCTTCTCTTCGTGCCACAGCGTGGCCACGCCGAGGATGACGGTGCCGGCGGGACGTTCCGCCTCCGTCCCGGCCGGATGGAAGACCTCCAGGTCGATGCCGTTGTGAATGACCTGGAAGGGCTTTTTCGCCAGGAAGGAGTGTGCCATCTCCTGCCGGATCCAGTCGGACACGGGAACGATGGTCAGCCGTTCCAGCGAGCCGAAGACACGCTGTTTTATGCGCCAGTTGCGCGCCGAACGGTCGAAGACCCAGGTTGCGGGGAATGTCCGCTTCTGCGGGCAATGGCCGCATCCCGTCTGCCATTTGTTGCAGCGGGCGGCGGAATAATAGTAGCAGCGGCCCGTGTAGAGCCAGCAGTCGTGGACGGTCCAGATCACGGGCTTGCCGCTCTCGCGCAGGTACTCGCAAAGCAGGGGATAGTTGAGCCAGTATCCGTGCACGTTGTGGATATGGATGATGTCCGGATCGATCTCGCGGATGCGCCGGATCAACTGCTTCGTGGCGCGGCGCGAGACCAGGCCGTGGGCGTCGAAGATGCGCGTGGCTACGGCGTGGAACGCGAGGTCCAGTTTGTTCCCGACCGGGACCAGCTGCGAGCTGTGCTGCGGCACGCCGTCCCGGGCACCGCTGTAGGCGATATAGCTCTCCCATCCGGCGGCCATGGCGACTTCGCCGATCTCCTTCATGATGCGTCCGGTCGAGGTGTTGAGCCTGACCACGGGGTTGATCTGTAACAGTCTGTGTGTCATAACTTTCCGCCGACCAATATGCCGGTCACACGGGGCGCAATCTCGCGCATCAGCAAAAAGATTCCACTCATGACGGCGAGTGTCAGGCCGGCCGTACCCAGATAGGTCCCTGCCAGGTCGATGAAGGTATGCGGATCCACGAGGTTGATGAACAGCTTCTTGAGCGAGATGACCGGGATGTAGTGGTAGAGGTAGATGAAGAAACACCAGGCGGCGGCATGGACCGGGACCTGGCAGTGAATCTTGCCCAACAGCCGGTCTGCGGTGTCTCCCTGACAGACGGCGACCCATGCGCCGATGGTGAACCAGATGTTGTACCAGGGCGAACCGCCCACCCAGATCCACACGGCGGCCAGCGCCAGTACGCCCCAGACGCGGGTGTACCGGACCAGGATCCAGATCAGCGGCGCCACGAGGCAGGCGATGATGAGGTCGCGGATGAACCAGAGCGACATGTTGACCGGCCCCGTCCAGAAGATGAAAAGCGGTTTGCTCCAGTCGTCTCCGAAGAAGCCCGAGATCATCTCAGGGGCGAAGCGGTGGGCCAGCCAGTAACAGACGAATGCGATGCCGTTGGCGATCAAATAAGGAATCACCAGCGAGAAGAAGCGCTTGCGCGTTTTCCCCCAGAAGAAGCCTACGTCCGGATCCTTCGGGACATTGCGGAAATACAGGAAGCCGGAGATGATGAAAAACAACGGCACGCACGCCTCCGTGATCAGCATCATGGTGCGACTCAGGAAGTCAAAGACCTCCGAGCGACCTTCCATTCCCACCAGTTCGGCATGCCGGCAGACGATGCCGATGGTCAAGACGATCTTCAGCAGGTCCAGGAAGGGGTAGCGTTGCGTTGTCTTCGTCGCGGTCATTTCTTACGGATCTGGTCGTTCATAAAGAGATCCCAGCGCTTCATGATGACCTCCTGGGAGAACTCTTCGGAGATTCGCTTGGCCTGTTCGGACAGGTGGGCGAGTTGTTCGGGGTGTTCCATCAGCTGCTGCATGGCCGTGGCCAGCGCCTGCAGGTCGCCTTCCGGCACGATGATGCCGTTGATGCCGTTCGCGATGATGTCGCGCGGCCCGCAGAGGAAGTCGAAGCAGACGGTGGGCACGCCGCAGGCCATCGCCTCGATCATCACCATCGGGAAGCCTTCGTAGTGGGACGTCATCACCAGGAAGTCGCTGGCTGCATATTCGTCAAAAATTTTGTCGGTCGGCTGGTTGACGGTGGCGGATTCACTGATACCGAGCCGCACGATTTGCTGCTTGAGTTTCTCCTCCCATTCGCCCTGGCCGAAGATGTCCAGGCGCCAGAACTTGCGCAGTTCCACCGGGATCAGGGCCCAGGCGTCCAGCAGGCGGTCGAAGCCTTTCTGGTAGTCCAGACGTCCGACGGCGATCACGCGGTGGTTGCCGGGTTGGTGCTCCTTGTGGGGCATGGTGACGACGGCGTTGGGCATCACGCTCAGGTTGGGCAGGTTGCCCCACATCTCGGCGTCCTGCCGCGTCAGCACGATGAAGTTGTCGAATTTCCGGACCAGCTTCTCGTCCTGCTTCGTGCGGATGCGGTCCGCCAGGCCCAGCAGGCCCTTGCGGTTGTACTGCAGGCGGAACTGCTTGTTGAAGTGCAGCTCCAGCATCTTCAGGCTGCCATCATGGATGTCCGGGATGAAGGAGGATTCCGACGGGTAGAGGGAGACCACGATGTCGGGCCGCTCGCGCATGAGCAGCTCCGTCAGCGCCTTGCGGTGCTTCCGGCGCCGGCGCAGGTAGCCGAGCGTCTTGGCGATGGGGTTTTTATTGTTGTCATCTTTGTAGTTGATGCCCAGATCCACCATCCGGACTTCCGGCGGGAACTCGTAGAACGGCGGACGTCCGTGCTGGTCGGTGGTCACGACCATGGTATCGTAGCCGCGTTCCACCCACCCGCGGAGCTTGTTGAGGAGCACGCGCTCCATCCCTCCGGGGTTGTAGACATCTGCGTGGCAGTAAATGATCTTCATGGGGTTATTAATTGGTTGGTGTTTTTTCTGTGGGTTGAATCACTTTTCCGAAAAGCAGCTTGGCAAGTATGTCGCTGCTTCTAAGAATATTGCTTATGACAAGGCTGATCAGGATAAGGATGACGGACACGGCCGTCGCGACGATAAACTCAAGCAGCGGATTGGCGTGCGCCGCCAGGAAATCGCCGACGAAAGTGAGGTCGGTACGGATCAGCAGCAGATGAATCAAGTAGATATCCAGGGTGCGTACGCCGATGGTTTGCAGGCCTGCACCTATTCTCGAATGCTCGTAGTGGTGCCCGTTCCGCCTGAAGTAGGAAAAGACGAGCAGGATGCCGAGGAATCCGGCCAGCGTCTTGATAAGCGAATAGGCGGAATAGGAGAAGATGGTGATGATCCACTCCCGGGTCTGGGGCAGTTGCAAAAGAAGCTGGACGACAACAAAGGAAGAGACGATGGCACAGGAAACGGCCTGGTTGTCGAGCATGCGCTGGAATGGGTCAAAATATGCTTTGACAGCTGCGCCGAAGAAGAAGAAGATAAAATACTGCAAATTGGCGTAGCCGACGAATCCGCAAAGGAATGAATCTGCCCAGGGACAGGATGACGACAGCGAGTATTTTGAGAAGGCGTAAACGAGCACGGCGAACAACGCGCCTGCGCAGAGTTTTCTCTTCCCGTGCAGGAAGCGTCCGAGTATCCGGTCTCCAATCGAATAGAAGCAGAAATAATAAAAAAGTGTAATGGTAAACCAGTACCCGCATTTTGCCTTTTCAAACCAGAGATCTCCGAAAGAATACTGGAAGATCAGGCAGAATACGATGGTAAAAATCAATGTAGGAAGCAATTGGACCTGGGCTTTCTTAGACAGGAAGTCCAGAACACCGGCTCCGTCGGAGAAACGATTCGATTTGTACATCAGAAAGCCGCTCAGGAAGAAAAACAAGGGCATTCTGAAGGTGATGAAAATATCGTTGAAGCTGAATGCGGGCTCATATCCGAAGGTGTGCCCCAGGACGTGATTGTATACCACGAGAATCATGGTGAAACCACGCATTGCATCAAGATAGCCGATTCTTTTTTTCTCCATGGTTTATTGCTGTAATTCGATGGATTTTGAAACAACGGACAACGGGTCATTCAAGGTGCCGTCTTCTTCTCCGACATAGTCGCCGACAGCGCAGAACAGCAGGGCGTCAATAAAGAAGATATCAGTCGTCACTTTGACCCAGACGATGAAGGTTATGGCGGTCAGCAACCAGGCGGTAAGCGTAAACTCGCGATACTTTTTGGCCATCGCGAAATGGCAGTACAAGAAATAGATGGAGAAAATGACCATGCCGACAAGGCCGCAGTACAGCGTAAAATTACAATAACCGATATCGGTACCATTTTCATAGATTCCGAATGTCCCTCTGCCGAATATCCACGTATGCAGGTCGCTTGGCCAGACCCACATGGTTTCCAGAACTTCTGTGGAGTTGGTTGTGAACTCACCTGTTTCAACCCAATTGAAGAAGGCTTCGAATCCGAAGCGAAGGTACTCCTGAAAGGTATGACTGGTCCGGTAAAAGTAGATGGCCGCTCCCACAATTCCAGCCATCACGATGATGAACCAGAAGAACCGCTGAACCATTCGCATCGTGACAAATCCACCCTTGCGCATGCGGAAGAGTGCGATGATGATATAGCCGATGCCTAAGGCTGCACCGATAGTCGTAGTGCGGGAGATGACGGATCCAATGATCGTGATAATAGCAAAGGCAACCAGGTCAGAGGTTTGATACAGGCTGTTATTGCGCACATTCGGATTGGTTGAGAACTGGTGTGCAATCATCACCAATATGGTGGCGAAACGGATGCCTGCTGGATCGAGCGCGGCTCCGATACCATACATGCGATGGCCGCGGTGCAAGAAATCCTGTTCCAGATCCATATAGCGATCAATAAATGCCTGAAAGGACGGGATGTTGTCAATCATGACGGCCGTAATGCATTGGTAAACACCAACTAATGCAAGGTATCTCGTGATAATTTCCAGGTCTACTTTTTCGTATTCCAAACGCAGGACGGAGTAAACGCCATATGCCCCGGCCAGCCAGGTGGCATACGATACGATGTAGTCCGCGTAGATGGTGTTGTAGTTGCTTGTATTGGTTATGCTTATTAAGCACCAGATGGAGAAGGTGCTCGCTAGCACGGCGCCAAAAATGGTGTATTGTGAGAAATAGACACCTTTCTTCCTAATACTGTCATAGATGAATGCGAGAATTCCAAAGACGGCTACCAGGATCTTGGAATTGATACCATGCGGCAGGAAGGTGAAGGAGAATGGGAACACATAGAAGCTTACCACCACCGTCAGGATCAGTCCAACCAGAATTTTACGCATGGGATTATCGGTACAGGATGCCGTACACAAACTTGTGTATCAGCAAGTAATACAATTTGACGCCCAGCCAGTTGCGCCGCGAGGCCATCCGCTGGAGCATGTAAGTATGCATGGGAAGATTCCCTCTCTGTCTGGCGCGTCCGTTCACTTCCGGGAACCAGGCATACCAGGTTTCGTAATCATTCCGGTCCGCGCTGATCAGCAGCGGCCGCTTCAGGAAAAGTTTCAAGTCTTCCAGCGCGTTGGGGCACTCCCGGCAGAAATCGGAGTTAGCAAAACTTCGCTCCACCTCTCGGAGATTGGTCTCCACTTGAGCCCGCTTCTCCGGGCTGAACTGTTTGCTGATGGATGCACTGTTGACGGCATTGTAGCGGTATAATGACTCATGCAGCTGCACGACATGCTTGGCATGCAGGAAGGCCTGCAGCATGAACTGCATATCCTCGCCGATGTCGGCCCCCGGGATGAAACGGATGCCGTTCTGCTCGATGAGCTCTCGCCGCACCAGGAACATCCAGAGGTTCCAGCGCATCGTTCCGCCAGTAAGATTCCGCAAAGCTTCGGCCGGCGTAGCGTAGTCAGCCTGCCGCATATAGCGCCCGTCCTGATGGAGCCCCAGCGTCCAGTCCCAGCCTACGATATCGATGGGATGCTCTGATGCCTGTACGGCGGCGACTGCCATTTCCAGCATGCCGGGATCCATCCAATCATCCGCGTCCGCAAAAGCCAGATACTCTCCCTCTGCCGCCTCCAGCGCGCGGTTGCGTGCTGCCGCCGCTCCGCCGTTCTTCTCGGCACGCAGCAACTTGCAGGGCAGCCCGCTCTCGGCGCAGAAAGCCTCCAGCAGGGCCGCAGAGCCGTCCGTGCCCGCGTCTTCCGCGAAGATGACTTCAAAGTCGCGGAATCGCTGGGCGCGAATGCTCTCGAGCGTGGCCGGGAGCGTGGCTTCGGCGTTATAGACGGGTATGATCAGGCTGATTGTCACGACTGTTTATGAATCGGGTAACGAACAGACATAAATAGTACAAAACCATGGTCGCAATGGCCACGGCGACCAGATAGGCAATAAACAATGTGACGCCGCTCAATGCATGTTGCAGTAAATGGTCGTTGATCCAGAAAAGCAGCATCTGGCCTACTCCGTGGATGCAGTAAACATAGAGGGTGTAGCGCCCAAGGCGGCCGAACAAACCACCTTTGATTTTGCTCAATGCGGCATTTATCCAAGACCGGTCGATGACACCTGCAAGCAGGAACCAGGGAATGGTAAAAAGGATGTATTTGTCCAAAGGTTCACTGGTGAACATCAAAGCGATAAAAATGATAAACCCCACGATGCCCAGTATGTTGATCAGCGTGGCATATTTGTCCACGGCGGCTTTATAATGGAAGTAGGTATGGCAGATCAGCGCGCCGGCTGCCATACCGCTGAGGCCTCGGACCAGCGGCAGACCCAGCAGTCCGACACGTTCGAAGTTATTCACGCAGTCCGTATGGCTAAAGATGGCGTTGTATCCAAACAGAACGATGGCTGGAAAGAGAACCAGCGTGGCCAAACGTTCGTTGTACTCCAGCATTGCATAGAGAATGAAAGAACCGATAATCAATACGCTTAGGAACCAGTAGCCTAGCAGGAAGGGTGTTCGCGTTGCGATTCCGGCAAATTCCTCTCCAAAGGGAATCGTGGAAAACAATTTTCCAGACATGTCGATCAAGGCATCAAAGCTGTTTATGCCCGAAAAAGCCCTTTTAGACAGAGTGCAAACCAGGATCAAACTGATAAAATAGGGAGCAGCCATCTGCTTGATCCGCTTCCAGGTGTAGAGGACGGCTGTAGACGGATGTCGAAGGAAACTGGACATCAGGAAGAAGCCGGAGATGAAAAAGAAGACCTCAACCGCCAAGTATCCGCGGAAACTTGGGAAAAAGTATGAATGGTAAACGACGATGATCAGAATCATCAGTCCCTTGAGCCAGTCGATGGAATAAACCCGGTTGCTTGACATAATCTATCACACTTGCTGTTTTATTCTTCGGGCGATATCCAGAATACGCCCCAGGGGCGTGCGGTAGAACTTCCAGAGGCTGGCCATCTTCCCGGGGGCCCATTCCGCTTTGATGCTGCCGGGCAGGGTGTCATACACCCGCCACCAGGTGCCGAACTGGACGGTGAAGAGGTCCCAGGGCTTGCCGCCGGTGTAATGGATGGTCGCTTCCCGCTGGACGCGGTGCCAAAGCTCTTCGTTGTACTGGCGGACAAAGTCCGGCTTGTATTTCGGGATGAAGAAGGTGCGGATGCTGTTGTAGAGCGGGCTGAGCGGCAGCACGCGTCCCTGACAGACCTGGTTGAGGGCGTCCTGGTCCGGGAATTCCAGATAGGGGACGCGGCAGGCCTCCAGCAGCCGTTCTGACACTTTTTCTTTTCGCATCTGCGCCAGATTCATCAGCAGGAAGCCGGAATTGAAGTATTTCGCCGGATCGCAGCCCAGCGCCCGGAAGCGCTCGGCCTGTCCCTCGATGGCGGCCTCAAAGACGGCTGCCAGGTAGTTGTCGGCCAACTCGGTCTCATTCCAAAGCTTGGCGAGGTCCTGCCGGACAATGATGTCGCAGTCAAGATAGATGATGCAGTCCAGATCAGGCAGCAATTCCGGCAGCAGCAGCCGCAATGATGCGGCCTCGGTGTAGCGCGGGTCGATATAGACGCCCTCCAGCCGTCCTTTCAGCGGGATGAACTCCAGGGACAGCCGCTCCTCATCCAGCCAGGCCAGTTTGTCCTTCATCCGGTCGGGAAGCTCTTCCGACAGCAGGCATACCACGCGGAACCGCCCGTTCGGACTGGCGTCCAGCACCGAGCGGAGCAGGGTGGCCGCCTGAACGAAGTAATTGGGCGTGAAGGCGATGGCGAGGGGGATCATAGGATACTTGTGTTAGATGGCATGCCGATGGGCAGGAATCATTGCATTCAGCGCTGCATGTACAGAGGTTATGTGAATGTCCGTTCCCATCTTATAAGGATCGCCGTCAAAGTGGGCCGGACCTTCTTGCTGCCGATGGATCGTTATTACTTTTCCGCGGGACATATGGACCCGGCGACTCTTATGTGCATGGCCGTTAAGCAACTCTGCCGCTAAAATCGGAATCTCAATCGTCTTGAATGGCGACACGGCGCAAACATCCAACAGGCCGTCCTGTACGGAGGCGAGTGAAGTGATTCGCGCCTGGTTGCCCCATTGGTTCGCGTTGCCCACTGTAATGAGTACAGCCTTTATGGACATTTTTTTGTCATCAATCTCGACCACATAGTTCTGGGGCTTGGAATGCCGCCAAATCCTCCAGGCAAGAGAAATGTAAGATAATAAACCTCGTTTGCTGCTATGGGCGAATTCCCAGGCTACATCGGCATCCAAGCCGACGCCAGTCGTGCAGAAAAAAGGCTGCTGTCCATTTATCACACCATAATCAATCAGCTCGGATCTGCCATTCAATATAACCTGAAGGGCGGCTTTCGGATTCCTGCTGATACCCAGATGCAGGGCCAGGCCATCCCCGCTGCCGCAAGGAATAATTCCAAGCGATTTCCGGCTGCCAAGAATTCCCTGAGCTACTTCATGGACCGTCCCGTCTCCTCCAACCGCGACGACAACATCCGCATCGGATTCTCGAGCCAGTCGGGTGGCATCTCCTTTGGCTGTCGTCTGACAGATTACTACGTCATGGATACCATCTGTGGAGATGACGTCAATAAGCTGGAGAATCTTCTTCTTAGAACGAGTCCCAGCAATAGGGTTGACGATGAAAAGGAGTTTGCGCAACTTGTTAAAATAATAAAGACCGTTCCCTCGCCAGCGACGGATTATCTGTGAAAGAGGCATTTGCCACATCCATGATTGTGTAGACAATGTCTTCGGTGTTGTATGGCTTGTCAACGGCTTTTATAAGGCGGGCGTTCTTGTCCGCAAAGTGTTGGCGATACGACTCTGTTGTGTATACGAAGAAAGGAATCTGAAGCCCGGCCTGAACGGACTGAGGATTCGTGGGCCTGGTGTGCCCGGCATACGTGGGGTCGCTGTCAAAAACATCCAAAGCGTGATCGGGGAAAAAGAAGACGATAGCCTCCTTGTCCGAAAAGGATCTCAGCAGTTCTGAAACTACCCAGTCCCCATACAGAACGGCATTGTCGTAATCCGCCATAACCTGCCTTTGATTGCGCGGAAGGGTCATATAATCTTGCGCGTCAAATACATGGAATGTCTCAGGATATCGGCTTGAGAAATCTTCATGCTGTCCCATCAGATGAATCACGAAAAAGGTCTTATCATCTTGGGTGTTCTCAACGATTTCGCGTACAGGAGGAAGAACTACCTCGTCAAAATCAGCTTTCTGAATTCCAAGGCCTTTAGTCCCAGTCCAGATCAGGCTGTCGGATAATTCGGCAATTCTGGCGATGGGATTGTCACAAACGCCGGAAGAACTCTGGTTGGATATCCAGACTGACCTATATCCCATGGCAGTGGTAATATCCTCTAGAAAGACTGACTCGTACCATTGGTCTGTGTCTTCGTGCATCCCGGAAAACGTTGACATAATCCGGGGAAAGGCTCCGCCAGTATGATAAAAGGCCGCAGAAACGTTGTCAAAGAAATAAACCAGTGAATCACAAGCCATTTGGGACAAGCGTGGCGTCGTGTTCTTGTCGTAACCGTATAGGGAACAATGACTGCGCGAGAGAGATTCGCCAATGATCAAGGCTATGATTTGCGGGCTATCTCCCTTGGATTGTATCGACGGCGCGCTCCGATAGGGCGTTAAATCCTCCGGCGGACTGTATGTGGCAAATGCAATAATTTTATGAAGAAATACTGTTCCCCAATTCTTGGATTGCCGAATGCCGATATAGGCGACTGATAAAAGCAGGGCAGCGGAGAGGCAACCGGCAAGCCAGTCTGTATGCCTGGCGTTTTTCTTGGCTGCCACCCGGTTGATAAGGAGAAGAAGTGCCAGGCAAATCAGAATAAAAGCAATGATGCCCGGTTTTAAGTACAAAGACATAAACTCCGTCCCCTCGTTTGGGTTGGTCCCCCTGATGATGGCCACGATATCTTTCGTGAAGCCCGAATGCATGATATAGTGCGCAAAGGAATCCGCTATCAAGTTGACAACACCTAAAGCGAGAAACACAACTTGATAAACCATCTTCGCACGGTCGCCAAACAAGCCGCAGATGCAGACGATAACATAGGCATACACAAAACCATGTGCACCCATATATGCTCCAAAAAGCGGATTACCGTGAATCGACCAGAAAAAAACGTCCGCTGCAGAGATCAGAAGCCACATCTTCAAGAAGAAAGACAAATTCTCCTTGAAGGGCTTCTGAAGAAATGCGATTGCGTCTTTCAAGACTTGTCGCATAACTTCCGTTTAATCCATCGAAGGATCATCATGAATTTGTCTTTGGGCGTTGCCAGGCGGCAAAGCTTCAGGTATTCGGGGAGCTTCGTCGCGGGAACGAAGCGGATGACCAGATTGAAATAGTCATATACGACTTTCCGGTGCAGGTATTCCGGGTTCTTGACTCCGTAGAATGACTTGTCTTCCGGGCTCTGCGGTGTCTCGTAGTCGATGGCCTGCAGCCACTCGGACAGTTGCGAAACAGCTTCCAGTTTCTCTTTGAAACGGGAACTGTCTGCGGATAGGTGTTGCGAAGACTGGCGGAAACAGAACAGCATTTCCTGCGTATTTGCGACGCCGTTACGGGACAGGGCGATGGGCGTGGCGATGTCCGAACCGAAGGCACAGGGGAAATCTATAAAACCGTTCATGGCCAGCAGGGATTCCCGCTTGAAAGCGAAATTCCCGATGCATGTGAAGGATCGGCCGGTAACCCACCAGTTAAGGTATTCGTATTTGTTGGTAAATTCGGGCAGGATACTGTCATCCTCCAGGTGTTTTCCTTCCTCGTCAATCTGCTCGACGGAAGAATGAATCAAGTCTGCTTCCGGATACTTGTTTGCCAGTCGGATGCACTCGGCGCAGAAGGTCGGCCGGTACAGGTCGTCATCTGCGGCTAGAACGATATAGTCTCCGGTCGCGAAGGAGATGCAATGGTTCCACTGCCGGACCAGGTTCTGTCCGCCCAGATTCTTTTCGTTCCGGACATAGCGCATGCGCGGATCGTTAAAGGAATCGACGATCTCTTTCAGCGGCTCTGGCGAGCAGTCATCCACCACGACCAGTTCCCAGTCCGGGGAGGTCTGGCCGACGATGCTCGCGACGGCCTCTTGCAGGAACCGGGCTTTCCAGGCAGGCAGTATGAAGGAGATGGTGGACATGTCAGTGTTTGAAGATACGGTTGAAGATAATCTGGGCCCCGCGATAACCCTGGACCAAAACCCGAGTGGCCAGCGAGGAAGGACGCTTCATCATCAGGGTGTCCATTCTGGTAAGAGAAAGCCCGCTGGCTTGGACCAGGGATGCCACATCACTATAGAAAGGAGAAGAGGAAATCTTCCGTTGTTCGGCCCGGCTGCCTCGCAGTACGAGGCGGCGAATCATCCCGACTCCGTTGTTGGCGAGGGCTTGGGCGTACTTTTCGCGTTCGGACTCGGGAATACAATCCCGGGTGGCATAGTATAGCCGGGCGTATTTCTCTATGGTCCATCGGTGCGACACAGAGTAAGAGGTTTCGTTCCGGAAATACTCGTACACCTTCTGGCGGGTAATCTTGACTTGTTTGTCCGTCTTGAAGGCGATCTTGATATTCATGATCATATCTTCGCCCAGCTTGATGCCGTCCGGGGCACTGCAGGTATAATCATCCAACACGGTGCGGCGATAGAGCTTGGCCCATCGGGTGCACAGAACGACATCCGATCCAATCATGATGGAACGCCAGTCCTGAATAGACATGACGGAGTTGCTGTGATCTCCATCGAAAGCAAAGCCGACGATGATGTCAGTCTGGTCGTCCACAAAAGCGGCAAGATTGGCGAGGGCGTCAAGCGGCAGCGTGTCATCGGAATCGACAAAGGCGACCCAGTCACCGTCAGCCATTGCCAGGGCATCCACGATGGTGCCGTTCTGCCCCTTGTTCTGTTGGTGGACTTCCAGCTGAAAGCGGCTGTCCAGTTTTACGTACTCTTCGCAAATACTGACAGAGTCGTCAGAACTGCAATCGTCCACCAGGATGACCTGAATGTCAGAGTAAGTCTGGAAGCGGATACTGTCCAGGCAGCCTCTCAAGTAGTCCTGCTTGTTGTAGACGGGGATGATAACTGAAATTTTCATGACTGTACGATATGCCCGGGAACTCCAACTACGGTGACGCCTGGAGTGAGAATATCTTTCACAACCACGGCACCGGCGCCTATGCGGACATTGTCCGCGATGCGGATACCGCCCAGAATCTGGGCATTCTGCCCGATGTCCACGTTGTCGCCGATGACAGGGGAGTCATCGGGATAGCCGCCGTCGCTGCCGATGCAGCAGTTTCCATGGATAATGCAGCCCTTGCCGACACGCGCCTTGGGATTCACGATCACAGAGCCGAAATGCTCCAGATGCAGGTCCTCGCCGAAACAACCGGCGCTGATGATGAAGCCCAGCCGGGACCCGAGCCGGTTCTTGCGGCCGCGATACCAAAAGCAGAGCAACTTGTTGCTGCCGGTGTATTTTTCCTCTCTCCGGAGGAAACGAAGATACCGCTTGATGTAGTACATCTCCGGGCGGATCCACCACTCCATGAATATTTCCTTGAATGTCATAGGTTTGTCTGTCTTGATAGGATCAATTCCTTCCTAATTTGGATCTGATCAGCGTGGCCGTTTCCTGGTAGGCGTAAGGCCCAATGACCTTTGCCAGAGCCCAATAGCTGAGCGCACAAACCACCAGCGAGGCGATGAGAGATAGCAGGTTGTTTTGAATAAAGTGAGATATAAGAAGCGACTCAACCAGGATAACCAGCGATAGAAGGATATAGGGGAACACAATCTTAAGTTGACGTAACGGACCGTATCCGAGAATGCGTTTCGTATAAAATGCTCCGTAGAAAAAGTCAATCAGGGCGTTAAAAACTAAACCGTAACAAATGGCCTTCATGCCGAAAAACATCGAGATAATAAGGACGCCGAACATGAGTGCCTTTTTAATGATTTCCATACGCAGGACCAGGTCGGAGCGTCCCTTGACATAGAAGAGATTCAGGTTGAGTTGGGCGATGCCCGTGGGCAGGTAACTGAAACAGATGATTTGCATCAGCGGTACACAGGGAAGCCATTTGTCTGTCAGAAGGAAAGATGTCAGTGGTCTGGCGCAGCCGCAGAGCCCCATCAACACAGGGAATGTAAGGAAGCAGAATACCTGGATGTATTTTTCGTAGACGGAAATCAATCGTTTGTCGTCGTCCTGGATCTGACTCATGATCGGGAAGGCAACCTGGTTCATCGCGCTGGTAAACGCGGTGCTGGACATGTTGGGGAACTGGCCTGCCCGGGAGAAATACCCCACGTCGCTTGCGTTGTATCTTTTCCCGATGACCATGGGATACACATTAATGTAGATGGTTTGAATCAGCTGAGATCCAAGCAGTTTGGAACTGTATGAGAACAATCGCTTGAAGGAATCCTTGGAAAAAACGAGCCGGGGCATCCAACGGACGAAGGACAGCGTGAGCAGCGTGGCTACGATGGCGGAAGCAATCGACTGACCTACCAGAGCCCAGGGCCCCATGCCTTTATAGGCGCAGAGGATGCCTATGGCGCCGGCTATGAGCGAATTGGCGACTGAGATAATCATCTTGGACCGGAAATCGACCCGGATGACCAGCAACGTGTTGTGGATGGAGGCCAAGGGATTGATGACAAGGATAAGGGCCGTTGCCCGTAACAGGTTCTTCAAAAGGGGCTGATGATAGAAATCGGCAATCAGCGGTGCGGAAAAGAATAGCAGGAAATAGAATACCACGCCCAGCGTCATGTTGACGATATAGACCGTGGAGAAATCTTTTTCGCTGGGATTCTTTTCCCGAATCAGTGCGCTCGCGAGCCCTCCGTCGATGAACAGCTGGGAAATGGCGATAAAGATACCGAGCATGCCGACCAAACCGAAGTCGGTCGGGCTCAGCAGCCGGGCCAGGATGATGCCGATCACCAGGTTGAACCCTCGCGTCAGGAATTGCTCCGCGAAGCTCCAGGACATGCCTTTGACGGTTTTATTTTTCAGGTCGTCAGCCATTTACCGGGCAAGCGGGAAGTGATAGATAATGCCAAATGACAGTTTGAGACCCATGTCCAGCGGGAACTTGTCGGACTCGTGGCCATTGTACCAGTCGGTATAGGCTTCCGCGCAGATGTCCGCAAACCAGCCGAAGCCGCTCTTGTAGTCGTACTCGAAAATGGCGCCCAGGCGGGCAGCCGGGACGAGGTTGGGCGAATCCAGCACTTGGTAGGGATGCAGGAAGTTGCTGAATCCGAAGGTATAGGCGCCGCCCAGGCCGATGTAGGTCTTGAAGTTGAAGGGGACGTTGTACTCGGCGAGGGCGTTGTAGTTCAGGATCATATCCGCGAACAGCTGTGCGGAGTGGAAGCGGTAGGGATAGAAGCCCTGGTAAGGGGAAAGGGCGCCGGCGTTGTAGCCATAGATGCCGGAGATGCGCAGGTCCCAGGCGTCCGTGAAGTTGTAGCCGAAAGCGAGCGCTCCGTGCCAGGAGATGGAATCAAACCACTTCCCGTTTTTCGCGAATGAATCCATGTACTCGGTCGCAGATAGGACGGGCCCCGCCTGGAAGGAAAAGTACCAGCGGTGGCTGTATTGAAAAGGGGAGTATCGGTCGGGGAGGGAACGGGCCATGCATGCCCCTGCTGTCAGGAACAGTACGGTCAGGAAGATGAGCAACTTACGCATTGCTGATGGGGAAGTAATTGTGTGTTAGTTTGTTACGGCTTCGCCATCGGGCCTGCAGGGGCAGATCCGGGTGTGAGATATGAAATGGAGGACCATTTCAGTAACAAATATATTTTTTTTCTGCTGAAAAAACAAGCCTCTGGGGGCATTGTAGCTTTGATTCCGGGTCAAGCCGGGAATGACTATAGGTTGAGGAGAAAAGGTTCTATCCGGGGCAGGAAGAGGTCGTGGCCCCTGTCGTTGAGGTGAGCCATGTCGTTGGGGCCTTGGAAGTATAAGCGTCGGAAACCCTGGAACCGCGCATTTATGCCGCTATGGAGAAGTGCATTGTAAACCGGGATTCCGTAGCGGCCGCAGACTTCTTCTATGACATGCACCGTCTCCCGGTACATGGGCTGCGGAACGTTCCAGGGGGTCACGAAACAGATGATGGCGTTGGGGTACTTCTGTTTCAGACCTTTGCAGAGGATGTCCAGCTTGGAGCGGAAGAAATCGGTGTTGTCTCCGTAACGATTCATCAGCATGGCGTCGTTGTGACCGCCCATGACGATGACGTAGTCAACAGAATCCGGCAGGGAGGTGTATCGCTCGTACATGGGAGGTCCGAAGCGCTCGGTTTCCCACTCGTAGGCCAGGCAGTTGCCGTTCCGCCCCCAGTTATGGTACTCCATGTTGTATTTCTCGGCGAGTTTGTAGTGCCAGGTCTCCTCGATGGGGCGGCCGGCGTTCTGGACATAGCTGTCACCAAAGACGACGATTTTCTTTTCGTAAAGCGGGGAATTCCGGACTTCCTTCGGAGGATTAAACCCTCGCTGGGGCATCCTCAAGAACTGCTCCTGCGCGAAGGCATCCAACGTCAGCAGCAGGGAGAATATGAGCAGAATTCTCTTCATTCCAAGGGACAAATATACGAAAAATTCCTACCTTTGGACTATGTCCGGCCTTGATTGGAATACATTTCTTGCCATCCTGCGTGCGGGCCTGTGGGAGCAGGAACTGCGCTTGCCCTCCGAGCCTGATGCGGCTGGGTGGGAGCGACTGCTGGCGCTGGGCCGCAGTCAGGCCGTGATGGGCCTGATCCTGAAGGGAATTGCGCAGCTGCCGGCCGAGCAGCAACCGCCGGAGGAAACCCAACCCGTTCTCCGGACGATGGAGGAAGCTTTCGCCCGGGCGAATGCGCGCTATGCGCGTGTGCAGGGGGAATTGCTGCAGCAGTTGGCTGATGCCGGGCTGCACCCTGCCATCCAGAAGGGGAGCGAGGCGGCGAAGTATTATGCCGATCCGTCGGCCCGTCAGGTCGGCGACATCGACCTCTTCCTCCCGGAGGGGGAGTCCCAGCGCGCGCGGGCGCTCTTTCCGGATGCCAGGACAGCATCGGACGGTGCTGTAGTGCTGGCTCAAGACAAGGTGACCATCGAGTTGCACCCGCGCTATTACGACATCCACCGCCCGGCCGGAAGGCTGCCGGCGCTGGGTTCTCCCTGCGGGGAAATCCTCCTGCTGTCGGCCCATATTTTCAAGCATGTGATCGGGCACGGCCTGGGCTGCAAGCAGCTCTGCGATATGGCTGTTTCGCTGGCCCGGCTGGAAGGGAAATATGACAAGGAAGCGCTACGCGCGGCGCTGCAATATGCCGGCCTGCTGCGCTGGCACAGGCTGCTTTGCTCGCTGTTGGTGGCCGATTTCGGCCTGAATCCGGCTTGCTGCCTGGACGGTTTCCTGCCCGTCGATCCGGAACGCCTGCGCCGTATTGTACGCGAGTCTGGCCATTTCAGTCACCATGCCAAAACGAAAGCAGCCACCGCAGGAGCTTTCCTGCGGCGGCTGCCGTTCTCTTTATCTTACTGTCCCCGGGAGACGCTTGCTACCATCTGGGAGCTGGCGCTGGGGAACCTGCTTACTCGCGGAAAGTAATCGTCGTCGGGCCGTACTTGTTACTCGTATTGAGCGTCGGTCCCAGGCGCGGACAGTTGAATTTCCACGCCGCGAATTCCTCGCTGACCTTTTCGATGCTGAGACCGGTCACGCCGTACTCGGAATCGTCCGGCGCCGCATCTCCCAGGGAGACGCAGTTGTTCACTGCAAAGCGGGAGAATAACCAGTTCGCCTGTTTGCACACGATGAAACGCTTGAGGTCGGGGCAGTCGTTGACTTCGATGTCGGTCGTGTAGTTGGCGCGTTCGATATAAATGGTCTCGATGGACTGCAGATTGTCGAAGACGGCCTTGCGCATGACGATATCGCCGCTGGACTGCAGGATCTTGATGGTCTTGAGGTCCGGGCAGTTCTGGATGAAGACGTTGCCGATCTGGCCGCCGCCGCCCGCCTCGCCGCCTTCGATGTCAATCTCCTGAAGGCCCGAGATGTTGGTCAGGCTGATACTCTCCATTTCTTGGGAGTTCGCCCGGATAATCAGCGGGTGGACGTTATCCGGGTCGAAGGAACAGTTCGCAACGGACAGGCTCTTGGCGGTGCCTGCGTAGATCAGTTCGATCAGGTTGCTCAGGTCCGCTACGGAGAAACTGTTGTTGTTGTTCGACATGGACAGATTGATGGACTGCAGGTTCGGGAAGATGGCGAAGTCGGCCGGCGTGAGGTCGTGCATCAGGTAGTCCATGGAGTGGTCGCCGACATTCGAGATTTCCGTTACCTCCAGCAGTGCCGCATTGAGGTCTTCGTCGGAGACGGGAATCTTGGGCCAGTTATCGGATTTGTAGTACAATCCCGGAGGATTCGCCCACGGGATGAACTCGAAGTCGCCGCAGATCGGGGAATTGGACAGCACGCAGAGGTTGTTCATCACCGGGGTGAGGTCGTTGTACTGGATCGGCCGTTCCTCGATGTTGAAGGCTACGTTGTATTTCTTGCACGGTTCGAACTGGATGTTGCCGGCGTTGGCCATGGAGATGTCGGAGATGCCGCCGTTGGTCACGACCGTCAGCTTCAGGTTGTTGGTGTTGTAGGTGGTGGTCGGCATCAGGAAGATGACGCACTTCGTGCTGCCGCCGGGCTGCAGGGTGGCATTCTCGAGGACCACGGACACTTCCGGAGAGATCGCAGTGGCGCCCCAGCCCTGGGGGGCGAAGGGGGTTGTGCCGCCGGTGGAGGTGATGGTGTAGGTGCCGACGAGCGCCTGGCCGTCCGTGGATTTGATGCGGACGCTCCTGACGGTGATCGGCGCCTGCGTGGCGTTGTTGAGCGTGATGTAGACCGTGGTCACCATCGGGTAGTAGTCCAGCACGACACTGCCCCTGCCGGCCGTCTCGTAACCTTCGTGGATGGCCGCCATGTAGGCATAGCGCATGTTGGCGGCGATGTCTCCATACTGGGCGGAAGGAAGGGTGAGGTTGATCTTACGGGAGTAACTGCTGATCTCGTCACTACCGATGTAGTTGCCGGGATAGATGCTGTAGAAGTCGTGCACCATATTCTCCTTCCAAGTCAGGAAGGCGCCGGCGGCGGCCACCTTGCCCACGCTCTTGTCGCCCTCCTCGCGGATATCGACGACGTAGTAGGTCTTGGTGTCCAGT
The DNA here is from genome assembly GCA_902789245.1 of uncultured Bacteroidia bacterium. Taxonomy (GTDB): domain Bacteria; phylum Bacteroidota; class Bacteroidia; order Bacteroidales; family UBA932; genus Cryptobacteroides. The sequence goes on from CADAND010000005.1 coordinate 39,455, forward strand.
TCGGCGTTGCCCCGCCACTGGTCGTGCGTGAGCATGAACATCCGGACCGGGTCCTTGTCAACCCAGTTGATGCGCTCGCGGCCGTTGATGACTTCGCCGGAATAGGCGGTTTTCGTGGCGAGATCGACATCGGAGGAGGCACTGAATGTCACGGGCTTGCCCGTGCGGTCTCCCATGAAGAGTTTATCGCAGGAAACCAAGGCGAGGAGCGACGCTCCCGCCAGTATGAGGGTTCTGAATCTCATAGGCAAAGCTGTTTTGTCGGGCTACTCCCAGCCCTGGGTCCACTGGTTGGCGTCGATGGTGCCGCCGATTTCCTGGCCCATCGTCTCAACTTTTTCTATGCTTTCATCGACCTGAAGCTCGGCAGAGGCCCCGAGGATCTCAGCTTCGAGTTCAAGGGCGAGGTCCTCAAGGATGATGGGGGCGGAATACTTCATTTTCTTGTTGCTCATATAGTTGTATACGTTTCCTTATATCAAAAAGTTTCATATTAGCTCCAGCCAGGCGCGGGGGACGTCGGCGCGGGCGAACCAGCTGCCCAGCAGTTCGACGACCACGTAGGTGCGCCCGCGGAATTCCAGCACGTGTCCTTCGACACCGCTCAGCGCGCCCTTGATCACGCGGACCCGGTCGCCGAGGGCGAGGGGCCGGTCGAGCAGGCCGCCCTCCTCGGTGGAGAGGTTCAGCACCCGCTGGAAATCTTCCATCTGCTTGTCGGGCACGACCAGCAGGGTCTTCGTGGCGGGGTCGATCAGGTAGCGTACCGGCAAACCCTGCTCGTTGGCGAGGGCGCAGGCGTGCTGCTTGGTAGTCCTGACAAATATCAGGCCCGGAATGAGCGGCTTCTCATACTTCGCGCGCCCGCGCGTACGAGAACGCAGCTCGGTCGGAAGAAAATGCTCCGTCCCCAGGCGGCCGAGGCGCTCGCGCACGCCCAGCTCCGCGCCGCAGCGCGTGTGCGCGGCGAACCAGCAGGTCTGATCGGGTTTTATGGCCATCGTCGTCGGGGTTAGAACTTCTTTCCGCTGATGATGCTCAGGAAAGTCAGCCCCAGTACCCGGAAATCAAACCACACGGAGTGGTTGCGCAGGTAGTAGAGGTCGAGGTCGAGGCGGGTCAGCATTTTGTCCAGGGTGTCGGTGTATCCGTTGTAGAGGGTCGCGTAGCTCGTGACCCCGGGACGGATCTGATAGAGGTACCGGTATCGCGGATTCTTCTCCATGATACGGTCTATGTAGAATTGCCGCTCCGGGCGGTATCCGATGAAGGACATGTCCCCCCGGAAGACGTTCCAGAGCTGCGGAAGCTCGTCGAGATGGTGCTGGCGCAGGAATTTTCCCACGCGGGTCAGGCGCGGATCGTCGTCGCCGGCGTAGAGCCGGGGGATACCCAGGGCTTCGGCATCCCGGCGCATGGAACGGAACTTGAGAATGTGGAACGGGCGACCTCCCAGCCCGATGCGCTCCTGGGAATATATAACAGGAGTGCCGTCCTCGATGAAGACGGCCAGCGCGCAGATGAGAATCAAAGGCAGGAAAACAAGCAGCAGGACCCCGGACAGGACGATGTCGAAACCTCGCTTGGAGAGGCGCTGGAAAGTGCTGAGCTTACTGTTGGTGGGGATGCTCCCGCCTCCGCCACTGCCGTCGGCGCCGGGATCGCTGCCGTTTCCCTTCGGGAAAAGGATGCAGTCAATCCCGCCCAGGCGCCACTGCAGGGCGTCCAGGGCGTCGTCGTCGGGAACGTAATAGACCAGGAACCCGCGGACGATCTTCTTGTCCATCTCCGGCTGGCGGGACAGCAGGCCGAGGATGTTGTAGCGACCGCTCTGCTTGGCGCTTTCCGCAAAGAGTGCGGCGGTCTCGTCCGCCCCGAATACCAGCGTATTGGGCCGGAAGGACAGTTCCTTCATCTCCATGGCTTCCTCCCGCACGCGGGTGAGCGTCGTGTTATAAAAGAAGATCAGCATGGCGGAGAAGAGGGTGTCGGAGATGATGGTCAGCACGATATGGGCCGGCTGCCTGAATCCGCCCAACTCCGTGAGCATCAGGATGGTGATACCGATATCCTTGATCAGCAGGGCCAGGAAGAGCCGGTTGGTAGAGAAGTGGTAAGTGCCCATTCTCACCTGGCGGATGGTGCCCGAAATCAACAGGCCCAGCAGGGTGGAAATGAGGGCGCCTCCTATATAATAAAGGAAGTGGAGGGAGAACGCGTAGATCGGCTCGGCCAGCCAGCGGACCAACAGGAAGGCAAAAAAAGACCCGAGACACGAAAGGAACGTGTCCTGGAGAAGGGGAGAAAATCTCGACCTTAGGGTCTTGAGTTGCCCGTTTGGCATGGTGTTTATCCTTAATGTGGTGCCGCAAATATAACGATTATTCGTCAGAATAGCCTAATTTTTGGGCATAAAAAAGAAAACAGGCCTGAATGACCTGTTTTCTTTAGTATTTGAACTCAGATTGAGAGCTTATTCGGCGGCAGCCTCGGCCTCTACGAGGACCTTGATCTTGGCGAAGACGCCCTTGTAGCACTTCACCTTGCCTTCGAACTCGCCGGCTTCCTTGATTTCAGGAACGGTGACGTTCTTCTTGTCGACCTCGACACCGGCGGCGGCGAGGGCCTCGGCAACCTGGGCGGCGGTCACGGCGCCATAGAGCTTGCCGCTCTCGCCGACCTTGGCGGTCAGTTTCACTTCCACGGCCTCGATCTTGGCGGCGAGGGCCTGGGCGTCAGCAACCAGCTTGGCTTCCTTGTGGGCGCGCTGGCGAAGGGTCTCGGCGTGCTGCTTGAGCGCGGACGGGGTACCGACGGAGGCGTAGCCCTGCGGAACGAGATAATTGAGCGCGTAACCGGTCTTGACTTCTACCACATCTCCGGCCTCGCCGAGATTGGCAACTTCTTTCTTGAGAATGATCTTCATAACGCTTCAATTATTTGAGGAGGTCGGTGACATACGGGAGAAGGGAGAGGGAGCGGGCACGCTTGATGGCCTGGGCTACCTTGCGCTGGAACTTGAGGGAAGTACCCGTGATGCGGCGGGGAAGGATCTTGCCCTGCTCGTTGAGGAACTTCTTGAGGAACTCGGCGTCCTTGTAATCGACATACTTGATGCCCGCCTTCTTGAAGCGGCAGTATTTCTTCTTGCGAACCTCTACGGTAGGAGGGTTCAGATAACGGATTTCGTTGTTGTTTGCCATAATGATTCCTCCTGATTATTCTTCGGTTTCAATCTCTTCGGCTTCGGCCTTGGGGGCTTCTTCCTGCTGAGGAGCAGCAGCGGCGGCAGCGGCCTTGGCGGCGCGCGTCTGGCGGCGGTGCTCGGCGTAAGCGACAGCGTGCTGGTCCAGGGCTACGGTGAGGTAGCGGAGGATGCGCTCGTCGCGGTGGTACTGGGTCTCGAGGGTGGCCACGAACTGCGGGTCAGCCTTGAACTCGATCAGGTAATAGAATCCTGACGTCTTGTGCTGGATGGGGTAAGCGAGCTGCTTGAGACCCCAGTCCTCTTCGTACACGATCTCGCCGCCGTTGTCACGGATCAGCTGGGTGTACTTGGCAACCGCTTCCTTCATCTGGGTGTCAGACAAAACGGGAGTTGCAATGAAAACGGTTTCGTACTGTTTGATCATTTTGTTAATAATTAAATAAATACACAGTCCCTCTTAAAAAGGGGCTGCAAAGATAGGAATAATTTTCGGATTATCAAAGAGATTCCGGATCTTGTCCGGGAAGTCCGGGCGGGACGCCGGTGACCTTCTTGAAGACGCGGTTGAAGAAGGAAACGCTCGAGAAGCCGCAGGCAGCCGCGACTTCCTGCTGGCGGGCGCCGGGATGCTCCGTGCGATAGGCCTCCGCGTGCCGGATCCGGAGCGAGTTGATCAAGTCCGGGAACGGCATCCCGTAGAGCTCGTTGACCAGGCTGGAGACGTAAGTCTTGTTGGTCTGCAGCCGACGGGCCACTTCCGTCACCGTGAGGTGCGGCTCCAGGTAGGCGCGGCGCTCGATGACGAGCCGCTGGAAATCGGTGTTGAGTCGGCGTGGCATGGCGGAACGGTCGTCCCGGCAAAGGTAGGGAATTTCTTCAACAAGAATTGATTATTGTCAAATAATTTCTATCTTTGGGAAGATGAAACGTTTGATTCTCGCATGTTTCTGTCTGCTGGCGGCCCTGGGGACGCTGGCCGGGCAGAATAATCCTTACGAGATCGACGATGTCTGCTACGCCATCCTGCAGCGGGTGGAGGCCGTGGTGGACGATCCGTCCGCGGAGGATTTCGACGAGATCAACGCCCAGTTGCTGGCGACGGCGATCGAGCGGGGCGACACGAAGGCGCAGACGCTTCACTATGTCTTTGCGCTCCGGCGGATCTGCCGGGTGAGCGTGAACGTCCCCCTGGAGCAGCGTTTCCAGATGAACCGGCGGGTGGACGAAGCGTTCCACAAGCTGAAGGAAGTGGCCGGCGAGAAGGGCTACACCCAATATTATTACTACGCCTACGACCTGGCGCAGACCTATTATTTCGACTCCCGGCAGGTGTCGGCGGCGTTCGACCTGCTGGACGAGATGCTGAAGGAGTCCGAGCAGGAAGATGACGATTTCGGCGAGTGGCAGGCCCTTCGTTTCCTGGCGCAGATATACCAGCAGCAGGAAGATATCCTGAACACGCGTCTGTATCTCATGCAGGCGCTGGAGCTGTATGCGGAGTCCAGGGATCCGGAGGTCCGGAAGCAGCCCATCACGCGTACCTACTGCGACTTGGCTGACACGTACGACTTTTCCGAAGACTCTTGCCGCCTGTTTTACCGGAGGGCGATGGAGTCCGCCCAGGCGCACCTGGACACGCTCCGCTGCTCGTATTACCAGGCCCAGATCGCGGCGTTCGACAAGAATCTGACCGAGTATGTGCGCAAGCGCGACTACTGTCTGAACGATTCGGCTTTCCACTCGTTCTTCCGCACCGGTGAGGAGCTCTTCGCCTGCGTGGATGCGTTGGTGCGCCACGAACGTCCCTCGCAGGCCCTGATGGACACGCTGGCGCTGCCCCGCCAGCAGCAGTTCATCGGCCGCCTGGCGGCGGAGTGGGGGCAGTATGACATCTCCCTCGCGATGATGCGCAAGCGCTACATGGACATGCAATACATGCTGTCCAGGATCAATAACATGCGTCTCGAGGAGGCGTCCGGGCGTTATCAGAATTACGCCCTGAACCGTCAGCTGACCGAAAAGAGCCAGGAGGTGATCATGGCGACGCGCCTGGTGGAGTTCCTGGTGATGGTGATCCTGCTCGTCTCGTCCGGTTTCTTCTGGGTGCACAACCGCAACCTGCGCAAGGCGCGGGAGATAGACGAGTCGCGCATCCGGGAGCTGAAGGAAGCGAACGAACAGGTCCAGATGGCCAATGCGGCCAAGACCCGCTTCGTCCAGAATATGAGCCATGAAGTGCGGACGCCGCTCAATGCCATCGTGGGTTTCTCGCAGTTGCTCGCGCTCCCGGACGGATCGTTCCCGGAGGAGGAGAAAGCGGAATTCTCGGACCATATCATCAACAATACCAAGATGTTGACGATGTTGCTGGACGATATCCTGAATGCATCTGCCATGGATTCAGGCAAGTATCGGGTCAGCTATGAGGAAGGGGAGATGCACTTCATCGCGCAGGCTGCGATCCGCAGCGCGGAGCACCGCCTGCAGCCGGGCGTCAAGATGTACTACGCGCCCGAATCGGAGGAACCGTTCCCGTTCCAGACGGATCCGCGTCGCGTGCAGCAGATCCTGATCAACCTGCTGACCAACTCCTGCAAGCATACAAAAGAAGGAGAAATCCGCCTTTCCAGCTCGCTGACGAGCCGTCCCGGTTTCGTGTCGTATTCCGTGACGGATACGGGCCCCGGCGTCCCCGTCGACCAGGCCGAGCGCATCTTTGACCGCTTCACGAAACTGAACGATTTCGTTCAGGGGACGGGCCTGGGACTGAGCATTTGCCGCGACATCGCCGAGCGCATGGGCGCCTCGGTTTACCTGGATACCACTTATACGGCCGGAGGCGCACGCTTCATCTTTGAAGTGCCCGTGGACCCGCCGCAGGAAGAGAATACACAACCAACCAATAACCCCAGTCAAGTAGATCATGCTTAATTTTGATCCTAACCACGATTACTCTAAGTACAACATCCTGGCAGTGGACGATATTCCGCTGAACCTGGTGTTGGTGCAGAAGATGCTTTCCCGTTTCAAATTCGAAATCCGTACGGCCGGTAACGGTCAGCAGGCGCTGGACGCCGTGGCCGAGCGCAAACCCGACCTGATCCTGCTGGATCTGATGATGCCGGGTATCGACGGATTTGAAGTCATCAAGCGCTTGCGGCAAGATCCCGCCACGGCGGATATCCGCATCGTCATCCTGTCCGCGCTCAATTCGAACGAGGATGTCGTGAAAGGTTTTGACCTTGGGGCGAACGACTTCATCATGAAGCCGATCATCATGGAGAAACTGTTCAACAGCGTTGCTACGCAGTTGCAGTTTGTCGAATCCAAAGACTAGATATTGACGTCTTCCAGCTCTTCTTCGGAGCGAAGGTTCGCCCGGATGAAATTCTGGCGGTCGAGGGTATTGTCACCCATGTAGAACGCCATGATGTTCGCGATGGACTCCTCCTCGGCGATTTTGACGAGGTCGAGGCGCATCTCCGGACCGATGAAGTGGACGAACTCCTCGGAGGATATCTCTCCCAGACCTTTGAACCGGGTGATTTCGACGCCGGTCTTGAGTGATTTGATCGCTTTCTCCTTCTCTTCCTGGTTGTAGCAGTAGTGGCTCTCCTTCTTGTTGCGCACGCGGAAGAGCGGCGTCTGGAGGATGTACACGTGCCCGCGCCGGATCAGGTCGGGATAGTATTTCATGAAGAAGGTCAGCATCAGCAGACGGATGTGCATGCCGTCGTCATCGGCATCGGTCGCCACGATGATGTTGTTGTAACGGAGTCCTTCGAGATCATCCTCGATGCCGAGGGCGGAAATGAGCAGGTTCAGCTCTTCGTTCTCCGCGAACTTCTTGCGCTTTTCCTTGTAGCAGTTGAGCGGCTTGCCGCGCAGCGAGAAGACCGCCTGGTAGTTGGCGTTGCGCGCCTTGGTGATCGTACCGCTTGCGGAGTCGCCCTCCGTGATGAAGATGGAGGAGGATTCGATGTTCTCCTGGGTCTTCTCGGTGACTTTGTCGTTGTAGTGGTAGCGGCAGTCGCGCAGCTTGGGGTTGTAGACGTTGGTGCGCTTGTTGCGCTCGCGCGTCTTCTTCTGGATGCCGCTGATCTCCTCGCGCTCCTTCTGGGAGGATTTGATCTTTTCCTCGATCACGGGGACGATCTCCTTGTGGATGCGCAGGTAGTTGTCCAGATTCTTGGCGACGAAGTCGTTCACGTAGGAGCGGATGGTCGGGCCGATGTCGGTCTTGAGTGCGCCGCTCTCGTCGTGGTACTGCTTCTCCCACATGTAGTTGGACCCGAGCTTGGTCTTGGTCTGGCCTTCGAAGTTCGGCTCCTGGATCTGGATGCTGATGGCGCCCACCACGCCCTGGCGGCAGTCGGTGGGGTCGTAGTTCTTCTTGAAGAATTCCTTCAGGGTCTTGGCGATGGCTTCGCGGTAGGCGGCGAGGTGGGTGCCGCCGTCGCGGGTGTTCTGGCCGTTGACGAAGGAGGAGATGTTCTCGCCGTAGGCATTGCTGTGGCTGAGCACGATCTCGATGTCCTCGCCCTCCAGGTGGATGGGCGGGTAGAGCGGCTCGTCGCTGAGCAGGTTCTCGTTCACGAGGTCCAGCAGGCCGTTCTCGGATTTGTAGGGGGTGCCGTTGAGGAGGAGGGTCAAGCCTTTCTTGAGGTAGGAGTAGTTCTTGACCATCGTCTCCACGAAGTCCATGTTGAAGGCGTATTCGCCGAACATCATCTTGTCCGGCGTGAAGACGACGAGCGTGCCGTTCTTCTCCGTGGTCTTGCCCTTGCCGCTGTCCTTCAGCTCGCCGCGCTCGAAGCGCGCCCAGGAGCTCTCGCCGTCGCGGTGCGAGCAGACGTAGAAACTCTCCGAGAGGGCGTTGACGGCCTTGGTGCCGACGCCGTTGAGGCCGACGGATTTCTTGAAAACCTTGTCGTCGAACTTGCCGCCGGTGTTGAGGATGCTCACGGCCTTGATCACGGAATCCAGGGGGATGCCGCGTCCGAAGTCGCGCACGGTGACTTCTTTCTCCTGGATGTCGATGCGGATCTCCTTGCCGAATCCCATCGCGAATTCGTCGATGGAATTGTCCACGATTTCTTTCAGGAGGACGTAGATGCCGTCGCCCGGGTTATTGCCGTTGCCGAGGCGGCCTATGTACATACCCGGACGAAGGCGTACGTGCTGTACGCCTTCGAGGGTGCGTATGTTGTCGTCAGTGTAGTTGCTATTTGGCATTCTTGACTGAACCTTTGAGGTGCAGGATGACCGGTTTCTTCTGGGCGGAGGTGTAGACGGTCAAGGTCTTGTCGAAGGTGCCCGTGCCTTCGTCGTTGGAATAGGTCGCTTTGATTTCGCCCTTGGCGCCCGGAGCGATGGCTTCGCGCGTCCATACGACGTCGGTGCATCCGCAGGAAGGAACAACGGCCAGGATCGAGAGATCCTCGTCGGCATCGTTGATCACGGTAAAGGTGCAGGTCTGCTTGCCGGCCTTGGCGCTGATCTCGCCAAAGTCGTGTACAGTTTTGTCAAACTGGATGGGTGCTGCAAGCGCGGCAGCAAGCAAGATTGTCAAAAGCGTTTTCATAACTGCAAATTTACGAAAAAAATGATTACTTTTGTCCCGGTTTTTGCAAATAACGGACCGAACACACACTAAATTTTACTGATAATGGCTTACAAGATCAATCCCGACACCTGCGTGGCATGTGGTACTTGCCAGGGTGAATGCCCTTCCGGCGCTATCCAGGAGGGTGATGTTTACTCCATCGACCCGAACGTCTGCATCGACTGCGGTACCTGCGCCGATGCCTGCCCGATGGGCGCTATCGCTCCGGCCGAGTAGTCACGCACCAAGTGTCTTACCAGTAAGGGAGTCCCGACGGGGCTCCCTTTTTCTTGCCTGCCGGGCAGCAACTTCCCCCGGACGGGCATTTTGCGCAAGCTTTTTTTCTTGCCCGGACGGGGAAGTCTGCTGACGGCAGCTTATTCTGGCTGGCAATCTATTTCAGCAGACGGCCGTTGCAGAGGCGGTAGCGGATGACGGAGGTGTCGGCAGAATAGACCCAGTTGGAGATCAGGTTGTGGCAGGGCTGCATGGACGGGGCGCCGAGATCGACGAGGACGGCGTCCGCCAGCTTGCCCTTGGCGATCTCGCCGGCGTCGATGCCGAAGAACTCGGCACCGTTGCGCGTGGCCCAGCGGAAGATCTCGTCGGCGGGCAGCAGGGTCGTGTCTCCGTTGAGCTTGGCCAGCAGGGCCGCGAATTTCATCTCCTCGCGCATGTCCAGGTTGTTGTTGGACGACACGCCGTCCGTGCCCAGGGTGATGCGGCAGCCCGATTCGAGCGCCAGCTCGTAGGGGAAACGGCCGCTGCCCAGCTTCATGTTGGAACAGGGGCAGTGCGCGATGGTGACGCCGTGATTCGCCAGGATCTTCCATTCCTCGGCGTCCACGTGCACGCAGTGGGCGGCGATGACGTCCGGACCCAGGATGCCCAGCTTGTCGAGGTAGCGCACCGGCGTGGTGCCGTGTGCCTTGATGCAGTCCTCGACCTCGCGGCGCGTCTCGCTGACGTGGATGTGGATCAGCATGTCGTGGTGGCGGGCGAAGTCGACACAGCGCTTGAGCCGTTCACCGTTCACGGTATAGACGGAATGCGGGCACATCACCAGCTGGATGCGGCCGCCGGTCGGGTCCTGCCAGTTCTTGATGTAGTTCTTGAGGGCTTCCGCCTGCGATTTGGGATGATTGTCCAGGATGGTGATGCCGATGGCGGCGCGGATCCCGGCGGCCTCGACCGGGGCCATGGCCTCTTCGGGGTCGAAGTACATGTCCGAGAAAAAGGTGGAGCCGGAAGCGACCATCTCCCTGACAGCCAGCTCGTTGCCGTGCCGGATGTCGTCCGGGGTCAGGTTGGCCTCGAAGGGCCAGACGTGCTCCTGCAGCCACTCCTCAAGCGGCAGGTCGTCCGCCATCCCGCGCATGAGCGTCATGGCAGCGTGGGTGTGCGTATTGAAGAAAGAAGGCAGGATCGCCAGTCCGTCCGCCTCGACGATGCGGTCGGCCGGGGTATCCTCCGGGGCGTCCAGATCCGCAAAGCGGTCCTTCCGGATCAGGATATTCGTTTTGCGCCCGTCCAGCAGCACGTGGTGCAGGAGAATGCTCTCCGGCACGCGGAATTCACTGTCCAGCGACTTGTAGTCCGACAGGATGGCGCGGGCGTGCTCCAGGAAGAGGCGGCCGCGCTGGGTCGGTTCCACGCGCCCGCGGCCGCGCTCGAACAGCGCCCCGCCGACGGATCTCTCCAGTTCTGAAATGTGCTGACTGACGGCCGGCTGGGAGATGCCCAGGGCCTTGGCGGCGGCCGTGAAGCTGCCCAGCTCCGCGACCCGCTCGAATACGCGTATTCTGAAATCCTCGAACATATATAAGTCTGTCTTATCGCAAAGTTAGCAAAATATAATAAAATCCGCCGATTGTCATCGACGGATTTCTGAAGCTTGCCGCGCGGGGGCGTTGTGGAGGGCGAAAATAATTTCTGGCCGCCCGCGGGGGAAGGCAAGCGTTTACTTATACATGAAGCGTTTAATGCTGCCCTTCGGCGTTTTGGCAAACGGGGTGAACATCACTTCGTAATTCCGGACACTGGAATAAGCCGGAATCTTCCCGTTGAGGGTGGTCAGGTTGGCGTCCATGATGCTCTTCAGCGTGTCGGCGTCGATGTTCTGGTCGGCCAGCATCGTCTGGTCGGGAACGATCAGGGCCGTCAGCTGCCCGTTGCGTCCGACCACGATGGATTCCTGGACGTAGGGGAGCTGGTTGAGGACGACCTCGATTTCTTCCGGGAAGATGTTCTGCCCGTTGGTGCCGAGGATCATGCTTTTGCTGCGGCCCACGAGGAAGGTGCGTCCCATCTCGTCGACCGTGCCCAGGTCGCCGGTACGGAACCAGCCGTCCTCCGTGAAAACGGCGCGGGTGGCCTCGGGATTCTTATAGTACCCGGAGAAGACCACGTTCCCGCGGACAAGGACCTCGCCGGCCGTGTGGCGGGGGTCCGGAGAGTCGATCTTCAGCTCAACCCCTTCCGTAGCGGGCTCTCCGCATTCCTTCATGACATAGGTGTCCTTGTGGCCCAGCGTGATGGTGGGGGTGCATTCGGTCATGCCGTATCCTGTCACGAACGGGACCTTGAGCTGTTCGAGGAAGAGGCGCTCGAGCTGCTCCGGCATGGCCGCGCCGCCCGTGATCATCAGGCCGAGGTTGCCGCCGAAGGCGTTCATGAAGATGGTGCGCAGGGCTTCGCAGAAGTCCGGGTTGTTCTTATAGTCCGCGAGCTTGGCGGCGCCGCTCTTGCTGCGGATGAATTCGCCGATGGTGTCGTCGATCATCTTGTTGATGATAAGTGGTACCGCGAAGAACACGTAAGGTTTGTAGTCGCGCAGGGCGGGCTTGAGGTAAGCCGGCACGGGCGGCACGAAGAGGATGCACAGGGTCATGCCGTAGCAGAGCGGGGCCATCAGGTCGTACACCAGGCCGAAGATGTGGGCGTAGGGGAGCACGCTGACGTAGTTGTCCTCCCGCTTGTACGGGAAATGATGGGGAATGAGCTGGATGTTGGAGCTGAAGTTGCGGATGGAGATCATCACGCCCTTCGGGTTGCCGGTGGAACCGGAGGTGTACATCAGGGCGCAGAGCTCGTCCAGCGGACGGTCCGGGAAATGGACATCTTCAGGCTGCAGCCCGTTGGGATGGGCGGCGGCGAAAAGCTGTTCGCGATTCTCGTAAACGCGTGCGAAGTCGCCCCGGGCGGCCAGCAGCTCTCCGCTCTTGGTGTCGATGACGCCCAGCAATTGCGGCAGGGCCTCGAAGTCCATTTTTTCGAAGATGGCCTTCTCCGTGTAGAGGATGCGGCTGTCGGAGTGGTCCACCAGATGCATCGTATCGGCGGGGGTGAATCCGTTGAAGAGTTGAACGGCTACGAAGCCTCCCGTCTGGGCGGCGAAAAAGGTTTTGGCCCAGTTCGCGCTGGAACGTGCATTGATGGCGATTTTATCGCCCGGAAGGAGTCCGGCGGCCCGCCACCACAGACAGGTCTTTTCGAGCTCTGCGGCCAATTCTCCGTAAGAGATGCCGGGCTGGTTGTATTCGACGAGGGCAGTCTTGTCCCAGCAGGCTTTGACGGACTGCTCAAAGCGACGCAGGAAACTGTCTTGAAGGGTAAGATCGTACATTTTTCTTCGCGTTTTGTTGGATTAAACTGGACGCAAAGGTAGCGCCTTGGACAGGCCTGGACAAAGAGTTGGGAACGGCGGTCGATTTAAGTGACGAAACGCCGATTTGGCGGACAAATCGGCGTTTCTGTGGGATAAAAATCCCTTAGAGTTATGTTTCGTCCCAGACTATTCGGGGCGCATGACGATCTCGATGAAGTTGCCGTCAAGGAGCTCCTGGGCGGCTGCCTGGATCTGGGCGGGCGTCAGGGCGTTCACGGCAGCTTCGTACTCCTTGTCATAGTCGAAACCGTGGCGGGCGTTGGTCATGAGCGCGGAAGCCCAGTAGTTGTTGCGCTGGCGGCTCTCCGGAATGTTCTTCTGGAGGTTCTTCAGCGCTTTGTCAAACTGGTCGGCGGTGGGACCGTTCTCGGCGAGATTCTTGAAGCCGGTCTTGGCCAGCTCGCGGAGCTTGTCGGCGGACTCGACGTTGGTCTGGAAGACCACCTGCATCATGTGACGCTCCTCCGGCTTCTTGCTGACTTCAGCGGAAGAGCTGGCGCCGTAGGTGCCGCCCTCGTCCTCGCGCAGGGTCTCGGTGTAGAGCATGTCGAGGATGTAGGAGAGCGCGTCGTTGGCAGCCTCGTCGGCGACGGAGTAGGCCTTGAGGGTGTTGTACACCTGGAGGACCGTGACCATCGGGGTGGCCATCTGGGCGTTGAAGTCGTACAGACGGTTGGCGGAGCTGATGCCGTCGCCGCGGTACTCGGCCTTGGTGGCCTTCTTGCCGGCGGGGATGGAGCCGGCGTACTTGCAGATGAGCGGCATGATCTCGTCCACGTCGAAGTCGCCTACAACCACCAGACGGGCACCGGCCGCGTCGGCGAAGAGGCGCTTGTAGGTGCTCTCGAGGGTGCTCAGGCTAGCCTTGGCGAGGGTCTCGTCGCTGATCATGAAGCGGCGCGGGCTGTCATAGACATAGTCGTAGAGGGCCTTGTTGAGCTTGTAGTTGGACTGGCTCATGAGGTTCGGCAGGACGGCCTCGATCTGGCTGCGGCCCTGGGCGTACTCGGTCTCGTCGAAACGAGGTGCGGTGACGTAGAGGTAGAAGAGCTGCAGGGCGGTCTCGAGATCCTTGACGGTCGTGGTGCCGCTGACTCCGTGCGTGTATTCATTAATATAAGGAGTACCGCTGACCTGCTTGCCGGCGAGCATCTTGCGCACCGTCGTGGCCGGGAACTCGGCGATACCGCTGTTCTGCAGGTAGAGGCTCCAGACGTTGGAATCGAAGGAGAAGACTTCTTCGTCGGAGAGCAGGCTCCGGCCGCCGTCCTTGCTGTAGTTCATGATGATGCGGTCCTTCTCGTGGTCCGTGGGGAGGAGCCAGACGGTCACGCCGTTCTTCAGGGTGAAGGTCTTGGATCCATAGATGCCGTCCTTGACTTTGCTGGCCTTGCTGCCCTTGAGGGCGGCGGCATTCAGGAAAGCTTCCGGGAGTTCCTCGCCGGCGGCCTGCTCGATCTCGGCGTTCTCGACGGCGTCGATCACAGCCTGGATCTGCTCAGCGGTCGGGTGTACGAGGCCTTCCTTCTCGGGAGCCTGGTAGATGACCACCATGTTCTCGCGGGTGATGATCTGCTGGGCAGCCTGGTTGATGGTCTCCGCGGTCAGCATCGGCATGAGCTGCTGGACGAGGTCGTATTCGGTCTGCGGGTCCATGAAGCGCTCGTTGTCGAAGAAGTTGTAGATCATCGGCATCACGAACTCGGAGTTGGTGCGTGTCTCAGCCTTCTTGGCCTTGGTCTCGAACTGGGAGAGCAGCTCGTTCTTGGCGCGATCCACCTCGGCGTCGGTCAGACCGAAGCGGCGGAGCTTCTCGGCTTCAAGCATGGCGGCGGCCAGGGCGTTCAGCGCCTCACCGTCTTTGCTGGCGGCCTCGATATAGGTGACGTCGGCAGGCTCGCAGAGGTTGCCAATGCCAAATCCGCCGGCCAGGAACGGGGCGTCAGCCTGGGCGGCGATCTCCTCGAAGCGCTCGTTCATCGCGATGGACACGATGTCCTCGAGCAGGTCGGTGATCAGGCCCACCGGGGTGCTGTTGAGCTCCTCCGGGGTGGCTTGGCTGCGCCAGTAGATCTGGACGCCGGTATTGCGGTTCTCGGGATCGGTGAGGATGCCGATGGCCGGCTTCTCGTTGTCTGGAATGACGATGACGTCCTTCTGCTTAGGATTCTCGGCAGCCGGGATGTCGGCGAAAGTGCGCTGGATGCAGGCCTCCACGTAGTCGACGTCGATGTCACCCACGACGATCAGCGCCTGCATGTCCGGACGGTACCAGGTGTGGTAGAAGTTCGTCAGGCTCTCGGGCTTGAAGGTCTTGAGGTTCTCCTCGGTGCCGATGATGCTCGTGGTGGCGTACTTGGTGTCACCGTAGAGGTAGGGGCCGGCGGCCTCGCGCATACGCCACTGGGCGGTGTTGCGGGAACGCTTCTCCTCCAGGATGACGCCGCGCTCCTTGTCGATCTCCTCCGGGTCGCAGGTCACGAAATGGGAGTAGTCGTGCATGATGAGGATGCAGGTGTCGACGACGGTCGGGCGCACCAGGGGAATGTTGTTGAGCAGGTAAATGGTCTGCTCCACGCCCGTGGAGGCGTTCACGTTGCCGCCGAAGGAAGCGCCAATGCTCTCCAGCCAGTTGAGGATCCCCTTGCCGGGGAAGTTCTTGGTGCCGTTGAAGCACATGTGCTCCAGGAAGTGGGCGAGGCCGTCCTGGTCGGGCAGCTCCTGCAGGGCGCCGACGTTGGTGGCCAGGTAGAACTCGGCCCGCTGGGCAGGCTTCTCGTTGTGACGGATGTAGTAGGTCAATCCGTTGTCAAGCTTACCGACGCGGGTGGCCGGATCGTTGGGAAGCTGCTGCATCTGCTGAGCATTTCCCAAAGCAGCAGCGCTGATGAGCGCTGCTGCAAGGATGAGAATTTTTTTCATCATTTTCATTTGATTGCGCTTTCTGATTGCAAAGCTAATCAAAAAATATTGAAAAACAATAAAAATTTATTAAATCTTCAGAATTATTTATTCTTTGCCCGCTAACCTCTTATAAGTATTGAGGCGCACCTTGGCAAACTCCTCGGTCTTGGCGAGCAGCTCGGCAGCGCTGTCCGGGAAGAGTTTGTACAGGGAAGCGAAGCGGACCTCGCCCTTGAGGAAGTCCTGGAACTTCGTCCAGTCAGGCTCCTTGGAGTCGAGCGTGAACGGGTTCTTGCCCTGCTCCTCGAGGGCCGGGTTGAAGCGGTAGAGGTGCCAGTAACCGCACTCGACGGCCAACTTCTCCTCCTTCTGGCTCAGACCCATGCCCGCCTTCAGGCCGTGGTTGATACACGGGGCGTAGGCGATGATCAGGGACGGGCCGTCGTAGGCTTCGGCTTCCTTGATGGCGTTCATGTACTGGACCGGGCTGGCGCCCATGGCGACCTGGGCCACGTAGACGTAGCCGTAGCTCATCGCCATCATGCCGAGATCCTTCTTGCGGATCTTCTTGCCGGAGGCGGCGAACTTGGCGATGGCGCCGACCGGGGTGGCCTTGGAGGACTGACCGCCGGTGTTGGAGTACACTTCGGTGTCGAGGACGAGGATGTTGACGTTCTCACCGCTGGCGAGGACGTGGTCGAGTCCGCCGTAACCGATATCATAGGAGGCACCGTCGCCGCCGAAGATCCACTGGCTGCGGGCCGGGATGAACTGCTTGAGGGCGAGGAGGCTCTTGCTGACGTCGCAGCCGCACTTCTCCATCATCGGGACAAGCTTGTCGGCCACCTCGCGGGTGACGGCGTAGTCCTTGCGGTTGTCCAGCCACTTCTGGTAGAGTTCCTTCATCTCGGCGCTGCACTTGGAGCACTCGAGACCCTTCTGCATGAGGGCGGCGACCGTCTCGCGGATGCGGTCGGAGCCGAGGTGCATACCGAGACCGAACTCGCAGAAGTCCTCGAACAGGGAGTTCTGCCAGGCCGGGCCGTGGCCGTGGGCGTCGGTGCAGTACGGGGAAGCGGGGAAGGAGGCGCCGTAGATGGAGGAGCAACCCGTCGCGTTCGCGATCATCATGTGGTCGCCGAAGAGCTGGGTGATGTTCTTGATGTACGGGGTCTCGCCGCAACCGGCGAACAGCGGCTGGGCGAACTGGGCGGCCTTCATGTTGGACTTGGGATCCTGCGGGGTCTTGTAGCCCACCTTAGCGTTGAGGTAGTCGAACGCGGTCTGGTCGGCCTCGTGGTCCATGTACGGGGCCATGGAGAGGGCCTTCTCCTTGGCGAGACAGACATCGACGCAGTTGCCGCAACCGGTACAGTCGGCGACGGACACGGCGATCGTGTACTTGTACTCCTTGAGGTTGGCCTTGCCCTCGACGGCCTTGATGCCCTGGGCTGCGGCGGCCTTGGCCTCTTCGTCGGTCATCAGGAACGGACGGATGGCGGCGTGCGGGCAGACGAAGGCGCAGGTGTTGCACTGGATACACTTCTCACCGTCCCAGACAGGTACGCTCACGGCGACGCCGCGCTTCTCGTAAGCGGCGGTGCCGGCGGGCATCGTACCGTCCTGGTAGGGGAGGAAGGCGCTCACCGGGAGGGTGTCGCCGGACTGGGCGTTCACCACGTCGGCGATCTCCTTGACGAACGGGGTCGCGAGGCGGCCGGCGTTCGGGTTGACGAACTTGGCGTTGATCTGGGCCCAGTCGGCAGGGACCTTGACCTGGGTGTACTCGCCGCCGCGGTCGATGGCCGCGTAGTTCATGTTGACGATGTTCTCTCCCTTCTTGCCGTAGGACTTGAGGGCGGCGTCCTTCATATACTTGATCGCGTCGTCCACCGGGATGATGCCGGTGATGCGGAAGAAGGCGCTCTGGAGGATCGTGTTGGTACGTCCGCCGAGGCCGATCTCCTGGGCGATCTTGGTGGCGTTGATGATGTAGAGCTTGATCTTCTTGCGTCCGATGACGGCCTTGACGGCGTCCGGAATGCGCTTGACGGTCTCCTCTTCGCTCCACAGGGAGTTGAGCAGCAGGCTGCCGCCCTCCTTGATGCCCTTCAGCACGTCATACTTCTCGAGGTAGGACGGGACGTGGCAGGCCACGAAGTCGGGGGTGCCCACCAGGTACGGCGCCTTGATCGGCTTCTTGCCGAAGCGGAGGTGCGAGCAGGTGTAGCCGCCGGACTTCTTGGAGTCATAGTCGAAGTAGGCCTGGCTATAGAGGTCGGTGTGGGTGCCGATGATCTTGATCGTGTTCTTGTTGGCGCCGACGGTACCGTCGGAACCGAGGCCGTAGAACTTGCACTCGGTGGTGCCCTTCTTCACGATGGAGATCTCTCCCTTGGTCGGGAGGCTCTTGAAGGTCACGTCGTCGACGATGCCGATGGTGAAGTCGCCCTTCGGGCTCTTGCGCTCGAGGTTGTCATACACGGCGACGATCTGGGCCGGGGTCGTGTCCTTGGAGGAGAGACCGTAGCGGCCGCCGATCACGAGCGGGGCGTTGTCCTTGCCCTGGAAGAGGGCGCGCACGTCGAGGTAGAGCGGCTCGCCGAGGGAACCGGGCTCCTTGGTGCGGTCGAGGACCGCGATCTTCTTGACGCTCTTCGGGAGCACCTTGAGGAAGTATTTCTCGGAGAACGGACGGTAGAGATGCACCGTCACGACGCCGTACTTGCGGCCGTGCTCGGAGAGGTAGTCGATCGTCTCCTTGATGGTCTCGGTGACGGAACCCATGGCCACGATCACGCACTCGGCATCCTTGGCGCCGTAGTACTCGAACGGACGGTAGGTGCGGCCGGTCAGCTCGCCGATCTCGCCCATGTAGCGGGCCACGATGTCGGGAACGGCCTCATAGACCTGGTTGCGGGACTCGACGGCCTGGAAGTAGACGTCGCCGTTCTGGGCGGTACCGCGGGTGACGGGGGCCTCCGGATTCAGCGCGCGGGCGCGGAAGTTCTCCAGCGCCTTCTCGCTGACCATGCTCTTGAGGTCCGCCTCGTCGATGGCTTCGATCTTCTGGATCTCGTGCGAGGTGCGGAAGCCGTCAAAGAAGTGCAGGAACGGGAGGGAAGCCTTGATGGCGCTCAGGTGCGCGATGGCCGCGAGGTCCTGCGCCTCCTGCACGGAGCTGGAAGCCAGCATGCAGAAGCCGGTCTGGCGGCAGGCCATCACATCCTGGTGGTCACCGAAGATGGAGAGGGCGTGGGAAGCCAGGGCACGTGCGGACACGTGGAAGACGGCCGGAAGCATCTCGCCGGCGATTTTGTACATATTCGGAATCATCAGCAGGAGACCCTGGGATGCGGTGTAGGTGGTCGTCAGCGCACCGGCCTGCAGGGAACCATGGACGGCACCCGCGGCGCCGGCCTCGCTCTGCATCTCCGTGACTTTGACGGTTTCGCCCCAGAGGTTCTTCTTTCCGTGGGCCGCCCACTCATCCACGTTTTCGGCCATCGTGGAGGACGGCGTGATCGGGTAAATGGCAGCGTGCTCGCTGAACAGGTATGCGATATTGGACGCTGCCTGGTTACCATCACAGGTGATGAATTTCTTTTCTTTTGCCATAATGTGAAGTGAAAGTTTTAGTATGTTTTATCGATTAAAATTCGCGCAGGCGTATAATCACACAAATATACGAAGAATTCTGATACCTTCAAAGAAAAATCGGATTCCCGAAAAATACGTATCTTTACGATGCCTTAGCGATGATTCCTGCTGCACATGAAGATCGTCTGTGACAACAAGATTCCCTTCCTCCGGGGTGTGTTCGAACCCTGGGCCGAGGTCGTGTACCTGCCCGGGCCGGAAACGACTCCCGGGGTGGTCCGGGACGCGGACGCCGTCGTGACGCGCACCCGCACGCGCTGCGACGCGGCGCTGCTCGCCGGCTCCTCCGTGCGGGTCGTCGCCTCGGCCACCATCGGCTTCGACCACATCGACACGGCGTGGTGCGAAGCCCACGGGATCCTTTGGCGCAATGCGCCGGGCTGCAATTCCCGCTCCGTGGAGCAATACGTTGCCGCGGCGCTCTGCACGCTGGCGCACCGCCACGGCCTGCGGCTCGACGCCCTGACGCTGGGCGTCGTGGGCGTGGGCAACGTGGGCGGAAAGGTGGCCGAAATGGCTGCGCGGCTGGGCATGCGCGTGCTGCTGTGCGACCCGCCCCGCGCCCGCCGCGAGGGTGCTGCGGGCTTCGTCGATCTCGACACGCTGGTGGCGCAGAGCGACATTGTGACCCTGCATGTACCGCTTTTGCGGGAAGGGGAGGACGCCACCTGGCACCTGTTTGACGAAGCGCGGCTCGCCGCGATGCGTCCGGACCAGTTCCTGATCAATTCCTCCCGCGGCCCCGTGGTGGACAACGCCGCGCTCAAGGCCGCCCTGCAGGCGAAGGCCCTGGGCGGCGCCGTGCTGGACGTCTGGGAGGGAGAGCCGGAGCCGGACCCGGCCCTGATGGAGCTGCTGGATATCGCCACGCCGCACATCGCCGGCTACAGCGCCGACGGCAAGGCGAACGGCACGCAGATGAGCGTGCGGACGGTGGCCGCCGTGCTCGGCCTGCCCCTCGCGGACTGGCGCCCGGCGGGCATTCCGGAGCCGGCACAGCCGCTTGCGTTCACCCTGGACGCCGCCGGCAAGGACCGCCAGGAGGTCCTCTCCGAGGCGATCCTGTACGCCTATGACATCCTCGCGGACGACCGCGCCCTGCGCGCGCATCCCGAACGCTTCGAGCAGCTGCGCGGCGACTACCCCGTGCGGCGCGAACCGACTGCCTTCACCCTGCGGTTGCAGGGCGGCGACCCCGCGCTCGCGGACGCGCTCGCCGCGCTGGGCTTTCACATTCAACGCTAATTACATTCGACATGAAAAAACTGATATTCGCAATTCTCCTGGCCTGTTCCCTGACTTTGGGCGCGCAGGCGCAAATTCTGGAGAGTGCCAACCCGGCGGCGGATTCCGCGGCTTTCGCCCGGGTCCGGGAGCGGATGGATTCCATCCGCCAGTACCGCCCGACGGTGGGCCTCGTGCTCGCCGGCGGCGGCGCGCGCGGCCTGGCGCACCTTGGCGTCATCAAGTACCTGGAAGAACTGGGGATCCCGGTCGATGTCGTCACGGGCACCAGCATGGGCGGCCTCGTGGGCGGCCTGTACGCCATGGGCTACACGCACGACCAGCTGGATTCGCTGGTGCGCGCCATCGACTGGCCGGTCATGATGTCGGACAACATCCCGAACACCAATATCTCTTACCGGCTGCGCAAGTACCGCGACCGCTTCGTCATCCGCATCCCGTTCCACTACGACGACGAGGATCTGGAGGAGCGTTTCCGCCGGGAGCGCCTGGTGGACAAGCTGGGGGAGGAAGCCGGTCACGGTTCGAACGACATGCTCAAGGAGGCTGTCACCAAGATGGGCATCGGCATGCCGGACGGATATCTCTTCGGACTCAACGTCCGCGACATGCTCAGCTCCGTGAGCGTGGGCTACCAGGACAGCCTGAGTTTCGCGGAACTGCCCATTCCGTACGCCTGCGTGGCCACGGACATGTACACGATGACGCCGAAGTACTGGACCTCCGGCAGCCTCCCGGACGCGATGCGCTCCACGATGGCCATTCCTTTCTACTTCCGCGCCGTTCGCACGGAGGGGGCGGTGCTGCTGGACGGCGGCATGCGCAACAACTTCCCGGTGGACCTGGCGAAGGAGATGGGCGCCGACATCATCATCGGCTCGGAAATGTCCGTTCCGCGCCAGCTGGACGAGCTGAATTCCCCGGTGGACCTGCTCTTCCAGACCATCACCCTCCTGTCCAAGGAGACGGTCGGCCCGGCCCGGCAAATGGTTGATTTTGAAGTAAATCACGAGCTGAAAGGCTACAACATGCTCTCGTTCGACGAGAAGAGTGTGGACGACATCATCAACCAGGGCTATCAGAACGCCCTGGCCAACAAGGAGTCCTTCGAGGCCGTGGCTGCGCTGGTGGCCGGCAAGGCCGTCCCGACCGTGCGGCGGCCGGCCCCGGCCGTGAACCTGGCCCAGAAGAAGGTCCGGGTCGGCTCCATCCGTTTCGAAGGGATTACGCAACAGGAGTTGCGCGCGGTCCTGCATCCGAAGGACTATCCGAAGGATATGGAGTTTGACCGCGAGAAGGTGGAGCGCCTGCTCAATAAAATCTATGGCTCCAACGTGTTTGAGTCTGTGACTTACCACCTGGAGGGCCGCGAAGAGCCGTACGTGCTGGTCTTCGACTGCCAGAAGGGGCAGGTGAATGATTTCGCCATCGGCGTGCGTGCCGACACGGACGAGACCGTGGCGCTCGCGCTGCACCTGGGCCTTGGCACCCGCCGGCTCATGGGTCCGCGCTTCACGGCGGACCTCAAACTGGGCACCAACCCGGCCCTGACGCTGGACTTTTCCCGCAAATTCGCCAAAGGCATCCCTACGATCGGGGTGGATTTCCGCACGCGTCTGATGCGGACGAACATTGGCTGGGACAACTCCGTCGAAGAACGGCTCTGGAGCATAGCCGCCGATGTCTATCTGGAGGATTCGCGGATGACCCGCGGTACGTTCCGGGTGGGCCTCACGGCGGAAATGGATCCCTACGAGCAGTATCTGTCCTACGGGGAAACGTGGAAGGACTGGGATTGGAAGAGCTACTGGCTGTCCGCCTTTGCGAACTTCAAGTTCGACACCTTCGACGACGGTTATTTCCCGACACGCGGCGTCCGGCTGACCCTGAAGGGCCGTTATAATTTCGCGGGATACAGCATTGACCTGGATAAAAACTACGCCGTACTCGAAGAAGATCCCGCCTTGACGGAAGGGGGGCGCGTTCCGCGTTACATCTCGACCCTGGCGAGTGTCGAAGCGGCTTTCTCCATCGGTAATCATTTCACCATCCTGCCCAAGTTGTATGCTGCCTGGTACCAGCCGTTCGGTGTGAATATCATGTCGTACCTTGCCCGGGATTACATGAATATGAAGCATACCACCATGCTCGGCGGATTCATGCCGGACCGTTATACGGAGTTCCAGATTCCGTTCTTCCTCTGGCCTGCCAATACCCGGAACTCCAGTCCTTACACGGCCATGGCCCAGCTGGACCTGCGCTACTGCATCGCGCGCAAGAATTACGTCAGCATCCGGAGCGGTGTGCTGGTCCGGGGCGATGAGCTGCGGGATTTTGCGGAGAACTATAAGTATTGGGCCTTCGGCGCGGAATACGCCCGCCAGACGCCGGTCGGTCCGCTCAGGCTTGCCGCCCAGTGGGGTCGGATCGGCGGCTTCTCCGTCTATGCTGCTATCGGCTTCGACTTCTGACGCGCGACGCTCAGGCACTAAGCCTGGGCGGAGGTGATGACGACCTCGGCGCCGACTGCGCCCGAGATGCGCTTGACCAGGCCCTGGAGCACCGCTCCGGGGCCTATTTCGCGGAATTCGGTCGCGCCGTCCGCGAGCATGTTCTTGACCGACTGGGTCCAGCGGACCGGGGAGGTGAGCTGCAGCAGGAGGTTGTCCTTGATGCGCTTCGGGTCCGTTTCCGGCAGGGCGGTGACGTTCTGGTAGATGGGGCAGCGCGGGGTGCGGACCTCCGTGCGCTCGATGGCCTTGGCGAGCTCCACGCGGGCGGGCTCCATGAGCGGGGAGTGGAAGGCACCGCTGACGCTCAGCGGAAGGGCACGCTTCGCGCCGGCCGCCTTCATCGCCTCGCAGGCTTTGGCCACGGCTTCTTTTTCGCCGGAGATGACCACCTGGCCGTCGCAGTTGTAGTTGGCGGGAATCACGATGCCCTCGATGCCCGCGCAAATCTCCTCGACCTGCTCGTTGGGGAGGGCGATCACCGCCGCCATGGTCCCGGGGACTTTCTCGCAGCATTTCTGCATCTCGCTGGCGCGGACCGCCACGAGGCGCAGCGCGTCCTCGAAGTCCACGGCGCCGGCGGCGACGAGGGCGGAGAACTCGCCCAGGGAGTGGCCGCCGACCATGTCGGGGGCGGGGAGGCCTTCGGTGCAGAGGGCAGTCACCACGGAGTGCAGGAAGATGGCCGGCTGCGTCACTTTCGTGGCGCGCAGGTCCTCCTCGCTGCCCTCGAACATGATGTCGGTGATGCGGAAGCCGAGGATCTCGTTGGCCTTCTCCATCAGCTCGCGGGCCTTGGCGTTGTTTTCGTACAGCTCTTTTCCCATACCCGGGAACTGGGACCCCTGTCCGGGGAAAACGTATGCTCTTTTCATATAGAAATTCGTTATAAGTTGCGCCGCAAATTTACAAATTTTAAGTATATTTGCAGTCCCTATCGGGCACGCCCCTGTAGTTTAATGGATAAAATTTCGGATTCCGGTTCCGACGATAGGCGTTCGATTCGCCTCGGGGGTACAAGAAAAGGCAAGCGTCACGTGCTTGCCTTTTCTTGTACCCGGTTCCCTCATTCATCGAGGGGGCGGACCCCCTCGAGCACCCCCTGGTCGCTGCGCTACGAAGCCGGCCTAATATGAAGCGCTGGCTTTCTTGCGTCATTCCGGGCTTGACCCGGAATCTCGTTTTCGCTGTGAGATGTAAATTACTGATTGAATGATAGATATGTTTTTGCGCTATCCTTTTTTTCGGGGGAGTGCAAAACCGCAATTCTCTGACACATATCTACTTCCAGCTCACAGCCGCAATGTGCTTCCGGCAGAGCCTGTGGGGCTGCAGCCATCCAAGCAAAAAAAAGCTTGTCTGCCTGCACCTATCTATGAAGGGGGCTCCGCCCCCTGTAACCCCTTGCGGCCATAAACCCCTTTCCGTATTTGGCCAAATTGGCCAAATACCCGGGGCCGGCCGGTCGGCTGGTTCCTCCCCACCGGCTGCCGCAAAACGCTCTGCCATCCTCTATCCGTCATTCGCCGGCTTCGATCGGCGAATCTCCTTCTGCCAGGGGCGAAAAGGGGTGGTTTTGCCCCTGGCGACAAGAAAAACAGGTTGCCGGGGGTAAATTGAGGCAGTTTTGCCCCTGGGAAGCAGCTGCCGGGCACAAAATGGGCCTCAGGTGTGCCCGGTAACAACCGACGGTGTCGATGACTATCTGATTTTCCTGAACCTCGACCGTCCGGGATAGATAGGTGTTCTCCCGGAGCACTGGTCGATGATGTATTGTACGAAGTCAGGATTGCTAGCCATATTATGCTGTGTTTTAGAGTGCGTAATCCAGTCTCATGATCTTCACTGGCCGCTCGTCTCCCCGGTAGAGGTGACTGCACCAGTTGTGCTCACCCGTGTCGCGAAATCCACACTTCTCCATCACCCGTCCGGAGGCCGGATTGTCCACGAAAAAGTCGCTCCAGAGCGTCTGGAAGCCTTTTTCGTTGAAGCACCAGTCAATCATGGCTTGGAGGGCTTCCGTGCAAAGGCCCTGGTTCCAATAGGGCTTGGCGATCCAGTAGCCCAGCTCGGCATCGTTCTCTCCGATGGGAATGTTGCTTTCGCCGCAGGCATAGTAGCCCATGCAACCGATGGGCTCGCCGCTTTCCTTCAGCACCAGCGCCCATGTGTGGCCGTTGGAGAATATGTCCCGGATAATCTTCCGGCTTTCCTCCACAGTCTGATGCGGCGGCCATCCGGCGCGTGGCCCCACGCCCGGATCGGAGGCATACTTGAACAGCGCTTCGGCATCCGAATCGGCCCAGGGACGGAACAGGAGTCTTCTTGTCTCTATCATTTTTCTATTGATACTCAATACGCAGGACCAGGTATTCCGAGCGGGTGCCGATACGGATCTTTGGCCCCCAGATGCCCAGGCCTGAACTCACATAATATTGCGTGTCGCCGCGTCGGTGATATCCCCAGGATTTTTCATACATGGTGTCCGTCAGCCAGTTCAGGGGCCAGACCTGCCCGCGGTGCGTATGTCCGCTGAACTGGAAGTCAATTCCTGCCGCTTCGGCCTCTTCCAGATGATAGGGCTGGTGGTCCAACAGGATGGTAAAACATGACAGGGAATCGGCAAGCTCCGACAGTGCTTTCCGCTCGGGGTTGCTCCTGTCGTCCCGGCCGATCAGGGTGATCCCCTTCACCTGAACCACAGCGTCCCGCAGCAAACCGATGCCGGCATCTTTCAGGAAACGCTCCGCATCCTTCTCTCCTCCGATATATTCGTGGTTGCCCAGTACCGTGAAGGCAGGAGCGACCAGCCGGTGGAATTCCTCGGCATAATTCCCTTCCACGAGGGGCCTGAGCTGGATGTCCATAATATCGCCACCAAAGAGTACAAGATCCGGTTGTTCGGCGTTGATAAGGTCTATCCAGCGGCCCAGCTCGCCCTTCCGGTTGCTGTAGCCGATGTGCAGGTCACTGGCGAGGACGATGGTCAAGGGCCTGTCCAGTTGCTTTTCTGTCCGGATGGTCAGCTCTTCCCGGTATTTGTGCCGATAATGGATGCCGCCCGCCGTGAGCACGACGGCAATCACGCCCAGGATGCTTGCCATGGAAATGGTGTTGCTGATGAGCAAATCTTTGGGAATGAGCCGGACAAGCACCCCGATATCGGCCAGGATGAAAACAATCAGTAGATACAGGAAAGCTATCATCCAGGGGTGCCCCAGCTCGTAAAGTGCTGTGATGGTGGAAATGGAAGCCTTGTCGCGGAGCAGCATGCTGGCGAATGCCGCCGCCATCCAGAGCAGGAATAATACGGCAACCACCAGTTTCGCGACCCAGCCGCCCGGCGTGATGCGCCACAGATGCCACGTCACATAAGCCACACCCAGCATGGCCCCAAGCAGAAAAATGAAGATTCCCGTTTTCAAGATGATTTACACTATTTCACAGTAAGGGTAACCATTTGCGTATCCCGGCTGTTGGGACCGGTCATAATCTCAAAGTCTCCGGGTTCACATACCCATTCGAGCTCGTGGTTATAGTAGGAGAGATCCTCTTTGGTGAGGGTAAAATCCACTTTGACGGATTCTCCGGCAGGAATATGAACCTTCCGGAAGGCTTTCAGTTCCTTGACGGGGCGGGTGGAGGTGGCGAAGATGTCGTGGATATAGAGCTGGACAATCTCGTCTCCATCCCTTTTGCCGGTGTTGGTCACCGTGACGGATGCCGTTACGCTGCCGTCCACGGGCATTTCCGTGGTGCTGAGAACCGGCTCAGAGTAGGAGAAAGCGGTATAGCTCAGGCCATAGCCGAAAGGATAGAGCGGTCCGTTGAGTTCGTCGGTGTAGCAGCTGGTGAACTTGCGGTAGGGCTCGTAGTCCGGATGCGGACGGCCGGTATTCTTGTGGTTGTAATATAGCGGCAGTTGACCGACGGAACGGGGGAATGAGGTGGTGAGTTTGGCCGATGGATTAACATCCCCGAAGAGCACGTCGGCTACGGCGTGGCCGCCCTCGGAGCCGGGGCTCCACACATTGAGAATGGCATCGGCCAGCGGCTCCACGGCGGTGAGGTCCATCGGACGACCGCATACCAGGACAACCACCAGCGGCTTGCCGGTGGCCTTGAGGGCCTTGAGCATTTCTACCTGCGTATCGGGGAGGGTGATATCGGTGCGGGAAGCGCCTTCTCCGTTCATCCCGGGGATTTCACCCACGCAGGCCACTACTGCATCGGCCCTGCGGGCCTGGGCCACGGCTTCCGCTACCAGGGCCGCCTGCGGCCTGGCATGAACCGGCGGGATGGGGGTGCCGGGGGCGAACATGCGGATGAGGCCGTAGCGCACCCCGTCCTCTATGGCGGCGTCCCGCAGCAGCCAGCTGCCTTCGGCAAAAGTGGTCGGCGTGACTTCGGAGATGCCCTGCCAGAGCGTGACGCTTTCTGCGTTATGGTTCGACTGCGACCATGTGCCGGCCATGGAGGAGGCGTCGGCGGCCAGGGGCCCTACTACGGCCACTTTCGCGCCTTTCCGGAGAGGCAGTACGCCCTCGTTTTTCAGCAGTACCTGGCACTCCTGCGCCACTTTGCGGGCAAAGGCCAGATTCTCAGGCGTATATACTTCCGTGGCATAGCGCTCCTCAGAGAGGTAGCGGTAAGGGTCTTCAAAAAGCCCCAGCTTGTATTTGGCTTCCAGGATGCGGCGGCAGGCGCGGTCAATATCGGCCTCTTTTACGCGGCCTTCTTTAACCGACTGCAGCAGCGTGCCTACGAAGCCGTCGCTGTTCATGTCCATGTCCAGACCGGCCTGGAGGGAGCGGGCGCTCACCTCCTGCAGGTCTCCTATGCCGTGCTGGATTTCTTCCGCGATGGCGGTGGCGTCGCTGACGATGAATCCGTCAAAGCCCCAGGATTTGCGTAATACATCGTCCATCAACCATTTGTTCATGGTGGCGGGGATGCCTTCGAACTCATTGAACGAACTCATGTAGCTTCCGGCTCCGGCTTCGCAGGCCGCCTTGTAGGGATGCATGTAGCCGTTCATGGCCTCCTGGCGGCTCAGGAACACGGAATTGTAATCCCTTCCCGCCAGGGCGCCGCCGTATAAGGCGTAGTGCTTCACGCAGGCCATCACGTCGTCCGTGTCATAGACATCGTCCCGGCCCTGGTAGCCATATACCATGGCTTTGGCAATCTCTCCGCCCAGGTAGGGATCTTCGCCTCCTCCCTCGGCAATGCGGCCCCAGCGGGCGTCGCGGCAGATGTCCACCATGGGGCTGAACACCCAGTTGATGCCGCAGGCCGACGCCTCCCGGGCGGCGGCACGGGCCGATTGCTCGATGAGTTCCATATTCCAGGAAGTGGAAAGCCCCAGCGGAATGGGGAACACCGTCTGGTGCCCGTGAATCACGTCCATGCCAAAGATGAGCGGAATGCCGGCACCGCTTTGGAGGGCGATGTCCTGGTATTGGCGCAGGATGGTCATATTGGTGGCCCCGTAGACGCCTCCCAGCAAGCCCTGGTTCAGCAGTTTGGCGTTCTCATCCTCTTCCATCACCTTTTCGGCCGAGATGAAGCCGGGGGCGGAGTGCAGGTTAAGCTGGCCGATCTTCTGTTCCAGCGTGAGCTGTCCCATCAGATTGTCTATATACTTGTCCATGGGAGACTTGCTGGTGCATGCTACCAGCACTAGCAGGCTCAGAGATATAATCAGAGACTCTTTCATATTGAATATGTTATGCTTTTACTTGCGTATTCTGACGGCTTCACTTTAATGGTGTTCTTGCCGGGTTTCAGCGGGCCTTTGTATACAATTCTGTAGGGTGCCTTCCAGAGGAATACCGTTACGATTTAATCGTAACAAATATAAGCAATCTTTAGCACATTTTCCGCCTGGCGAAGAAACGGGCAACGACAGCGCCACTGATGTTGTGCCAGACACTGAAAATGGCACCCGGAACGGTGGCCATGGGGAAGGCGGCGAAGTGGAGCGTTGCCAGTGACGAAGCCAGTCCGCTGTTCTGCATGCCCACTTCCACGCTGATGGCCCGGCGTTTGGCGGGCGTCATCTTCAGCAGCAGTCCGATCAGGTAGCCGACAGCAAGTCCGAGGATGTTGTGGAGCATCACGACCAGAATGACGATCCAGCCGCCGGCGAGCAGCTTATGGGCATTGGCCGCGATGACGATCATCACGATGAGGCAGATGGCGACCGTCGAAACTGCAGGGAGATAAACCGTAGCCTGCTCCGTCGCCTTGGGCAACAGGCGTTTGACCAGCAGGCCCAGCACGATGGGAAGGATCACGACCCAGAGGATGCTCAGCAGCATCCCGACCACATTGACATCTACCGTCTCGCCAACCAGCAGCAGTACCAGTAGCGGGGTAAGGAGCGGTGCCAGGAGCGTGGACGTGGCCGTCATGCCCACTGAAAGTGCCAGGTCGCCCTTCGCCAGATAGGTGATGACGTTGGAGGCCGTGCCGCCCGGGCAGCATCCGACCAGAACGACACCGATGGTGAGCGCTTCGTCCAGGCCGAACAGGCGTGAGAGCCCGAACGCCAGGGCCGGCATCACCGTGAACTGCGCCAGGCAGCCGATGAGCACGTCTTTGGGGCGGCTGAAGACCACGCGGAAATCCTCCGGCTTGAGCGTCAGGCCCATGCCGAACATGATCACGCCCAGCAGGGGATTGATGAGCGAGGGCTTCAGGTGCCCCACTACCTCCGGGAACGCAAGTACCAGGATGGCCGATACCAGGACCAGCACCCCCATCCAATCAGAGATCCATTTGCATAGCTGCTTCATGGCTGGTCGTACTCTCCGTATTCGCAGCCGATGTTGCGGGCGCTGATGCGGTCGATGAGCTTTCCGTCGGGCCCGAACAGCTGACAGGAATTCCGGGAAATATCGTGTTTGTTGAAACTCATGTTATTTCTTTAGTGCTACATCAAATGCTCCAGTTTGCCAACAGCATCATTTATGTCTTCGGCGAACGTCGTATGCTCTCGCAGGAAGGCATCTGATCCACCAGACAGGGCCTCATAAAGCTCCGGCGACATCTGATTTACGTAGGAGGAAATTGCGTTCTCGATGTGGTCTTTTTCGGCTTCCGAGGTGGAAAACCTATAGACCTTCTCCTTCTGATGGAAGAAGGCATATGCCTGTTCGATTGCTGAATGGTCCATAGCTCAGATGACTCTGTTTTGCTCCGGGCGATAAGCATAGCCGCTGCTGGCCAGAATACTGTCCATTTCCTCCCGCTCCATCCCGAAGTAAAAGCAGATCTGGTCCAGGTTTTCGAACTCCTCGTCCCTGAGCAGGAAATTGATGCAGGACACCAGCATCGGTATGTCTTTGAGCGGCAGATGGTCCATCTTTATTGTAATAGGAATTACTAACTGTGTTGCTTGGCGCTCATCTTCTCCCCGAACTTCTTTTCATCAATGATAAAGCGCTCGTGCGTCCCGACGGTCTCCTGACCTTCGTCAAGATACGGCTTGACCGACAGGCGGCAGGTCTTCTCCATCAGGGCGATCATCATGGGCGTCGCGAGCACCGGCACGGTGCCGCTGCCAATATGCTTTGCAGTAAGTTCCGGAAGCACCACCACTTCCTCTCTTCCCTTGATTCCGATTGTTACCATAAAACAAATATAAGCATTTCAATGGAACAGATAGCGGGGGACGCGTTTATTATACTCCCGATACTCGTTCCCGAAGTCGGCCTCCAGGCGCTTCTCCTCCGACCGGACCTGCAGGGTCAGGAACACCACCTCGACGGCGACCACGGCCAGCGGCCACCAGCTCATCAGCCAGAGCAACACACCGAGATCGTAGAAGTAGATGCCCAGCAGCATCGGGTTGCGGGAGAAGCGGTAGGGGCCGTCCGTCATCAGGTGCTTCGTCCGCGGGGCCACTTCGTGGTTGTAAGCGTCGAACGGATTCCCTTCGCCCACTTTCTTCATGTGGACGATGGACCAGACGCTGAGCGCCAGCCCTGGAATCATCAACAGGAGGGCGACAATCGCCCACGGCAGCGCCGGCGCCCAGGGAAAAGGCCTCCCGGACACCCACCACATCAAGGCCGGAATCCCGGCCACGAAGACCAGGAATCCTAGGAAGTATCCGAATGTATTTCTCATAAATACTCTTTAACTACGAGAATCAAAGGTAACAAAAAGATTCTTAATTTTGCAGACGTGTTTATCATCTATTACCTCATCGGGATCAATGTCCTGGCCTTCCTGGCCTACGGCCTCGACAAGTGGAAGGCCCGGCGGGACAAGTGGCGCGTCCCGGAGGCGACGCTGCTCCTGCTCGCCGTGCTCGGTGGCAGCGTCGGCGCCCTGCTGGGCATGTGCGTCTTCCATCACAAGACCAAGCACGTGAAGTTCGCCTTCGGCCTGCCGCTCATCCTCCTGGCCCAGCTGGCGCTCGCATACTTCATCTACACGAAGTTACAATAACCGATTATGAAGACCTTTCTGAAGATACTGACCCTTTTCATCTCCGTCGGCGCCATCGGCGGCGCCGTGATGATGTGGATGGACCCCACCGGCGTGAGCTGGGGCGGGGAGGCGATGCTGGATCTCCTGCGCGCCAAACTGCCTTGGCCGGACATTTTCTTCCAGGATTTCTTCCCCTCCGGCTGCGTCCTGCTGGCCGTGAACGGCCTGCCGCAGCTCCTTGCGGCCGTGATGCTCTTCAAGAAGCATCCGCTTGCCTGTTGGGTAACCTTCGCCTGCGGCATCATCCTGATGCTCTGGATTGCCCTGGAGTGGTATGTGTGGGGATTCGTGGCCATCAGTAATATCTATTTCGTGCTGGGCCTGGTCGAGGCCGTCGTCGCCTGGCGTTGCCAGAAGAAGGCTTAAGGCAGGACAATCTTCTCGATTCGTTGGGCCACCTCGTCCGGGTGGTCCACCAGCAGTTGTCCGTGGTTGGATCCGGGAAATACCGCTACGTGCAGTTTCGGACAGAGCTTCTGCAGATGCTCCATCTGCGGCTTGGCCACGAAGGCTTCCTTCGTCCCGTACCAGAAGTGGATGTCGGTGCCGTGGATAGACTCCAATTTGTTGGTATAGACTGATTTGTAGCCGTCCAGTACGGCGCGCCTCCCGCCATAGGGGAAGGTCTTCCGGCATTCGTCCAGCAGCACGTCGAAATAGTGCGAATGGAACACCCGGCGCCAGAATCCCGTCCAGTGGTAGCAGGTCCACACATTGTAGCTTTGATAATAGCGCAGCGGGCCCACCAGCCATTTGGGCAGCGGCAGCAGGGGTGCGGCGTCCAGGATGGCGTGGTCAATCGCGACCTCGTCACGCTCCAGGATGCGGGACAGGATCTTGCCGCCCAGGGACAAGCCGTACGCGCCGTCCAGGTGGCCGTCGAAGCGATCCCGGATGAAGGTGGTCGTCTGGGCTGCCTGGTCGTCGACGGAGGTGAAACGGGTCTGCTCGCCCAGCGTGAAGCCGTCCACCTGGACGGCGATGATCCGGAACTTGCCCTTCAGCAGCTCCACCAGGGGCAGGAAGATCTCGTAGGAGACCCCCAGCCCCGGGATGAGCATCAGCGAGGGAGCGCCCTCTTTCCCCAGTAATTCAAACCTCATCGGACCGGACTGATGACGATGGTCCGCTCATAGGTCTGGGGATAGGCACGATAGCCGGGCAGCGCGCCGCGTGCCGTGTCGCCGACACCGGTGTCGGCGTAGTTGAGGTTGACGGTGATGTCGCCGGACCGCTCCAGCTGATACTGGTAAACGGCCTTCGTCAGGTTGTCCGTCGTGAAAGGATAGGCGTTGAAGCCGAAGGGCTCGTCCATCCGGAACATCAGGCCCTTGCCGGATCCGTCGGTGAAGCAGACCCTGCGGCAATCCATGCGCAGACCGTAATCCTGAGGAATCAGGTACGGCTCATACATCTCGTCGACGGTCGTGGACCATTCTCCCATCCGGTATCCGCTCTTCCTGTCGGGATAGGATGCCTGCGGGCCGCGGCCATACCATTGGACATGGTCCAGGGTGCCGTCCAGCGAGAGCGTGACGCCGACGCGCGGCAGCCAGGCCGGCATGTCGCCTTCCGGGAAGAGCCGGTGCTTCACGGTCACGGTCCCGTCTGCGTCCACCCGCCAGGAGAAGAGGCTCTCCATGCCGATCGCGCGGCGTCCCATGATGTAGAGGTCCAGCTGGGTGATCCCCTGGGCGCCGCCGAAGAGGACCAGCTCGCGGACATCGATATACACGGCGCCGTCCTCCGTGCGTGATTTGACTGAAACAGGAATCCAGTTCAGATTGTCAAGCCCGGCGGCATAATAGATGGCTGCAATGGTGGAGCTGGCGCCGATGGTGCCGTAGCCCTGCTGGGAATTGTTCAGCAGCGACCGGACGGTGCCGGCGTTCCAGCCGTCAATCTCATTGGCCACGGGCGCTCTCCAGAGGTTGACCTTGAGCGGAGACGAGAGCATCTCTTTCCCGTCCACCAGCATGGAGGACAGGGCGCCGCTCCGGGCGTCGAAGGCGTAGGTAAATCCGGCGCCGGAGGCGATCAGCTTCCCTTCGGACTGGGTCAGATCGACATGGCCGGCGGGTTTCGGGGCCGGGGCTGCCGGGAGGTTCCAGCCGTCCAGTTCGAATTGCTCCCAGGCCACTTCGTGTCCGGCGGGGGCCCAGATTTCATCCTTGCGCAGGCAGGAGCTCAGCGTGAGGCGGTATTCCTTGCCGGGAACGATTTCCGGCCGTGTATAAGGCACGTGAACGGCCACGCTGCCCTGCGGCTCGATGTCCAGGTCCAGCGTGCCGGAGGCGACGGTCTCGCCGTCTGCGGTCACTTCCCAGCGGGTCGCATAGACGGAAGCATTGGCGAAGTAGCTGCGGTTGCGGATTTCCACCAGGCCGGTACGGCTGTCCAGCATGCGGTAGTTCAGCGGCTGCTGGCTCTTCTTCATCTGCCACATCTCGGGCTGGGGGACGCGGTCCGGCCAGATACTGCCGTAGGTGCGCGCGCCGATGCCGTATGTATAGAAACTGCCTTCCGCGATCTCCTCTTCGAAGTCGAGCCACAGCGCGGCGTCCGCGGGACGGAATCCGTCGGAAGGACGGACGGCGGATGCAAAAACGCCCACGTTGTCAACCAGCGCGTCGATGATGAACTCGTTGGTGTCCTGGCCGTTACGCTCTTCGTCGCGGCCGACGCACAGCGACAGCGGCAGATTGCGGATCCTGCCCGAGGCTTCGCCCGAAGCCACTTCCGCGCCGTCGATATAGACTTTCATGGCAGAGCCGTCATAGACGGCGGTCACGTTGTGCCAGCGGCCCTCCCAGTCGGCGGGGAGATCTCCGCTGATGGTTCTCACCTGGCCGTTGTCGATGTAGAATTCGATCTTGTCGTTATTCTGCCGGAGGCCGAACTGGCGGCTTCCTTTGGTGATCATATACCCGCCGCCGCGGTTGAAATGCCTCGGCATGATGTCCAGGGTCAGGGTGAGCTGGTCTCCGCTGATTTCGACATTGTCTGCGCGGTACACCTGAACCCACTGCTCCATCGGGCCCAGGTCGATGGCCTTGCCGGTAGGACCCGCCACGAGTTTGGCGCGGCCCATGATGTCCGCCCGGGTCCCGTAGGGCGATTTGTCCACCAGCCTGCGGACCGGCGTGGTGAGTCCGGGGCTTACGAAGTCCCACAGGGCTCCGCCCATCAGGGACGGATGCTCATCGATTTCCCGCCAGAAATCGTCCAGGTTCCCGCCGCCGTTGCCGGCTACGGAGACGTATTCATCCATGAAGGACGGACGCTTGTCGGCCTCGTCCATTCCGTAGGAGATTTCGTGCTCCATGGGGATCGGATAGCGCGGTCCGACGATGTCTTCCGCATCGTGCTTGGCTGCGTTGCCTCCGTACATCCAGAAGCGGGTGGGATCGTATTTCTTGCCTTCTTTGACCACCTCGGTGATATTGGGGCCCTCGCCGCTCTCGTTGCCGGCGCTCCAGAAGAGCACGCAGGCATGGTTGCGGTCGCGAAGGACCATCTGGCGCACCCGCTCCTGATACATGGGGATGAAATCCGGAACGGAAGACACGTATTCCGTCGCGTGGGCCTCGTCGCCGGTCTCGTCGATAATATACAGGCCATACTCGTCCGCGAGGTCCAGGTACTCGTTGACGGGCGGGTAGTGGGATGTGCGCACTGCGTTGAAATTGAACTGCTTGAGGATCTCCATGTCCTTACGGACAGTGGCCTCGTCCATCGCATGGCCCAGTTCGGGATGCTGCATGTGGGAGCACTGGGCGATCACCTTGAGCGGCTGTCCGTTCAGATAGAAGACGCCGTCGATGATTTCGGTTTTCTTGAAGCCGATGCGTTTGGTGATCTCGTCCACGACGCGGCCGGACGCATCATGAAGCGTCATGGTGAGGTCGTAGAGGTCGGGCGTCTCGGCCGTCCACTTCTTCGGAGAAGGGACGCGGGTGCGCAGCGTAACGGTCTGGCTCCCGTTGGCGGGAATGGAAACGTCGTCCCGCTGCATCCGGGCTACCTGTTTGCCGTCCCGGGAAAGCCTGGCAGTCAGGCTGTACCCGGAAGCGGCTGTGTTGTACGCCTTGAGGTCCAGGGTCAGGCTCAGGTCGGCGTCCGTGTAGGTCTTGTCGAAGTCCGTGATGACCTGCCAGTCGCGGATGCGTGCCTGCGGCGTGGCAAAGACGGTGACGTCGTCAAAGATGCCGGCGAGGCGCCAGTAATCCTGGCCCTCCAGATAAAAGCCGTCGCTGTATTTCAGCACTAGCACGGCCACCGTGTTGCGGCCCGGCTTGACATATTGGGTGATGTCGTATTCCGAAGGCTCCTGCGCGCCCTCGTTGTAGCCCACTTCCTGCCCGTTGATCCAGACGAAAGAAGCGGACGCCACCTTTTCGAAGCGGATGAAGATCCGGTCGCCCTTCCAGGAGGCAGGGAGCGTGAAAGTCGTCCGGTAGGCCCCCGTAGGATTATAATCCATCGGGACGTCCGGCACGGTCACGCTGAACGGGGCGGGAGGCAGGGGAGTCCCCGTCTGCGGGCGGCGCCACGGCATATACTGGGCGGCCGAAGGCATCATGTTCGTCTTGAAAGGCGCGCTGACATTGCGGAATAGCGGCTCTCCGTAACCCATCATCTCCCAGTTGGACGGCACCTCGATGAGGTCCCACTTCCGGTCGTTGAAACCTGCGTTGAAAAAGCCGTCCGGAATCCCGGCCGGGTTCTGGCTGTAGAAGAATTTCCATTTTCCGTCCAGCGAAATGTGCTTGGAGGGAATGTGGAAGGCCCGGCCTTCTTCCTGGTTGAGTCCATACACGGAAAGGTTCTCGACATAATAAGAAAGGTCTTGCATGAAGGGCTTGTTCTGTGCCGGGAGCAGCGCCGGGGCCAATACGGCCAGGAAGAAGAATAAACGTTTCATTGGATTTCGGTTAACTGAAGCAAATATACATTTTTTTTCAGAAGGATTTGTATTTTTGCAGCCGCAAATAGATTGGGTATGGGAACGAAAGAGAACAAGACGCTGATTATCCTCCACATCGCCGTCCTTCTGGCGGGTTGGACGGGCATTTTCGGCCGCTTGATCTCGCTGGGCGGCTTGCCGCTGGTGTGGTACCGGATGATGGTGAGCGTCGTCGTGCTCTCGCTGGTGATGGCCGTAATGGGCCGCCTGCACAGGATGCCCTGGAAGTCTTTCATCAAGATCGCCGCCTGCGGCTTCCTGCTGTCCCTGCACTGGGTCGCTTTTTACGCCAGTATCCAGGCCTCCAACGTGTCCATCGGCGTGGCGTGCATCGCGACTTCCTGTTTCTTTACGACGCTCCTGGATCCGCTCATCAACCGGAAGCGGATCTCCGTGGTGGAGGTGCTGATCAGTTTTATCGCCATCGCGGGCGTGCTGCTCATCTTCAGCCTGGATGTCCGCTACCGGCTGGGCATCATCCTCGGCTTGCTCTCGGCGGCCATTTATTCGCTGTTTGCACTGGTGAACATCAACGTGGCCCGGCAGACCGGGGAGGACAGCGCCACGATGCTCCTGTACGAGATCGTCGGTGGTATCTTCCTGCTCTCGCTGCTGATTCCGTTCTATACGTGGATCTTCCCCGGAGCCAGCCTGGCTCCGCAGGGGAGGGATGTCTGGTGGCTGCTCCTGCTGGGGTCTGTCTTCACCGTTCTCCCGTTCCTGTTCCAACTGCAGGCACTGCAGGTGTTGTCGGCCTTCACGGTCAACCTGACCTATAACCTGGAGCCCGTGTACAGCATCGCCTTCGCCGCGCTGCTGTTCGGCGAATACCGGGAGGTCGGATTCTCCTTCTGGCTGGGTATCGTCCTGATCGTTCTGTCAGTCCTCATCCAGAGCCGCCGCATCCTCCGCAGGGAATCATAAAAACGCCCTGGCGAGCAGGCCCGGGCGCATTTTTTACTGTTCGGAGAAATCTTCTTTTCCTACGCCGCACATGGGGCACACCCAATCGGCGGGGAGGTCTTCAAAGGCGGTTCCGGGAGCGATTCCGTTGTCGGGGTCGCCGGCCTGCGGGTCGTACTCGTACCCGCAAATGTTGCATACGTACTTTTTCATGCGGATTTGGAATTAGTTAGTGTTGTCTTATCGGATAAAGTTCATGAATTCCGGCTGCTCGTCGCGCTTCGGTGCGGGCTCGCCGCCGGCGTGGATTTTCTTCAGCAGCCAGGCCATGTTGTTGCCGAGCGTGCGCATGGTCTGCATGCCCTCTTTGTCGAGCTTTGCCTCGCCCTTGCCGGCGTTGCGCCGGCAACCGCCGCAGTTGATGCACATCCGGACCGGCCGAGCGCCGATCTGGAAGATCTCGGTCTCGATGCCCTGTTTCTTCAGCTGCGTCTCGATCTCCTGCAGGGCGCAGAAGGTGTTTCCGTCCGGGCGGGGACTGCCGTTGATCAGTAATACTTTCATCCGGGTGTCAGAATTTGTCGGCGTCGCGGAGAGCGGCGAGGCATAGGCTGCCGCGCCGACAGCGGCCAGGGCCGCTTTCTTGAGAAACGTCCTTCTGATCATGTGGGGGGAGTAATCTATTTGATGGCTTCCAGCAGCTGGTCGCAGATGCTCTGCATGCCGGCGATGGACGGGTGGCCGTTCTGCTTCTCGATGTCGTGCAACTCGATGAGCTGGACGCCGTAGTGCTTGCACACCTCGCGCATGGATTCATTGATCTCTTCCTGCAGCTCGGAGTTGAGCAGGGAATAGATCTTGGCCTTGGGATAATGCTTCTGCAGGGTGTCCAGCAGGTAGGCGAGGGCCGGGCGGAAAGCCTTGCAGTCCTCCTTCGTCCAGTCGGCCCACTGGTACTCGCCGATCGGCGCACGCGACCAGGCGTCGTTCGTGCCGCCGAAGAGGAAGATGATGTCCGGATTGCCGAGCATGTCCACGCGGTTCATGAAGGACGACTCGTAGACGTCGCGGCCGAAGTAGCCGGTGCCGCAGATGGTGGTGCCGCCCCAGGAGTTGTTCTCCTCCAGCTCATAGCCCTTGGCGTTGATGTACAGGCTCCACCAGGTCTGGTCCGGGCTGGTGACGTCATTGCGGTCGTTCGGGTAGAACGGATTGTACCCTTCCGGATTGTAGCCTTCGTAGGTGGAGTAGGAGTCTCCCAGGATGGAGACCTTCTTGGGCTGAGAGCACGCCGTGAAGACGGAGGCGGTCAGCAGAATCAGGAACAAAATTCTCTTCATGATGTTTTCTTTTGAAATCCCTCAAATGTAGCCATTATTTCTTAAATTTGTACCTCGAAACACTATAATTTGCCAATATGAAACTCAGATTCTTCGCACTTCTTGCCCTGGCCATGAGCCTGGGCGCATGCCATTGCTCTGAAAAAGTCAGCCCCGTCCTCGACATCGAAGGAGGACAGGTGCAGGGCATCGCCGCCGACCTCGACGGCGTATTCGTTTACAAAGGTATCCCTTATGCCGCTCCGCCGATCGGCGAGCTGCGCTGGAAAGCGCCGCAGCCGGTGCAGCCCTGGGAGGGCGTCTTGCAGGCCGACGAATTCGGCCACCCGAGCTACCAGGCCGTCCACTATCCGGGCAACTATTTCACGGAGTGGGGCTATGGCGAAGAGAAGCAGTGCAGCGAAGACTGTCTGTATCTGAATGTCTGGACCAAATATCCCGGCCAGGTGGACCGCAAGGCCCCTGTGGCCGTGTGGATCCACGGCGGCGGCTACCGCGAGGGCTGGGGGTCCGAGCCTGAGTTCGACGCGCAGGAGTGGGCCGCCAGGGACGTGGTCCTCGTGTCCATCAACTACCGCCTCGGCATCTTCGGCTTCATGGCGCACCCGGAGCTTTCCGCCGAGAGCCCGGACGGCGTGTCCGGCAACTACGGCATCCTCGACCAGATCGAGTCCCTGAAGTGGGTGAAAAAGAACATCGCCCAGTTCGGCGGCGATCCGGACAACGTGATGATCTTCGGCCAGAGCGCTGGCGGCGGCAGTGTCCGCACGCTCTGCGCCTCGCCGCTGGCCAAGCCCTATTTCCACAAGGCGGTGATCATGAGCGCCAACGGCCTGAACGTGGTCAAGAACCAGAGCTTCTCTCTGGCAGGTGGCGGTCCGGCTCTCCCGCCGTCCATGATCAAGATGATGTTCGGTGGCCAGACGCTCCAGGAGGCTGAAGCCGAAGGCAAGGCCGTCATGGACTGGGCCGGCCTGACCGATCTGAAGAAAATGCGCGCTGCGGCCACGGACGCCGTCCACGCCGCTTCCTCCCTCTATACTTCCGCCACGGGCAAGCCCGGCATCACCATCACGCCGATCATCGACGGCCACGTGTCGGTCAAGGTGTTTGACGACGCGGCCGCCGACGGCTCGCTGGCCGATGTCCCGTACATGATCGGCTACACGATGAACGACATGGGCGACATGTCCGCGGGTATCGTGGCTTTCTGCCAGGACCGTGAGGCCAAGGGCAACCAGGCCTGGGCCTATGAGTTCGCCCGTCCGCTGCCGGACGACGGTTCCCATCCCGAGGACCGTCTGCAGGGTGCTTTCCACTCTTCCGACCTGTGGTTCGTCTTCAAGTCGCTTCAGCACTGCTGGCGCCCCTGGACCCAGGGCGACTGGGACCTCTCCGAGAAAATGCTGACCGCCTGGACCAACTTCGCCAAGTACAGCGATCCCAACGGCCCGGACGGTGGGGAGTGGACGCCCTGCACGCAGGAAAGCCCCAACTTCATGGTCTTCAAGCTCGACGCTTCCGACGCGGAGGCCTCCGCGCTCGGCCAGCCGGTGAAGTAGCAGCCGCTACAATCATTAGAAATGAGGATTGCCGCTTAGCGGGAAGGGCTTACCTTTGCAGTCGAAAAGAGAACATCGTTCGACATGCAAACACTTAAGCCAGACACCCGCAAGCGGATTTTAAAAGTCGCCAAGAAACTCTTCCTGGATAAAGGTTACCGGGACGCGACGACCCGCGATATTGCGCGGATGTCGGGCGTGGGCCTGAGTAACCTTTACCATTATTATGCTTCGAAGGGCGGGATGTTCACTGCTTATGCACGGAACAGCGAAGTGTGGTTGAAAGTGAAATACAGTTGGTAAATTTGCTATCTTTGTACAAAGATCCTTCTGTTATGAACCGTAGTGCGGAAATCATTCGGACCAGTGTCGTCGGCATCGTCGCCAACGTGCTGCTGGCGGCGTTCAAGGCCCTGGTCGGCCTGCTGGCGAGCAGTATCGCCATCGTGATGGACGCCGTGAACAACCTCAGCGACGCCCTCTCCAGCGTCATCACCATCATCGGGACCAGGCTGTCGCAAAAGCCGGCCGACCGGGAGCACCCTTACGGCCACGGCCGCGTTGAGTATTTCAGCGCCATCATCATCGCCGTGATCGTGATCTCCGCGGGCGTGACCTCGCTCGCAGAATCGGGCAAGAAGCTCTTCCACCCGGTGGAGCCGAGCTACACGGCGAGCACGCTGATCGTCATCATCGTGGCCATCGTGGTCAAGCTCTTGCTAGGCTGGTACGTGAAGAAGCAGGGCGAGAAGCTGAAGAGCGACGCGCTCATCGCCTCCGGCTCGGACGCGCTCTTCGACGCCATCATCACCGTGGCGACGCTCGTTTCGGCGGGCGTGATGCTGCTCTGGGGCGTGTCCCTGGACGGCATCCTGGGCGTGCTCATCTCCGCCTTCATCATCAAGGCCGGCATCGAGATGCTCTCCTCGCCAGTCGGCGAGCTGCTGGGGGCCCGGGTGTCCCCGGAGCTGGTGGCGGATATCAAGAAGGAAGTCCTGGCCTTCGACGAGGTGCACGGCGTGTACGACATCATCCTGCACAACTACGGACCGGACGTGATGATCGGCTCCCTGCACGTGGCCGTGGACGACACGCTGACCGCACAGGAGATCCACGGCCTGAGCCGGAAGATCTCCATCGCGATGTACTCGAAATACGGCATCGTGATGACCGTGGGTATCTATGCCGTCGCCACGGGGGACACCCAGCGGCGCGAACTGCAGTCGTTGGTCACGCGTACCCTCGCCGCGCACAAGGAAATCGTCCAGGTGCACGGATTCTATTTCTCCGAGAAGGAGAATCTGGTGACGGTGGATGTCGTGCCGGACGTTTCGGTCCAGGACAATCCTGCTCTGTGTGAAAAGCTGACGCAGGAGCTGTCGGCCCTGATACCGGGCAGGACCGTCATGGTCACGGTAGACCACAATTACAGCGAATAAAACCCCCTTCTACAGGGTCAGGGGCCCTTTCCGGACCACGTTGTCAAGCATGGTGCCGGGGATGATGCTTTTGATTGCATCGACGACGGCGTTCATCTTGGCCTCGTGGATGTAGTCGGCGCGGACGACCAGGGAAATGGTCCTGCTGGGGACGGGATCCACGATGGGCCGGAGGCATGCCTGCTGGCTGAACATAATCAGCTTGCTGTGCGTCTCCGGGATGATAGTCAGGCCGCCGTTGTCGTTCACGACCTGGATCAGCGTGCCCACGCGGCCACCCTCGAAGAAACGTTCGTAGGTGACTTTTTCTCCATGCCCCAGCTCCGCGGGGTCCAACTGCCGGAGACCGTCCCGGATGATCCAGACAGGCTGGTTGAATACCGTCTCGTAGCGGATGCTCTCCTGAGCATAGGCCGGGTTCTGCGGTGACACGTAGGCCAGGAATCGTTCGTGGTAGAGCGGAATTTCCAGCAGGTCCGTGTCGTCGACCGGCCCGGTCAGCAGGCCCATGTCCGCTTCGGCTTTGCGCAGTTTTTCCTTCACGGTGCTGGTGAGCATCTCCTCGGTTTGCAGGGAAATGGCCGGGAATTGCGCGCCGATGTACTTGAACAGACCGGGGACCAGCACGGAAGCGACCGTCGAGATAATGGCGATGCGGAGCGGTCCGGAAAGTATCTCTTTCTCCGAGCGGGTCATCTCCGCGATTTGGCCCGCGTTGTATAGAACGATCCGCGCGCGTTCGATGATCTTGCACCCGATTCCCGTCGGAGCGACGGGGTGGGAGTCGCGGTCAAAGATCCGCACGTCCAGCTCTTCTTCCAGTTTTTTGACCATCAGGCTCAGGGTGGACTGAGTCAGGCCGCAGGCTTCGGCTGCCTTGCCGAAATGCCTGTAATCGTCTATGGCAACGATATACCGCAACTGTTGGAGTGTCATTCCATTGATTTTATCAATGCAAAGATAAAAATAATTGTATTGGTAAATGAATTTTGCGGAAATATCTTTGCGCCGTCAAAGTGACGAATGGTATGAATTGGAAAGTCATCACCTGGTTTATCGGCATCTCGCTCCTGTCTGTGGCGGCCTTGATGGCCGTGTCGGTCACGGTCGCCTGGTTGACACCCGGGGATGAAAGCCGGATGCCCCTGCTGCACGCGACCATCCTGACCATCCTGGTTGGTTCCTATCCGCTGATCTTTGTCCGGAAAGGGTTCCATCGGCTCAGCTTCCGGGAGGGGAACTGTATCGTGGTCGGCGCCTGGGCGTTGGCCTGTCTTTTCGGGATGCTGCCATTCCTGTTCTACGGGCGGGAATTCACGCCGATCAACGCCATTTTCGAGAGCGTCTCCGGCTTCACGACGACCGGCGCCTCCATCTTGAACGATGTCGAAGCGCTTCCGCGCGGATTGCAGTTCTGGCGCATCTCGACAGCCTGGGTCGGCGGCGTGGGGATCGTCACGCTCTTTTCGATGATGACTGGCAGTGCGGATAAATCGGCGCTGTCCGGCGCCGAGATCTCCGCCATGGCCCGGGAGCCCTTCTCGGGAGAGGGGACGGGCCGTTTTGTCAACAGGACGCTGATCACCTACGTTGCGCTGACGCTTGTGACTTTCTTCCTGTTGCGCGTGACGGGCATGGGGTGGTTCGATGCCGCTGCCAACGCCATGTCGGCCTGCAGCACCTGCGGGTTCTCTCCCCGGAACGCCAGCATCGCATCCTATGACAATCCGGCGGCGGAAGTCGTGCTGACCGTCGCCATGCTCGCCGCCGGCGTCCACTTCGGCATCCTGTTCCTGGCTTTGCTCCGGGGCCGGACCCGTTATCTCTGGAAATCCGAGACCATCAAGGTCTTCGTCTCGCTGGTAGGTGTCGCCGTCGTCATCGTGACGGCGGACCTGCTGTCCCGGGGGAACTACAGCTCTTTCTGGTCGGCCTTCCGGGACGCCTCCTTCCAGGTGGTATCCATTTCCACGACCACGGGCTTCGCCACGGAAGACACCACGGTGTGGCCGTCGCTCAGTGTGGCGGTGTTGATTGTCTGTTCGTTGATCTGCGGGTGCTCCGGGTCCACTTCCGGTGGTATCAAGATAGACCGGGCGATCCTGGCGACCAAGGGCATCCAGCAGAAGGTGACCCAGACCGTTTCGCCCCACGCCATCCATTTCGTCCGGGTGGACGGGCGGATCCGGCCGGACGAGCAGGTGAACGACGCCTACGGATACATCTTCTGCTACCTGCTGGTCGTGGTGCTCTTTGCGGCCGTCAACATCGCCTTCGGCCTGGACTTCACCACGGGCTTCACGGCTTCGGTAGCCTGTGTCGGCAACGTGGGGCCCGGTTTCGGCTCGGTGGGATCCATGGCGAACTACGCGTCCTTCCCGGTCATCCTCAAAGCCTCCAGCATGATCGAAATGCTGGTCGGGCGTC
The DNA here is from genome assembly GCA_902789245.1 of uncultured Bacteroidia bacterium. Taxonomy (GTDB): domain Bacteria; phylum Bacteroidota; class Bacteroidia; order Bacteroidales; family UBA932; genus Cryptobacteroides. The sequence continues at coordinate 83,393 of CADAND010000005.1, forward strand.
TGGAGATCTTCCCGATCCTGTATCTGTTCCAGTCTGTCCGGAACCGATGATGCGCAGGCGCCGCTACAGCCCGATCATCTTGTGGAGCTCCGGGCGGATCTCCAGGTGCGGGGTGCCGAGGACGCGCTCAACGACAAGCACGCGCAGGAGGGCGTAGGGACGCAGCTGCGCCTCCACTTCCTCCAGAGAGGCGTCGGGGCCGAAATAAGCGGGTACGAAGGCTTTCCAGAAGGCCTTCGACGTGTCGAGGCCGATGTGGTAGAGTTCGCGCTCCCGCTCTTCCGGCAGCCAGCAGGTCTGTACCATCAGGACACTCAGGTCGAAAAGCGGGCTGCCCGTGCAGAAATCGCTCAGGTCGATGAAATACTGCTTCCCGTCCTCTGTGAAGATGATGTTGCCCTGATGCAGGTCGCCGTGCAGGGCGGTGTCGGCGTCGGCCAGGCCGTCGATGAAGCGCGTCACGGCCTCTTTTTCCTTTCCGTTCAGGAAGGGATTGAGCCCGATGGCTTCCTTGTACCGGTCCTTGACCGTCGGGAAGGTGCCGGGCTCGGGCTTGACGGCGTGCAGCTCCCTGACCATCCGGGCGAAGTTCTCGGCATACTCTTCCAGACGCTCCGGGTTGTCGGCAAGCGCCCGGGCATAGGATTTCTTGCCCGCGATGCGTTTGTAGAGGATGCCCAGGCGTTTGTCTCCCGTGTGTACCAGTTCGCCCGGCTCGGGCGAGGGGACGCCGAGCCGGAAGACCTTGCAGGCGCGCTCGTACTCCTCCTGGCCCGTCTTCTCCAGGTTCTGCGGATAGAGCTTGAGCAGGACGTCGGGGTTGGTCCGGTGGACGTAGCTCTCTCCCAGCTTGCCGCCGCCGGCAAGCGTATAGTCATTCAAGTCGATGAGGGTGCCGTTCTGTCTGCGTTTTTTCTTCATTTCGCGGAGGAACGAAAGGACGCTGAGCAGGACGCCCAGCAGGCCGATAAGCAGGCAGATCAACTGAAAATTCTCTTTGAGGAAGGAAGACATGGCCGTATTGGATTCGTGCGTTAATTGTGCCGCTTGAGCGGATAGTAGAAGGGCTGGTTGAAATGGCGCCGGGAATAGTACGTGACGGACGGGTGCGTCAGGTCCATCACCATGGTCCAGGCCGTGCCGAGGAAGCCTTCCCGCTCGGGTTGCGAGACGGAGAAGATGGCGCTCTCCAGCTGCCCCCAGTCCATCAGGCCGCCGTCGGCGGCGAGCTGCTCGCAAAGCTGGTCGTAGCGGCGGTCGCCCGGGACGAGGCCGGCGTTGCGCTTCTGTTCGCAGAGGTAGTGGTTGGCGACCGCCTGCGACTCGACGACGACCATCTCATGGTTCACATATTCCACCACGACGCTCCGGCCGGAGGCATCGGAGATCGCATAATGGTGTGCCGCGCCGATGTCGGAATGCATGTCGATGTGGCGGAGCAACTCCAGGGCTTCGTCCACGGTGGCGGCGTTCTTCAGCAGGTAGCAGATGGCCGTGGAGGTGGTAAGCGCCATCTTGCCTGTGTCCTGGTGCGTCTGCTCGTCGTCGCCGGCCATCAGGTCGGCGATGGCGAGCCCCTTCTCGTTGATGCCGTCCAGGGCGCAGAAGAGGCAGCTCAGTGCCATGTACTGGTTGGCGAAGCCTTCCGGCAGCCAGCCTTCGCCGAAGCCGAAGAAGTCCGTATTGAAGGTGGTGATGGTCTCGTAGCCGCGCTTGGGCAGGGTGTGCAGGATGACGCCCGTCGCAGACGGAAAATCGAAGTTGCGCCCCATCAGCACCCCGTCTTCCGGTGTGCGCGCCGTGATAGCGGAACAGCCGAAGCTGGTCGAGTCCGGTGCTGCAGCCGGGGCATGATAGAAACCTCTGGAAAGGAAACCCATGATGTGCCCCGCCAGCTCGCCGGCATTGCGCACACCGCCGGCGGCGACCAGTTTGTCAAAACCGTCGTCTCCTCTGTATTCCATGTAGTACAGGCCTTCGTCCAGTTTCTGGACAGACATGGCTCCCATCGCCAGATGGCCGAACAGGAGGCCGCCGCCGATCAGCAGGACAGCCAGCAGGCCCAGCAGGCCCCAGAGGACAAGTTTCAGGATGCTCTTCATTCTCGGGAATACACTAACTGTTAGGTTTAATACTATTGGTTTTTCAACATGGCTTCACATCCTTTCAGGAGGTCCTGGAACGTGGTTTCGAAATCGCCGGTATACCACGGGTCGGCGACGTCGCGGTGCTTGCCCGCATAGGTCATCATCAGGTGGATCTTGTGCTCGGGATCGCCCGGGATGATGCGGCTGATCCAGCGCAGGTTGGACTCATCCATGCAGATGATGCGGTCGAAGCGGCCGTAGTCCGCAGCCGTGACCTGGCGCGCGCATTTGGTCTTGTCGAAAGGCACGCCGTGCTGCGTCAGGCAGCGCTTGGCGGGCGGGTAGATGGCATTGCCGATCTCCTCGGTCGAGACGGCCGCCGACTCTATATAATATTGGTCTTCGAGGCCGCGGGCCCGGACCAGGGCTTTCAGGATGAACTCCGCCATGGGGCTGCGGCAGATGTTGCCGTGGCAGACAAAGAGGATCCTTCTCATGCTTGCTACGCTTCTGCGGATTGCAGGCGATCCCGCACGATGGCGCTGACCAGGAGCCATTCGGCGATCAGGTAGGTGCCCATCACGGTGGCGTGGCGCAGCGGGAATTCAACCCCGTTGAAGGCGTTCAGGGCGAGCAGGACGTCGGAAGCGATGAAGAACAGACCGCCGACGAGGACGCGCCAGCCGAATCTGCGCTTGCGCAGAAGCCAGATCCCACCGCAGGAAACCAGGTAGAGGAGGGTGAAGGCGTAAACGACCAGGATGCCCTGCGATATGGCAGCCCCTTTGAAGTGGGATGCAATCAGGGGGGCGATCACCAGGGGACACGCCGCGAGGAGAATCTCTTTCCAGCCGTGCAGCTTTTCACTGAAACCTATCAGCGCGATGACGTAGCAGATATTCCCGACCAGGAAGGCTCTCAGGCCCGCCTCGAAAAAGGCGTAGTCCGGGTCGTTGAAAAGCAGCAGGATGTCGCCCACCGTGTGCAGGAGCAGGGCGTTGGCCAGCAGGGCGGTTTGCCAGCCCCGGTGTTCCGGTAGCAGCGCACACAGGGCGGCCGCCGCGAGGGAGGGAATGAGCAGGGGTTTGATCCACGGATGGAAGGAGGTGATCCCCAGGCCGGTCGTGACGATTTCGAGCACGGACAGCAGGACGAAAAGGATACCGAAGTAGCGAGTAGATGCTTTCATGCAAGGCGAAATTTCCTCTAAGTTAGGAAATTTTTTGTAAATTGCATCCAAATTGTCTGAGGAATGAGCACAACAGTTCTGTATATTTTTCTCGGGGTGGCGGTGCTGGTCATCGCCGTGCTCGTGATGATCATCGTCCGCAAGGACGCGGAAGTCCGTACGGCCCAGGCACTTCGCCGCAGTGACGCCGAGGCGAACGAGAAGGCGTTGCAGCTGTTGCGCGAGACGCAGGACGTCGCGCTCAAGCAGCAGATGGAGGGCATCCGTAGCCAGATGACGGCCGAGACGGAGAAGCTCCTCAAGCAGCGCGAGGAGGCCATTTCCAAGAAGGCGGAAGAGACCTTCCAGACAATCTCCGGCAGCCTGGGCAAAGACCTGAAGGCCATGCAGGAGGCGTTCGTCGCCCAGCGGAAGTCCCAGACGGAAGGGACGGCGCAGATGAAGGAGGCGATGGAGCAGGCGGTCAAGAACCTGCAGCACCAGACCTCGAGCATCGGTGCCAAGGCCGACAACCTGGCCTCCGCCCTCAAGGGCCAGAACAAGACGGCCGGCGGCTGGGGCGAGGTCATCCTCTATAATATGCTGGTGAACGAAGGCATGGTGGAGGGACGCGACTTCGACCGGGAGGAGACGCTGCGCGACGCGCTCGGGCAGACGGTGCACAACGAGGACAGCAGCAAGCGCATGCGGCCCGACTACATCCTGCATTATCCCGACAAGACCGAAGTCATCATTGACGCCAAGGTGTCGCTGGACGCCTACTCCGACTGGTTTGCGGCGGAGGACCCGGCCGCGAAGGAAGAGGCTGCCCAGCGCAACCTGCAGGCCATCCGGACGCAGATCAAGGACCTCTCCGGCAAGCGCTACCCGCACTACATCCGCGAGGGGTACAAGTCCCTGGACTACGTGGTGATGTTCGTGCCGAACTATGGCTCGCTGCAGCTCGCCAAGTCGCTGGCGCCGAACCTCTTCAACGAGGCGTACGCCCAGGGCGTGCTGATCGCCACGGAGGAGACGCTGATGCCCTTCCTGCGGATGATCCGCATCGCCTGGACCAATTACGACCAGGCGCGCAACCAGGAGAAAATCATCAAGGCGGCGCAGAACATGATCGACCGCGTGTACGACTTCTCCAAGGCCCATGCGACCATGGGCGAGAAGCTGCGCGATGCGATGAAGCAGTACGATGCCGTGTCGGCCAAGATCGACGAGTCCGGCCAGTCCATCCTGACCTCCGCCCGCCAGCTGATCAAGCTGGGTGTCCCGAAAAACCCCAAAAAGCCTCTCCCTGAAGGAGATTCTGAATAACAAAAAAGTCCGGCACGCCATAATGGCTGCCGGACTTTTTGTGGAGATAAGGGGATTCGAACCCCTGACCTATAGATTGCGAACCTATCGCTCTACCAACTGAGCTATACCCCCGTTAGCGGACGCAAAGGTAGCAAGAAATTTTAAATTGACAAAATGCTCAGCACGTTGATGAGCTCTTTGTCAATCGGCTTGTCCATCTTGATGGCGCGGGAGAAGGGGACATAGACGATCTGGTCGTTCTTGATGCCCACCATGATGTTGCGCTGGCCCTCCTTGAGCGCCTCGATGGAGGCGACGCCCAGCCGGCTGGCGAGGATGCGGTCGTAGGCGGTGGGGGAGCCGCCGCGCTGCAGGTGGCCCAGGATGGATACTTTCACGTTGTATTCGGGATACTCCTGACGCACGCGCTCGGCGTAGTGCATGGCGCCGCCGTCTTTCTCGGACACGAGCACGATGCTGCTGTTTTTGCTCTTGCGGATGCCGCGGCCGATGAAGTCGGCCAGCTGGTCGATGTCGGTCTGGTCCTCCGGGATGATGGCGGCTTCCGCGCCGGCGGCGATGGCGCTGTTCTGCGTCAGGAAGCCGGCGTCGCGCCCCATCACCTCGACGAAGAAGATGCGGTCGTGGCTGTTGGCCGTGTCGCGGATCTTGTCCACGCACTCCATGATGGTGTTGAGGGCGGTGTCGTAGCCGATGGTGGAGTCGGTGCCGTACAGGTCGTTGTCGATGGTGCCCGGCAGGCCGATGACGGGGATGTCATACTCGCTTGCGAGAATCTGCGCCCCGGCGAGGGAGCCGTTGCCGCCGATGACTACCAGGGCGTCGAGTCCGAATTTCTTGATGTTCTCAAAGGCCTTGGCGCGGCCTTCCGGCTTGCGAAACTCCTCGCTGCGCGCGGTCTTGAGGATGGTGCCGCCGCGCTGGATGGTGTTGCTGACGCTGGAACTGGTGAACTCCTTGATGTCGCCCATGATGAGGCCCTCCCAGCCGCGGTAGATGCCGAAAACCCGCCAGCCTTCGTAGATGGCGGCGCGGGTGACGGCCCGGATGGCGGCGTTCATGCCCGGAGCGTCGCCACCGGAGGTAAGTACTCCTATAGATTTGATTTTCATATCTTGAACTATTTAAAGAATTTTCCTGGAATGGTGATTGCGTTTTCCTTCTTGAAGTCCACGATCTCGCGGACGACGGCCTCCGGCTCATCGGAAATGGAGAGCAGCAGGTCATGGTATTTGCCGCGGGCCATCATGTCCACGAGGAAGGGGTAGACGGGGATTTCCTTCGTGAAGAAATCCACGCCCATGAAGGCCATGGGACTGGACACCTCGCAGGTCTTGTAGTGGTCCTGGGCCGCTTCCTGGAAGACTTCCTGGACCGTTCCGGCTGAGCCGGGGGTGAAGATGATGCCGCCGACGCAGATGGTGAGGATGGTGTCTTCGCGGATGCTGCAGTCGAAGTATTTGGCGATGTGCGTGGCGAAGGGAGAGGACGGTTCGTGGCCGTAGAGCCAGGTGGGGATGCCCAGACTCTTATATTGCTTCTGCGGGAAGCGCTCCCGCACGCGGAAGGCGGAGGAGAGCCAGCCTTTGTCCTGGAACGTGTCCGCGACCCGGAGCATTTTCAGCGCCGTGTCGAACTCCCGCTCCGTGCGCCCGGCCATCCAGGCGCCGAAGTGCGTGGCTTCCATGGCGCCGGGGCCGCCGCCCGAGACCATGAGCTTGCCCTGCTCGGTGAGCCGCTTGCTGATGAGGGCGACCTTGCGGTAGAAATCTTCGCTGCGCTTCATCGCGTGACCGCCCATCACGCCCACGATGTCGAAAGGACTGTAGGCGCCGAGGAAACGGTAGAGCGCGTCGCTGATGGAGTGGTCATGCAGGGTGCGAGGCAGGGTGACGGCGAGGTCCCGGCTGCGCTTGCCGCTGGCGACGTAGTCCGCATAGACATGGGCGTCGTAGCAGTTGGCGTAGCTGTTTTCGTCGGAGGGGTCGTAGCCGGCATAGAGGGAGGAAGCGTCGTAGAGCTCTTTTCTGATCTGGTAATTGTCCATCGCGGGAAGCTTTATAGAGTGCAAAGTTACAAAAAAACATGGGACGGGGTGTAAGTGATTCAATTATTTGCTATATTTGTGCAACGACATTTTTTAAACACTTTAAAACAATACAACCATGGGTAAATTTGTTGTTACGGTTCGCAAGAATGGCGAATTCCAGTTCAACTTGAAGGCCACCAACGGCCAGGTCATCCTCACCAGCGAGGGCTACAACACGAAGGCTGCCTGCCTGAACGGCATCGAGTCCGTCAAGAAGAACGGCCCCGTCGCCGAGCGTTATGAAGTCAAGGAAGCCAAGAACGGCAAGCCGTTCTTCAACCTGAAAGCTTCCAACGGTCAGGTCATCGGCTCCAGCCAGATGTATGCCTCCGCGCGTACGCTGAAGGCCGGCATCGCTTCGGTGATGCGCAACGCCGCCTCCCCGGTTGTCGAGGAAATTTAATTGCAGATTTCCCGCATATAAAAACCGGATTCGTCGCGGATCCGGTTTTTTAATATAATAGAATGACGATTACACAGGCAGAAATCAAACAGATCCGCTCGCTTCGCGAAAAGAAATTCCGCGACGCGTATGGCTTGTTTGTCGTTGAAGGAGAGAAGATGGTGCAGGAAGCGCTCCTGTCTGATTTTGAGGTGGTGCGCGTCTGGCGCCGCGATGAGATCGGCGAAGCCGCCATGGCGCGGATCAGCCAGCTCTCCACCCCTTCCCCCGTGCTGGCCGTGGTGGCCCGTCCGGAGCCGGCCGGCATCGTGCTGCAGCGCAGCCTCTGCCTGGGCCTGGACGGCATCCGCGACCCCGGCAACCTGGGGACGATCCTGCGTATCGCGGACTGGTTCGGCGTGGAGACGGTCTTCGCCTCCGACGACTGTGTGGACCAGTTCAATCCCAAAGTGATCCAGGCTTCCATGGGCTCCGTGTTCCGGGTCCGCGTGGTCACGGCCGACCTCGTGGATATCGCCCGCCGTTTCCGCGAAGCGGGGATGCGCGTGTACGGGACCTTCCTGGATGGAAAGAACCTTTATCAGGAAACCCTGGTGCCCGAAGGACTCGTGCTCATGGGCAACGAGGCGAACGGGATCCGTCCCGAAGTTGCCGCCGAAGCGGACGCCCGCCTGCTGATCCCCTCGTTCGGACGCTCCGCCCGCGAGACGGGCGCCGGCACCGGCGCCGAGTCGCTCAACGTGGCGGCGGCCACGGCCATCACCCTCTCTGAATTCAGAAGAAGATGAAGCGCAGCTTGTTGTTGGTCATATCGATCCTGGGACTTGTCTCGTGCAGCACCACGAAACTGGTCCCCGAAGGAAACTACCGCCTGCTGTCCAACAAAGTGGTCTTCGAGGGGGAGAAGCTTTCGCCCACGGAGGTGACTCCATACATCCGGCAGCAGGCCAAAAAGGGACTCATCTTCGGCTGGGGACCGGGCATGAGCATCTACAACTGGTCGAACGGCAGCGGGGTGGGCATCAACAAATTCTGGGAAACCATCGGTACGGCGCCGGTCATTTTCGATCCGACGCAGATCGAGGGCTCCTGCGCCAATATCGCCAAGCACCTGGAGACGATAGGCTACTATGGGTCCAAGGTGACCGGGGAAGTCGAATACCGCGGGCGCATGGCCAAGGTGAAATACCGGGTCACGCCCGGCAAGCGTTTTCCCATCGACAGGATCGTCTATGAAGTCCCCGGCGGTGAGTTCGGCGAGGAGTTCCGAGCGGACAGCAGCAACATCTCCGTTCATGTGGGGGATTTCCTGTCTGAAAAGGCCCTGGAGGCGGAGACGGTGCGCGGCGCCGGCGTGTTCCGCAACCTGGGCTACTACGAATTCAACAAGAATTTCTACACGTTCGAGGCGGATACGCTCACGGACGTGACGACGTTATACTACCGCATCCGCCAGGAACCGCGGGTGTACCATATCGGCCAGGTCAACATTTCCCACCCTGCCGGCATCCCGTTCCGGGAGTCGCTGCTGCGCAAATTCAATGTCATCCAGCCCGGGGCGCTCTACAACGAGCAGATCGTCAACACGACCTACGCCCGCCTGTCCGCCCTCAAGGTCTTCAACAGCGTCAGCGTCGAGATGAGTCCGGCCGACAGCACGACCGTGGATTGCGACATCCGCCTGTCCGGCTTGGACCAGCTGGGCTTCAAGATCAATCTGGAAGCTTCCACCAACGCTTCCGACCTGCTGGGCTTCTCGCCCAAGCTGAACCTCTACCACAAGAATCTCTTCCACGGCGGCGAGTGGCTGGACCTCGGCTTCACGGGCAACTGGCAGTGGGTCCCGAAAACCAAGATATCCTCGGCGGAACTCGGTGTGACGGCCTCGCTGAGCTTCCCGCGCCTGCTGGGCATCTCGCTGCGGCGCATGCGCGGCGAGAATATCCCGCGCACGGAGTTCAAGACGTCGTTCAACTACCAGAACCGTCCGGAGTACAAGCGTATCCTGACTTCGTTCAGCTTTGGCTACAACGGGCAGATTGGCCGGGAGTATTTCTACCAGATTTCGCCGCTGCAGATCAGCACGGTCAAGCTGTACGAGGTGGACGCGAGCTTCCTGGACAAGTTGAGCAAGTATCCATACCTGTGGGATACGTTTGAGGATCAGATCAATGCAGGCGTGGGAGCCATGCTCTACCATACGACCAATTCGGACGTCGTGCCGAAGACCGCTTACCACTACGAACGCCTCAGCGTGGAGGCGTCCGGCAATGTGATCTCCCTGTTCAATCCCATCCTCCCCACGTACGAAGGCCTCGTGCCGCAGCACCTGCTCTTCGGCCTCCCATACAAGCAGTACGTGCGGGCGGAGCTGAACCTGGGCCGGGTGTTCCGCTTCGGCTGGGGCGACCTGCAGTCCCTGGTCCTGCACATGGTGGCCGGCGCCGGCCTGGCGTACGGCAACTCTGTCTCCCTTCCGTTCGAGAAGCAGTTCTACTGCGGCGGCGCCAACGGCATGCGCGGCTGGCAGGCACGTACCCTCGGTCCGGGCTTCTCGCCCCTGAGCGATTACTTCAAGATCCCGAGCCAGACCGGCGACGTCAAGCTTGAGGCGGATATCGAGTACCGCTTCCCGTCGATCTGGAAGCTGGAATGGGCGATCTTCGCCGAAGCCGGCAATGTCTGGAACCTGCCGTTCCTGCGGAAAGAAATCACGGACGGACTGGGCGGTGAGATTGATGCAGGGGAGCGCTTCTCGTTGCGCAGCGTCGCCGCCGACTGGGGCGTGGGCCTGCGTGTGAATCTCGACTTTATCCTGATCCGCCTGGATGTCGGTTTCCGGATCCACGATCCGGCCCGTGCCGAGGGCGACCGCTGGGTGAAACCCCGCGATTGGTTCCACGGCAGTTCCGCCATCCACTTCGGCGTCGGTTATCCGTTCTAGTATGGCCAAACGAATCATCTATCAGACGCTGCCTCGCCTGTGGGGAAAGGGAAAGTTCTCCGACTGGGACGAAGTTTCCCTGGGCTATCTGCGCTCGCTGGGCGTCGATTACGTGTGGTACACGGGGGTGCCGCGCCACGCCACGGGCAAAGACTTTGTCAAAGGCAATCCCGGATCGCCCTACGCCATCACCGATTGGCGGGATGTCAACCCCTATCTGGCGGACGACCCGGCGCGCCGCCTCGAAGAATTCGACGCGCTGCTCGCACGGACGCATGCCGCCGGTCTGCGCGTGCTGATCGACTACATCCCCAACCACGTGGCGCCGGACTACGAAGGACGCATCCGCCGCTACGACTGGTGCGACGGAGACTGGACCGATACCCGCAAGAACGACTGGACTTCGCCCGACACGCGGGCGGAGATGCTGGAAATCCTCCGTTTCTGGGCAAAGCGGGGCGTCGACGGTTTCCGCTGCGATATGGTGGAGCTGGTGCCGGCCGAAGCGCTGAGAGATCTGATCTCGGCCGTCAAGGCCGAATTCCCCGACCGGCTCTTTGTCGCGGAAGTCTACCAGAAAGACAACTACCGCCGCTACCTGGACGACGTGGGCTTCGACCTGCTCTACGACAAGTCCGGCCTCTACGACACCCTGCGTGCCATCTGCTGCCACGGCGCATCGGCCCGCGGCATCACCTGGAACTGGCAGTGGCTCGGCGACCTGCAGCCGCATGTGCTGAACTTCCTGGAGAACCATGACGAGCAGCGGCTCGCCGCGCCTGAGTTCCTCGGCGCCGCTTCAAAAGGCTACGCCGCCCTGGCCTGCTCTCTGCTGCTCAATACAGCTCCCTTCATGCTCTACTTCGGCCAGGAAGTAGGGGAGGATGGCGTCGACGGAGCCGACGGCCGCACCTCGATCTTCAACTGGAGCGACCCGCCCGAGCTGCGGGAACTGTACCGTAGCCTGCACGGCGAGGCGGAACTTGCGCCCGACGAAGCTGCCGTGCTGGCCCGCTATCGCGAGTTGCTCGCCATGGCCAAACGTCCGGCCTTTGCCGAAGGCGGCACCTGGGACCTGATGTACTGCAACGAAGGCGCCCCCGGCATCAACCCGAACAGACACTATGCCTTTGTCCGCTACGCCTCCGACGAAGCCTGGCTCGTCGTCTGCAACTTCTCCGACGCCCCCGCCACGGTCCGCATCTCCCTCCCGTCGGAACTCCGCAGCGCCTGCCCCATCCTCCCGGACTTCTCCACCGCGTACGCCTCCGCCACCGTCCCCGCCTGGGACGCCTCCATCATCAAACTCGCCTGACCCGCCCGCTCCCCAAAACTGCAAGCCGGACAGCATTGCCAGCCGGGTAAGGGAAGGTGCTGCTGTCTGGCGAGCATTTTTCTGCTCGAAGGAAATCAGTGTCAGAAACAAAACTGCCAGCCGGATAAGGGAAGGTGCTGCTGCCTGGCAAGCATTTTTCTGCTCGAAGGAAATCAGTGTTAGAAACAAAACTGCTAGCCGGATAAGGGAAGGTGCTGCTGCCTGGCGAGCATTTTTCTGCTCGCCAGACAGCAGCCACCTTCCCTCCGGCGGGATAAGCAAAAGGAGAAAATAACAGGCTAAAAATGAGTGAGATAACAACGAAAAGAAAAGTGCGAAACGCTTTTTTCGCGTTTCGCACTTTTCGCAAAAGCAGAATTAGGACTAGTGCGCCATGATGGCACCGACCAGGCCGAGAATAGCGTAGAACTCCGGAAGAGCCGCGTAAATCAGCGTATTGGTGACAACATCGTGCCCCTGCGAAACACCGATAATACCATTCGCACAAACCTGCCCCTGCCGGATGCCGGAAATCATACACGCCACACCGACAGACAGCCCCACGCCGAAGCAGAGAAGCCCGCTGATGGTGCCGGAAGTAAAGCGGCCGAGCATGATAAAGAAAGCGACAAAACCGTAAATACCCTGCGTAGAAGGAAGAGCGGAGAGCAGCAGATAACTGCCGGAAGCCTCCGGCTTACGCTTCAAGGCACCTTCGGCAGCGTTGCCAGCCGTGGTGGTGCCGATCGAGGAGCCGATACCGGCGAGCGCCAGCACGAGTCCGAGTCCGAGATAACCGAGAATTTGTTCCATAATCGATTGTGTTTTTATTGTTTATTCATTATTAGTCAAAGGATTGAACTTGCGGCCGCCAGCCTCGTAGCCCGCATTCTTAAAGAACTCGAGGAAATTGAGACGAAGCGGATGCACGAACGCCCCGAGGGCGCACATCGCGATATTGAGCGTATGCCCGACCAGGACCAGCAACGCGAAAAAGATCCAAAGCACGGGGTTGGAACCGTCGCCGAGCACCATCTTGCCCATATCGTTGAAAGCCATGCCGAGCATCGAGCCGGCAAGGCCGAGCGCATACAGACGCAGATAGCTGAGCACATCGCCCATCAGACCGGTGATCATGTTGTACGTGTCCCAAAGCCCCATGCCCACATTGGCGAACTTGTTGCGCTTCGGATCGTTGAACACGAAGATGCCGAGGGCGGAGATGACTCCCAACACGATGACGACCCACTTGGTGGCCGTGGCGTTGAGCACACCCGCGAACGACACTGCAGCGACGGCGACGCCGCCGACGATCAGCAGCGTCCAGCCCCAGGTCCCGAGGCTGGCGGCGAAGCCCTTGGTGCGCGTCGCGTGTATGGTCTTCACCACCATGGCGATGCAGATATGCAGGATACCCACGGCCAGGGCCAGGATCATGGAAGCATCGTTGCCGGCGATCTGGGCCGGGATGAAGATGCCCTTGACCGGCTCGAAGAGCGGCCACTGGGAAATGTCCATCGAGAAGAAATTGTGGAAGAGGAACCCGACCACCACCGTGCCGACGCCGAGCGTGACCACGAGCGGAGCCATGTCCTTGAAGGACGGGACCTTCTTCAACAGCAGGCCGGCGATGACGAGCACGAGGCCGTAGCCGGCATCCCCCATACAGAATGCGAAGAACAGCAGGAAGAAGACGGAGATGAACGGCGTCGGGTCGAAACCGTCGTAGGACGGGCGTCCGTACATGTCCGTCAGCGTCTCGAACATGCGGACGAACTTGTTGTTCTTGAACTGGATAGGCGGGTTCTCCTCGGTCGTCGCCTCCTCCTTCAGGTATAAAACCCCTGCCTGGTCGAGGAAGGCGGTCACCGCCTCATCACACGCCGTCGGGGCGAAGCCCACAAGCGTGTCGATGGTGTTCTCGGCGGCGGGCACGGCGGCCGTGCCGGCGAGGTAGCGGTCGAGTTCGCCCTGCAGCTTGCGCAGGTGGTGCTGCATCTCCGGGATGTCGTCCTTCCGGCCTTCGAGGATCTTGCAGTGTTTCTCAATCTTGGCATCCTGCTCGTCGAGCAGGGCCTGAAGCTCGGAAAGCGTCTTCTGCGGGGTGGGGAGGGGCTTGACAGGGAAGCCGGCCGTGTCGCCCACGATGACGAACCACACGTGGCCGTCCTGCTCCTCCACGACCTGGATGGCATACTGCTCCTCCCAGGCGGGATCGTACTTCTTGGCGGGTACGCAGAAGAAACGGAGGCCACCGAAAGGCTCCAGCTTCGCGGCATCGTACTCTCCCCAGGGCCGGGCTTCCTCCAGCTCGCGGGCGATGGTCTCGCGCACGGCCTGGAGGCCCAGCAGCGTGTCGTCCATGCCCCGCTGGGCATAGGAGATGTCCAGCTTGAGGGTGTTGATAGTGTCGAGCAGCGACTGCGAATAGCTGTCCACCGGTTTGGCGGAACGCGTGATGTCCACGACGCCCAGCTGTTGCAGGTCGCTCAGGAACTTCTCCTTGTCCCCCTGCAGGAGGATGAAGGAGTATTGGGTCATCTTCGCAATCATAGGCCTGCCTCCTCTTCTTCAGCGTGACGGGTCTTGACAATCTTGGACGAAGCCTTGGAGAGGTTCTCCTCATCTTCCATGTAGCGCTTGATCTTGCGGATGGCCTCCTTGTATCCGGGAATTTGCACCTTTTCGTAGAGGTTGACCTTCTGGGTCGTCTTCTTGCGGTTGAATTCGAGGATCTGGCGGCGCTGCTCGAAGATCTCAGATTCGATGCCCAGGCGGGAGAGCTCCTTGAGGATCTCGACGCCGTCGGCATACCAGGCGGGCTTGACGAAGGCGTTGAACGGCTGGAGTTCAAACTCGATGTTGTCCAGGCGCGGGGTCTTCACGCCCGCCACCTTGGTGATGCCCAGCTCTACGTCCGCGATGCGGATCAGCCCCGGGTCGAATTCGTTCCAGAGGGCGGCGAGGTGGTCATAGCGCTGCAGGGAAGCTTCCAATTCGTCGAAGAGGCGCTCGGATTCGGCCTTGGCTTCGAGCACGCTCGAACGCAGGGCCGACTCCTTGTTCTTGAGGGTCGGCAGGGCGTTCTGGCGCACCTTGAGCTGTTTGCCAAGATTCGTCAGCGAGGTCTTGTTGTATTGGAACTTAATTGCCATTATTTTGCGTCAGCTTTCCAGTATTTGTCGACCAGGGCCTGTTTGATACCGGTCTCGGCCGGCGAGAAGTGCTTGGCGAAAATCTCCCAGGCGGTGTCCAGCATCTGGTCGATCGTGATGTTGACGTCGATGGACAGGATGCGGGTGGCGTATTCCTTGGCATAGTCCAGGCAGCGGAGATCGTAGTCGGACAGGTCGAAACCGTTCTCGAGCTTGGTCTTCGCGTTCTGGGCGTCGGCATACAGACGTACGCCGGCGTTCATGATCTGGGAATGGTCCTCGCGGGTCTTCTTGCCCTGCACGAGCTGCTTGAGTCGGGACAGGGAGCGGAACGGGTCCACGATGACCTTGCCGGTGTCGGGGTCCGCGCGCAGGAACAGCTGGCCCTCGGTGATGTAGCCCGTGTTGTCCGGGATGGCGTGGGTGATGTCGCCGTCGTTCAGGGTCGTGACCGCGATGATGGTGATGGAGCCGCCGTCCGGCAGCTGGACCGCCTTCTCGTAGATCTTCGCAAGATCGGAGTAGAGCGAGCCCGGCATGGAGTCCTTGGACGGGATCTGGTCCATACGGTTGGACACGATGGAGAGGGCGTCGGCGTACAGGGTCATGTCCGTCAGCAGGACGAGCACCTTCTCGTTCTTGTCCACGGCGAAGTACTCCGCGGCGCAGAGGGCCATGTCCGGGATCAGCAGGCGCTCCACCGGCGGCTCCTCGGTCGTGTTGACGAAGGAGACGATCTTGCCCAGGGCGCCCGCCGCCTCGAATTCGTGGCGGAAGAAGAGATAGTCGTCGTTGGTCAGACCCATGCCGCCGAGGATGATCTTGTCCACGTCGGCGCGCAGGGCCACGTCGGCCATCACCTTGTTGTACGGCTGGTCCGGATCGGCGAAGAAAGGAATCTTCTGGCCGGAGACGAGGGTATTGTTGAGGTCAATGCCGGCGATGCCGGTCGGAATCAGCTCGGAAGGCTGGCGGCGTTTGTAGGGGTTGACGGACGGGCCGCCTACCTCGCGCTCTTCACCTTCGATTTCGGGACCGCCGTCGATCGGCTGGCCGTAGGCGTTGAAGAAGCGGCCGGCCAGCTGGTCGCTCACGCGCAGGGTCGGCGGCGCTCCGTGGAAGGACACCTCGGCGTTGGTCGGCACGCCTTCCGTGCCGGAGAAAACCTGCAGGGTGACGCTGTCGCCCTTGGTCTTCACGACCTGGGCGAGCTTGCCGTTCACGGTGGCCAGCTCGTCGTTGGACACATCCTTGGCGTTCAGCGTGACCGTGGCCTTGGTGATGGCCTGGAGCTGCGTATAGGTGCGTTGGAATGCTTTCGTTGCCATAATCTATGCGAGGTGTTTGCGGAGCTTCTGCTCGTATTCTTTGAATTCAGCGCTCTGGAACTTGGTGTAGTTCATCTGGCGCAGGTTGTTGATCAGGTCCTTGAAGAAGACGCGGCACTCGTCGAAGTTCTCGAACTCGAAGGGGCGGTCGCACAGGGAGAGGATGAGGTCGAGCATGAACTTCTGACGCTCCAGCGGGCAGAGGGCGTCGATGGAGTCGAACGCGTCCTGCTGCAGGAAGGCGAAGTCGATGAGCTCGGACTTCCAGAAGGCCTCGTGGTAGGACATCGGCACGCCGTCGTCGCCGAGGATGTTGATCTGGTCGGCCATTTCGCGGCCGCGGCGGACGTAGTTCTTGGCGCGAAGCACCTTCTCCGTCCAGCCGGGCTGGATGGTGGTGTCGAGGTATTCCTTGATCTCGGGGTATTCCAGGTACTTGGAGTAGGAGTCGATCGGGTTGACGGCCGGGTAGCGCTTCTGGTCGGCGCGGCTCTGCTCGAGAGCGTAGAAGCAGCGGGCGGCCTTCTTGGTCGATTCGGTCACCGGCTCCTTGAGGTTGCCGCCGGCGGGGGAGACCGTACCGATAAAGGTCACGGCGCCCGTCTGGCCGTTGTTCAGCACGACCATGCCCGCGCGGGCGTAGAAGTTGGAGATGATGGCGGACAGGTCCACCGGGAAAGCGTCCTGGCCCGGGAGTTCCTCCATACGGTTGGACATTTCGCGGAGCGCCTGGGCCCAGCGGGAGGTGGAGTCCGCCAGCAGCAGGCACTTCAGGCCCATCGAGCGGTAGTACTCACAGATGGCCATGGCCGTGTAGACGGAGGCCTCGCGGGCCGCCACAGGCATGTTGGAGGTGTTGCAGATGATGGTGGTACGCTCCATCAGCTTGCGGCCGGTGTGCGGGTCGACGAGCTCCGGGAATTCCGTGAAGATCTCGACGACCTCGTTGGCACGCTCGCCGCAGGCCGCCATCACGATCACGTCGGCGTCGCCCTGCTTGGCGATGGCGTGCTGAAGGACCGTCTTGCCGCAGCCGAACGGACCGGGAATGAAGCCGGTGCCGCCCTCGGCGATGGGATTGAAGGTGTCGATGCAGCGCACGCCCGTCTCCATGATCTTGGTCGGACGCGGTTTCTCGCGGTAGGCCCGGACGGCCAGCTTGACCGGCCAGCGCTGGGTCATGGTCACGTTCACGTCCTCGCCGTCGGAGCCGGTGAGCACGGCGATGGTCTGATCGACGGTGTATTCACCCGCCGGAGCGACGCTCTTGACCGTATACTCGCCCTGGAAGGCGAAGGGAACCATGATCTTGTGGGGCAGCCAGCCTTCCTTGACTTCGCCGAGCCAGTCGGCCGCGATGACGCGGTCGCCGGGTTTCGCGAGGGGCGTGAAGGCCCAGAGGGCTTTCCGGTCGAGCGGGTCGGTGTATTCGCCGCGCTTGAGGAAAACGCCCGTCATAGTCTGCAGGTTATTTTGCAGTCCGTCATAGATGCCGGAAAGCAGGCCGGGACCGAGGGTGACCTCGAGCATTTTTCCGAGGAATTCGACATCGTTGCCGTTCTTGAGTCCGCGGGTGCTTTCGAACACCTGGACCGAGGCTTTATCACCGTTTACCTTGATGACCTCGGCGAGGAGCTTCTCGCTGCCGACGGAGATGTAGCAGAGTTCATTCTCCGCCACCGGCCCGTCCACGGCCACGGTCACGAGGTTCGAGACGATGCCCGTTACCTTTCCTTTTGTACTCATATCGTAAGTTTCTGTTTTTTGTTATCGTAGGTGGATCGGATGTCCTCGACCAGCCGGCGGAACAGCGCCCGTCCGGAGTCGGGATCGAGCTGGAGCCAGCGGTCGATGATCTTGAGCTTGGCGACGAAGCCGAGGACGACTTCGAGGTCCAGGCTGTCCAGGACGGTCAGATCATCGATCTTTTTCCAGCGGAGCTCGTCCAGTCCGCGCTCGCGCGCCAGGATGTCGCCGCAGTTCAGGACTTCGCGCGCGGCTACCGCTTCGGGGAACTCTTCCGTCTCCTGTCCTTCCAGCTTCACCTGGTCCTGGCCTTCCTGGCGGCCCAGGGAGTCGTTGATATAGGATACGGTGAGGTTGCGCAGGTTGAGGTCGAAGCGGAACCAGTCCCGGATGAAACGGTTGCGGTGCTGCAGGGCTTTCCGATAGAACTCCGCGTCCAGCTTCTCTGGGTCGTATCCCTCCAGGAGCTGGTCAAGCACCGCCGCGTCGCGCGCGGACAGCTGCTCGCGGATCTCGTCGAGGAGATCCTGCGCGACCAGCTTATCCGCTTTGTCCGCCTTGTCGTCATCCGGCCGCAGGACCGGCATGCTGGCGATGATATACGCGTAATTATCCATAAGAAATTAACCGAAGAGGAGCTTGCGGGTCACGGGACGCAGGTATTCTGCGATCAGCGCGCGGAAGGTTTCATCCGTCAGGCTGACAAACCAGCTGCCGTCCTTGGGGCCGATGGAGAAGCCCCCGGCCACTTTCTTGCTGAACTCGGCTTTCGGAGCGCTGCCCAGGGCCTTGGCCAGGGCACCGGCGACCCAGGGCTCGAGTTCCTGCTGCAGGGATGCGGGCAGGACCAGGGCGAGGTCGGCCGATTCGCTGGTGCTGAAGCGCTCGGCGACGGTCGTGATGATTTTCTTAAGGAAGTTGGGATCGGCGAGGGATTTGTTGATGCTGTCGGCGCTGATGGCGCCAACGAGCAGGTCTTCGATATCCTTCTTGGTGGCCTGCAGGCACTGGGCAGAGGCCATCTTGACGTCGGAGGCAGTCTTCTCGCGAAGGTCGTCGGCCTGCTTGCCGGCGGCGGCGACGATCTCTTCGGCTTGTTTGCGGGCGGCGGCGACGATGCCTTCGGCTTCGGTACGCGCGCGCGCAAGCAGTTGCTCACCTTCTTCTTTACCTTTGGAAAGTCCCTCGTTGTAGAGTCTTTCCGTGAGTTCCTGTAATTTATTGGACATATCCTATGCTAGTTATTAGTCGGTTTTTCGTCTTGGAGGCGTTTACAAATCTATAAAATATTCCGCCAAAGAGCAAAGAAAAACCGGCTTTTCGGAGGAAAAAGCCGGTTTTTTATAGAAACTGAATTATTCGTGTTAGCCGAGGAAGCCCAGCAGGATACCCGCCGCAACGGCAGAACCGATAACGCCGGCGACATTGGGCGCCATGGCGTGGGTGAGCAGGTGGTTGGAGGGATCCGCCTCGAGGCCGACCTGTTCGGACACACGGGCCGCATCCGGCACGGCGGACACGCCGGCGTTGCCGATAAGCGGGTTGATCTTCTTGCCTTCTTTGAGGAAAAGATTCATGAATTTCGTGAAGAGCACGCCGAAGGTGGTGGCGATCACGAAGGAGGCAAGACCGAGGCCGAAGATGAGGATGGAACGGCTGTTGAGGAAGACGTCCGCCTGCGTGGATGCGCCCACGGTCACGCCGATGAGCGTCGTCACGACATCGATCAGCGGACCGCTGGCCGTGGCGGCGAGGCGCTTGGTCACGCCGCTTTCCTTGAGCAGGTTGCCGAAGAAGAGCATGCCGAGCAGCGGCAGGCCGGAGGGGACGATGAATGCGGTGCAGAGGAAACCGACGATCGGGAAGATGATCTTCTCGCGCTGGCTCACGACGCGCGGCTTGTTCATGCGGATCACGCGCTCCTTCTTGGTGGTCAGGAGCAGCATGATGGGCTTCTGGATCACAGGGACGAGGGCCATGTAGGAGTAGGCCGACACGGCGATGGCGCCCATCAGTTCCGGAGCCAGCTTGGAGCTCAGGAAGATGGCCGTCGGGCCGTCCGCGCCGCCGATGATGCCGATGGCTCCCGCCTCATTGGGGGCGAAGCCGAGCACCAGCGAGAGCAGGTAGGCGCCGAAGATGCCCATCTGCGCCGCGGCACCGATCAAGATCAGGCGCGGCTGCGAGATCAGGGCGCTGAAGTCCGTCATGGCTCCGATGCCCAGGAAGATGAGCGGCGGATACCAGCCGTTCTTCACGCCGTGGTAGAGAATATTCAGAACGGAGTTCTCTTCGTAGATGCCGATCTTGAGGCCCATGCCGGTCTCAGGATCGAAGAAGAGCGGGATGTTGCCGATGATGATACCGAATCCGATCGGCACGAGCAGAAGCGGCTCCCAGTGCTTGACAATACCCAGCGTGATGAAGACCAGACCGATGAAGATCATGATCAGGTGCGCCGGGGTGCAGTTCGCGAAGCCCGTGAACTGCCAGAACTGCTGGAGACTGTCTAAAACGTTTTCCATTAAGCGATCGTTACGATGTCAGCACCTTCGAGGACGGAGTCGCCTTGCTTGACATGGACGGCGGCGATGGTGCCGTCGCACTCGGCGAGGATCTCGTTCTCCATCTTCATGGCCTCGATGACGGCGACCTTCTGGCCGCGCTTGACGGCCTGGCCCTCCTTCACGTCAACGGAAATGATGACGCCCGGGAGCGGGGAGCCGATTTTTTTACCGCTGCCGGCTGCAGGTGCAGCGGCGGGGGCGGCGGGAGCGGCTGCTGCAGCGGGAGCTGCGGCCGGGGCGGCAGCGGCGGGAGCGGCTGCGACTTCGTTTTCGAGTTCGACTTGATAATTGACGCCGTTGACGGTCACATCGGCGAGTTTGCCTTCAATACCATTGACGGTCACATCGTACTGGTTGCCGCCAATCTTGAACTTGTATGCTTTCATTTGCGGGGTGTTTTTCTGAAATTGAACTGTCTGTCGTCCCAGGCGGACGGGGTGCGCCGGAGGGTGATGAAGCCCGGCTCGAGGTCGTGGACGCTCTCCGAGAGGTACAGGTGCAGGGCCGTGGCGATGGCCGCCTCGGTCTCGCCGCCCGCCTCTGCGTTCAGCGCCATGGCGATGGCGGCTGCCACTTCACCGGATGGCGCGCCCTTGGAGGCCTTGGGGGCACGGGGCTTGCGCTTGAACTTGCCGGAGAAGAGGTTGCCGGAGAAATTGTAGATGAAGTAGAGGACGATGAGCGCGGAGAAGACGACGCTCACGCTGATGATCGTGAGGGTCCATCCGTGCGGATCGATCTCGGCCATCCGGTCTCCGCCGGCGGTGAGGGGGAGGAGACTATAAAGGAAGGTTGTCATGCTTCTTCGCGGGGATTTCCTGTCGTTTGCCTTCGAGGGTGGCGAGGGCGCGGATCACGCGGAAACGCGTGTTGCGCGGCTCGATGACGTCCTCGATATAGCCCTTCTGCGCAGCCTGGTAAGGGTTGCAGAAGAGGTCGTTGTATTCCTGCTTGCGGGCTTCGGCGATCTCGGCCTGCTTGGCGGGATCGGTCTCGGCCTTCAGCTCTTTGCCATAGAGGATGCCCACGGCGCCCTCGGCGCCCATCACGGCGATGTTGGCCGTCGGCCAGGCATAGTTGACGTCGCCGCGGAGCTGCTTGCAGCTCATCACGATGTGAGCGCCGCCGTAGCTCTTGCGCAGGGTGACGGTGACCTTGGGGACCGTGGCCTCGCCATAGGCGAAGAGGAGCTTGGCGCCGTTGGTGATGATGGCGCCGTATTCCTGCTGCGTGCCGGGCAGGAAGCCCGGGACGTCCACGAGGGTCACGAGGGGAATGTTGAACGCGTCGCAGAAGCGTACGAAGCGGGCGCCCTTGCGGGAAGCGTTGATATCCAGCACGCCGGCGAGGACGCCGGGCTGGTTGGCCACGATGCCCACGCTGCGGCCGCCCATGTGGGCGAAGCCGACGATGATGTTCTTCGCAAAGTCCTTGTGGACTTCGAAGAAGTCGCCGTCATCCACGATGCTGCGGATCACGCCGTACATGTCGTATGCCTTGTTGGGGTTGTCGGGGACGATATCGTTGAGTGCGTCGTCCACGCGGCCGACGGGGTCCTGGGTGGGACGCTCGGGGGCGGTGGAGAGATTGTTCTGCGGGAGGTAGGACAGCAGCTTCTTGATATTGGCGATGCCTTCCTCCTCGGACGCTGCGCTGAAGTGCGCCACGCCGGACTTGGCGGCATGCACCGCGGCGCCGCCGAGGCTCTCCTGGTCCACGTCCTCGCCCGTGACGGACTTGACGACCGCGGGGCCGGTGAGGAACATGTAGGAAGTGTTCTGCACCATCAGGGTGAAGTCGGTCAGGGCGGGGGAATACACCGCACCGCCGGCGCAGGGGCCGAAGATGCCGCTGATCTGCGGCACCACGCCGCTGGCAAGGATGTTGCGCTCGAAGATCTCGCCGTAGCCGGCCAGTGCGTCGATCCCTTCCTGGATGCGGGCGCCGCCTGAATCGTTGAGGCCGATCACCGGTGCGCCGACGCGCACGGCCATATCCATGACCTTGCAGATCTTTTCAGACATCGTCTTGCTCAGGGAACCGCCGTTGACGGTGAAATCCTGGGCGAACACGAAGACGAGGCGGCCGTCGATGGTACCCTGTCCGGTCACGACGCCGTCGCCGTCCGGATGGGACGCATCCATGCCGAAGTTGGTGCAGCGGTGCTGCACGAACATGTCGAATTCTTCGAAACTGCCCGGATCCAGGAGCTTCTCGAGCCGCTCGCGGGCGGTGAGCTTGCCCTTCTGGTGCTGGGCGTCGATACGTGCCTGGCCGCCGCCGAGTTTCGCCGTGGCGCGGCGCTCGACCAGTTCTTGGATTTTATCTTGCTGGAAACTCATAATTCGGTAATACAAAATCGGACAAATATAGAGAATAATCTTTGAAAAAAGAAAAAAAAGAGCCGCGTTGTGCGGCTCTTTTTTCTGTCTAATCAAGGTTCCGTGCTATTTCTTGCTTTCTTTCATCTTGTTACTGGCCCATTCGATGAAATACTTCATGTTCGGACCGTCCGTGTGGCCGCCGGCGTGCTGGCGCCAGGCCAGTTCGCCGTCCAGAAGCCCCGTGAGCACCGGCGGCATCTGCTCCTTGCGGTAGTCGTTGGACAGGCCGAGGTCCTTGGCTCCGAGCAGTTTGAACACTTCGCCGGCGGCGATGGCCGCCTGCCAGCTGCCGTACTGGTCGAGCCACAGGGCATCGCCCTGCTCGGGGACGCCGTAGCTGATGAAGACCAGGCGCGGTGCGCAGAGTGCGATGAGCTCGTGGGAGTCCACCGGCAGCATGTCGGCGTTCCAGGCGCCCGTCCTGGACTCGATGGCGTCATATTTAATATAGTTGCCTGCCATCCAGTGATACTCGCCGGAGTTGGAGAGATTCTCCAGGCCTTCGCCGAAGATGCGGCGGTGCAGCGTGGCGCCGCCCTTGCCGGAGGATCCGATCAGGCCCATGTAGAAACGCTCCTCGAAGGCGAGGGTGACCAGGGCGGCCTTGCCGTAGCGGGACACGCCCTCGATGCCGACGTGCTTGGCGTCGACGTCCGGGTCGGTCTCGAGATAGTCCAGGCCGCGGGCGGCGCCCCAGGCCCAGGCGCGCAGGGACCCCCAGTCGTCCGGCTTGCGCGGCTGGCCCTTGTTGACCAGACCGATGATGCCGCGGGTGAGCCCGGCGCCGTTGTCCGCCTGGATGCTGGACGGGTCGATCATGGCGTAGCCCCAGCCGGCGGCGAGCAGCTGCTGGTTGGACGGCGGATCCTGACCCGGGGCGAGCTGCTGCGGGCGGGCGAAGGCTGCAAAGGGATTGGCCGGCTCGAAAGGCTGCCAGGCCGGATATTTCTTCATCAGGGCGGCCGTCTCCGGATCGTTCTCCAGCAGGCGGCGCAGGACCTTGTTGATGACGGCCATGTCGGCTCCGCCGGGCTTGACCGGGTTCGGGAGGTTCGCGGCGCCGAACATCATCAGCACCGGGACCGGACCCTCGGCGTTCGCCGGCGTCACGACGACCATCTTGATGTCCACGTTGATGGACGGGCAGGCGCTGTTGTCCACGTGGCCGACGAGCTGTTTGGCCTTGGCGCGGATCATGCCGACCATCTCGACCTCTTCCGCCTCGACCGTCCAGGTGACGGACGGAACGTTCTCCGGGACGCGGCCGTAGACCTCGCGCTCGAAGCCTTCGACGATCTCGGGCCGGCGGACTTCCCACCACTGCTTTGCGGTCGTCACCTTCTTGCCTTTGTCGGTCTTGAGGATCTCGGGCAGCACCGGGTAAGGATTGGCCTTGCTCTCATCATAATTGGCGGCGAAAGGGCTCTTCTCGTCGGCGTCGAAACCGCGCCGGATGGATTTGATCCCGAGCTGGTCGAGCATGTTCTGGTGGTCCTGTTCGGCCGTGAAAGTGACCGGCTCCTGGGCGTAGGATGCCATGCAGAACAGGCAGGCGGTGATAAAAAGGAGTGTCTTTTTCATATGGTATGTTTCAAAACGTCCCCTAAGTTAGCGATTTCTCCCTAAAAACGAATGGATGTCATTTCGTATCCGGGAAGAAAAATGTTTTATTTTGGGGAAAGCCGATGCTTTTCCGAAAAAATGACTATCTTTGCAATCCCTTTCGAGAGCATCTGGGTGTGGCGCAGTTGGTAGCGCACCTGGTTAGGGACCAGGAGGTCGCTTGTTCGAGTCAAGTCACCCAGACAAAAAGCCACCGCATATCGCGGTGGTTTTTTTGGTATTATGCCCCGGACAATCCGGGTGGTTCCTGAGCCTGCCGAAGGACTGACCCGGAATCTCCTCCCCTTTGCCTTTTCCGCCGGAAGCGGGCAGGGAGCTGGCTCCGGAGGAACTCCGTTCCGGTCGCCCTCGGCGCCCTCCACTCCGGCCCCTCCCCCTGCCCGAGTCCGGGGGTGGACACGTCCTCCGGAGCCAGTCCCTGCCCGCTCTGCCCGGCGGCGTCCCTTCCCAGTTCTGCCCGACCTGTCATCCTGAGCGCAGCGAAGGATCTCGTCATGCCCGACACCCCTCCGTCATGCCCGACCTGATCGGGCATCTCAGGCTCCAACCGACGAAGTCGGATTCCGTAACAGAAAAAGCCCTAAAACAGTTACGGAATCACGATTTTGCGATTCCGTAACTGTAAATGCCCGTTTTCTGTTCCCGATTACGGCACTCCGCTTCCCCGGGGCGGTGGCATGCGCCGGGGTCAATTATTCCTCTTCGGCGTCCTTGCCGAGCAGCTGGAGGTAGCCGGGGATGGCGCGGCCGCCGGCTTTGTGGAGGTCCTTGCGATCTTCGGCCAGGGTGATGACCTCGAAAGCCGGGGTGACGCTTGCGCAGGCGTCCTGGAATTCCGAATAGTGGCTGTCGGAGACGGCCTTTCCGGTGAAGACGTAATCGTAGTAGGCGATTTCGTCCAGGCGCTCTTCCATGCCTGCTCTGAGGCTGTCCAGCCCGTTCATGATCTCGCAGGTGCGCAAGATGGCGTCCGAATGGCGCTTGGCGTTCTTCGGCTTGTTCTGCGAGAGGTATTCCTGGTAGAGTTTGGTCTCCTGCTGGAGCTTGAGCTCATAGACTTTCTGCCGCCGCTCGAACTCCGTCCGGAAGGTGGTGGAATCGATCTTTTCGATGCGGTATAGCTGGAAGCTGCCTTCTTCTCCCTGGAGAATATAGGCCTCCAGGGCCTCCTGGAGCGGATCGGGTGCCTGCTCCCTGCATCCCGGCATCAGGATGCAGAGCAGCGGCAGAATCAAAAGTCCGGTGAGCTTTCTCATGATAATAATCTATTGATGTGCGTCGCGCAGGAGGTCGAGGACGACCTTGACCGGGTTGAAGGTCTCGATCGGGACTTCGACGAAGAGCGTGTTCCAGTCGGACATCGAGCCGTTCCACAGGCCGGGCAGCTCGAGGGCGCGGAGTTCGCGTCCCTGATAGCTCTTGGAGCTGATCAGGCCGGTCTCTTCGTCCACATAGTCCAGCAGGTTGAACTTGCTGCCGTCATGGCGGCGCAGGCAGCAGACCAGGTCCACCGGGTTGAAGTGCGTGGCGGAGTTGAGCGCGGCGACGGCCGCAGGGTCGTCGGGATTGATCTGCGCACCCTCAAGGATCTGCAGGGAAGTGGCGCCGTCCTTGTCACGGATAATGAAGGGACCGCCGCCCGGCTCGCCAAGGTTCTTGACCATGCCGCAGACGCGGATGGGACGGTCAAGTTTGGCGCGCAGCATCTCGGCGCGGTCGCGGCTGTCCTTGGGCTCCGGCAACTCGATGCGCAGCTCGTCGTGGAGGAATTCCTCGATCTCGTTGCAGAGCTGCTGGCACTCCGGCGTGGCGAAGGGATCGTCCTGGACGACATTGTAAACCGGGATATAGGAAGCGTCTGCAATTTCCTTGCGTATCTGCGTGAGCTGGTCCAGCGCGTAGATGTAGCCGTGGATGCGGTCGCGCAGTTCCAGCGCGCGGCCCATCAGGACCTTCTTCCAGCGGTAGGTCGTGGGCTGCATGCGCTCCACGCAGACGTTGTCGATATTCTTGATGGACACGAGCTCCGCGTCCAGCTCGTTCAGATTATAAATCAGGGCGCCGTGGCCCGCCGGGCGGGTCAGGATGCTGCCGTCTTCCTTGAGGAAGGGCTTGCCCTCGGCGTCCACCGCCAGGGTGTCGGTCTCCTTGGCCTGGTAGGTGAACGTGATGTTGTACTTTACGCCGTAGCGCTGCTCGTAGTCCGCGCGGATTTCCTCCACGGCGGCCTCGAAGAGGGGCCGGTGCTCCGGGGAGATGGTGACGACGAGGTCCACGCTGCCGTCGGCGTTGCGCATGTAGGCCTGGCCTTCGACGAAGTGCTCCGCCAGGGCGGTGCGCGTCTCGTCGGCGTAGCGGTGGAATTTCAGCACGCCCTTCGGCTTGGTGCCGTAGGCGAGCCCTGCGTCGGTGAGGAGCTTGCGGGCGGTGTCGACGGGGTCGAAAGGTGCCTTCCCGAAGACCTCAGGGGAATAGAAAGCGAATTTCTCCAGGTTGGCGGCCAGCTTCTCCGTGGCCGCGTTGGGGGCGTCGATGCCCGCGAAGATGTCCTTGAACATGCGGGAGGCGGCGCCGGAGGCGGGCACGAACTTGCAGCGGCCGTGCACGGTGGCCTGCTCGGCATAGCGGACGGCGGCGTCCTGGGCGGCTTCGTCCAGCACCTCGATTCCATTGCCCGGGATGGCGGGCGCGACGATCTTCAGCCAGGGGAAGCCCTTGCGGAAGCGCTCGATTTGAGCATTCATAGTGGTTTTGTCCATGTGTTATTGTGTTTTATGTGGTTGTTAAAAGTAGAATTCCCGGCGGTATCGGTAGTTGACGCGAAGCTCGTTGAACCGGTCCGGATTCATCCGGAACATGAAATCGTCCGTGAAGATCGGATAATTGTACTGGATGACCGAGGCGATCTGGCCCTGGGTCTTGTCGTGGGCGTCAATCTTGACGGCCTGGTATTCCAGGATTTCCGTGGTTGGGAAGAACTCATATAGTTCCTTCAGCGAGAAGAAGCGCGCGACGGCACGGATGGCTAGCGACGTGCCGATCTGCTTGCCCTGCAGGGTGTAGCCGGCGATGTGCGGGGTGGCGATGTCCACGAGGTCCATCAATTTGCGGTTGACATTGGGCTCGTGGCACCAGGCGTCGAGGGCCACGGGGCCGAGGCGGGGGATGGCCCGGAGGAGGTCCTTCTCCACGACGAGCTCGCCCTGGGCGGCATTGATGAAGAAGGCGCCGGGCTTCATCCTGGCGAAGAAATGGGCGTTGGCCATGCCGCGCGTGGTGGCGTTGACGGGGATGTGCATCGTGATGACGTCGGACCCTTCCAGGACCGTGTCCAGGTCGTGGAATTCCGTGTGCCATTCCTTCTCGGCCCGGAGCGGGTCATAGCGGAGCGTCTTGAATCCCAGCGCGAGGGCGGTCTCCTCGACGCGGGAGCCGGCGGAGCCCAGGCCGATGATGCCGATCGTCGCGCCCTCGATGGGGATGCTCTTGCGGGAGGCGGTCCCGAAGAGGGCGGAGAAGACGTAGTTCGTCACGCCGCCCGCGTTGCAGCCGGAGGCGTTCTGGACGTAGATCCCGTGCTCCTTGCACCACGACTGGTCGATGTTGTCCATGCTGGCCGTGGCCGTGGCGATGAGCTTGACGGCCGTCCCTTTCAGCAGGGAGGCGTTGCAGCGCGTGCGGGTGCGGATGACGAGGGCGTCGGCATCCAGCAGGTCTTTCCGGACGATCTCCGGTCCGTCCTTGTAGATCACCTCCGCGCCGTAGGGCTCGAAGACGCCTTCAATAAAGGGTATGGCGCGGTCTATGACAAATTTCATTTCAAAATCAATTCTTTGACGATGGTCTCGTCGGCATCGACCCGGGTGTACAGCTCATCCTGCGCGAGCAGGGCGTTGACCTTGGCGAGCAGGGTGTCGCGCTGGAAGGTCAGCTGGCTGCGCACCACGGAGGAGTCCACGGTGATATAAAGTTTTCCATCCCGGAAGAAGCGGCGTATCGTGTAGCGGCCGGCGCCGGAAGCGGCGTCCCAGGCCGCGAAGATGCGCTGGGTGTTGAGTCCGGATGTGAGTTTGCTTGCGCGGAGGTATTCGTGGATCAGCTCGGACAGGGGAAGGGCGGTCTTGCGTGCGACTCTACTCATTGACGGGAGTGAAGACGCCTCCTTTCGCCTCGAAATAGCTGCGGTCCGCGGTGAGCGTGTCCACGATGGATTCCGTGCGGACCTTGTTGGAGTCGGACAGGAAAATCTGGCCGAACTCCTTGTCCGCCACCAGGCGGAGCAGGTTGCCGACCCGGTTCATGTCCAGCTTGTCGAAGAGGTCATCCAGCAGCATGATGGGCGGATAGCCGTAGGCCGATTTCATGACCTCGTACTGGGCGAATTTGAGGGCCACGAGGAATGACTTCTGCTGCCCCTGCGAGCCGCAGCGGCGGATCGGGTGCCCGTCCATCGTGAAGAGGAAATCGTCGCGCTGGACGCCCGCCGAGGTGAACTTGAGCACCAGGTCGCGGTCGCGGTGCGCGCGAAGGGTCTCCCGCAGGTCGCCTTTCTGCAGGTCGGAGCGGTACTCGATGCCCACCTGCTCACGGCCGCCGGAGATCTCGGCGTAGTACTGCTGCACGACCGGAACGAGCCGCTCGCAGAAGGCGCTGCGCCGCTCGTAGATGGGCGCGGCCAGGGCGGAGAGCTGCTCGTCGAAGGTGCCGAGCAGCGCCTCGTCGGCGATCCCGGCCTTGAGCAGCTTGTTGCGCTGCAGGAGCAGGCGGTTGTATTGCTGGACGTCAGAGAGGTACGGTTGCTCCATCTGCGAGAGCACGGCGTTTGCGAATTTGCGCCGCTCCTCGCCGGCCTCGCTCACCATGGCCGTGTCGGCGGGGGAGACCATCACGATGGGCAGCACGCCGATGTGCTCGGAGATGCGTTCGTAGGGCTTGTCGTCGCGGCGGACGCTCTTCTGGCCGCCGTCCTGGACGCGGATGCTGAAACGGGCGGCGGTGCCGCCCGGCAGGGCATAGGTGCCGGACAGGGCGAAGGCGGAAGTGCCGTAGCGGAAGTTGAAGCGGTCGGAGGCCGAGAAGGCGCTCTTGGTCATCGACAGATACCAGATCGCGTCAAGCAGATTGGTCTTGCCCTCGCCGTTTCCGCCGCTGATGCAGTTGATGTTGGGAGAGAAGGCGAGCTCCTGCAATTGGATGTTGCGGAAGTCCTGGATGACGATTTTCTGAAGCGTGGCCATGTCTTGCAAAGTTAAAGTATTTTTTCTAATTTTGCGGGCTAAAAATAAACGAGTAATCAAAATAATTCTTATATGGCTCAGAAAAATCTGAATGAAAAAGAAGCCCAGCGGCAGGAGAACATCGAGCAGACCGTTTCCGCCACCGAGCAGTTCTTCAACGAAAACAAAAAGACCATCTGGTGCTGCGTGATTGCGCTGCTGGTGATTGGTCTCGGCATCCTCGCCTACAACAAGTTCATCTACCAGCCCAAGTGCGTCGAGGCGATGCAGCAGTGCTATCCCGCCGAGATGAGCTTCCAGGCCGGTGAGTACGAGCTTGCGCTCAACGGGGACGGCAACAACCTCGGTTTCGCCGACATCATCGCCGATTATGGTGCCAAGGCCGGCAAGGCCGTCTATCTGTATGCCGGCATCTGCGAGCTTGAGCTTGGCAACAACGAGGAAGCCCTCTCCTACCTGAAGAAGTACAACGGCAAGGAGCCCGTTCTCGCCGCCCGCGCCAAGTCCTGCGAAGGTGACGCCTACGTCGCCCTCGGCGACTACGAGGCCGCCGTGCGCAGCTACAAGGCTGCCGTGAACGTCGCTGACAACGTCTTCGCCGCCGGCTATCTCCTCAAGGAAGGCTCCGCCCTCGAGGCGCTGGGCCGCAAGGAGGAAGCCCTGGCCTGCTACAAGACCATCGAGGAGAAGTATCCGCAGTCCCTCGAAGCTTACGATATCGCCAAATACATCGCCGGAGTCGCTGAATAATTATGGGAAGAGCATTTGAATTCCGCAAGGAGCGCAAACTGAAGCGCTGGGGCCACATGGCCCGTACCTTTACCAAACTGGGCAAGGAAATCACCATCGCCGTCAAGCAGGGCGGTCCCGACGTGACCGGCAACCCGCG
This sequence comes from uncultured Bacteroidia bacterium, assembly GCA_902789245.1. Classification (GTDB taxonomy): domain Bacteria; phylum Bacteroidota; class Bacteroidia; order Bacteroidales; family UBA932; genus Cryptobacteroides. The sequence goes on from CADAND010000005.1 coordinate 113,660, forward strand.
CCTTCGCGCCCTCATGGCTGAAGCCCGTTCCGAGCAGATGCCCAAGGAGAACATCGAGCGCGCCATCAAGAAGGCGACCGAGAGCAAGCAGGGCGACTTCAAGGAGATCATCTACGAAGGCTTCGGCCCGCACGGCATCGCCTACCTCGTGGAGGCTGCCACGGACAACAATACCCGCACCGTGGCCAACGTCCGCAGTTACTTCAACAAGTGCGGCGGTTCGTTGGGAACGACCGGTTCCGTGAGCTTCATGTTCGACCGCAAGTGCACCTTCCGCGTCAAGGAGAAGGAGGGCGTCGATCTCGAGGAGCTCGAGCTCGAACTCATCGACTACGGCGTGGAAGAGCTCTTCCGCCAGGAAGAGGAAGACAAGGACGGCAACGTGACGCCGGTCATTGTGATGTACGGTGACTACAGCGCCTACGGCCAGATCCAGAAATACATTGAAGAGAACGGTTACGAACTCATCTCCGGTGGCTTCGAGCAGATCCCGAACGTGGACCTCAAGGATGTCACCGACGAGCAGCGCGCCACCCTCGACAAGCTCACCGGCATGCTCGAGGATGACGAGGATGTGACCAATGTCTATACGACGATGAAGCCCGCCGAAGAGTAATTCGGGTCATTCGTCGAAGAAAACAGGCAATTCGTCGAAAAACCGGACCGCGCAAGGTCCGGTTTTTTTATGTTTGCACCGTAAAACGAAACAACCAAAACCATTTTTACGATGCATAAAAAACTGATTTCCCTGGTGCTCCTGCTCGCAAGCGTTGCGGGAGTGGCTTCGGCCCAGAACCGCTACGGCATCAAGTCGGGCATTCTGACCCAGAAGTCCGAAATGGGTGAAACCACCATCTATTTCGACAACTATGGCGCCCTCGAGGCCCAGAAGATGAAGATGAACTTCATGGGCAACGAGATGGAGATGTCCATCATCCGCAAGGACGGCAAGACCTACATGGTCAACGTGGCCGAGAAGCAGGTCCAGGAAATGCCTGCCGGCGGCATGATGGGCGGCAGCGACATCAACTTCCTCAATCTGACCGATGCGGTCAAGTCCGCCAACAAGATCAAGGAAGCCGGCAAGGAGACGATCCTTGGCAAGGAATGCACCAAGTACACGATGGAGGCTGAGCAGATGGGTATGACCATGAGCCAGACCGTCTGGGTCTGGAACGGTATCGCCCTGAAGTCCCTCACCGACGGCGGTCAGTTCCAGTTCGGCAACGAGGCCGTGAAACTCGAAGAGAACGTCACGATCCCCGCTTCCACCTTTGAGATCCCGAAATTTTAATTAATAATATTTGTTATATAGGTAAAATTTAAGTTTAACTCTACGCTCCGAAAAAGCTGACGGGCATCCTTCACAGGGTGCCCGTCAGCCGTTGTCAGCATAGAATATTGTTTAATTATTTAGGTTTCTTGACACTTCCGATGCCGCGCACCTTGGAGTCGAAGCTGGCGCACTGGAGCTCGCGGGCGTCGATGTCGCCGGCGCCGCTGATGCTCATGTTGGCCTTGCCGCTGACGCGGCCGGAGACGACCGCGTCGCCGGCGCCGGCAATGGCCACTGCCAGCTCGTCGCAGTCGATGCTGCTGATGCGGGCGTCGCCGGCACCGTTGACGTTCAGGGTGGCGTTGCCGCTCTTCAGACCGTTGATGTCGATGTCGCCGGCACCGTTAACGGTCGCGTTGAAGTCCAGGGCGGTGATGCCCTGCGGGGCGTTGAAGTCCACGGCGCCGTTGAAGGTCAGGTTCTCGAGCACGGGGCTGGAGACGTTGATCTTGACTTTCTTGAGGTTGCGGATGCGGGTGGTGGAGGTTTTGATCACCAGGGTGCCGTTCTCGTTGCGGACGGTCACGATGTCGTGGACATTGTCCGGGGCGTAGATGGACACGGCGCATTCGCCTGGCGTGTAGACCACGTCGCCGGGCAGGTTGCAGGTCAGGCTGTGGAACTCGCCGGTCACCTCGTCGCGGGTGATGTAGTTGTCGCTGGCGGTAATCTGCTCGCCGGAGGATTCTCCATTCATGGTGTAGCCGTTCTCCCGGATCTCATTCTTCAAGTCTTCGCTCATCTTGACGAAGCGGCAGGAGGGGAGGGTGAGCAGCAGGGCTGCTCCGAGGACGTATGCAATCTTTTTCATGTCTGTGCTTTTTTAGTCGATAAATTCCTTGAGGTTGATGCCGAGCAGGGCGGCGCGACTGCGGAAGATCGGGAGCTCTTCGTCGATGAACTTGCGGCGCTCCGTCTCGCGGATCACGTCGATGGCGTCGCCTGCGACGAAGAAGCCGATACCGCGCTGGTTGTAGATGACCTTGCGGTCCGTGAGGATTTCGTAGGACCTGGCCACGGTGTTCGGGTTGACCCCGATCTCCGCTCCCCATTCCCGGACCGAGGGGATGCGCCCGCCGGGTTTGAACTCCCCGGAGAGGATCCGCTCGCAGAGATTGTCCGCGATCTGGATGTAGATGGGTTTGTTACTGTCGAATTCCATATTATTTAATGTTTAAGTGTGCGGAGGCGGTAATATATTCCGGCCAGGAGGCCTCCGATGATGACAGTGAAGTTGATATTGAGGAACCAGTTGATGATGCTGGCCGCTTTGATGGGATCCATGTCGTCGAAGAAGCCGATGAAGTCCGGTCCGTTGTGTCCGAAGAAGATCATTGCGATGGTGGAGAGGATGGTGCTGAAGGCAAAGAGGCAGAGGATGGTCTTGCCGACTTTGCTCTTCTTGAAGCAGAGCGCACCGAGGACAAAGGTCAGGATGCTCGAGACCCAATCCAGGAAGAGGATCAATTCCAGTTTGATGTTGAGCCCGTTTTCTGCCATGCCGTCCTTCATTCCCTGGAGAAAGTCCAGCTTGAGGACGCGGTCGCCGTAATGGTTGGGGAAGAGCAGGCTCATCAGGGCATCACTGGCGAGCTGCAGGCAGATCAGGGCGGCGGGCAGCACGATGCAGACGATTATCACCATGGAGAGCCATTTCTCAAAGGTGGAAGCCGGGATCATCAGGAAGTTGGAGCCGGCCCGCTTCTCGGTCAGGTTGCCGTAGATCTTGGTGCCTGCGCCGAGCAGGACGATGGTGTAGGCAATGCCGAGCTGCATGAATTTGGGTATCATCTCCAGCGTCATGAAACGCTGCTGGAAGATCAGGCTGAGGAGCTGGGCGAAGGCGAACACGATGATGGGAAGCGTGCCGCAGATCAGCAGGCTGAGCGCGTAGTTGTTCTTCGCATTGCGCAGGTCGTATAGGAAATAGTTCCCGAAACGCTTGAAGTCGAAAATGTTATTCATGGTTGAAGAGGTTTTTGACGAGATCCTTGTGCATGTGGACGGTGTTGAAAAGGGCTTCGATGTTCACCTTGCTGTCGGCTTTCTCCGTGTTGGGGAGGACCTGGATGAATCCGCCCGGCAGCTGCTCGGAGTAAAGGGCTTCCGGGCGCAGGGTCGTGCCGTAGTCGAAGAAGAGCTTCTCGGAGATCTTCTCGATGGAGGCGTTCAGCAGGACGTCGCGACGGTCCAGGATGATGATCGGGTCGATGATGTTCTCCAGATCACGCACCTGGTGGGTGGAGATGATGATGGTGGAGTCTTCGGCCGTGTACTTCATCAGGGCGGAGCGGAACTGGGCCTTGGAAGGGATGTCCAGGCCGTTGGTCGGTTCGTCCAGGTAGAGGAAACGGGTGCCGCAGGCAAGGGCGAAGGCGATGTAGGTCTTCTTGAGCTGGCCGGCGGACATGGCGTTCATCTTCTGTGTCGGGTTGACCTCGAATTCGCCGAGGATCTTCTCGAAGGTGTCGAGGCGGAAGTTCGGCCAGAATTTGCCGCTGGCCTTGGCCCAGCCGTATGCCTTGTCGTTGATGGGTGCCACCTCGTCGGGGAGGTAATACTGATCCTGCAGGAGGGCGGGCTCGCGCTTCCAGGGGTCGCGGCCGTCCGTTTCGATGGTGCCGGTCTGCGTCTTCTTCAGGCCGCAGAGGAGGGTCAGGAGCGTCGTCTTGCCGACGCCGTTCTCGCCGAGGAGACCGTAGATCTTGCCCGGTTCCAGGTCCATGGAGATGTTCCGGAGGACCTCATTTTTTCCATAGCTGAATGCCAGATTGTTGATGTGTATCATTGCTTTTGCAGTGTATTAGTTCATTAGTACACCGCAAAGGTACAACAATTTTTTAAACTTCCAAATCTTTTCGCAAAATTTTTATGCCCAATTTATCCACACCTCTTATTCGTGTGCGCGCGGGAGTGCCCTCCCGTTCACGAGGCCCCGGGGCACCAGAGCCATGTTTTGCCCCCGGCAGACAAATAATCGCGTCGCCAGGGGCGCCAGTGCCATGTTTTGCCCCCGGTAGGCGAAACAATGCGTCGCCGAGTGGGTGCTAGCGCAGGGGGCGGTGGGCGGCGGCGCGACTGGCGCGCTCGGCGGCGAGGATGCGTTCGCGGTCGGCAGGGTCGGTGCAGGCGTCCAGGAAGCGTTCCCAGATGAGTTGGACGGCAGCAGGGGCGGGGTGGACGAGGTCGTCGGCGTAGAATCGGTAGTCCCGGAGTTCGTCCAGCAGGATCTCGTAGGCCGGGAAATAGTGCACGGCGGACGTAAAACCAGCGTCGCCGGTGCTGCCTGACGGCGAAAGCTCAGCCGCAGCAGGATTCGTGGCGCCGAATCCGGTTCCCGCGTCAGCGGGAAGCGAGGATGGAAGCCGAGCCGCAGGCACACCGGGACGCTTTACGTCCGCCGACCGGGATTCCGGGGCAAACCCGGATGGGAAGGGATTCCGGGTCAAGCCCGGAATGACTGTGAGGGGTCCGGAAAGGACCTGTTGTATCGCCAGATGCAAGGTGGATTTCGAGACGGTGTTGGCGTGGGCGCCCTCGCCGAGGTGGCGGATCGGCGAGACCGTGAGCAGGAAGCGCTTCTCCGGATGCGCTTCGATGATGCTGCGCAGCAGCTCCGTGCATGTTTCGACGGAGAGGAGCTCGTGCGCGAATTCGCGCGCGGGGCGCTTGAGGCAGTTGGCGACGACGGGCTGGCCGGGGCGCTCGAGGGCGCGCCAGACCCAGGCGGTGCCGAGGGTCAGGATGACGACGCCGCAGTCGCGCCAGCGGGCGGCGTCTTCCGCCAGCCGTGCGTTCGCATGCGTCAGGAACTCTTCCGCCGTAGGGCGGGCGAAGGAGGTGTGGTGCGAGAAACTGCCGATGCGCCCGGCGCCGGCGCCCATTTCCACACAGTCCTCCCGCGTGAAAGGCTCGGCGCTGTCCAGCCGCGCCACGGCCGCCGCGAGGGAGGCGGGGTTGTAGAGCGTGCCGAAGGGATTGCGGAGCACGTCGAAACCGGCGGCCTCGAGCCGCGCTCCCATCTCGTCGGCAAAGCAGCTGCCCAGGACGCAAACAGAATCGGAATGCGCAATTGTGATATTTATTTCGCAGTGGATATCGGTAAACAGTTTCATAATCGGGACAAATTTAGTAATTTCGCGGGTTATGAGACACAAACTGATTGCCATATTCTCAGTTGTACTGAGTTTGGTCACTGCCTGTGCCCCGAAAGAGCGCACCCTGCACATTGTTACGACTGGCGATGTCCACGGATCCTGGTTCGACGAACCTTACGTCGACGGCCAGGCGAAGAAGACGAGCCTGATGTCCGTCAGCGCCTGGGTCGACAGCCTGCGGCAGGCCGTGGGCAAGCAGAACGTCCTCCTGCTGGATGCCGGAGACTGCCTGCAGGGAGACAATGCTCCCTATTACTATAATTACGTTGATACGGAGGGCGAGCACCTGTTCGTCCAGCTGGTGGATTATATGGGGTACGACGCCGTGGCCGTAGGCAACCATGACATCGAGACCGGCCATCCCGTGTACGACAAAGTCAACGAACAGCTGCGCGCCCGCGGCATCCCTTTCCTGGCGGCCAACGCTGTCGGCGAGGACGGCCAGCCCTATTTCGCCCCTTATAAAGTCTTCCGCCGCGGCGGCCTCAAGGTGGCCGTGATCGGCTTCACGAATGCGAACATGAAGGCATGGCTGGACGAGAAGATATGGAGCGGAATAGAATTCCAATCCCTGATCCCCTGCGCGCAGGAATGGGTGGACAAGGTCCGCGAAACGGAACACCCGGACGTGGTCGTGGTGCTGACACACTCCGGTACGGGCGAGGGGGATGGCTCCATCCTCGAATCGCAGGGACTCGACCTGCTGGAGAGCCTGCAAGGCGTGGACGTGCTCGTCTGCTCGCATGACCATGTCCCCTTCGTCAAGGAGAAGGACGGTACCTGGCTGATCAACGGCGGCGCCCGTGCGGGCAACGTCGGGCATGCTGTTATCACGGTCTCCAAGGCCGCCGGGAAGCAGGTCGTCGGCGAGACGGTCCGCATGGACAAGAATAAGGTGAACGAAGCGATGAAAGAGCAATTCCACCTGGCTTTCGAGGCCGTCAAGGCCTTTACCCTGCAGCCCGTGGGAGCGCTTTCGGTGGATCTTCATACGCGCGACGCATACAAAGGCATGTGCGACTATGCCGCGCTGATCCACATGGTCCAGCTGGAGGCGTCCGGCGCCCAGATTTCCTTCATGGCACCGCTGACGTTTGACGGTACGGTCGCGGCCGGACAGGTGATCTACAACGACATGTTCACGATCTATCCGTTCGAGAACCAGTTGTACGTCCTGCGGATGAAAGGGTCGGAAATCAGGGACTATCTGGAGTATTCCTACGACAACTGGATCCAAACCCCCGGGGAACACGTCCTGAGAATCTCCGATTCGCCGGATCCCAGGACGGGGGCGCAGCATTGGTCCTTCGTTTCCCGGACCTACAATTTCGATTCAGCGGCCGGATTGGTCTATACCGTGGATCTGACAAAGCCTTTCGGGAAGCGGGTGAAGATTACCTCGCTTGCAGACGGCACCCCGTTCAAGCAGGACGAATGGTATACCGTGGCCATGACATCGTATCGTGCCAGCGGCGGAGGGGAGATTCTCCAGAAGGGAGCAGGTCTGTCGAAGGAAGAGGTTGATGAACGGATCCAGGAACGTCTTCCCGAGATCCGTGAGATGGTCTACCAGTACTTCAAAAAGCACGGCACCGTGGGCACCCAGGACTTTGGCAACCGCGCCGTGCTCGGTGAGTGGTACTTTGTGCCGGAGAAACTCGTTGCCCCGATGTTCGAAAAGGACCTTTCGCTTATCTTCTGAAAGCCTTGAGTCGCTGCTGCAAAGAGCCGTCCACAGCCATCTTCATCATCTTGCGGGTCTGCTCGAATTGCTTGAGCAACTTGTTGACGTCGGCGATAGTCGTGCCTGAACCCTTTGCGATTCGCTGACGCCGGGAGCCATTGAGGCATTCCGGATGTTCCTTTTCATAAGGGGTCATGGACTGGATGATCGCTTCGGTCGACTTGAACGCGTCGTCGGGGATATCCACGTCCTTGAGCGCCTTGTCCATGCCCGGCAGCATGCCGGCCAGGTCCTTCATGTTGCCCATTTTCTGCACCTGCTTGAGCTGGTTGTAGAAATCGGCCAGTGTAAACTGATTATGAGCTATTTTCTTTTTAAGGGCGCGAGCCTCTTTTTCGTCATATTGCTCCTGGGCCTTCTCGACCAGCGAGACGACATCACCCATGCCCAGGATACGGTCCGCCACGCGGGCCGGATAGAAAATATCGAGCGCCTCCATCTTCTCGCCGGAACTGACGAATTTGATGGGCTTGCCGGTGACGGCCTTGATGGAGAGCGCGGCGCCGCCGCGGGTGTCGCCGTCCATCTTGGTGAGCACCACGCCGTCATAGTCGATGGCTTCGTTGAAGGCTTTGGCAGATTCGACGGCATCCTGACCGGTCATCGCATCCACGACAAAGAGCGTCTCCGTCGGAGCGACTGCCTTGTGCAGGGTGGAGATCTCCTCCATCAGCTCCTGGTCGACGGTCAGACGTCCGGCCGTATCCACGATCACGACGCTGATACCCTGGCTGCGGGCATACTGGATGGCGTTTTTGGCCACCTTCACGGGATCCTTCTCACCGTCTTCCGAATAGACTTCGACGCCCACTTGCGTGCCGAGCGTCTTCAATTGCTCGATGGCAGCGGGACGGAAGGTGTCGCAGGCGGCCAGGAGCACTTTCATGCCGCGCTTGCTCTTGACATGCAGCGCCAGCTTGCCGCTGAAGGTAGTCTTACCGGAACCGTTCAGACCAGCCACGAGCACCACGGCCGGGCTGCCCTTGAGATTGATCTCGGCGTGCTCGGAGCCCATGAAATCGGCCAGCTCGTCGTGGACGATCTTGACCATCATCTGCTGCGGCTTGACGGCTGTCAGCACATTGGCACCCATCGCCTTCGTCTTCACACGGTCGCAGAAGTCCTTGGCCACCTTGTAGGAGACATCCGCATCGAGCAGCGCCCGGCGGATCTCCTTGAGCGTCTCGGCCACATTGACTTCGGTGATCTTACCTTCGCCCTTCAGGATTTTGAAGGACCGTTCCAGTCTATCGGATAAATTTTCAAACATAATTTACAATTAGAAGTGCAAAGATAATCAATTTATGAAGATTTTATTTTGCAAAAGGAAATGGCGTTCCGGCTTTTCCGCCGGGCCGCGTTTTATGCAGCGGCAGATCCGCGACGCCGTGGAGGGTTGGGTCGAACAGAAAGGCTTCACCAAACGATTGACGAATCTGGGACAGATTGCCGATGACATCGGCATCCCGGCGGACCAGCTGAGTCTTTATGTCCGGATCCGGAAGCAGAAATCCGTCCTGACCTGGCGCAAGGAACTACGCATCCGGGAAGCCTGTGAGAATCTGCTGAACTACCCGGAGTTGCCGATTTCCGTGATCGGCGAAATGGTGGGGATAGACGACAAGACCAACTTCAAGCGGCAGTTCCGGCAGGTCATGGGCATGCACCCGCGCGCCTGGCGGGAAAAGCATTTATAACGATGCGAAAAGCGGGTCGGCTGGCGTGCCGGTCCGCTTTTATTTCCCGAAGAGCGTCCGGAGCGCGTCGCGCAGCAGGCGGAGCGTGTTGAAGAGGATGACGGCGGCGACCACGAGGCTGATGACCGGATCGATGATGTACAGGCTCGTCAGGCTGATCACGATGCCGGCGATCACGACGCCCAGCGAAAGCAGGGAGTCCGTGGCCATGTGCAGGAAGGCGGCGCGGGTGTTGATGTCGCCGCGGTGACGCATCAGCAGCCAGGCGCTCAGCCCGCTCACCAGGATGCCGAGGGCGGCCGTCCAGGACACGGTGCTGCCGTCGACCGGGGTCGCGTAGCGAAGTTTGTCGATACTCTCGCGTACGATGACGCTCACACCGAACAGCAGGATACAGGTGTTGATCAGGGCGATGATGGCGGAAATGCGCCGGGCGTCTGACGAAGCCCTGCCCGCCAGGCGGAAGCCCACCAGGGCCATGCCCAGGGCGAAAACATCCAGCATCTTGTGTCCGGCGTCGGACACGAGTCCCATGGAATGGCTGATGCGTCCGGCCAGGAACTCCACTACCACGAAGGTGAGGTTGAGCGCAATGGAGATCCAGTAGGCGCGCCGGAGCGCGGCATTATTCTCCCCGTTCACGGGGAGTTCGTGAAAATGATGATGATGCTCTGCGTGCATGCTTTGTCCAGTATCAGAAGTGCCAGCCCACACCCAGCGTCATTTTGTACGGGCGGGCGTAGTCGTTTTTGCTTTCGTAATTGATGATGTCAATCACACTGCCTTTGAGGCCCAGGTTGATCTGCAGGCCGCAGGCGAATTCGTAGCCCGCCTGGAAACCCAGGCCGGCGTGGCTGTCATGGAGCCAGTAGCGGGGCTTGCCGCTCGGGCTTTCCGCGCCCGGAACGACGCGGTTGTAGGGCGTTACGAAGTCTTTGTCGCCGGGACTCCAGGCGTTGAAGGTGACGTGCGTGAAAAAGCCGGCGCCCAGGCGGACATGACCCGTGCCGGCCTGCAGGGACCAGGTGGCGAAGATCGGAATGTCGATGCCCCAGAGACGCATGTCGGCCAGGTAGTTGATGGGGCTTTTGTGCCAGAATACGAATCCGAGATCCTTGTCCGTGGACACGTAGCTTCCGTTCTGCAGGCAGAGGATGGCCTGGACTTCGATGGAGAACTGTCTGGTCAGATGATAATCGATGAAGCCGCCCAGCTCGACGCCGAAGCCGGGATAGGCGGACAGGCCGGGCTCGGCGATATACATGTCCTCGCCGGCGTAGTTGGCCTGCAGCAGCACGCCGAGGCTGACAGGCCGGATCTTCAGACTGTCTGCATCCTGGGCGCGCAAGCCCGTCAGGAGGAGCGTCGAAGTGAAGAGGAGAAGTATGATCTTTTTCATGGAAACGTCCATTAAATGGTGATTCGTAAGGAAATTTTGATGCCGTTCTTTTCAGCTTCCGACAAGCCTTCCGTATAGCTGATGCGACGGATGTAGTCGATGCGGAGGAACTTGAAGATGTTCTCGATACCGACCGTGTATTCCATATACGGCATCTTGGTCATCATCTTGGTCCCGGCCGGCAGGGCATAGAGTCCTTCGGCGTTGAAGAGCGGATTGTTCTTCTCGGACAGCGAGCCGATGATGGCGCGGAACGAGACGACTTCGCGGAGCTTGAGTTTGTTCAGGAGAGGGATTCGGTTGAAGATCCAGCCCTTGAGAAAGTACGTGGCGAAGAAGTCTGCATACTGGTCCATCACGAACTCCATCGGCTTCATGAGGTTGAATGCATCCTTTACCAGCAGGATGGACGGGTTGGCATTGGGCATGAAGAGCTTGGGCAGCGGGACGCGGCTCCAGATGAAGCCGGTCGAGACCTGCGCGTCGATGTGGCCGAAGGAAGACAGCCAGATGCGCTTCTCGGCAGCGAATTCCGTCTTGTTGTACAGGAACGTGTTGTCGAAGTAGCCTACCGTATGGGTCAGGCTCACGATCGGTGCGTCCTTGGCCAGGGTGATGGGCGCCTCTTTGCCGAGACGGTTGGAGAAGAGCGGCTCACCCGGGGCGAAGCGAAGTCGGATGACCCCGGAAATGTCGTTGAAGGCTTTAACGGGCGAGAGCGTCCCGTCTGCGCCGTAGCGGAAGTATTCGAGCGTTCCCGTCGGCCAGACGCGGTCGAAACGGGCGTAGGCCGTCACGGAGAAACGGGACAGCCACTCGCGGTCGTAGCGGAGCTGGGCTCGGGCTACGTACTGCAGCGGCTGGGGGTTCCAGGTGGACATCAAGATGTTGTCGCGGTCCAGCAGCGAGAAGCTCTGGCCCGGCGCTTCGAGGTCATAGCTGGCGGTCAGGGTGATGAGGTTCCGGAGCGGCTCGAAGGGGTGAAAATCCTTCTTCTTGAAGGTGTGGATGTAACTGACCGATCCCTTGACGCGCTTGTCCCGGAATCCGAAGGCCACATAGCCGTTGAAGAAGTTCTGGTCGTTGAGCCGGGCGGTGGTCATGCCGCCGAGGCGCAGGCGGAGACCCTCCTGGACGTTGTAGTTGATCATGTTCGTGACCGGACCGATGTCGAACTTGCTCTTCAGACGGTCCTGCGGGCTGGCCTGTCTGTCGGCAGGCGTGGTGGGGAAGTATTCCGAGGCCAGGGACTCGACGACGCTGGCGATGCGGCGCAGCCGGGGCACGGAATAGATGTCCGTCATGAGGCTGTCCAGGATCTTTTCCTTGCTGGTCAGGGGCGTGGGACGCCGTTCGTTCCACCAGTCGTCCGGGCGCCACCAGTCCTTGTTGGCGATGACTTCGTCCGGCTGTCGGAGCAGGCTGTCCGGCACGGCCGTCTGCGTGAAGTCGTAGTCATGGTGGACGATCTTCTTGTGGGCATAGAGTTCACGCATCCACTTGAAGATGTAGAACTGCGCGTAGGTGTTCTTCTCCTTAGACGCCCAGGTGCCGTTCTCCGTCTTGTCGAAAGTTTCCTCGATGGCGAGGTTGCTGACGAAGTTGAGATTGATGTGGGACGGGATGCCCAGGGAGTACTTCTTGACGGCATAGGTGCTGTCATTGACGACATAGAGATGTCCGGTGAAGCTGAAACTCTCGCTGTTGAAGGGGACGAAGGTCAGGTCGATGCACTGCACTCCGTCCACCATCAGGGTGTCGGAGATGTAGTACTTGTAGTAGGCGGTGGCCAGCGAGCTGGAGAGCGGGCTCACGAAGCGGTTGAGCAGCACCTCCATGTTGTCTTCGAAGATGTCCGAGTCGGCGAAGATGGTCTGGATGTTGGTGCCGAGTCCGCCGGCGTCCAGCGGCTCGTCCAGGCCGAGGCTGCGGCGGCGTTCGACCCAGGTACGCGTGCGCTTGGGCTGCTTCTGGTACCAGGTCGTGGAAAGATTTTCGCGCAGGGAGACCGTCAGGACCGGCGTGTTCTTGAACTGGGCCGTATCGACGTATTTCTCCATGAAGCGAAGCTTGTTCCAGAACTTGCTGGAGTCGAAGTTGACGTCGAACTTGTCCAGCGACAGGATGAGTTTCTCGTAATTCTCGACCTGGTAGCCGTCCGAGGATTTGATGTGGTTCTCTTCCTTGTGGCGGATGACGTTCTTGACGAGCTCGACGGCCGGATTGCCCTTCCGGCGGTAGACCTTGTCGCGGCGGCGGCGCGGCTTGACGACCACGGCCTGGATGCCGTAGGTGTCGGGATTCATCTTGATCTTGGCGTCGCGCGTGGTGGTGTTCGGCCGGATGTTGAAGATGAAGGTTTCATAGCCCAACATCATGAAGCTGACGTTGGAATAGCTGCCGTTGGCTTCGATGGAGAAACGGCCTTCGGGATCGGTCATGGTGCCGATCTGGGTGCCCGGGAAAACGACGGACACGTAGGGGAGCGGCTCTCCTGTCTGGGCATCGGTCACGACACCGCGTACGCGAGTCTGCGCGTGGGCGCAGAAGCCCAGCAGACTGAACAGGAGAAAGATGATAATACTTCTTTTCATAAATAATGGGGGCGCAAAGATACGAAAAAAGCGGGAAAAACCCGCTTTTTCCGTGCAAAAGTCTCACAGCGTCAATGCAATGCCCGCATGGCGTTGAGGACGGCGAGCACCGTGACACCGACGTCGGCGAACACTGCCATCCACAGGGTGGCCACGCCGAAGGCTGCCAGGATGAGTACCAGCAACTTGACCCCGACGGCGAACCAGAGGTTCTCGCGGGCGATGCGCAGCGTCCGGCGGGCGATGCGCACGGCCAGGGCCACTTTCGACGGTTTGTCGTCCATCAGGACCACGTCGGCGGCCTCGATGGCGGCGTCCGAGCCCAGCGCTCCCATGGCGATGCCGAGGTCGGCGCGGGCGAGGACGGGCGCGTCGTTGATGCCGTCGCCGACGAAGGCGAGCGTGCCTTGCGGAAGCAGTGCCTCCACGCGGGCGACCTTGTCGGCCGGCAGCAGTCCGGCGTGCCAGGCGTCCAGCTGCAGGGGCGCGGCCACGGCGTCCGCTACGGTCTGCTGGTCGCCGGTCAGCATGACTACCTGCCCGATACCGGCGGCATGCAGCTCGGAGACGGCCCGGGCGGCGTCTTCTTTGACGCGGTCGGAGATGACGATGTGCCCGGCATAGACGCCGTCCACGGCCACGTGGACGATGGTGCCGCTGTGGTGGCAGGGATGCCAGGCGGCGCCGAGCTCCTCCATCAGCTTGTCGTTACCCACGGCCACGGTGCGCCCTTCGACGGTGGCCGTCAGGCCTTTGCCGGCGTATTCCCGGATGTCCGACACGCTGCAGCCGTCCTGCTCGTCCGGGTAGGCGTGCAGCAGGGCCTGGGCGATGGGATGGGTGGAGTGGCGCTCCACGTGCGCGGCCAGGTGCAGCAGTTCGTACCCGTCCAGCTTCTCCGGATGGACGGCCGTGACGGCGAAGACGCCTTCGGTCAGCGTGCCGGTCTTGTCGAAGACGACGGTCCGCACGCGGGAGAGGGTGTCCAGGAAGGCGGAACCCTTGACCAGGATGCCCTGGCGGGAGGCGCCGCCGATGCCGCCGAAGAAGGTGAGCGGCACGCTGATGACCAGCGCGCAGGGGCAGGAGACCACCAGGAACATCAGTGCCCGGTAGATCCAGGTGGCCCATGCACCCGTCAGGAGCGGTGGCAGCACCGCCAGCAGCACGGCCAGGCCGACCACGATGGGGGTATAGATGCGCGCGAAGCGCGTGATGAAGTGCTCGCTGTGCGATTTGTTCTCGGCGGCGTGCTCGACGAGCTCGAGGATGCGCGAGGCGGTGGATTCGCCGAAGGCTTTGGTCGTCCGGACGCGCAGTACGCCGCTGAGGTTGACGCAGCCGGAGAGGACTTCGTCGCCCGGGGCGACGCTGCGCGGCAGGCTTTCGCCCGTCAGGGCCACGGTGTCCAGGGAGGAATTGCCTTCCAGCACGGTGCCGTCCATCGGGACCTTCTCGCCGGGGCGGACCAGGATGACCTCGCCGACGGCGACGCTTTCGGGCGCGACCGTCAGCACGGCCCCGTCCCGCTCGACCTGGGCAGTGTCGGGGCGGATGTCCATCAGGTGGGCGACGGAGCGGCGCGAGCGGCCCTCCGCAATCCCTTCGAAGAGCTCGCCGACCTGGAAGAAGAGCATGACGAATACCGCTTCCGGGAATTGGGTTTCCGCTCCCGGCAGGAAGCCGATGGCCAGAGCGCCCAGCGTGGCGACGCTCATCAGGAAATTCTCGTCCAGCGCCTCGCCGTGTGCGAGGGCTTCGGCGGCTTCCTTCAGCGTGTCCCAGCCGACGATGAGGTAGGGGACCAGATAAAGCAGCAGATATTGCCAGGCGGCCCAGTCGGTATGCCTCTCGACAAGTACGGCGCCGACCAGCAGAAGTGTGGCGGCTGCAATCCTGACGAGGCGCTCCCGGGGGCTGTCCTCGTCGTGGTGATGCTCGTGGTGATGATGTTCGTGTGCCATATAACGTTCTTTTTGTTTTCTGCTGCAAAGCTAGACGATTCCCTGCGCAACCGGGTTGCAAATGATGGAGACATTCGCTATATTTGTGTCTGCGTTCAACGGAGGTTGAAACGGCCATTCGCTTAACTGAAAACCAATTAACTATTACTAATCAATATGTCAGTATCTATTTCCCGGCGGATTTTGCTCTCCGCCCTTGCCCTGGGCCTGCTCTCGGCGCTTCCCGCACGCTCGCAGGAGCTGGACCTGTCTTACCACCACCCGGTCCTCGAGGACTATTTCGCACCGGTTTCCGCCGCGCCGGCGACGCCCGACGCGCAGGGTTTCATCCGTCGCTGGTCGCTCCTGGAGCCCATCGCCAAGCCGGAGATCCGCACCAATGCCATCTTTGACGACAGCTATCTCAACGCTGAGTTCGCCAAGGAATACTTCAAGGACCAGATGACCATCGTCCCGAAGGACGGCCAGAAGGTCAAGCTGGACAAGAAGACGAAACTGGCCTGGCACTGCTTCGACAGCCAGCGCTACAATGTGAAACTCTATCGCTTCGCCTCCTGCCTGGGCCTGCATCCCACCGAGGCGCTGTTCCTGGCCGTGACGGTCGTCAATGTCCCGGAGGACATGACGGTCCGCATGTCGGTCGGTTCCAATTCCGCTTCCAAGTGGTGGGTCAACGGCGAGGAGGTGATCCTGCTCTCCGGCGACCGCCGCATGGTCGTGGATGACTGTGTCTCTCCCAAAATCACCCTCAAGGCCGGCCGCAACGTGATTCGCGGCGCCGTCATCAACGGCCCCGGCATGAGCGACTTCTGCGTCCGCTTCCTGGATGGAAAGGGCCGCCCGGTCACCAACTTCACCGTCACCAACCAGTAATCCGAACGCCTTATGAAAAAGATAGAATTCTCCCTGGCCGCCATTCTGCTTACGGTGCTGTTCGCCCTGCCTGCAGCCGCCCAGATCGGCAATGTCTATATCCATGACCCGTCCACCATCGTCAAGTGCGACGGCAAGTACTACACCTTCGGCACGGGTTCCGGCGGACTGATGTCCGACGACGGCTGGACCTGGCGCGACGGCGCTGTCCGCACGGGCGGCGGCGTGGCTCCCGACGTGATCAAGATCGGCGACCGCTATCTGGTTTCCTACAGCGCCGGCTATCCCGGCACCGAGGGCAAGGTCCGCGGCGTCGTGACCACGATGTGGACCAAGACCCTGGATCCGGAATCTCCCGATTTCGGCTACAGCGAGCCCGAGCTCGTGGCCTTCGCGGGCGACGATGAGGACTGCTGGGCCATCGACCCCGCTTTCCTGCTGGATCCGTACGGCCGCCTGTGGTGCTCCTACGGCACCTATTTCGGCGCCATCCGCATTGTCGAGCTCGACCCCGGGACCGGCAAGCGCAAGGCCGGCAACAAGGCGGTCGACATCGCGATCGACTGCGAGGCCACGGCCCTCATGTACAAGGACGGCTGGTATTACCTGCTCGGCACCCACGGCACCTGCTGCGACGGTGTCAACTCTACCTACAACATCGTCTGCGGCCGTTCCCGCAACGTGACCGGCCCGTATCTCGACAACATGGGCCGCGATATGCTCCAGGGCGGCGGCAAGATGGTCCTTTCTGCGGGCAACCGCGCCACGGGCCCCGGTCACTTCGGCCACTTCGTGGAAGAAGAGGGCGTGGAGAAAATGTCCTTCCACTACGAGGCGGACTACAACCGCAGCGGCCGCAGCGTGCTGGCCGTGCGCTCCCTGCTCTGGAAGAACGGCTGGCCGGTGGCCGCCGACCCGTTCCGGGAGGGTACCTATGAGATCGAGTCCGAGCGTCGCGGCTACTCCCTGGAGCTGGCCGTCGATTTCGTGCGCCAGCAGGGTGGCATGCGGGCTTTCCGCATCGACCCGAACGAGCCTGTCGTGGAGCTGGAAGAGCAGAAACTCGAGGATGTGCAGGACCGCTGGCCCGCCGGTGAAATCGGCGTCCGTGCCGGCGACTACATGTTCCGCCCGCATCAGCGCTGGACCGTGACGGCCGTGCCCGACAAGGGCGGCTACCTCGGCGCTCCGTACTACAAGATCACCATCGCCGGCACCGAGCGCGCCCTGGCCGCCACCGAGGACGGCGAACTGGTCGCCGTGCCGCAGTATACCGGCGCCGACGAGCAGCTCTGGCGCATCGAGCAGCTCACCGACGGCACCTTCCGCATCATGACGAAGATCACCTGCGCATGCGGCAAGCATCAGAAGTGCCTGATGAGCACGGGCGACAGCACCGTAGCCCTGGGCGAGTACGACTTCTCCAGCGACAACTGCAAGTGGAACTTCCGTGACAGATAGTACCAATTATTAGCATAATGAAGAAAATCTTTATCCTTTTGGCCGCCGCCTGCATGATGCTGTCGGCCTGCGGCCAGACCAGCCTGAAGCCCTGGACCAAGGGCGGATTCGACACGCACAAGTACCGCAACGTCTTTGCGGAGATGGGGTATTCCCAGAAGGAGATCGACGCCAAGCTGGAGTCCATCTACCAGGAGGTCTTCTGTGGACCGGACAAGGTGTATTTCGAAGTGGGTGACGACATGGGTTACATGTCCGACGTCAAGAACTTCGACGCCCGCACCGAAGGCATGTCCTACGGCATGATGGTCGCCGTGCAGCTGGACAAGAAGGACGTCTTCGACCGTCTGTTCCGCTGGGCCAAAAAGTACATGCAGTACCAGGACGGCCCGATGAAGGGCTACTTCGCCTGGAGCCTCAGCCCCGACGGCACGATCCGCGGCGCGGGTCCCGCCTCCGACGGTGAGCTCTATTTCGTGACCTCGCTGATCTTCGCCTCCAACCGCTGGGGCAATGACGGGGAGATCAACTACCTCGCCGAGGCGCAGTTCATCCTGAACTCCGCCTGGGAGAAAGATGGTTCCGAGGGCATCATGCCTTTCATCAACAAGGAGAACCACCTCATCATCTTCACCCCGGACGGCCGCGGCGTGTCCTACACCGATCCTTCCTACCACCTGCCTGCATTCTACGAGGTCTGGGCCCGCTGGGCGGACGACGGCCGCGCCGACTTCTGGCGCGAGTGTGCGAAGGCCAGCCGCGAGTACCTGCACAAGAGCATTGACCCGGAGACCGGCCTGAACCCGGACACGAACAATTTCGACGGCTCCTTCATCGAGACGCCCGCCTTCTTCGGCCGCCGCATGAAGCCGGCGTTCCGCTTCGACTCCTGGCGCGTGCCGATGAACATCGCCCTCGACTACTCCTGGGCCTGCGCCGACCGCGAGTGGCAGACGAACTACGCCAACACCATCCAGGACTTCTTCTATTCCAAGGGGATCGACGAGTTCGCCGACCAGTACAACGTGGACGGCACCGAGGTCGACTTCGCCATGCCGGCCGGCATGGGCGAGCTCCGCGGCACGGGCACCCGCCACTCCGTGGGCCTCGTTTCCACCCTGGCCGCCGCTACGCTGGCCGCTGACCACGAGATTGCCCGCGAGTTCGCGCAGCGCCTCTGGGACAGCGAGAACAAGCCCTACGAGGACGGCTACTTCGATGCCTACTACGACGGCCTGCTCCGCCTCTTCGCCTTCATGCATTTAAGCGGACACTATAGAGTTATTGAACCGGGCAAGTAGCTTAAATGCAATGGATAAGCGGACACTACCGCGTCATCGAACCCGCCAAATAAGCAGGCGGACGCTATGAAATGAGAATTGGCGAAGGATCCCGGATCCTTCGCCAATTCTCATTTTACAGGGGGTGACGGTATGCCTATTTGACTTTCGTCATCTGGAAGGTTGCCGTGTAGGTGGTCTTGTCCTCGCGCACCCGAAGCGCTTTCCACTTCATCACACCGTTCTCGATGCTGTCGATTTCCCAGGATTCGCGCATCTCCGGCTGACCGGGGTTCTTCCAGCGCGTGCAGAGCAGCGTACCGTCGCAGAAGTATTCGGAATGTACGTTCACGTCGTCCACCCAGTTGCCTTTTTCATCCTGGCGGTAATAGCTGTAGGAGCCGTCGCTTCTGTACTCCCAGCGGTGCAGCTCGCCATCATCGTGCTCTGAACCCTCCGAGCTGGACACCCGGCCTTCCCAGGTGCCGAGGATGTCCTGGCTGTAGTCTTTGGAGACGCGTGAAAACTGCAGGGAAGACTTTGTCGGTTCCATCTTGATGCCTCCAATGGTGACCACGCGCTTGCAGTCTGCTGCAAATTCCTGGTCGGTGATGCGGCTGACGGTCATGTCCACCGTGACCGTCACTTCCTTCGCGGGATTGTCGGTCAGCGTCACGGTCTTGCCCGTGATGGTCACGTCGCAGGGCTTTTCGTATTGCCAATTGTCGATTACTTCTTCGTAACCGGCTCCCGACATGCTTCTGGCTGCCTTGGTGGCGGAGAGGAAGTTGATGACGGCTTTCACGTCGGTAGGTGCAGGTTTGCCGTCGGTCCCCGTTACCATCCATTTGCCGGCCAGTTGTTCGGCCAGACGCTCGTTCGTTTTGTCGCAGGAGACAAATACAATTGCCGCAAGGGCCAGGATAATAAGGAATGTGTTTCTCATATCAGTAAAAATTGATGTTGGTCTGTTTGACAGGGTCCGGATGCGAAATGAGCCGTTGGTACGCCAGACGCTCGTCGCCGGAGGCGAGGTAGATAATGCCGCAGTAGGAGAACCCGTATTTGCGGATGTTGTGCTGCATGATATGGTTGTCGCGGTGCGTGTCGATGCGGATGTTCCGGTCCCGGGCGAAGGCCCAGTCCATGATGTCCCGGAAGACGCCGTGCGAGCCCGGCCCGCTGGCGATGCGATGGATGACGTGGTAGGGAAGTGCGTCGTCCAGCCAGGCACCCTTGTAAATCTGCGCGTAAGTGGGCTCCGGCGCGGGCAGGAAGGCGAAATAGCCGATCGCCGCGCCTTTTTCTTCCAGGACAAAGCCGCAGCCCCGTTCCAGGTCGGCGGCTATGTCTTCTGCACGCGGGTATCCGTCTGCCCACTGGTGGAGGTTGCCGTCGGCGCGCATGATGCCCCTGGCCGCCTCCAGGAGGTCCAGGATGGCGGGGATGTCGGCCGTGACGGCGGGGCGGATCTGTCGCAGGGGGCTCATCGGCAGTGTTCGTCGAGGATTTCAGCGATGTCGCGCACGGGGCGGTCGGCTTCGCGTACGAAGGTTGTCAGGCAGAGCGGGCAGCCGGTGACGATCTGGCCGGGATCGGCTGCGGTGAGGTTCTCCAAGGCGTTCTGCGTCATCGGACGGCGCTGCTCGAAGCTGAGCGAAAGGCTGCCCAGGCTGCCGCCGCAGCAGATGCTTTCGGCGTGGTGCTTGCGGGCTTCGACCAGTTCGCCGGCGGCGGCGAGCGCCGCTCGCGGCTGTTCGTAGATGCCGCAACCACGCCCCAGCTCGCACGGATCGTGCCAGACGAGGCGGAGGCCTTCTTCGCGCTGGACGGGCAGTTTGCCGGCGGCGATGAGCTCCTGGAAGAAGGCGCTGTGGTGCACCACGCGGATGCCTTCCAGGGGGTACTCCTCTTTGAAAACGCGATAGCAGATCGGGCAGGAGAGCAGCAGGGTGTCGCAGCCGCTGGAGCGGATGATTTCGACATTCTTGGCGATGAGTTCGCGTGCCTGCTCGGAGCGGCCGGCCATCATCAGCGGGCGGCCACAGCACAGCCCGCCGTCCGGGTCCATCATCTTCCAGGGTACGCCCGCCTTGTCCAGCAGGGATGCGGTGGCGCGGAGGATGGAAGGCGTGAGCTGCGTCATGCAGCCCGCGAAATACAGTACGCCGCCGCTGCCCGCCACGGCTTCGGCCATGGGCCGGACGTCGAAGTCTGCGTAGGACGGCGAGAGGGCAAATTTGCGACGTTCGCGCTGGGCGACGCGCAGCTCCGGTCCCTGCACGCCCACCTGGCAGACAGCGGAGCATTTGCCGCAGAGCAGGCACTTGTCGGAGATTTCCGCGATGCGGCGCTCGTTGCCGCGTCGTAACTGGCGGTTCAGATAGACCGTGCAGTCGCGCAGGTTGGCTTTGCGCACGCTCATCGGGCAGGCGTCGATGCAGACTCCGCAGGCGGGGCAGGAATAGACTTCCAGCAGGGCGAAACCCTTGCGGGGATGGCGGATCTTGATCCCGGCATTGCGCATCGGGATCAGCAGCATCTCCGCGGGGATGTGCATGTAGCGGGTGAAGGGCAGCACGCACATGAAGATGCAGAGTGCGATGGAATAGGCCCACCAGGTCGGCAGGGCGTTGAGGTCGTTGCCCAGGAATTGCCGGAATACCCAGTTGGCGGGAATGGTCAGGAAACTGCCGCCGCTGATGTGGGCCGTGAAGCTTTCGGCCAACAGGCGCAGCGGGAAGATGGCCCACAGGGAATAGAGGCCCACCTGGTCCAGCGCGCTCAGCCGCGTGGTGCGACGCATGCCCACGATGCGCGAGGCGAAGCGCTTGATGATGGCGAGCACGATGCCGCTGAGGATCAGCAGCAGGAAGAAGTCCATCAGGAACATCAGCAGTGCGCCCTGCAGGGTCTGCTCCGTCTCGGCGACGAAGTAGTTGAAAAAGATCGGATAATAGAAGAAATGGATGCGTTGCGGCACGAAGAGCATGACCTCCAGGTGCCCCAGCACGATGATCATGAACCAGCCGAAGGCGATGCTCGAGTGCATGTAGCCGAGGACCTTGTTCCGCTTCCACAACTTCACGTGGATGAGACAGTTGAGAAAGATATCCCGGATGTTCATCCAGATGTATTTCGGGGTGATGAGCGACAGCAGGAAGCGCTTCCGGTCCGTCTTCGGCAGCTGGCAGACGACGCGGATCATGGCGACCAGGCAGTAACCCAGCACGAAGATCATCCCGATCAGGAACGGGATCACGAACGGATCGAAGCCGCTGGCAAAACGTTCCCTCATCGCACGACCTCCCCATTTTTATCCAGCCGGCAGAGCGTCAGGATGAGCTGCCGCGTGTTGATGCCGCGCGGACAGACCATGGTGCATTTGCCGCAAAGCATGCAGCCGGACAGCATGTTGTCGACTTCCGCGTCCCGGCCGCGCTGCAGGCCGAGCAGGACCTTGCGTACGCTCATCCCCGTCCAGGACGCCGACGTGCAGGTGGCGCTGCAGCTGCCGCAGCCGATGCAGGTGCATGCATCCGGTACCAACTGCACGAGGCGGTCGTAGCGGCGCCGGTCCACCGTGTCGAGGTTGACGGCCGAACTGGGGGAGAGTTTGAATCCAAAGTCCATCTAAGCGCGATTCGAGAAATATTGGTGAATGGCCAGGGCGGCGCTGCGCGCCTCGGCGAGCGTCTCCGGCACGGTCTTGGCGCCGGTGCAGGCCCCGGCGAAGAAGATGCCGGGCCGGGAGGATTCCGTGATGGCCGCGAGGTTGTCGCGGCTCTTCAGGAAGCCGTCGTCATCGACGGCGACGCCGGTATCGCGGGCGTAGCGCAGGGCGTCCGGATTACAGAGGATGCCGGCCATCAGCACGAGCAGGTCGAGCGTGACCTTGACCGGTCTGCCGCTGAGGGTGTCCTCCGCCTTCACGACCACGCGTCCGTCGATGGCTTCGCCCACCTCGGACACGCGTCCGCGGATGAAGTGGATGCCGTGGTCGCGCTGGGCCTTGATATAGAAATCTTCGTATTTCTTGCCGAAGAGGCGCAGGTCCATGTAGAAACAGTAAACTTCCGCGTCGGGGAATTCTTCCTTCATCTCGATGGCCTGCTTGATGGCGGTGATGCAGCAGACCTTGGAGCACTGCGTGTTGCCGGCCTTGAGGTCGCGCGAGCCCACGCAGTGGACGAATCCGACCGCTTTGGGCTGCTGGATCCGCCGGTCCTCGCGGGTGTTGAACCACCGCTCGAGGTCGCGGTTGGTGATCACGTGGTCGTAGATGCCGTAGCCGTATTCCTCCTTCTTCGACGCGTCGAAGAGGCGGAAACCGGTGGCGAACAGAACGGCCTGGCAGAGCAGCGAAGATCCGTCCGAGAGGACGATGTTGTATTCGTCCTTGAGCCGGTTGATGGCGGAAATCTCCGTGCCCAGCAGGGTCTTGATGCCTGCGGTCTGCGCCCGCAGGGGCTCGATGACGTCCGCGGCCGGCGTCATGTCGGGGAAGAGGCGGTTCCACTGGGCGACGTGTCCGCCCGTGGTGCCCGACTTCTCGATCAGGACGGGTTTGTAGCCCAGCGCAGCGAGCTGGCGGGCGGCCTCAAGTCCGGCGATGCCGGCGCCGATGACGGCGATGACTGGTTGACGGTTGACCATGGATTAACAGCATTTAAGGACGGAGGGAAGTCCTGGTTTCATGATTTCCTTTTCATTCATTCCCAAGTACTTCCTGGCTGGGTCGTAGGGGATGCCGATCTTGTCGAGCAGCGGCTCCACGGCCACCTGATGCACCTGGAGTCCGAGGTCCCAGGGATCCACGCCGAGCACGAGCCCAGCCAGCTCTTCGTAGGTGAGGACGGGGATGCCGTAGCCGTTCCGGCCGTAGGTCTTGCCCGTCTGCTCTGCGATGACGTACTGCCAGCGGTCCAGAAAGTAGGGACAGCCCGGGCAGTTGGTGATGATCGCATCCGGGTGGAAGGGCTCCATGGATTCGAATTTCTTGTGCGTATTGGATACGGAGTAGCCGCGGTTGGCCTGGACGAAATACTGACGGAAACCGAAGCCGCAGCAGTGGCGGCGCTCCGGGTAATCGATGATCTGGCCGCCCCAGGATTCGGCCATGCCGCTTAGTACGCAGGGGTACTCGGCGCCGCCGACACCCTTGTGGGGGAACATTTTGGAATAATGGCAGCCGATGTGTTCCACAATGCGCAGGGGCTCGCCTGTGGCGCGCGATACCAGGTGGTATTTCGCCCGCTCGGCAATCTCGCCGCGCAGCTTGTACACCAGGTCGCTGGCGTGCGCAACGTATTTGGGTTTGTTGAACTCGCGCCGGCAGGCCTTCCAGAGGTGCTCGCGGATTTTCGCTTCCAGCTCCGGGAACTCCCGCCAGGTCTCCAGAATCTCGGTGTAGTTGCCGAAGGAGGTGATGCAGGAGGTCACGAGGTTGTCGTAGCCGGCCTCGGTCATCAGTGCGAACTGGCGCGCCACGACGGTCATGGCCGTCTCCTGCGGGATGGTGTCGCAGTGATAGGCGATGCCGGCGCAGGTGGTGTGGTGCTCGGATTCATAGATGTCGCGACCGAGCAGGTCGCGGCAGATCTTGAGGAAGTATTTCTCGCTGGCCGGAAAGAAATTCTGCCGGATGCAGCTCCGGACATAGAACCAGTGGTCGTCCGGAATCTCTTTCTGGTAGTCCGCCCAGATCTTCTGTTTGCCTTGGTAAATCATTTTTTTTCCGTCATTGCCGTTTTGTCGTCCGTCATTCCCGACCTGATCGCGAATCTCATTCGTTATTGAAATGCCCCGGCGAGCAATGTCTGTAAGTGTATTTCGTGTATTCCTCGAAGTCCATGCCCAACTCCTCCGCCTTGGCGCGGGAGGCCTTCTCCACGGCCTGGATGCGCTCCGTACCGCCCGTGACGTCGAAGATGGCCTGGAGCTCGTCGAGATCTTCCTGCGGGATGTGGCGCAGGACGCCGGGGCCCTTGCCTTCGTAGTTGGCGCCGAGCCGGCCGTAGACCTCCTGCTTGTTGTCCAGGATCCATTTCATGATGGGGCCGGCTTCGGGATAATCTTCGCAGTCGATGGTGCTGGGGTGGATGCAGTAACCCGTATGTAATACGTTGCCGGTCAGGGTTTTCGTGAGCGGCCAGAGCTGGCGGCCCTTCTCCGAACAGGTGAAGTAGCCCAGCTTGGCGGAGAGGTTGCGCAGGGCCATGATGACCAGGCCCGGCGTGTTGCCGCGGGGGCAGCGCGTCGAGCAGGACATGCACTCGCCGCAGTACCAGATGGTGTCGCTCTTGAGGAGCGCCTCAATCTCGGCTTCGTCCTTGCGCTGGACCGTGTCCACGATCTTGCGGGGGTCGTATTTATAAAACTCGGCGGCGGGACAGATGGCCGTGCAGGTCCCGCAGTTGATGCAGGTCTTGAGCCCTTCCCGGAAGCGGTAATCCGCCATGAGTTCATCGTAAAGTTTGCCCATAGGTCGCAAAGGTATAAAAAAAAGAACGAACGGGGTAGTAGGAATAAAGCAAAAAAAGAGTAAATTTGTAAAGATTTACCCCAAGTAGATTTGCTGATGGACAGACATCTCGACCCACATTGTGAAGCGATTCTCCAGGAATACCGGGACGCCCTCCCGCAGTGCAAGGCTGTCGCCAAGGAAGTGTACAACACCCTGAGAAGTACCTTCGACCAGGCGGGGCTGCTGGTGGCAGCGATCGAGTACCGTGTCAAGACGGAGAACTCCCTGGCCGGCAAGCTCGAGCTCAAAGGCGGTAAATACAAGAGCCTGGCGGACATCACCGATATCATCGGCCTTCGCGTGATCACGTTCTATACGGACGACGTCGACAAGGTGGCGTCGGCCGTGGAGCGCCTGTTTACGGTGGATTGGGACAATTCCGTGGACAAGCGGAAAATCCACGAAATCGACAGCTTCGGCTACCTTTCCCTGCACTACATCTGCTCGAAGGAGGGATTCCCTTACCGCTTCGAGATCCAGATGCGTACGGTTCTGCAGCACGCCTGGGCCAATATGAACCACGACACGGGCTACAAGAGCGGCGTGGAGGTCCCGAAGGTGTATCTGCGCAACCTCAGCCGTCTGGCGGGCATGCTCGAACTTGTGGACGAGCAGTTCAGCCTCATCCGCAGCGAACTGACCGATTACCGGCGCCGGGTGCGCGCGCTGGTCGCTTCCGGCAACCTGGACGACGCCCCGCTGGACGGTGACACCTTCCGGAGTTTCCTCGAGCTGAAGCCCTTCGACTCCCTGAACCGGCGCATCGCCTCCGTGAACCAGGCCGAGATCCAGGAAGTGCCGCTGATGCCTTTCCTGCCGGTGTTCAAGATGCTGGAGTGCAAGACGCTCGGCGACGTCTCCAAGATGATCCGGGACTACGGCGAGGGCGCCTACCAGATCGCCTGCTATCAGATCGGCCTGACGGACCTGGACATCATTTCCTCTTCCCTGGGCCCGCAGGATATCTGCATTGCCTGCATCCTCAAGCGCGGCGGCGGCCGGGCCGGCATCCGCAATATGTTCGACCAGCTCAACGGCCCGTCGGAGAGCAACGAGATGATGGCGGATTTCCTGACCCAGCAGGCGCAGGATCTACCTTTTATGAACCAGAAGTAAGATGGCAAACAAGGCATTGAATACCGAATTGCTGGACCGCGCGATTGTCTTCGCGGTCCGCGCCCACGCCGGGACGGAGCGTCGCGGCAAGGGTTTCCCCTATATTGTCCATCCGATGGAAGCGATGGAAATCGTGGCCACGATGACGCCGGACCAGGAACTGCTGGCCGCGGCGGCGCTGCACGACACGGTGGAGGATACCGACGTGACCGTGGAGCAGATCCGCGCCGAGTTCGGCGAGCGGATCGCCAGCCTGGTGGCTGCCGAGAGCGACGCCTTTGTGGAGGGCGTCAGCGACGAGGACAGCTGGCACGACCGCAAGAAGGCGGCCATCGAGCGTCTGGCGAAGGCGCCGCACGATGCGAAGATCGTGGCGCTGGGGGACAAACTGTCGAACATGCGCGCCATTGCGCGCGACTACGCCGTGCAGGGCAATGCCCTGTGGAACCTTTTCCACGCCAAGGACCCCAAGGACCATGCGTGGCACTACCGCGGCCTGGCGGACTCCCTTCGCGAACTGCAGGACACCTTCGCCTTCCGCGAATTTGAAGATCTGATCAATCAAGTGTTTGGAAATGAATAATATGGAAGCTATTAAAATATCCCTCTCCGATTATGTCCTGGCCGGCGGCGGCGCCAACGGCGAGAGCTATAATCACAAGGACGACCCTTCTGTCATGCTGAAGCTCTACCATGCAGGCAAGATCCAGCAGCCGCTGAGCGAAATGCTGCTGGCCCGCAAGGTGTACGAGGCCGGTATCCCGTCGCCCGAGCCGGGCGAGTATGTCGTGACGGAAGACGGCCGCTACGGCATCCGCTTCCGCCGCATCGTCGGCAAGAAGTCCTACGCCCGCGCCATCGGCGAGGATCCGGCAAATGTGGAGAAGTATGCCGCCGAGTTCGCCGAGATGTGCGTGAAGCTGCATCAGACCCATGTGGATACGACGCAGTTCGAGAACGTCAAGGACCATTATCTCAAGCTTCTGGAAGCCAATCCTTTCTTCACGCCGGTGGAGAAGGACAAGCTGGGCCGCTTCATCACGGACATGCCTGATTCTGACGTGGCCAACCACGGCGACCTGCAGTACGGCAACGCCATTTTCGTCGGGGACCAGCGCTATTTCATTGATGTGGGTGATTTCTGCTACGGCGGCCCGATGCTCGATGTCTCCATGGTGTACCTGTGCAGCTGCCTGAGTGACGGAGCGTTCATTCAGGAGGCCTTCCACATGCCCAAGAGCCTGGCCGAGACGTTCTGGAGCTATTTCGCCCCCGTCTATTTCGGCTCCGACCGCCCGCTGCGCGACATCAACGAGGAGCTTGATCCCTACGCCGGCGTCAAGACCCTGATGATCGAGCGTGACACCAAGTGCCCGATGCCGGAATTCCGGGAAAAACTTGTTTCCATCCTGAAATAAACGATGCCCATCCTTCCCGCCATAGCCATTCACCTGGAGACCGGCAACGTCCTGCTGTTCTTCTCCTTCCTGGTCCTGGTCGCGATCCTGATTTCGCGTCTTGGCGCCAAGTTCGGCGTGCCGGCGATGCTGCTCTTCCTGCTCATCGGTATGGCCGCCGGTCCGGACGGGCTTGGGGTGGAGATCAAGAATCACGAACTGGCCGAGTTCCTCGGCCACCTCGGAATCACCTTTATCATCCTGTCGGGCGGCCTGCGGACCTCCCTGGAGGAGACGCGTCCGGTGATGGCGCGGGGCCTGATGCTTTCGACCGTGGGCCTGGCCGTGACCACGCTCGCTACCGGTTTCTTCATCTACTTGATCCTGGGCGAGCGGATCGGCGGTGCCGGCGTGACGCTGCTGGGCTGTTTTCTGCTGGCAGCCATCCTTTCCTCGACCGATTCCCCGTCCGTCTTCTCCGTGCTGCGTAGCAAGCGCCTGACCCTGCGCGAGAACCTGGACCCTGTGCTGGAGCTGGAGTCCGGCAGCAATGACCCGATGGCTTATACGCTGACGCTCGTGTTGGTGTCGGTCATCACTTCCGCCGACCATTCCGGGTTGGCAGGTAGTTCCTGGGTTTACGGGGCATTCATTATCGTCCTGACGGCCCTGTGGCAGATCCTGTCGGGTGTTGCCATCGGCTTCGGCGTCGGCTTCGGCGCCCGCTGGCTGATGCGCAGGTTCCGCCTGTCCACGGGTCCGCTCTATTCTATCCTGATTCTGATGCTGGCCATGTTCGCCAACGGACTCGCGTCCATGATTGGCGGCAACGGACTGATGGCGCTCTATGTGGCGGCCATCATCATCGGCAATATGAAGGATCTCCCGTTCAAGCGGGATGTCCTGAAGTTTTTCGACAGCACGACCTGGATGGCACAGCTGCTGATGTTCCTCCTGCTGGGTCTGCTGGCCCGGCCGTCGCACATGCCGGCGATGCTGTTGCCGGCCTTGCTCATCGGTGTTTTTATCATTTGTGTGGGCCGTCCGCTGGGCGTTTTCCTCAGCCTGCTGCCGTTCCGGCGCCTGTCTGTCCGGGCCCGGGCTTACATTTCCTGGGCGGGCATGAAGGGGGCCGGTCCCATCCTGTTTGCGATGAGCGCGGTGCTGGGTGGCGTCAAAGGCGGTGTGGAGATCTTCAATATCGTGTTCTGCATCACCCTGCTTTCGCTCCTGGTCCAGGGAACCCTGCTGGTGCCCGTGGCCCGGAAGCTGGATCTCTGCATCGAAGATGACCCCGAGGCGGAGACCTTCGGCATGGAAATTCCCGAGGAAATGGGCATGCTGCGCGACCACACCGTCACCGAAGAAGACCTTTCCCGCGGGCCGACATTGCGCGACCTGCACCTTCCGCACGGCATCCGTGTGGTGATGGTACGGCGGAAAGAGAAATTTATCGTCCCGCACGGCAGCCTGGAGCTGAAGGTGGGGGATGATCTGGTTATTATCATGGGAGACACTGAAGACTGACAGCCATGGATATTAGTGACAACCTCAAAACCCTTGCGCGGAAATCCGCCGGAACGGGCCTGCTGCTGATTGTCGTGGCTGCCGTCACGCTGGAAGCGACATCGCTCATCCAGTATCTGTCCTCGCAGCGTATGCTGAAACAGGAGGCATCCCTGCGGGCGGAGAGCGAGCTGCGTGCCACGCGCAACCAGATCATGGACGTCGTGGATCAGGCTGAGGCGGCCGTGCACAACAGTATCTGGATCGCCCGCTGGTGTCTCGACTATCCCGACAGCCTGGCCGTCGTGTCGCGCCGCATCGTGGAAGAGAATCCTTCCGTGATGGGCTCCACCATCGCCCTGGTGCCGGGCTACAACCCGAAATTGCCGCTCTTTTCCCCGTATGTCTGCCGGACGGCGGACGGGAACCTCGAGCTCAAGTCCTTGGCCACGGAAGAGTACAACTATCCGGCCCAGGAATGGTTCACCGAGCCGCTGAACTATGGATTCGGCTATTGGTCCGAGCCGTACATCGACGAGGGTGGCGGCGAGGTCCTGATGACGACTTATTCCGTCCCGGTGGTGGATAATGACGGACATGTCGCCGCCGTGCTCACGGCCGATGTCTCGCTGGACTGGCTGACCGAACTGGTCGGCAGCGTGCGCGTCTATCCGAATGCCTTCAGCGTTCTGATCAGCCGCGAAGGAAAGATTATGGTCAGCCCCGTGGAGGAGCTGAACATGCAGCAGAACATCCGGGAGGTCGGAAAGAGCGCCAAGGATACGGCCAACTTCAACCAGCTGGCGGACGGAATGCTTTCCGGCAAGGCCGGCAACGTCTCGCTGAAACAGAGCCGCCGCGAGCGGATGTTCGTCTTCTACGCCCCGGTGGAGAAGACGGGCTGGTCGATGGCCATCGCGATCCCGGACAGTGAAATCTACGGCGAGATCCGCCGGATGAGCATGCTGGTCACCATCCTGATGCTGGTGGGTCTGGGCATGCTGATCCTCATCCTGCGCTCGGCCGCCAAGAACCAGCTTAAGGTCTCGGCGCTCAAGGAAAAGAAGGACCGGATGGAGAACGAACTCCGGATCGGCCACAACATCCAGATGTCGATGATTCCGAAGATCTTCCCGGCCTTCCCGGACCGGAAAGACATCGATATGTACGCCTCCATCGTCCCGGCCAAGGAAGTCGGCGGCGACCTGTATGATTTCTACATCCGGGACGAAAAGTTGTTCTTCTGTATCGGCGACGTGAGCGGAAAGGGTGTGCCGGCCTCCCTGGTGATGGCCGTCACCCGCAGCCTCTTCCGGATGGTCTCCGCCCATGAGAAGAGCCCGCAGCGCATCGTGACGCTGATGAATGAGTCGATGTCGGACATGAACGAGAACGAGATGTTCGTCACCTTCTTCTGCGGCGTGCTGGATATGGTGTCGGGCCACCTGCGCTACTGCAACGCCGGACACAACCCGCCGCTGATCTATACCGACAAGATCCAGTTCCTCCCGGCGAAACCGAACCTGCCGCTGGGTATCATGCCTGGCATGTCCTTTGCCGAGCAGGAGATGGACCTGAATTACGATGACGCGCTCTACCTCTACACGGACGGCCTTTCCGAAGCCGAGAACCTCTCTCACGAGCAGTTCGGCGAGGACCGGATGGTGTCCGTGCTGAAGACGTGTAAGAATAAAAACGCGAAAGACAATCTGGAAGTCATGCATAAGGCGGTCTCCGACTTTGTGGGCGAAGCCGATCCGAGTGACGACCTGACCATGCTGTTTATACATTACCTCAACGATATGCAACCGGACGAAACCGAACGCCATCTGATTCTGCACAATGACATTCAGCAGATTCCGCAATTGGCAGAATTCATCGAGACGATCGCCGATGAGATTAAACTTGACCAGGGTATGGCCATGAGCCTGAACCTGGCCTTGGAAGAGGCGGTGACCAACGTCATCCTGTATGCTTACCCGGAGGGCTCCGACGGTCTTGTGGACATCGAAGCCGTCATGAGTAAGGACAAGCTGAAATTTATCATTTCAGACAGCGGGCAGGCTTTTGACCCGACCGCTGCCCCGGAGGCCGACGTCACGCTGGGCGTGGAAGACCGGCCGATCGGCGGGCTTGGTATCTATCTGGTCCGTAATATTATGGACACGGTCAGCTATGCGCGGGCCGACGGCAAGAATGTTTTAACCCTGACTAAAAAATTATAAAATACTGAAAGCATATGGAAGTTATTATCAACAAAGAGGACTCCTTGACTACCGTTCGGCTGATTGGCCGACTGGACACCCCGGCGTCTCAGGACGTCGCCCAGAATTTCGAACCCCTGATGTCGGATGCTGCCGGCACGATCGTGCTGGACTGCTCGGAGATGAGCTACATCTCCAGCTCCGGCCTGCGTATTTTCCTGTCCCTGCGCAAGGCTGCGGCTTCCCAGGGAGGCAAGGTCATCGTCAAGAGCATCTCCGACGACATTCGTCAGGTGTTCATGATGACCGGCTTCCTCAATCTCTTCGAGATTCAGTAGCTTAGTCCTTTTCTAACTTAAGAATCACTAATTTATCCCCGGCCGCCAGAATGGTGTCGCCTTCGGGGATAATTATTTCGTTCCCACGTCGGATCATCATGATCAGTCCCTTGCCCGGATAGCGGGAGAGGGGCTGGCCGACGCGTCGACTGTCCACCTTGACCATCTTCTCCTGGAGATAGGTCTTCTTGTCTTCGAAGCCGCGGGCCATGATAATGACATCGTCGCCGGGCAGCAGGATGGTCTCTCCGCGTGGCAGAAGCCGTTCCTCTCCGCGGATAATCATGGTCAGCAGCATCGAGCCGGGCAGGACCAGCTCGTTGACATGCTTGCCGGCCCAGGGACCGCCCGCTTCGATGGTTATCCGTCCGAAACGCATCGGGGTGTTGTCCGAGTAGTCATTGAAGGTTTTCATCACGTCCGCGTGCCGGTCAATGATGTCCAGCTTCCGGGCCACCCAGGGGATCAGCGCCCCCTGCAGGGAGATGGAAAGCAGGACCAGGCAGAAGGTGATGTTGAAAAAGTCGTGCTGCAGATTGCCGTAATAGACCGTGGCCATGATGGCGAACACGATGGAAGAGGCGCCGCGCAGGCCCACGAATGAGATGAAAGCCTGCTGCTTGACCGGGTATTTCCGGAAGGGCGTCAGAATGGCGAAAACGGCAGCGGGACGGGCGATCAGCAGTATGAAGCAGTAGATGACCAGTGCCGGCAGGATGGCTTTGGCGAGCAGGGCCGGCCGTGCCAGCAGACCCAGCATGAAGAAAATGAGCACCTGCATCAGGCTGGTCACGCCGTCGAAGAAGTTGACCAGGGACTTCTTGTCCTGGAACTCCTCGTTACCCAGGATGATGCCCGCGATATAGACGCTCAGGTAGCCGTTTCCGCCGATCAGGGTAGGAACGGCGTAGGCCGCGATCGCCGTGCCGAGGATAAAGAGCGAGTCAAAGCCCTGGGTCTGGATTTTCATGTTCCGGAACCACAACGTGGCCAGTTGGGCGATAATCATCCCGCCCAGGGTGCCGAAAAGGATCTGTGCCACGATGAGCCAGGTGATGCTCCCGCCGCTGGTCGATCCGTTCATGACGGCGAGCAGGATGCCCGTCATCATGTAGGCGGCCGGGTCGTTGCTGCCGCTTTCCACTTCCAGCATGGGCGCCGTGTAGTTCTTCAGGCCCAGCCGTTTGCTTCGCAGGATGGAGAAGACGGACGCCGCGTCCGTGGAGCCCATGACCGCACCGAAGAGCATGCTCTCGGACCATTGCCACCCCAGGACAAAATGCAGGAAGAGCCCGATTGCGCCGGCCGTCAGGACGACGCCCAGGCTGGCCAGCAGACCGGCTTCCCGGAGAACGGGCCGGACCGCCTTCCAACGTGTGCCGAATCCGCCGTAGAACATGATGAACAGCAGGGCGACGGAACAAACTTGTTCGGCAAACTCCTGATCATCGAAGTCGATGGGCCAAAGGCCTGTGCTGGAAAAGAGGATACCCAACAGCATGAACACCAGCAGGGTCGGGATACCGATCCGCAGGGACAGGTTGTTGAGCCAGACGCATACCAGGATGACGGCGGCGATGACGATCAGGAAGAGGGTGGTCATGCTGCAAAGATAGCAATTTTCCTCCGGAGGCTCTCCTCGATCCGGGCTTCGGAAATCACGCCCGAACGGACAGCGTCCGCGACCGCATCGAAAGCGGCGCAGTAGTCCAGCGGACAGAGCAGCAGGTCGGCGCCGGCTTGCAGGGCGCGCAGGGCGGCCTCGCCGCTGCCGAAGGCCCGGGTGATGGCGCCCATCTCGAGCGCGTCGGTGACGACGGCGCCTTCAAATCCCAGTTCGCCCCGCAGCTTGTCCGTCAGGATGGCGGGGGAGAGGGTGGCTGGCAGTTCGGAGCCCGTCACCGCCGGTGCGGCGATGTGGGCGGCCATGACCAGCCTGGCGCCGGCCTGGATGCCCGCGCGGAAGGGAATCATTTCGCAGGCGGCGATTTCCGCCCAGCTTTTGTGCGTGAGGGCGTAGCCGTGGTGCGTGTCGGCGAGCGTGTCCCCGTGGCCGGGGAAATGCTTCAGCGTGGCGGCGGGGCCGCCCTCCTGCAGGCCGCGTACGTAGGCGGCGACCAGCGGTGCAGCCTGCTGCGGGTCGTCGCTGAACGCGCGCGTACCGATGATGATATTGTCGGGGTTGGTATTGACATCCGCCACGGGGGCGAAGTCGATATCGAAGCCGTATTTCTTCAGATACTGTCCGATGCTGCGCGCCGCCCGGTACGTGGCCTCCGGTCCCGCGGCCGCCAGGGCGGCGGCGCTTTCGAAGCGCGGCACGTCGAAGGCCGGATTGTTCGCCAGCCGGCTCACGCGTCCGCCTTCTTCGTCAATGCAGAGCAGGGGACTGCCCGGCAGGGTGCGAAGGTCCCGGATGAATGTGCGCAATTGATTCTCATCCTGGATGTTATGCCCGTAAAGCAGAACGCCGCCCACAGGATACTCCCGGGTGCGCGTCCGCATTCCGTCGCTCACCGCCTGGAGACGGTATTGCGGCAGTTCCGCCTCAGAATCATAGCGGATAGCCGGCTCCAGCGACTCCGGCCGGACGATGAACAGCTGCCCGACCTTTTCCCGCAGGGACATCTTTTTGAGCGTTTTCTCAGAAAGCATGTCCCAAAATTACGAAATTATTTTATCATCCGCAGCCACTTCCGGTAGCCGAGTACCGCGACGGCGCAGTAAATGCCGTAGATCGCGGCCTTGAAAGGGATGCCCTTGCGGACGTAGAGGATGCAGCAGACCACGTCCACGACCAGCCACAGGAGCCACTGTTCGGCGTATTTCTGCGCCAGGGCCCACAGGGCCACGATGCTCAGCGCCGTGGTGAAGGCGTCGGCCACCGGCACGGTGGAATTGGTCCAGTGCGTGAGCATCCACCAGATCCCGAACCAAAGCAGCAGCATCGCTGCCAATGAAGGCAGGATGTGCTGCTTCTTGTATCGGGTGATCGGGCGCTCGGTGCGCTGCTGCGATTCCGCGTGCTTGAACCATTTCCATGACGCATAGCCGTACACGCCGGCCAGGCAGTAGTAGATGGCCATGCCGAAATCGGCGTACAGACCGGCCTTGAAGTAGAGCACCATGTCGATGGCTGGCATGATGATGCTCGCCAGCCAGAGCCAGATGCTGGCTTTGTACTCGAGGATCAGGTAAACCAGTCCGACGACGAATCCGAGGATGTCCAGAAAGCGCAGCGTATCCATATGCTCAGAATCTTAAGGTGATGTGCCCCAGCACGGTGAGCGGCGCCACCGGGATGAAGCCGATCTGGTAGTAACGGTTTTCTTCGGGGTGTCCGTAGCTGTCGCAGATGGCGCTGTACACCCAGCCGCTCTGCGCCACGCGGGCGGAGAAGATATTGTTGAAATCCAGGCCGAAGACCACCTCCCGGAGAACCTTGCGCGGTTTGAGCCTGTAGTTCAGGGAGAGATCGGAGAGGCTGTAGGCCGGCAGGGAACGGTCTGCGTTTCCGCTGTTGTCCAGATACATCCGGCTGACGAAGCCGGTGTGCCAGACGGCCCGGAAGGCGCCGAAATGGAGGGTGGCGAAACCGTTCAGGATGGCGTCCGGCGAGTAGGCGAGCGGAGCGTCGTCGTAGTGGATCTTGCGGGTGCCGTTGTCCCAGTCCTCGACGACTTCGTCGAAGTCCAGCAGGCGGTTGCGGCTCAGCGCGGCGTTGCCCTCCAGGGTCAGCCAGCGGGTCACGTCCCAGCCTGCCGTCAGTTCGGCGCCGAGACGGTAGGAATCCGGGATATTGGTGGTCAGCGCTTCGCCGATGTCGCTCACCTCGCCGGTCTGCACCAGCTGGTCGCGGTAGCGCATGTAATAGAGGTTCACGCCGGCGTGGAAGCGCTTGCCTTCAAATTGGTAGCCGGCTTCCCAGTCGAGCAGGCGCTCGGCACGCGGGAAGGGGTATTTCCCGTTGTCCGTGAAATTGTTGCGCTCCGGCTCGCGGTGCGCCATCGCGAAGGAGGCGTAGGCCCGGTGTCCGCCGCGCTGGAAGTTGACGCCGGTCTTGGGATTGAGGAAGTCGTACTTCACGTCCACATCCAGCATGTGCTTCTGCGGCACGCCGTTGTCGTCGACGTAATACTTGTCGTTGTAGCCGTTCGTCCAGTAACTGACGTGGCGGTACTGCAGGTCTCCGAAGATGCTCCAGGCGTCGTTGATGGTGTAGGATGCCTTCAGGAAGCCGCTGGCGTCCGTCTTGCCGGCGTCGGAATCGTAGTACTTGTAGCCGTTCTCCGTCTCTCCCTGCGTGGAGGACAGGTATTTGATATAAAACTCGACATCGGGATCTCCGATGTAGGGCAGGACGCCGAAGTGATTGCCTTTGAACTGCTGTGCCGACAGGCCGCCGACCAGCTCCCAGGCTCCCTTGCGGAAGGAGATGTTCGCCACGGCGCCATAGCTGTCCTGCGAGAGGCCTTTCCGGCGGACGAAATCGCTGCGCTTGACCGTGCTGCCGTCCGGACGCTGGAAGGGCGCGATGCCGTATTTGGTCAGCTTGTTCTGGTAGCGGAATTCCTCATAGTAGCCGTAACCGTGCGTGTAGTGCGGCGAGACGGAGAGTTTCCAGTACTCGTTGATATCCCATGCGAAGTTCAGGATGTGGTGGGTCTGCCAGAAATTGTCGGTGGTGCGGGGCCAGAGGCTGCCGTCGCGCATCCGGTAGCGCTCGAAGGAATACGTGCCGTTGTCGCCAATGATCATTCGCTCGTAGAGCGAGTTGTACAGGCCCGCGCCGGCATTCCACATGTCCCGGTAGGTCTTGATGCCGGTCTTCTCGCCGTAGGTGCCGTCCATGATGGACAGGTCGTCCGTGCCGGCCGTGACGCCGTTCCAGGCCTGGCCGGTGGTTTCGAAATTACCCAGCAGCCTGTAGGACAGTTTCCAGTTGCGGCCCAGCCAGCTCAGGCTGCCGAACCAGCTGCCGGAGCGTCCGTTGGTACCGGGCAGATAGCCGTCCGTCGTGGTCTGGTGGTAGCCGCCCTCCAGGACGAGGTGGTTCCAGAGAAGGCCCGTGGAGGCGGTGACACCCAGGTTCATCGTGTTCCAGGAACCGTAAGAGGCGTTCAGCTCGGCCGTCGGCACGAGCGAGGGAGCCTTGGTGCCGAGTGCAATGGTGCCGCCGAAGGCGCCGTCACCGTTGGTGGACGCGCCCACGCCGCGCTGGATCTGCACGCTGCCCATCAGGGACCCGTAGGAGTTCATGTTGGCCCAGAAGACCGTCTGGTCCTCCGGGGAATTGAGGGGCACGCCGTCCAGGGTGACGTTGATGCGGGAACCGCCCGCACCGCGGATGCGCATATAAGAGGTGCCGGTGCCCACACCGTTCTCGCTCCAGGCGAGGATGCCCGGCGTGCGGGCGAAGAGCATCGGCAGTTCGATGCCGGTGGCGGAGAAGTCCTGCAGCTCGGCGCGCTGGATATTGGCTACGGCGAAGGGAGCGTCCTTGGCGGCGCGCACGGCGCCGATCACGACCTCCTGCAGCTGCTCGACCTGCAGGGAATCCGGCTGCTGGGCGGCAGCCGGGAACACGCCGGTGGCTGCCAGCAAGAGCGGCATCGCGGCGTTCAGTAAACATTTGTGCATGGTAATACCTTAATTGTAAATAAATTATACAATAAGGGGAAATGGGAAGATAGCTGTTTCCTACGCGGGCATTATCCCGATCAGGTATGAGGGTATCATCTCAGCCTCGGCCCCACGGGCCTCAGCACCCCTTGGTCTGCACTTTGCAAACCGGGCGCAAAGATAGTACTTTTTTGTATTTGTACATACTGAAAAATGCTTACATTTGTCCACACTATGGCATCCCGAAAAGGAAAATTACTCATTGTGGACGATAATGCCGGCATCCGCCAGGCGTTGAAAATCCTGCTGCCCCTGCATTTTGCGGAGGTGGAGGCGTTGCCTTCGCCCGTGACGCTGGTTTCCACGCTGGAGCGCTTCCGCCCGGATGTGGTGCTGCTGGACATGAACTTCAACACGAGCATCAACACGGGCAACGAAGGGCTCTACTGGGCCGGGGAAATCAAGAAGATGGTGCCGGAAGTGGAGGTGGTGCTCTTCACAGCCTATGCCGATATCGCCCTGGCGGTGGAAGGCATGAAGCGCGGGGCGTTCGACTTCATCGTGAAGCCGTGGGACAATGAGAAATTGATTGAAGTCCTGACCGCTGCCCGGGACAAGGCCCGCAAGGCGATGGGGAGAGATTCTTCGGGCTCCACCCTCAGAATGACAGGTGCCGGCGGTGATTGTCATTCTGAGCGAAGCGAAGAATCTATGTTCTGGGGCTCCTCGAAACCCATGCTGACCATCCGCAGGACGCTGGACAAGATTGCGCCCACGGACGCCACGGTTCTGATCACCGGCGAGAACGGTACCGGCAAGGACGTGCTGGCGCGGGAAATCCACGCCCACAGCCTTCGGAGCGGGAAGCCGATAGTGGCCGTGGATGCGGGTGCCATCCCGGAGACGCTCTTCGAGAGCGAGCTCTTCGGCCATATCAAGGGTGCGTTTACCGACGCGCATGCAGACCATGCGGGTAAATTTGAGCAGGCCGACGGGGGGACGCTGTTCCTCGACGAAATCGGCAATATCCCGCTGCACCTGCAGGCAAAGCTGCTGCGGGCCATCCAGAGCCGGAGCATCGTCCGGGTGGGCGGCAGTGCGCCCATCCCCGTCAATATCCGGCTGATCTGCGCCACCAACATGGACCTGGAGGCGCTGGTCCGGGAGGGCCGCTTCCGGGAAGATCTGTATTATCGTATCAATACCGTCCACATCGCCCTGCCGCCCCTGCGGGAGCGCAAGGAGGACATCGTTCCGCTCTCGCAACTGTTCCTGGAACGCTTTGCCGGGAAGTATCACCGGCCGCTGACGGGGCTGGATGATTCGGCGAAGGCGGTGCTGGAAAGCGGCCGCTGGAGCGGCAACATCCGGGAGCTGCAGAACTGCATCGAGAAGGCTGTCATTCTGAGTGAAGCGGAGAATCTTACGGCCAGGGACATAGATGCCCGATCGGGGTCGGGCATGACGGCAGGCGAGCCGGGCATGACGTCCGACGTCATTCCCGGCTCGACCGGGAATCTCCTCCGCAACACGCAGGAGGAAGAGCGCCTCGTCCGCGACGCCCTGGAGCGCAGCAACGGCAATATTTCCGCCGCCGCCAAGATGCTGGGCGTGAGCCGTCCGACGCTGTATGCAAAATTGAAAAAATACGGTTTATAGATGGAACAGGTGCTGCTGCCGACAACCCTTCGCAGCCTTGGGCTGCTTGTCCCTCCCACCTGCGGCGGGCCCCTCCCGCTCATGATGCCGCGGGCGGCACAGCTTGCTGGCAGCACACCTGTTCCATCCAAGACGCTTTTGGCAATTCTGATTGCGATTGCTTTTACCGTATTGGTTTGGTTGTTAGCGTCTTTGGTTACGAGGCGGAAGGATATCAAGAAGGTAGCCTATATGATGGATGCGCTGGAGGACGGCGAGCTGAATTTCCGCTTCCAGGAGAAAAACAGGTTCAACCGCACCCTGAACCGCATCCGCACCATCTTCGAGAAGCAGCGCCAGGCCCACGAGCAGGATTCCTGGACCAAGCTGATCCGCGTGCTCACGCACGAGATCATGAATACGGTGTCGCCGATTGCGTCCCTTTCCGATGCGATGGCGAAGTCTGTAGACGAGAACGGACACAGCGAGCTGGATATCAAAACGGGGCTGGAGACCATCAGCGATTCATCGAAGAATCTTATCGGCTTTGTGCAGACCTACCGTCAGCTCTCCGGTGTGGCGAAGCCGGTCCGCAAGGCCCTGGCCCTGCAGGAACTCATGGACAGCGTCATCGGCTTGAACAGCGAGTTTGCGGCCAACTGCGGTGCTACCTGCCGGTATCGGCCGGAAGAGGACGACCTGATGATTTATGCCGACGAAGGGCAGATCTCGCAGATCCTCATCAACTTGATCAAGAACGCCCTGCAGGCAGGTGCGAAGCATATCGACATGGCTGCGAAGATGGGCAAGGATGATGAAGTGATTATTCAGGTGGCCAATGATGGCGAGCCCATCCCCGCATCGGCCCAGGAGCAGATATTCATCCCGTTCTACACCACCAAGAAGGAAGGCTCCGGTATCGGCCTGTCCATCTCCCGCCAGATTATGCGGAACCACAACGGCACCCTTGAGCTGCTGTGCAGCGATGACCGCCAGACCGTGTTTGAGCTCCGGTTCAGGTAGTATCCGCGCGGAGAAACTGTAAAGTTGTAAAGCCGAGAGTGTAAAGAGTTGTAAAGTTCTTTACACTTTTTTGTTGTGCGCTCAGTTGTCTAACTTTTGATAATCAGCATGTTGCGTGTTTTGGCACGGGGAATGTTGCGGGAGAAGGCGATTAAACGATATCCTATGCTGACCAAATCTAAAAGCAATTGGTTCTTTTTGGCCCTGGCGCTCGCCGTGACGGTAAGCGCCCAGGGTCAGGAACCACTGAATCTGCATGACTGCATGGAGTATGCAATCTCCAACTCTACCAAGATGCGCATCCAGCAGGCCGCTGTGGGTGACGCTCAGATCGCGCGTCGCGACGCGGCCCTCGCGCTGTTCACCCCGCAGATCACCGCGCAGACCTATGCGTACTACAACTTCGGCCGCAGCATCGACCCGCAGACGAACACCTATTTCAACACGACCTCCTTCCACAACAACTATGGCGTGAGCGCCGGTTTCGAGCTCTTCGACGGATTCAAGGCTGTGAACAACTACAAGATTTCCAAGACGGGAATGCTCATCGCCAGCTCGCAGGAAAAGCAGGTGGAAGCCGACATCTGCCTGGCGGTGATGGAGGCGTACTATAATGTGGTTTATTACAAGCGCCTGTGCGATGTGTACGAGGAGCAGTTGGCCGTGGCCGAGCAGGCGCTGGCCAAGGCCCGCCGCCAGGAAGAGCTGGGCCAGAAGGGCCACGCAGACGTGATCCAGATGGAGGCCGACCTGGCTGACCGTCAGTACGAGCTGACGAATACTCGCAACCAGTACGAAGACAAGAAGATGACCCTAGAGGACCTGATGTTCTGGCCGCTGGACGAGGAGCTGGAGATTGTGACGGATATGTCCGATCAGGTCGGACATGACGGAAGTGCCATCCCCGGCTCTTCCACCGTCATTCCCGGCTTGACCGGGAATCTCCTCGCGGACGAGATCGTCGCTTTCGCCATGGACCACAACCCTGCCGTGCAGATCGCTTCCTGGCAGGCGCAGAACGCCAAACGGGAGCTCAACACCGCCAAGTGGCAGCTGCTGCCCTCCCTGGGTCTCTATGCCGGCTGGAACACCAGCTATTATTCCTACCAGGGGGCGTCCACCGCTCCTTTCGGGGAGCAGTTCCGCAACAACGGCGGCGAGTACATCCAACTCTCCGTCTCCATCCCCATCTGGAACCGCATGAGCCGCCAGGGAGCCATTTCGCGCAAGCGCAACGCCCTCAGCAAGGCCACGGCCGAGCTGGACCAGAAGCGCCGCGACGTGGCCTCCGAGGTGCGGCGCGCCATCCAGGACCGCGACGGTTCGGCGCTCGCCTATGAGCAGGCGCAGCACAAGGCCGAGGTTCAGGCCGAGGCCTACGCGCTGAACCTCAAGAAACTCGAGCAGGGGCTCATCTCGCCGCTGGAGTTCCAGACCGCGAACAATAATTACCTCAAGGCCCAGGCCGACGAGATGAACAGCCTGTTTAGGTACCTCATCAAGCAGGCGGTAGTCCGCTATTACAATGGTGTTGAATACGTAAATCAGTAAAACTATGGATAAGATCATCGAGAAGAAAACCGGTTGGCGCGTGGCGTTAACGAAGAAGGCTCTGCCGTATTGGCTGGGAGCGCTGCTGCTGGCGTTTATCGTGTATCTGATCGCCCGGCCGAACAACAAGACCCTGCGGGTGGATAAGGATACGCTGACCGTCGCCAGCGCCGTGAGCGGGGAGTTCAACGACTATATCCGCATCAGCGGCCGCGTGCAGCCGATGACGACGATCCAGCTCTCGCCCCAGGAGGGCGGCATCGTGGAGAAAATCCTCATCGAGGAGGGCTCCCCGGTCAAGGCCGGCGACGCCATCCTGGTGCTCACCAACGACAATCTGGACATGCAGATCCTCAACGCCGAGGCTGACCTGGCCGAGAAGGAGAACATCCAGCGCAATACGCAGATCTCGATGGAGCAGCAGAAACTGGACGTCCGCCAGAATGTGCTGGAATACAGCATCCAGGTGGAGCGCCTGCGCCGTGCCTACGAGCAGCAGAAGGCTCTCTACGAGGACAAGCTCATCGCCCGCGAGGAGTACCTGAAAGCCGAGGAGGATTACCGCCTGGCGAAGCAGAAATACGACCTGGTCCGCGAGCGGGCCGTCCAGGACAGTTTGTATCGCGGGGCCCAGATCAACCGGATGGAAGAGAGTCTGGAGAGCATGCTCCTCAACATGCAGATGATACGCAAGCGCAAATCCAACCTCATTGTGAAGGCGCCCATCGACGGCGAACTGGGCCTGCTGGATGTGGTCCTGGGCCAGAGCATCGCTGCCGGCACCAAGATCGGCCAGATCAACTCCGTTGGCACCTATAAGGTGGAGGCACAGATCGATGAGCATTATATCGATCGCGTCGTAGATGGCCTGGAGGCCACCTTCGAACGCCAGGGCGAGACCTATTCCACCGTCATCCGCAAGGTTTATCCGGAGGTCCGTGACGGCAAGTTCAAGGCCGATTTCAAGTTCGACGGTGAGCAGCCGGACAACATCCGCTCCGGCCAGACTTACTACCTCAATCTGCAGCTGGGCCAGCCGGAAGAGGCCGTGATTATCCCGCGCGGCACCTTCTACCAGAAGACCGGCGGAAAATGGATCTACGTCGTTAACAAAGAGGGCACCAAAGCCGTCAAAAGAGAGATCCGCATCGGCCGCCAGAATCCGCAGTACTACGAAGTGCTGGAGGGCCTCGAGCCCGGCGAAAAGGTCATCACCTCGGGGTATGACAATTACGGTGACAGTGACGTGTTGGTATTCTAAGCTATGAAGAGTTTTTGGAATTTCCTTAAGAAGAATAAGTTATACGGGGCCATCAACCTTGTGGGCCTGACGGTGTCGATGGCATTTGTGCTCCTGTTGGCGGCGTATATCCAGCGGCAGCTGTCCACGGATTCATTCCAGAAGAATGCGGACCGGATTTATGTGATTGCCAATGAGGATAACGTGATGATGGGTTATTGGCTGGACAAGCACCTGAAGAACAATTTTCCTGAAATAGAAAAGGGATGTTGCGTGGCCAACATCGCATCGGCGGCAGCGTTCAACATTAACGGAGAACGAGTCTATGGCAGCACGATGGCTGCGGACAGTACCTTCTTTGAGATGTTCAGCTATGACCTGGTGGAAGGCAACAAGGCCGACTGGCGCGTTTCCCAGGACCGCTGTATGGTGAGCCGGGAGTTTGTCAATGCCCATTTCGGGGACAAGGATCCTATTGGCCAGGTCATAACCTTGAATGATAATTCGGATTATCCGCTTACTGTCTGCGGCGTCTATGAAGATTTCGGGAACTCCATCCTGAAAGCTCCGGACGTACTGATGCGGGGCGAAATTATGCCCAAGATCAATTCGGCCCATAATGAAAGTATGAGCAACGCCGGAGGCGGCATCTGCTTTGTGATGGCTTATCCAGGTGCAGACCTGCAGGCCAGGCATGGCGACATCCTGGATTGGTGTGAAGAGAATTTCTGGGTGTACAAAAGCCAGTACGATAAAGTCAGGATTATTCCGCTCAGGGATATGTATTTTCTCGAAGAAGGGACCCGGGACGGAACGGAGACCATCCAGTTTGGTAACCGCAGCTTCGTAAACCTGTTGCTGGCCATGTGCATACTGCTCCTGGCGTTTGCCGTGCTGAACTATATCAACATGACGACGGCCCTGACGGGTTTCCGGGCAAAGGAGATGGCCACCCGGCGCCTTGTTGGTGCCGACAAGCGCAGCATCTTCCTGAAAGTGATTGCCGAGAGTACGCTTATTTGCGGCATCTCGATGCTACTGGCCATCCTGCTGGCCGAAGCGCTCTCCCCAGCGGTCTCCCACATGTTGGAATATCAAGTGTCCATCTTCAAAGCTATTACGCCTGTCAATGTGCTGCTGGTACTGGGCTTCATCGTTGTGCTAGGGGTCCTGTCCGGCATCGTGCCAGCACTGCTGATTCAAAAGGCGCAGCCCATCGAGATTGTGCGCGGCACGCTCCGGCTCAAGACCAAGACGGTCTATAGCAAAGTAATCATCATCGTGCAGAATGTAGTGGCCATCATCATGCTGGTGAGCGCCCTTACAATGGGTCTTCAGATCCGGCATTTGGTTACGGCCGACC
Organism: uncultured Bacteroidia bacterium; assembly: GCA_902789245.1. GTDB lineage: Bacteria > Bacteroidota > Bacteroidia > Bacteroidales > UBA932 > Cryptobacteroides. Next base: position 157,689 of record CADAND010000005.1, read on the forward strand.
TGGGCTATAACACCAAGGACATCCTCGTGGTCGATAATGCCTTTGGCCAGACCGGGCAGATTCGGCCCCTGCTGGACCGCCTTCGTGCTGAGCCCTGTGTGGAAGAAGTGGGGCAAGGTGATGGTATTCCGCTTGGCGGAACGAACAACTGGACGATGGAACTGGCGGACGGCCGCTGGGTATCGTTCCAGCAGATTCAGGGCGATGATAAATACTTCGACATCCTGGGACTGAAGGTCAAGCAGGATAA
>CADAND010000006.1 GCA_902789245.1 uncultured Bacteroidia bacterium
AAACCATCCCCGGCCCGACACTAAACATATGAGAAACAATCAGCAGATTCTCTACATCGACCCGATGGTCGATTTCGGATTCAAGAAGATCTTCAAGGATTCCGGCAAGAAACAACTCATTATCCGTCCGCTCAACGAGATCTTCGGGCTCAACATCGAGGACATCGACATCCGCGAGAGCGAGCAGCCCGGCCTGACCGAGCAGGAGCGGAAAGTCACTTACGACATGTATTGTGACACCAAGGACGGGCGGTCCTTCATCATTGAAGTGCAGATCGCCAACCAGGCCTATTTCATGGAGCGGGCCCTCTTCTACTCCGCCCGAACCATCACTGAGAAGGGGGCGAAGGGAGACTGGAACTACAACCTCCCACCGGTCTTTTTCCTCGGCTTGCTCAATTTCGACATTCGGCATCTTGAGCCCGAGAAAGCTGACCCTTCCCGTTTTATTCACAAGTTCTCCCTTCGCGAGGATGAGACACACGAGCAGATGAGCAGCGCTTTGCGCTTCGCATTCATGGAGATCGCTCGCTTCGACAAGCGCAAGGAAGAGTGCGTGTCCTTCGAGGAGCGCTTCTTGTATCTGATGAAGAATTTACCTACATTTGCGGAGAAACCCGAGTTGTGGGATGACCCTTATTTCAACGAGTTTATGGAACAAGCTACATTCGCCAGCATGACCCGCGAGGAGCAGGATGCCTACATCGCATCCATGAAGCAGAAGTGGGATTACAAGAATACCATCGACTATGCCCGCGAGGAAGGTCGAGAGGAACAATCTATCGAAATCGCCCGGCGGATGAAATCAATGGGGTTGAACGACGATGTCATCTTGCAAGCCACAAGCCTAACTGAAGACCAAATCAAGGCACTGTAACACGAGAAAAGACCAAGGAAACCCCTTGGTCTTTTTCGTTACACCTCCACCGATTCTCCGCCGGGAGCGGCAGGGCTTAGCGGGGAGGATGTCCATTTTACTTTGCGAAATAATGTCCATTTACCTTTGCCAAAAATAGCTATCTTTGCACCATGCATCAAGAGTCTCCCCGGAGGAGCACCAACCGAGCAGCCAGAAGCCACGGTGGTAAAGCGATGCGGATGTTCAATCAAAAAAAGTCTGTATCATGGACAAAAACATTTTCATCAAGAAGAGCGCACTGCGCCCGACTGAGGAGCAGCGTCTCCTCACCAAGCCGTTCTACCAGAACGCCAACACCATCTTCCAACACTTCGACGATTGGAAGGACATCGACCGGTTCTACTTCATCCCGCTGTACATGGAGATGACCTACAGCATCAACGGCATCGTCGCCGAGCTGGCCCCGGACCCCGTATGGCTGGGCTCCTTCGTCCAGACCATCAGGAACCATCCCGACCTCTTCCAGTTCCAGTGTCCGATGTGCGGCAAGCCCGTACTTCCCTACCGTTTCGTTGGCTCTCCTCTTAGCGGAAGGGTGGACCTGGAAGGCTACTGCGCCTGCGGCTGGAAGGGCTACCAGACCGTCTCCGGCTGGTTCGTCCGGGGAGAAGCGCTACGCAAACAGATGGCCGCCGACACGCTCCGCTACCACAAGTTCCGGATACTCCACCCAGGAACCCGACCGGCAACATTCGAGGAATTGCTGGACACTCTAAAAAGGTAAACCGGAAACACCCACTCCGCCTTCTCCGCCGGGATCGGCAGGGCTGCCGGAGAAGAGCTTTCTTTGGGATTCCAGTCAGGGTTTAGCAGATTCCCGTCAATCTGAAAGGCGACGAAAGATAAAAATACAAATCTTACTGAACCGTATTGATAATGCGCCTATCTTAGAAACAAAAAACCCGGATTCATCACCAGCACTTGCGTCTGGGAGAGGAATGACCGGGACTGCATTGCAAAGATATGAAGAACTTTCAATTTAACAAAACTTTCTTCGAGAGTACATTCTCTAAAGCTAGAATGCGCCCTTACTTTGACCGATATCCTAATAACGCGAAAAAGGCAATAAGACATTACGAGCAGAATATTCGCTTGGCTGAGTCTTTAGGGCCTTCTCTCTCTGTTTTTGAGGTCGCACTACGCAATGCCCTCATTCGAGAGCTAGAAACCATGACAGGAAGTAAGGCATGGTACATTTCTTTTCAATCTCATCCTGCTCTCAAGCCCCTCTATAGATATATCATAACCGCAAGCAATCAGATAAATACACGTGGAGAAGAAGTAACCGCCGATAAAATCAATGGAGAATTGACCCTGGGATTCTGGGTCTCTCTGTTTAATGCTGAATATGAGAGATATCTTTGGAAGGATCTGCGTCGGGCATTCCCTAATCTTCCTAAACAACGCCGCCAGAGGAAAAACGTATCTGCTCCACTCAACACTATACGGACACTTCGAAACAGAGTGTTCCACAACGAGGCAATAAGCTGGAACCTTACTAGACTCACAACCTTACATGGAATCATATTGGACGTTATTGGTTGGATGAATCCAATGCTCCCAGCATGGTTACAACGCGTGGACCGATACAAGAAAGTATTAACGCGTGTCAGGAAGCAACGGGAAGGCTCAATTTCCTTCTATTTCATAATAATAAACCCGAAAGCTTGAATTGCTTCAGGTCCTACCAGGACCAAGGGAAAAACCTTGGTCCTTTTCGTTTCCACGCTGTCTTCTCCGCCGGGAGCGGCAGGGCTGCCGCCGTACGGGCAGAAAAATGCCCGTCCGCCGCCACCCTGCCGCTCTAACCGGCTCCGAAGGCCCGCGTCAGCCGACCCCACGCACGCTCCCCACGGCCCCCGACGGCGCAGGCAAACGGCCACTGGCTCACGCGCGGCTCTCCCACCGGCTGACGCAGCAACGGCAATGCTGTGCGGAGAGGATGTCCATTTACCTTTGCCAAAATGGCCGGTCGAACTATCGTCAAGCCCGGTACATTTGAAACTGCTACAGGGGGTACATTTAATCCGCTGCTATCATGCAAATGCTCCGAAACGGAGGAGCGCCGGGCGCCTTTTGACCCTTTTTGCACGAGCCTGGGTGGTAATGCTCTGAAAAGTAGGATGGCCGCCGGCCTCGCACGCGAAATTTTTATAAGGTTTTTACCGTTTTTTGGGTGGTTATGCTCCGAAAAAATCACTGGATTTTAGGCCGTGAGACTGGGTGGTCATGCTCCGAATTTTGTACCAACTTTATCCAACTTGGGCCAAGTTGTTCCAAGTTGGCCCAACTTGAAAATCAGAAAAACAAGTCGTCTTTAATCGGCTTACGTTGGGGCGATAACCGTAAAATGAATAAGAGCCGTCATTACGATGGCTCTTATTCGTTAAACACTTTTTTATTGGTGGCTATTATTTATACAAACGTATCTCTTACCCCAAATAACTACTTCAATCGGATTCTTTCGTTTGTTTCTTCAATCAATCCTCTCTTTTTGGCAAACTCGATTCCATCTCTCATGGCATAGCTGACATTATCTCCGATACGGCTATATCCAAATAATTTTGCCATCTCTCGGATTAGGCTGTCCGCAGGCTGGGCGCCCTGTTCTTCAAGGATCAGCAATGCGGCATTACAGGCTTCCTTGGAAGGAATGTCTGCGGCCTCGCGCTCATTGGAGAAGCGAATAAGGGAATAAGACTCCGGATCTTGGTCTTGCCTCCAAAATGTCGTGAAAGAGTCCTCGGTGGTTTTAAAGCCGTTTCTGGTCAGAAGACGGTTCATATACGCAGCAACGCGTGTTCCCATCCTTGCAATATCTACGGCCCGAAGGACACGCTTGCATAACAAAGCAAGACTGATCGGAGCTTCCACATCTATGACTCTTCGGATGTAATCCAACGCTCTTCTCTCATGACGACCATTGATAAAATCATCAGAATAAACAGCATAAGTCTCGAGCTGGCATGTCTCATAGAGGGCTACTTGGAAATGCTCGCTGTTGTGTGTCGTTGGATCAAAACTAGCCGGAGAGTCAAATAACCCCGGAGATGCTATCATTTCCGCATCATTTAAAACTCCCTGAAAATCATCTGGCGGCAAGTCATCAAAGTCATTCAGAGAGGCCTCGGAATACAATCTAAGCGGTTTCTCCTCTTCTTCGGCTAGCTGACCGGAAATCGCAGTGTCAATTTTGGCAGTCAAAGCAGCAAGGACATTTTCTTTGTTATTCCACCAGTCCATAGCCCAGATCCGTGCAATCTTCCATCCCAATTTGCGGAGAATACCGATTTGCACTATCTCTCGGTCACGTGAAGATTTGGAGGACATATAGTTGTATCCATCGCACAGAACTCCTAACACGTAATCCGCGTGATTAGTCGGATTAACAATTCCGATGTCTATACGATATCCGGAACAGCCAATGTTGGTACGCACATCGTACCCGCGTCTTCTTACTTCAGATGCCACAGATTCAACAAAGCCATCTGTGCTTGCTTTTGCTGCTTCCGTATTGTAACGTAGAGCATTCCGTCCTTTCTCCGCATACTCAAGAAATGCTTTCAAACCAGCGACTCCATCAGCACGCGTTCTTTTCAGGTCTATTTCATCTGACTTGAGCGTCGAGAAAACCTTCATCTCATAACGAGCACGAGATACGGCCACATTAAGGCGGCGCCACCCACCTTCTCGATTCAATGGCCCGAAGTTAAGTGCTACTTTCCCGTCCTTGTCCTGCCCATAGCCAACAGAGAAGAGAATAACGTCCCGTTCATCCCCCTGAACATTCTCCAGATTCTTGATGAAGATTGGCTCCTCGCATGTGGTTGCCGTTTTCTCAAGGTCCGGATTTGCTGCGAACATATCTGTCAGCATATCTTCTATGAGTGATTGCTGATTGGAATTGAATGTCACAACACCAATACTGTATTTGGAAAGCTTTGAGTCGCTCAATCTTCGTTTAATCTCGCTTACAATCGCTTCCGCTTCTGCTCTATTTTGACGACTTCCACCTCGATCATATACGCCCTTGACATACTGGTATTGCAGTTTAGTCGAGATGTCATCAGGAGACGGGAACGTTAATAGCTTATTGTCGTAATACTTTGAATTGCTGAAGGCAATCAGGCTTTCGTGTTTGCTCCGATAATGCCAGCGAAGATACTTCGACGGAAGGGATAGTGCGAGACAATCATCCAGGACACTTTCCAGATCCTCAATCGCGGCGTTATCTTCATCAAAGGAATTAGTTGAGAAAAAGTTTGTCGGCGGCATCTGCTTTGGATCACCAACGACGATGATACTTTTCCCTCGTGCGATTGCACCAACAGCTTCGCAGGTTGGCATCTGAGAAGCTTCATCAAATATGACCAAATCAAACTTAGGAGCATTTGCATCAATATACTGCGCAACGGAAATCGGGCTCATCAACATACAAGGGCTCATCCTAGGCAACAGATCGGGAATCATGTCGAAGAATTTACGTAGAGAAAGCCCACGGCAGCCGTTACGGATGTTCCTTTGCAGGATACCGACTTCCGAATTCTGGGAAGCTTCTTTCTGCAGCGCTGGAAGGTTTGATGCAAGCTTAGCGAACACCTCATCTCGGGTTAACGTTTCAAAATCTTTACAAAGCCCGCGGAATCTAGTGATTTTCTCTTCGAACATTGCACCATGGAAAATGGCGAGATCCTTTTCCTGAGTGAGAATATACTCTGCGTATGCCTTGTATAAGCCTTTATGGAACGAATCCATAAGATTATCCAAAGGAATGTCTCCAGCTTCCATCTGATTCGTTATCTCCTTGAACTCCATCTGCTCTATAGACGACTTGCGCTGGTTGTACAGAACCCAACTTCGAAGCATATCTTTCCCTCCTATCCAGCGATGCGACAAGGCTGAAATCTCTCCAGCCCAATCTCCATCTTCCGGCTGAATATCCGCTTGGAGATGCTTCTCTGCCATATCAATTTCTTCTTGTACTGTACCAAGAAGTGACACAAAACTTTGCAGAGATGCTCCGTTCCTTTCCCTGAACTCTAGCAAGCTGTCAGCAAGGCGTGTGCTCAGAGCCTCACTCATTCTGCTCGCAATTTGGTTGTCCGCACTCAAAACAGTAATGGCTTTATTTATCTCACGCGCTTTCTCACACGAAAGCCGAAGGACATCCCAATCAGTTTGCTTCGAACCGAGGAGCCCAGCTGGGCAATTGGCAGACAGTTTGTCGATTTCGTTTTGCTCGGCATTATACGCTCCTATTGATTTGAAAAGAGGGATAACAGATTCTTTCGAAGGCTTCAGTTGAAGTTTAGAATAGGTCTGAAGGAATTTCAATAGTTTATTTTGCGCAAAGAACCTGGTGATCACTCCTTTTGCGGACGCAGCTCTCCACTGTGCATCATATAAAACTGGATCCAGCGACAGGATACTTTCGTCATAAGTCTTGAGTAGAGTTTCCAGGATACGATCTCTTTCCTGTCCATGCTCACATATACTTTCAATAATACCCAATCGCTCTTCGCTACTGACAGACAGTACAACAGGATTCAAATCCTTGCTTGAAAGAAGTATTTTGGCGATAACTGAAAGTGCCTCATATTGAGTTTTGTTCAAGGCATCATCAGGTATCCCGAAATAAGCACGTTGGACATCCTGCGAACTTTTTTGGAGGCTGGAGCTATCGTTACAAAGTTTGTCTAAAGACTCCAGTGCCCATTGTGCATTGGAAGAATACTCAGTCAGTGCTATTCCACGCAAGGGATGCTCTGCGGGGTCCCCTATTAATGAACATGCGGTCTTGAATTCAGATAAAGCCACCTCTACGCTCGCAACCCGTTTCGCGCTCAGCTTCCCCATTGAAGTTGCCGAGAAGCTGAACTCCGGGATCGCAGGTGAAATGGAACAATACCGGGAGATACAATCATACAATGACACACCAAGAGGATAGGCATGATGTATGGAACGTATGTAGGCGTTCATCTCATTCCGGACCTGATTGATATGATTCGCTTCTTCAGCATAAGCCTCGGATGATTTCTTTTTTGTTACCTCCGTCGTGCGCTTAAGCTGCTCCAAAACGTTGGATTTCTTAGCTTTATTGGAATGAAGCTCCAGGCAGAATGCGCCTAAACCGATTGACTCAAGTCTATTTTGTACCACTTCCAGTGCGGCCATCTTCTCTGCAACAAACAGCACGCGCTTTCCTCGATATAGCGCATTCGCGATAATGTTGGTAATTGTCTGTGATTTCCCTGTTCCAGGAGGGCCATGAAGAATAAAACTTTTTCCGCTTAGCGCTGCATTAATAGCTTCCAACTGTGACGAGTCTGCACTGATAGGCAGTTCAATATCACCAGCCGCAAAGTGTTCGTCAATATCCGAGTCTTCTTCTAATTCCTGATTAATTGACTGATCGGCAATTCCCGACATCAAACTCGACACAAGTTTATTCTGAGCAAGGATATCCGAGTTATTATGGATATCATTCCACATGATAAACTTGTTGAAAGAGAAATTGCCCAGAATGGCCTGTTCAATAACATCCCACCCTCTCTGTTCCATGATTTTCCTGCGGATGGTATTGAATATCAACGAAACATCAACGCCACTCTCGTCGCAAGGGAGAGGATCAAGTCCCCCGATTGTGATATTGAACGCCTGTCGGAGTAACTCCATCAGGGTAATGTTTAGCATAGTCTCTTCATCCCGGCTCCTAATGACATAACCACTGGCGGCGGATTTTCGGATTATTTCAACCGGAACTAAAAGGATTGGAGCATAGCGCGGTTTCTGACTGGTAGGAGTCTCATACCACTTTAGCAATCCCAGGGCAAGATAGAGCGTGTTCGCACCATTCTCTTCCATTGCCGTCCGTGATGAGCGATAAAGATGAGTAAGGGATTTTCGTATTTTTTCCTCATCAAAATAGGTCCGTAGGCGTTTTTGAGTGAGTTCCTGTTTAACCAGCTCATAGATAGGGTCGGTCGCATGAACCGCCTTGTATATACCAGCACTTATCTCTGTATTATCCCAATCCTGGGGCTTCGCAAGTACCTGGAAATCATTGTTGTCGGCCAGAGCATCCTCCAACTCGTTAATATGGACAGAGATAATAGGGATAGTATCTCGTGTTAATCTGGTATTCAGAAGGTTATTTCGGAGGCTGAGGTCTAATAGTTTGCGTTCCCAAATTGTCTTTTTGTCTACGGCTGCTTTGGAATCGATGATAATATCCGTAGCGCTTATTTCTTCGGGCGCTTCAAACTTTCGAGCCGTTTTCTCATCTTCAATAAGCGTCCATCCCTGCGGACCAGAAACGCGAAGCGGGAGCGGACGAATCTGGGCGATACGCGCTCGGAAAATGTCGATAAACAATATGAAGTCGTCAGTATCCAGTTTTTGTGAGGCTAGCCGACAAGCATCATCAAAAGAAGCATCATTTCCAGCATTCATGCACGTAGTTTCAACTACGAGCATCTCGTTGATGCCATCCGCAATTCTTTTTGTAAGAAGTGCAGAATCGTCATTGACGCTATCCGGGAATGAATCGCCAATAAGCCAACAACCCACGAATGCATGCCCCTTCAAAACGACGACGATCGGATGCAATCCCATTGCTTCCAGACAACTCGCGTAAAGCATGGACATGTCAAGGCAATTGCCTAATTTGGAGGTAATAATTTCATCGGAGAGTCGAATACGCTGGCCGGTTTTTTCAAAACTAGCTGGGACAGTACCATAGGTGATACTCTCTTCTGCTATCGCCTTATAGAGCGATGCCATCTGATACTTGACTCGATTGGGATCACGCCTTTGATAATCATCGAGACTTGGAGAATCTGTCCATTTGCCAAGAATCGCAGATGCGTTCTTAATAATTCTGGTGACTTCCGGATGATTGGGCGTAGAGAAAGCGGCCAACATTTCTGGAAGAATCTGAACCCCACCCCACTCATTGAAGGCTAAAACACTGATCTCATACTTATTTTGGAACAGGCAATCCTCTCTCGAGCAAATGGTCAGTCCCATAGAACCTGAAATCCTTTCAGTCAGGCTGGAAAGGTAATCAATGGAGAAGTTTAAAGCAATGGCTTCAATTACTTCCTCGCATCCAGGCCCGACATGTTCCAGATGGGCTTTATACTTTATAGCGAAAGCAGGCTCAAAAGTGATATCAATGCTGATATCGTCAATAGGTTCTTCACCGTTATTGAATAGCCTGATTTCCTGTATAACCGGAGCATGGTTCTGCTGCATGGCGAAATTCACCACGGGCGTGTAGTTTAGTGTTACTTCAAGTGCCATATGCTTTCCTTTCTGTTTTACAGATGTCTGTTATATGATTCAGGTGAGTTTTATTTGCCAGCTATGGTTAGAACGGTATGTTATGCTCCTTGCAATATGTTTCCTGTTCTTCGTCAGATTCAAAAATCTTGTCGCAGATCTTCTCAAACGAACTCTTTGCGTCAGCCGTGTAGTCCTTGGAGGCATTCATCACCTTGGAGAGCTTCTTAATGAACTCACAGAAATCCGGATTCAGATTATTCAGCTTTTCAATGGTATTGTAGTCCAGGGATTTCTCTTTGGCCGGATAAAGAATCTTGGAATCATTGGCCTGCATTAAGATGATACCAATACCAAAGGCGTTATTCAGCCGTGCCATCTCTTCATCCAGATCTTCGTTGATCTCGAATGCTACAAGATACCCAAAGTTTGCCCAGCTACTATTTGAAAGCGCCTGGAAATAGCATTGCTTCAGTTGGTAATCAGACTCAATCCTGCGTTTGAGCTCGTAGGAGTAGATGTGAATGGACTCTTTGGGTTCCGTTGCTTTGAGCAGTGCCAGCGTAGCGTCGTTCTTGAAATCTTCGAACTGGACGCCAACAATATCAGGATGTATCCACTTCTGAGCATTATCTCCCTTGGTTGACGACTTCTCGTGGAAGATGGTCTTAGCATAGATGCCTCTGGTCCGGAGGTAACTGCAAAACAGCTTATGGAGCGAGCGTTCATCAAAATGCTTGGATGACTCCGAGGACTGTGAACTGTCCTTTTTTTCATGAATTCCCGACGAACCGTTCAGCAGGCCTTCAATCTCGGCTGCATATTTGGTAACATCAGAACAGGTGCCGATAGAGCCGGATGAATTACGCAGTTCCTTAGACATACTTTTGCGATCTACTACCTTGTCCATCCAAACCACCGCCCTACGATGAGGCAAGCTAGTCCCAGGCACATAATAATAATCGCTATCAATAATGCCTACGTAGTAATATCCCTCACCGGACGGACAAAGCACGATATCTCCTATTCTCAGCCCCTTCACGATAGTCCAGAGGAAGCCGCAAGCCAGCCCGGCCGTTACTTTCGATTTCCCGGGGACATTGTTCATCCATAGAGGAATGAATTTCTTGTTAAAGTCCCGCCAGTTCTCAAACAGAGAGTCTGACAGATCGACGTTTACATCAAAATCAGCCCCGATATAACCTTCTTCGCGGCACTGCTTTGCATACATGCTGCCGCGACCGAGCATAACCCTAATGTACTTTTTCATTTCTGCCATTGTATCGAATTATTAATAACTTCCATATTCGCTTGTGTCCACATCTGCCCACTGTTCGCACTGATGGATGACGGTTTCCAGGGCTGATTGTTCTTCCTCTGGCGGATAATGGTACTTCTTTAGGAGGCGTTTTACCTTTGACCGCATTCCGGCACGGGCGGATTCTTTCTTTTGCCAGTCGATGGTGCGATTCTTCCTCAATTCCTCGGTAAGCTCTTTGGTGAGATTTACCAGCTCCTCGTTAGTGTAAAAATCCTTGACGGCCTGCGGACGCGTGATGGCATCGTAAAAAGCTTTTTCCTCAGAGGTGAGGCCCAAACTATCTGCAACCTGTTCACTCTGGGCAATTTCCTTGGCCAGTTCCAGGAGTTCCTTTATAACCTCCTCATTGGTGAGTAGGCCTTTCAGGTAATTGGAGAGTGCCATGTTGATAAGGTCAGAGAACTTCTGTGCCTGGACCAGGTTGGTGCGTTGGTACAGGTGGATTCGCTCCTTGAGTAGCTTCTTTAAGAGTTCAATGGCAATGTGTTTCTCTTTCATCTTGGAGATCTCCTCCAGGAAAGCAGGATCAAATAGCGAGAATTCGGCCTTAACGTCTGAGAATAGGTTAATTACGCCATCGCTCTTGATGCTCTGCTTAAGCAACTCCCCTATCCTCTCGTTGATTTCCCGCTTGGAGACCTTTGTCTTGATGTTCTTGATGCGGTTGATGGCCGTACGGACTGTCTCAAAGAAGGCAGCCTCGAAGCGCTGCTCTTCATTGAGAAGGCTTCGGCAAAGACTAACTGCGTTCTTGAGCAATAGAGATTCTTTCAAGAAGGAAGTGCATTGCTCCTCCATTTGCGGGGCCAACATGAAGTTGACAGCACCCTTGATAATGGCAGCCCGATCCGCATCGGAGCCGTCGTGGAACCTGGCGTAATCGAATCCATGGAAGAAATCACGGCAAACTTCAAGCTTTTCCTTGAATTTGACCAGGGCGGTGCCCTTAATATCGGGATCACCATAGTTCTCCTGGTCCTGTTTTGTGTAGTCGCGCATGGCCTCTTTCAAAGCCTTGGCGATACCGATGTAATCCACAACAAGACCACCAGCCTTGCCGGAGAATACGCGATTAACTCGGGCAATGGCCTGCATCAGATTGTGCCCAGACATGGGCTTGTACACGTACATCGTAGCCAGAGAAGGCACATCGAAACCGGTTAGCCACATATCAACCACGATGGCAATCTTGAAGGGATCGTTGTCGTCCTTGAATCTCTTTGCTAACTCCTTCTTGTACTGTTTGTTACCTACGATTTCGTGCCATTCCTCTGGATCGTTATTGGAACCTGTCATCACGACTTTTACCTTTTCGGTCCAAGTGGGCCGGAGCTCGAGTATGCGGTTGTAAATGCGAATGGCAATAGGACGGGAAAAGGCCACGATCATAGCCTTACCGGTGAGCTCAAATTGACGATTCTCCTCGTAGTGTTTGAGGATATCCTGCACCAAAGAATCGATGGTCTCAGGAGCACCGAGAATCTCTTCCAGGTGGGACATTTCGTGCATGCTCTCCTCAATCTGCTGTGTCGTAGCACCTTCATCAGAGAGTTTCTCGTACTCGGCATCAATCTTCTTGATAGTCTCTGCATCTAGCTTGAGATTGACCACGCGGGACTCGTAGAATACCGGGCATGTCGCACCATCCTTGACGGATTGCGTCATGTCGTAGATGTCGATATAATCGCCAAATACTTCTTGCGTGTCGCGGTCCTTCTGGGAAATGGGCGTGCCGGTAAACCCGATGAAGGAGGCATTAGGGAGTGAATCGTGTATAATGCGCGCCGTACCGACGCTGATGCGGCCCTGAGCGTCAATCTTCTCCTCAAAGCCGTAGTGGCCACGGTGAGCCTCATCTGCCATCACAACGATATTGCGACGCTCAGATAAAGGTTCGTTCGATTCCTCAAACTTCTGCATCGTGGTGAAAATGATGCCATTGGCCTCACGACCAACCAGCAACTCTCGTAGGTTCTCTCGACTCAAGGCTTGGACGGGTTTCTGACGGAGGAAACTTTGACATTTGGAGAACTGAGTGTACAGCTGATCATCCAGATCATTACGGTCTGTGATGACTACAATAGTCGGCTTGTTTAAAACAGATTGAATTAGATGGGCGTAAAACACCATAGAGAGCGATTTACCACTCCCCTGCGTGTGCCAGAATACTCCAATCTTTCCATCTCCATTTGTGGCTTTAACAGTGCGGTTAACAGCCTTCTTAACAGCGAAATACTGATGATAGCCTGCAAGTATCTTCGACGACCCCGCCTCGTCCACGCTGAAGCAGGTGAAGTTCTTGATGAGATCCAAGAAACGGTCCCGTTTAAACATTCCCACGAAGAAAATGTCATAGTCAATGTACCCCTTATCTTCAATTACGCCGTCCTTGGTTTTCCACTCCATATAGCGGTCTTCCTTGCTGGTAATGGTGCCGGCTTTTGAGAGCGTCATATCGCTCATTACGCAGAAGACGTTGTAAACGAACAGGGACGGGATCTCTTGGATGTAATTACGGATCTGACGGTATGCCGCTGAAGCATCTGTTTCCTCCCGGGAAGGCGACTTGAGCTCAATGAGGACTAGTGGAAGACCGTTCACGAAAACCATGATGTCTGCTCGCTTCTCGGATTTTTCTACGAAGGTCCACTGGTTGACGGCCTGGAAGCAATTCCGGTCCGGATGCGCAAAGTCAATAAGGTAAACAATGTCGTTGACGGCCTCGCCATTGTTCATATAGCTCACCTCTACGCCGTTCTGGAGGTAATCCATGAACTGCTGATTCTTCTGCACTAGGGTGCCGGAGTCGATGTCGCGCACCTTACGGATGGCCTCATCGATGGCCGCCGCCGGTTTGGTGGGATTCACCAGCATTAAGCTATGGGAGAGCTGCGCCTCATAGAACGGGACGCGGTAGTCACGCTCTATCTCCGGGCCGTACACGTGGTCGTAGCCCAGGTTGTCGAGTAGCTCAAGAAGCGCGTTCTCGTATTGTTCTTCCGTTAAACCGATCATATGATATAGTTTTGTTTATCAATTATATAGTGGCTCTTCCGATTTCTTTAATGCCGCCAAATTATGATTTATGCGATTGTTGAGAGCGATCTTATCCTCGATGGGTCGAATAATGGCCGCTATTCGTTTTTGTTCTTTCAATGATGGAATTGTTAGTTCCAATGAGACAAGCCTTTCTCTCGGGAGGTGTTTAATTGTGGACCCTGTGAAATAAGGTTCAGCTTTCCCTGACCTAACAAAATGAGTGAGATAATAATAAATGTAATACGGGTCGGCCTTTTCATTATTGACGCGTATCCTATGCAAAGCCTTTTGAAGACAAATTGGTGTCTCATTTTCCCAAATAGCACATCGTCCAGGTTCTCCTCCCTCACATAAGACAATGTCTCCTTTAATTGCCTGATACTTGTGCAGTTCGTCATCCTCGAATAGCATGGTTTGAGAAGTATCCACATTGAAAGCTCCCCAACGTACAGCAACATTCCCAAGGTAAACTTGTGGTTTACCCGTATTCTTTTTCTGATCAAGCATTTTACCGAGTGTGCACTCAGCAATTTCACCTAATCTATATGTCCTGTACTCTTCCATAAATGAGAATTTAGTTGGCTGAATTATCTAAATCTATCTTTTCAGACATAAGTCTTGGCAAAAGGCTATCACGAATAATAGATAATTTATGGTTTTCGACGTTCCTTTTGAGAATAGAAGTAATAATGGGTGTGATTCTTTGGCCGAATTCCTTCACGAGTACATTGTTCTGGGAAAAGATAGTAATAGACTCCACATCATTCCTATTGATTCCAGGTATTGCCGCTTTACTTCCTTGAGCGTTCAAATAGTTCATGATAACTTCTGTTTGGAAGAAGAAGTAAGAGAAGACATTGTATCCTATGTCTTTGAAGTCCAGAATAAAAACATGTTCATTAACCGTCATATTATCATACGGGAAACCTTCACCGAAAATAGAGAAATTGGGAATAAAATATCCAGGCTTCCCTCCATCCTTGTAGATAAGTAGCTCATATCCTTTCACAAGGCCCTTTTTCATCGAAGCTGCAAAATCTCTACTCACATATTTTGTTTTTCCAAAGTCATAAAACCCTAGACCTTTGATATTCTCTGCCCCTATACTGGGGACGCCATCAACAACATCTACGATACCACCTTTTGGCCTACGACCAGTTTCAATCGTGTGACACAAATCACAAATCTTTGATGTCCTGAGTGTTTCTGGAATCAACCCAAGTTCAGAATCCACAAACTTGCCGTCTTTAAACGGCTCAAAATCAATGAACCAAGACTTAAACAGTGCCTGGGCCTGCTCCTCTAAATTATGATTTATGCGATTGTTGAGTAGTATTTTTTTATCCAAAGAATTAAGGATGCCAGAGATCCTATTCTGAGTGTCGTCTGAAGGTATACTTATTTGTAGATTTGCCAGATTCTTTTGAGATAAAGTGGGGATTGCACTCCCAACCGTAATAGATTGTAGAGCGCCTTGAAATTCGCGCGTCTTAATCAAGTATGATAGGAAAATGGGATTAACTCTCAAATCCTTGAGAACAACAAGCTGTGGGTTTAATGTCATTGGATGTGACACTTCTCTTATCAAGGTCGTGCGTCCCACCGAAGATCCGGTCTTTACTATTACAATATCGTAAGGCCGAATCATTATCTCTGGTGATTCGTAATACTTATCCCACTTTATGAAAGTTGGTTTGCTTAAATCTAATTCTCCTGCAACAATGTTCGTTGGACTGAGAGAAATAGCACCTTCCTCTCGAACATTAGTAAGATCTTCCGTTGTATAACCACGAAAACCAATGCGTCCATAAATTGAACAAATATCGCCAAGCCTATATTGTTTCCACTCTTCCATAAATGAGAATTTAGCAATTCATTTGAGCGCAGGCTAGATTGCCAGACAACAATTGAGAAAGTAAAGAATCACGAATCAATGCTAAAGATCGACTCTCGAAACAATTGTTCCTAATAACTTCCATTACAGGAGTAGCAAAATCTGCGAATTTTCTCAAGGAGTCAGTATTAATAACAGGTAGAATATACTTTCCTATACTGTCTGCCGCGACTCTCTGTCGACCACTGCTACCAGTCATATTCTTTGTTGCATAATCAACAAAGCTCTTGTTTCTAGCCAAGAAGTATGTAAAGATCGGCGTAAGACCCTTTTTAGAACGTAGAATAATATACTCAGTTGAACCAAAAGCGACCTCACCCTCATCAAGGAAATTCACATATGCCACCTTGCCATTTTCTAGACAAGGAGTAATTCTAGCCATAATGGTATCTCCATTCTGGAACTTCATGCCGCCGTTGTAATCCTTAGTTTCCCACCCTGACGGGAATGGACCGACCGTAGATAAACAACTCATGTCAATGCATTTAGCATGACTTTTCTTTCCAAGAATACGTTTGGGATTAATATCAGCGTAATCTACAACAGTACAATTACTTAGTCCATTATCAGACATAACCATACCGTCAAAACGATCTTGAATCTGCTCCTCTAAATTATGATTTATACGATTGTTGAGTTCTATTTTGTTGTCAAGGGATTCAAGAATACGTGCAATCTGCTTTTGAGTCTGAAGATCTGGTAAAATTCTTTAAAGGCTGAGCCAATGCGGGAACGCCCGTTTGATTAGCAAAAGAAAGGATTTTATGTTGCCCCTCTTTCGTGTGGAAGTAATAAACTAAATATGGAACATAAACTCTTCTTTCATCAAATGTTGCCCTAAATTGTCTCTGCGAAACAAGATATTCTGGATATTTAGAGTCCATAGGAATAAAAGAGATCTGGCCAACATTACCACTTATCGTAACTACAACATCGTTGCGCTTGGCGATAGAACGATGGAGGCTTCTCGCTTTTTCCTCTGTAACAAACTTGGTTACATTATCTGTGACTTTAAATCCTTTGAGGTTGGCTCCATCAATAATAGGAAAACCATCAGGGACGAAACAGTCGACCTTCAAATTAGATCCAAAAGGTCCAGCAGCAATATCGATGATAAAGTTGCCTAACTTTTCCTCTTTGTATGATTTTCTCTCTTCCATAAATGAGAATTTAACAGTCAAGTTCATCAAGGGGCAATTGCCCAGACATTAGTTTCGGCAATATAGAGTCTCTTGAATAACTCAGACTTACAATTTCTTTGCAAGCAATCTCTATACTGTCATCAACGGGTTTAATACAGTCATTAAACCGTTGAATTATTGATCTTGGTGGTATTAGAATAGAAAGCCCTTCGAGTTCTTTCCGATTGATTGAACCAAAGACCGTCCCTTCTCCATTGTATAGATCAAGTTCTGATGATTTGCCTTTGAGTGTGTATAGGACAAAGGGAAAAGCCTCATCTTTTGCAGTTATTGCTGCAAGTCCCCGACCAATACAACACCTGTCAAGAGCCACATTGATATCTCCGACTGGTGCACGCACACTCATTAAAACACTATGAGGTTCCGCAAACCTGGTAGGCTCAGTCGTAAACAGTTTTATTGAAGGGAATCTAAAACCGAATTCAGTACGTCCTTGATAAAAAACAATACCGTGTCCATCTTCGTTAAATGATGAACCGGAAGGCGATTGCCCCATTGTTATATCTGCTATCTCAGAAAGTGTTCCGATATGCCATCCTTCCGGAATCATTCCCAGCTCAGAATCTACAAACTTACCATCCTTAAACGGCTCAAAATCAATAAACCAAGACTTATACAGGGACCGTGCCTGCTCCTCTAAATTATGATTTCTGTATGCGTAAAGTGCGGTCATCAGGCGATAAATTTACGGTGTGAGAGTTTGACATTGGTCTGGTTCACCATCGCGTAACGCATGGTGGTGTCAATCTTGACATGTCCCAGAAGTTTCTGCACCTGCTCAACGGGCATTCCTTTGTCAATGGCCATGGTGGCCAGCGTCCGGCGGAACTTGTGGGGATGGATTCGCGGCACCTTGAGGCTGCGGCCCAGCTGGCGAAGGCGAACCTCAACGCCGGAGATCTGGAGCCGCTCATGCGGTTTGTCCAGCGTCACGAACAGAGCCGGATTTTTATCCTTGCGGCTCTTGAGATACTGCTGCAGGTGAATCTTAGCCCGGGCGTTGAAATAAACCACCCTTTCCTTGTTTCCCTTGCCGAAGACTATGCACTCACGCTCATTGAAGTTTACATCTGCGCGGTTGAGTTTTACAAGCTCTCCTACACGCATCCCCGTTGAGGATAGCAAGTCAATGATGGCCAGGTCCCGGATATTCTTGCAGTTGTCCCGCAGGATTTCCATATTTTCGTCAGAGATCGTCTCCTTGACCTGTTCACCGGTTTTTACCTTATGGATGCGGCGCACGGGGCTTTTCAGGATGAAGTCCTCGTCCTCCAGCCAAGAAAAGAAAGACGAGAAGATTCTGCGGATATTGTCAATGGTAACCTTGCTGGATTTGTGCTTCTTCTGGAAAACAGCCAGATAGGCCCTGAGGTCGTCGGTGGTGTAATCCTTGACGGCCTTGGGCATGTACTTGAACAGCTGCTTGATGGTGGTCTCGTAATATTTGATGGTCTTGGCTGAGCAACCTTCCACTAACTTGGCAGACAGGAATATCTCTAGCAGACGGGTATTGGTGACAATGTCCTCCTGGACCTTGCCGCCTTCATCGATGAGCGTGTAGCTGGAGAGCGTCTGCAATAAGACGCTACTCAGCTGGGTCATCTGGTCTACTGTCAATGTTCCGGACATTGCCTCGGTAATCTGGGTAATAAATGTTTCTTTCATATCCTCTGTGTTAAATTGAACAAAGAGGATAAAATACACTATTTCAGTTCAAAACCTATCGAGGCAAGCTGTTTGCGGATTTCTTCTTCAAGCCTATGAGATTCTTTGAACATCTCGGAGAGTTCGCTGGTTAGGCGCGTCATTTTCTCCTCGAAGGGTTCGCCATCGTCCTCTGTCTCAGCGATTCCCACGTAGCGGCCGGGTGTGAGGATGTAGTCCTGCTTGGCGATATCGTCAAGAGTGGCCACGGCGCAAAAGCCCTTTTCGTCCTCCAATTCACCAGCCACGTATTTGTCGTAGGTCTGGGCTATCTTCATAATATCCTCTTCTATAAGCTCGCGCAGACGGCGGGTTACCATAGTGCCCAGATTGCGGGCATCAATGAAGAGGGTCTTGCCGGGCTGTTTTTTTGCGCGATTAAGGAACCAGAGAGAGACAGGAATGCCAGTGGAATAGAAGAGCTGGCTAGGCAGTGCTACGATGCATTCCACGAGGTCTGCTTTCAGGATGTTCTCACGGATAGTTCCTTCGCCGCCACTCTGGGAAGAGAGGGAGCCATTGGCCAGCACCATGCCAATCTTGCCAACCGGCGAAAGGTGATGAATCATGTGCTGCAGCCATGCGAAGTTAGCATTTCCGGCCGGAGGGATGCCGTATTTCCAACGAACGTCTTCCTGAAGTTTGTCAGCACCCCAGTCGCTCATATTGAAAGGGGGATTGGCCATCACGAAGTCGGCCTTCAGCGTTGAGTGCTGGTCGTTCAAGAAGGAGTCTGCGTTGGCCTTGCCTAGATCTGCATCGATGCCGCGGATGGCCAGATTCATCTGGGCCATCTTCCAGGTTGTGGGGTTGCTTTCCTGACCATAGACGGAGATGTCAGCTATCTTTCCCTGGTGGCGCTCAATGAATTTGGCAGACTGTACAAACATGCCACCCGAGCCGCATGCCGGGTCGAAAACACGGCCATGGTAGGGTTTCAAGACCTCCACGAGCGTGCGGACGATACATGCTGGCGTGTAGAATTCGCCTGCATTCTTTCCTTCCTGAGAAGCAAACATTGAGAGGCAGTACTCGTAGGTGCGACCCAGAATATCTTTGCTGTCGCCGTGCTCCTTCATGTTGATGTTGGTGAAGAGGTCAACCACATCGCCCAAGCGCTGTTTGTCCAGTTCAGGGCGGGCGAAATTCTTCGGAAGGATGCCCTTGAGCTTTAGATTTTCGCTCTCAATCATACGCATGGCCTCATCAATGACGAGGCCGATTTCCGGAGTGTGAGCTGCGGCTGCAATGGTCTCCCAGCGAGCTTTGGTAGGCACCCAGAAGATATTGACGCTGGTGTATTCGTCTTTGTCTTCTTCCATGCCGTAGCCTTCCGCAACAAGTTCTGCATGGCGCTGCTCGAAACGATCGGAAATGTATTTGAGGAAGATGAGTCCGAGCACAACATGTTTGTACTCTGATGCATCCATGCTACCTCTCAAAACGTCTGCCGCGTTCCAGATTTGTTTTTCAAATCCGACGTCGGCCGTGTTTTTCTTGGCCATATTGTTATGTGTTAACCTGATTTGTATGTGTCTTTACAAAAATAACATTTTTTCCGTGTCAATACTATGTATTGATTGAAAAAACGAGACTTCGTCAGATTAACTTCCAATAGAAGACAATTATTGAATCGGCCGTGTGAGAAAGTGCGGGATCGGCCGGTAGCGGGGTATACTGCATGTCAAAAAGATGCGAACTACAGTTAGTGTTAATCCCACTCGCTTAATCCGTGTTCATATCTGTAATGATGCTCCGGGGTTTCCTTGGCATCTCTCACCTGCTCCTTGTACTTCTTCAACAGTAAATCGAACGGATGGAGTTTGATTGCCTGATCCTCGTCATCCACCTGGTAGGACAGGCCATAGGCGTTAGAGAGAATATGATTCATCCCAACCAACTCCCGTTGTCGGAAGTTTATCGGTAGAATATCGGAAATACGGCGGATCGTCTTAAAATAACTGTACGGGACACAGAGTTTCTTTTCTGACGAACCACCTCCGTTGAAAACAAGGATATTACCGAAAAGGCTATCTTCCAGATAACTAAGCGGTTGATTTGTCTCGGAGAAATCCATGATAAGTTCCTTCTTGAGATGGTTTACGGCATCTAGAATCCTTTCCTTATATTTTGAAAGATTACCAGGATGCTCCCGAATAAAGTTCAAGCCATACGGCACGGACTTAAACCAGTAAATTTTGGGTGTCTTCTGGTTAACGGCAAAGAAGGAAATATCTGTCGTACCGCCACCGATGTCCATCATTAGATGCAACTTCCCTTCCGTAAGTTTACCTGCCGCAACGATTGAGGTTAGGCATGCGGCAGCCTCCGGGAGGATGATGATACCCAGGCTCTCCTTCTCCTCCTCAGAAAACTCCGGGAGTTCCGAGAGCCTCATCAATTCCTCAAACGGGCAATTCAAGAATTTAACTAAATCATTTTGGAAAACATCTTCCACAAGTTGAATTGCACGGATTAAGATCTGCGTTGCAAGCCGCCTTTGGGCTTTGTATGTCAACGGGCTGGCCGGAACACCGAACTGAATGGAGAAATTCTGCCCATAACGCTCTTCCAGCAGGAACATGATATATGTGATATAGAGGAGCGAAACCTGATTTGCGGAGAGCAGATTTCGTGTATTGGAGCCCGTAAACGTAAGATACTTGAAATTCAAGTATTTCTGTTCTATGGGCACTTTTGATTCCGCAACCGCCCGTTCATAATCCGACTGCGCCTCGTTATTACGCCGTTCTATATCACTGCACTTTTTCTCATATTCCCTGCGTTGCTGTGCACATGCCGCTTCCCAGATGCGAAGCTGTTTCTGGTACTCCGCCTCCCGGTCCCGCGTCTTGATTTCTATTGCCCTATCTATGTTCTCGTCCGTCAGTTCGATCTTCCCCTTCTTCTTGTAGCCATTCTTTTTCCGGTCCTTATTCACCTTGTGGATCAGTTGAATAGCCATTTCTCTCGTGAACGGAGCCGGTAGAGGTGGTGGTGTTAAAGAAGTCGGTTCGGGCGGCATAGCAAACATTGTGGGCGTCACCTTAGGCGCGAGATCGGGATTGGGCGCCTTTAGGCACCAAGCCTCATCGGCCCAACCATATGAAAGTGTATGATCTTCATTGATTTGGACGAACGATGGGAAGACGCAACTGTCTTCCCCCGAACGGCTGTTATGAAAAGACAAGAAGTCATAGGATACGTTGCGCGGATCATCATTGTTCGCGATACAGACCTTTGTCTGGTGTGTTCCAAAGTCAAAACCTACAACAGTTGCCATACGTTAGCTGATTTGAATGTATGTCAATGAGAATAGGTCGCTCGAGACGCTCTTGACCCCCATTTGGGCTATCTTGGAAAGCTCGGAGTCCATCTCTATCTCCAGCGTTTTGATATTGCTCTCCAACAATCGAATAGCACCTTCGGCTTCCCTTCTTTCTTTCTCGTCAAGCGCCCAATATGTCAAGTACCTTTGCCTGTCTTCAACGCTGTCTTTCAGACGACTAATCCTTGTTTCATAAAGTTCTTTTGTACGCTGAGTCTGGAGCTGCTTGTCCGTCTCTACCCGGATATATTCATCTTCATTACGCTCCGCGGAGACTCTGTCTATCTCCTCCAGGAGCTCACCGCGCAGCACTTCAATCTGATCCGGAGAGACCTCTACCTCCGAAACCGGGAGATACTGGCCCTTAATCTGAGCCTGTCCCTGGATCTTGCTGGCCAATAGTGAACTGTCAACGATGACCTCCGCGTCTATGTCATAAAGGATCGGTACAAGTGACTCTGTAGAGATCAAATTGCCATAAACAGTCTTTTTGAGTGTAATCTGGTACACTGCCAGGTAATACCGTCCGGCCTTGTACTCGGCGTCGTCCTTTGAGAGCTGTATGCAGTAGGTGGAGCAGTTCTTGTCCGATTGCTTCCTGAAATAGGCAGCGGCAGCCATAACAAGCGGATTGTATATGTTCAGGAATTCCATCGTCTTGTGCTCAAACGCATACTGCTGATTGAAGGTCAGACGGAAGGAAGTGACATCCCGCAGCTTGTACTTGTATTGATTGAACAGGAGCCGTCCGTCTTCATTAGTCTCAGGTGGCATATACTCTTCGAGGAAACTCGAAAGCAGTTTCGGGGAGCACTCCGGAACACTGAATTCATATACATTCTCCTCAATCTTCTTGAGCACACACGTGGACAGTCGCTTCTCAATCAGTTTTTCGATGGTATTGCGAATCTCCTCCTCCGACACATAAGCATAGTCATTAACGATGCGCTCTATCTCGGACTTGAAGTACGCATCGTTGGTGAGCGTATTGCTCAGTTCCTCCTCGACATGCTTGAGGTTCAGTTTTTCGTTCTCGAAGGCCTGATTAATCTGCGCTACCTTCTGCGCACGCTGTTCTTCGGTCAGTCTTGTCGTATAGAACTGCTTCTCGGTAACCTGGAAGAGCGTCGAGAGGTTCATCTTTTTGCCTTCGATCTCTATCTCTTTATCCAGAATGGCCTCGAGGTCTCCGATGGACTCCTTGAAGATGCCAATCCGGTCAAGGAGACGGATATAGATCTGCTCCTGAATGGACCCCTTCACGACAATGTTGTAAATATTGACGACTTCGCTTTCCTGGCCGAAGCGGTCCACACGACCGATTCTCTGCTCGACGACCATCGGATTCCACGGGAGATCATAATTGACAATCGTGTTACAGAATTGCATATCAAGGCCTTCGCTACCCACCTCTGAGGAAAGTAAAACTGCAATGTTCGGATTACTCCGGAAACCCTCAATAACGGATTCTCTTTCCTGGATATCGCCATGAATGATTGCGCACTGGATTCCTGCAGCTGCGAGACGGATCTTTAGATACTTGAGCGTATTCTTGAAGATAGCGAAGACGATGAGCTTCCCGTTCCCCTCTTTTTGTACGGTCCGGATAATGGAGATCAGTTCATTTACCTTGGCATCCGGGTGTTCCTTGTAGGCATCTACTCCTTCATCTAGATCCCACTGCTCATTCTTCATGCCATAGACACTGCTGGCCACCATTCGCTTTCTTTGCACCAAACCGAGGCTGGCTCCGGGAAGCATGGACTCATCTCCGTAATCCGTCACGTAGGAATTCTGCTCAATGTAGTCTTCGATGACTTCGTCAAAAAGAGCTTGCTCTTCCGGAAACAGCTGGACCACGCATTTGTGCGGTTCCCGCTTAGGTTGTGACCAGTCTGTCGTAACATCAACCTTCCTTGTTCTCGAGAAGAGAGTGTTGATGGGGCTCATCCTGGACAGATTAAACTGTAACTCAGCACGAAGCTGGAGGTCGTCTTCCCGCTCCTCGCAATCCTTGATAATCTTCTTATAAAGCGGTGTGTCGCCAAAGATCTCGTCTACCGTCCGGTCGGCCTGACGAATATATTCTTCATTGATAGTATAGCCGCTTTCGATCTTTTCTCCGCGAAGTGTCTGGATGATTTCTGCGACAGGGACACGTGAACTCAAGGAAGCCAGCGCATGTATAAACGGTCGGTTGTAGTCCAAGGCCGTCTTAAAGGTCTGGTAATTCGGGAACCGGTCCGGCTGCAGGAGAGCTAGCAGGTTGAACAGGTTTTCCTCATCAATCATGATCGGCGTTGCCGTCAACATGACCAAGGCCCGAGCTCTTTCAAACAAAATCTCCGCGCCCTTGTAAGATTTCGTCTCGCGGTTTCTTAGACGGTGCGCTTCGTCGCAGATGACGAAATCAAAGCCGCGCTCCCCTTCCATCAGGTATTGCAGGATGGGATTCTTCTCAATTCGCTCATCTTCTTTCTTGCCATCAACAACCTTGGGGATCCTTACGATTTTGGAACGGATTTTCTCGTAGTTGATGATTCCCTTCAGGTTGAGTCCGCGCTCTCGGAGATCTTCGACCAGTTCTCCCGGCTTTTCGTAGATCTTGAATGAAAGACCGAACTTGTTCAACAACTCTTCGCGCCATTTGATCTGAAGGGATTTGGGGCAGATGATCAGGGCGTTTCGAAGTTGTCCACGGGCCTTCATCTCTAAAAGGATGTGACCTGCCTCAATCGTCTTACCAAGACCGACTTCATCGGCCACCAGTATCTTCCGGTTATCGGAGTTTAGGAACTTGAGGAGCGGCTTGAACTGGTACGCCCGGAAGATGGTTTTCGATGCCTTCAGTGAAGAGAGCGTATTGTTGCTGGAGTCAAATATCTTGAAGGTGGTGTTTGCCAGGCAGTATTCGCTTTGGTTGCCATAGATTCTGTTCTTGCACCTTTCAAACGCGTCCTCAAGGTTGATCTTCGGAGTAAGATTCTTCTCCAGATCGGACTTGACGGATCCGTCTGAGTACATGACCATATACGTCTGACGCCCGCGCGTTGCCGGGAGTACGTCAACGATGACGCCGTCTAAGCCGCTGGACTCGTTGTGAATTTGGTCGCCTTTTGCGAATTTCGCCATAGGTTATGATGTGGTTAACCTTTCAAATATAACTATTTTTCGCAATATTAATAATACTGCGCCGGCCGGCGGTCTGGCCGTTTGTGGGCCAATGACCATTTGCCTGCGCCGTCGGGGTCGGGGATGATAAAAAGGGATGATTTAACTCCGGATTATTGTGTTCTTAAGAATTCTTTATACCTTTGCATTGGAGGGGGAGATAGTAAATGGGTTCGCCCCATTCTGTCTCCTCAAACCCTCCTAAATTGACCACCCCTCGATCGGGGTGGCTTTTTTATTCCAGCACGCCACCAATTCATCTCCAACTATTACAAGGATTCTTATTAGTTCCGATTCTGGATTGACTTCCGGGCTTGTGCCGAATAGGCGGATACCTTCGCTTACACGAAAAAAAGAATATAGAACCTCTTCTGGGAAGTACAATACCACACACTGTGCATGTTGCCTTTCTGCTTTAAGCAGTTTCGTACTGATAGCCCATTCACCAGTACCCTCGATGGCCTTGATTTCCGTTGGTACGTCATCCAGAAGCCCATCACATTTCTTCTCTCCGGAAGACGGTTCAGCCTCAAGTACAATTCTGTGCCCAAGTCTTCGAAGAACCTTCACTACCGTCAATTCATAGTCTCCACGTCGTACTCCATAG
Organism: uncultured Bacteroidia bacterium; assembly: GCA_902789245.1. Taxonomy (GTDB): domain Bacteria; phylum Bacteroidota; class Bacteroidia; order Bacteroidales; family UBA932; genus Cryptobacteroides. The sequence goes on from CADAND010000006.1 coordinate 25,469, forward strand.
GGCCCAATTTGCTTATCGAACTTGTGCAGCATGTGCACAGCACTAACTCCGCCCGACTCTTTGTCGAACGTAACTTCTAGATAATCTTCATCTTGAAGCAGTCGAAGGAATTCGTTATAGTTTTCTTCGAACTGCAGCTCCGATCGCCAATTGTGCAGCATCTAACTTCTCTGTCACAATACACTCCTGCTGAAGTGGGCGAAACTCCTTTACGAAGATACGATTATTTACACTGATTTCAAAATGCTAGATCTCCTCTATCCCCAACCCCTTAAAGTACTCATACGTCGGGTCATAGAACTCCGGGAGGCGGGTGGCGTCGTCGGGGTTGCCTTCGGGGATGCAGATGACCATGCCCTGGCGGGCACGGGTGAGGAGGACGCGGTAGGCGTTGAGCTGGTAGGCGCGGCCTTCGGCCTGGTTGATGTTCTGCCAGCGGTCGCTGCGGAAGTTGAAATGCTGCCAGCCGTGGCGCTTGGGGTCAAAGCGGAAGTCGCCGTCCCAGACGAGGCAGGTCCAGTCCAGCTCGAGGCCCTGGATGTCGAATTCGGTGGCGACGTCCTCCAGGAAGAGAGAAGAGCGGATGTCCGTGATGGGGTTCAGGAACCACGGGACGATGTCGGCCTGGGAGCGGATGTCGATGGCGAGCGGCTTGAGGCGGAAGGCCTTCGACGAGACGAGCATGCCGTAGCGCTCGGAGCCGCGGGCGTGCTCACGCAGCCACTGTTTCGCCTTGTCCAGATCGCGCGTCAGGACGATGGGATAACGCTCCCGGATGTCGGCGTAGGTAGCGCGTGCGGCGGGCACGTCGAGATCGAGCAACTGGTGCACGAAGAGGGACAGCGTCTCGGCGCGATAAGAGCGCTGGGAGACCGCCAAATGCAGGTTCTGCTCCAGGTGGACGTTGGGGTTGTCGGCCAGGAGGGCGGCCACATTGCCTTCGGCGTATTCCTTGTCCGTGAGGCGGTCGGAGATATAGACCTGCCAGTCGGGGAAGGTCTCGTTCAGGGCTTGGATCCAGAGGCCGATGCCGCCTTCGCCGGAGTTGATCTCCTGTCCCCCGCCCACCAGGCAGACGATGGTCGCCCAGTCCTTGTGCTGGTCCAGCGACCAGATGAGGAATTCGCCCTCGGACATCGGGAAGTTGGCGAGCCCCTTCTTGCGGGCGAGCCAGGCGCTGAGGTGGCGCATGTCCCACATGCGCTGGGCTTCGTCGAAGATGGCGACGTTCTCCACTTCGGCCGCGTTGGTCTGGGCGGCCTTGGAGACCTTGGCCGGGTCAATCTCTATCCCAGTGCCCTGGATAGGCACTTTCAGCTTCGCGAGCATGTTGTCGCGGTAGCGGTGGATGATCTGGATGAAGCGGCTCACCTGCCGCTCGGCCTCCGTCTTGGTGCATTTGCGGCCGGCCGCCTTTTCTTTCTGGACCTTATCGCGCGCGAGGGCTTCCGTGAGGACTTTGACGAGCGGGCCGTTGCCGGAGAGGTAAACGGCCAGGTCGCCCTGTTCCTGCTGGATGGCGACATTCAGGCCGACGAGGGTCTTCCCCGCCCCAGGCACGCCCGTGACGAAGCAGATGCTCTTCTGGTGCCGGGCTTTGGATTGGCGGATGATGTCAAGGATGAGATCCGTGCAGGTGTCGATGCCTGCCTTGTCCGCCTCGTGCTTGGTGATATCCTCCACGCTGTGGTTCATGTAGAGGGCAGAGGCCGCCTGGATGATCGTGGGCGTGGGGTTGTAGCGGCTGTAGAGCCACTCGTGGGCGTCGATGGGCGCTTGCGCTCCTTCTTTGGCGAGGATCTGCTGGATGGTGGGAAGCAGCCACGCGCTATTGGCGAACAGCGGATAATAGACCTGGTCGTTATAGACACTGAAGAGGCCCGGGCCGGCCGAGCAGGCTTTGTCGGGGGCTTCCGTGGCTACGAGGATCGGGACGATGATCCGGTCGCGGCTCTCCTCGTGGAAGTTCTTCAGGTCGAGCGCGTAGTCCCAGACCTGCTCCTTGTCGTTGACGAGGAACTCGTTGGAGCCGACTTTGAATTCGATGGCGAAGACAATGCCGCCGGTCAGCAGAACCACGTCTACACGCTTCCCCAGACGGGGAATGGTGTACTCGAAGACGATGTCTCCCTCGCTGCCCAATTCCCGCACGACCTGCTTCATGATGGTGATTTCCTGTTGCCAGGCATCCCGCTGCTCGAGGGTCAGGTCAAATTCATTCAGCGCGCCCATCTCCCCCAGGATGGCGTTGTCATCCGCCCGGAGGAATCGGGAACAAGTCTCGCTGTAATAGAATTTGCGCATGCGGTCTGTGTGGAACAATCACAAATATAGGAAAAAGTTAGAAAAATGATTGCGCCGGCCGGCGGGCTAGCCGTGCGTGAGCCTGTGGCCGTTTGCCTGCGCCGTCGGGGGCCGTGCGGAGAGTGCGTGGGAAAGCCTTGAATAATTAGATTCTTAATAAAAGAGCGAATTCACTTTCGTTAACGACATCAAATGCTATTCTCATTTTAGTTGCGTCTATTGAAAGCACTTTGAAACAGCCATTAGCATCATACGAAACCATTCCTTGTCTTTCGTAATAAGAATAAAAGCCCAAAGGATAACCATTTCTATTTAACGTTCCATCGGCTCTGAATTCCCAATAATCACCGACTTCTGTATAGCTGGTTTCGCTAGATACAACCCTCCACATCCCAACAATACTGCTAGCGCTGAAGCTGTCTTCATCTTGTTTCTTGCAAGATGACAGGATGCCAACTCCAAGGAGGATGATGACCAAGAAGTAAAGTAATTTCTTCATATCTGGCTGTGTCTTAGCGTTCAATGTGCAAATATAGTGATTATTGTGGCATATTTGTATCTCACTACCATGTCGCCAGAAGGACTTCGGGTGCAAATCGGGCCTATCTGCACCCCAACAGCTCCGAAATGACGATGTGGGGTGCAAAACAGGCATAATTGCACCCCGATTGAATTCGCGCCGGTCGTGCGTTGGCCGCGCGTGGGCCAGTGGACGTTTGCCTGCGCCGTCGGGGGCCGTGGGGAGGGTGCGTGGGAGGGCCGGCGCTATGGGGATGGAGGCGGATAAGGCGGCAGGGTGGCGGCGGGCAAGCATTTTTTGCTTGCACGACGGCAGCCCTGCCGACTCCACCGGAAGCCCCGGGTTGCAGGAGGATAGGGCTTCCGTTTTAGCGCAATATTTCGTATCTTCGCAGTACTGGTTCTCCATCCACGATCAAATGGAACTGTTTATTGAGTGATGTTATGGAAGTAAGGCTGAGGGTTCAGACAGTTCCCACTTTGGACCCGGTTTCTCACGAAATGCATGTCGCATATACCGTTCTGCAGCAGGATGTTACCGCAGAACGTATTCCGTGTGTACCGGGGTGGACTTTGCGAGATGCCATTTCGCTTTTCTGCGAGTGGTTCCAAGTTGATCGCGCCAACGTCAAGCTGATTCGGCCCTTCCTTCCGCAAAGGATGGAAAGCTATGATAATCAGTGACGAACAACGGGAAGAAAACTTTCAAGAATACCTTCGCTTACTCCGAGACCCCAACTATGTAGATGTCTGTTTTGACGAACAGTCAGGCGGCGTCAGCGCCGTGCATCGTGAACACAAATTCGATTCGGAGATTGGATATTACGGTATTAAGATTGGCGAATACGAGAAGATCGCACTCAATATTCTTAGAAAACGAGGACATAGTATTATTCTTGAGTCAGAATTAGCTCCCAATGGTATTAAAACTCCGGATGGAAAGATTGACGGCTTTGTAATGGACATAAAAGCAACTGACGGTATGGGAAAGTGGTCGATAAAAAAGAAAATACACGACGCCGCAAAACAAGGATCCGAGGTTATAATACTATATTTCCACAAAAAAGAACTTTTCTCAATAGAAAGAGTTACAGATGGTTGGTATAGATTTATTACAGATAGCGATTCTCAGCAATACATCAATACTATCAAGCATATATTATGTGTTGTGGAAGAATCGGTTATCGAATGGTCACCATGATAAAACGAAAAAAGCCGCCGAAGCGGCTAATTAGGAAGGTTCTAAAGGGACAGGTGGTGTGCCTCCCCCCCCTTCTTTTGCAAAGGTAATCATTAAAATTAAAAACACAACTGTGATTCATCAATTTTAAAGAATCTCCTCTATCCCCAACCCCTTAAAGTACTCATACGTCGGGTCATAGAACTCCGGGAGTCGGATAAGGCGGCAGGGTGGCGACGGATGGGCATTTTGTTGCCCGTCCGACGGCAGCCCTGCCGGCTCCGCCGAGGTCCCAGTTTTGGTCAGGGATGGCAAAAAGAGACGATTGAGTCCCGGATTATTGTGTTTTACAGAATTCTTTTTACCTTTGCATTGGAAGGGAAGAGAGTGTATGAGTTCGCCCCATTCTCCCTTCTCAAACCTTCCTAAATTGACCACTCCTCGATCGGGGTGGCCTTTTTGTATCCCAGAACCTAGTCGGCAGCAGATCTGCCGGGTGCAAAAAGGGCCAATCTGCACCCCAATGGGTTCAAAACTACGGTGCCGGGGTGCAAAACGGGCCTATCTGCACCCCGATTCCATTTGCGCCGGCCGGCGGGTTGGCCGTGCGGGGGCTTGTGGCCGTTTGCCTGCGCCGTCGGGGGCCGTGCGGAGGGTGCGTGTGCGGGCCGGCGCTGTGGGGCGGACGGCGGATAAGGCGGCAGGGTGGCGGCGGGCAAGCTATTTTTTGCTTGCACGACGGCAGCCCTGCCGGCTCCGCCGGAAGCCCCGGGTTGCAGGAGGATGGGGCTTCCGTATTTGGCAGAATCAGGCGGGGACGGCAGAGAGGATGTACTGCTCGGCCCAGCCGTGGAGGGCGGCGATGCGGACGATCTCGCGCAGGAGCGCATCGTCCCGGCGGCCGCAGGACTCCAGCGTCAGGATCGAATCCGCCGCCCGGCCGATATTCTGGCGCAAATCGTTCAGCTTCACGTGGATGGCGGTCTCATTGCCGGAGGCCACGATATTCCGGACATAGTCCTCATAGCTGATGCCGTCCCGGTGCGTCAGCAGATCCACGGCCGCCAGGACGTCCTCCTCGATGCCCTGCCGGCGCAGGTCCTCGAGCGTCAGGTCCGTGTCCTCCACGACATCGTGCAGGAAGCCGGCCTTCTTCTCCTGCTCGGTCTCCCCCATCAGGCCGACGGCCAGCACATGCAGGATCGCGGGATTGCCGATCATATCCTTCTGCCCACTGTGGGCGCGGATCGCCAGCTGGGTGATCTCCTCGATACTCATCATAAGACGCACAGATTAAAGGGTTTCCAGCTGCGGGACCAACTCCAGACCCAGATCGTCGATCAGGGCCATCATCTCGGAGCGAACAGCGTCGCTCAACAGGGAAAAATCAATCGTAGTCTGCATAATACTATCTTTTTACGGGTTGCTTTCTTGCTCTTTGCTGGTGCAAAGATACGGCAGCGTTTTGCCAACTCTTGACAAAAGAAAAAAACCGCAAAAAAAATTTTAGCAGACCGGCAGACTAACGGGCCGCCCTCCTGCTGCGGATGACCAGGAGGCTGGCCACCAGGATGACAGGGAAGACCGTGGCCGCCAGGATGCCGCGCTGGATGTCCCCGTCGTGGGAGCCCGTGCAGAGGCCCACCAGAGAAGGACCGAAGGTGCCGCCCGCATCCCCGGCCAGGGCCAGGAGCGCGAACAGCGCCGTGCCACCCCGGGGCATCCGGGCCGAAGTGATGCTGATGGAGCCCGGCCACATGATGCCGACGGCCAGGCCGCTGACCATGCAGGCGGCCAGGCTGACCACGGGGACGGGAGCGAGGGAGGCCACGAGATAGGCGACGGCGCAGAGGACGCCCGCCCCGGTCATATAAGAAGTCAGGTCGAGGTTCTGCCCCTTCTTGCCATACCACCACCGGCCCAGGCCCATGCAGAAAGCAAAGCCGCAGGGACCGGCCAGGTCGCCGACGGACTTGTCCACGCCCAGGCTGGCCTCCGCGAAGGCCGAAGTCCACTGCGCCATGGTGCTCTCCGAGGCGCCGGCAGCCACCATTAGGACCAGGAAGACCCAGAACTTCCGGTCACGGAGCAGCTGCCCCATGCTCATGCTCTCGGCATCCTGCACGATAGGTTCGATCGGACAGGTGGCGAAATTGAAGATATTGTAGAGCGGAACCAGCGCCCAGACACAGGCCAGCACACGCCAGTTGTCCAGGCCGAAGAACCTGAAAAAAAGGGTCGAACCCAGGATGACCCCCACGGCGCCCCAGCAGTAGAAAGAATGGAGCAGGCTCATCATCCCCTCCTTGTTGGGGAACGGACAGGCCTCGATGATGGGACTGCACAGGACCTCGATCAGGCCGCTCCCCACGGCATACACGGCCACGCAGAGGAGGATCCCCACCATCGGATCGGCGAACAGCTGCGGCAGGAACGCCAGGCCGGCGAGCCCCAGGGCCGAGGTGATCTCCGACAGGATGATGCTCCTGCGGTAATTGATGTTCCGGAACTTGGCGCACAGGAAGTCCGTGACCAGCTGGACGATATAGAAGACGGCCGGGATCAGCGCCAGGCTGGCAATCGGCACATTATACTCGCGGTTGAAAGCGATGAACAGCAGCTGGACAAAATTGGCCACGATGGCCTGCGTCACGAAACCCAGGTAGCAGGCGGTCTTGGTTTTGCCGTAATTCTTCATGGTCTGGTAAAAAAGCGCGGCAAGGTAAACAATTTATGCAAAAAAAATTGCAAAATTTGCATCAAACTCTGACCGCCATGGACCAACCCAAAGTAGAACGCCTGCTGCGCCTGATCCAGCTGCTCTCCTCGAACGTGGAGTACAGCATCGACGACCTGATGGAGCGGCTCGACATGTCCCGCCGCACCATCTACCGCTACCTCGACACCTTCAAGGAGGCCGGCTTCGCCGTGCAGAAAGTCAACCCCAGCGGCAACGTGTATCGCCTGGCGACGCTGCGCAAGCCCTTCACGGACCTGTCGAAGATCGTCTATTTCTCGGACGAGGAGGCCTACATCGTCAACCACCTGATGGACCAGCTGGACGACACCAGCCCCATCAAGCAGGGCCTGCGGCGCAAGCTGGCGGCGGTCTACGACATCTCCACGATCAGCAGCTTCGGCGGGCGGAAGAACAACTCCGCCATCATCGACGCGCTGACCACGGCCATCAAGGAGAAGCGCTGCGTCGTGCTGAAAGGCTACTCCTCCTCCCACTCGCACCAGACCAAGGACTACCGCGTGGAGCCTTACCGGCTGAACAACAACTACATAGACATCTGGGCGCTGGACACCCGGGACGGCGTGAACAAGCGCTTCAAGGTGGCGCGCATCGGCGAGGTCCAGCTGCTGGAAGACGCCTGGGAGCACGAAGACGCCCACGAGGACGAGCCGCTGGACGCCTTCCGCATGCACGGGCAGGCGCCCACGCACGTCAAGCTGCGGCTCGACTACGTGGCGAAGAACCTGCTGGTGGAGGAGTTTCCCATGGCCGAGGGGGGCCTCTCCCCCGAGGGCGACCACTGGATCTGGGAGGGCGACGTGCGCGGCATGGAAGGCGTCGGGCGCTTCGTGCTCGGGCTGTCGAAGTTCATCGAAGTGCTCGAAGGCGACGAGCTCCGCGCCTTCCTGCGGGAACGCGCGGAGCTCATCATAGGAGATGCCCGATCAGGTCGGGCATGACGGCCCAGGACCGGGATAACTATTTGTTGGCGACGGAGAGGGCCACGCTCAGCATCAGGTTCACGTTGGCGAGGGTGCCTTCGAGGTCCCAGTCGTCGCGGTACTCGTCGCAGGGCTTGTGGTACCAGGACTCCATCGGATAGCGGTTCGGCCGGTCCGGCCGGACCGGGTGCAGGCCGTTCTCGACCACGAGGGCGGGGACGCCCTTTTTCACGAAGTTGTAATGGTCCGAGCGGTAGAACCAGCCGTCTGAATTGTCGTCATCGAAGAAGATGTAGCGCCCCTGGGCGGCCGCGGCGGCCACGAAATAGCGGTCCAGGACGCTCTCCCCGCCCCCGAGGATCACCACATCCTCCGTCAGCTCGGCCGGGCCGACGCTCTCGAAATTGATGTCCGCGGCCGTCCGCTCCATCGGGACGGCGGGATGCTCGCAATAGTACTGCGAGCCGAACAGGCCGCTCTCCTCGGACGAGGGGAAGAAGAAGAGGATGGAGCGCCGGGGCGGGAGCGGCAGCTCGCGGAACCTGCGGGCCGCGAGCAGGACGGAGGCGATGCCGGTGCCGTTGTCGGCGGCGCCGTTGTAGATGGCGTCGCCGGTCTCGTCCGGGGTGCCGATGCCCAGGTGGTCCCAGTGGGCGCTCATCACCACCACTTCGTCCCGCAGGTCCGTCCCGGGCAGGATGCCCGCCACGTTGCGGGTCTCCTTCACCTGCCAGGACACGTCCAGGACCGCGTCCGTCTTCACTCCCAGCGGGATGGCCCGGAAGCCCGGACGCTTCGCCGCGTCGAGGGCCGCCTCGAAGTCCCGGCCGGCGGCGTCGAAAATCTTGCGCCCGCCCTCGTCGCGCAGCCAGCCCTTCAGGGCCAGCTCGCCGGCGTTGCGCGTCGCGGCGTCGTACAGCGCCAGGTTGTCCGTCAGGTGCCCGTTCATGCAGACGTGCCAGCCGTAGCCGGCGGCGTCGGTGTCGTGCAGGACCAGGCAGCCGGCGGCCCCCTGCCGAATCGCCTCCTCGAACTTATAGACCCAGCGGCCGTAGTAGGTCATGTTCCGGCCGCGGAAGAGCGAGGCGTCATAGAAGCCGGGATCGTTCACCATCGCCACGACGATCTTGCCGCGCACGTCCACCCCCTCGTAGTCGTTCCAGCCGTACTCGGGGGCGTTGATGCCGAAGCCGCAGAAGACGAACTCCGCGTCCCGGAGCGTCACGCGGTCCGTGGCCCGGGCGGTCCAGACCGTCAGGTCGTCGGGGAAGCGCAGCTCCGAGCGGCGCCGGCCCTTCAGCGGGATGCGGTCCTTCTGCGGACGGCAGGTGGTCGAGATGATCTGGAAGGGCTGGTACCAGCTGCCGCCGAAGGCAGGCTGCAGGCCCAGCTTCTCCAGCTCCCCGGACAGGTAGGCGACCGTGCGGTCCTCGTATTCGGTCATCGGCTTGCGGCCGCCGAAATCGTCGGACGAGACCGTCCGGATCCAGTCGCGCAGCAGCGTCTCGTCGTCCGGCCGGACCGCCTGCGCCGACGCGCTCGGGGAGAGCGTCAGCGCCAGGAGCCCCGGCAGGAAGGCGGTGAACCATCTTTTCATAGGATCTTTATTATTCTATTCCTGGTGGAACCAGTCGAAGTCGGCGTGGCCGCCCAGCTCGCGCGTGGCGTAGCAGTAGAGGGCGGAGCGGTAGCCGGTGAAGTAGTCCAGCGAGAAGCGCATCTGCAGCGGGGTGTCCACTTCCGTCCAGTCGGTGCCGTTCCAGCTGTAGCGCAGCCAGGCCTGGTCCTGGTCGAAGTCGTAGCGGATGCCCAGCCACACGGTCGGGCCCTCGGCAGGCATGCTGAGGATCTCCGTCTGCACACGGGACATCGTGCGGCCGGGGCCGCGCTGCACCCCCTCATGGATGGCATACAGCTCCAGGCCGGCTTCCGTGCGGCGCAGGCCGATGTCGCCCCGGTTGCTCTGGAAGGCGCTCAGGCCCGCGAAGTCGCCGACCTTCAGGGCGGAGGCGTCCAGCAGCACGGTGCTCGTGCACTTCGGGCCGACGGTGCGCTGCGTGAGCGTGTTGCGGGCATCCGGCAGGCCCGTAGCGAGCTGGCCGGTGGTCAGGCGCAGCCAGCCGGGACGCTCGCTGAGCGACCAGCAGCCGTCCAGCGGCTTGTGGTTCCACTGCCAGACGAGCGGCAGCTCCTCCTCGTCGAACTCGTCGGAGGCCCAGGTCCAGCTCTCCCCGTCGGGCTTGAGGTTCACGTCGAACTCCTTGACGGGCACGGTGTTGTCGCCCAGAATGGGCCAGCCGTCCTCCCAGACCATCGGCTGGAGGGTCGGGATGCGACCCACGCCGCCGTGGTCCTGGAACATCATCGCGTACCAGTCGCCGCGCGGCGTGTCGAAGATGGCGCCCTGCGCCACGCCGTCCCCGCGCCCGTCGAACGGGCCCTGCAGGATGGTCTTCGACTCGTACTCGCCCAGCAGCTCGTGGCTGCGCCAGCAGGTCTCCGTGCGCACGCCGCCCGCGGGCCAGTCGATCACGAGCACGTAGTACCAGTCACCGATGTGATAGATGTGGGCGCCCTCGGCGCGGAGGATGTAACCCTCGCGCGGGCTCGTGAAGAGCACCTGGTCCACCCCACCCTCCTTGACGCCGGTCAGGTCCGGCTCCAGCTCGGTGATGTGGATCTCGCCGTTGCCCCAGACCACGTATACGCGCCCGTCCTCGAAGAGGAGCGAGGCGTCGTGGAAGGGCTGGTCGATAACGCTGCGCGTCCAAGGCTGGCCGATTTTCTCGGTCGAATAGATATAGGTCTTGCGCTGGTCGTTGGCGATGAAGAGCGCCCAGAAACGGCCGTTCTCATAGCGCAGCGAGGTCGCCCACTGGCCCTTGCCGTAGGCGTTCTTTCCATTGCGCAGGTTGTAGACGTCGTCGTCCTCGAGGCAGTCGTAGACATAGTCCACGAGGCGCCAGTGCACCAGGTCGCGCGAATGCATGATGGGCGCGCCGGGGCAGAAATACATCGTGGTGCTGACCATGTAGTAGTCCTCCCCCACCCGGATCACGTCGTTGTCCGGGATGTCGGTGTAGGTCAACGGGTTGACGCAGTGCGTCGTGGGGCGGGCGCAGGCGGCGGCAAGCAGCGCGCCCAGGCCCAGCAGGAAGATTCTGGCTAATTTCATATTTCTGTTTACTTGATTGTCCACCAATCCCATTCGAAGCCGCCTTCGGTGAAGACGAAATACAGGTCGTGCACGCCCTTCGCGCCGCTCAGGCGGGCGGTCTGCTGCTTCCAGAGCGTGCCGGGCTTGAGCTTCAGCGTGCCTGCCAGCGGCCCGTCCGGGCTGTCGAGGTGCACCTCGATGCAGCCGCCGGCGGGGGCCAGCACGCTGGCGCTCAGCGACTTGGCACCGCGCTTACCGAAGTCCACGCCCTTGACCAGCAGGTGCTCGCCGGCGTCGATGTCGTTCACCACGATCCCCCGCTCCGCGTCCTTGCGGGTCTTCAGGCCGAAGCCCCAGGCCATGGTCTCGGCCTCCACGCGACGGTACGGGTTGAAGGGCTCAATCTGCTCCAGCACGTTGTCCAGCCAGTACGGGACCTTGCGGATGGAGCCGTCGGCCTCATAGTACATCGGCGCGGCGGAGACGCTCCGCTGCTCGGCATGCCGGAAGGTGGTCAGATGCCACAGGTCGTAGTTCAGGCCGAACACGTAGGACTGCCCCTTGTAGTCGATGATGCCGGGGTGGTTGCCCCGGGTGCGCCAGGTGCGGTCCATGATGTGTCCCATGGACTTCCAGGGTCCGGTGGGGCTGTCGGACATCGCGTAGCCGATGCCCTCCGGGCAGCAGGTCGAGGCGAAGGCCAGGTAGTACCTGCCGTCGTGCTTGTAGAACCAGGGGCCCTCCTGGTAGTGGTCGATCTTGTAGTCGAGCTTGTGGATCTCGCTCCCCAGCGAAACCATATCCTCGTTCAGCTTCACCCAATAGACGTTCGGGTTGCCCCAGTACATGTAGGCCTGGCCGTCGTCATCGATGAAGACCGACGGGTCGATGTCGTCCCAGTGCTCCTTCTGCCAGACCAGCGGCTCCCCGAGCGGGTCCTTGAACGGCCCGTAGGGCGAGTCGGACACCAGCACGCCGATGCCGTGGCCGTGGATCGGGCAGTACATGTAGAACTTCCCGTTCCGCTCCACCACGCACTCGGCCCAGGCGCCGTTCTTGCCTTCGTACCAGGCGAAATCGTCCAGCGAGGCCACGGCGCCGTGGTCTGTCCAGTTCACCATGTCGGTGCTCGTGTACAGCAGCCAGTCGAACATCTCGAAGCCGCGGGCGCCGTCCTCGTCGTGGGTGGTGTAGAGATAGACCGTACCGTCATAGACCATCGGCGCCGGGTCGGCGGTGTACTTGGTCTGGATGATGGGCATGTTGAGATGGTGGTTGAACACCCACCAGTCCAGGTCGAAGAGCTCCCCGTCCCCGCCCCGGAAGAGCAGGTAGAGGTCGTGCACGCCCTTGGCGCGGGCATCGACGGGCGCCTTGATCATCATGTTGTCGTTGTTGACCGGCACCGTGGCGACGGGCCGCCCGGACATCGCGTCCAGGTAGAACTCGATCCGTCCTTCGGACTTGAAATTCAGCATCTCCACGCTCACCAGCACGGCCGGTTCCTCGCCGAAATCGACGTTCCGGACCTTGATCCAGTCGCCGTTGTGGATGTTCGTCACCCAGTGGCGCCGGCCGTCCTCGCGGTCGGTCTTCACGCCCCAGCTCTCGGCCATCGTCTCCGCCTCGGTCATGCGGTAGGGGTCGAGGGTCTGCAGCGGCGCCACGCCTTCCTTCGTGAAGGGAATGAAGGGGATGGAGCCGTCCGCGCCGAACTCGAATTCCTCCACACAGGTAGAGCGGTGGAAGCCGCCGCCGTTGGGCAGGGCGCCGTTGTGGTAGAACATGTAGTGGTGTCCGCGGAAGTCGATGTTGCCGCCGTGGATGGTGAAGCTGTTCTCCGCCTCGTCCATGATGCGGCCCCGGTAGGTCCAGGGGCCGTGGATGGACGGCGCCGTGGAGTAAGCCATGTGCTCGGGCACGCCGCCGGCCGGATAGGACAGGTAGTAGGTGCCGTCGCGCTTGTAGAGCCAGGGGCCCTCCTCGTAGCCGACCATCATCTTCTGCTTGCCGCCGTCGGACCAGTCGGGCTTCATGGATTCGGGGCCGAAGCAGGCCGGGTCGCCCCAGCCGGGGATTTCCTTATACCCCTCCGGGAAGGAGACCATGTCGTCGCCCAGGCGGCCGTACCAGCAGCCCTTGTTGCCCCAGACGAGCCAGGCGGAGCCGTCGTCGTCGACGAAGACCGTCGGGTCGATGAAGCCGAAGCCCGTGGCGAGCGGGCCGCCGATGGCGTCGCGCCAGGGGCCCTGCGGGTCGTCCGCCACCGCGACCGCCAGCGCGTCCGCGCGCGTGGCCGCTTCCGTCAGGCAGACGTACCAGTACCATTTCCCGTTCCGCTCGACAGCCTGCGAGGCCCACGCGCGGTCACCCTGGAAAGCCCAGGGGAAGGTGGCCGTGGAGATCTGCGCGCCGAGGTAGGTCCAGTTGACCATGTCCTCCGTGCTGTACAGCAGCCAGTCCTTCATCAGGAAATAGGTGGCGTCGTCTTCGTCGTGGTCGACGAAGAGATAGACCTTATCCCCATGGACATAGGGCGCAGGGTCCGGCGTGTAGGAAGTCCGGATGACCGGGTTCTGGGCCGCCAGTGTCAGGCTGGCCGCAAGGGCCAGTCCGGCGGAAAGCAAGTGTTTCATTTTCTTTTGGTTAATTGATTGTCAGTGGTTTGTTATTCCTGGCTGCGGCGCCAGGCGAAGTACTCGTCCAGCACCCACAGGGCGGCTTCGGACGGCACCGGGGCGGCGTGGCAGCCGGCGCCGGTGAGCACCATCGTCTGCGGCGCTTCGTTGGTGAAGCGCGGCCACTCGGCGAGGCCCTCGCCGTTCGGGTCGCCCGTCTTGGCGAAGTTGGTCCAGTAGTCCATCATCCAGCCGGAGAGGGTCATGTCGGTCGGCTGCACCTCTTCAGGGTTGCCGAAGACGTAGGCCACGTCCTGGCCGTGCGGAGAGCCGTGGCCGAAGTTCGGGTCGTCGGCGGGATAGTCCGGATGCTGGTCGAAGTAGTAGAGCCAGACACGGCCCTTGCCGGTCTGCTCCTGCAGGCGGGCCCAGGCCCAGGTCTGCCAGCCGAACGCGGCGTCGCGCGTGAGGTCGCGGGCGGTCTTGCCGACCTTGCCGTCGGGCTCGACCGGGTAGGCGGCGAGCAGCGCGTCGGCGTGGTCCTCATAGCGGGCGCGCACCTGATCCTGGTGGGAACCACCGCCGAAGGCGAAGCCAAAGCTCAGGCCCTCGTCGGAGTTGTAGCCGATGAGCACGTCCACGTCGTTGTATTTCCCGGCCTCGTAGAGCTTGTACTGGTCGTCCGGGATGACGTAGCCGTCCGTGACGGGCCAGCCGCCGGAGCCGCCGAAACCGCCCATGACGGCCTTGGCGTCCGCGGCGCGGAGCTGCTCGAGGGTGTAGTCCTCTCCGAAAGCGGCCTTGGCCCAGGCCTGGTTGGCCTGCTCGGCGACGGCGAGGGTCTGCATGTTCTCACCCGGGTAGGACTGCGGGTTGGTCGGGCCGAAGGAGCCGCCGCTCTGCGAGATGGCACGGGCAAAGAGGCCCTTGGCCAGGGGCGAGGCACAGAGCATGCTCACGGAGATGCCGCCGGCCGACTCGCCGAAGATGGTCACGTTGGCCGGGTCGCCGCCGAACTTGGCGATATTCTTCTGCACCCATTCCAGGCCGGCGATCTGGTCCAGCAGGCCGTAGTTGCCGCTGACCCCGTGCGGATCCTCCGCGGAGAGCTCCGGCAGGGACAGGAAGCCCAGCTTGCCCACGCGGTAGGCCACGCTCACGAGAATCACATCCTTCTTCGCCAGCAGGGCGCCGTCATAGTAGGAAGTCGCGCCGCCGGCGAAGCCGCCGCCGTAGATCCACACCATCACCGGGAGTTTCTCCTTCGGGCTCCGGGCCGGGGTCCAGACGTTCAGGTAGAGGCAGTCCTCGGAGCAGCCTTCGCCATTTCCCTGCATCGGGTTGGGGCCGAAGTCCTTGCACTCCTTCACGCCCTGCCAGGCCACGACGGGCTGCGGCGCCTTCCAGCGCAGCTCGCCCACGGGCGGCGCCGCGAACGGGATACCCTTGTAAACGGTCATGTCCTCCAGGACCTCGCCCTGGATCGTGCCGCCGGTCACCTTGACCTGCCCCGGCACCTGGCTGGCGCACGCGCTCAGCGCGAGCGCCGACGCCAGAATGAGTAATGCTTTCTTCATGGTTATGGTATTGATTATCTGTTTTCGCGCAATCAGACAAATGTAGCGTTTTTCGCCAAGAATGTCAATCGTTTCCCGGACCTTTCCCGCCGAAAGTAACTAAATTGAAAATATTTGTAACTTCGCGTGAATTCAATAATAAACGTAATGCGCGTCATTGGCATAGGAGAAACGGTGCTGGACATCCTCTTCAAGGATGACCAGCCGCAGAAGGCCGTCCCGGGCGGCTCGACTTTCAACAGCATCATCTCGCTCGGCCGGGCCGGCGTGCCCTGCGCCATGGTCACGGAAGCGGGCGGCGACCACATTGGCGACATCACCTGCCGCTATCTCGAGGAGAACGGCGTGTCGGCGGAGTACGTCTGCCGCCACGCGGGGGTCAAGTCGCACGTCTCCCTGGCCTTCCTGGACGAGCACAACGACGCGCAGTACATCTTCTACAAGGATCACGCTTCCGTCTCGATGGACGGCCCCCTGCCCCGGATCACGGCGGAGGACGCGGTGCTCTTCGGCTCCTTCTTCGCCATCAACCCGGCCATCCGCCCCGTCGTCGGGGGCCTGCTGCATGCAGCCCGCGAGGCCGGCGCCTGGATCTACTACGATGTCAACTTCCGCAAGAACCACATCGCCGACCTGCCCCGGGTCCTGCCCCTGGCCGAGGAGAACATGGGCCTCGCGGACGTGGTGCGCGGCTCGACGGAAGACTTCGGCTATCTGTACGGCCTGCAGGACGGCGAGGCCATCTACGCTCGCGTGGGCCGCTTCTGCCGCACGCTCATCCTCACGGACGGCGCGCGAGCGGTCCGCGTCTTCACGCCCGAGGGTTGCGAGACCTTCCCCGTCCCCGCCATCGAGACGGTCAGCACCGTCGGCGCCGGCGACAACTTCAACGCCGGATACATCTACGCCACCCTCCGGGGCTTTCCCGACCAGGCCTCCCGCATCGCGATGGCCAGCCGCTGGAGCCAGGACGTCTGCCGCCAGATGGGCAACAACATCAGCCCCGAGCTCGTCGCCTCCCTGAAATAAAAATCCCCGGCCGGGCCGGGGAATTTTATTATTTGAAGATTATCTGGCAGAACTCGTGCAGGGACTTGCGCCAGGGCTGCCACTCGTGGGCGCCCGGCCAGGCCGTGAAGTGCACGTCGGCGCCGGCGGCCTGCAGGGCCTCGGCGGCCGCGCGGGTGTGTTCGATGCGCGGGTCACCCTCGCCGCAGGACATGTAGAACACGTCGTGCGCGGCGTTGAAGGCCGCGGGATCGGCGAGCAGCTCAGGCAGCTGGCTCTCCACGCTGAACGGCGCATAGGCGCCCGGACCCACGCCGCCGAACATACCGGAAGAGAAGACACCGATCGAGGAGAAGACCTCCGGGTGCTTCAGGCCGATCGACCAGGACTGGCCGCCGCCGAAGGACAGGCCGGCCATGGCGCGGTGCTTCGCGTCGGGGACGGTGCGGTAGGTCGCGTCGATCATCGGGATGGTCTCGTTCAGCAGGATCTGGGCGAAGTCGCCCGCCTGGCCGTAGTCGCAGACGATCAGCATCGGCGTGGCTTTCTTCGCCGCCAGGAGGTTGTCCATGATGATGTCGGCGTGGCCCTGCCGCATCCAGCCGGTCTCGTCCTCGCCGCCGCCGTGCTGCAGGTACAGCACCGGGTAGCGCTTGTCGGGGTTCTGCTCATATTCGGCCGGCAGATAGACATAGCAGGTGCGCCAGGCGTTCATGCTCGGGGAGAAGTAGCGCTGCATGCGCACCTCGCCGCGCGGGACATCTTTGTCGAGATAGAAGTCCACCCCCGCCTCGGGGATCTCGATGGCGCTGGCATCCACGCCGCAGCCGAAGAAGAGCGTGCTGCTGGGATCGGAGGTGCGGACGCCGTCCACGATGATGAAATAATAGTGGAAACCGGGCTCCAGCGGCTCCGTGAAGCCACTCCAGACGCCGTCCTCCCCCTTCTCGAGGGGATAGACCTTGCCGCAGTCGACGGCCACGGACTGCGCCTCGGGCGCCGCGATGCGGAACTCCGCGCGCAAGTCGGGATAGACCTTCGGGAACTCACGGCCGGGGACGTTGGAAGAGGCCGGAGTGGGCTCGGTGAGCACGCCCACGGTCGGGGCGGACTTGCAGCCCGCCAGGGCGGCCACAAGGACGAAAGGAATCAGGTATTTTTTCATAGGACGCATCATTTAAAGAGTCTTTGGGCAAACTGATACAGGCAGCGGCGCCAGGTGAGCCACTCGTGGGCCGTGCGGGGCGACTGGTAGAAGACGTTGTCGATCCCCCGCTGCGTGAGGATGTCGGACATGCCCTTGAGGTGGGACCCCTCGGCCTCGCCGTTGGCGATGAAGAGCAGGTGGTAGTTCGCGTTGAACTGCGGCGCGCTCTTGAAAATGCCGTTGTAGGCCGCGGCGAACTTCTCGGGATCCTCGTAGCCCGCCGGGCGGGAACGGAACTCCCCGATCACGATGATGCCGCTGAAGCCGCCCACCCAGGAGAAGAGCTCGGGATAGCCCAGGCCCAGGTCGTAGGCCTGCTTGGCACCCCAGGAGAGGCCCGCCACGGCGCGGTGGTCGCGGTCAGCGAGCGTGCGGAAGCGCGCGTCCACGAAAGGAATCACCTCCCCGGTGACCATCGCCTCGAAGCCGTCGCCCGTGCCGTCGGCCCGGTTCGCCACGCCGCTGACCATCACGATGATCATCGGCTCGGCCTTGCCCTCGGCCACCAGGTTGTCGAGGATCACGTCCGCGAAGCCCTGGTAGATCCAGCCGGTCTCGTCCTCACCGCCGCCGTGCTGCAGGTACAGCACCGGGTAGCGCTTGTCGGGGTTCTGCTCATAGCCGGCAGGGGTATAGACATACATCTGGCGCCACTGGCCGCAGACCGCGGAGTAGTAGCGCACTGCGCGCACGGCGCCCTGCGGCACGCCCTGCTTCGGCGTGTAGAAATCGGCGTCCGGCGCGCCCGGCACCTCGATGGCGCTGGCCCAGCGGCTCATGCCGAAGTAGCTGTGCGTGGCGGGGTCGTTGAACGACAGGCCGCCCGCCTTGAGCGAATAATAGTGGAAGCCCTCCACCTGCGGGTCGGTGGTGACGGTCCAGACGCCCTTGTCGTCCTTGGTCATCGGGTAGTCCTTGCCGAGGTTGACGGTCAGGGACGTGGCGTCCGGCGCGTTGACGCGGAAGGTCACGCGGCCGTCCTTGCCGATCTGCGGGAAGGGGTTCCGGCCCAGGTTGGTCGAAGACGGCGTCTGCGCCAGCAGGGAGCCGGACAGCAGGAGCGCCGCAACAGACAGATACAGAACAGGTTTCATACAAAAACAAAATTATAAAGTCTCTACTTTACGGAAGCCGCCGCTGCCCAGCAGCAGCGCCTGGAAGCCCGCCTGGATGCGGACGTACAGCGTGTCGGAGGGGTAGCGCGTCAGGCGGTTGCAGTGCGAGCAGCCCGGCATCTCGAAGAGCGTGCCGCCGCTGCCGCAGAGGAAGAAGCTGTCGCGCAGGGGGTCGTAGCTCAGCGAGCAGGGCGTGACGTCCAGCTCGCCGCGCTCCCCTTCCAGGGTGTACTCCAGCGAACGCGCGCTCCAGACCGTGCCGCGGCTGGAGGTGAAGACGGCCAGATGGCCGTCGGCGTCCAGCCCGGCCACCATCACGGAGCCGCCGCCGGCCGCCACGGCGCGCCAGCGCATCGTCGGATAGTAGCCCGCGTACTGCGCGTTGAAGTCGAAGACGGTCCAGGCGACCCCGTCCGCCGAGCGCAGGATCTCCCCCGCGTCCGTGACGGCCCACTGGGCCCCGTCGGGATCCGCGCAGACAGCCTGCAGCCCGCCCTTAGCGGTCGTACGCAAATCCTGCCCGTGGGCCGCCAGGGCGCCCACGAGCAGGAAAGCGAACAGTATGCGCAGCCGCACAGCCATTACTTCAGGCCGCGGCTGGAAATCTTGAAGTCGGTAAAGCCCACCTTCAGCGGTGCGGCCTGCGGCATCTGGAAGCCGCCGCGGCCGGGGCCGCCGAAGCCGCGCATCATCGCGGGCATCTCGCCTTCGCAGGCGATCACGCCGGCCTGCACGTCCTGCAGGACGGCCTGGGCCGTACCCATCTCGACGAACTTCTTGCCGTCGACGGAGTACGAGGCGGTGTAGGTGTCGCCCTGCTTGGACAGACGCAGCCAGAGGGTGTTGTCCTGCACGGCGATGCCGTCGAGCGGCAGGGTCACGGAGCTCTTCTGCTGGCCATTCTCCTCGACCGTCAGCTGCAGCTGGCCCGCGGCGGGGCCGGCGTCGGCCGGACGGCGGAAGTTGAAGGTGGCGGCGTAGACGAATTTCACGAAGTTGTCGTCGCACTGGTAGGCCACCAGGCCCGCGTTCTGGGCCGGCGCGGCCGGAGCGGCGAAGCAATGCATCTTCGTCTCCACGGTCCAGTCGCTGTTGGCGCTCTGGAGCAGGATGTTGGAGGCGTTGTTGGAAGCCACGGCGATGTCGCCCTTGCCGGCGGTCAGCACGAGGCCGTCCGCCGCGGAGAGCGTCCAGGCGGAGGCGTCCTCGCGGACCCAGTTCCAGGCCTTGTCAAGCGCGCCCTTCTTGAAGCTATCGGAGACGCCCTTCGTGCCGAAGTTCACCACGATCTCGCGGCTGTCGCCGGTCTGCTCGTCGCAGAGCGTCACCACGGCGGTGCCGGGCACGGCCTCGGCCTGCTTCACCGCCACCTTGATGGCGGGATCGGCGGCCACGGCCTCGACCTTGGGCGCCTTGCCGGCCTTGAGCACATAGCTCAGGGCGGCGGCGTCACCGGCCTTCACGGCCTTGCCGCCCACCTCCAGGCTGGCAAGCGAGAGGTTCGGCATCACCTTCACGGGGAAGGTGTCCTCGACGGTCTTGCTGTCGATGGTCACGGAGCAGGTCACGGTGGCGACACCCATCGAGACGGCCTTCACGGTGCCGTCGGCGGACACAGTGACCACGGACGGGTTGTTGCTCCGCCAGCTGGCCTGGGCGCCCTCGTAGAAGCTGTCGTCGTTCATGCAGGCGGAGAAGGAAGCCTGCGCGGTCTGGCCGATGCGGAGCACGGAGGCGTCGCAGCTGGCCCAGACGGTCTTGAGGGCACGCTTCAGCGAGCCGGACATCGTGGCGGTCACGCTGCCGCGGATGTCCTGCGAGGATGAGCCGAATTCGAAGACGTAGCGGCCCTGGTCGTAGGTCATGCGGTCAGCCTCCATGTCCCAGAACCAGAGGTCGGCGCAGTTGACGTCGATGCTGACGGTACGGGTCTGGCCACGCGGGATCGTGACGCGCTGGAAGCCCTTCAGGCGCTTGGCGGGACGCTCCAGGGCGGCCGGGCTGTCCGGCGTGCGGACGTAGATCTGCACCACCTCGTCGGCGCTGTAATCGCCCGTATTGGTCACATCCACGCTGAGGGTGATCTTGTCATTCGGGGTGATCGCGCTGCGGCTGATGCGGAAGTTGCTGTATTCGAAGGTCGTGTAGCTCAGGCCGTAGCCGAAGGGATAGGAGACCTCCTGGTCGAAGTACCACAGGGTGCGGCCGGCGTTGCCGGAGCTGCGGCGGAGGTTGTAGTCGGTGATGGCCGGGAGGTCCTTCACGCTCTTGAACCAGGTGGCGTTGAGCTTGCCGCCCGGGGAGACTTCGCCGAAGAGCAGGCGCGGGATGGCCTCGCCCTGGGCCTGGCCGTTGTAGCCGGTCCAGAGGATGCCGCCGATGTTCGGGAGGTTGCGGAATTCCTCCACCTCCACGCAGCCAAGGGTCTGCATCACCACGATGGTGTGCGGATTCACGGCCGCCACGGCCTTGATCAGGGCCATCTGGTTACCCGGCAGGAGCAGGGTGAGGCGGTCGGCCTCCTCCGTGGCGGTGTTCTCGTCGGTGCCGACGAACACCACGGCCACGTCGGCCTCCCGCGCGGTCTTGAGCGTCGCCTCGTCGATCGGGGCGTCGGTCGGAGCCTTGTAGACGAGATAGAGGGTCTGCGGACCGTTGTAGCCGAGCTTCAGGGCATTGGTCTTCATAGGCATGCTGCCGCCGTAGACACCGCCCACGCGCGCGCCGGAGGCCTTCGTGGCCTCGATGCGGCCGATCAGGTTGCCGTCCGGGCCGCCCACGCGGATCTCCACGATGCCGCCCTCGGTCGGGATGTTCAGGCCGACGGTGATGTTCTCGATGTTGGTGATGTCGATGTTGTCGTAGGCGGTCCAGGCGCCGTCGTCGATGGTGCGGACCTGCTCCTCCTCGCCCATGCCGGAGCCGACGGTGATGCCGTCGGCGGCCGCGGTGTACTTGGTGGCGTCGTAATGCGTCACGGAGCCGTCGGTCTTCTCGATCTCGAAGTAGCCGATATAGAGCAGGTTGCTCTTGCTCTTGATGTCGCCGCCCACGGCCAGCTGGACATCCACGTCATAGCCCTTCTGCGCGAGCCAGGCCTTGATGCCGGCGTACGGAGAAATCATCGCGGAGGCCTCCGGACGGCCGGAGTACGGGCCGAGCTCCACGTCGTCGGCCTGCGGGCCGATGAGCGCGATGCGCTTGATGGCCTTGGGATCGATCGGCAGGGCCTTGCCCTCGTTCTTGAGGAGGACCGGCGTGCGGACGGCGATTTCGGCCGCCAGGGCGCGGTGCGCGGCGGAAGCCACGCGGGCCGCCTCGAACTTGGTGTAGGGCACCATCTGCTCGGGATCGAATTCGCCCGTGCGCATGCGGATGGTGAACATGTTGATGAGCGCGCGGTCAATGTGCGCCATCGGCAGGATGCCCTGCTCGTAGGCGCTGATCGCGTAGCGCTGGTAGATGCTGCCGCAGTCGGAGTCGACGCCGGCCTCGAGGCCCATCGCCGTGGCGATTTCGCGCGTGGCGGCGTAGTAGTGGCCGTCGAAGATGTCCTGGATGGCGGCGCAGTCGCCCGTCACGTAGCCCTTCATGCCGTAGGTGCGGCGGGCCAGGGTGTCGAGGTAGAAGGCGCTGGCGGACGTCGGGACGTGGTTGACGGCGTTGTAGGAGGACATGATGGAAGGGAGCTTCTCGTCCTCGATCAGGCGCTTGTACGGGTAGAGGTAGAACTCGCGCATGTCGCGGCTGTCCATGTTGGAACTGCTGACGTGGCGGTCGAACTCGCTGTTGTTCGCGAAATAATGCTTGGCCGTCGGGACGGCCTTGAGGTATTTCGCGTCAGCGCCCATCATGCCGCGCACGAAGCCGCGGGCCATTTCGGCCGCGAGGAACGGATCCTCGCCGTAGGACTCGCCGGTGCGGCCCCAGCGGGGGTCGCGGACCGGCTCGACGACCGGCGACCAGAAGGTCAGGCCCTTCGTGCCGGTCTGGAAGATGGCGCGGGCCTCGTCGGCGATGGCGTCCGCCATCCACTCGGCCACGCTGGGATCCCAGGTAGAGCCGATGGCCACGCTGTTCGGGTAGGAAGTCGGGCCGAGCAGGCCTGCAGAGGGATTGGCGCCGGAGAGCACGCCGTGCAGGGCCTCACTCCAGACGTTGTAGTTCTTGATGCCGAGCCGGGGCACGGCGGCCATGTTGTTGCCCAGCAGGCTCTGCTTCTCCTCAAGCGTGAGTCGGGAGACCAGGTCCGTCGCACGCTCCTCGAAGGAATAGGCCGTGTTGAGATAGATCGGCAGCTGGCTGTCCTGCGCCAGCGCGGAAGCGGCGGCGGCAAGCGCCAGCGCTCCGGTCATGAATACTTTACGGATACAGTTCATATTGGTTTTGTAACAGAGATTATTGGCTTTGTTTCCGTGTATGTACTCAAAGGTACGGATTATTCCTTATTTTTCTATATTTGTATGAAACAAATTTTGTCAAAATGATAACACCGAAACGCCTCCTCCTGCTCGGAGCGCTCCTGGCGGGCTTCGCGGCCCACGCCCAGGACAACGTCAGCCTCCGGGTGGACGCCCGGACCATCAACGGGCACATCGACCCGCTCATCTACGGCCAGCTCTTCGAGCACATCTATTTCTCCGCCAACAACGGTGTCTGGCAGGAGATCATCTACGGCCGTTCCTTCGAGCCGGAGCACTATCCCGGCATCGCCCCGCGCGACGGCTACTTCGACGGCTGGTTCGCCGACGCCGACGAAGTGCTGCACTCGCCCACCCGCTACGAGCAGCCCATCGAGCTGGTGAAGCTCGACACGGACAGCTACGACATCGAGATGGACGTGAAGTGGCGCGCCTACAAGCTGCCTGGACGGCGTTGGAGCGGCGGTCTGCTGGACCTGCGCTTCGCCGTGAAGGACCAGGCCGACGGCGAACCGTATTTCCTGCGGCTCTATGACCCCGCCTACGAGGGGCAGCGTTTCACCCTCGCCCAGACCGAGTCCCAGATCGAGGCCGACCGGCAGGCGCAGGCCCTCGCCAAGGCCCAGAAGCAGGCCGTGAGCGCCGAGTTCTCCCTCGCCACGAAGGTGGAGAAGGAGGTACCCTTCTTCGGCGGCCGCACCCGCAAGGTGGTGGCGCTGGAGCCCATGGTCGAGAAGGCAGCCCAAGCCGCGCAGATCGACCAGGAGGCGTGGCACCACGTGAAGGTCAGCTGCCGCGGCAGGAACGTCACCGTGTGGTGGGACGGCAGGAAGATCCTCTCCAAGAGCGTCCCGACCAGCCGCAAGGAGAACACGATCACCCTCTGGGAGAATTATACGGAGGCCCTCTACCGCAACATCCGCGTCAGCAGCGGCAAGCAGGTCCTGTTCGCCGGCATGCCGGAGCAGGTCAAAGTGCCCGACGTGGCCCCCGAGTGGACTGCCTTCGGCGACGCTACGTTCAAGCTCGTCAAGGGCGACGCGGTCAACATGGACTACGCGCAGCAGATCAGCGCCAAGGGCGTCTCCGGCCTGCAGCAGGGCCCCCAGGCCGTGCGGCCCGGCGACCCTTTCGTGGGCTCCGTCTACGCCAAGGGCGACGGCCGGGCGCGCCTGAGCGTCGGCCTGCGCAAGGACGGAGAGTGGATTGTCCGCCAGAGCCTGGGCTGCCCGTCTCCCGACTGGCAGAAATATGAGTTCACCCTCGACGCAGGGGCCTACGAAGGCGATGCGGACTTCGCCATCGCCGCAGAGGACGGCACCCTGCTCGTCGACCAGGCCTCCATGGGCACCCGCGCCGGACAGGCCCTCGGCGGCTTCCGGCCGGACATCTTCCAGGCGGTCAAGGACCTGCATCCGACCTGCCTGCGCTGGCCGGGCGGCGGCTACGCGGCCCAGTACGACTGGAAATGGGGCGTGGGCCCGCAGGAGGCCCGCCGGCGCTGGGACCACTGGCAGTGGCTGGACTATGACCAGAACTGTTTCGGCACCGACGAGTTCATCCGCTTCTGCCGCGAGGTCAGGTCCGAACCCGTAATCGTGGTGAGCGTGGGCTTCGAGCGGCCGGAATCCGAATACGACCAGCTGCTGGAGAACGCCGTGAACTGGCTGCGCTACTGCAACGAGCCCGCCACGGGCGAATGGGGCGCCAAGCGCGCCGCGAACGGCCATCCGGAGCCCTACAACGTGAAATACTGGGAGATCGACAACGAGATGTGGGAGATGGGCATCGAGCGCTACGAGAAGTGTGTGCGCGACTACTCCACCGCCATGCGCGCCGTCGATCCCTCCATCAAGATTATTGTCTGCGGCGGCTTCCCCGAGGACGAGGCCTTCCTGAACCGCTCCGGCCGCTACTTCGACTACATGTCCCTGCACCACTACGAGCAGCAGGGCGGCTACGCCACCGGTCCCGTCCGCCTGGCCCAGCAGTACCGGCGCTACGCCGACATGATCGCGAAGTGCCCGAATCCCAACATCAAGCTGTTCATCTCCGAGTGGAACCTCAACAGCACCGACTGGCGCACGGGCCTGTTCGCCGGCGGCTTCCTCAACGTCTGCGAGAGCATGGACGTGGTGGCGATGGGCGCCGCGGCGCTCTTCATCCGCCGCACCGACGCCCCCGACTGGAACAACGCCTTCATCAACTTCGACTACCGGGGGCTCTTCGTCGCCCCGAACTACCTCGTCACCGAGCTCTGGGAGGACCACTACTCCCCTTACCGCCTCGCGTATGAGGGCGACACCAAGGAGCTGAGCGTCTCCGCCACGCTGGCGACGAACGCCGGCAGCGTCATCGTCAAGGTGGTCAACCCCACGGACAAGCCCTACACCCTGACGCTGGAGGGCAACTGGGGTCCGCTGTCCGGCGCCGAGTACGAGTACATCGCCCCGGGCGACCTGCTCGCCGCCAACACCATGGAGCAGCCCCGCGCCGTCGGCCGCCAGACCGTGTCGCTGCCGCTCAGCGCGGCCTCCGGGCCCGACGCCTCCGACCGCCTGGTGATGAGCGTCGCTCCCCTCTCCGCCGGCGTCATCACCCTGAATCGGGAATAGAATACGGCCGGTTTCTGTTACAGAATCGGGAAAAAGTAAATCCGGAACTGAAACATTGCGTTTTCAGTTCCGGATTTGCTTAGTGGAGTCGGAGCTAAGCGACCCAGGGGGTCCGGGGGGTTAGACCACCGGCGATTAGCCGTCTACCGGAAGGAGATCCAGTCGATCTCAATGGAGCCGGAGGCGAGCTCGGCGGTGATATCCTGCATGCCGACGGCCTTGCCCTGCTTGGCCGGGAGGACCACCTCGGTCCAGTCCTCGGAAGCCGGGATCGTGTAGGCGACGCTCTTGCCGGCACCGACGGTGACGTTCAGCACGGCGCCGTCACCCTTGGCGCGGAAGACGATGCTCTTCGGGGCCTTGGCGCCGAAGTCCACGTCGTTGAAGCGCACGCGGTCATAAGGCTGGGTGAAGCGGACCTTCCAGCCGGCGAAGTAGTTGTACTCGTCGAGGTAGTCGATCTTCGCTCCCACGCACTCGCTGTAGCGGTCGATGTTCAGCTCGTCGGTGGACTTGAAGTAGCCCACGCCGCGCCAGGTCGGGACGACCGGGATGATGGTGCCGTCCTCGCGGAAGTACACCTTGTCCACGCGCACGGAGCGGTTCTTGTCGAAGGTCGGGCTGAAGTCATTGTGGTGGTAGAAGAGGTACCACTCACCCTTGAACTCCACGAAGGAATGGTGGTTGGTCCAGCAGCCGACCGGGGACTCCTCCATGAACACACCCTTGAACTCGTACGGACCCAGCGGGTTGTCCGACATGGCGTAGGCCAGGGTCTCGGTGCCGCCGTCCAGGCGCACCCACGGATAGGTCAGGTAGTATTTGTCGCCGCGGCGGAACATGAACGGGCCCTCGGTCTGGCCCTTCGGGAAGGTCTCGTCCAGGCGGACGGCCGGGCCCTCGATGGCGGTCATGCTGTCGGCGAGCTTGGCGCCGCGCAGGCCCATGCCGGACCAGATGATGTAGATGGTACCGTCATTGTCCTTGAAGACGCAGGGATCGATGCCGCCCGTGCCCTGCACGGTGTTCGCCTCGATGGTGAACGGACCGGAGGGGCTGTCGGAGACGGCCACGCCGATACCGAAGCCGAAGCCGCGGCCGCGCTTGGGAGCGTTCGGGAAGTAGAAGTAGTATTTGCCGTCCTTCTCGACGCAGTCAGGCGCCCACATCGAGTTGGCCTTCGGGTCGCCCCAGGGGACGTCCTTCTGGTCCACGATGTTGCCGTGGTCGGTCCAGTGGGTCATGTCGTCGGTGGAGAAGACGTGGTAGTCGGACATGCAGAACCAGGGCTGCACACCCTGGTACTTCACGGTCGGGATGTCGTGGGAAGGATAGAGATACAGGCGGCCGTTGAAGACGTGCGCGGACGGGTCGGCGGAGAACTGGTTGTTGATGACCGGGTTGGTGCCGGAGATCATGGTGCTGCCCTTCTCGAAGCGGACCTTGTCGAGGAAGTTGGTCATGGAGCGGAGGGTGTACTCCGTGTACATGTTGAAGCCATGGCCGCCACCATCGACGAGGTAGAGCTCGGCGCGGACGCCGGCATTGTCCAGCAGCTCATAGAAGTGCGAGCCCTGGCAGTGAGGGACCACGTTGTCGGCCGTGCCGTGGAAGATGGCCACGGGCGGGTCGTTAGCGTCGATGTAGTTGGTGGCGTTGAGCGCCTTGAAGCGCTCCTCGTTGCCCTTGAAGGAGAAGCCCATCACGGCCTCCTCGGGAGCGTGGTTCCAGGTGTCCTCGGCGGCGCCGCAGCTCATGTAGTTGAGATCCACGGGGCCGGACCAGTCGAGGGCCGCGTTCACGCTGCTGCTGAACTCGAGGTTGCCGCCCACGTTGCCTTCCAGCTCCTTCACGCCGCCGCTCGTAGCAGCCAGCGAGGAGAGGTGACCGCCGGACGAGAAGCCGGACGTGGCCACGAAGGAAGTGTCAAAGCGATACTTGTCGGCATTGGCGCGCACCCAGCGGATGACGCCCTTGATGTCCTGGATCTGGGCCGGGAACTTGGCGTCCTGCGAGGAACGGTGGTTCGGGCAGACGACGGCGTAGCCAGCGTCCAGCAGGGCGTTCACGATGGTGCCGAGGTCGGCCATGCCCTTGGAGTTGTTGGAGTACCAGGCGCTGCCGTAGATGTGGACCACGACCGGATAGGAAGCCTTCTGCATACGCGGCAGATAGACATCCAGCTGGTGGTACACCTGGCCGTCGCCCGCGTAGTCGATGTCCTTGAACTCCTGGGAGCAGTGGACGTCGATCTTAGGCATCTGGAAGCCGCCGAAGCCGCCGGCGGGCTGGGCCTGCAGGGAGATGGCCCCCGCCAGGCCTGCGATCAAAAGCAATATCTTTTTCATCATTAAAAATTGGTTTCGCTCCGAAATGTGTCCAAATATACTTTTTTTTGGCAGAAATGCCAATCGCCCCCGCGCGAAAAAGGGCATTTTGAGCGAATAATGGTAACCAAAGACGGCAAATTAGAACTCCCCCTCGTCCAGCCGGCGGCGCCGCTCGGCGGGCGAATCCGGCGCCGGGGCGCTGCGCCGCGCGCGGCAGACGTCGCAGCTGCCGCAGTCCTCGCTCTCCGCCTGGCCGAAGTAGCGCAGCAGCCAGCGCGAACGGCACTCCTGGGTGCCGGAGGCGTATTCGACCATCGCATCGGCACGGGCCCGCGCGTTCTCCAGCAGGAAACGGTATTTCTCCTTCTGCAGGTTCACGTTGCCGGGCATCAGGCGGTTGTGGTGCAGGAAAACGACGCTGCAGCGGTCGCCGGGGATGTAGCGGATCACGTGCTCCAGCGAGGTGCGGTAGAGCAGCTGGCGCAGCTGCGGGATGCTCAGGCCGAGGGCCGCGGCCACGGGCTCCTCGCGGATGGGCACGGGCCAGGAGAAGATGCCCGAGTAGCGGCGCATCAGCACCTCCAGCAGCGAGACCATCGCCGGCTCCGGCAGGTCGATGTCGTAGAGCGCGTCGCGGTCCACCAGGATGCCCACCTGCGTGGCGATCTCCACGTCCTCCGAGAAGGTCAGGTGCTCCGCCCGCTCGAGGTACCTGAGCGCGTAGTGCACAGGCGCGCGTTCCAATTTAAAGTGCTTGGCAAAGGCCTCCAGGTCGAATTTCAGCTGGCGCCCCGCGCCGGCCTCGTAGGGGATTTCGAAGAAGACATGCAGCTTCTGGTAGATGTCCTCGATGTATTCCAGCGAGGGGAAGGTCACCTCGCGCAGCTGCTGCAGGCGGCGCACGTCGGTGGCGTTCCAGAGCAGCACGGCGTAGGCGGGCTTCCCGTCGCGTCCGGCCCGTCCGGCCTCCTGGAAGTAGGACTCCGGGCTCTCGGGCAGGCCCGTGTGCGCGACGAAGCGCACGTCGGGCTTGTCGATGCCCATGCCGAAGGCGTTCGTGCAGACCATCACGCGGATCTCCCCGCGCTTCCAGGCCTCCTGGCGCGAGGTGCGCGTCTCGCCGGACAGGCCGGCGTGGTAGTAGGACGCCACGACGCCGTTCGCCGAGAGGAACGCGGCCGTCTCCTCGCAGCGGCGCCGGTGGCGCATGTACACGATGCCGGAGCCCTCCACCCCGCGGCAGATGTCCAGCAGCTGCCCGCTCTTGTCCTCGCAGCGGCGCACGATGTAGGACAGGTTGGGCCGCTCGAAGCCGCTGCGCAGCAGCAGCCGCCCGCGGAACTCCAGCTTGTCCATGATGTCCTCCGCCACCCGCGGCGTGGCCGTGGCGGTGAGGGCGATCACGGGAGCGTCCACGCTCTTTCGCAACTCACTGATGGTCAGGTAGTCCGGACGAAAGTCATAGCCCCACTGCGAGATACAGTGCGCCTCGTCCACGACGATGTAGTTGACCGGGAGCAGCGGCAGCCAGGACTGGAAGAGCGCCGTCCCCAGCCGCTCGGGCGAGACGTACAGGAACTTGAAATCGCCGTAGGCGGCGTTGTTCAGCACGAGCTCCACCTCGCGGCGCTCCATGCCCGCATGGACGGACAGCGCGCGGATGCCCCGCGCCTCGAGGTTCTGCACCTGGTCTTTCATCAGGGCGATCAGGGGCGTGACCACGAGCGCGATGCCCTCGCGCATCAGCGCCGGGACCTGGAAGCAGACGGACTTGCCTCCGCCCGTAGGCAGGATGGCGAGCACGTCCTTCCCCTCCGCCGCGGCGGAGATAATCTCCTGCTGCATCGGACGGAAGGAGTCGTAGCCCCAGTACTGCTGCAGAACTTCCAATGCTTCCATCAGGGCAAATGTAGGAAATTTTCCCAGAAACTCTCCGAACCGCAGGCTTTGGAATTCTCGCGGAAAATTACTATATTTGCCCGATTCTAAGGAATCGGCAAAAAGCAAGTTATTCAAATAAAGTTTTAAAACATAAAAGTTATGGCTAAGATCGATTTAAGCAAGTACGGCATCAAGGGAGTGACCGAGGTCCTCTACAATCCTACTTATGAAGTCCTCTACAACGAGGAGACCAAGCCCGAGCTCGAGGGCTATGACAAAGGTCAGGTGACCGAACTCGGCGCCATCAACGTCATGACCGGTGTCTACACCGGACGTTCCCCTAAGGACAAGTACATCGTGATGGACAAGAACTCCAAGGACACCGTGTGGTGGAACACCCCGGACTATCCGAACGACAATCACGAGATGTCCGAGAAGGTCTGGAAAGAGGTCCGCAACCTGGCTGTCAAGCAGCTCAGCGGCAAGCGCCTCTTCGTGGTGGACGGCTTCTGCGGCACCCACAAGGACACCCGCATGAAGATCCGCTTCATCATGGAGGTGGCCTGGCAGGCCCACTTCGTGACCAACATGTTCATCCGTCCGATGAACCAGGCCGAGTTCGACCAGGATCCCGACTTCGTGGTGTACTGCGCCGCCAAGGCCAAGGTCGACAACTACGAGGAACTGGGTCTCCGCTCCGACACCTGCGTCGCCTTCAACGTGACCAGCAAGGAGCAGGTCATCCTCAACACCTGGTACGGCGGTGAGATGAAGAAGGGTATGTTCTCCATGATGAACTACTTCCTCCCGCTGAAGGGCATCGCCGCGATGCACTGCTCCGCCAACACCGACATGAACGGCGAGAACACCGCCATCTTCTTCGGTCTGTCCGGCACCGGCAAGACCACCCTCTCCACCGACCCGAAGCGTCTGCTCATCGGCGACGACGAGCACGGCTGGGACGACGAGGGCGTCTTCAACTTCGAAGGCGGCTGCTACGCCAAGGTCATCAAGCTCGACAAGGAGTCTGAGCCCGATATCTACAACGCCATCCGCCGCGACGCGCTCCTCGAGAACGTGACCGTCGACGCCGAGGGCAAGATCGACTTCAACGACAAGAGCGTCACCGAGAACACCCGCGTGTCCTACCCGATCTACCACATCAACAAGATCGTCCGCCCGGTGTCCCAGGGTCCTGCCGCCAAGCAGGTCATCTTCCTGTCCGCCGACGCTTTCGGCGTGCTGCCTCCCGTCTCCATCCTGACCCCGGAGCAGACCAAGTACTACTTCCTGAGCGGCTTCACCGCCAAGCTCGCCGGTACTGAGCGCGGCATCACCGAGCCGACTCCGACCTTCTCCGCCTGCTTCGGCCAGGCCTTCCTGGAGCTGCACCCGACCAAGTACGCCGAGGAGCTCGTCAAGCGCATGGAGAAGAGCGGCGCCAAGGCTTACCTCGTGAACACCGGCTGGAACGGCACCGGCAAGCGCATCTCCATCAAGGATACGCGCGGAATCATCGACGCCATCCTGGACGGCAGCATCGACAAGGCTCCGACCAAGAAGATCCCTTACTTCAACTTCGAGGTTCCCACCGAGCTCAAGGGCGTCGACACCGGCATCCTCGATCCTCGCGACACCTACGCCGACGCGAAGGTCTGGGAGGAGAAGGCCAAGGATCTCGCCGGCCGCTTCATCAAGAACTTCCACAAGTACGAGAGCAACGAAGCTGGTAAGGCCCTGGTGGCCGCCGGTCCTCAGCTCTAGTCCTGTCATCCTGAGCGAAAGCGAAGGATCTGTAAAAAACCGCTCCGCAGGGGCGGTTTTTTTGTTTTTATTCCTATCTTTATGGTCCTTAATTGAACTAAACCTATAATAAAAACATTATGACCCTTATCATTGTCATTGCTGTCATCGCCCTCCTTGTCCTGTGGGTGATCTCCGTCCAGCGCAAGCTCGTCAACCAGGATGAACTTTGCAAGAACTCCATGAGCACCATCGGTGTCCAGCAGGAAAGCCGCTGGGACGCCCTGACCGGCATGGTCGAGCTCATCAAGTCCTACAACGAGCATGAGTACAACACCCTGCGCGACGTGATCGCCCAGCGCCGCCCGATCGACGGCAACAGCACCGCCGAGGAAGCGGACATGCAGGAAAGCCTCATGGGCCAGGTGGCCAGCCGCCTGAACGTCGTGATCGAGCAGTATCCCGACATCAAGGCCAACGAGAACTACGGCAAGGCGATGGACGCCGTCGACAAATACACCAACATGGTGCGTACCAGCAAGATGGTGTACAACGACACGGCCACCAACTACAACAAGCTCATCCGTCAGATCCCGGATTCCATCGTGGCGAGCCTCTTCGGCTTCAAGGTGCGTGAGTACCTCAAGATCGAGGACCAGAAGACGGGGATGCCTTCCCTCTCGATCTAAGCATGAAGCAGTGGATTACCTTATTGGCGGCATTGGTTACGACCTTTGCCGCTTTTGCCGATGAGCAGCGGGTGTACGACCTGGACATCACGGTCACCCTCTACTCGTCGGGCATCGCCGGCGTCCACGAGGTCTGGGACCTCGACACCGGCGACGGCATCACGGAGTGGTACCTCCCCCGCGAGAACCTCGGCGACATCGAAATCTCCAAGCTCAAGGTCCTGGACGAGCAGTACAACGGCGGCCAGCCCTTCTCCGACGTCGGCGAGTGGGATGTGGACCTGAGCCGGCGGCAGAAGACCGGCAAGAGCGGCATCGTCCACAAGTACGACGGCGTCGAGCTCTGCTGGGGCATCGGCGACTACGGGCACCACGTCTTCCATGTCTTCTACACCATGAAGAACGCCGTCAAGACCCTGAACGACTACGACATGTTCCACATGCAGCTGGTCAACGACGAGCTGAAGTCTCCCCCGGAGCATGTGCGCGTGACCATCGAGACCGACCAGAAGTCCGTGAAAGCCGTGCTGGACACCGTCAACACGCGCATCTGGGGCTTCGGCTACGAGGGTACGACCGCCTTCATGGATGACGGCACCGTGGTCTTCGAGTCCTCCGAACCCTTCGGCTACTACAGCTCGGTGATCGCCCTGCTGCGCTTCGACAAGGGGATGTTCAACTCCCCCAGCGTGCAGGAGCGCGACTTCCAGGCCGTGCTGGACCGCGCGATGGAGGGGGCGGACTTCGGCCCCCGCGGGGACAGCTACGATGACGACGAAGATGACGACTGGTGGGCTTCCCTGATCGCCATCCTGCTGATGTTCTTCGGCTCCAAGAAAGCCCTCAACAAGGGCATGGGCAAGGTCAGCAAGCGCGAGAAGAAGAAATTCATGGGCGCCAAGGAGAGCGAGGTCAGCTGGTACCGCGACGTCCCGATGGACGGCGACCTGATCGCCGCCGACTACGCCCTCTCCCGCCTCGGCGAGGACCGCAAGCAGAACGCCCTCGCCTCCGCGGAGATCCTCCGCATGATCTACCAGGGCTATCTGGACGTGCGCAAGGACGCCAGCGGCAAGATCGAGATCACCTTCGCCGACAGCAAGTACGGCAAGGGCGAGATGGATTCGATCGGCAGCGACCTCTGGAGCATGATGCTGGAGGCCTCCGGCGACGACCGCGTCCTCCAGGACAAGGAGTTCTCCGCCTGGTCGAGAAAAAACAAGAAGCGGCTCTACAGCTGGACCGAGAAGATGACCCTGATGGGAAAGAAACGCTTCCGCGACAACGGCTGGATGCAGACGGTCAGCTCGAAGACCACGCCCGAGGGACAGCTGGAGGTCCAGCACCTCGTGGGCTTCCGCAAGTTCCTGGAAGACTTCACCCTGACCGGCCAGCGCGAGACCATCGAGGTCCACCTGTGGCAGGACTACCTCGTCTACGGCGCCCTGCTGGGCATCGCCGACAAGGTGGCCAAGCAGCTCAAGGACATCGATCCGGTACTCTTCGAGCAGACCGTCGGCTACGACTACACCACCTTCGACGGTGCGCTCCGCTCCCTGAACAGCCTGTCGCGCTCCATCACGAGCGCCAACCGCGCCTACGCTGCGTCCACCTATTCCGGCGGCAGCGGCTGGAGCGGCGGTGGCGGCCACAGCTCTTTCGGCGGTGGCGGCGGCTTCAGCGGCGGCGGCCACGGCGGCGGCGGACGGTAGTCCCGCACCGGCTGAAACGGCAGTTGCCCCCGGAAAGCTGAAAAATTCCCCGCTGGGGAGAAGCTTTCCGGGGGCAACTCCGTATTCAGCCTCCGTTTAGGAAATCTGGCTGTAATCTTTTACTACGTATTTCTCCTTGCGGAGTTCCCGCACCAGCGGGGCGTTCTGCGGCGCGGAGAGCGTCGGATCGGCATCCAGGACCTGCCCCGCGTAGATGCGGGCTTCGGTGAGCAGCTGGCCGTCCTTGGCCAGCGAGGCGATGTTCAGGCTGATGGGCAGGCCGCTCTGCTGCGTGCCCTCCAGGTCGCCGGGGCCGCGCATCTTCATGTCCTGCTCGGCGATCTCGAAGCCGTCCTCCGTCTGGCACATCAGGTTCAGGCGCTGCTCGGCCTCCTTGGACGTCTTGACGTCCCTGACCAGGATGCAATAGGACTTCTCGGCGCCGCGCCCCACGCGGCCGCGCAGCTGGTGGAGCTGGCTCAGGCCGAAGCGCTGGGCGCTCTCGATCACCATCACGGAGGCGTTGGGCACGTCCACGCCGACCTCGATCACCGTCGTGGACACCAGGATGTTGGCGCGGCCCGCCACGAAGGCGGACATGTTGAAATTCTTCTCCTCGCTGCTCTGCTGCCCGTGGACGATGGCCACCTTGTAGTCCGGCAGCGGGAAGGCGTTGACGATCTCCTCGTAGCCCTTCTCCAGGTTCTGCAGGTCCATCTTCTCGCTCTCGAAGATGAGCGGGAAGACCACGAAGACCTGGCGGCCGCGGGCGATCTCCGCCCGCATGAACTTGTACATCGACGCCCGGTCGTTCTGCCTGATGCACATCGTCTGGACGGGCTTGCGGCCCGGCGGCATCTCGTCGATGACCGACACGTCGAGGTCGCCGTAGAGGGTCATCGCCAGCGTCCGCGGAATAGGCGTCGCCGTCATTACGAGCACGTGCGGCGGGACCCGGTCGGCCTGGTCGGCAGAGGCCTGTCTCGGAAAACCGTGGCCACCCATGGCCTCGTAAATGGGGGGGACCCGCTGCTCCGCAGTGGGGGGGATGAGCGTAGCGAAGTTTTCGGGGACAGGGCCTCTGCCGACCAGCGGCCCTTTCGACCAGAGCTTCGAACGCTGCTCGACGCCGAAGCGGTGCTGCTCGTCAATGACGGCGAGGCCCAGGTTGCGGAAGACGACGTTGTCCTCCAGCAGCGCGTGCGTGCCGACGATGATGCCCAGCGAGCCGTCCTCGAGGGCGGCGTGGATGGCGCGCCGCTCCTTCTGCGTCGTGCTGCCGGTCAGCAGCGCACACTGCACGGCAGTGGGCTTGAGATATTTCTGGATATTGGCGTAGTGCTGCTGCGCAAGCACCTCGGTCGGCGCCATGATACAGGTCTGGTAGCCGTTGCCGATGGCCAGCAGGCAGCTCAGCACGGCCACCATCGTCTTGCCGGAACCCACGTCGCCCTGCAGCAGGCGGTTCATCTGGTGCCCGCTGGTCAGGTCGGCGCGGATCTCCTTGATCACGCGCTGCTGCGCACCCGTCAGCGAATACGGGAGGGCGTTGTAGCACGCGTGGAAGTCCGGCCCCACCTTGGGCATCAGCAGGCCGCGCTCGCCGCGCGAACGGACATATTTCTGCTTCAGCAGCGAGAGCTGCAGGAAGAAGAGCTCCTCGAACTTGAGGCGGTAGGTCGCCTTCTGGAGAGCGTAGGAGTCCTTCGGGAAATGGATGTTCTTGAGCGCGTACGGCAGCGAGACGAGCCCGCGGTCGCGCAGGATGTACTCCGGCAGCGTCTCCACTACCTCCGGCAGGCAGAGCGACAGGGCGGCCGCCTGGAGCTTGCACATCACCTTGCCGGTGATGCCGCCCGTCTTGAGCTTCTCCGTGCTCGGATACACGCCCGTCAGCGCGCCCTGCGAGAGGGCGCCGTCCTGCGGCACGTCCACCTCGGGATGGACGATGTTCATGCGCGTACCGAAGGCCTGCGGCTTGCCGAAGAAGAGGAAGGTGGCGCCGGGCACCAGCCGCTGGTAGTTCCACTTGATCCCCTTGAAAAACACCATCTCCATGCGCCCGGAGGCGTCTTCGACCATGACCGACAGGCGCTTGCAGGCGCCGAAATGGATGGGATTGTCGTCCTGGGAGACGATGGATCCGGAGGGGCCGTAGAGGGTGCGGGTCAGGACCGTGGCCTGCAGCTGGACGAAGGCGAGGTCGGGCGCCACCTGCGCGATGGGCGTGATCCCGCTGCGGTCGATGTAGCGGAACGGGTACAGGTGGATGAGGTCCGAGAGGGTCTCGATCCCGAGCTCGCGCCGCAGGAGCTCGGCCCGCTTGGGACCGACCCCGGCGAGGTACTGTATGCTGCTGTCCAGTTCCTTGGCCATACCCACAAATATACGAAAAACCGGCCGAAAAATTATTATCTTTGTATTTCCAATACAAAAGACCCTCAAGCATGAAACGTGCATTCATCGCATTAACCTGTCTCATTATGGCAATCAGTTGTGCTAAGAAAACCGACGAGAGCGGCTACATAGGTCCGTCCGACATCCAGATCGAGGACGGCGTGATGACCCCCGAGACGCTGCTCGCGTTCGGACGCCTGTCCGACCCGCAGCTCTCCCCCGACGGCAGCCGCATCCTCTATGGTGTTTCCTATACCGACGTCGCGCAGAACCGAAGCTGCCGCAACCTCTTCCTCTGCGAGCCCGACGGCTCCGGCAAGGTCCAGCTGACGCGCTACGCCAAGAGCGTCAGCTGCGCACGCTGGGCGCTGGACGGGCAGAGCATCTTCTTCCTGCAGGACGGCCAGCTCTGGAAGGCCCCGCTGAAGGGCAACCAACTCGGCAAGCGCGAGCAGCTGAGCGACGTCCCCAACGGGATCAGCGACTTCAAGCTCTCCCCGGACCAGCAGCAGGTGATCTACGTCAGCAGCATCAAGAACACGGCCCTGCAGCAGCCCGCCGACACCTACGAGGACCTCGACAAGGCGCAGGCCTACGCCACCGAGGACCTGATGTACCGCCACTGGGACCACTGGGTGACCGACGTGCCGCGCAGCTACGTAGCTCCGCTCGGCAGGAAGATGATCACCCCGGAAAACTCCGTGGACATCCTCGACACCGAAGAGCTCTTCGAGCTGCCCACCGAGCCGTTCGGCGGCGCGGAGCAGCTGGACTGGGCCCCGGACAACCGCCACATCGTCTATTCCTGCCGCAAGAAGGTGGGCAAGCAGTACGCCTTCAGCACCAACACCGGCATCTATATTTATGACACCCTGACCGGCGCCACCGTCGAAGTCAAGACGGACGGCGGCTACGACACCAACCCCATCTGGAGCGCCGACGGCAAGCACATCGCCTGGGTCTCCATGGCCCGCGACGGCTATGAGGCGGACCGGCAGCGGCTGTTCGTCGCCGACGTCGAACTGGTTGACATCGAGGACGGACAGAACTCCGGCGTCCAGGTCCTGAGCATGCGCGAACTGCTGCCGGCCTTCGACCACGACGTGGCCGACCCGGTCTGGCACGGCGACGACGAGATCTTCTTCAACGCCCTCGTAGGCGAAGGCATCCAGGCGCTCTACTGCGCCGACCTGACGGGCGACGTGCAGCGCATCACCCAGCCCGGCTGGAACTTCGACTTTTTCTCCCCCTTCGCCATCATCGACCGCGCCAGCAGCGTGGAACTGCTGACTTCCTACTACTGCATGAAGTTCCCGACCGAGCTGGTGTCCATCAACATCACCGCCTACGGCGTGACCTACAACCAGATCACCCGCGAGAACGAGCGCATCATCTCCCAGCTCGCCGACGTCAAGGACGAGCGCGTGTTCGTGGAGACAGTCGACTACCAGAAGATGCTCTGCTGGGTGCTCTATCCCCCGCAGTTCGACCCGGCCAAGAAGTATCCGGCCATCGAAATCGTGCTCGGAGGCCCGCAGGGCAGCAATTCCCAGGATTGGAGCTACCGCTGGTGCTACCGCCTGATGGCCCAGCAGGGCTACATCGTCATCCTCCCGAACCGCCGCGGCACCACCGCCTTCGGCCAGGCTTGGAAAGAGCAGATCTCCGGCGACTACCCCGGCCTCAACATGCAGGACTACCTGAGCGCCGGCCGCTACATCAAGAGTCAGCCCTACGTGAGCAAGCTCGCCTGCGTGGGCGCCTCCTACGGCGGCTACTCCGCCTACATGCTGGAGGGCATGCACGGCAACCTGTTCGACTGCTTCATCGCGCACGCCGGCATCTTCGACGAGAAGCAGCTGTGGTACACCACGGAAGAGATGTGGTTCGCCAACTGGGACAACGGCGGCCTGACCCAGTACGCCTACACCCCAGGCCAGACGGGCCCTTCCTACGACGGCGTCACCTTCGGCGGCATGCAGCAGGCCGGCGCGCCTTACGCCATGACGTCGAAGGCCCAGCGCCACTACGCCAACTCCCCGTCCTCGATGGTTACGAAGTGGCACACCCCGATCCTCTGCATCCACGGCATGATGGACTACCGCATCCCCTATGAGCAGGGCATGGCGGCCTTCAATGCTGCGCAGATGATGGGTGTCCCCTCGAAACTGGTGGTCTTCCCGGAGGAGAACCACTGGATCCTCCAGCCGCAGAACTCCCTGTACTGGTACCGCGTCTTCTTCGACTGGCTCGACCGCTGGATGAAGTAGCTGCTGCTACTGCTCGAAGAGCAGTTTCTCGATGAATACCTGATGATCCTCGACGCGCCCCTCGATGATGTGGGCGCCGTCGGGGTCCAGGGTGTGCCAGAGCTCGACGGTCTCGCCGGGCCGGGCCTCGCGGTTGAAATTGATGGTCAGCTCTTTGAGCATCCTCTCATGGACCAGCTCCTCCGGCAGGGCGTCCATCGCCCAGACGGTGTACCGGACGTTGTTGGCGTGCTGGTTGTAGTCGATGTCGGACCAGCGGACCGTGTGCCTGTCCAGCAGTTCCAGAGCGGCGCCGCGCGGCACCACCACCTTGCCCGCAGGGGCTTCGATGGCAAAGTCGGGGCTCTGCGGATCCATCGAGGTGAACTCCGACAGGAAGTCGGGCCGGACCAGGCGCCGCTCCTCGATGTTCATCACCACCCAGGAGCTGGTGGAGTTGACCGCCGGCTTGCCGTCGGCGCCCAGGATCTGGTAGTCACGCAGGAAGAACAGCCCCTGCATCCCCTTGTGCCAGGTCAGCACCCGGCAGGATTCCTTGTGCATCACGGGACGCTCGAAGCGGACGTGCTGCCGCGCCAGGACCCAGGTGCAGCCATAGGGGCCGAGCTGTTCGTCGCCGAAATTCAGTTTGTCTGCGCCGTACACGGCCATGTGCTGGGCCATGTCGAGGAAGGCGGCGGGGCGCAGGATATGCCGCCGGTCCACCTGGTAGCAGGTGGCAGTGAAGTCTTCGTAAAACTTATCTTTCAGGTAGTCCGTCATAGCAAATCGGGTTGGTGTCGAGCTCGGTCTTGACGACCTCGACGCCAGGACAGTTCACCTGCAGGTACTCCTGCAGCAGGTCCTGGGTATATTGTTCGCTCTGGTAGTGGCCGAGCTCCGCGAGGAGCATGCCGGCGGTCTCGAAATAGTCGTGGTAGTGGAATTCGCCGCTGAGGAAGCAGTCGGCGCCGGCGCGGATGGCGTCGCGCAGCAGGAAGGCGCCGGCACCGCCGCACAGGGCCACACGCCGGATCTCCCGCCCGTCGAGGGCGGAATGGCGCAGGCACTGCACGCCGAAGCTGCGCTTCACGCGGGCGAAGAAGTCCGCGTCGCGCTCCGGCTGCGGCAGTTCGCCGACCAGGCCGGAGCCGGCGTCCTCCCCTTCCAGGGGCGAAAGCCAGCGGAGTTCCTGCAAGCCGAGCAAAGCGGCAATCCTGTGGTTCACCCCACCGGGGGCGTTGTCCAGGCTGGTGTGGGCGGAATAGATGGAGACGCCGGCAGAGAGGGCCTTGACCACGCAGCGCTGCTGGTAGGTGGCGTCAGAGACCTGGCGGAGCGCCTTGAATAGCAGCGGATGATGCGAAACAATTAAGTTACATTTCTTCGTAACCGCCTCTTCCACAACAGCTTCCGTGACATCCAGGCAGACCAGCACACGGCTGACTTCCGCATCCGGGAAACCGACCTGCAGACCCGAGTTGTCCCACTCGTCCTGCAGCTTCAGGGGCGCCAGCCGCTCCAGCGCGGCGATGATTTCTCGCAGTTTTGCCATACGCTTCACGTTTTTGCAAACGCGAAGGTACGCAAATTATTCCAGATAGCGCGCGCGAAGGGTCCGGATATCCTCGTCGGTGAGCCCGATCGGGGTTTTATACGATACAATCCTTGATCAGACGCCGGAGCATCATGCTGAAGAAAATCTTCTCCGGCATGCTGGGAGGTATGAACTCATAACGGACCACCAGGTCCATGGCGGCGTAGCAGCGGGCCTGGGTGTCGAATGCCGCGTGCTCCTCCTGGCCGGCGTAGGCCTTGGCGAAGGCATCCCAGAAGCGGCGCAGCTGCGCCTCGTCCATGTGGAAGATGCCCTGCACCTGCTTCAGGGGAGCATAGTAACTGCAGATCAGATACAGATGGCCGATGTCGAACATCGGACTGCCGTAGCCGAAACGCTCCAGGTCGATCCAGTAGAAGCGATCGTCCGAAAGAATCAGATTGCCCATATTGAGGTCGCCGTGGCTGCAGGTCGTGACCTCCGGGATGGTCTCGGCGAACGCACGCAGGAGGATGCGGTTCTTCTCCCCGATGAACTGCACCTTGTCCATCGCCCGCATCAGCTGCACCTTCCGGTTGGGGAAGAAATCCGTATTGCAGGGCGTCTCGGAGAGGATTTTGAACTTTTCGCACAGCAGCCGGGCCATCTCCTCCGTACGGCCGGGATCGTCGGCGCAGATGCGCGCGAGGGACCGCTTCTGCCGGACGCGCTCGGAGAGGGTGCCGTAGGCGTCCCCGACGCAGACCATCTCATGCATCCGGGGGGTCGGAATGCCCAGGCCCTCCACGGCCTTGGACACTTCGAATTCGTGCCGGACAAATACCTCCGTGCAGAGCCCCGGTCTGTTGACCTTCAGGATAACGTCCGGTTCGGACTGATTCGCGTAGACGCTGCCGTTTCCGCCCTCGCCTACCTTAGACCAGGTGCGGATGTCGATGCTTCTGTATTCGCTCATACGAATAATAGTAGTATCATGTTTCTACAAATATATAAAAAAATCCCGGGTTGCCCCGGGATTCCTTATATTTCCTTTTGATACGTCCCTGGACTAGAGATAGTATCTCCAGCAGAGGGAACCGGAGTTCAGGCTGAACGAGAAGTAATTGCTCCTGTCGATGACATCGGCACCGTCCTTGTACTTGAAGTTCTCGTAGTACAGCTCGCCGAGCGCGAGCCCGATGGCCATCCTGGCATTCACCCGGATTTCGAAATAGATCGGGTAAAGATACGTGTAGAAGCCGTTGTACTTGCCGTTGACGAGGACCGTGGAAGGAGTCTTGTACTTGAAAGAGCCCAGCTCAAAGCCGACGCCGAGTTCCGGGGTGTAGTAGATGTTGTCCGCCAGCTTGAAATAGTAAGCGACATTCGGATTGAAGTAGACACCGATGTTGTTCTGCTTCAGGTTTTCAGTGCCCACCTTGCTGAGAACCGTGGAGCTGAAAGGCAGACCCACGGCAAACGACGTGCGCAAGTTGTCGACTACGAAATAGCCGAACTCAGCCTGGAGGTTGAGAGAGGCGGACGGGATGGTGGAGAAATTGAACCCGGCATAAAAGGAGACGCTCTTGTCGCCCTGCTGCTGGGCCGAAAGGCTCACGCATGCGGTGAGGGCCAGGAGAACACAAAGAATACGTTTCATAAGTTAATAATTTTGGATGGGTACGGCAAAGATAGGAATTCTTTTTCAATTATCTCAAATAGCTTTATCCAGCCACTTCTTCCTGTGGATGTACACCACGCACTGGATCCAGATGCACAGCGCATAGACGCCGTCGGCCGTCCAGCACACGGCCACGTTGGATTTCAGGATGCCGATGATGACGGTGCAGTAAACGGCATAGATGCACAGGGCCACGGCATCGATGCGCAGGCAGACGCGCGTATTTCCGGTTCCCGCCACAGACTGCAGATAGACATTCCACGGCAAGGTCAGCAGGGCGGCCGCGCACATCACCCGCAGCGTCGGGACGGAACCCTGGATCAGCGAAGGGATATCGGTAAACAGGCTGATAATCCAGTGCGGGAAAATGGCGAAGAAAGCGAGCAGCGGCACCATCGTCACGGCGCAGAGCACCAGCACCCGCCGGATCACCGGCATCACGCCTTCGGGATGGCCCTCGCCGATGATGTTGCTCACCAGCGTCGCCGCCGTGGAGGCGAAGGCCGCCGAGAAGACGAACGGCACTTCGGAGATGCTCCGCACGATGTTGGCGATGGCCAGATCCTCCTCGCCCAGATGCTCGATGAAGAGGAAGAAAAGCAGCCACACGGAGACATTCAGGACATACTCCAGCATGACCCAGGAGGCGGTGGAGAAGATCTGCCTGAGTTCCTTCCACACGGGCCCGACCAGCTTCTGCAGGCCATATTTCCTGTCGGCCGTGAAGAAGGTCCAGACGACGAAGAAGAGGAAGGAAATGCCTTCGGCGATCGTCGAAGCCAGGGCGGCGCCCTTGATGCCCATCGCCGGTGCGCCCAGCTTGCCGAAGATGAGCACCCAGTCCAGGAAGATATTGCTCGCCACGAGCACGAGGGAATTCCAGGTGAGGCTCTTCGTCTCCCGCGTCCCCACGTAGAATGCACGGAACAGCGCCGTCATGAAGGCGAAGAGCAGTCCCGGGATTCTCCAGTTCACATAGACCACGGACGCCCTGAAGATGTTCTCCGACTGCAGCAGCCCACGGAGCAAAGGCGGGGACAGCAGGTACGAAAGGAGCATGGTCACAAGCGCCAGCCCCGCCAGGAACCAGACGCCCTGCCAGAACACGCGCCCGATGGCGCCGAAGTCCGTCCCGCGCTCGCAGGCCTCCCCGTTGCGCCGGCCGATGATAATCTGGACCCCGATGGAGAAGCCGAACCCCAGCATGTACAGGACGGTGAAATACACGCCCGCGATGGCCGAGGCGCCCAGCTCCACCTCCCCCACCCGGCCCAGGAAGGCCGTGTCGGTCATGCCCAGCAACTCCTCCATCACCAGGGCTACCAGGATGGGGAAAGTGATCTTCCAAATGGATTTGAAAGAATACTGCTGCGGGAGTTTGTATGTGGATACGCCTTCCTGCATTGCCACTTTACTTCAATTCTAATTTGGTCATCTCGAAATCAGTACTTTTTTCATTTGTTATCGTTCTCCAAAATCTTTCAATCCAGATATTGCCCTTACTCGCGCGCGGCGATGATGTCCAGAAGGTAGTGAGGGGTAAAGTAGTTGTCCATAAACTGGTAGTAGCCCAGCAGAGGAAGGACGGCCTTATACTGCTCGGCCAGAAGGCCCTTTTTGATACGTATGTCACCCGGCCCGGCGATGTCAAGGACGTTCTGGTCGTCGGCCGAGTACGCCTTCCATTCCACCTTGTCAGTGGAAGGGTTGCCGCAGCGTGCGAAATTGGTCCACATCTGCATGACGGACGTGAAGATCTCATCCGAGTTGTTGGTGCCGTTGAAGGCGCTGCTTGTCCCGAAGCCGCGCATATTGAACACGAACATGAGCTCCACGGAATGGGCTGCGCCAATCTCCGGATTGCTGCCCGGATACGACCAGTAGTAGCAGAACGTTTTGTTGAACGCGCTCTGCACGTCGAGCTGCTGGAGCATGGGGACCCTGAACATGAGCTCATTGATGAACTCCGTCTCGATAAGTCCCGGCTCCTGGGTACGGCAGACCCGCCAGAATTCTTCGTAATACTTCCTGTCCTCTCCCTTCAGGCAGCAGGCCGCATCGCCCACGGCGCGCGTGGCAAACAACTTTTGTTCTTCCATGCTCAGCATCGCACCCTCACCCATGAACAGCCTAGCCTCGTCGGCCGTGCTGCCGGCCATGATGGAGATGTGCTTCGCGTAGCCCTTCCTGTACAGCTCGATGGGCGCCTCCGGGAGCACCTCCGTTCCATAGTAGGGGCAGGATGTGAACTGGCCGACCGCTTCGAGGTACGCCTTCTGGAGCTCCTCTTCGCTCAGCGCCATGATCTCGTCCATGGTCTTGCAGCCGGTGTACTCGAGCAGCGCCCGGGTCTTGCCCTGCGCGGACTCGCAGCCGACCGGGAAGGCCAGGGTGGTCGAGCCGCTCTGGGCGATGACCTTCTGGAAATACCGGTTCGCCTCCTTCATGACGGGCAGGATGGAGACCGAGCCGCCGCCGGCACTCTGTCCGAAGATGGTGACGTTGTCCGGGTCGCCGCCGAAAGCGGCGATGTTCTCGTGCACCCACCGGAGCGCCATGGCCTGGTCCAGCAGGCCGTTGCAGGGCGCCGTCTTGAAGTTTTCGCCGCCGGGCACCGACGAGAAGTCCATGAAGCCGTACATGTTCAGGCGGTAGTTGATATTCACAAAGATGATGTCACTATGCTCCTGGACGAGGTTGGCGCCACTGTAGGAGGCCTCCGAACCCGAGCCGACGACGTACGCTCCGCCGTGGATCCAGACCATCACCGGCTTCTTCGCCGTCTTGTCGTCGGCATTGAGCCAAATGTTCAGGTAGAGGCAGTCCTCGGACATCAGCTTCTGTATGCAATCCGGGTAGCCCAGGGAGCCATATGCACCCTTTCCGTAGTACTTGGCCTCGAAGATCCGCTCGCTCGCATCCACGTACTCCGGCGCCTTGAAGCGGCGCGCGCCCACGGGCGGCTTCGCGTAAGGGATGCCCAGCCACGACGCGACCCCGTGCTCCTCGGTTCCGACGAAAGTGCCGTTCACGCACTTCACGGCATGGCCCTTGTCGTA
Source organism: uncultured Bacteroidia bacterium (assembly GCA_902789245.1). GTDB lineage: Bacteria > Bacteroidota > Bacteroidia > Bacteroidales > UBA932 > Cryptobacteroides. The sequence continues at coordinate 70,149 of CADAND010000006.1, forward strand.
ACTTCCCTTGATCTCACTGTTCAAGCATTCATATTGCTCGAATCGGACTAAATCCTTGAATTCCCTTTTCATATCAGTTATTGTTTTAGGATTTCACGAGATAATTATTAATTATAAATCAAGCATCGTCCGGTCATTTCCACGGGTTGTTCCAGGCCCATAATGCGGAGGATGGAAGGGGCCACGTCGGCCAGAACGCCGTCCTGCACCGTTGCGTTCCCGTTCTCCGTAACATATATGAAAGGAACCGGGTTCGTGGAATGGGCCGTATTGGGCGTTCCATCGGCATTGAGGGCGTGGTCGGCATTCCCGTGGTCGGCCGTAATAATGGTTTCATAGCCCATAGCCCTGGCGGTTTCCACCACTTCATTCAGGCAGTTATCAATCACCTTCACGGCCGTCTCAATCGCGGGGTATACGCCCGTGTGACCCACCATATCGGCATTGGCGAAATTCACCACAATCCAATCATATTTGTTTGTCTTGAGCGCCTCTACCAGTTTGTCCCTCACCTCGTAGGCAGACATTTCGGGCTTGAGATCATAGGTGGCCACCGCGGGAGAAGTCACAAGGATACGTTCCTCCCCTTCAAACGGTTCTTCACGGCCTCCATTGATGAAGGAGGTCACGTGGGCGTATTTCTCGGTCTCGGCAATATGCAGCTGCTTCAAACCCTTGCCGGCGATGTATTCGCCCAGGGTATTATCCAAGTTCTCCTTGGGGAAAAGGACGTGAACGCCCGTGAAGGAATCGTCATACGGCGTCATGCAGTAGTACTGGAGATTGGGGATGGTTGTCATGCCCTGCTCCGGCATGTCCTGCTGCGTGAGCGCAACGGTGAGTTCTTTGGCACGGTCGCTGCGGAAGTTGAAGAAGATGACTGCGTCACCCTCCTTGATGCGGCCGTCAATGTTACTGTTGACCAGCGGCTCCATAAACTCGTCGGTGTTCTTGTGCTCCTCGGTGTGGCTATCGTAGCACGACTGCACACCCGCCACTATGTCATCCAGCTCGCGGCCCTTGCCATTTACGATGAGGTCGTAGGCCAGTTTGATTCGGTCCCAATGCTGGTCACGGTCCATAGCATAATATCGGCCGATGACGGTGGCCACCACGCCGGTGCCAGCTGTCTGCATATGCTGCTGCAGGTCGATGATGAAGCCCTTGCCGGCCATAGGGTCGGTGTCGCGGCCGTCCATGAAGCAGTGGACGTAGCAGTTGGAGATGCCATACAGGGCGGCGATATCGATGAGCTTCTTGAGGTGGTCAAGCGAAGAGTGAACGCCGCCGGTGGACGTGAGGCCCATCAGGTGCAGGCTCCTGCCGCTGGACTTGGCATAACTGTACGCCGCTTTGATTCCCGGGTTCTCCAGGATGGAATTGTCGTCGCAGGCGCGGTTGATCTTCACCAGGTCCTGATATACCACGCGCCCGGCGCCGATGTTCAAATGGCCCGTCTCCGAGTTGCCCATCTGTCCGTCAGGAAGCCCCACGTACTCGCCCGAAGCCTGCAGTTGGGAATGAGGAGAGCTGGCGGCCAGGTAGTCCATATACGGGGTGGTCGTCTGTGAAATCACGTCGTCTTTGCCCTTGTCGCCAATTCCCCACCCGTCCAGAATGATCAACAGCACTTTCTTGCCGACGTCTCCGGGCTCACCCCCGTTGCTCCTTGTGCACGCAGAAAACGCACCCACGCTGCAAACGAGGGCGGTGCAAAGAAGCATGCGGAGAAGTTTCATGTTCTCAGTTTATTAACACACCCGCTTGGAAGATCCGTTCCCGAGGCGCTCCGCCCAGGACATCATCAGGTCTTCCCGCCTGCCGAACAGATCCTTCTGCATGCCGATGGCGTCGTCGAAGACCATGGTCTGGCGGTCGTCGCCGGAGAACTTCTTCCACGCGTATTTGCCGGTGGAGGGGTTGCCCGTCCGGGCGAAATTGGTCCACATCTCCTTGACGACATGGCGGAACTCGCAGTCTTCGGTCGAGACGATTTCTCCGCTCCCCATCGGGTCCGGAATGGGATTGTCGAACAGGTACGGAAGCTCGGCCGCGTGTGCGGCACCAAGCTGGGGGGTTGTCACCGGCTTCTTGATGAAGTACATATAGGTATTGCCGCCGGCGGCAGCGTGCCGGATGGCCATATCGGTGTTGCCCGCGCGGAAGTTGATGTCGTTGCAGTATTGCTCCAGCCGGCTCCCCTCGCTTTCGCCTGCGAGCGTGGCCATGAACTCGTCGTACATGGCCTTCTCCTGCTCGCTGAGCAGCGCGCGGTCCCGCTTCGTAATCCACCTCAACGTATTCAGGAAGCCTTCCTCGCCGCCCTCGTACGGGACGAAGTACCTGATTTCGTCCAGGTTGGATCCGATCATCAGATCGATCCTGGCCCGCTTCGCGTCTCCCCACATCTTGTACAGATCCGCCCGGTCCTCGGGCAGCGTGACGCCGTCGAGGAGCGGGAAGTTGGCACCTCCCAGAAGGCTGTTCTTGTCAATGAGCGCCGCTTTCAGATAGGCATCCACAAGCTGCCCGGTGGTGAGCGCCATCAGCTCGTCCATGGTCTGGCAGCCCGTCGCGGTCAGGAAGTTCTGCGTGACGTGGATGCCGTGCTCCATGGTGTCGGTGTAGGCGATGTTGGCGCTTTGGGCGATGACTCTCTTGAAGAGCCCTTCGCTTCCCGCGATGAGCGGCAGGAACGTGACGCTGGCCGAGCCGGCCGACTCGCCGAAAATGGTCACGTTGTCCGGATCGCCGCCGAAGCCGGCGATGTTCTTCTGCACCCACCTGAGGGCCTCCAGCTGGTCCAGCAGGCCGAGGTTTCCGGCCTCCTTGAAGTTCTCTCCGCCCGGGACCCGCTCGAAGTTCATAAATCCCAAAAAGCCCAGGCGGTAGTCGATGGACACGAACAGGATGTCGGGGCACTGTTTGGAGATATTGGCCAGGTTATACAGGGGCGAAGCCTGGGATTCTGCACAGAATCCGCCGCCGTGAATCCATACCATGACCGGCTTCCTGCTGTCCGTGCAGCGGGTATTGGAATAGATGTTCAGCACGAGGCAGTCCTCGCCGAACTCCGCCGTCCCCCCCGAGTCGTTTGCGGGGCCGATGGGCACGTGGCCGGGCCTGGTGGCGTCGTACACGCCGTCATCGTCGGCGGCCGGGAGGGCCTTCTGCCAACGAAGCTTCCCCACCGGCTGCGTTGCGTAGGGGATGCCCTTCCAGATAATCAGCTCGTCCGTCTCCTTGCCGACGAAAGTACCGTTATTGCATTTGACGGCCAGTTTTGTATTGTCTTGTTTCATGAATTGAATTCTCCGTTATATTGTATAGGAATTACGCCCTGAATGCCTCTTCTCCGTCCACGATGGTAGCGATGATGTTAGCCGCAGCCACCTTGTCCAGGCTGTCATGGAGGAAATCGCAGTCAAACACCGTCATGTTGGCTATCTTTCCAAATTCGATGGAACCCACGCGGTGCTCCTGATGCCAGACCCGGGCAATGTTGATGGTCATAGCCTCAAGCGCCTGCTCGCGGGTAACGGCTTCGGAGGGATTCAGTGGCATGGCTCCGAGGCCCGGGAACAGTTCTTCCGGAACATTGCGCGCCTCCGCCATATAGAAACTCAATTTGACGCTCATCATGGGCGAGACCGGATAGTCTGAATGGAAGACCACATTGGCGCCTGCGTCAAAGAACGACTTGATCGGATAAGCTTTGTTGGCCAGCTCTTCACCTACATAAGAGGACTCCATGGCAAAGGCCGCCGGAATCTTGGTTACCCAGAGCGGCGGCACAGCAGGGATGGAGCCGGTTTCCGCCATCCGGCGAATATCCTCTTCCGTCACAAAGTGCAGGTGCGCCAGCACGTTGTTCTGCTTCCTGTCTCCGGTAATCTTTATCGCGTCCTCTATGCAGCCCAGCATAAAGTGTGTGGCGCCACCGCCTTCGGAGTGGCAATGGACGGCAAACCCTTCCTTGTCGGCCTCCACGATGAGCCGCACCATCTTGTCGTGACTGTTGAAACGTTCCACGCCATGATAACCCGGCTGGTCGGCGTAATCCTGGTTCTGCCAGCCGGTATGCGCCTCCGTAACACCATCCAGGAAGCATTTGATGCCCACAATGTGCAAATAGTCGCTGTCATATTTGGCGCGCAGTTCAGTTGCACGGGCAACCTCCGCCTTCGGGTCTTCCACGTTGTCGGGAGATAATGCATACGCATACGTGCGCAGTTTCAGTTTGCCCTCTTCCTCCAATTCATGGAAGGCCTGGGCACATTCCGGGTAGAACAGTTCCATACCTGCATCGGCCACACCGGTAAAACCGTTGCCCAGGGCAAAATCCTGCCAGGCGAGAAGGTACTTCTTAGCGTCCGCCATACTCTTCGGAAGATTATCCAACACCCGCAGTACCGGGGTCTCGCAGATATAGCCGTCCGGTTCTCCCTTTTCGTCCACATGAACCTGGGCGCAACCCACTTTCCTGGCATATTCTGCATCGATACCCGCCCATTCCAGCGCCTTCGAATTGAGCAGCATGGAATGTCCGCCGCCGGTTTGCATGATAAGGATCTTATCGGAGCAGATTTCGTCCAGATACGCTTTGCTCACGTATTCCTCCGTTTCATTCCACCCGGCAGCCACATAAAAGGAGCGATTTGGATTCTTGGCAATGAAGTCCTTGATGATCTCGCGGTATTTGGCATAATCGGCCAGCCCTACTTGTGCCAGGTTTGCCTGTCCCACAAGGCGGTCACCGGCAAAATACGGGTGGCAGTGGGACTCCAGGAAACCGGGATAGATAAAGTTTTCACCGTAATCCAGCACCTGGGCATCTGCGCCGGCAAGCTTCCTTGCTTCCTCAGCGCTGCCTATATAGGCAAATACGCCGTCCTTTACATATGCAGCCTTGGCAAGGGGGCGCTTTTTATCCACCGTGATGATGTTGCCAAGAATAAGTGACTTTTTCATAATGATCCAGGATTTTTTAATTCACCTTCTTTCCGTTGATAAACACATCCGTCGGCAGGTTGTGGCTGAAGCCTTCGTGCTCTGCCGTCAGGAGATCCTTGTCGAACACCAGGAAGTCGGCGTCCTTGCCCACTTCGATGGAGCCCTTCTTCGCCTCGATGCCCAGCTGCTTGGCGCCGTTGATGGTGTAGCCGATGAGCATTTCCTCTGCGCTCATCCTTTCCTCTGCCGGCGGATTGAGCAAGGGAGAAATGCAGTACGCAGGGACGTTGGTCTTCTCCGAAATGGTGCGGGTCATACCGATCTCCATCCCCAGATAAGGGCTCCAGGTGGTGAAGTCACCGTAGGCCACGTTGTCGCTGGACCAGGCCACCAGGGCGCCGGTGTTCCAGACCGTCTTGCAGCGGTACATGTGCGTGGCACGCTTCTCTCCCAGCATGGGGGTCAGGATGCCCGGGCCGCCGCCGTTATGCCACCAGGGAGTATAATTCGCGAATACGCCCAGCTTGGCAAAGCGCGTGAGGTCTTCGTCGGCCTGCACCTCCAGGTGGGCGCAGGTGACCTTGACATGGTACTTGTCTCCCAGTTCCTTCCGGGCCAGCTCCACGCCGTCCAGGATCACGCGGGACGCTGCAGCGCCGACGGTGTGGACGTGAAGGTCAAGGCCGGCCTCGTTGAGGGCCTTGAGGATTTCGGCCACCTGAGCGGGCTTGAAGGCGGTCGTGCCCGTGGCGCCGGTGTCCACATAAGGTTCTACCTGGGCCGCGGTTTCAATCTTGAGGGTACCGTCCATGAAGATCTTCAAGGTGTGCACCTTCAGGTGCTCCGAGTTGAACTTACGGTTGAAGCGCTTCACTTCCTCGATGGCTTCGTGCATCTTGCTGGGACGGGTGAGCACGTAGCAGCCGTCGATGTAGGTGGCAAGCTTGCCTTCCTTGTCCATCTTGCACAGAACGTCATACATCCGCTCGTGGACGGGATTGTGCTCCGGGAAGCCGGCGTCGAAGACCGCGCTGACGCCCACCTTTTTGGAATACTCGACCCAGCGTTCGAGAGACGCCCGCATCTGCTCTTCCGTCAAATCGTTGACGCCGTCGAAGAGGATAGGCCAGCTGGCGGTTTCGAACGAATTGCCGGTCACGTGGCCGTCCTTGCGGACGTAGTAGGCCAGCCCCGGAACGGGGTCCGGCGTGTCATCGTGGATTCCCATCCTTTCCAGGACCTTGGAGTTCACCCAGTTGCTATGGCATTCGCCTTCCAGGAGGATAAGTTCGCTGTCGGGACAGATGGCGTCCAGGTCTTCCTTGGTGATCTCCTCCCCTTTCAGGTAGTGGCGCTCCAACAGGAAGCGGTAGCACTTCTGGCCGGGATGCTCCTTGACATAGCCCGCCATGAATTCCATGGCGCCCTTCTTTCCGTCGGGTTCGAAACGGACGCCCAGGTCGGCGTAGTCAAATGCGACCGGAATGGTCACATGGACGTGACTGTCGATGATGCCGGGCATGATGAATTTACCGCCGAGGTCCGTGACTTCGCCTTCAAAACCCTTGAGGCCGGCCTCGTCGCCGACATAAACGAATTTGCCGTCCTTTACCGCCAGGGCAGTGGCCTGCGGATGGTTCTTGTCAGAAGTGAAGATTTTTGCGTTTTTAATGATGCGGTCAGCTTTCATGGTTTTAGTGTTTTTAATTATGTTGATTTGTTGATTATTGTTCTTTCGTCTCTTTGACGTAACAGGCCACCAGACCGTAGCTGATGGTGGGACGGATCCAGATCTCCACCATCATGTAGGTGGTGAATTCGTCGGTGGGCTCCAGCAGGATGTCGATGTTGTAGAGGAGCGCGATGAGCATATCGACGATGCAGATCAGCCAGAGGTTGCGCTTGGAGTAGGTTTTCCAGTCCTTCCGGGCATAGAAAAAGGTGAGCAGCAGGACCAGGGCCACCGAGAGTGTCAGGCAGGCCAGGTGCAGGGAGTAGTACGCCAGGGGCGGCGCGAACAGGATGTCGCGCAGCAGGACCGTGACGCCCAGGCAGACGGTGCACCAGTAGTTGAACTGCTTGGTGGTGATGCCGCATTGGAAGAAATACATCCCGATCATCACCAGGCAGGCGATGTAGAAGAGGTTGAGCACCAGCTCGGGCCAGGTCTGGCTCAGGCCGAAATGCAGCACACCAAAGAGCATCATCCCTACGGAGACGATCGCGAAAAGAATGGTCAACAGGACATTGAAGATGTCCGATTTGTTCTTGAATCTTACACTCATGGTTATTAGTTTTATTTTTTGGCATCAATCATATGCACATCGCGCTGCGGGAACGGGATGGTGATGTTGTTCTCCGCAAGGATCTTATAGATGAGCTCTTTGCATTGATACCTGTATTCAATTTGCTCTGATACCAGCACATACTGTCTCACCGCCACATTCACGGAACTGTCACCGAAGTCGTCGAAACGGATATAATGCCCATACGTGGGCTCAACGATATCCCGGCCGAACTTGTCCTTGGTCTTAAGTACCTCCAGCCCCTTCTCCAACGCTTCCCTCACTTTCTGGAAGTCGGTGCCGTAGGCCACGCCCACCTTGATGATGGTAAGTTCGTAAGCATTGTTACGGGTCAGGTTGGTGAAGTTCTTGCCGAAGAGGGAAGCGTTCAGGAAGGCGACCTGGGTGCCGAAGAGCGTCTCCACCAGCGTGGTCTGGTAGTTGATGTCCACCACCCTGCCCCGGATGCCGTCGCAGTCGATCCAGTCTCCGACCCGCAGGCGACCACCCATGAGCTGGATACCGTAGATGAAGTTGTTCAGGATATCCTTGAGGGCCAGACCGATACCGGCCGACAAACCGCCGGCGACGAGCCCCAGCGAGTCGGTGGGAATGTTCAGCGTGACAATGAAGAGGTCGGCATACACGAACCAGACGAACACGCTGATGAGGCTGTTGCCCAGAGCCAGGTTGATCTCGTTGCCCCGCACCGTCTTCCGGTTGTTCTTCCGCATGAAGCGTCGGTACCTGAACGTCTGCCACAAGGCGTGGATCGCCTTGTTCGCGTAGCGGAACACGACGAAAACCGCACCCAGGAACAAGAGGTTATAGACGGATACCTGGAAACCGCCCTGCGTGTAGAAGGGCTCCCGGAACATGGCGCGGTAAAGGTCGTTGAATTCAAAAATGTTCAGCGCCCAATAGACGCAGGCGGGGATGGAGCCGATCACGAGCAGCGGAATCACGACCTCCCGGATCAGATCGTAGAACCAGGTGGCGCCGAACATCAGATTGTCCTTGGTCGCTCCCGCCACGTAGGTGATCTTGGCTTTCTGGGACGAAATCCGCCTGTCCAGACGCTTTTTCTTGTACAGTTGCGTCAGGTCCCAGACGGAGGCGATGGCGAGGATGAGCGCCAGCTGGAAATACCACCACGCCAGGACGATAAGCGACAGGAAAACATAGCCCAGGAAGCTAACAATCAGGGCAATAGCCGTAACTCCAAAGGAAACCCACGCAATCGCCACATCGGTCTTGTCCGTCTTCCCGCTGTGCCTCAGGTTTACCAGCAGCTGCCACAGCGCCATCGCCAGGAGCAGCGGCGTGAGGATGATATTCAGGAAGGCGTTGGGTATGAACAGCACACGGCAGCTGATCACAACCAGGGCCGTAAAAATGGTGGGCAAATAGATCCGGACGCTGTATTGGAGTTTAGCCGGTTCCAGCCGGATGAGCAGGGCCGTGTTGATGGCCAGGAGCAGCAAGATGAAGGTATGCGCGATGCTGATGCTCTTGCGCACGATATCGTCATCCGAACTCTCATTACTGAGAACAACGAACAGGACGCAGGCCAGCAGGATGGCTAGGAAGAGTTTCTGCTCCTTGGCCACCCGATTCCCCAGCGGCTTCACAAAGCGATACAGCGGCATCAGCAGAAGGTACGACAGCCCCCACAGGACGAAAAACGCCAGGAAATAGACGAACAGCCAGTAAATCCTCGCCGAGTTGGTCATTTGATTGTCTTTTGCAATCTCTCCATTCCTGTCGACCTGCTCCTTCTCGGCCAGCTTCTTCATGAAAGAGGAGAAGTTGTATTTCTCGGCCATGGCCCGCCAGGCTTCTTTCCAGTACTCTTTGGGTTGGGCCAGGATGGACTTCCAGGGAGTCTGCCCCTCCTTGAAAACCTTGTCTTGAAGAAGCGAGGAGTAATCCCGGGCGTAGTTGTACGATTCCGCCATCCTCAACTGCGCCTCCCGGTAATGGGTGCTGTCGGCCATCACCAGCTCACGAGTCTCCGCATACAACTTCAGCAGTTCGGAGGCATACAGGAGGCAGGAGTCGCGGTCGGTCTGTCCGTCTTCGCTCAGGATGAACACGGAGGGATGCTCCGCGGCAGCGACGGCAACAGCCAGCAGGGATTCCAGCTGCGCGTTCAGCTCCTGCTGCAGGAGGCTCTCATTCGCCATCAGGTGCGCGTCCAGCGTGTCGTTATGGTACGCCAGACTGTCCGGCACCACTTCCACGTCCCGGAGCTCCGGCGGAAGCCGGCGGAGAGACTCGATCAGGCGCGCGTAGCGGTTGATCTCCACGTCGAGGCTGGACACGATACGGTCATACGGCAAACGGTTGGCGTTGAATTCATCGTATTCCTGCGTCACCTTCTCCAGCGCATAGCTGATGTCGAACGTGTAGTCCTGCTTCTGGGAATAAAGCATCAGGGACAGGTCATTGCACTTTTTGACAATGTCAACCATCTTCTGGTGCTGCACTTCGTACTTGCTTCCCAGTTGTTCCCGCGTTTCGCTGATCAGCAGATAGTCATGATACAGCTCCCGGCGCAAGTTGGAAAGCGTCGCATCCAGGTCCATACCTGTAAATACAGCCAAGGCGGGCACTGCAAAAATGCTCAGCGCCGCAAGGATGTTGATAAGCTTGCGTTTTCTAGTGTTGGTTACCATTTTAGTATTATCAAAATGTGGTCTGAAATACTAATGATACATAGTTAGCCAGAATTCCTTAAAATCACAATAAAGATAGGGTTCCAGCTTGCATTATTTGCAAATTCTGGAACTCTTTTGCAGATTCTGAAACTCCCGAAGGGGAAAAAGCTACTTGTCCGGATCGCGCATCCAGGCCGAAACCGTCTGTCCCGTGACCTGCTTGAACGATGCCGCGAAGGTGCTGTAGCTGTGGAATCCGCTCTCGTACGCGAGCTGCTGGGCGGTGAAAATGCGCAGCTCAGAGACAGCATCATGGTACAGGCGGATGAAGTGCCGGACACGCAGGCCGTTGATATAAGCGTTGTACGTTAGCCCCTGCTGGGCGAAGAAGCGGCTCAGGTAACTGTGGTTGGTGCCGATGGTCTGGGCGAGCTGCGCCAGGGTGAGGTCGTGCTGCAAGTAAAGCTGCGCCGCCTCGCACTTCATTTCGAGCAGCGGGCCGATGTTGGCCGGGATCAACGTTGACGCAGCCATCCGCTCGGCTTCTGCCGGATCTTCCTCCGGCAGGGCGCCGCCGCCCAGCTCCTGCAGCGTTTCCACGCGCCAGAGCAACAATCCGATCAGGACGAGCACGTCCACTTGCAGCAGATAGGTGACAACCAGGCCGGTATCTGAATTCTCGTAGATGACGAAGAAGATCAGGAAAACCGCCAGCACCAGAAGACTCAACCGGATCTCCTTGTGCTCCAGGTCGGCATAGTTGTCCTGCAGCCAGCGCCCATAGCGCCGGACAGCGAAAACTATATACAAAGCAAAGAGAACGATCAGCACCAGGAGATAGATGCGCAGCGGCAGGATAACGGACGTGTCCGCGCGGAGAAAGTAGATGCCTGACAGGGCGAAAACGGGCAGCAGGGAGACGCAGACCGGCCAGAAAGGACGCCGCCGGTCCTGGAGCATGGCCAGCAGCGTACCCATCATCGTGGGAAGCATCGTGATCACGTCCAGGAAACAGACAATCCAATAGGCGGTCATCATGTCTTCCTGCGAGTCGATGGAGTTGGCAGCAATCATCCACCATACATGGCTGAGCGCCACGGCAAGCAGAAAAGCAGCGGCCCAGCGGCGCAGGCGGACGGGAGACGTCACATCGGGTGCGATGGCGTTCGCCTTCCTGAACAGGAGAAAGAGGGCGGCCGCCACGCCCAGCAGCGTCACGCCGCCGCAGAGCATCACGAAGTAAACGTCTTGAAGAAGTTGCTGATAGTCCATACTATTTTGTTCTATGCCAGCGGGCGGATCTTGGCGTATTTGAGCAGCAGGAGCTTCTCGCCGTGGTCGTCGAAACGGATCTTGGCCTTCATCTCGGGGGCGCGACCGGAGAGTTCGAGGATGGTCCCAGCGCCGAAACGGTTATGTTCTATGCGCTGTCCGACAGACAGTTCCGTCATGGGTACTCCCACAAAGTTTGCATCCGCCAGAGCTCTGCCGGCGGGAGAGCCAGCTTGCCCCCGGCCGGGTTCGGCCTTCGGCCTCATCCCTCCCACAGCCTGCGGCTGCGGGCCCCTCCCGTTTACGAAGCCACGGGTGGCTACGCCCGTCGGGGGCAACTGGCTCTCCGACCGGCTGAAAACATCCGAGCGACGCTGCATCGGGGCAACGTGGCTCTGCGGCGAAGCACTGCGGCGCTCATACCGAACACCGGACGACTGGCCATAGTTACCATTCCCCGTGCCGAAGCGGTCGAGCCGGCCGCCGGAGAAGCGGCTGCCGAAGCCGCCCCACTCGTGCGTAACGCCCGCATTGTCAAAATCTTCCTCCTCCAGCGGATTCTCGATATAGCGCGGATCGATCTCCTTCAGGAAACGCGACGGCGCATTCGACTCATGCTTGCCGTTGCGCATGCGCGTCCCGGCGAAAGACAGCCGAACCGCCTTCTTGGCGCGCGTCATCGCCACGTAGAAAAGCCGCCGCTCCTCCTCCACCTCGGGCTTCGCCGACAGCATCGACACGCTCGGGAAAAGATTCTCCTCCATCCCGGCCACGAACACGTACGGGAACTCCAGGCCCTTGGAAGAATGCGCGGTCATCAGCGCGACCTTGTTGTTCGTATCCTCGTCCTCGCTCACATCCACGTTGCTGAGCAGGGAGACATTCTCCAGGAAGTCGTCCAGCGTGAACACGCCGACCTCTCCCCCCTCGGCCTCGTAGTCCTCGGCCTCCTCCCCACGCTCCTCGACGAACTGCGCCACGCTGTTGATGAGCTCCTCGAGGTTCGCCACGCGGGAGAGGCCCTCGATCGAAGTGTCCAGCTTGTAGAAAGCGTACAGGCCGCTCTCGTCGGCGATGCGCTTGGCCAGCTCCCAGGCGTCGGTCGTCGGCACGAGCGCGCTTAGCTTCGCGATCATCTCGCAGAAAGGCAACACCTTGGGCACCTCGCGCGCCGCCTGGAAAAGCGGCCAGCCCTGCTGGCGCGCCACGGCCTCGATGGCCTCCATCGCCTTGTCGCCGACACCGCGGGCGGGCTTGTTGACCACCCGGCGGAAGGACTCGTCGTCGCGCGGGTTGACGACCAGCTTGAAGTAGGCCATCATGTCCTTGACCTCGGCGCGGTCGAAGAAGGAATTGCCCGAATAAATCATATAAGGGATATTGCGCCGGCGGAGCTGCTCCTCCAGCGCGCGCGACTGCGCGTTCGTGCGGTACAGGATGGCGAAATCCTGATACTGCGCCCGCGCCGTGCGCATCCGGTCCAGGATCTCGGAGACGATCATCACCGCCTCCTCCGTCTCCGTATAGGCCTTCAGCAGGCGGATCGGCTCCCCGTCCTCGCCCACGGCGTAGCACTCCTTGGGGATGCGCCCCTCGTTGTGGGCGATGAGCGAATTGGCGGCGTCCACGATGACCTGCGTGGAGCGGTAGTTGCGCTCCAGGCGGTAGATCTTGCATTCGGGGTAATCCTTCTTGAAACTGAGGATGTTCTCGATGCGCGCGCCGCGGAAGGCGTAGATGGACTGGCTGTCGTCGCCCACCACGCAGATGTTGTGGTGGCGCTGGGCCAGCTTCTTCAGGATCAGGTACTGCGCCTGGTTCGTGTCCTGGTACTCGTCCACCATCAGGTGCGTGAAGCGCCCGGAGATGGAAGCGAGGGCCTCCGGGTTGTCCCGGAGCAGGTAATTCATGTTCAGCAGGATGTCGTCGAAATCCATCACCCCGCTCTGCTTGAGCTTCTCCTGGTAGCGCTGGTAGACCTCCCCCAGGCGCGGGCGCTTGGCGTGGTAATCCTGCGTCTGAAGCTCCTGGGCGGCCTGGTAGGCCGTGTACGTGATGAGGTTATTCTTGGCCATGGAGATGCGGGAGAGCACCTCGCGCGGCTTGTAGATCTTGTCGTCGAGTCCCATCTCCTTCACGCAGGCCTTGATCGCGCTCTGCGAGTCGGAGGTATCGTAGATGGTGAAATTGGCCGGATAGCCCAGCGATTCGGCGTACTCGCGCAGGAAACGCACGAACACGGCGTGGAAGGTGCCCATCACCACGCGGCGCACGTTCCCGTCGCCCACCATCGCCGCGATCCGCTCCTTCATCTCGCCGGCCGCCTTCTTCGTAAAGGTCAGCGCCAGGATGCGCGCATCTTCCTGTAAAGCCAGTATATACGCCACCCGGCTGGTCAGCACGCGGGTTTTCCCGGATCCCGCTCCCGCCACGATTAGCACCGGCCCGTCCACCTGGCAGACGGCTCTTTTCTGCTCCTCGTTCAAATCTTCCAAAATCGTGTTCACTTTATCCATCATAGCGGCACGAAATTACAAAAAAAAGTGGTATCTTCGCGTCGCGTTTTGCGAAAACTTATAAAGCTATATTCATGTCACAAACTTTCGTTTTGAAAAAGGGTCTGAACATCCCCCTCGCGGGAGAAGCAGAACTCCGTGTCTCAAAGACGATTGCGCCGGGCATCGTGGCCGTCCAACCGACGGACTTCAAGGGTTTCCTCCCGAGACTTCTGGTCAAGGAGGGTGACCCCGTGCTCTGCGGTTCCCCCGTCGCTGCAGACAAAAAGAACGCCGACATCCTCCTGACCTCCCCCGTGAGCGGTACGGTCAAGGAGATTGTCCGTGGCGAGAAACGCAAGCTGCTGGCCATCCTGATCGAATCGGACGACAAGCGGCAGTGCGTCGACTTCGGAGTCAAGGACGCAAGCAAGCTGGACGCCGCGCAGGTGCGCGAGGCGCTTCTCCAGAGCGGCCTGTGGCCCTGGCTGATCCAGCGCCCGTACGGCATCCTCGCCAATCCCGAGGAGCGTCCGCGCGACATCTTCGTCTCCACCTTCAGCACCGCTCCGCTGGCCGCGGACGCCGCTTTCTGCTTCGGCAGCGAGCTGGAAGCCGCCCAGGCGGGCATCTGCGCCCTCACCAAGCTGACGGACGGCAAAGTCTACGTCGGCCTGGACGGCAACGCCAAAGCCTCTGCCTTCGCGGGCCTGAAGCACTGCGAACTGAACACCTTCCGCGGCCCGCATCCCGCAGGCAACGTGGGTGTGCAGATCAGCCACATCGCTCCGATCTGCAAGGGCGACACCGTCTGGACCGTCTCCCTCGCCGGCCTCGTCGCCATCGGCAAGCTCTTCACCACGGGCAAGTACGACGTGCGCCGCAAGGTCGCCGTCACCGGCCCGATGGCTGTCCAGCCGTCCTACGTCGAAGCCCTCCCGGGCACCCCGATGCAGGATCTCACCGCCTTCTTCGGCAACACCCCCGCCGAGCAGCTCCGCGTCATCAGCGGCGACGCGCTCAGCGGCACGGCCGTGGGCGCAGCAGGCTACCTCGGCTACTTCGACACGCAGGTCACGGTCCTGCGCGAAGGCACCGACCAGGAGCTCCTCGGCTGGATCCGTCCTTTCCGCTTCAACCAGTACAGCGCCGACCGCAGCTACTTCTCCTGGCTCCTGCCGAAGAAGAAGTACGCCATGAGCACCAACCTGCACGGCGGTCCCCGCGCGTTCCTGATGAACGACGGCTACTACGCCAAGGTCCTCCCGATGGACCTCTACCCCGTCTACCTCGCCAAGGCCTGCCTCGCGGGCGAAATCGAGAAGATGGAGAAGTTCGGCATCTACGAAGTGCTCCCCGAGGACCTCGCCACCTGCGAGTTCGTCGACCCGAGCAAGAATAATATCCAGGCAATGATCGAACAGGGCATCGACCTGATGCTCAAGGAAATGGCTTAAAAGTATGAACAGTAATTTCGAAAAAGGCGGCAAATTCTACTGGCTGCACTCTACGGTTGACGCTTTTGAGACCTTCCTGCACGTGCCGGGAACCGTCACCAAGAAGGGTTCCCACGTCCGTGATTCCATCGATCTCAAGCGCATCCTCATCCTCGTGGTGATCGCCGCCGTGCCCGCAGCCCTCTTCGGCATGTGGAACGTCGGTTATCAGCACGGCCTCGCCATCGGCGACAGCTCCCTTAACATTCTGGGCAACTTCTGGTACGGATTCCTCCGGGTCCTGCCGCTGTACCTGGTTTCCTACATCGTGGGTCTCGGCATCGAGTTCGCCTCCAGCCAGATCCGCGGCGAAGAAGTGAGCGAGGGCTACCTCGTGTCCGGTTTCTTCATTCCCCTCATCGTCCCGGTGGACATCCCCCTGTGGATGCTCGGCGTCGCCGTCGCGTTCGCCGTCATCTTCGGCAAGGAGGTCTTCGGCGGCACGGGCATGAACATCGTCAACCCGGCGATCCTGACGCGCGCCTTCCTCTTCTTCTCCTACCCGAACTACATGTCCGGCTCCAACTGCTGGATCCACTACAAACCGACCGAGCAGCTCGTGGACGGCTTCACCGGCGCCACCCCGCTCGCGCTGGACGGCGCTTCCGCGCAGTACGGCACCGGTTTCTGGGATCTCTTCATCGGTACGGTCCCGGGCTCCGTGGGCGAGACTTCCGTGATCGCCATCCTGCTGGGTGCCATCATCCTGATCTGGACGGGCATCGCCAGCTGGAAGATCATGCTCAGCGGCGTCCTCGGCGTCCTCTTCGTGGGCGGCATCGGCGACCTGGCCGGCATCACCACGATCCCCTGCTACATGCAGCTCCTCTACGGCGGCTTCGCCTTCGGTATCGTCTTCATGGCGACCGACCCGGTGACCTCCGCCCAGACCGAGTGCGGCAAGTGGATCTACGGCTTCCTGATCGGCGCCCTCTGTATGACTGTGCGCCTCTTCAACCCCGGCTACGCCGAGGGTATGATGCTCGCCATCCTGCTCTGCAACGTCTTCGCTCCGCTGATTGACCATGTCGTGACCAGCACGCACATTTCCCGTCGGGCAAAGAAACTCAAAACCGCCTAGCCGTATGAATACCAATAGCAACGCATATACTGTCATCTACACCACCCTGGTGGTCGTAGTCGTGGCGGCTGTCCTGGCTTTTGCCGCCATGCAGCTCAAGCCCGCGCAGAGTGCCAACGCCAAGGCGGAAACCCTGCGCCAGATGATGTCCGCGGCCGGTATCAAGTCGACGGACGAACTCTACGCCACCAAGAACGCCGATATCCTGCAGCTCTACGCCGACAACATCGACCAGGCCTACACCATCGGCCTGGACGGCGAGCAGAACGGCACCCTGTCCACCGACAAAGCCAACATCGAGCTGGTGGACAACCTCAAGCCGCAGAACAAGGGTATCAAGGAGAGCACCGAGGTGACCCTCCCGGTCTATATCTTCAAGAGCGGCATCGCCGTGATGCCGATCTACGGAGCCGGCCTCTGGGGCCCGGTCTGGGGCTACGTCGCCTTCCAGCCGGACCACTACACCATCGCCGGCGCCTACTTCGACCATGAGTCCGAGACCCCGGGCCTCGGCGCCAAGATCAAGGACGAAGCCTGGTTCCGCGAGAAGTTCATCGGCAAGAAGGTCGAGTGGGGCAATGAGCCCGCCTTCCGCCTCGAGAAGAACGCCGAGGCTACCGGCGCCGAAAACACCGTGGACGCCATCACCGGCGCCACGATGACCTCCAAGGGCCTGAACGAGGCGCTGAACGTCTGGTTCAAGGCCTACGAGAAGCACTTCGGCCTGGGGGCATTCTTCGGCATGCTCGAAGATCACGCAATCAATAACGAAGAGGAGGAATAATTATGGATAAGAAGCTTAAAGAAACCATCCTCAATCCGATCCTGAAAGGTAACCCGATTACCGTTCTCATCCTCGGTATCTGCTCTTCGCTGGCCGTCACGGTGCAGCTCAAGGGCGCCCTGGTGATGGCCATCTCCGTGACCCTCGTCACGGGCCTCTCCAGCCTGGTCTGCTCGCTGCTCCGCAACAGCATCCCGATGCGCGTGCGTATCATCGTGCAGCTCGTCGTCGTGGCCTTGATGGTGATCCTCGTGGATCAGGTCCTCAAGGCCGGAGAAGGCACCTACGCCATCGACAAGCAACTCTCCGTCTACATCGGTCTGATCATCACCAACTGTATCGTGATGGGCCGCATCGAGGCCTTCGCCCTCGGCAACAAGCCCATCCCCTCCCTGCTGGACGGTCTGGCCAACGGCGTGGGCTACGGCCTCATCCTGATCATCGTCGCCTTCTTCCGCGAACTCCTCGGAAGCGGCACCCTGTTCGGCCTGCGCGTCCTGCCCGCCGCCTATGTTCCCAACAACCTCGTGATCCTGCCGCCCTTCGCGCTGATCCTGCTCGGATGCATCATCTGGGCACACCGCGCCTGGGACAAGGACCTGCAAGAGAAATAATCGCGAAGCCCTATGGAATATATCAGCTTATTCGTCAAGTCAATCTTTGTTGACAACATGATCTTCGCATACTTCCTGGGTATGTGCTCATACCTGGCGGTATCGAAGAATGTGAAGACAGCCAACGGCCTGGGCCTCGCTGTGATCTTCGTGCTCTTCTTCACCCTCCCCATCAACTGGGTCCTGAACACCTACGTGCTTCAGCCGGGCGCCCTCAAGTGGCTCGGCCCCCAGTTCGCCGAGGTGGACCTGAGCTTCCTGAGTTTCATCGTCTTCATCGCGGTGATCGCCGCCTTCGTGCAGATCGTCGAGATGATCGTCGAGAAATACCTCCCCTCGCTGTACTCCTCGCTGGGTATCTTCCTGCCGCTGATCGCGGTGAACTGCTCCATCCTGGGCGGTTCCCTCTTCATGCAGCAGCGTGACTTCCCCTCCATCGGCGAACCGCTCGTCTATGCGCTGGGTTCCGGCATCGGCTGGTACCTCGCCATCGTCTGCCTCGCCGCCATCCGCGAGAAGATGTCCTACAGCAACGTGCCCGCACCGCTCAAGGGCGTCGGCATCACCTTCATCACGGTGGGCCTGATGGGCATGGCGTTCATGATTTTCATGGGTATTCAATTATAGGAGGAACGCGCTATGACACCTACAATCTTAGCTTCTATCGCAGTGATCGTCCTCGTGACGCTGCTGCTGGTGGTCCTCCTGCTCGTGATCAAGGGCATCGTGACCCCGAAGAGTACTATCCAAATCGACATCAACAACGGCAAGAAGACCCTCTCCGTCAATCCGGGCAACTCCCTGATGAACACGCTCGCCGAGCAGAAGATCTTCCTCCCCTCCGCCTGCGGCGGCAAGGCCAACTGCGGCCAGTGCAAGGTCCAGGTGCTCGAGGGCGGCGGTGAGATCCTCCCGACCGAGACCGGCTTCTTCAACCGCAAGCAGATCAAGGATGGCTGGCGCCTGGGCTGCCAGGTAAAGGTCAAGGACAACCTGAAGATCCAGGTGGCCGAGTCCGCCCTCTCCGTGAAGAAACTCGAGTGCGAAGTGATCTCCAACGAGAACGTCGCGACGTTCATCAAGGAGTTCACCGTCCGCCTCCCCGAAGGCGAGGAGCTCGAATTCAAGAGCGGCGAGTACATCCAGATCGACATCCCCGCCTACGAGGCCGACTTCGCCGACATGGGCGTGGCCGACATCTACAAGGGCGACTGGGAGAAGTACGGCATCACCGGGCTCAAGTTCAAGAACGACGTCCCGACGATCCGCGCCTACTCCATGGCTTCCTATCCCGGCGAGAAGGGCATCATCAAGCTCAACGTGCGTATCGCGACCCCGCCGTTCGACCGCACGCAGCCGAAGGGCGTCTTCAAGTTCGTCCCCGGCGTCCCTCCGGGAATCGCGTCCACGTACGTGTTCTCCCGCAAGCCGGGCGACAAGGTCATGATCAGCGGTCCTTACGGTGAGTTCCTCCTCCCGAAGAACGATCCCGAGGACATGGAATACATCTTCGTGGGCGGCGGCGCCGGCATGGCTCCGCTCCGCAGCCACATCATGCAGCTGTTCAAGACCCTCAAGACCGGCCGCAAGGTCCGCTTCTTCTACGGCGCCCGCGCCCTCGTCGAGGCCTTCTACCTGGAGGACTTCGCCGAGATCGAGAAGGAGTTCCCGAACTTCCACTTCACCCTGGCCCTGGACCGTCCGGACCCGGCAGCCGATGCCGCCGGCGTCAAGTACACCCCGGGCTTCGTGCACAACGTGATGTACGAGACCTACCTCAAGGACCACGAGGCCCCCGAGGACATCAAGTACTTCATGTGCGGCCCTCCTATGATGGTCAAGTGCGTGAACGAGTTGCTCGACTCCCTCGGCGTCCCGCCGGAGAACGTCCTTTACGACAACTTCGGAGGTTAATCCCACTGAAAACAGCCCGCAAAAATGCGGGCTGTTTTTTTCAAAATCGGAAAATCGGGAATTATTTCACAATTACCCCCTGACAAATCTTACAGGTTCTTGGAGCATTGACCGGGTCCGGCTACATTTGCCGCCATGAAAAACCAAAACCAACCCCGGAGCCGGCAACCCCACTCCCAAAACCTGTTGAATGACCCCTTTCGGCATGGACGCCTTCTGCGCCACGCAGGGTCGCATCTCGCATTTTGCGCTTTATTATGTGTCTTTTCCCTGTTGCCGGCTCTGCTGGGTTCCTGCCAGCGGGAGCCGCTGCCGGGCTATGACGATCCCGAAGAACCGCTTCCCCTGCCGGTGGATTCCGTCCTCACCCGCATCCGCGTACAGGCGGACGGCCACGCCGTACACACGCTCGATCTCTTCGTTTACGGCGCGGACGGGCTCCGCTCGCTGGAGCGGCAGATCACACTGGAGGAACCCCAGGACACGGTCCAGCTCCCCACCCTGCCCGGCGAGAAGATCCTCGTCGGCATCGCCAACAGCCCGCGCCGCTTCAACCGCAAGGCGCTGGAGCGCTATGACGCCATGGAGCAGCTCAGCTTCAACTTCGCCGATGACAGCCCGGCCCGGCCCATCCTGGGCGGCTTCTGCACCACGGTGAACCATGACGGAGAAATCCGCCTGCAGCCGCTGCTCTGCCGCATCGTGCTCACGAAAGTCTGCAACACCATGGACGGCTACGACCTGCTCGAGGACCCGCAGGTGAGGCTGCGCGACCTGCCGGACGCCGCGGAGATCCTCCGGCAGGAGGAGTTCCGCCCCACGGAGCTGATCGACAGCGACAAATGGGCCCGGCTCCCCTGCGACGTGGGCTATTTCCCGCAGGAGCCGCACATCGAGCTCTGGTGCTACCCCAACGACACGCCGGAGGACGTGCTGGGCGTGCCGCGCCCCTCGCTGGAGCTCCAGTGCAGCATCCGCGGGCAGCGCTGCACCTTCGAAGTACCGCTCCCGCCCCTGCCCCGCGGCTGTACGAAGAAGGTGGAGATCACCATCGATGGCCCCGGCAACTTCCGCTACACCGTGCATTGATCCCGGATCACCGACCGGAATGGAGTTGTTTCCCGGACCATCGTAATACTATTTTATTTGCGTAAATTTGCGCTATGAAAATATTCTACCTGGCTAACACCATTTACAATTCGGCGGGGATGGAGAGAGTGCTGATCCTGAAGGCAAACCTGCTCGCCACGAGATATGGTTACGAAGTAGTCATCGTCACGAATCACCAGAAAGGAAGGCCCACCTTTTTTCCGCTGGACCCTCATGTGAGGCATATCGATCTGGGCGTCAACATCCATATGCCGTGGAACATAGGCCGCTATATGCGCGCCTTGAAAAACCTCATCAAAAAAGAGAAACCAGATATCGTCAATTCACTGGTATTCAGAGAATTCACCCACCTGCACAAACTCAAGGGCCTATGCCCGGTCATCATGGCCGAACTGCACTTCGCCCATGACAGCTACCTCGTTAAAGGGAAACGCATCAGACTGCGCCACTACGAAAAAGCGTCGGCCGGTCTGGACTGCTTCGTCGTGCTCACTAAAGAGGACAAGCAGACATGGAGCCCCTACTGCCCCAACCTGGAGCAGATTTACAACCCCATCACCTTCATGTCCGCCGGGCAAGCCCCGCTGGAGGCGAACCACGCCATCAGCGCCGGCCGCTTCGAAAAGCAGAAAAACTACGCCAGCATGGTTTACGTCTGGAAAAAAGTGCACGAGCGCCACCCGGACTGGATCCTGGACCTGTACGGCAACGGCAAAAAGAAAGGGAAGATCGTCCGCCTCATCAGGAAAGAAGGCCTGGAAGACGTGATCAAAGTGCATCCCGCCACCTCCAACATCATGTCCGAGATGCTCAAAAGCTCGATGTACCTGATGACTTCCCTGTACGAGGGCTTCCCCATGGTGCTGTTGGAGACAGCCGCCGTCGGTCTGCCCTGCGTGTGTATGCGCTGCCCCTGCGGCCCGTCCGAGTTCATTGAAGACGGCGTCAGCGGGATGCTGGCCGACCAGGGAGACATCGACACCATGGCCGACAAGATCTGCGCGCTCATCGAGGACCCCGGGCTGCGTCGCAGCATGGGCCGTTCGGCAAACGACAAGACGGCGGATTTCACGCAGGAGAAAATCCTGGACCAGTGGGACCGGCTCTTTAAACGCCTAGTAGCTTCAAAGGCATAGGCGCTTCCGCTTTCAGGAAAGGATATTCAACGAACAGGGAACGGTCGTATCGGAAAGCATTCCACGCGGCCTTTCTTATGATGCTCTTGCGCACGGCCGGGATCTCGGGACCGCCGTTCACGCAAAGGTCCAGGATATTACGGGCCGACTGCACCCGCCGCATACGGCGCGCCACGCGGGAAGCGGAAGAGGCGTTGGTGCGGCGATAATGGATGAGCGGAAGGCTGAGCTGGGCGATGGAAGATGCCCGCCAGATGAGCTGCGTGGAGAAAACGATATCTTCGTGCATATTGTAGGTGGGCACGAAGATGTTCTCGTACAGCGAACGCTTGCAGAACTTGCACCAGACATAGCCATAGGCACCATCATTGTACAGGCGGTTCATCCATCGGACTTTGCTCGCTACGGTATAGGACCTCTCGTGATCCAGCTTGCTGCGATTGCCGTATTCCTTCCAGAAGTCGCAGTAAACAAGGTCGGCACCGGTGCGCTGGGCCTCGTCCACCAGCTTTTCGACGGCATCGGCCTCAATCCAGTCGTCGGCGTCCACGTGCATCACGTAGTCCCCGGTGGCTACGTCGAGGCCACTTTTGCGGGCCATCGGCAGTCCGGCGTTGTCCTTGTCCACGATGCGGACGTCGCGACGCGGGAAGTCCTTCAGCACATCGGCGAGGATATCCATGGAGGCATCCTTCGTGCCGTCGTTCACAAAGATGAATTCCACGTTTTCATACGTCTGGGCCAATACCGAACGGGCGCACTGTCCGATATACGGCTCCACCCCGTAGATGGGGACAATCAGCGAAACAAGGGGATTCATCTAGACAATATCCTGAAAGCGTTCGGGGATGCGCACGACGATGCGGAGTTCCAGCATCGCCGGCTTGTTGAGCGCGTAGGGCGGACGGCAGATCGTCTGGCAGATGCGCGCGAAACGCGTCCAGCGGTCGAAGTCGCGCGCCGGCAGGTCCGTGCAGTAGCGGATGGTGCGGGCGCGCTTCTGCATGTGGGCGCCCCAGCCCTGGATGAGCCGGTCGGCGTCCTGGAAGCGGTCCTGCAGACGTTTCATGTCGAAGTAGCCGAAATGCAGCAGGTACAGGTCCTTGCCGATATGGAAATTATGCCCCTTGATGCGGTGGAAGCCCGATCCCCACACGCAGGGCCGCGCGACGATGGAGGGCTTGGTATAGCGGGTGCCGATCTGCGCGTAGTGCCGCTGCTGCAGGAAAGGACGGTCCTCCGTGACGTCGGGCTCCTCCCCCAGTTTCTGTCCGAAGTCCAGGCCCAGGGCCGACAGCGAGGTGCCGATCTTCTGCGCACTGAGGTACTCCCGGAGCGAGACGCCCAGCCTGGGGTCCACGACCACGAATTCGTCGGCATCGACGCCGATCACCAGGTCGTAGCCGTCCGCGAGCAGCGCGGCGGCCTGGTCTGAGAGGAACTTCAGGCGTCCCTTCTCGGCGGAGACCACCTGCGTGCCTATCTTCTCGTGCAGCTGCGCGTGCGTGCCGGCGCAGAAATCAGCGATGGTCTGGTCCGTGCCGTCGAACCAGATGTAGAGGTTCTCCCGGCCCAACTGCGCGCCGTAGTACTCCACCCATTTGCGCAGGTAGAAGTCATCGTTGCGGACCATCGTCAGAGCGGCAATCTTTTTCATAAGTATTTGGCTGTAAATGTGTCGGCTTTCGTCAAATCCTCCGGCGTGCCGGCGAAGACCACCTGCCCGCCGCGGTCGCCCGCGTCCGGCCCCAGGTCGATCACCCAGTCCGCCGCGCGGATCACGTCCACGTTGTGCTCCACGACCACGAGCGAGTGTCCGGCCGAGAGCAGCGCGTCGAAGGCCTGCAGGAGCTTCTCCACGTCGAAGAAATGCAGGCCGGTGGTCGGCTCATCGAAGAGGAAGAGGATCTTCTCGGACTTGGACTTGCTCCGGCTCAGGGACAGGAAGTACGCCAGCTTGATGCGCTGGCTCTCGCCGCCCGACAGGGTCGAGCTGCTCTGGCCCAGCTTGATGTAGCCCAGGCCCACCTCCTGCAGCGGACGCAGCTGCTCCGCCACGCTGCGGGCCTCCTCTTCGGAGCCGCCGGCGAAGAAGTCCACCGCCTCGTCCACGCTCATGTTCAGGATGTCGTCGATATTCTTTTCGCGGTAGCGCACGTCGAGCACCTCGGGCTTGAAGCGCTTGCCGCCGCACTCCTCGCACACCATCTCCACGTCGGCCATGAACTGCATGCCGATGCGCACGACCCCCTCGCCCTGGCATTCCGGGCAGCGGCCGCCGTCGGTGTTGAACGAGAAATGATTGGCCGTCAGGCCGGCGATCTTCGCCGCCTGCTGCGAGGCCATCAGCTTGCGGATGCCGTCGTAGGCCTTCAGGTAGGTCACGGCGTTCGAGCGCGAGCTGCGCCCGATGGGATTCTGGTCCACGTACTCCACGCGCGAGATGCGGTCGAGGTTGCCCGACAGGCCGCGGTGCGTGCCCGGCAGGTCGCCCGCCTCGTGAATGCGCCGGTACAGGGCGGGATAAAGGATGTCCCCCACCAGCGTGGACTTGCCGGAGCCGGACACGCCGGTCACGACCGTCAGCACGCCCAGCGGGAAGCGGACGTTGATGTCTTTGAGATTGTGCTCCATGGCGCCGTCCACGTTGATACTGTACTGCCAGGGGCGCTTTTCGCGCGTGTAGCGCAGTTTCTGCCCGTTCAGGTACTGGAGCGTCAAGGATTTGGAGATGTCCTCCGGTCCGGCCTCACCGGCCTTCCCGGAGAAAACGATATTTCCGCCATTCACGCCCGCCAGCGGCCCCATGTCGATGAGCAGGTCGGCCGCGCGGATGATCTCCTCGTCGTGCTCCACGACGATCACGGTGTTGCCGATGTCGCGCAGACGGCGCAGCACGCCGATCAGGCGCTCGGTGTCGCGCGGATGCAGGCCGATGCTCGGCTCGTCCAGGATGTACATCGAGCCCACGAGGCTCGAGCCCAGTGCGGTCACAAGGTTGATGCGCTGGCTCTCGCCGCCCGACAGGGTATTGCAGGCGCGGTCCAGCGTCAGGTAGCCCAGGCCCACGTCCACGATGCACTGCAGGCGTGAGACGATCTCGGACACGGGCTCCGCCACGATGCTCCGCTCCGTGCCGGTCAGCTGCAGCGTGGAGAAGAAGCCCAGCGCCTGCTCGGCCGTCATCTGCAGGATGTCGTGGATGCTGTGTCCGCAGACCTTCACCCAGAGGGCCTCGCGACGCAGGCGGCTGCCGCCGCAGGCGGTGCAGGTGGCCCGTCCGCTGAAGCGGCTGAGCATGTATTTGTACTGGATCTTGTAGCGCTGGGTCTCCACCCAGGCGAAGAAGTCGTTGATGCCGACGAAGGTGCTGTCGTCCCCCTCGACGTATTTCGTGTTCCAGAGCAGGTCTTTCACCTCGCGGGAGAGGTTGCAGTACGGCTCGAAGATGGGAATGCCGTAGCGGTCGGCCACCTCGACCAGGTGGTCGCGGAACCAGCCCATCTTCTCGCCCCGCCAGCAGGCGATGGCGCCGTCGTAGATGCTCTTGGTCTTGTCGGGGACCACCAGGTCCTCGCTGATGCCGATGATCTTCCCGAGGCCGCCGCAGGTCGGGCAGGCGCCCAGCGGCGAATTGAAGCTGAACAGGTATTCGTCGGGAGTGCGGAAGCTGATGCCGTCCAGCTCGAAGCGGCTGTTGAACGGCTTCCTGGCCCCATTCTCCGCCTCGACGGCCATCCGCCCGTCCCCGCGGGAGAAAGCGTCCGAGACCGAGGAAAGCAGGCGCGTGCGCGTGTCCTCGTCCGGCGCGCCGGCCACGCGGACACGGTCCACCAGCAGCCAGGCGTCCTGCAAAGCGTCAGGCCCCTGCTGCAGGGCGTCGTCGATCTTGAGCGGTTTCCCGTCCGCCAGGAGGCGGTTGTATCCGTCCTCCTTGAGCTGCAGGAGCAGCTCCACCCGGTCTTTGCGGGCCTCCCAGCCCAGGTCGGCCAGCACGTAGTAGGTTCCCCCGGGGGCAGCAGCCAGCCAGGCCATCACGTCCGCCACGGAGTCGCGCCGCACCTCCTGCCCCGACACGGGGGAATAGGTGCGCCCGATGCGGGCGAAGACGAGCCGCAGGAAATCGTAAATCTCCGTGGTCGTGGCCACGGTGGAGCGGGGATTGCGCGTGCTGACCTTCTGCTCGATGGCGATGGCCGGCGGGATGCCGTCGATACTGTCCACATCCGGCTTGGTCATCCGGCCGAGGAACTGACGCGCGTAGGATGAAAGGCTCTCCGAGAAACGGCGCTGCCCTTCGGCGTAGAGGGTATCAAAGGCCAGCGAGGACTTTCCCGAGCCGGAAATGCCCGTGACGACCACGAACTTTCCGCGGGGAATCCGCAGGGTCAAATTCTTGAGATTGTTGACCCTGGCACCTTTGATCTCGATGAATTCTTCCACTTAGGCCTTGGCGGGAGCTGCCGCTTCCTCGTCCTTCTTCTTGAAATTCGCGATGGTGTCACGACCCCAGAGAATCCAGACGGCAGCGACCATGGCGCCCAGGAAGATGCACACGAACAAGATCTTCGCCTTGGAAGGCTTGGTGCGCTGGAGCGGCACCTGCGGCGGGTTGATGATCGTGAAGACAGGCGTCTCCTGCTGCACCTTCGCCCGGGCGCTCTGCAGCTGCTGGGCGCAGGCGTTGTAGAGCTGGTAATTGAGATTCATCTCGTTCTGCAGTCGCTCCTGCTCGGTCTTGACGCGCTGGAGGATGACGCCCTGGTTGCGGTCCACGTAGCTGGCATAACGCTGCTGGGACTCGAAATAGGCCGCCTTGGACTCCTCGTAGAGGGTCTCATAGTAGGAAAGGTCCTGGCGGGACTTCTCCGTCCGGTAGTTGGTCACATAGGTCTTCAGGCGGGAGATCAGCTCCTCGGAGATCCGGGCGGCGACCTTCGGGTCCTGGGCCGTGACGGTCAGCGAGATGATGGAAGTCTTCTTGTCCACGGAGAGCACGATACTCTTCCGGATGGCCTTGGCGATCTTCTCCTGCTCGTAGGTCAGCTCCTTGGGATTCAGGGAGGCATACCCTTCCACCTTTTCCGGCTTCTCGCGGAACAGGCCCATGAACCAGCCGAGCGCCTGCATCGGAGCGGAAACGACCGCTCCCCACCATGGACTCTTGTTATATTCCTTCAGGTAGGTGTAGTAGTCGGTGGTCATCAGCTCCTTCTTGTGCTTGAACTCCACCTGCACCGGGAAGAGCTCCACGACGAACGGCGTGGAATTCACGATGTCCGGGTAGAGGTCGGGATAGACTGCATCGGCCGTGCTGACCGAACCCAGGTTGATGCCGGCCAGGCTGGCCAGGGAGCTCAGGCTGCCGCCTCCGCTCCTGGACACGCTCTCGGGCGCCAGCTTGGAATCGACGGTGTACTGCTTGGGCAGGCTGAAACCGACCACGAGACCCACGACGGCGGCGATGCCGCACCACTTCACGATCAGGCGCCACTCTTTGAAGAGTTTGCGCAGCAGCTCCATGATGTCGATCTCGTCGTATTCTTCTTCCACGTACTGGGGCTGGGTATATTTATTCTCTTCCATCTTATTTCTTCAGCGTGTTAATCAGAGATACGACCACCATGGCCAGGGAGGCCGTGGAGGAGCTCAGGGATATGACTTCACCGGCGGACATGCCCTTGCGATCCGGCTTGGTCGGCACGATGATCTCGCAGCCCGGCTCGATCCGCAGGCTGCCCATTTTCTTCACGGCGGAGCTGCCGTTCATATAGACGACGTGCACCTTGCTGCGCTGCGCACGCTCGCCGTAACCGCCCGCGGCGCTGATGTAGTAGTCCAGCGACTTGCCGGGTACGTACACGACCGTATTCGGATACATCACGTTGCCGCTGATGCGCACGGTGCTGAGCTGCTCGGGCACGAAGATGCGGTCGCCCTCGCGCAGGATCAGGTCATACTCCGAACCGGGCCGCTGCACGGCCTTGTCCAGTTCGATACCGACCGCGTAGGTGGATCCCAACTGGGTCCGCTGCAGCTGGATGCGGAGCGAATCGCGGGAAGCCCCGCCCTGCGCCATGCGCTGCTTGGCCTCCTGGATTTTCCGCTCCTCATCGGAGGTCTCGCGCGTAAGCGTGGCGCCGTGCAGGAACGCCTGGCCCGTGGGGCCGCCGGCACGCTTCACCAGCGACGAGACACGCTCGCCCTCGCTGAGCAGCACATACTCACCCGGGAAGGCCACTTCACCTTCGATCTTGACGAACTGCTGGGCCTTGAAGCCCGGGCTCTGGCGCACGGACACGATGTCGTAAGGCTGCAGGATGAAACGGTCGCCGCCGTCCAGCGCCAGGCCGTCCTGGAGCGGGAAGGCGAAGGTCTCGCCGATCTCGTCGGTCGGCATCAGGCTGGCAGGATCCACGATGCGGCGGGCCACGTCCACGCGCGCGGTCGAGGCGCCGTCAAGCAGGCCGCCGGCCAGCAGGATCAGGTCTTCCACCGTCGTGTTGGCGCTGAAGGGGAAGACGCCCGGGGTCTTCACCATGCCGTTGATGGTCAGCGTGCCCGGATCGTTGAGATCCTTCTGGCTGGAAATGGTCAGGATATCGTTTTTGCGAAGGACCACATCGCTCGCCGCCCCGGACAGGATGCCCGCCAGGTCGACGCTCTGGGATTCGAAAGTCAGGTCGTCCTTTTCGCGGACGATCACGGCGCGGCCGGTGAAGGCGTCCTCCTTCAGGCCGCCCGCCGCGCGGACCAGCTGCCGGACCGTGGCGATGTCGCCGCCCAGCTCGTACATGCCGGGACGGAACACGGCGCCCTTGACCTCCACCTTGTTGGCGAAGCGCTCCAGGGTCTCGCCCACGAATACCTCGTCGCCGTCCGCCATCGCGAAGGAGGCGGCGGCGTCCTTGCGGACCGTGAAGATCTGGCGCTCGGCGCCCAGCTGGCGGATCACGCGCACGTCATCCTGGAACGCCTTGCTGGAGAAACCGCCCGCATACAGGATGAGGTCGGAGAGGGTCTCCCCTTCCGCCAGCTCGTAGAACATCGGGCGCTTGACGTTGCCCGCCGCCTGCACGAGGTTGACGTAAGGCGGCACGATGATCACGTCGCCCTCCTTGAGGGTGATGTCGCTGTCGGAACGGCCGTTGAACAGGTAGCCGTACACGTCCACGACGGCATAGGGCTCGCCGCCGCGGATCACCTTGATGGCGCGCAGGGAGCCGTTCTCGGTCACGCCGCCGGCGTTATACAGGGCATTGAAGACCGTGGCGAACGGGGACAGCCGGAAGGTGCCCGGCATTTCCACTTCGCCCATGATGTTCACCTGGATGGTGCGGATGTTGCGCAGGGTGATGCTGACGGTGGAATTCGGATTGCTGCCGCCCACGCTGGCATACTTGGATACCAGGGCACGGCGCAGCTTCTCCTTGGCCTCCTTGATGGTGAGGCCGCCGAGCTGCACCTGGCCGATCTGGCTGATATTGATGTTCCCCTCCGGGGAAATCGTCTTGCTGTAGGAGCCTTCGCTGTAGCCGAAGATCTCAATGAGCAGCTGGTCGCCGGGACCGAGCTGGTAGCTCTCCGGCGTGGCCAGGTTCTCGTTCGGCTCGAAGGAGAGCTCGTCGCCCTCGAACATGTCATGGCCGAAGATCAGCAGGCTGTCGGGGATCTCCTCTTCTTCCGGAGTCAGAGACTTGAGCATGTCGGTGAGGGTCTCCTTGTCTTTGTTCTTCTCCTTCTCCAACTGCGCCCGCTGCAGCTCGAAACTGCTCAGATCGCGGTTCTTGTCCGTCTTGACGTTGCGGCGGGACTTCGTCTTGGGCTGGACCTTACGCTGGTTGTCGAAGTACTCATCCTCGAAGGTGCCTTCGCGCAGCGTGCTCCGGCTGCCGGTCTGCGTGCGGCGGGAGCCGGCTCCGGAATTGCGGGTGAAACCGTCTTCGTCGCCGAATGCATTCTCACTTCCCTGGGCGGAAAGCGCGCCGGACTGGACGCGGGCCTTGATACGCTCGGCCTGTTCCTGCGTGACGCCACGAAGCAGCAGCTCTTTGGTAATGTCCTCCTGGCTCTTGCCTGCGGCAGAGGCCGTCTTCACGTACTCAATCACCTGGTCGTCAGACATCTGTGCGTACGAAGCGAGGGAAACGGAGCATAGCAGCGCGGCTGCAATCAAAGCAATTTTTCTCATATACCTGATTCTATCGTTTTCGCGTGATTTATATATAATCGTACAAAGATAAAGAAAATCCTTTTCGTAACAAAAAATAACCGCCAGCCCCGGCGCGGGGTTGGCGGTCAAACAGACCTCGGACAGGCTTACTGCTGCCCGGCAGCGGCACCCTTGAGCTTGAGGTAGCCGCGGAAGCCCTTCATCGGTCCCTCATCGGACGGGAAGGACAGTTTCCCGTCACCTGTAAAGAAGAGGACGGTCTTGTCCCGGACCGTGAATCCGGTGGGATTGATGACAGGTATGAAATCCGCGAACGTGGTTTCCGTCGTGGCGGTACTCTTGTTAATAGTAACAGTGTCAAATCTGGGCTCTGCCACATTGGCCGCAGGCTTAATCAGGTATGCCTTTCCGGCCTCGATGGAGGTAACTGCCTCAAATGTGAGCGAGAGAGCGCCATCCGCGTAAGACGACCCCGTCAACTTCTTGACAACCACGCCGCTGCCAAAGACGCTGGCAACCATCCCAGCACTGATAGCGAACGGAGCAGAGAAGCTGTTCCATTTACCGCCCTGGAGCGTGCGGCCCAGGATCACGGTATGCTGTTTCCCGTTTTCCTTTCCAATGATATCAGCACTGCTGTCACTATCCATCAAATACAGCAGGCCATTGTACGAGATGTACACGGAAACCTCTTCCCAATCAAGCACTGAGAGGTCCACGGTAAGCATGTAGTGATCGTTGGTACCGGTTTTCTCCGTACCGGACAGGGTCCCGTGATTGGCAGTATAGGAGGCTACGGGCTCTCCCTTACTCAGAAGCAGCTTCACATCCTTATTGTTTGCACCCCACAGTTGCGAGCCGTATTTTATGCCGGGATTCTCAGAATAGACGGTGATTCCGGAAACGTTGTAAGCGGTTTCCGTTCCCTCCATTGCAACGGTGACACCATCCCTGCCAGCAACGCTATACGTCTGCGTGCCCTGAGCAGTCAGATTCCCATTATTGACGCTCAACTTGATGGTCATTTGATCCAAATAGTAATAGCTATTGTCGAGGGTTACAACAGCATCGCTCTTGCCGCCGACAAATACGTAGAACTTCTTATCGTAATCCTCACCGCCACCCTTGATGGTGAGAAGGCCATCGCTCAACATGTGCTGGAAGACACAATCCTTCAGGGTGACTGTTGAGCCGGACTGCGCATACCCCACAAATCCACCGCCGCCATAGCCTTTGGAAGGTAACGGAAAAATAAAAGAAGAAGCGCTGTAGGTGAAATTCCCAGAGAAGGAACACCCTGTGATGGTAAGGGACTTGCCTTGATTGACGCGGGCGACATAACCACCGCCACCTACATTATTCTCTTCATCGAAACTGGACGATATGAAAACTGAATTCTTGCAGTTCACAATGGCAGAATTCTCAATCACGAAGGCGGCAAGACCGGCAGGACGGATATTGGTAGTAGAAACAGAACCGTCCAGAACCAGATTCTTGATGGTGGCATTACTAAGGCAGGCAAAAGGAGCAAGATAATCCCCTGCTCCATCAAGATCGAGGGTAAGGGTGTGGCCTTTCCCGTCGAAGGTGCCGGCGAAGGGCCGCGTGGCTCCGCCTTCCACATAGCTGCCGGCCATATTTTCTATCGTGATATCCTGGGTTAACTCAAGATATTTACCGGCAAACGACACCTGGTTGGCAATCTGGTGTACCATATAGTTCCAGTTTTCCTTCGAGGAGATCTTGTAAGGATTACCCACCGATCCGTCTCCGTTGTACTTCGTCACTTCAAGAAGTATCGGCACGGCTTCGCCCCCAATCACATCCCACTGTCCTCCAAGACTGGCGGCCAAATCGCTGGCACTCATCGAAGAAGCATTAGTTCCCTGCGGTGTACCCATAGGAGTGAAATAGTAACACTTGTCCAAAGTGAGCGATTCCGGGGATCCCATGCGCACAAGCGTAGCACAATGGGCCGTGGTCACATCCACCTCTGACGGTTTAAAGATGCAGTTCTTGAGGGTAACCTTTCCGTCTGCCTTTCCCACCAGGCCGCCACTGTAGTCTACCCAGTCCTTTTCGGACATCTTTCCATCGAAACGGCAATTTTCCAAAGTCAGGTCAGAATCAGGGCCGAGTGCCTCTGCTACTATACCACCATTGTACGCGTCCGTATAATCTCTGGGGCCGGTGGTATTTATATGCATACTTACCCAGCAATTGCGGATAACGACCTTTTTGCTGGCCCGCGCCACCAGGCCGGCTATATACCGCTCGTAAGACTGTGCTATCCCTTGGACACGCAGGTTTTTGATAACGGCACCGTCTCCCACATAGCGGAACGGAGCAAGATACTTCAAAACTCTTCCGCTGCCTTGTTCGCCGGCATAACTTGTAAAAGTGAGGGTGTGGCCATTCCCGTCAAAATTACCCATGAAAGGATGATAAGCAGACCAGCCTATCACGTTATCGTCGTAATACTCATCAATTACCGAAATATCGGCCACAAGCCTGAAGTATTTGCCCTCATGGGTGATGTCTTTGAACCTGGAATCTTCATACAACTGCTTCCAGTCTGACGCAGACTTGATAAGATAAGGGTCCTCCGCAGTTCCTTTGCCGTCAAAGGCAAAGGCCGGCTGCAAAGCCGACAGCAGGAAAAGCGCCGCAACGATATATAGAATTCTTTTCATCTCTATTGGAAAGTTAAGTTCATTAAAGTGCTTCGCTCACGGAAGAACCGCCGTAACCATAGGGATAATCGGAAGGATCAGGCGAATCGAGCCACGTAACGGACAGACTGCTTATGGGCTGCTTGCTCAGCGAGGTCGTCACCCGGTAAAAGTTGCCGTTATCGAACGATACGCCGGTTTTTGTGAGGTCATAATAGCCGTCGGCAGCGCTGGCAGACAAGGTAACCGTTTGCCCTGCGATAGCCGGGACGGCCACATAGAGCGTGCTGTTGGCCGAAATCGGGTTCACGGTATACGTGGTAGCGCCATAGTTGAACAGGAACTGGGTGGCCTCCAAAGGATTGGAACCACCGGACTTTACGAGCGAAAACTTCACGATGGCCTGCTGGCTCACGAAATGGGCCGGGGTGGTCTGGATGGACTTGCCCGCGACCTCCGTCACGGTAACCGTGGCCGTAGCATAGTCGCAGTTGGCGGCGATATACGCCAGCGTTCCATCCTGGCCGGCATAGTTATTCGTCTTGAACTTGAGCGTCAGGGCGTCTCCTACCGTCGGAGCGGTCGTCAGCTCGCCGGACAAGGTGGTCGTGGAGGTGCTGCTGACTGCCGCGATCAGCGTTCCCAGGTGGGTGTCGCCGGCACTGTACACTTCCACGTTATCCCCTGCCGCCCAGGAAGATGTCAGCGTCGTGCCGGCATCCGTCAGGGCCTTGGTGTCCTCCCCCTTCACGGCTTCCACCGTCAGGGTGTACGCGGACGCCGCCCCCGGCTCCTGCGGAACCTGCGGCTGCAGTTCGTTTTCGACTTTGTTGCAAGCGTAGAAAACCGTGACGGCCGTCAGTGCGGCGGCAAGCATCACAAAAAGGGTATTCTTTTTCATCTTCCCATCCCTCCCGTTTAAGGCTGGTCAGGCCAGACATACTCTC
>CADAND010000007.1 GCA_902789245.1 uncultured Bacteroidia bacterium
AATAATATGGTTATTAATAAGAATGTTTTGGAATAATCTTGAAAAGATGCTCATCTCTTTTAAAAATCGTGCAAAAACATAAAAAACGGGGCCATGACTGAATCGTGGCCCCGTTTTGAAGAGAATGGTCGAAAGACTATTTGAACTTGTAAGGGAGGTCGCCCTTCTTCCAGTTGGTGCCATCGCCCCAGCCGGGGTTCTGCTCCAGGACTCCCTCGGCGAGCGTGACCTGGGACTCAGGAATCTTGAAGAAGCCACCCTGGGTGTCGTTGTAGCGCGTCATGAAGTCCACCGTGAAGGCGTACTCGCCCGTGGCCTGCTCGTTGAGGATCTTGTTGCCTACCTGGTTCTTGACGATCTCCGCGACATCACCCCAGCGGCGAAGGTCGTTCCAGCGGATGGCCTCGAAGCAGAGCTCGTAGCGGCGCTCCTTCTTCAGGGCGGGGAGGCTGTAGGCCACATCGCCCAGACCGGCGCGGGCGCGGACGGCGTTCAGGCCGCTCTTGCCGTTGTAGATGACGGCGCCGTCGGTGAGCTCGGAGTGCATCAGGAGCACGTCGGCGAAGCGCAGCCATACCAGGGACTGGGTCAGACCCTTCTGGCGGTTGTTCTCGCTGCCGTAGTAAACTCCATAGCTGAGGTAGCGGGAGCTGTGGTCCTCGTTCCAGGCTTCGGCTCCGGCGTACTTCTTGGCGAAGAGGTTGGTATTCTCTACTTCCTTGGCCTTGTCGCCCTTGTAGTTGGGGAGCTCGACGAGGCGGTCGCAGATGGAACCGACGCGGCGGTAGTCACCCTGGTAGTCGGAATCCGCAGCCCAGTCGGTCCATAGCTTCTCGCAGACGGGGCCGTTGGAGTAACCCTGCACGGAGAACGGGAAAGCGTCGGCCGTGGTCTTGCGGAGGTTGTAGTACTCGATGATGCGGTTGTGGTGGATCTGTCCGCCGTAACCGCCGTCGTAGTTACCCTTGTTGCCCATCTTGACGGCGAACATGTTCTCGATGTTCTCGTCGCTGGCCCACACCAGGCCGTTCTCCTTGGCGTAAGGATAGTCCGGAGCGGTGTAAGGGTTGGTGTACGGCCAGAGCTCACGCTGGTCTTCGACCAGGCCGAAACCGCTGTTCTTGATGCAGTCTGCCAGCCATTCGGCCACCTGGGCCTTCGTGATGGAGCCGCCCTCGGCGAGCGGAAGCTCGGACTTGCTGTAGAAACCGGTGTAGAACAGCCACACGCGGGCCATCATGCCCTCGGCGGCCCACTTGGAGGCGCGGCCCTCGCCGAATTCGGGATACTTCGTGCCGGGACCGACTTCGATAGCCTTTTTGAGGTCGGAAGCGATCTGGGCGTAGACCTCTTCAGGGGTGTTGCGCGGCAGGTTCTCCGGCTTGGTGGAGAGCACGAGGGGGACGCCGTTGAACACCTGGGCGAGGTTGAAATAATAGAACGCGCGCAGGAAGTAGATCTCGCAGAGAAGCTGGTTCTTCTTGGCCGGGGAGCTCCAGACCGTCACGTTGTCGATGGTCTCGAGCGCGTTGTTGGCGCGGTTGATGCCGGCATAGCGGTGGAGCCACAGCGGCTCCATCCAGCTGAGCTTTTCATTCAGCAGCCGGTCGACGCCCTGGGCGCCGGTGTTGCTCTGGCTGCCGCCGCCGAGGCGGTCGTCGGAAGCGATGTCGAAGATGAAGAACGGATCCTGTTCAGGGGATGCGAGGTTGTTGTTCATCATGACATAGATGCCGTTCACCATCTGGGTGGCATCCGTCTCGTTGAGCGGAAAGTTGGACGTGTCCTTCTTGGTAAGGCTCTGCGTATCCAGGAAGTCGTCGCAAGCTCCGAGCGTGAGCAGGCACGCTGCCGTTGCAATGAGATACAGTATATTCTTTTTCATGATCTTCAAGGATTAAAAGATGACATTCAGACCAATCTGCCAGGAGCGGGAGGACGGGTAGTAACCGTTGTCGATGCCGGAAGCCCAGCTGGCGCCGTTGCCGAAGCCCACCTCAGGATCCATACCGGAGTAGCCGGTGAAGGTGAACATGTTGGTGGCGGTCACGTACACACGGAATTTCTGCACGGGGAGGAACTTCGCCACGCGCTTGAGGTCGTAGCCGAGGGAGATGGTGGAAATCTTGAAGTAATCCGCATCCTCGAGCCATACGCGGGAAAGCTCGGACATGTTGACGTGCTTGCCGTGCGTGAAGCGCGGGTAGTGGTTGGTGCTGCCCTCGCCTTTCCAGTACTTGGTGTACACGTCGGTGGTGTAGTTGTCGTCCGGGTGATCGGAGAACTGGCGGTAGCTCTTCGCCACCTGCTGGCCGAAGGCGCCGTAGCCGTTGAGGCTGAAGTCGAGGCCCTTCCACTGCAGGTTGATGCTCAGACCCACGTTGTAGTCCGGATTCGGGTCGCCGATCATGGTCTTGTCGTTGACGTCGATCGTGCCGTCGCCGTTGAGGTCCACGAACATGACGTCACCGGGCTGGATGGCGTCCTTCTGGAGGGACTTGCCGGCGTCGCCGCCGAAGTACTTGTTCAGGTAGTCCTGCTTTTGCTGCTCGTTCTGGATGATACCGTCCATCTGGTAGCCCCAGAAGTAGCCGATCGGATAACCGACCTGCACGCGGTAGAGCTCGGCGGTGTTCTGCGCGATGGCGTTCTCCGGACCATGGAGGATGCCCTCGGAGTTGGCCAGACGGGTGACCATGTTGCTGTTGTGCGAGAAGGTGGCGGAGACGCCGTAGGAGAAGTCGCTGTTCACGGAATCGTTCCAGGAGAGGAGGATTTCGTAACCGCGGTTACGGATATCGCCGCCGTTCACGTACGGAGCGTTGGTGCCGTAGGAGAGGAGCACCGGGGCCTGGACGAGCCAGTCCTTGGTCATCTTGTTGTACCAGTCGAAGGAAATGCCGAGGCGGCTGCGGAAGAAGCGGGCGTCAAAGCCGAAGTCGAGCTGCTCGGAGGTTTCCCATTTCACGTCCGGGTTCGGCAGGATGTCAGGGTAGGCGCCGATGGCCGGGGCGGACTTGTCGTTGAAATAGTAGTTGCCGCCGAGGGAGATGGTCGCCAGGTACTGGAACGCGGAGATGTTGCAGTTACCGTTCTGGCCCCAGCTGGCGCGGAGCTTGAAGAAGCTCAGCCAATCCTTGCTGAAGTCCATGAAAGGCTCGTTGGAAACCACCCAGCCGGCGGAGACGGAGGGGAAGATACCCCAGCGGTGACCGCGGGCGAAGTTGGAGGAACCGTCGGCGCGGAGCACCGCGGAGAGCAGGTAGGTTTCCTTGTAGTTGTAGTTGATACGGCCGAAGAAGGAGGACAGGGCGCCCTGGCTGTTCGGGCTGCCGCTGATGCTCGTGAAGGCGGGATCGACCACGTTCGCATTGCTGATGTAGGCATGCTCGAAGGAGCCCGGGAACACGGAGTTGGAGTTGGTGGCGCTCACGCTGTTGCCGTAGCCCCATTTCTCGATGGACTGTCCGAGCAGGACATCGAGGTTGTGGTCGCCGAAGGACTTCACCCAGTTGGCGGTGTTCTCCCAGGACCAGCGGATGCTGTAGGACTGGCTCTGGCTGACGTCGTCGTTCGGGTTGGAGGTCTTGGTGCTCAGCTGATAGACGGGCACGTAGCTGCGGCTCTCGCTGTGGCTGTACTGCCAGCCGAAGCTGGAGCGGAAGGTCAGGCCCTTGATCGGGACAAACTCCAGGAAGAAGTTGGTCTGCAGGCGGTAACCCTTGTTGTAGCGGTTGTTGCGGGCATAATCCAGCTGGGCGAGCGGGTTGGCCAGCTCGGCGCTGAAGTCCCACTGGTCGGCCACGATGTCCTTGTATTCGTACCAGCCGCCTTCTTCGTTGCGGACGGGGAGGAGCGGGGACATGGCCATGAGCGTACGGATGCTGTTGTCGTAGATGCCGCCGATCTGGACGCCCTTCTTGAAGGTGTTGGTGAAGGTGATGTTCTCACCGAACTTCAGCACGTCGCGGTTGTTCTTGCGGATCAGGGAGTAATCGGAGTTCAGGCGGAGCGTGAAGCGGTTATACTTCGGCGTGGCGGGATATCCGATGGTACCGGTCTGGGAGAAATTGCTGACACCGATGGCGAAGCGGGAGATGTCGCTGCCGCCCATGATGTTGATGGAGGCGTTGCTGACCGGAGCGTTGTGGACCGTGGTCTCTTCCAGCCAGTTGGTGCCGTTCCAGGTGCCGTTCATAATCTGGGCATACTGCTTCGGGATGAGGGCGGCCCAGTCATAGGTCGAAGCGCCCTGGATGGTGTAGGCCAGGTCGTTGATCTCCATGTACTGCTTGGCGTTCAGCGGGGTGACCCCGTTGGTGTTCGGGTTCTGCCAGCCGTAGTAGCCGTCGAAGCTCACCTGGATCTTGCCGGACTTGCTGCCCTTCTTGGTGGTCACGAGGATGACGCCGTTGGAGGCGCGGGCGCCGTAGATGGCGCTGGAAGCCGCGTCCTTCAGCACGTCGATGGACTCGATGTCGTTCGGGGACAGGGCGGCGATGTTGCCGTCAGGCACACCGTCGATGACGTAGAGCGGGGTGTTGGAGCCGGCGGTACCCATACCGCGGATCGTCACCTTGTAGCTCTCGCCCGGCTGACCGGAGTTCTGGACGATGTTCACGCCGGCGGCCTGGCTCTGCAGGGCGCCGAAGGCATCGACGGCGTGCGTGGAGGCGAGCTTGTCGCCGCTCACGCTGACCGTGGAGCCGGTCACGAGTTTCTTGCGTTGCACACCGTAACCGACCACGACGGTCTCTTCCAGCATTTCGGAATCGTCCTGGAGGATGACGGTCATGTTGTCGGCGGCGGCGACCCGGCGGGTCACGTAGCCGATGCAGGAGATTTCCAGCGTGGTCCCGGGGGCGACACGCAGGGAGAAGTTGCCGTCAAGGTCCGTGGTGGCTCCGTTCGTGGTACCGGAGACAACCACACCGGCGCCGATGACCGGCTGTCCGTCGGCGTCAACGACCTTGCCAAAAATGGCCTGGGTCTGGGCAAAAGCCGCGAGACCCCCCCATAAAGTGCTAAGCATCATAAGAATGCTTGTCACTCTCAGCAGTTTTTTAAACATTTGTGGAGTAATTTGGTTAATAAAAAAAGTGAATAATGGTGATTGGTTATAACAAGTTTAGTAATACACAAACGTTCCAAATATAGTTAAATCTATATATGGTTGTCCGCCCGTGCGCAAATTGTGACTAAAAATGCTCAAATAGTGGTGTTTCTTTAAAATTTGAAACTCTCCGAAAAAAGTTTCATCTTTGCCTTATGAAACTTTTTCTCATCGACGGCCACGCGCTCGTCTTCAAGATGTATTATGCCTTCCTGGGCCGTCCCATGGTCAATTCCAAGGGGGTGGATACTTCCATCCTGTTCGGCTTCACGAAGTACCTGCTCGAGCTGATCGACCGCGAGCGGCCGACGCACATCGCTGTCAGTTTTGATCCGCCGGGGGGTACTTTCAGGAACGAACTCTATCCGGAGTACAAGGCCAACCGCGGGGAGACGCCCGCGCTGGTGGTGGAGGCGCTGGAGCCGCTGACGCGCATCGTCGGGGCGCTGGACATCCCGGTGCTGATGCTGCCCGGTTATGAGGCGGACGACGTGATCGGCTCCGCCGCGAAGCGTTTCGAGGCCGAGGGCTTCGAGGTCTTCATGGTCACGCCGGACAAGGACTACGGCCAACTCGTCTCCCCGCACATCCTGCAGGTGAAGCCGGGCAAGGCCGGGGGAGAGAGCGAGATCCTGGGGGTGGCGGAAGTCTGCGACAAATGGAAAATCGCTTCGCCCGCGCAGGTCATCGACATCCTCGCCATCTGCGGGGACGCGTCGGACAATGTCCCCGGCGTGCAGGGCGTGGGCCCCGTCGGCGCGGCCAAGCTGCTGGGCAAGTACGGCTCCGTCGAGGAGATCTATGCGCATCTGGACGAGCTGACCGCCCGCCAGCAGGAGCAGTTCCGCGCGGCGGAAGGCCATATCGCGCTGTCCAAGCGCCTGGTCACGATCAAGACGGACATTCCGCTCGACGTGACGGCGGAGCAGCTGGTCTTCGACACCGCCGAGACCCCCGAGCTGAACGCCCTGCTCGACCTCTACGAAATGCCTTCCCTGAAACGCTTGATCAAGAAAGTTGCTGTCAATTCCGGCGTCAGCGGCGGCAGCGGCCAACTGCTCCCTGAAACGTCCGGCTATGCCGGACCCCTCCCATCTGACGATGGGCCCCTCCCTCTTACGAAGCCGAGGGTGGCACGGTTTCCGGGAGCAGTTACCGCTGCCGACAACGCTTCCGCCGCCGAGAACGGTGCGTGGGCGCACGCGAGCGATAGCGATCTGCGTGCCATCCCCCTTGAGGGGGCGCAGGGGGTGAGAAAAGCCTTGGCGGCGGAGCCGGTGGCTGGCTGCCTGTCTGCAAAGAAGGTGGCGATTAATTTGGTGGGGGAGAAGATGTATGTGGGGTGCGAGGCGGGGGTGGCAGCGGGGAAGCCGGAGGAGTTTCGGAAGATCTTGGAAGACGCATCCGTCGTCAAGGCCGGCATCGACCTCAAGGCGCAGATGAAGGCGCTCGCGGACCGCGGCATCGTCCTGGCGGGCCGCCTCGAGGACATCGAGCTCATGCACTACCTGCTCGGCCCCGAGCGGAGCCACAAACTGGATGTCCTCTCGCGCACCTACCTCGGCGTCGAACTGGACGCCGCCGCGCCGCAGCAGACCGGTTCGCTCTTCGACGAAGTCCCGGAAGAGACCGGCCCGGACCGTCTCCTCGAGACGGCCGCCATCCTGCGCCTGTCGGACTGCCTGCTGCACGAGATGGCCGCCACCGAAGGCATGACGCGCCTCTACGACGAGATCGAAGAGCCGCTCATCGGCGTGCTCGCGCGGATGGAGCGGACCGGCGTCAAAGTGGACCTGGGGTCGCTGCGCGACTTCGCCGACGGCCTGCGCCGCAAGATGGCCGAGCGCGAAGCGGAAGTCCGTGAGCTGGCGGGGGAGCCGACGCTCAACGTCCTGTCTCCCAAGCAGATCGGCGTGGTGCTCTTCGAGAAGCTCCAGCTCGATCCGAAGGCCAAAAAGCCCAAATCCGGCAGCTGGCCCACGGACGAGCAGACCCTCTCGCACCTGGCGGACCGCAGCCCCATCATCGACGCCATCCTGGACTACCGCGGCCTGCGCAAACTCCTGTCGACCTACATCGAGCCCTTCGGAAACTATATTTCCCCCTCTGACGGCCGGGTGCATACGACCTTCAACCAGGCCCTGACCGCCACCGGGCGCCTGTCCTCCTCCAATCCGAACCTCCAGAACATCCCCATCCGCACCGAAGAGGGCCGCGAAATCCGCAAGGCCTTCGTGCCGGGTGAGCCGGGCTGGGTCATGATGTCGGCGGACTACTCGCAGATCGAGTTGCGCCTGATGGCGCACCTGTGCGGTGACGCCCACCTCGTGGAGGCCTTCCGGCAGGGGCAGGACGTGCACGCGGCCACGGCCGCGAAAATCTTCCACATCCCCATCGGGGAGGTGAGCGCCGACCAGCGCCGCATCGCCAAGACGGCGAACTTCGGCATCATGTACGGCATCTCCTCCTTCGGCCTTGCCGAGCGGCTGCGCTGCTCCCGGAGCGAGGCGAAGCAGATCATCGACGACTACTTCGCGTCCTTCCCGTCCATCCGCGGCTTCATCGACGAGACCGTCGCGCAGGCGCGGGAACGCGGGTACGTGGAGACGCTTTTCGGA
The DNA here is from genome assembly GCA_902789245.1 of uncultured Bacteroidia bacterium. Taxonomy (GTDB): domain Bacteria; phylum Bacteroidota; class Bacteroidia; order Bacteroidales; family UBA932; genus Cryptobacteroides. The sequence continues at coordinate 7,732 of CADAND010000007.1, forward strand.
CGCCGCCGCTACATCGCGGACATCGCCGCCGGCAACGCTGCGGTCCGCGCCCTGGCGGAGCGCAACGCCGTCAACGCCCCCATCCAGGGCACGGCGGCCGATATCATCAAGCTGGCGATGACCGCCGTGGACCGGTGCCTGCGCGAAGGCGGCTACCGCGCCCGGATGGTCCTCCAGATCCACGACGAACTGCTGCTCGAGGTCCCGCAGGAAGAAATCGCGCCCGTGCGCGAAATGCTGGTCCGCGAGATGGAAGGCGTCATGTCCCTGTCTGTTCCCCTGACTGTAGAATGCAATGATGGAAAAACCTGGCTTGAAGCCCACTGACGAACTCGTCCGCCGGGCGATCATCGGCGACGGCACCGCTTTCACCGAGCTGTGGGACACCCACATCGGCGGCCTCCGCGCCTACCTGAAGGGGGCGATGAAGTACCTGGATGACTTCTACATCGACGACATCTGCTCCCGCAGCTTCGAGAAAGCGTTCCGGCAGATCTCGTCCTTTGACCCGAGCCGCAGCCAGTTCTCGACCTGGCTCCGCACGATCGCGCACAACACCGCGCTCGACACCATCGACGCCGAGACGCGCGCCCGCAGCCGCCTGGTCTCGCTGGACAAGGAGAACGACCACAGCGGCGCCATCATCGACGTGTTGGGCGACGAGACCGCCACGCCGCTGGAGCAGATCGTCGAGGAAGAGGATGCCGAGAAGCTCGAAGCCTACATCGAGGGCCTGCCCGACCTGTACCGCGCCATCGCGCGGATGCGCCTGCTGGACGGCCTGCAGTACAAGGAAATCGCCGAGGAACTCGGCATGGAACTCAACACGGTACGCACCCGCATCCGCCGTGCCAAGGCGATGATCGAGGACTTGAAGGCAGGGGAGGACTAGCGCTTCCCCGCGCAGGCGGGACACACGCCGTGGGCCAGATATTCGACGTTCTCGACGGAGAAGCCGTCGGGCAGCTGCACGGCCGGGACCGGCAGCTCCTCCAGGCAGAAGGTCTGGCCGCAGACCTCGCAGTGGAAGTGCACGTGGCGGTCGTCGTCCTGCCCCTCTTCTACGCAGTGGCAGACCTCATAGCGGACAAAATCTTCGCCGGAGAGCGTATGCAGCAGATGATGCTCCCGGAAAGTCCCCAGGGTCCTGGAAATGATAGACTTGTCCACCGACTCCAGTGCCGTCTCGATCTCCGTCTGGGAGAGCGGGCGGCCCGCCTGGAGCAGGGCCTTCAGGATGAGGATGCGGTTGGCGGTCGGCCTGATGCCGTGCTCCTGCATCAGCGAAAGGGGCGTTTCTTGGTGTTTGTGCATACTCCGCAAAATTAAGAAAAAAACCTCAGACCCGGTACATCCGGTCGTCGGAGAAGGAGAAGCAGGCGTCGTCGGCGACGACGACGTGGTCGAGCAGGGTGAGGCCGACGGCGCTTACCCCTTTGCGGAGCTCCTCCGTCCGGCGGATGTCGGCCGGGCCGGGCCTGGGATTTCCGCTGGGGTGGTTGTGCACGAGGATGAGCGCGGCGGCACCCTTGTCCAGGGCGGCGCGGATGATCTGCCGGATGTCCATCGTGGTGGAATTGCCGCCGCCGGAGCTGACGCGCAGCTTCCCGACCAGATACTGATGCTCGTTCAGGAACAGCACCCAGCACTCCTCGTGCTGCAGGCCCTTGAGCTGCGGAATCATCAGGTCGTGCACCTGCCGGGCCGTGAGCACGGGGGTCTTGACGATGCTGGAGGCTTCCTGCAGGAAACGGCGGCCCAGCTCGAATGCCGCCAGTACGCTCGCCGCCTTGCCCGGACCGACGCCGGGCAGGGACAGCATCCGGTCCTGCGGGAGATTGAACAGCGCGCACAGGTGTCCGTCTGCAAGATCCAGCAGCTGACGCGCCAGGTCGAGCGCGCTGCAACTGCGGTTGCCGCTGCGCAGCAGGACGGCGAGCAGCTCGCCGTCGCTGAGGCTCCCCGCTCCGCGGGCGAGCATCTTTTCGCGCGGCCTTTCATCCGCGCGGAGGTCCTTGATACCCATAACGGGGCAAGGATACGCCCATAAATCGTAAAAAACGATAAGATTCGTATCCGCCAGGCTTAAAAATACGATTTTTACAGGAAACGGGATTTTTCTCTATCTTTGCGTCCGAAATGAAAAAGCTGTACATCGAGACTTATGGCTGCCAGATGAACGTGGCCGACACCGAGGTGGTCTTCTCCATCCTCGGCAGGGAAGGGTATGAACGCACCGAGGAGATGGATAGTGCCGACGTGATTCTCGCGAACACCTGCTCCGTGCGGGACAACGCGGAGCAGCGCATCTGGGGCCGCATCGAGCAGTTCAATTTCCAGCGCAAGAAGCGTCCGGACGTCATCGTCGGCATCCTCGGCTGCATGGCCGAGCGCCTGAAGGATGCGCTGCTGGAGTCGGGCAAGGTGGACATCGTGGCCGGGCCGGACGCCTACCGGAGCCTGCCGCGCCTGCTCGCCGCCGCGTCGCAGGGCCACCCGCAGATCGACGTCCTGCTCTCGCGCGAGGAGACCTACGGCGACATCGCCCCGGTGCGCGTGGACAAGAACGGCGTCTCTGCCTTCATTTCCATCATGCGCGGCTGCAACAATGTCTGCTCTTACTGCGTCGTCCCCTACACCCGCGGCGCCGAGCGCAGCCGCGACCCGCACACCATCGTGCGCGAGGCCTGTCACTGCGCGATGGACGGCTACAAGGAAATCACCCTGCTGGGACAGAACGTCGATTCCTACCGCGTTGGCGATCTCGATTTCGCCGGCCTGCTGGCCCTGGTGGCCGAGGCCGTGCCGGGGCTGCGCATCCGTTTCTCGACTTCCAACCCCCAGGATATCTCCGACGCCGTGCTGGAGACGATGGCTTCGCACGCGAACATCTGCCGCCACATCCACCTGCCGGTCCAGTCCGGCTCCGACCGGATGCTGGAGAAGATGCGCCGCCGCTACACGCGGGCGGGCTACCTCGAGCGCGTGGCGAAGATCCGCTCGCTGATGCCCGACTGCGCCCTCTCCACCGACGTGATCGCGGGCTTCTGCTCCGAGACGGAGGAGGACCACCGCGACACGCTGAGCCTCTTCGAGGCCGTCGGATTCGACGCTGCCTTCATGTTCCAGTACTCCGAGCGGCCGGGCACGCTTGCTGCGAAAAAATACCCCGACGACGTGCCGCCGGAGGTCAAGACCCGCCGCCTCGAGGAAATCATCGCCCTGCAGAACCGCCTCTCGCTCGAGAGCAACCGCCGCGACGTCGGCAAGACCTTCCAGGTGCTGGTCGAGGGCCCTTCCAAGCGCAATCCGGCCGAGCTCTGCGGCCGCAACAGCCAGAACAAGATGTGCGTCTGGCCGGACACGGCGCACCGAGCCGGCGACCTTGTGGACGTCGTCGTCCGCGACTGCACCCAGGCCACGCTGCTCTGCGAGCTGGCCTGATCCCGGAACCGAAAACCGCCTTTTTGGGCGCCGACCCCGGTTTCAGAACCGCTGTCGGCGCCGCATTCGCCAGTTTTTGGTCCCGCGAATCCAGAGTAGTTTAAGATAGAGATTTTTCTTATCTTTGTAGGATATAACAGATAACAGATCATTGTGCGCATGAAGAGATTATCCTTATTGCTTCTGCTGATTCCGGTCCTGCTGCTGTCTGGCTGCAAGGGCAAGGGGATCAAGGATATCAGCGTCACCTCGGTGCGGCTGGTTTCCATCACGCCGGAAGGTTTCAACGGCGTTTCCGCTGTGATCGAGGTGGGCATCCACAACCCGACCATCGGATTTGAGGTCACGAACGTCACCGGCGTGGCAAAGTTCCAGGGGCAGGAAGCGCTGGCGGTCCACGCCGACCAGCTGATGGTGCCCGCCCACAGCGACGCGCTGTACCGGATCCCGATGCAGGGCAACATCGCCGACGGGTTCAACCCCCTGCGGCTCCTTCGCCTGCTTGGAAAAAGTGCTGGTTATGAGGATGTTACCTTTAGCATTTTCGCCCGCATAGCCGCCCGTGGCGGTATTGGCAAGAATATTGAAATACTGGATATTCCGCTGAGCAGCATGCTCAGTAAACCCGAAACGGAGAATGATGAGATTACAACAAATGAATAAACTGTTCTGGGTCTTCGCCCTGCTGATCCTGGGCGTTCCCGCCCTCCGGGCGCAGAACATCGAGGAAGAGATCCCGAGCGAGATCGAGCACGCCGGCGAGGAGGTCCAGGTGGACTCCACCCTGCTGGGACGCGACATCTTCTCGGCCCTGCCCGAGCGCGTGGTGGTGCGCCAGTCGCCCGCCGTGCGCGCCGCGCTGAACAAGCAGGTGGCCGCCAACGCCGGCAAGCAGTACAACGGCTTCCGGATCCGGCTCTATTTCGCGAGCACGCGGACGGCGCGGGATGAATCCGCCGCCGTGATCCGCCGCTTCAATGCACTGTACCCCCACATCCAGGCGTACCGCAGCTTCGCCTCCCCGAACTTCAAGGTGACGGCCGGCAACTTCCGTACGCGCCTCGAAGCCGAGGCCCTGCTGCAGCGGATCAAGGGGGATTTTCCGGACGCTTTCATCGTCCGGGAGCGTTTCAAGTATCCCACCATCGGCCGGGCTGACACCCGTCCGGGCGAAATGCCGGCAGCGTTGTAGCGATGATCAAGCAGGGACTCGAACTCAAACAGCAGCAGAAACTCTCTCCGCTGCAGATCCAGACGATCAAGCTGATCGAACTCCCCATCCAGGAGCTCGAGCAGCGGATCCGTGCGGAGCTGGAGGAGAATCCTGTGCTAGACGACACCCCCGATCCCGAGAAGGCCGAAGAGGCCAAGGACGTCTCGCTGGACGAGATCACGGACGAGGGCGACATCCCTGCCTACAAGACACGCGTCAACAACTGGGGCAAGGACCCCAGACCCGAATACAACACCTTCTCTGTGCGGGAGAGCTTCACGCAGAGCCTGATGGACCAGCTGGGCTACCGCAACCTCACCCCGGAGCAGTACGCCGTGGCGTCGTTCATCATCGGCTCGCTCGACGAGGACGGCTACCTGCGGCGCGACATCGAGTCGCTGGTGGATGACATGGCCTTCCGGGCCGGCATCAGCACCACGTCCGAAGAGGTGCTGGAGATGCTTAAAGTCGTGCAGGACTTCGATCCGGCCGGCGTGGGTGCGCGCGACCTGCGCGAGTGCCTGCTCCTGCAGCTCCGGTCCATGAAGCAGACGCCCGACACCGTCAACGCCGAGCGCATCCTGGAGGACTATTTCCAGGAGTTCTCGAACAAGCATTTCCAGAAGATCATGTCCCGCTTGGGCCTGTCCGAGGCGGACCTCAAGGGGGCGATGTCCCGCATCGTCAAACTCAATCCCGCGCCGGGCGGGGAGGTGGACTACACCTACACCGACCAGGCGCAGCAGATCGTGCCGGACTTCGTGCTCGAGGAGCATGACGGCGAGCTGTCCTTCACGATGCCGCGCTTCTCCGTGCCCGAGCTGCGCGTCAACAAGAAATACGCGGACCTGCTCCTCGAGGCAAAGGGCTCTTCGGAGCGCGCCCAGAAGGAGGCCGCGACCTTCGTGCGGCAGAAGCTGGATTCCGCCAAATGGTTCGTGGAGGCGCTCAAGCAGCGCCAGAACACGCTGAACCGGACCATGACGGAAATCCTGAACTACCAGCACGACTACTTCGTGTCCGGCGACGAGGCCGACCTCAAGCCGATGGTCCTCAAGGACATCGCCGAGCGGACCGGCTTCGATATCTCGACCATTTCCCGCGTGGTCAACAGCAAGTACATCGAGACGCATTTCGGCATCTTTCCGCTGAAGTACTTCTTCTCCGAAGGCATGGAGAACAAGGAAGGCGAGGAGGTGTCCACCCGCGAGCTGAAGAAGGCCCTGCAGGAATGCGTGGACGCTGAGGATAAGCACAAACCGCTCACCGACGAGCAGCTGGTGGAGGAGATGGGCCGCCGCGGCTACAAGGTCGCGCGCCGCACCATCGCCAAATACCGCGGGCAGCTCGGCATTCCGCTGGCCCGCTGGCGCAAGGAGTTATAGAGATGAAACTGAGGGGGAACGGCATACCGGACATCATCCAGTTCAAGCGCCTGCTGCGCGACCGCGGCCTGAAGGCCACGCCCCAGCGCATGGCCGTCCACGAGGCGATGTGGAACCTGGTGCACGCCACGGCGGACGACGTGGCGGCCTGGATCGGGAAGAACGGCAACACGCGCGTCTCGCCGGCGTCGGTGTACAACATCCTGACCCTGCTCGCGGAACTGGGCATCTACGGACGCCGCTCCGCCCGCGGCGGCAAGATGGTTTTCGACGGCCGCGTCGGCGCGCACCTGCATCTCTACGACACGGAGAGCGAGGTGTGGCGCGACCTTGAGGACGAGGAGATGATGAAGTGGATGGAGGCGCACCTGAAGGGCAAGCGCTACCGCGGCTACCGGATCGACGGATTTGAAGTGCAACTGCTTTGCCACCCGTCCCGCAAGGGACCGGTGCGGAAAGCGTAGATTTTGTATATTTGCAATTTGTATGGAAAGAATTAACTGTTTGATTATCGGCGGTGGCCCTGCGGGCTACACCGCCGCGATATATGCATCCCGGGCGGCCCTGGCCCCCGTGTTGTATGAGGGCAATGTCCCCGGTGGCCAGCTGACCACGACGACGGTCGTGGAGAATTTCCCCGGCTACCCGAAGGGCGTGGACGCGAACCAGCTGATGGCCGACATGCGCGAGCAGGCCGTGAACCTCGGGGCGGACATCCGCCGCGGGGTGGTGACGAAGGCGGACCTGGGCGTCCGTCCGTTCCGCCTGACGGTGGACGGCACCACGGAGCTGGAGGCCGACGCGCTGATCATCGCCACCGGCGCCACGGCCCGCTATCTCGGCCTTCCGTCCGAGGAGAAATTCCGCGGTCTGGGCGTCTCCGCCTGCGCGACCTGCGACGGTTTCTTCTACCGCAAGAAGGACGTGGCCGTCGTGGGCGGCGGCGACACCGCCTGCGAGGAGGCGACTTACCTCGCGGGGCTCTGCCGCAAGGTTTACATGATCGTTCGCCGCGATGTCCTGCGTGCCTCCGTGGCCATGCAGGAGCGCGTGAAGAATACGCCGAACATCGAGATCCTGTGGAACTGCAACACCCAGGAGATCCTCGGCGACGCTTCCGGCGTGACGGGCGCGCGCCTGGTCCGCAAGGATGGCGAGGTTTTTGATATACAGGTGGACGGCTTCTTCCTGGCCATCGGCCATCACCCCGAGTCCGAGCTTTTCGCGCCCTGGGTGTCGACCGATGCCAACGGATACATCGTCACGGACGGCGGCAGCAGCCGCACCAACGTGGAGGGTGTGTTCGCGGCCGGAGACGTGCAGGATCCGGTGTACCGCCAGGCGGTGAACGCCGCCGCGTCGGGCTGCCGGGCCGCGCTGGATGCCGAAAAATATTTGAAACGATGAAACGATCCTCTCTTTATTTCGCACTGTCCCTGCTGCTCGTGCTGGGCGGGATCTCCGCCTGCAAGACGCAGTACGACACGGTGCTCGAAAGCAATGACGTCGACCTGAAGTACAAGGCCGCCTTCGATTACTTCAACGCCGGCAAGTACTCCCGTTCCTCCGCGCTCTTCGAGTCGCTCACGCTCCAGACCAACGGCACCGAGCGCTACGACACGGTGCTGTACTACCTGGCCCTGAGCAACTACTCCTTCAAGGATTACTATACCGCCGAGACCAATTTCGACACGTACCTGTCCAATTTCCCGTCGGGCGCCTTCTCGGAGACGGCGCAGTTCCTGCGCATCGATTGCCTCTACCGCGCCACGCTCCGCTACGAGCTGGACCAGACACCGACCTACACGGCCATCACCGCCATCGGCGAGTACCTGCGCGAGCACCCGGACGGAGCCAATTCCGACATCGCCCGCCACCGCCTGCAGGAGCTGGGCGACCGGCTGGACCGCAAGGCCTACGAGAATGCGAAGCTGTACTACAAGATGGAGGATTACAAGGCTGCGCGCGTGGCGCTGAAGAACGTCCTCAAGGACGATTCGGAGAATATTTACCGCGAGGACATCCTCTACTACTCCGCGATGGCTTCGTACAAGTACGCCGACATGAGCGTCGCGTCGAAGAAGAAGGAGCGCTTCCTGGTGTTCCAGGACGACTACCTCAATTTCATCGGCGAGTACCCCGAGTCCCACTACCGGAAAGAGCTGGACGGGCTGTATGAAAAAGTGAAAGAAAAAAATTGAAACTTTCCGGCGAACGCTCGCCGTAAAAGGGATATGGAAAAGAAAATACCTACCAATACCATCACGCGGGACATCAAGGATCTCGCCGCCCCGACGGGCAACATCTATGAGACTGTCGTCATCCTCGCCAAGCGCGCCAACCAGATCGCCCTGGCCGAGAAAAAGGAACTGGCCAAGAAGCTGGAGGATTTCCGCGGCGAGCGGGACACCATGGACGAGGTCTTCGAGAACAAGGAGCAGATCGAAATCTCCAAGTACTATGAGCGCCAGCCCAAGCCGGACCTCGTCGCCATCGCCGAGTTCGAGGAGGGAGACCTGTATTACCGGGTAGCCCAGGAGGACAGTGCTGCATAGCCTCCATATTGAGAATTACATTTTGATAGACTCTCTGGACGTCACGTTCCCAGAGGGTCTTGTCATCATTACGGGGCAGACCGGTGCCGGCAAGTCCATCCTGCTCGGCGCCCTGTCCCTGCTCTCGGGCGCCAAGGCGGACGCATCGATGATCTCGGAGGGGGCCGACTCCTGCGTGGTCGAGGCGGAGTTCGCCGGGGCGGACGAGACGCTCCGCGCGCTGCTCGCCGAAGCGGACGTGGAGGAAGACGGCGACCGCCTGCTGATCCGCCGCGTGGTGTCCCGTTCGGGCCGCTCGCGCAGCTTTATCAACGACTGTCCCGTACCCGTGGGCCTGCTGCAGGACGTGGCGTCCCGCCTCGTGGACATCCACTCGCAGCACAAGAGCCTGCTGCTCACGGATCCGCATTTCCAGCTGTCCGTGCTCGACCATTTCGCCGGCAACGGCGGGCGCCTGGCGACCTGCCGGGAGGCGTGGCGGACGATGCAGGACCTGCGCACGCAGCTCGCCGCGGCACGGGAGCAGCTGGCGCGCCTGCAGGCGGACCGCGACTACACGGAAGCCCAGTGGAAGCAGCTGGACGACGCGAAGCTGGTCCCCGGAGAACTGGAATCCCTGGAGGAGGAGCAACGGAGCCTCGCGAATGCCGAACAGATCAAGGAAGGCCTCGGCGGCAGCCTCGCGCTGCTGCGCGGGGAAGGGGAGGGCCCCGGCATGTCGGGCTCGCTCAAGGACGCCGAGCGGCGCCTCTCCGCCATCGAGAGATTCCTGCCGGCCGTGTCCGGCCTGCAGGAGCGGCTGGAGTCCGTCCGGATCGAACTGGACGACATCGACGCCGAACTGGAGACGCTGGACACCCGCGTGGACCTCTCGCCCGAGCGGCTGGAGGCCGTGGAGGACCGCATGTCCCTGCTCTATACTTTGCTGAAGAAGCACCAGTGCGCAACCGTGGACGAACTGATCGCCGTGCGGGAGCGCTATGCCGAAGCCCTTTCCGGCTCCGAGGCCTCGGCGGACCGCATCCAGTCGCTGGAGAAGGAGCTGAAGGCAGCCGAAGGCCGCTATCAGGCCGTCTGCGCCGAGCTGACGGCCGCTCGCTGCCAGGCCGCCCCGTCGTTCGCCGCCGCCATCACGGAGTCGCTCCATTTCCTGGAGCTGGACCGCGCCGTCTTCGACGTGGCCGTGAACGCCGCCCCGGAGAGCGCCACGGGCTGCAACCGGGTGGCCTATCTGTTCTCCGCCACGGGCCGCGAACCGCAGGACGTGTCCAAGTGCGCCTCCGGTGGTGAGCTATCGCGTATCATGCTCAGCCTCAAGCAGATGATGGCCCGCTTTGTGGGCATGCCGACCCTCATCTTCGATGAGATCGACACGGGCGTGAGCGGCAGCGTGGCCGACAAGATGGGCCGCATGATCTGCGCCATGGGGCGCGACATGCAGGTCTTTTCCATTACGCACCTCCCGCAGGTGGCCGCCAAGGGTGACGCCCATTTCGTGGTCGAGAAGTCGGTCCAGGCCGACGGCCGCACCTGCTCTTCCATCCGCGAGGTGCAGGGCGAGGCGCGGACGATGGAGATCGCGCGCCTGCTCTCCGGCGCCACCGTCACGCCGGCCGCCATTGAGAACGCAAAAGCGCTCCTCTCGGAGCGCTAAAATTCCTTTATTTGAACCGGCTTTAACCCACAGCCGGGGCGACGCGGATCACTTCGATCACGGCGTCCGGGGTCAGTTTTTCGTTCTTGTAGTACTTGAGGTCCACGCCCAGCATGAAGGGGTCGTCGCGGCCGGTGAAGATCCAGGCCTTGCCGTCGAAGGCGCTCACGTACGGGTCGCGCGCGTCAGCATCCTCCCAATCGTACCAATTCTTGATCGCCTTGATGGCTTCGTCGGCCGGCATGCCGGCGTGGATACTTCCGAACAGCGTGTAGCTCGGGCAGAAGACATCGATGGCGTCTGTGGTCGCGGTGCCGTTGCCGTAGGCGTAGACGATCATGCGCGGCGTCTGCTCGCCGTCCTTGGTATAACTCCAGGCACGGGTGTACTCTTCGTCCACGTCCATCCATTCGATTTCATAGCCGTGGATGCCGTATACGACGACCTCATTCCCGATGTGGATGTTGCCGATGCCGCTTTCGTAGATGTTCAGCGGGCTGAAGGAGCGGTCGCGGACGAATTTCGTCCCGTCCCAGTCGTAGCGGACCGGCACGGTGCCGATTCCTGCCAGGCTGAGGGTGATGCGGTTCTGGTCAATCTCCCAGTCGAGACGGTGATCGCGCATGGCCCAGTAGAGCCCGTTCTCGCCGTAGTAATACAGGCCGTCGTCGGTGATCTCCTCATCGGTAAAGGGCACGTCCAGGGGGAGCGTGGCGGGCGTCACCGTCTTTTTCGACACGGAATACCAGTAGTATTGCTGGTCCTTGAGGATGGATTCCACCTCGTAGCGGGTTTCCATGACGCGGAGAATGCCGAAGATCCTGTCCGGGTCGGAACCCTGGAACGCGGTCAGGGAGACGGCCGGCGTCGAACCGTTTTCTTCCAGGTAGTCCTGGGTTGCCCAGGAGGGCGACAGGTTCGTGGGGTCCCAGTAGATGTAGTAGTCGATTTCTGAAATGTAGATCCCGTCGTAATAGACATCCTCCTCATCCTCCTCGGATTCCTCCGTCTTGCGCTCATCCATCTCGTGGAGCTTCGTTTCGTAACTCTCGTGGTACTGCTCGCGCTTGGCGCGCGTGTTGATGTCTTCCGGCATGACGGCGTCCGGAAGCGCCTCGAAAAAGGCCCAGATATGCTCGGGGGCCGCTGATTTTACGGGAGCTGCCCCATGGGCCGGGGCGGCGGACAGGGCGGACACGACCAGTGCCACCACCGTCAGGAGAGAGAAGAGCTTTTTCATAACAGACTCAAAGGTAGTAATAAAACGGGAAGGGTGGTTTGATTATTTGCTATTTTATGCGTAAATTGCGCAGAATAATCTTTTTTACGATGGCTGTTAAAATTTTGAGTGTCGACGACGAGACCGATCTCGAATTGTTGTTGACGCAATTCTTCCGCAGACAGATCAGAAAGGGTGAATACGAATTCTATTTTGCCCACAATGGATTGGAGGCGCTTCAGCTCCTGCTCAAGTATCCCGACATCTCCATCATCCTGTCAGACATCAACATGCCGGAAATGGACGGACTGACGCTTCTGGCCAAGATCAATGAGATGCGGGTCCCGTCCCGGAAGTGCATCATGGTGAGCGCGTACGGAGACATGGACAACATCCGGCAGGCCATGAACGGCGGCGCCTTCGACTTCGCCACCAAGCCGATCGACCTGGACGACCTGCAGCGGACCATCGAGAAGGCCGTCGAGCAGATTGAGTATATCAAGAGCGCCCAGAAGGAGCACGCCGAGCTGGTGGACATCCAGAGCGACCTGTCCGTGGCCCGGGAGATCCAGCAGGGCATCCTGCCGCGCTCGTTCAAGCTGAAGCTCTCGAATCCGGAAGCGGTGGATATCTTTGCCAGCATGGAGGCGGCCAAGGACGTGGGCGGCGACTTCTATGACCTCTTCCCGATCGACGACCATCGGATCGGGTTCGCCATCGCCGACGTCAGCGGCAAGGGCGTGCCTGCGGCCATCTTCATGGCCGTGAGCCACACGCTCATCAAAGCCACGGGCATCCGGGACTTGGCTTCGAACGAGTGCATGGAGACGGTCAACAACATCCTGTGCGGCGAGAGTGTCGGCTCCATGTTCGTGACCGTGTTCTACGGCATCTATGATTCGGAGACCGGCCAGGTCGATTACACCAATGCCGGCCACAACCCGCCTTACATCCTGCATGCCGACGGCTCGGTAGAGATGCTCCAGAACGACGGCAACCTGGTGCTCGGCGTGATGGAAAATATGATATTCAAGCGCTCGTCGCTGCAGCTGAATCCCGGCGACGCGCTTGTGATGTACACGGACGGCGTGACCGAGGCCGAGAACAAGGAGCACGCCCAGTTCGGAGAGTCCCGCCTGGAGGCGGAACTGGCCGCACTGAAGGGCTCTGACAGCAAGCATATGGTTGAGACGGTCCTCTCCAAGGTCCGGGAATTCGCCGCGGGCGCGCCCCAGAGCGATGATATTACGCAACTGGTAATTCGCAGAAAGTGAAACGTCAAACCCTCTTGGTGTATGCGCTGACGGCACTGGCAGTTCTCTCCGGTGTGGCCGCGGTCGCATACCACATAGGCAGCAGGCGGTCCCAGGCAGAGCTGGCCGCCATGCAGGAAGAGATGGATCGCCTGATGGCGGCCGAGAAGGACGCGGCCATCGTGAAGCGGGTCAGCCAGCAGATGGAGGATATCGCTTATCAGCAGAAAGCCATCTCCGACCAGCAGCGCGACCGCGCCGAGGAGCAGTCCATCCTGGCTACCCAGAGTGCCGCGCGTGCCGAAATGGAGAGCCGCGCCGCCCGGGCCGCCGAGGTCAAGGCGAATGCCGCGGCCGACCTGGCCGAGCGGGAGCGGGCCAATGCCGAACGGCAGCAGGAGATCGCCGTGGAGCAGCGGGATGAGGCCACGCATGCCAAGAACGTGGCCGATACGCTGAACCGCCGCACCCAGGCCCGGACCCTGGCGGTGAGCTCGATGGTCCGGCGGGAAGCCAATGAGCCCGAAGTGGCCGACCTGCTGGCCTACGCCAGCTGGTATTTCCTCAAGAACAACCGCGGAAACACGTACTACGCCGACACGTTCAAGTCCCTGACCCTGGCGACCGACGGCGTGTCGCGCTACCGGCTCCGGGAGGGCGGCTCAGTGAACGCCATCGCCCGGGTGCCCGGCCGGAACGGACAGTGCGTGGCCGTGAGCAACTACGGCGAGGTGGAGTGGCTGAGCGCCAGCGGAAGCGGCAGCGACGCCGGCGTCCGGATTACTTCCAAGTCCTTGCTGTTCAATCCTGCATATGATTTCCGGGATGTGACGGTCCAGGGCGGGAAGATTCTCGCGCTGTCGCACGGCGGCCCCCTGTGCGTGCTGGATTTCCAGGGCGGTCTGGAGGTCGTAGACCTGCCCGAAGATGATTATTTCAAATTGGTGCCGAGCGGGAACCGCCTGCTCGTGGCGGCCCGGCAGAGCCTGGGCTGGTACGCGGACGGCGCCCTGACGGGCCGCGTGGCCTTGGACAAGCCCCTGTCGACGCTCGTGGACCGGGGCGGGGTCATCTGCCTCTTCTACGAGGACGGCACCTATGCCGAGATGGACGCAGCGGGCCGGATCACGGCCAAGGCACCGCTGGTGAACTACGTGGTCACCGCCGCCTGCTACGACCCGTCCAACGAGTGCCTGCTGCTGGGCGTGAAGGACGGCACGGTCTATCCGGTCAACAAGTACAACCGCGTGATGGAGACGCTTGCGGCCCATAAGTCGCGCTGCATGAGCATCACCATGCTCGACGCCGTCATCATCACCGGCGGTTACGACAAGACCTCCTATATCTGGAGCATGGATAACCTGCTGTACGAGAGCGGCCTGGGCTTCCGCGAAGAGTTGGAGGCGGAGCACGTGGGGAAGCGGGTGGTGAACGAAAAGGAGATCCCGACGGAGTGGCTGGTCCCCGTGGACTACACCTTCGACGGGTGGACGCTGGCCGTGTGCGGTGACGCCGACGGGAAGTCCGTCTGGATCGGCACCTCCGCCGGCAATGTCATGCTGCTGAATTCCTCGGTTGACGACATGGCGCATCAGCTGCATCGGAAACTCAAGCGTAATCTGACCCAACAGGAATGGACCCGTTACGTCGGCGTGGCCATTCCGTATATGACATTCAAATGAGAAGGATAGCGAATTATATCGTCCTGATGGCCGCCGCGCTGCTGTTCGCGGTCCCGGCCGTCGCGCAGAACGGCGCTTACATGGGCGTGCCGTTCTTCAAGAACTATCCGGCCAGTCAGTACAATGCCCACAACCGCAACTTCGACGTGATCTGCGACGGTGAAGGGCATACGTTCTTTGCGAATTTTGAAGGCCTGCTGGTCTATGACAATGTCAAGTGGCGGATTGTCCATACACCTGACATCTCCCGCGTGGTGAGCGTGGATATGGAAGAGGACGGAACGGTCCGTTTCGAAGGAATCAACCAGACGGGACGCATCCTGGGCATGGCCGGGGACTCCATCCGCGTCGCCTATTCTTCCGCTGACACCCGCGACGCCAGGGTGCTCGCCGGCGGCGAGCGCAACCGGGAGGCCGCAGTGGACCGCTGGAATGAAATCGAGGTTTATCAGCGCCTGCCGCTGAGCGCGGACCGGACGCTGCTGGCCACGGCGACGGACGGTGTGATCGCCATCGATGCACAGGGCCGGGAAGTCTGGCGTGTCAACGTCGACAACGGCCTCTGTTCCAACAGTATCACCAAACTTGCCTACGACGGCAAGGGTACGGTCTGGGGGGCCACGGACAATGGTGTCTTCAGCCTTTCGGTGACCGAAATCTATACGCATTTCACGGAAAAGGAGGGCCTTCGGGGCCAGATTTCCTGCATCGCCCTGTGCGGCTCCGACCTGATGGTCGGTACCTTCCAGGGCCTGTTCCGCCTGGAGGGGCAGCGCTTTGTCCCGGCGGGCCAGATCAGTCACGCCTGCTGGCAGATCGCCCAGGTGGACGAAGGACGTATCTACGTGGCCACCTCGGACGGCGTCTATGAGTACGCCCGCGGCGCGGCGCGCCAGATATCCAATCAGTTCGCCCTGTCCATCACGGCCCTTTCCGACGGCTCCTTCCTGTTCGGCGAGCTCGAACGCGTGAGCCGCTTCCGTCCCGGCCGGGGCGTTTCGACCGTCGGCGAGATTCCCAATATCACCCGCTTCAAGCAGGATGAGCGCGGCGGCGTCTGGGCCATGACCCTGGCGGGCGACTACTACTATCTGGCCGCCGACAGCGCCAACTTCGAGAAGCGCGACGACGGTCCGTTCTCGAAACTGTTCGAATACGAAGACCCGGAAGGCCACCTGTGGCGCAGCGCCGACAACGGCCTGGGTATCAGCTATGACGGCATGCCGGACGAGCTGAAGGACTGGATCGAGCCGTTTGCCGGCTACAGCATCCAGGCCATGCTGGTCGACAAAGGACTGGCGTGGATCGGCGACAACGACGACCTGGTCCGCTTCGACCTGACCGGGTGCCGGAAGACCGAGCGCTTCGAACCGCTGCTTTATTTCCGCAGCTTCAAGAAGGGAAGCGGCGACCTGACTATCAGCTTCTCCAACGACAAGATCGACCCCTTCGGGCAGGCGCGCTACAGCTACCGCCTGCGCCAGGACAATGCCTGGTCCGACTGGAGCGACCAGCAGGAATACCTGTTCGCCAACCTCAGCTACGGCTCCTACCAGGTGTCCGTCCGCTCGATGGACGCCTTCGGGCAGCTGAGCGAGGTCGGCCCGCTTGAGTTCAAGCGCCCGTACCCGGTGTTCGTGCGCTGGTACGCGCTGCTGGTCTATCTCCTCCTCATCATATTCCTGGTCTACCAGCTGTTCAAGTTGCGGATGCGCCATATGGCCGAGGAGCAGCAGCGACTGGAAACCATCGTCGACGAGCGGACCCGCGAGCTGCGCCAGGCCCAGGACAAGCTGTTGCGCCAGGAGCGGGAGGCGGCCATCGGCAAGCTGACCAAGGGCCTCATCGACCGTATCCTCAATCCGATGAACTACATCAACAACTTCGCGCACCTGACCCTCGGCCTGTCGAAGGACATGAAGGCGAACATTGAGGATGAGAAGGAAAACATCTCCACGGATACCTACGAGGACTGCCTCGATATCACGGATATGATGACCACGAACCTGGAGAAGATCGAGCAGCACGGACTCTCCACGACGCGTACGCTCAAGGCGATGGAGGAACTGCTCAAGGAGCGCTCCATGAAGTTCGAGGCCACCGACCTGGCCCAGCTGTGCCAGCAGGCGGTCGAGACGTTCAAGAACTACGCTGCAGCCGACATCTCCGCGCTGGGCATCCAGGTGGAATGCGTCCGTCCCTCCGGGCCCGTCATGCGGGACGTCGAGGCCGAACAGATCAACAAGTCCATCATGTCGATGCTCGCCAACAGCCTGTACGCCATCAAGAAGAAGGCGGACAAGGCGAGCGGCTACAGCCCCGTCCTCCGCGTCACCGTGGCGCAGGAGGGGAACCACCATGTCATCATCAAGATCTACGACAACGGCATCGGTATCGAAGAGGGCATCATCGGCAAGATCTTCGATCCCTTCTTCACCACCAAGCCGACGGCCGAAGCGCCGGGCGTGGGTCTCTATCTCAGCCAGCAGGTCCTGCACGACTGCGGCGGCACGCTGGCGGTGCAGTCCGTGAAGGATGAATATACGGAATTTGTCATTAATTTGACTTAAGAATAAAGTCTTATGGAAGAACTGGAAGGTCTGAAAAACCAGATAACCAATTTGCAGGATCAGTTGAACAGACAGGAGAAGATGGCTTCCCTGGGCCTGCTCAGTGCCGGCATCGCCCATGAAATCCAGAACCCGCTGAACTTCGTGATCAATTTCAGCAAGATGTCCATCAAGCTGCTGGACGACTTGCAGGAGATCGTGGACGACTGTGCGGACAAGCTGGGCGAGGACAACGCCGCCGACTTGAAAGACATTTCGGCGGATCTGGCCGACAATCTCCAGAAGATTCAGGAGCATGGCGAGCGGGCCATCAGCATCATCCGCGGCATCTTGCTGCAGAGCCGCGGCAAGGCCGGCGAGAAGCTGCCCACCGACGTGGGCCAGCTCGTGCACGAGTATGTCTGGCTCAGCTACCATGCCATGCGCGCCAACGACAAGAGCTTCAACATCACCATCAAGGAAGAGATTCCGGAGAACCTGACGAAGGTCATGGTGATCCCGCAGGACCTCAGCCGGGCCGTGCTCAACGTCATGAACAATGCCTGCTACACGGTCAAGGAGCGCGCCGGCCAGGAAGGCGCCGACTATGTGCCGACCATCACGGTGAAAGTCGTCCAGGACGACAAAGGCGCCGGCGAGGCGGAAATCCGCATCGACATCACGGACAACGGCATGGGCATGACCCCCGAGATCAAGGCCAAGATCTTTGAGAATTTCTTCACCACCAAGCCGGCCGGCCAGGGCACGGGCCTGGGTATGAGCATCACCTACGATGTCATCACCAAGAACCACGGCGGCCAGCTGCTGGTGGAGTCGGAGCCGAAAGTCGGCACCACGTTCACCTTTATCATTCCTGCCAAGATTGTAAAATGAGCATCAAGGGTTACATCATCGCATTCTTCCTCGTATGCTGCTCATGGGCCCTCCGGGCGCAGGATGAGTCACATCTGTATGAGACCGCCCTGGAAGCCTACGAGCTGGGCATGTTCGAGAAAGTCGACACGCTCCTGTCCAAATCCGTGAGCAGTTTCCACGGGGAGAGCCGGATCGGTGTGTACCGCCTGCTGGCCCTGTCCAACCTGAACATGGACCGGCCTGCCGTGGCGGAGTCCTGGGTGGCCCGGCTGCTGGCGGTCGATCCCTACTACCGGGTGTACAATGATGTCCCGCGCTTCACCGAAATGGTGAACCGCCTGCGCGCCGGCAAGACGGCCACGATTACGACGGCTTCCCAGCAGGCGGAGTCCATCGAGGAGGCGCCGGTCCCGGTGACGCTCATCACGGAAGAGATGCTTCGGAGCATCGGCGCACGGACCTTGAAAGACGCCCTGGTGGCATATGTCCCCGGCATGACGGATATCGCCAGCAACGAGGAGATGAACGTGGCTATGCGCGGCATTTATTCGTCGGGGCAGGAGAAGATCCTCATCATGTTGAACGGACACCGCCTGAACAGTTATTCCACCAACACGGCCAGCCCGGATTATTCGATCAGCCTGGAGAAAGTCAAGCAGATTGAGGTGCTGCGGGGCCCTGCGTCCTCCCTGTACGGCGGCGTCGCTCTGACCGGTGTGGTCAATATCATTACTAAGGAAGGCTCGGACGTGGACGGCTTCGAGGCAAAGGCGAGCGCCGGCAACTACGGCCAGCTCCGGGGCGACCTGCTCTTCGGCAAGCACTTCCTCTCGCTGGACATCCTGGCCTGGGCCAGTCTCTACAACGCCGAAGGCGAAAAGGTGCATTATGCCGGCAACTGGGATGAGCAGCCGTATGCGGCCATGCCCATGGACGGCGATATGACGATTGGCGGATACAACCGGGCTCCGTCCTACGACTTCGGACTGGCACTGAAGTGGGACAAGCTGCACCTGCTCTACAACCGCCGCTTCGCCAAGACCGTGGCGCCGCTCTCGCTCAGCTACTTCTTCACCCCCTACGAATACGACAAGTATCGCCTGCTCAATGGCAATGCCCCCGGTTATGCCATCTCCTCGCAGCACGCCGAGCTGGGCTATGCCGACAGCCACGGCAATTTCTCCTGGCAGATCGCTGCCACCTTCGATTCGCAGCATCAGCAGCGCTACCAGGTCGACGGCGATATCCCGGAAAGCGGGACGGGCGGAAATGACGTGTATCCGAACGGCACGGAAGGGATCGTCCTCAAACTCTATGACGACGTGTTCCAGAGCGTGAGTTGGAACGAATATACGCTGGGCGCCTCGGCGCAGGCGAGCTATAATTATTCTTTCGGCAAGTCGCAGTCGGGCGTCGTGATGCTCGGCGGCCACTACAACCGCTTCTACCTCGCCGACGCCAGCTATCTGGAGGGTATCGACTATAACCTTATCCTGAAGACCTACAATGACGTCAAGGTGCTGAATACGGGGCGGGAGACCAGCTCGGATGCGTATCTGCAGCTCAAACATTCCTTTGGCCGGAGGCTCGTGCTCAACGCCGGTTTGCGCTATGATTTCAAATTGCGCTCGTCCGGCAAGCAGCTGCACGTGTTCTCGCCCCGTATCGCGTTGATCTATTCCCGTCCCAGGTGGAGTGCGAAGCTGAGCTACTCCAAGGCCTTCGTGGATGCGCCTTATTTCTATCGCAACAATACCCTGGACATCAATTTCGGCGACGATAACCTCTCGCCCGAATACCTGAATTCCTGGCAGCTGTCTTTCTACAGCGACGGCAAGCTGGTGCACGGCCTGAAGATGGAGCTGAGCGGCTTCGTGAACAAGGCCGACAAGTTCATCATCCAGAGTGAATTGGGTAACACCAATGCCGGTAGCCTCACCAATGCGGGCGTGGAACTGGTCCTCGGTTATACCGCTCCCAAATTCCGGGTGGACGGGAACTTCACCTGGCAGCGCGTCCTGAACTCCCAGAATTTCACGGTTTTCAACCACAGCGTATATAACATCCCGGACATCCAGGCGAACCTGGCGGCATCGTATGAGATCCTGACCGGTCTGAAGCTGCAGGCGCACGCCAACTTCGTATCGGCCCAGAAATCGCAATATGCGCTGCCCGGTATGCCTCCTCTGGATATTGACATCCCGGCCCGTGTGATCGTCGATGCCGGTATCAGCTACGCGGTCTGGAAACTGGAGTTCGGGCTGAACGTGTATAACCTGACGAATGCCCATTACCAGCAGGGTGGCTCCAGCGTCGCTCCGATGCGGCAGGCCGGGCTCTGGCTGCTGGGCCATGTCCGGTTGAAAATATAACCCACCAAGTTAATCACACAGATTTTATGGATCTATATTTTGAAAAATTCTCAGAGAGAATACGGTCAGTTTTAGAAAAATACAAAGACAAGACAGCCTATATCATCGGTGACCGGGAGGTCACTTACGCCCAGATGGACGAGATGGCCTGCCATATCGCGTCCGGCGTGGCGCGGAAAGTCGGAGACAAACCCGTCGGAGACGTCCCCGTCCGCATCGGCATTTCGCTTGGAAGGGATGAGGATTATGTGCCTTGTATCCTCGCTGCCGTGAAGCTGGGCTGCTCCTACGTCCCCATCGACCTGGAGACGCCGGCGGACCGCCGGGATTTCATCTGCAAGGATGCCTCCCTGAGCATCCTGATCACCCGGGACAACCTCCGGGAGCTGCTCTCCTGCCCGCTGTTGGAGAAGCTGCCCGTGCTGAGCGGCCCGGTCTCCGAGGCCTATATGATCTATACCTCGGGCACCACCGGTCAGCCCAAGGGTGTTTCCCAGCCCTACCGGACCCTGTACAGCTACATGCAGACCGTCTGCCTGCCCGACAATTTCAATATCAGCGACAAGTCCGTCATCCTCCAGTTCGCCAGCATCAACTTCGACGTGTCCGTCATCGAGATCTTCTCATCCCTCTACTACGGCGGCACCCTGGTGATCGTCCAGCAGGATGAGAAGCATGATCCGCTGCGGGTGTACAAGCTCATGAAGGAGAAGGGCATCACCTACACCTTCATGCCGCCGTCCCTGCTGGCCGTCTTCCCGGATTACGATTTCCCCGCCATGGACACCCTGTCCGCCGGTGGCGAAGCCATCCCGCACAGCCTCACCAGCAAGATCGCCGGGAAGTACCCGTACCGCTTTGTCAATGGCTATGGCCCGACGGAGAGCATCGTGACCACCACCCACGAGATCGAGGGCCCGGACGACTGGCGCAACATCGGCAAGGCCGTCCCCGGCGTCGTCTGCTACGTTGCGGACGAGAAGGGGAAGCTGGTCGCCCCGGGAGAGCAGGGAGAACTGCTCATCGGCGGCATGCAGCTGACCAACGGTTACTGGAACCGTCCCGACCTGAATGCCAAGATGTTCTTCGAGAATCCCTACGAGAAAGTGCATGACGGCATCGACGTCTCCCGCCTCTACCACAGCGGCGACCTGGT
Organism: uncultured Bacteroidia bacterium; assembly: GCA_902789245.1. Taxonomy (GTDB): domain Bacteria; phylum Bacteroidota; class Bacteroidia; order Bacteroidales; family UBA932; genus Cryptobacteroides. The sequence goes on from CADAND010000007.1 coordinate 29,090, forward strand.
GACGCTCAACGAGGACGGCAGTTTCAACTACATCGGCCGCATGGATTCGCAGATCAAGCTGCACGGCTACCGTATCGAGCTGGGCGAGATCTGCACCCTGATCGAACATCAGGAAGGTGTCCTGCGGGCCTTCGTCCGCCTGGAAGAGATTGGCGTGGAGAAGTATATCGTGGCGTATGTCCGCACCTCCGACGAGGTCAAGGACCTGCACGAAATCCGGCAGCAGGTGGCCAAACAGCTGCCAGCATACATGGTGCCCACTTTCTGGAACAAGGTGGACGACTTCAAGCTGAACATCAACGGCAAGATCGACAAGAACTCGCTGGTGAACAAGGCGGTGGATCCCGTCATCACCAACGACAGCCCGCTCACGGCCTATGAGGAGCTGCTTATGCAGGCGACCGCCAGCCTGCTCGGCCTGCCCAGCGTCAATGTGGAGGCCGACCTGATGAATGATGTCGGCATTACTTCCCTCCACATCATGCAGCTGACCGTCCAGATGGGCGTCTCAGGCATCCACTTGACACCCAATGACTTCTATACCTTGAGAACCATCCGCCGTATCATGGCGGCAGAGAAGCATCCCAACTACTTCTGGTATGGGGACGGGGGAAAGGATCCCGAGAAGCCGGTCATCATCGCCATCAGCGGACTCACCAGTTTCTCCTTCATCTTCGGCGAATGGGCTGAGAGAATCTCCCACAAATTCGACATCTTCGTCATCGAGTCTTACCATACCATCATGGAAGACCAGCCCACGGATGTCGATACGCTGGTGGATATCTACATAGACTACGTCAAGGATGTGATCAAGACCCACAAGATTGTTGCCATCACCGGCTTCTGTACGGGCGGCGAACAGGGCCTTGCCCTCGCCATGCGGCTGTACAACAATTCCGACTATAAACCGCACGTGATTGTGCTGGACGGCGAACTGGACCGCGACATGAGCGTCCAGCGCCGCACCATCGAGTCCTATTTCTTCCCCTTCTACAGCATGGAGCGCAACCTCCGCCGGGCCGAGCTGGACATCCATCTGATGGAAACCCAGCCGGAAGAGCCCTACAACGGCCCCGTCACGGCGCTGCTGTCAGCTTCCTATACGACGGTCAGCCCCATCTCCGGTACGGAGAAGAAGCCGGATATCGTGGAACTGGAATTGATCGAACACAACAACAAGGGCGAGCGCTGGAGACGCCGTTATCCCAACTGCGAACTGGTCACCGTCCCGGGCAACCACAACGAGTTCCTGATCACCCGTGAGAGCAAGAACGCTGTCGTGGATTATTTCCTGAAAAACGTTTAGCGCCTCTCGGTCGTCAGGTCGGAACGATAGATGACACGGCGCGCAGCCTGATTGACGCGGGCGGGCTCTTCGCGGAAGCGGAAGTCCGCCTGCAGTCCTTTCTCGGCGTACCCGGTGAGCTTCTTGTACCATTGGCGGCCGTACTTGGCGCACATCGTGACGAAGTAGTGCGCGGTGTCGTAGCCCTGGAAGGCGAAGGAGCTGGGCTCGCCCTGGAAGAGCGAGCGGTAGGTCAGCACGAAGCGGCGGACGGCCGGGTCGTCATAGTCGATGAAGTAGGACAGGGCCAGGTGGGCCTCCGTGTTGTGGAGGTCGGTCTGGGAGATGCCGCTGGTGCGCATCCGGGCCGTGCCGTAGAAGATGATGTTGCCGCCGCGCGCGCCCTCGATGCCCAGGCCGCGGACGATGGCGGTGTTGAAGTTGTCCTGTTCGGAGGCCACCGTCACGCGAAGCTTCTGCTTCTTGTCCAGGGGCAGTTCCTCCACGGAACCGAGGCTCTCGTAGCGGACGCCGCGCGCCTGCAGCTGCTCGAGCAGATAGGCGCTCTGGCCGCCCGGCGTGAAGGCGGTGGAATCCCGGATCACGTACAGGACCTCGCCGACCGGCAGTTCCTCGCGCACCCACTGGACCAGCTCGTCCACCTGAGCGTTCCAGATGCAGGGCGCCTGCACCACGGGGCTTGTGGCGGCCAGCGCCGCGGCCTTGGGCTCCAGCGGGGAGATCAGCACCTTGCCGCTGCACTGGGCCGCAGCGAGCTCCAGGTCGCTGTAGGACACCGGTCCGATGATCACGTCGCTCTCGTCGATGAGCGACTGCGGGATGTTGCCCTGGCTGTCGGCGGTGTCATAGACCTGCAGTTCGGCCTGCAGGCCGGCGGAGCCCAGCTCGCGCAGGGCCAGCAGGGTGCCGCTGTAGAAATCCAGGAAGTTCTCGCTGGGCTTCTTGGTGGAAGCCTGCAGGGGCAGGACGAGACCGATGCGGATGACGCTGGGCATGTCCAGCTCGTACGGGCTGTCCAGCACGGGCACTTCCTCCGTCACGACGCTGTCGATCGGCGCCGTGGCGTCTTGCTTCGCCACGCTGTCCGGCCGGTAACTCCGCATGGAATCCACCTTGGTGGTGTCGGCCTGTTTCTTCTTGCCGGGGAACAGGTACCACTGGGCGCAGGCATTGAGCGAAAGTGCGCAGACGAGGAGGGCGAGGATACTGAATCTCTTCATAATCAATTTACTTTATGCTTTCGGCGAAAGTCGTCAAATCTTGGGCGAAGCGGCTCCAGGAGAGCCGTTCCTTCTCGGCGTCCATGCACTCGCAGAGGTGGATCTGCAAGTCCGGATCGTCGAAATAGCGTGTGATGGCGTCGGCGATGCAGGCGGGCGTTCCGTTTTCGCAGACAATGCCCGTGTTGCGTGCACCGACCGTCTCCCGGAGACCGCCCACGTCCGTGACCACCATCGGCACGATGAAGTGGCAGGCAACGGAACTGATACCGCTTTGGGTGGCGCTGCGGTAGGGGAGGACGGCCAGGTCCGCTGCGGAGAAGTAGTCCTTGACCTCGTCGTCCCGGATATAATTCGGGAACACGTGCACATCCTGCGGGGCGCGGCCGCCGTCGATGAGTTTCTGATATTTGTCAAAGGACCCATAGGGCTCGCCTGCGATGACGAGCTGGTAGCGCTCGTCCAGCAGGTCGAAGGCCTGCAGGAGGATGTCCAGGCCCTTGTACTCCCGGATGAGTCCGAAGAAGAGCAGGGTCCGGCGGCCGGCGGGTAGGGCGAGGCGTCGCTCCGCTTCTTCGCGCGGGAGCTTCGCCCCGAAATGGGTGTAGATGGGGTGGGGCAGGACGGCGTGCGGGATGTCCGGCCGCAGGGCCAGCAGGTCGCGGCCGACCTCCTCGCAGAGGGTCACGGCGCCGTCCAGGCCTTTGAGGAACCAGCGCGTGAGCGGTGTGTCGAACCAGTGCCGCTCGTGCGGGACGACGTTGTCCAGGATGCCTACGACGCGGCAGCCGGGGGCCATCTTCCTGGCCACTTCGCCCAGCGACGGGGCGAACCAGGACATCCAGTAGCGGACCAGCAGCAGGTCGGGCCCCCAGGCGCGGATGGCGCGGGCCGTGCGGCCCCAGGACAAAGGATTAGCCGTATCCAGCAAGGCTTCCGCCTCGATGGGTACGGCTTCATCTTCAGGGGTGACGTACTGGGTCTTGCCCGGGAAAAGGATGTCGGGATACTGTCTGCTGAAATTGAATGCGCGGACGTCGTGCGTTTTGCCCAGCTCTTCAAAAAGGTTGGCGTTGAACTGGGCGATCCCTCCGCGGTAAGGGTAGAAGCAGGACAGTATGGCGATTTTCAACCCTTATTCGCTTTTGCCCTTCTCCTTGACGTAGGCGGCGTTGAGGCCTTCGATCAGGGCGTCGGTGATGTCGAGGGCGGTGTCACCGGTCACGACCGGCATCGGCAGGATGTCGCCCTGGGAGGCGAGAATCATGGCATAGCCCATCGTCTCGTTGTATTCCTTGACGAAGGTATCAATGGCGTCGGAAATCTGGTTCAGCATCACCTGCTGCTCCTCGAGGATCTCCTGCTGCTTCTGGTTGGCGTAGGTCTCCACGTTGGCCTGCTGCTCCTGGAGCTTCTGGCTCTGCACCTGGGCGGTGGACTGGGTCATCAGGCCCTTGTTGATCTTGTCCTGGAAAGCGTTGGCGTCCTTCTGGAACTTGTTGACGCGGCGCTGGACTTCCTGGTTGATGCTGTTGGCCTTGGTCTCGAAGACGCTGCGCAGGTCATTGGCCATGTCGTACTCGGCGAGGACGCGGTCCAGGTTGAAGTACACGATGGCGCCCTTCTGGGCGACGGTCTCGGTCGTGGCGGCAGCCGGTTTCTTGGCGCCGCCCTTGGTGAAGGTGACAATGGCCAGGGCGATCACGCCCACGAGGGCGACGATGCTGAGGATAAGGGGTAATTTCTTCATTGTATTGGTTGTTTTGTTTTATCTGCTTCGTCCGCCGGATGGAGCGGCGAATCCCATCAAGTTTGCAAAAATACTCAAAAATTCTGAATCTGCGCCAAATATTCCCGGATAGTTGTCTCCAGGCCCAGATAGAGTGCGTCACAGATGAGTGCGTGGCCGATGCTGACTTCGTCGGTCCACGGGATGGTCCGGATGAAGAAGGCCAGGTTCTCCAGCGAGAGGTCGTGGCCGGCGTTGAGGCCGAGCCCGAGCTCGCGGGCCGCCTTCGCGGTCTCGATGTAGGGGGCGATGGCCGCGTCGCGCCCGGCCGCGTAGTTCGCGGCGTAGCCGGCGGTGTAGAGCTCCACGCGGTCGGCGCCGCACTTGAAGGCGCCCTCGGCCATCTTCGGATCGGGATCGATGAAGATGGACGTGCGGATGCCGCGCTCCTTGAACGAGGCGCACATGCGCTTCAGGAAGGCGTGGTTGCGGACGGTGTCCCAGCCCGCGTTGGAGGTGATGGCGTCCGGGGCGTCCGGCACCAGGGTCACCTGGTCCGGAATGACCTCGCAGACCAGCGCGGTGAAGGAGCCGGTCGGATTGCCTTCGATGTTGAATTCGGTATGCAGGGCGGGACGCAGGGCGCGCACGTCGCTGTAGCGGATGTGGCGCTCGTCCGGACGCGGGTGGACGGTGATGCCCTGGGCGCCGAAACGCTCGCAGTCGAGGGCGGCTTTCAGCACGTCCGGCATGTTGCCGCCGCGGGCGTTGCGCAGGGTGGCGATTTTGTTGATGTTTACGCTCAGTTGGGTCATTTCCCTTCTCAATTAAAATCTCACAAAAGTAAGCATTTCTATAGAATAATTGTAAATTAAGTAGTAAATTTGAGGCCCAAATGAAATTGGCCTATTATATCAAGAAAAACCGCCTCAAGGGGGACGCCCGCGTGGAATCCCTCCTGGAGCGGCTCCGTGCGGCGGGGCATGTGCTTTACGCCGTGGAGCAGCCGGACGCCTTCCAGTCGGAGACGGACGTGCTGCTGAGCCTCGGCGGCGACGGCACCTTCCTGACGGCGGCTCAGTTCGCCGTGCCTGCGGGCATCCCGGTGCTGGGGGTCAATTTCGGCCGGCTCGGCTTCCTGTCCGAGAACGACCCGGACCGGGTCGTGGAGGCGCTCTCCGCGGGGGACTATTCCGTCGAGGAGCGCGAGCTCCTGCAGATCGGCTGCCCGGATCTCCCGGAAGGGAAGGTCTGGCCCTACGCCTTGAACGAGACGAGCGTCTCGCGCGTGAGCGCTTCGATGCTGGGCGTGGACGTCGAAGTGGACGGCCAGCAGCTGCCGACCTACTGGTCCGACGGCCTGCTGGTGGCCACTAGTTCCGGCTCCACGGCCTACAGCCTCAGTGTCGGCGGCCCCATCTGCCTGCCGGAAACCAAGGTTTTCATCGTGGCCCCGATCTCGCCGCACAACCTCAACGTGCGCCCGCTGATCGTGCCTGAGAGTTCACGCCTGCGCATCACGCTGCGCTCGCGCGACGACCGGGCGGTCCTTTCGATGGACAACCGCAACTATACGGTCCCGGCCGGGACCCGGATCGAGGTCTGCGCTGCGCCGATGCGCCTGCGCCGCCTGCGGCTCGGCCATTCGAATTTCATCAACGCGTTGCGCACCCGCCTGCTCTGGGGCGAGGATGTGCGCAATGGCGGCAACCTGGATTAAATCACGATTATGCAAGCACCGGACAAACTTCCTACACACGTGTCCTTCATCATGGACGGTAACGGCCGCTGGGCCAGGGAGCGGGGAAAAGAAAGGGTATACGGACACTTCGAGGGAGTCGAGAGCGTCCGTGCCGTGGTGGAGGCCGCCGTGGAGTGGAAAATCCCGTACGTGTCCTTCTTCGCCTTCTCGGAGGAGAACTGGGGTCGTCCGGAGGCCGAGGTCCAGACGCTGATGGAGCTGATGGGCCGGGCGATGCTCGGCGAGCTCGACAATTTCATGGAGCACGGCGTCCGTTTCGTCGTGCTGGGCAACCGTGAGCGGCTCTCGGACGCGCTCAAGGCCGATATTGACCAGGTGATGTCCGCCACGGCCGCCAACCGGGGGCTGACGATGATCCTTTTCCTGAGCTACAGCGGGCAGTGGGATATTCTGCAGGCTGCGGAAAAGATGGCACACGATTTGATTAACCAACCCCGGCACCCGGTCCGGCCTGAAGATTTGAGCCGCTACCTGGTGACCGCGGGCATCCCGGACCCGGACCTGCTGATCCGCACTTCGGGAGAGAAGAGAATAAGTAACTACCTGCTTTGGCAGACGGCATACACCGAATTTGTATTTACCGACACGCTCTGGCCCGACTTCCGCAAGGAAGCCTTCCGGGCGGCCCTCGAGGAATACGCTTCGCGGGACCGGCGTTTCGGAAAAATCAAATAATTGGGTATATTTGCACATTTATCGAATGAAAATGAAAATAGGACGGATTCTGACCCTTCTGGCTCTGCTGCTTGCGACGACCGTAACCCGGGCGCAGGACAGCGGAATCGAGGTGGACTACAACCATCCGCAGAAATATATCATCGCGGGGATTTCGGTCGAGGGCAATACGGTGTTCAGCGAGCAGCAGATCGTCAACCAGACGGGTCTGCACAAGGGCATGCCCCTGACCGTGCCGAGCGACGACGTCGCCAACGTAATCCGCCGCCTCTACCTGCAGCGCTTTTTCGAGGACGTCTCCTTCGAGTTGGACAGCCTCAGCGCCGGCCGGGATTCCGCCTGGTTCAAGATCCGCATCAAAGAGCGCCCGCGCGTGTCCCGCTGGTCTTTCAGCGGCATCAAGTCGAGTGAGCGCAAGGACATCGAGGAGCGCCTGAGCCTCCGCCGCGGCGGCGAGTTCTCCGAGTACGTGGAGAAGACCTCCGCCGACATCATCAAGCGCTACTTCGCCGAGAAGGGATTCCTGCTCTGCGACGTCAAGGCCGAGGTCCAGCGCGACACCGTGATCAAGAACGCCATCCGCGTCAACTTCGCCATCGACAAGGGCGAGAAGGTGCGCATCAAGACGATCAACTTCGTCGGCAACGAGCACATCAAGGAGTTCAAGCTCGCCCGCTCGATGAAGAAGACCAAGTCCAACAAGATCTACAACTTCTTCCACAGCAAGAAGTTCAACGAGAAAGAATACCAGGCCGACAAGAAATCGGCCTTGAGCGCCTTCAACGAGGCCGGCTACCGCGACGCCCGCCTGGTGCGCGACTCCATCTACTACGTCGAGCCGGGCAAGCTGGGCATCGACCTGGTCTTCGAGGAGGGTGACAAATACTACTTCCGCGACCTGACCTGGACGGGCAACTCCGTCTATGCGTCCAACACGCTGAACGAAGTGCTCGGCATCAAGAAAGGCGATGTCTATGACGTGGTCACGATGCAGAAGCGTCTCTACGGAGGAGGCAAGCAGAATGAGCTGGACGTCAATAAGTTGTATCGCGACAACGGCTTCCTGTTCTTCAACATCACGCCGGTCGAGACCAACATCCAGAACGACTCCGTGGACGTGGAGTTCCGCATCTCCGAAGGCAAGCAGGCCACGCTCAACAACATCGTCATCAACGGCAACGACCTGACCAACGAGAAGGTCGTCCGCCGCCAGATATTCACCCGCCCGGGCTACCTGTTCAGCCAGTCCGATTTCGAGCGCTCCGTGCGTGAAATCGCCTCCCTGGGCCAGTTCGACCCGGAAGCCATCATGAAGGAGGGCGGCTATTCGATCATCCCGAACCAGCTCGACAACACGGTGGACCTCATCTACAACGTGACCGAGAAGCCTTCTTCCACGCTGGAAGTCTCCGGCGGCTGGGGCGGCAAGACCTTCGTGGCCACCGTCGGCGTGGCGTTCAACAACTTCTCCACGCACCGTTTCTTCGACAAGGGCGCCTGGCGTCCGGTGCCGCTCGGCGACGCGCAGAATCTGGCTTTCCGTTTCCAGACGAACGGAACCTACTATACCGCCCTCACGGCGAGCTTCACGGAACCCTGGCTCTTCGGCAAGAAGCCGACCTCGCTCAGCCTGAGCGCCTACTTCACCCGCCAGACGAGTTCCTACCTCGCGCTGAACATCCTGAACCATGACCGCGAGATGCAGGTGTACGGCTTCTCCGCGTCCATCGGTACGCGCCTGAAGTGGCCGGACAACTACTTCGTCCTCTACAATGGCATCAACTGGCAGAGCTACCGCCTGAACAACTGGTACTCCGGCTACTTCATCATCGACGACGGCGTCACGCACAACGTCAACTATACGCTCAACCTGATCCGCAACTCCACCGACCAGCAGATCTACCCGCGTATGGGTTCGGAATTCTCCTTCTCGCTGCAGCTCACTCCGCCGTTCTCCCTGTTCCGCAAGTACGACTACGACGCCCAGGGGAACAAGGTGCCCGTGTCCAGCTGGAAGGACGTCAACTACGACAACTGGAAAGGCCGCGACCGTTATAAATGGATTGAATACCACAAGTGGAAGTTCTCCGCCACCACCTACAGCCGCCTCATCGGCGATCTGGTGCTCATGACGCGCGCGCAGTTCGGCTACCTGGGTTACTACAACCGCAAGTGGGGTTATTCTCCTTTCGAGGGCTTCCTCGTGGGTGGCGACGGTATGTCGGGTTATTATTCCTACGGTACCGAAATGGTGGCCCTGCGTGGCTACGAGAACAATTCCCTGACCCCGTACGTGCCTTCCGCCTACAACTCCAACGGTTACGCCTATGCGGGTAACGTGTACGACAAGTTTACCGTGGAGCTCCGCTATCCGGTGATCCTGCAGCCGCAGTCCACCATCTACGCGCTCCTCTTCCTGGAGGGCGGTAACTGCTGGTCGGACATAAAAGATTTCAATCCTTTCCAGATGAAACGCAGCGCTGGCGTCGGTGTTCGCATCTTCTTACCGATGGTGGGTCTGCTCGGTGTCGACTGGGGCTACGGATTTGATGATCCCACGCACGGCGGAAGCCAGTTCCACTTCGTGATTGGACAACAGTTTTAATACTTACTAACTTACTGATAACAATTTTAAATCTTAGTTTGATATGAAAAAGATTCTTTTGATTGCCGCTACTGCCTTTGCTGCAGTGACCGCTTTCGCCCAGCCGAAGTTCGCCCACGTGAATTCCACCGAGCTGGTGCAGCTCTGCCCCGAGATGGACAAGGCCCGCGAGACGATGACCGCCGCCAGCAACGAAGCCCAGGAGACTTTCAACGATATGCAGGCGGAATTCAACACCAAGTTGCAGACCTACCAGTCCAAGGGCAGCACCTGGACCCAGGCCGTCCGTGAGAGCAAGGAGAAGGAGCTGACCGAAATCCAGCAGCGCCTTCAGGAGTTCTCCCAGACCGTGCAGATGGAGCTCCAGCAGCAGCAGGAGACGCTGATGCAGCCGATCTACCAGAAGGTCAACGAGACTGTTCAGGATCTGGCCAAGAAGGGTGGCTACATTTATGTCTTCGACGTGCAGTCCCTGGTCTATGTGGACGCAGCCCAGAGTTTCGACCTCACGCCGGACGCCCGCAAGGCCCTGAATATCCCGGCCGACCGGACCCTCGAGTCCCTCGCTGCCGAGCTCCAGGCCCAGCAGCAGGCTCAGTAAAAACGCTTCCGCCTCGTCCCGCCCTCTTCGGGCGGGATGAGGTTTTTTATTTAACCTGAACCACATTACCACACTAAAACATAATGATGCAACACAAAGTTATTGACGCCAAAGATGTTGTAATCAGATTCGCTGGAGATTCGGGTGACGGCATGCAGCTCACCGGGTCTCTTTTTGCGGATATGTCCGCCATCTATGGCAATGGTCTTTCCACATTCCCGGACTATCCTGCCGAGATCCGCGCCCCGCACGGGACCGTCTCGGGCGTGTCCGGTTTCCAGGTGCACATCGGCAGTGAAAAGGTCTCCACGCCCGGCGACTTCTGCGACCTGCTGGTCGCGATGAACCCCGCGGCGCTGAAGGCGAACGCCAAGTGGTGCAAGCGCCACGCGATGATCCTCGTGGACGAGGACGCCTTCGACGAGGCCGGCATGAAGAAGGCCGGCTTCAAGACGGAGAACCCCTTCACGGAGCTCGGGGTCGAAGACCGCACGCTCATCGTCGCGCCGATCTCCACGCTGACCCAGGAGAGCCTGAAGGACAGCGGGATGGACAACAAAGCCATCCTCAAGTGCAAGAACATGTTTACCCTCGGCATGGCCTGCTACATCTACAGCCGGCCGCTGGAGTATATCTACGCATACCTGGAAAAGAAGTTCGCCAAGAAGCACCCCGAGGTGATCGAACCCAACAAGAAGGTGCTTAACGACGGCTTCAACTACGCTGCGAATATCCAGGCGATAGCCAACACCTATACGATCGCCCCTGCGGAGAAGCTCGAAAAGGGCACCTACCGCAACATCACGGGCAACCAGGCTACGGCCTGGGGCCTGCTCGCCGCTTCGGAGAAGTCGGGCCTGGCCCTCTTCTGCGGCTCTTATCCCATTACGCCGGCCACGGCGATCCTCGAGGAACTCGCGCTCCACAAGAGCCTGGGCGCCAAGACGCTGCAGGCCGAGGACGAGATCGCGGGCATCTGCACCGCCATCGGCGCCGCCTACGCGGGCAACCTCGCCGTCACGACGACCTCCGGCCCGGGCCTCTCGCTGAAGTCCGAGGCAATGGGCCTCGCCGTCATGGCCGAGCTGCCGCTGGTGGTCGTGGACGTGCAGCGCGGCGGCCCCTCCACGGGTCTGCCGACCAAGACCGAGCAGTCCGACCTGAACCAGGCGCTGTACGGCCGCAACGGCGAATGCCCAATGGCCGTCATCGCGGCGCATTCCCCGGCCCACTGCTTCGACGCGGCCTTCCAGGCTGCCAAGATCGCCCTGGAGCACATGACCCCGGTCCTGCTGCTTTCCGAGGGCTTCCTCGGCAACGGGTCCGAACCCTGGCGCATCCCGTCGATGAAGGATTATCCCGAGATCAAGCCCCCCTTCGTGCAGGGCATCCTGCCGGAAGGGGAGAAGTTCAAACCTTTCGAGCGCGACCCCGAGACGCTCGTGCGCCGTTGGGCCCTGCCGGGCCAGAAGGGCTTCGAGCACCGCGTGGGCGGTCTGGAGAAGACGCACGAAGGCGTCCTGTCCACCGATCCCGCCAACCACGCCCTGATGGTCGCCGAGCGCGCCGGGAAAGTGGCGCGTATCGCCCGGGACCTGCCGGCGCTGGAGATCCTGAACGGGCCCGCCTCTGGAAAATTGCTGGTGGTCGGCTGGGGCGGCACCTACGGCCACCTGCTCTCCGCGGTGCACGAGATCGGCGAGGGCGTCTCGTACGCGCATTTCGACTACATCAATCCGCTGCCCGCGAACACGGAGGAAGTCTTCTCGCACTTCGAGAAGGTCCTGGTGTGCGAGCTCAACAGCGGACAGTTCGCAGACTACCTCCGGGCGCAGTTCCCCGGACGGGACATCCGTAAATTCAACAAGGTCCAGGGACAGCCGTTCCTCGTGAGCGAGCTGGTCGGGGCCATTCAAAAGGAGATGTAGGATTATGGCAACACTGACTTTCAAGGATTTCAAAAGCGACCAGGAGGTCCGCTGGTGCCCCGGATGCGGCGACCACGCGGTGCTGGCCGCCCTGCAGCGCGCGCTCCCCAAGGTGAGCCAGGCGCTCAACTACGATAAGGAACGCTACGTGGTGGTGTCCGGCATCGGATGCTCCTCCCGGCTTCCGTACTACATGGACACCTACGGGTTCCACAGCATCCACGGCCGCGCCACGGCGGTCTCCACCGGCATCAAGGTGGCGAATCCCTGGCTGACGGTCTGGCAGGCCTGCGGCGACGGCGATGCCCTCGCCATCGGCGGCAACCATTTCATCCACGCCATCCGGCGCAACATCGACATCAACATCATCCTCTTCAACAACCAGATCTACGGCCTGACCAAGGGGCAGTATTCGCCGACCTCCAAGTTCGGCGCGATCACGAAGACCTCGCCCTACGGCACCGTCGAGCACCCGTTCAACCCGGGTTCGCTCGTGCTGGGCGCCAAGGGCACCTTCTTCGCCCGCTCGCTGGACGTGGAGCTCAAGCTCAACGAGGAGATCATGACGGCGGCCGCCCTGCACGACGGCTGCTCCGTGATGGAGATGCTGACCAACTGCGTGATCTTCAACGACGGGGCGCACAAGGCGCTGTCCGATCCGGCCGTCAAGGCCGACCACACCATCGTGCTGCACCACGGCGAGAAGATGATCTTCGGCAAGGACCGCGACCGCGGTCTGATCTACGACGGCAAGAAGATCCGCGCCGTGCGCATCGGCGAGGGCGGTTTTACCGAGGACGACATCCTCGTGCACGACGCCCACACCGACTACATCGGCCTGCACATGGCGCTCGCCGACATGAAGGGCCCGGACATGCCGGTGGCCCTGGGCGTGATCCGTGACGTCAAGGACATCACCTACGACGACGGCGTCCGCGACCAGGTCAAGGACGTCATGGCGAAATCGAAGATCCACAGCGTGGACGAGCTGCTGCACAGCGGCTCTACCTGGGAAGTTGAATAATACCACAAAACACTAATCATGAAAACGAAAGATATCATGGCCCGTCTCCAGGCCAAGTACCCCGGCGAAAGCGAATATCTGCAGGCGGTACAGGAGGTGCTCGAGAGCATCGAGGAAGTTTATAACCAGCATCCTGAATTCGAGAAGGCGAAGATCGTCGAGCGGATGGTCGAGCCGGACCGCATCTTCACGTTCCGCGTGACGTGGACCGACGACCAGGGCGAGGTCCAGACCAACACCGGCTACCGCATCCAGTTCAACAGCGCCATCGGTCCCTACAAGGGCGGCCTGCGCTTCCACCGCGCCGTGACTCCCTCCATGCTGAAGTTCCTCGGCTTCGAGCAGACCTTCAAGAACGCCCTCACGACCCTCCCGATGGGCGGTGCCAAGGGCGGCAGCGATTTCGATCCCAAGGGCAAGACCGACGCCGAGATCATGCGTTTCTGCCAGGCCTTCATGCTGGAGCTCTGGCAGTGCATCGGCCCCGACCAGGACATCCCGGCCGGCGATGTGGGCGTGGGCGGCCGCGAAATCGGCTTCCTCTACGGTATGTACAAGAAGCTCGCGCGCGAGTACAATACCGGCGTGCTGACCGGCAAGGGTTCCACCTGGGGCGGCAGCATCCTGCGCCCGGAAGCCACGGGCTTCGGCGCGCTCTATTTCACCCAGAACCTGCTGCACCACGCGGGCAAGGACATCAAGGGCTGCAAGGTGGCGGTCTCCGGCTTCGGCAACGTGGCCTGGGGCGCCTGCATCAAGGCTCTCGAGCTCGGCGCCAAGGTGGTGGCCATCTCCGGCCCGGACGGCGTCTGCGCCATTCCGGAGGGCATCACCCAGGAGATGATCGACTATATGCTCGTGATGCGCGCGTCCAACCGCGACCGCGTGGAGGACATGGCGACCCGTTTCCCGAACAAGGCCTTCTTCACGGCCGGCAAGAAGGCGTGGAGCGTCCCTTGCGACATCGCCCTTCCTTGTGCTTTCCAGAACGAGCTTTCCGAGGATGATGCCAAGGAGCTGAAGTCCAATGGCTGCTGGTGCTGCTGCGAGGTGTCCAACATGGGCTGCCAGCCGGGCGCCATCCACTTCTTCCAGCACAATGGCATCCTCTTCGCCCCGGGCAAGGCGGTCAACGCCGGCGGCGTGGCCACGTCCGGTCTCGAGATGACCCAGAACGCGGAGCATATCAGCTGGAGCGGCAAGGAGGTCGACGAGAAGCTGCACTTCATCATGAAGTCCATCCACGAGCAGTGCGTGAAGTTCGGCACCCAGCCGGACGGCAAGGTGGACTACGTGAAGGGCGCCAACATCGCCGGCTTCATGAAGGTCGCCCAGGCCATGCTCGAGCAGGGCACGATTTAGGCGACAGCCTAAATCGTACCGCTAGGAGGCTGACCCGAGGTCAGCCTCCTTTGCTTTATTCAGCGGGGGAGGGATCCCCCGCGACCCCCTCGGTCGGCCTCCGGCCTCCGAGTTTGTCCGTCATTCCGGGCACCCTCATCGTCATTCCGGGCTTGACCCGGAATCTCCTCCCTCTTCGTCATTCGCCGGCTCCGCCTTTTCGTCATTCGCCGGCTCCGACCGGCGAATCTGTTTCAGATATCGGTCATTTTTAGTTACAGAATCGCGATTTTCCGATTCCGTAACTATATCCGGCCGTTTTCTGTTCCCGATTCTTACCGGGATGGCTAGGCGCGGTTCAGGAGCTTGATCAGGTAGGCGCACTTCTCGGGGTTGCCGAGGGTCTTGCCGGGGGTGCAGGAGAGCTTGACGCAGTCGTGCCATTCGCGGAGCTCGGTGATGCGGCCGCGGGTGAGCTTGACGACGATGTTCATCGGCTCGGAGCCGTCCACGTCGCAGGTCAGGAAGGTGCCGACACCGTAGGAATCCTGCACGCGGCCGGCCACGTACTTGTGGATCTCGATCGCCTTGTCGATATCGAGCCCGTTGGAGTAGCAGACCTGCTTGGTGGCGGGGTCGATGCCCAGGGACTTGTACTTCGCGATGATCTTCTCCGTCTGCTCGAACTCGTCGCCGCTGTCCACGCGCAGGCCCTTGTACATCATGGCCATGCGCTTGGAGAGGTTGGAGAAGAAGACCTCGTCGCCGAAGCAGTCGTAGAGATAGATCCCGTTGTCGCCGTCATAGACGTCGCTGAACTTCTTCATCACGTTGAAGTTGCACTCGAACACGCCGCTCACGTTCTCCTCGAAGGAGATGAGCTGGTGGGACATCGTGCCCAGCGGCACGCAGTCGTACTTCATCGCCAGCCAGACGTTCGAGGTACCGGTGAACTTGCCCGGCCAGTCGCTGCGGGAGTCGGCCACCTCCTTCATCACGCGCACCACCATATCGTGATGGGCGAAGCTGAAGCGGCGGCGCGTGCCCATGTCGCCGAGCACGAGGCCGCCGCCGAAGATGCGCTCGGTCTTCGCGCGCGCCTTGGCCTCCTCGGCCGCGGCGTCATAGCGCTCGAAGTCGCCGCGCAGGCCGTGCATCAACTCGCTGATGCAGGAGAGGATGGGCATCTCCCACATGATGGTGGAGAACCATTTCCCGCGGACGTTGATGTCCAGGTGGCCCTCCTCGTCCTGCCGGATGGTCACCTCGCCCGGGCGGAAGCGGAAGCCGCGCAGGAAGGTGAAATACCACAGCGGCAGGAAGACACAGCGGGTCTTCATGAACTCGATCTCTTCGTCGGTGATGACGACCTCGGCCAGGTGGTCGATCTGCTCGCGGAGCAGCTTGTCGAAGCCCTGGGGATAGACCTGGTGGTTGCGGTCGTAGAAGGTGTACTCGACTTCCGCCCGCGGGTAGGTCTTCAGGATGTAGTACTGGCAGGTGAAGGTGTAGAGGTCGTTGTCGGTGAAGTGATTGATGATCGGTTTCATGATATCTATATGATTTCCAATTTCTTGAGTAATGCCTGCGGATCGGGTTCATGGCCGCGGAAGCGTCGGTACAGCAGGGCTTCGTCCTCGCTGCCGCCCTTCGAGAGGATGTTCTCCCGGAAGGAGGCGGCCGTCGCGCGGTCGAAGATGCCCCGCTCCTGGAAGAGCGAGAAAGCGTCCGCCTCGAGTACTTCCGCCCACTTGTAGGAGTAGTAGCCGGCGGAGTAGCCGCCGTCGAAGATGTGGTGGAAGGAGGTCGAGATGCAGCTGCCCGGGATGTCCGGCAGGACGGCACAACCGGCGAGGGCCTGCGCCTCAATGGCTACAACGTCATCCCCGACCTGATCGGGGATCTCCTTCCTTAGGGTGTGCCACGCCAAGTCCAGCAGGCCGAAGCGCAGCTGGCGCACCTGGAAGTAGGCGGCGTGGTAGTTCCGGGCGGCGACGAGCCGCTCCACGAGCGCGTCCGGGATGGGCTCGCCCGTCTGCCAGTGCCGTGCGAAGGTATGCAACCATTCAGGCTCAAAGCCCCAGTTCTCCATCAGCTGCGAGGGCAGCTCCACAAAATCGCGCGCCACGTTGGTGCCCGTCAGGGAGGGATAACGCCCCTCGGCGAGCATTCCGTGCAGGGCGTGGCCGAATTCATGCAGGAGCGTGGTCAGCTCGTCGTGCGTGAGCAGCGAGGGCGCATCGGCGGTGGGCTTCGTGAAATTGGTGACGATGCTCACCAGCGGCCGCTCTTCGACGCCGCCACGCAGCGCGAGCTCGCGGAAATTGGTCATCCACGCGCCGCTGCGCTTGCCGGGACGGGGGAAGAAATCCGCGTAGAAAAGCGCCAGATGCCGTCCGTCCGCATCCTGCACGTCATAGACGCGCACATCCGGATGATAGACCGGGAGGTCCTTCCGCTCCACGAACTGTACGCCGTACAGGCGCGTGGCGAGGCCGAACACGGCCGCGATGCAGTCCTCCAGGCGGAAGAAGGGCTTGAGCTGCTCGTCGCTCAGGGCGTAGTGCTCCGCGCGGTAGCGCTCGGACCAGTACGGGAAATCCCAGGGCAGCATCTGCTCCTGCGCGTAGCCTTGCTTCTGCGCCCAGGCGAGCAACGCCCCCACCTCCCGCCGGGCGGCGGGCAGCGACGGTGCCATCAGCTCGTCCAGCAGCCTGCGCACGGCGCCGATGGTCTTGGCCATGCGCTCTTCGAGCTCGTAGGCCGCCCAGTCGGCATAGCCGAGCAGCTGCGCGATACGCTGGCGCAGTTGAGTGATTTTCAGACAGTTGCCACTATTGTCGTACGGACCGCCGAGGGCCCGGGCATTGAACGCGCGCCACATTTTCTCCCGCAGGTCGGCGCGGGCGCTGAATTGCAGGAAGGGGACGTAGCATGGATGCGAGAGGTCGAAACGCCAGCCGCTGCGGCCCTTCTCGCGCGCGGCCTGCGCCGCCGCGTCACGGACGTACTGCGGCAGGCCTTCCAGCTCCGCCTCGTCGGTGATCTCCAGGCTGAAGGCGTTGGTGGCGTCGAGCACATTCTTACCGTATTTGAGCTCCAGCAGGGCGAGCTCCTCCTCCAGTGAAGCATAGGTCTTCTTGTCCTCCGGACTGAGCAGGGCGCCGCTGCGCGTGAAGCCTTTGTAGCTCTCCTCCAGCAGTTTGCGCTGGTCGGGGGCGAGCTGGAGCGCATCGCGGCCGTCGTAGACGGTCCGGATGCGCGAGAAGAGGGTTTCGTTCAGAGAAATATAGAGTTCGTAGTCCGTCAGCAGCGGGGAGATTTCCTCCGCGAGTTGCTGCATGGCGTCGTCGCTCTCGGCTTCGAGCAGGTTGAAGAAGAGCCCGCTCACGCGGTCCAGCGCGGCGCCGGCAAACTCGAGCGCCTCGACCGTGTTGGCGAAGTCCGGCGCCGCGGGGTTCGCCGCGATGGCGTCCACTTCGGCCTTGCCCGCGGCGATGGCCGCCTCGAAGGCCGGCTTCCAGTGCTCCGGACGGATGAGGTCGAAGCGCGGCGCGCCGAACGGCAGGGACGAAGGCTGCAGCAAAGGGTTTTCCATACTGCAAAGATACCATTTTCCCGCCAAAAACGCCATAATGAACAGCTACTGCTACTACCCCGGGTACGTTTGTCCTCAAAATAGGCCCAATTTGAGGACAAGTGGCAGAAAAACCGCCTTCCGTCCTCACCAGCACCCCATTTTGAGGATTCATTGGGAACAGGTGTACAGAGAATCGCCATTCTACGCAATATTTCTGGACACCTCCCCCTGGTTTTAGCCAAAATGGAGTGTTTTAGGCGACAGGTATCCACTTATTTTGCACCAATGGCCGATTATGTGGACACCTGTCATCTCAGGTACGGGGTAAGGTACGAGGTGAGGGCGATATTTGGGGAAGGTCTGATTTCAGGGGCGGGACCTTCACGAGGGATTCTGGCTCCGACGGTTGTCGGATGGCCTTTTCATGGGGAAGGTGTCGGGGCTGAAATCAGACCTTCCCCAAAACCCGGTTGAAACTGACTGCTGTTTTCCCAAAACACCTCCAACTGTGGGTAGATTCCCCCACAGTTAGCCACAATACCCTTCCAACTGTGGGGAAAAGCACCCACAGTTAGCGAGATTCGCCGGTCGGAGCCGACGAATGACGAAAAGGAGGAAAATACCCATAAATGGGGATTTCCGTTCCGGTCCGGATGCGTTAATTTTGCAACTGGATAAAAGTTAGTGTGTTTTAGAAGGTGCGGCCGCCTCGGAGGACGTGCCTTTTTTCTTTGTTTTATCTCTGAAAATGACTAAATTTGCGCCGCCTTTTAGGAGCAAGTAAAATTAGTATCAAATATTTATGTCCAACAGTAAGTTTTCTGTGAAGTATTGTGTGCTTCTGCCCATCGTGCTGATCGCCACAATCCTTCTCTGGGCTCTCCCGGTCAGCGCTTTCGGGATCGCCGACCTGACCATTGTCCAGCAGCGCGTGATTGCGCTCTTCGTCTTCGCCGCCCTGATGTGGATCTTTGAGATCATCCCGAACTGGACCACCTCCCTGCTGGTGATCGTGCTCGCTCTGCTGACCGTATCCAACAAGGGCATCGGCTTCTTCTGCAAGCCGGAATTCGGCACCCTCGTGGACTACAAGAGCCTGATGGCTTCCTTCGCGGATCCTGTGGTGATGCTCTTCATGGGCGGCTTCGTGCTGGCCATCGTCGCTGAGAAGTACGGCCTGGACGTCACGATGGCGCGGGCCCTGCTCTCCCTGTTCGGCACCCAGCCGAAGATGGTTCTGCTGGGCTTCCTGCTCGTGATTGCCATCTTCTCGATGTTCATGTCCAACACCGCCACGGCCGCCATGATGCTGGCCTTCCTCGTCCCGGTGCTCGGGAAGCTCCCCGCCGACGACAAGGGTAAGATCGGTCTGGCGCTGGCCATCCCGGTGGCCGCGAACATCGGCGGCATCGGCACCCCGATCGGCACCCCGCCGAATGCCACCGCCGTCAAGTTCCTGACCGAGGCCGGCTACGACGTGACCTTCGGTGAGTGGGCCATGCGCATGATCCCTTACGTGCTGATCATGATCTTCGTCGCCTGGGTCGTGCTGCAGCTCCTCTTTCCGTTCAAGTCCCAGAAGATCGTGCTCGAGATTCCGGAGAACAAGCGTGAGAAGGACTGGCGTACCACCGTGGTGTGGGTCACCTTCCTGGGAACCATCCTGCTGTGGGCCACGGAGCAGTGGACCAAGATCAACTCCAACGTCGTGGCGCTCATCCCGCTCGGCGTGCTGACTGCCACCGGCATCTTCGGCAAGGAGGATATCAAGGAAATCAACTGGAGCGTGCTCTGGTTGGTGGCGGGAGGTTTCGCCCTCGGCACCTGCCTGCAGGGCACCGGCCTCGCCAAAGTCCTCATCGGCGCCATTCCGTTCAACACGATGTCCGTCGTGCTCGTGATGGTCATCGCCGGTCTGGTCTGCTACTTCCTGTCGAACTTCATCTCCAACTCCGCCACCGCCGCGCTGCTGATCCCGATCCTCATCGTGGTCGCGGAGGGCATGAACCTGGGCGCCAGCGGCTCCCGGGCCATGATTTCCTACATCGCCGTGTGTGCCTCGATCGCGATGCTGTTCCCGATCTCCACGCCGCCGAATGCCATCGCCTCTTCCACCGGCATGGTGGAGACCAAGGACATGACCAAGGTCGGTCTGATCATCGGTATCTTCGGCTTCGTGCTCGGTTACTTCTGGCTGACCGTGATCTTCCCGTTCGGCGCTTAATATGACATTTCCCTTCTGGTGGCCCCCTGACCGGGACCACCAGTTTTAAATTAAAAGATATGACCAAGAAAATCATTCTCGCAATAACCCTGCTGGCCGCGACGCTGAGCGCCGCCGCCCAGGAGAGCGCCCCCAAGTTCAAGTGGTACGGATTTATCCGCAACTACGCCGTCGCCGACACCCGTGAGAGCGTTTATGGCACGGAAGACTTCTTCTACTATGTTCCGAAGGACACCAAGATCGTGAACGGGACGGACCTGAACGCGCAGCGCACCTTCGCGTTCGCGGCCATCACCTCCCGCATCGGTCTTGACGTGACCGGCTATGAGGTGAGCGGCTGGAGCGTCGGTGCCAAGCTCGAGGCGGACTTTTACGCCGGCGTGTCCGGCGTGACCGGCACCGCGCTGCTTCGCCTCCGCCAGGCCTGCGTGACCCTCGCGAAGGGCGGCTTCAGCGCCAAGATCGGCCAGACCTGGCATCCGATGGCCGCCGATATGCCGCACGTGTTCTCCCTGAACACCGGCGCTCCCTTCGGCCCCTTCAGCCGCACCCCGGAAGTGGTGCTGGACGGCAAGCTCTCCGACGCAGTGACGCTGACCGGCGCCCTCATCTGGCAGATGCAGTATACCTCCTTCGGCCCGGAAGGCGCCTCCGCCAACTACATGAAGTACAGCGGCATCCCTGAGCTCTACCTCGGTCTGAGCTATAAGAAGAACGGCTTCACCGGCCGTGTCGGCGTGGACATGCTCTCCATCCGCCCGCGCCACAATGACGGCACCCGCAAGGTCGGCGACCGCATCACGACCGTCAGCCCGTTCATCTATCTCGAATACACCAAGGACCTGTTCTCCGTCAAGGCCAAGAGCATCTTCGCCCAGGCCGGCGAGCACATGAACCTGAACGGCGGCTACGGTGTCAGCGGCGTCACTTCCGACGGCACCTGGCTCTACACCCCGACGCGCAACTCCTCCACCTGGGTCAGCCTGAGCTACGGTAAGAAGCTGCAGGGTGTGTTGTTCGGCGGCTATGTCCGCAACTTCGGCACCAAGGACGCCCTGGTCGGCGACCTCTACTTCAGCAAGAACAGCTTCTCCAACATGCGCCAGATGTACCGCATCGCCCCGGAGGTGATCTACAACCTCGGCAAGGTGGCCTTCGGTCTGGAGTATGAAATGACCAGCGTCCAGTACGGCTCCTTCGGTTTGGCCGACGTGTACGGCCTGGCCAACGAGAATATCCACTGGGTGGCCAACCATCGCCTCCAGCTGATGGTGAAGTACACCTTCTAAATCCTGTCCTGCATGGCTCTGCTGCTGTTTTTCCTGCTGGGCGCGATGGCCGTCTCGTTCCTCTGCTCGATCCTGGAGGCAACGCTGATGTCCACCCCGATCTCCTACATCTCGATGCGGGAGGAGGAGGGCTACAAGCCCGCCGTCCGGTTCAAGGAATACAAGCAGGATTCCTCCCGGCCGATTGCCGCGATCCTGTCGCTCAACACGATAGCGAATACGATCGGCGCGGCCGGGGTGGGCCGTCAGGCAACCATCATCTTCGGGTCGGAATGGTTTGGGCTCGTCAGCGCCCTGATGACCATCCTCATCCTCGTCTTCTCGGAAATCATCCCCAAGACCATCGGCACCACGCGCTGGAAGTCCCTGATGGGCTTCGCCACGGGCGCGATCGGCCTGCTTATCGTGCTGATGTACCCGCTGGTGCTGCTGATCGAGCTGCTCACGCGCCTGGTCACGCCCAAGGACGCGGAGGAGCCCGCCGTCTCGCGCGACGAAGTGAGCGCGATGGCGAATGTGGCGGAGGAGGAGGGTGACCTCGAAGAGGACGAGAACACCATCATCCAGAACCTCATCAGCATGGATGAGGTCAAGGCTTTCGACGTCATGACGCCGCGCGTGGTCTGCGAGATCGCGCCCGAGTCCATGACGCTCAAGTCTTTCTACAAAAGCAAGCGCTACCGCCACCACAGCCGCATCCCGGTGTACGCCGACAATGACGAATACATCACCGGCTACATCCTGCGCATGGAGGCGCTCCAGCTCATGGCCGAGGACAAGTTCGACCTCACGCTCGGCGAGATCCGTCGCGACGTGGCGACTTTCGACGAAGACACGACCCTCGACAAAATCTGGGACGAGATGCTCAGCAAGGACGAGCAGATCGCCATCATCATCAACGAATACGGCAGTTTCCAGGGCATCCTGACCCTGGAGGACGTGATCGAGACGCTGCTCGGCAGCGAAATCGTGGACGAGAACGACACCGTCCGCGACATGCAGCAGCTGGCCCGCGAAAAGTGGAAGAAGCGGGCCGTGCGTCCGGAGCAATAATCCTTTTTTTTACTACCTTTGTCCTGATGGACAATGTTGTTGAACAGGCCCGCGCACTGGCGCAGGAGGTGCTGAAGGACGAGACCCGCTACGACGGGTCCCCGTTCATCACGCACCCCGACAACGTGGCCCGCATCGTCGAGGACGAGATCGGACTCCCGGATGCGTGCGTGGCCGCCGTGTACCTGCACGAGGCGACCCGTGCCCACAAAGACGTGGATATCAGCGCCTTCCCGCAGGACATCCGCACCCTCGTGGACGGACTCAACAAGATCTCGACCATCAAGCCCAAGGACACCCGCCTGGAGGCGGAGAACTATAAGCGGCTCATCGTCCAGTACTCCACCGACCCGCGCGTGACCGTGCTCAAGATCGCCGACCGCCTGGAGGTGATGCGGGGGCTGCAGATGTTCCCCAAGACCTCCCGCGACCAGAAGCTGCTGGAGACGCTGATGCTCTACATGCCCCTGGCGCACCAGCTCGGCCTGTACAACATCAACAACGAGCTGGGCAACATCTGGTTCCGCTACGCCGACCCCGAGCAGTACCGCGCCATCACCAACAAGCTGAAAGCCACCGAGAAGGACCGCGAGCAGATCACGGCCGAGTTCATCGAGCCGCTCAAGCGCAAGCTCTCCGACGCGGGCATCGTCTATAAACTGAAGGCCCGCACCAAGAGCGCCTACTCCATCTACCGCAAGATGCAGGTGCAGAAAGTGCCCTTCGAGGGCGTCTACGACGTCTTTTCATCATCGATTGCGAGGACGACCCGAAGGTGGAGAAGGATCTCTGCTGGAAGGTATTCTCCTACGTGACCGAGGAATACGAATCGGACACGAAGCGCCTGCGCGACTGGTTGACCACGCCCCGGCCCAACGGCTACGAGTCCCTGCACATCACGGTCAAGAACCGGCAGGGCCAGGCCCTCGAGGTGCAGATCCGCACCAAGCGGATGGACATCGAGGCCGAGAGCGGCAACGCCGCACACTGGGCTTACAAGGGCATCCGCCATGAGGCGTCGATGGACCGCTGGCTGCAGAGCGTTCGCGACGCGCTGGCCCATCCCTTCGACGCCACGCCGGAGGAGATGCCCACGCCGCCCGATAAGGAGATCTTCGTGTTCACGCCCACCGGCGAGCTGCGTATCCTGCCTGCAGGCGCGTCGGTGCTGGATTTCGCCTTCAATATCCATTCCGGTCTGGGCTGCCGCTGCATCGGCGGCCGGGTGAACGGCAAGGCCGTCCCCATCCGCGAGAAGCTGGGGACCGGCGACGTGGTGGAGATCATGACCCGCAAGGACCAGCGCCCCAGCCGCGACTGGCTGGGCTGGGTGGTTTCGTCCAAGGCGCGCAACAAGATCCGGCAGGAGCTCGACGCCGACGAGCGCAAGGCGGCCTCCGACGGCCGCGAACTGTTGGAGCGGCGCCTGCGCAACTGGAAACTCGAATTCCCGGACGACTGGATGACGGAATTCATCAAGGTCCGCAAATACACTTCCGTCCTCCCGTTCATGGCGGCCATCGCCCGCGGGGAGGTGGATGTCAACGACATCAAGGCCTTCATCCAGCGCAAGCTGGCCGCGCAGCAGGAGAAGTCCGCCGCGCCGGTCCAGGAAGAAGCGGAGAAGGTGGAGCCGAAGGGCTACGCCGGCACGTCCGACGACATCCTCGTGCTGAACGCCAAGAATGTCAAGGGCCTGGAATACAAGATGTCCAAGTGCTGCAACCCGGTCTTCGGCGACGACGTGTTCGGCTTCGTGACCCGCACGGAAGGCATCAAGATCCACCGCATGTCCTGTCCCAACGCCGCCCGTCTCATCGAGCGCTACCCCTATCGCATCCAGAAAGTGGTCTGGCAGGACAATCCCGGCCAGGGCGACTTCCAGTGCACCCTGACCGTGACCGCCGACCTCGACCACCCGGTGCTCAGCGCCATCATGGACATCATCGGGCAGTTCCGCGTGTCGATGCGCTCCTTCAATGTGAAGGAGAACCTGCGCGCCGGCACTTATGAAATCACCATCCGCCTGCTGGTGCCGTCCAGCGCCGAGCTGGACAAGGTCCTCTCGCAAGTCGGCGCCCTGCGGCAGGTCATCAAAATCCGAAGAAGCTAATGTCCCGCGAAGAAGATACCCGCGACCTCGACCGCTTCGAGCAGCTGCTCGAGGACGGTCTCCTGAAAATCTGCAGCGGCGCCGGTCTCTTGCCCGGCGAGCTGGTCCGCAACCCGGACCTCGATGCGCTGTGGGACGTCTATATCAAGGACTACATCGCCGACGCGGTAGTCAATTTCAACGAATACCCCGAAGCCGCCCTCGCCTGGGCGGGCTTCCTCGGCCTCGGCACGGCCTGGGCCTGGGACGCCGACTGGCAGCAGTACAAGGACCGTCCCTACCGCCGGTGGTATGGCTCCCGCGGCTGGGACGACATGGACGAGCACATCCTGCGCGACATCCTGGGCCTGCCGCTGGACAGCCACGAGGCGAAGAAGATCTCCGACACCCTGCAGAGCTGCGCCCTCGCGGTGCTCGGGCTGCTGCAGCACGAAGGCGTCGAGACGCAGACTGCGCGCGGCTTCTACCTGCTCTCGCGCGCCTACACGGTGCTCTACCGTATCGGCGCCGCCATCGAGCTCGATCGTCTGGGGTACAGGAAAGTCCTGATCGGTTAACCTCGCCGTCCTTCCCCCGCGGGCGGACAGAAATTATTTTTCGTGCAGTTGCTCGAAAAACCAATTTCTGCTCCGCCCTCCACAACGCCTGCGCAAGGACGGCGACAGCATTGCAAAAGTAACGGGGAATCGTTATTTTTGTAAGTTTTATGAAATTTCAGCTCGAATCCGAATACAAGCCAGCCGGTGACCAGCCGGAGGCCATCGCCCAGCTCTGCTCCGCCCTGGAGGCGGGCGTGGGCGACGTGACGCTGCTCGGCGTCACGGGTTCGGGCAAGACTTTCACCATGGCCGGCGTGATCGAGCGCCTGCAGCGTCCGGCCCTGATCCTCAGCCACAACAAGACCCTCGCGGCCCAGCTCTACGGCGAATTCAAGTCCTTCTTCCCGCACAACGCGGTGGAGTACTTCGTATCCTACTACGACTACTATCAGCCCGAGGCCTACATCCCCACGACGGACACCTACATCGAGAAGGACCTGAGCATCAACGACCAGATCGAGAAACTGCGCCTGAGCGCCGCGAGCGCCCTGCTCAGCGGCCGGCGCGACGTGATCGTGGTCTCCAGCGTCTCCTGCCTCTACGGCATCGGCAACCCCGACGACTTCCACGCCCAGACCGTCCCGGTCAGGCGGGGCGAGACGCGCAGCCTCACCGGCCTGCTCTACCGTCTGGTGGACGCCCTGTACAACCGGACCGAAGTGGAGTTCAAGCGCGGCACCTTCCGTGTGCGGGGCGACACGGTGGATGTCTATCTCGGCGGCTCGGACGACGCTGTCCGCATCGAGTTCTTCGGCGACGAGATCGACTCCCTGAGCCTGATCGACCCGGTGACGGGCGCGAAGCGCGAGGACATCGACGAAATCAACATCTACCCGGCGGGCAACTTCGTGACCACCAAGGAGCGGAGCACCGCCGCGGTGTCCCACATCCAGGACGACCTGGTCCGGCAGATGGACTACTTCGAGAGCGTGGACAAGGGCCTGGAAGCCAAGCGCCTGAAACAGCGCGTGGAGTACGACCTGGAGATGATCAAGGAGATGGGCTACTGCCCGGGCATCGAGAACTACTCCCGCTACTTCGACGGCCGCCAGGAGGGGCAGCGTCCCTTCTGCCTGATCGACTATTTCCCGAAGGATTTCATCACCTTCGTGGACGAGAGCCACGTCACGCTGCCGCAGGTGCACGCCATGTACGGCGGCGACCACAGCCGCAAGAGCGTGCTCATCGAATACGGATTCCGCCTGCCCGCGGCGGCCGACAACCGGCCCCTGAAGTTCGAGGAATTCGAGGCCCTGACGGGCCAGAAAGTCTATGTCAGCGCCACGCCGGCCGACTACGAGCTGGAGAAGTCCGAGGGCCTGGTGGTGGAGCAGGTGGTCCGGCCGACCGGCCTGCTGGACCCGCCCATCGAGGTGCGTCCCACCAAGAACCAGGTGGACGACCTGGTGGAGGAGATCCGCAAGCGCTCCGAGGCCGACGAGCGCACCCTCGTCACGACGCTCACCAAGCGCATGGCCGAGGAGCTGGACGAGTACCTGCGCCGCATCGGCGTGCGCGTGCGCTACATCCACTCCGACGTGGACACCACCGAACGCGTGGAGATCATCGAGGACTTCAAGAACGGCCTCTTCGACGTGCTGGTGGGCGTGAACCTCCTGCGCGAAGGCCTGGACATCCCGACCGTGTCGCTGGTGGCGATCCTGGATGCCGACAAGGAGGGGTTCCTGCGGACCACGCGGGCCCTGACGCAGACGGCGGGCCGTGCGGCGCGCAACGTCAACGGCCTCGTGATCATGTACGCCGACAAGATCACCCCCTCGATGGACGAGACCATCCGCGAGACCGAGCGGCGCCGCCGCAAGCAGATCGAATACAATAAACTGCACCATATCACGCCGAAACAGGTCGAGGTGAAGCAGAACGCCCTGGCGGGCGAGCTGACTTCGCGGGGCGGCAAACCCATCGCCCGCGGCCTGGCAAACGGCACGACCGGACGCGTGAGCGCGCCCAACTCCTACGACGACCCGACCTACATCCCGAACCCGTCCGACCTGGGACGCGGCGTGGTGAGCGTGGGCTTCGGCCACGACTCCAAGCGCGCGGCGGGCGCCGCCTACCGGGACGGTTACGTGACCGCCGACCTGGCCGCCGTGCTGCAGGATCCCGTGATCCGGTCGATGTCCCGGGAGCAGATTGAAAAAATGATTGAAGAAGACCGCCGCCGGATGAAGAAGTCCGCGGCCGACCTGGACTTCACGCAGGCCGCCCACTACCGCGATGAGATGTGGGCCCTGCAGGAGTACCTCAAAGTGTGGAAAGAGCAATGAAAAAATCCCATATCGTCCTGTTTCTTTTCTCTGTGATCGCCGTGCTGGCGGTCTTGTGCATCGTGCTCCCCGAAGGGAGCGTGCTGCGCTTCCCGCACCTGTGCGACTTTTTTGCGCCGGCGCAGGAGCAGGGACCCTCGGCCGAGGAGATCATCGACCAGCGCCGGGAGGCGGCCCTCGCCGCCGAGCAGGACCAGTTCCAGGTTTTTTTCCGGGAGGACCCCGCCCGCTTCTACCTGCCGGACGGTGACGAGCGCTTCTTTGACGGGCTG
Source organism: uncultured Bacteroidia bacterium (assembly GCA_902789245.1). GTDB lineage: Bacteria > Bacteroidota > Bacteroidia > Bacteroidales > UBA932 > Cryptobacteroides. The sequence goes on from CADAND010000007.1 coordinate 56,699, forward strand.
TTCGACGCCTTGGAGCAGGCGGCGTGGGATCCGATGCGTATCGTGCACTACGGAGATTCCCAGATCGAAGAGGACCGCATCACGGGAACCATCCGCGAGCGGCTCCAGGAACACTTCGGCGGCAACGGACCCGGTCTGATGCCGGCGCGCAAGCTCTCGACTTCGCGCATGAGCGGAAACAGCTCCGCGAAGCTGCGCCGCTATTTCAACTACGGCGGCCAGGGCAACCGGGCGAGCGGGAAGCAGTACGGACCTTTCGCCGACTTCACGCGGCTGGATTCGGTCACGACCCTGTCCTTCCGCCCCGTCAACCGCAAGGACCAGCGGCCCAGCAGCTTCGAACGCGTGACGCTGGTGGCGGGCAACGTCCGCAGCCACCTGAATGTGTCCAGCGAGGGAGAACAGCGCCGCGCCGAGGCCGACGGCGCCCCGCTCGCGTTCTTCCGCTACGAGATGCCGGACAGCACCACGACCGTGACGCTGACGGCGTCCGGCCACGCCGACCTCTACGGCGTCCTGCTCGACAGCAAGACGGGCGTTCGGATGGACAACGTGCCGATGCGCGGCTGCTCCGGCACCATCTTTACGGGCATGGACGACGCACAGCTGCGCGACTTCTACAGCGAAGAGAACGTGCGCCTGATCCTCCTGCAGTACGGCGGCAACAGCGTGCCGTACCTCAAGACGGATAAGGTGATTTCAAATTATAAAGAGAACATCCGCAGGCAGATCCGGCACATCCAGGAGCTGGCGCCGAAGGCGAAGATCATCTTCATCGGCCCTTCCGACATGGCCACGACGATAGGCGGCAAGCGCCAGACCTACCCCAAGCTCGCGAATGTCGTGGATTCGCTGCGGGCGGCCGCCCTGGAGTGCGGCGCCGCTTACTGGGATATCTACGGCGTGATGGGCGGGGACGGCTCGATGGTGCAGTGGGTGTCCGCCCGCCCGGCGCTGGCCGGCCCGGACCACATCCATTTCACCCTCGCCGGCGCCCGGAAGGTGGGCGAAATGTTCTGCGATTCGTTCTTCCTGTACTACGAGTATTACAAATGGCGTAAACGGAATGGCAGGTAGAAACTCATTTTGGCAGGCGACGGAAAAGCGGAGCGCAATAATTTGCGGCCGCCTGTCTGGAAGACTCCGTCGCCTGCTGATGCTGGCAGTTCTGCTGCCGGCTGGGGCCTTCGCGCAGGGGCTGCCGGACTGCGTCCATCCGGAGGCGTCGGTGCTGCATTTCCCGGGCTCCCGGGAGGCGCAGGACCGTTTCTACGCCAAGCTGGACAGCCTGGTGGAGACGGGGCGGGGGAATGTGAACATCTGGCACGTGGGCGGTTCGCACGTGCAGGCGGCGTATTTCCCGAACCGCATCATGAACAATCTCGACTCGCTCTTCGTGCGCGGCGACCGCGGTTTCCTCTTCCCGCTCCGCCTGGCCGGCACCAACGCCGACCGCTCCTACAATATCACGACGACCGGGACCTGGGAAGCGCCCATCCTGACGCAGAGCAGCGAGCTGCGCCGGCCCCACTACGGCATCACGGGCTACGGCGCGCGTACGGCGAGCCCCGACGCGTCGGTGAGCTTCCGCCTCAATCCCGACGGATCGGACCGCTGGACCTGCGAAAGCCTGCGCGTGCTGGGCTACGGCTCCACGCTGGCGGCCTACCCCTATATCGTCTGCCTCGCGGATACGCTGCAATTCGATTACGATTCCCGCACGCACAGCTTCCTCTTCGACCTCCCCGCGCCCACGGACAGCGTCATGGTGCAGTTCCATATCCCGGCGGGCCAGGAGTTTACGCTCACCGGCCTGCAGCCGCTCAGTTGGCGGCCGGGCATCAATTATTTTGCTTCCGGGGTGAACGGAGCGGCGCTGCCGTCCTGGCTGGACAAGTGCGAGGACCTCGCGCGCGACATGCAGCTGGTGCATCCCGACCTGGCCATCCTGGCCGTGGGCATCAACGATTCCGCCGTGCCGGTGGGCAATTTCAACCCCGAGCGCTTCAAGGAGAACTACCGGCGGCTGATCCGCCTGGTCCGGGAGACCAACCCGGAGTGCGCGTTCATCTTCGTGACCAACAACGACAGCTACCGCTACGTCCGGCGCGGGATGAGCTACAACCAGAACACCGAGCGGGTGCGGCAGGCGATGATGGAGCTGGCCGCGGAGTTCGGCGCCGGCGTCTGGGACCTCTACGCCATCATGGGCGGGGCGCATTCGGTCGAGAAATGGCGCGACGCCGGCCTGGCCCGGCCGGACCGCCTGCACTTTACGCAAATCGGATATGAACTGCTGGGCGACCTCTTCACGGAGGCGCTGATGGCAGATAAGAAAAAACACGGCAAGTAAATGGATCTCAGCGGCATATCGGCATTCGCACAGCGTCTGTTCGGATTTGACCCGAACTCGCCGCTGCTGTTCACCCAGTTCTACTTCTGGGCGTTCTTCGCGCTGGTGTATGCCGTCTTCGCGCTCATCGGCGACCGCCGCCTGCTGCGCAACGCCTTCCTTTTCTTCGTCAGCCTCTTCTTCTACTACAAGACCAGCGGGCTGTCCGTGCTGATCCTGATCTTCATGACCTGCTCGGACTTCACGATCGCGCGGCGCATCGCCGCGGAGAAGGACGTGCGGCGCAAGAAGCGCTGGCTGATCCTGAGCGTCACCCTGGACTTGCTGATCCTGTGCTATTTCAAGTATTCCTACTTCTTCGCGGACTTCGTCTATTCGATTACGGGCCTGGAGATGAAGGTGGTCAACGTGTTCGGCATGCTGGGCAATGCCCTCTGCGGGGCGGAGCGCTTCAGCGTGGACAGCATCGTGCTGCCGGTGGGCATCTCCTTCTTCACCTTCCAGGTGATCAGCTACACCGTCGACGTCTATCGCGGGCAGGTGAAGCCGGTGGACAACATCCTCGACTTCGGCTTCTACGTGAGCTTCTTCCCGCAGCTGGTGGCCGGCCCGATCGTCCGGGCGAGCGAGTTCATCCCGCAGCTCTACAAGCCCTTCTACCTGGCGCGCAAGCAGTTCGGCATCGCCGTGTTCTGGATCCTGAACGGTCTGGCGAAGAAACTGATCCTGAGCGACTACATTGCGGTCAACTTCATCGACCGCGTCTTTGAGAATCCCCAGCTCTACACGGGCTTCGAGAATCTCGCGGCCTTGTTCGGCTACTCCCTCCAGGTCTATGCCGACTTCTCCGGCTACACGGATATCGCCATCGGCGTGGCCATGCTGATGGGCTTCTACCTGCCGCAGAACTTCAATTCACCCTACAAGGCCTCCAACCCCCAGGACTTCTGGCGGCGCTGGCACATGTCGCTGAGCAACTGGCTGAAGAACTACCTGTACATACCGCTGGGCGGCAACCGCAACGCCACCTTTGGCACCTATTTCTGGATCATCCTCTTCGCGGTGATCGCGGTCATCCTGTCCGGCAGCTGGGCGGTGTCGCTGGCCTTCGTGCTGCTGGCGGCAGGGCTGGGCCTGGTGGCCCATTTCAAGCCGGAACGGCGCAAGAAGATCCTGGCGAACATCAACCGCTTCATCACGATGCTGCTGGGCGGTCTGTGGCATGGCGCCTCGTGGAATTTCATCATCTGGGGCGGCTTGAACGGCATCGGCCTGATCGTCTATCAGTTCTGGAAGGAGATGGGCTGGTGGACGCGCATGGCGGTCGTCACGGGATTGTGCCTGCTGCTCGGTGTGCTGCACTGGACGGTCGGCGCGCCGATCTGGAATCTGCTTTTCGTCTGGTCGGTCGCCGTCTGGCTGGGTACGCTGGTGCGATTCATCTTCCACCTGGCAGGCGGCTGGGGTTGCAAGCGGATCGGCTACATCTGGGGGGTGGCGCAGACCTTCACCTTCATCACCTTCACGCGCCTGTTCTTCCGCAGTGGCAGCAACCTGAACCCGTCCACGGCCAATGAGGTGGCCTGGCAGACAGCCCGCAAGATGGTGGAGCAGATCGGCTCCGCCTGGGACTGGGCGCTGGTGCCGCAGGTCTGCCTGGCCTACTGGAAGGTCTTCGCGCTGGTGATCGCCGGCATGATCATCCACTGGCTGCCGGCCCGCTGGAAGCGCTGGTACCGTCTCAACTTCGCGATGCTCCCGGTCCCGGTTATCGTTCTCGCCGTCGTGGCCGTCGTCTTCCTGGTCTATCAGTTCATCACGGCAGACCTCCAGGCGTTTATCTATTTCCAGTTCTAAGCAGGACTAGCGCTCAGATTCGCTGACGCTGTCGGCGCGGTCGGTATAGAGAATGCCGTCCAGGTGGTCCGTCTCGTGCTGGAAGATGATGGCCGTGAAGCCGTGGACGGTGTCCGTGATGGCCTGCAGGGTCTGCGGGTCGGTCCAGCGGACGATCACGCCCTCGCTGCGCGGCACGATGCCCCGCTTGCCGGGGACGGACAGGCACCCTTCCGGGCCGCGGACCGTGTCGCCCAGGTGCTGCAGGATGTGCAGGTTGGGATAGACTTCGAACGGCTCACCCTCCTTGTCGAAGCGCTGCAGGGCCACGATGCGCCGCAGCAGACCCACCTGGGGGGCCGCAATGCCCACGCCGTCCTGCTCGGGCGACTGCACCGTGCAGAGCATCTTGCGCTCGAGCGTCCGGTAGAGCCCGCTCTGCAGTTCCTGGTCGCTGAGGTCGCGGCTGGTGCCGCGCAGCAGCAGGCTGTCGTCCGGGTTGTCGACTACATAGACATACATCACGCTGTCGCTCTGCGTGATGATCTCGCGCTCGCGGGGCTCGAACAGCTCCGACCCCCTGTGCCCGCCGCAGGAGACGCAGGCGCAGGCGAGCAGTACGAGCAGAATACAACGGAGTCTCATCGTGAACTAGCGTACTTTGCTGTCGCAGTACCAGCAGCGCGTGATGCCGTTTTCCGCAAGGCGGAAGCGTTTCTCGTGCTTCTCGTTGTTGCAGATGCACTTGGGATTGGTGCAGTGCAGCGCGGGGTTGAGGATGGGCTTGTCGTGCTCCGGCATCCCGTGCGCGGGATCGTTCTTCCATTCCATCAGGCTGATAATGAGCGCCATGCGGACCAGTTTGCCGTTCTCGACCTGGCGGAAATAGGCCGCACGTGGATCGTCGTCGACCTCGGTCAGGATCTCGTTCACGCGCGGCAGCGGGTGCAGCACGGCCATCTTCGGCTTGGCCAGCGCCATACGGCGGGCGTCCAGCACGAAGCTGTCCTTCACGCGGTCGAATTCGTCCTCGTCCAGGAAGCGCTCCTTCTGTACGCGCGTCATGTAGAGCACGTCCAGTTCAGGAATGGCCTCGTCGAGGCTGTTGGTCTCGCGGTAGGCCACGCCCATCTTGTCGCAGACGTCCTGCTTGATGTAGTCCGGCAGGCGCAGCTCGTCCGGGGCGATGAGCACGACCTTGATGTCTTTGTAGCGCGAAAGCGCCTTGATCAGGGAGTGGACCGTGCGGCCGAAACGGAGGTCGCCGCAGAAGCCGATGGTGATGCCGTCGATGTGGCCGAGCTCACGCTTGATGGTCAGCAGGTCGGTGAGCGTCTGCGTCGGGTGGCTGTGGGAGCCGTCGCCGGCGTTGATGATCGGCACGCGGGATACCTCGGACGCCACCAGCGGAGCACCCTCGATGGGGTGGCGCATCGCGATGATGTCCGCGAAGCAGCCCACCACGCGTACGGTATCCTGCACCGTCTCGCCCTTGCTGACGGAGGAGTTCTGCGGATTGGAAAAACCGAGGACGTTGCCGCCGAGCTCCATCATCGCGGCCGTGAAGGACAGGCGCGTGCGGGTGCTCGGTTCGTAGAAGAGCGTCGCGAGCTTCTTGTGGGCCATGCTGCCCTGGTAGCGCTCGCGGTGGGCGATGATGTCTTCGGCCAGCGCGACGATCTGGTCGATTTCCTCTTTGGTGAGGTCGGTGGGATCGATAAGGTGTTTCATAAACTGTTGCGGAATTGCAGGATCTGTTCTTTCTGGGCAGGGGTGATGTAGTTCTCCTCGACGGCGACGTCCACGAGGGCGTCGAGGTTGCTGAGCGAGTAGTTCTTGACGTTGGCGGCGGCCAGGCGGTCGATGCCCTTCTTCAGGCCGTAGGTGAAGATGCTGACGATGCCGAGCACCTCGGCGCCAGCCTCGCGCAGGGCTTCCACCACGTCGATGGCGCTGCCGGCCGTGGAGATCAGGTCCTCGATTACGACGACCTTCGTGCCGGGATCGAGCCGGCCTTCGATGCGGTTGGTGCGGCCATGGCTCTTGGCTTCGCCGCGGACATAGCCCATCGGCAGGTCGAGCAGGGTGGCGGTGATGGCGGCGTGGGCGATGCCCGCGGTGGACGTGCCCATCAGCGCTTCGGCCTCGGGGAAGTGCACCTGCACGAGCGAGGCGAGGCCCGCTTCGATGCGGGAACGGACGGCCGGGGAGGACAGGGTGAGCCGGTTGTCGCAGTAGATCGGGCTCTGGATGCCGCTGGCCCAGGTGAACGGTTCCTCCGGGCGGAGGAAGACAGCCTTGACGGCGAGTAATTGCTTAGCAATCAGTTTTTCCATATCTCTTTTATTTATATATCCTTGTGCTTGGAGATTCCAGGTCAAGCCCGGAATGACTCAAAAAACCGGAATGAAGTTTATTCCTGCTGCAAAAACTCCAGCAGGCAGCGCCGGTAGGCGGCGACGGGATCCGGGGCGGCCGTCACGGGGCGGCCGACCACGATGTAGTCGGAGCCGATCTCGCGGGCGCGGGCGGGCGTGGTGATGCGGACCTGGTCGTCAGCGGCCGCGTCGGCAAAGCGGATGCCCGGCGTGATGGTGAGGAATTCCGGGCCGCAGGCGTTCTTGACCATCGCCGCCTCCAGCGGCGAGCAGACGACGCCGTCCAGACCGGCTTCGCGCGCGTTCTGCGCGTATTTCACGATCGTGTCGTTGATGCTCGCGCCGATGAGCAGCTCCTGCTGCATGCGCTCCTCGCTGGTGGAGGTGAGCTGCGTGACGGCGATCAGCAGCGGGCGGGTGCCGTCTTCGCGGGTCAGGCCCTCGACGGCGGCGCGCATCATCTCGATGGTGCCGGCCGCGTGCACGTTGCACATGTCGATGTCCAGCCCGGAGAGGACCTTCATCGATTTGCGGACGGTGTTGGGGATGTCGTGGAGCTTGAGGTCCAGGAAGATGGGATGGCCCCGGCGCTTGATCTCGCGCACGATGTCCGGGCCTTCGGCATAGAACAGCTCCATGCCGATCTTGACGAAGGGTTTGCGGCTGCCCTCGAAGCGGTCGAGGAAGTCCAGGGTCTGTTGCCTGCTTGCGAAGTCGCAGGCGATGATGACGTCTTTTGCCATGCTATACGGTTCCGATAATATCTTGTAAACTATTGATTCCGAGGCTGTCCATCAGTGCGGGCAGGGCTTCGGTGATCTCCGCGCAGACCATCGGGTTGCGGAGATTCTCCGCGCCCACCTGCACGGCCGTGGCGCCGGCCATCATCATCTCGATGACGTCCTCGGCGCGCCGCACCCCGCCGCAACCCATCACGGGGATGCTGCAGGCATGGGCCACCTGGTACACCATCCGCAGGGCGAGCGGGAAGACCGCGGGTCCGGAGAAGCCTCCCATCTTGTTGGCGATCACCGGCTTTCGCCGGCGGATGTCGATGCGCATCCCGAGCAGGGTGTTGATCAGGGTGATGCCGTCCGCACCGGCATCCTCACAGGCCCTGGCGATGGACACGATGTCCGTGACGTTGGGGCTGAGCTTGATGAAGACGGGCTTGTGCCGGACGGCCTCGCGCACCGCCTTCGTGACGGAAGCGGCCGACTGCGGGTCGGTGCCGAAAGCCATGCCGCCGGCGTGCACGTTGGGACAGGACACGTTGACCTCGATGAGGTCGATGTCCGGGCACGCGTCGGCGCGGCCGCAGTTGTAGGCGTACTCCTCGACGGAGAAGCCGCTGATGTTGGCGATGATGGCGCCGCGGTAGATGCGGCGCAGGGCGGGGGCCTTCTCGGAGACGAGCACCTCGATGCCCGGATTCTGCAGGCCCACGGAGTTGATCATGCCGGCGGTGCACTCGGCGATGCGCGGCGTGGGGTTGCCGAAGCGCGCCTCGCGCGTGGTCCCTTTCAGGGAAATGCCGCCCAGCACGTTGAGGTCGAAGGTGTCGGCGAGCTCCAGCCCGAAGCCGAAGGTCCCGCTGGCGGGGACGACCGGATTGGCGAGCTGCAGGCCGCACAGGGAGACGGAAAGATCTTTCGTTACCATAGCACTTCCTCCTTGTCGAAGACGGGGCCGTCGGCGCAGACGCGCCGGGGGCCGGATGCGGTTTGGACGGTGCAGCCGTAGCAGAAGCCGGCGCCGCAGCCCATGCGCTCCTCCAGGCTCACTTCGCCGGGGGCGGACAGGGCGGCGCAGACCGCCTTCATCATGGGCAGCGGGCCGCAGGTGTAGAATCGGTCGAAGACGGGCCCAGCCGCTGCGATGGCGTCGGTGACGAAGCCCTTCGTGCCCACCGAGCCGTCCATCGTGGCGATGTGGACCGGCACGCCGAGCGCCTTCAGCTCGTCGACCAGGCAGATCTCGTCGGCCTTGTTGAAGCCGAGCACGGCTGTGGCTTTCTTTCCCTGCGCAAGCAGTTCTTTGGCAAGCAGATAAAGCGGAGCGGCGCCCAGGCCGCCGCCGATCAGCAGTGCGTCGGAGCTGCATTTCTCCGGATGGAAGCCGTTGCCCAAACCAGTTAGGCAGTTCGCGCGCGAGCGTTGTGGAGCCGGGGTGTCCAAGTATTTTTCGGGCGCTTTTTTCGCGCCCGGAAAAACCTGGACCCCAGGCGCGTTGGCCATAACCGGCCCTTCCGGGGCGCCGGCCAGGAGTTCCAGGGCGGAACCAGGAGCCATCCCGGAAAGGACCTTCGTCCCTTCGCCGACGACTTTATAATAGAGGACGAGCCCGTCGGGCAGGCAGTCGCTGACGGAGATCGGACGGCGCAGGTAGTACCCCGGGATGTCGATATCGACAAACTGCCCGCTGCACACCGCCACCGGGCCGTCCGTGCGCAGCACCAGGCGGAACGTATCCCGCGCCACCGCGTCGTTGCTTTCGATATGAAAAATGCTTTTCTGCATAGGCTATTCAGCTTCCCAGACGGGCTCTCCGTCTTTCAGTGTCAGGATGACGCGGCTGCGGACGGCCTTGCCCGCGAAGGGCGTGGCCTTGCCGAGGGACAGGAAGTCCGCCGGATCCACCGTCCAGGCGGCGTCGGGGTCGATGACCGTGAGGTCGGCGCGCTCGCCGGGGCGCAGGCCGCCGGCCAGCCCGAAGGCGGCGCGGGGGCCGGAGGTCAGGGCCTCCACCACACGCTCCACGGAGACCTTGCCGGGAAGGACGAGATCGGTGTAGAGCACCGCCCAGGCTGTCTCCAGCCCGACGACGCCCATGGCGCTGCGGGCGAGCCCGCGGGCCTTCTCCTCGGCGCTGTGCGGCGCGTGGTCCGTAGCCACGGCGTCGATGGTGCCGTCGCGCAGGCCTTCGATGAGGGCCTCGCGGTCCTCGGCGCGGCGCAGCGGGGGATTCATCTTGAAACGTCCGTCCTCCTGGAGGTCGTCCTCGCAGAGGCTGAGGTAGTGCGGCCCCGTTTCGCAGGTGACGCGCACCCCGCGGGCCTTGGCCTCACGGATGAGCGCCACGCTCTCCGCGCAGGAGATGTGGCAGACGTGGTAGCGGCAGCCGGTTTCCTCCGCGAGCCGGAGGTCGCGCCCGATCTGGCCCCATTCGCTCTCCGAGCAGATGCCCTTGTGGCCGTGGGCGGCGGCATAGCGGCCGTCGTGGATGTAGCCGCCGTGCAGGAGTGTGTTGTCCTCGCAGTGCGCGGCGATGATCACGCCCTCGCGGGCGGCGGTCTGCATGGCGCAGCGCATCATGGCCTCGTCCTGCACACCGCTGCCGTCGTCGGAGAAGGCGCAGCAGCGTCCCTTGAGCGCGGCGATGTCCACGGGCTCCAGCCCCCGGCGGCCGCGCGTGATGGCGGCGTAGGGGAGGACCTCGATGCAGGCATCGCGGTCGATGATCTCCTGCTCCAGGGCCAGGGTCTCGGGGCTGTCGGGCACGGGGTTGAGGTTCGGCATCGCGCAGACGGTGGTGTAGCCGCCGTGCGCGGCGGCCAGCGACCCGGTGCGGATGGTTTCCTTGTAGCTCTGGCCGGGCTCGCGGAAATGGACGTGGACGTCGACGAAGCCGGCGGAAATCCACTTCCCGCTGCAGTCCACGACCTGAGCGTCGGAGGCCTCGACGATGTCGGGCCCGATGGCGGCGATGCGGCCGTCGCGGATGAGTACGTCGCCCCGGCGCTGGCCGGCGGCGTCGATCAGGGTTCCTCCTTTGAGCAGTCTGTCCATTTACTCCATGATTTCCACCCGGATGCCGGGCATCGCCGAAAGGCGTTCCAGCAGCGCGAGCGGGCTTTCTTTCTTGTTGGTACGCAGGTTGATCTCCGCCTTGACGAGCTCGCCCTCGCGCAGGATGGCGAACCACACCACCTGCTTGCCCAGTGACTCGATCGCCGCCTGCAGGACCTTGTCGTCCGCGGCGGAGAGGGTGGCCGTGATCTGGCGCTCGCCCATGCTGGGGATGAGGAAGTGCATGACCTCGAGGCAGAGAATCATTAGGAAGGTGCAGAGAATGCTCATCTCATACATGCCGCCGCCCATGCCCAGGCCCACGGCGCCCGTCACCCAGAGACCGGCCGCGGTGGTCAGGCCGCTGATGTGGCGGTTCTTCATGATGATGCCGGCACAAAGGAAGCCGAGGCCGCCCACGACACCGGCGGCGACGCGTGAAGCGTCGAACCTGTTGGCGTCCGGGAAGCCGTAAATGGAAATGGTCATGAACAGGGCTGAGCCCAGCGCCACGAGCATGTGGGTCCGGAGGCCGGCCCCCTTGCCGCGCATTTCGCGCTCATAGCCGATGGCCGCTCCGAGCAGGGCGGCACCCAGCAGGCGGAGAGGCAGTTCCAGGGCGATTGACATACGGTTTTGGGTTATGAGATGAATCCAAATGACAAAGATACGGAAAAATCCCGTCGCGCCCGCGCAAAAATGCACGCACGTGCGAGAAAGTTATTAACAATGTAAAATGTAAAATGTCGATAACTTTCCTTGCAAGGAGTTTCAGTTTGTTGTAAATTTGCAGCTTGTTAGTTCGAGTATGAAAGTCAGCATTATCATGGGATCCAAGAGCGACTGGGAGGTGATGTCAGCCGCTTGCGAGACCCTCGAACAGTTCGGGGTCCCCTACGAGAAAAAAGTCATCAGCGCACACCGCACACCTCAGTTCTTCAGTGAGTACATGGCCACCGCCCGCGACCGCGGCGTGGGCATCGTGATTGCCGGCGCCGGCGGCGCCGCCCACCTGCCCGGCATGGCGGCCGCCCTGACTTCGCTCCCCGTGATCGGCATCCCGATCAAGAGCAAGGCGCTGAACGGGCTGGATTCCCTGCTGTCCATTGTACAGATGCCTTCCGGCATTCCCGTCGCGACGATGGCGATCGACGGAGCCAAGAATGCCGCCCTCTACGCCATCGCCATGCTCGCCCTCCAGGACGCCGGCCTTGCGGCCAAGCTGGAGGACTTCCGGAAGAAACAGGCAGAAAAGGTCCTTCAAACCGAGATATAAATTATGAATGCACACCGCATCTTCGTAGAAAAGTGTTCGGAGTTCCAGGTTGAGGCGCAGAGCCTCAAGAACGAGTTCAACGAAAACCTTTCTCTCTCGCTGCGTACCCTGCGGCTCCTGAATGTCTATGATTTGTTCGGCTTCTCCGACGAGCTGTTGGAGAAATGCCGCTACACGGTCTTTGGCGAGGTGGTCACGGACACCGTGACGGACGACTGCCCGCTCGAAGGCAAGAAATACCTGGCCGTCGAGTACATCCCCGGCCAGTTCGACCAGCGGGCCTCCTCGGCCCTGGACTGCGTCCACCTGATCGACCCGTCGGCCGACGTGCAGATCCGCTCCTCGCGCCTGCTCATCTTTGACGACGACCTCTCCGACGAGACGCTCGCCGCCATCCGCCACTACTACATCAACGCGGTGGAGTCCCGGCCCAAGGATCTCGGCCGCCTGCAGCCGGAAGGCAAGGCGGAGGTGAAGCCGCTCGCCTCGCTTGCGGGCTTCACGAAGATGCAGCCCGCGGAGTACGCCGCCTTCTGCAAGCAGTGGGGCCTGGCGATGAACACGGACGACCTCGCCGAGGTGGTGCGCTATTTCACGAAGGAAGGCCGCGACCCGTCCGAGACGGAGCTGCGCATCCTCGACACCTACTGGAGTGACCACTGCCGCCACACGACCTTCACCACCGAGCTGACGGACGTCCGCGTGGACGATTCCTTCGCCAAGGAGGAGATCGAGGCGGAGTACCGCGAATTCCTGTCCGTCCGCAAGGAGCTGGGCCGCGAGCAGAAGAGCCTCTGCCTGATGGAGCTCGCCACGATCGGCGCGCGCGTGCTGCGCAAGCGCGGTCTGCTGGAGGACCTGGAGCAGAGCGAAGAGAACAACGCCTGCAGCATCTTCGTGGACGTGGAAGTGGACGGGCAGCCGGAGAAGTGGCTGCTGCAGTTCAAGAATGAGACGCACAACCATCCGACCGAAATCGAGCCGTTCGGCGGTGCGGCCACCTGTCTGGGCGGCGCCATCCGCGACCCGCTCTCCGGCCGGGCCTACGTATACCAGGCGATGCGCGTGACGGGTGCCGGCGACATCAACGCCGCCGTAAAGGACACCCTGGCGGGCAAGCTCCCGCAGCGCATGATCAGCCGCAAGGCGGCCCACGGCTATTCCAGCTACGGCAACCAGATCGGCCTCGCCACCACGCACGTGCGTGAAATCTATCACCCCGGCTACACGGCCAAGCGCCTCGAAGTGGGCGCCGTGGTGGGCGCCGTCAAGGCGGAGAACGTCCGCCGCGAGAGCCCCGCGCCGGGCGACGTGATCCTCCTGCTGGGCGGCCGCACGGGCCGCGACGGCATCGGCGGCGCCACCGGCTCCTCCAAGGAGCACACGGGCGCCTCGCTCGAGACCTGCGGCAGCGAGGTCCAGAAGGGCAACGCCCCGGAGGAGCGCAAGCTCCAGCGGCTTTTCCGCCGCCCGGACGTGACGCGCCTCATCAAGAAATCGAACGACTTCGGCGCGGGCGGCGTGAGCGTCGCCATCGGCGAACTGGCCCCCGGCCTGGACATCTACCTGGACCGCGTGCCGACCAAATACAGCGGCCTGAACGCCACCGAGCTCGCCATCAGCGAGTCCCAGGAGCGCATGGCCGTGGTGGTGGAAGCGAAGGACCGCGCGGCCTTCGAGGCCCTGTGCGGCGAGGAGAACGTCGAGGTGACGCACGTCGCCGACGTGACCGACCGCGGCCGCATGCGCATGAGCTACCATGGCGAGACGGTCGCCGACCTCTCCCGCGAGTTCATCGACAGTGCCGGCGCGAAGCACTATTCCCAGGCGGTCATCGGCGCCGTCGAGGACATCGATCCGTTCCGCCGCGAGCCGGCGGGCGAGACCCTGAAGGAAAAGATGGTCGCGACCCTGTCCGACCCCAACGTGGCCTCCCAGAAGGGCCTCGTGGAGATGTTCGACTCCACGATCGGCCGTTCCACGGTGCTCATGCCTTACGGCGGCGCCCTGCAGGCCACGGAGACGCAGGTGTCCGTGCAGAAGCTCCCCGCCGACGGCTACACCGACACGGCCAGCATGATGGCCTTCGGCTACGACCCGTTCCTGTCGAGCTGGAGCCCGTACCACGGCGCCGCGTACGCGGTGGTGGACGCCTGCGCGAAGGTCGTCGCCGCGGGCGGTGAATGGTCGGGCATGCGCTTCTCCTACCAGGAGTACTTCGAGCGCATGACAGCCGACCCGCACAGCTGGGGCAAGCCGCTCTCCGCACTGCTCGGCGCCCTGAAGATGCAGCTCGCCTTCGGCCTGCCGTCCATCGGCGGCAAGGACTCGATGAGCGGCACCTTCGAGCACATCAGCGTGCCGCCCACCCTGATCGCCTTCGGCGTGACGACGGTGGACGCCCGCCGCGTCATCTCCCCGGAACTCAAGTGGGAGGGCAACAAGCTCTACCTCATCAAACATACCCCGCTGGCCAACCGCATGCCCGACACGGAGCAGCTGAAGGCCAACTGGGACTTCGTCCACGAGCAGATCGCCACGGGCAACGTGGTGTCCGCCTGGGCCCTGGGCCGCGGCGGCGTGGCGGAAGGCCTCGCCAAGATGGCCTTCGGAAACCTCTTCGGCGTGGACGTCAAGCTGGACGAGCGCCAGCTCTTTGACCTTGGCTACGGCTCCATCCTCGTGGAAGCGGAGGAGGCGCTGGACTTCCCGCAGGCCATCCTGCTCGGCGAGGTCACGCCCGGCGAGGACGGCCTGCTGCGCATCGGCGGCGAGCGCATCTCGATCGACCGCCTGATGGAGGCGAACGCCGGCAAGTACGCGAAAGTCTATCCGGCCAGGGTTCCCGCCGCCCATACCAAAATGCTGAACTATATCCCGGTCTTCCCGGGCACGAACTGCGACTACGACACCGCCAAGGCGTTCCGCCGGGCGGGGGCCGACGTCAGCTTCGGCGTGTTCCGCAACCTCACGGGCGCGGACGTGCTCAGCTCCATCGACGAGATGGCGCGCGCGATCGACGGCTGCCAGATCCTCATGCTCGCGGGCGGCTTCTCCGCCGGCGACGAACCGGACGGCAGCGGCAAATTCATCGCCAACGTGCTGAACAACGCCCGCGTGGCCCGGTCCATCGAGGGCCTGCTGGAGCGCGGCGGTCTCATCCTGGGCATCTGCAACGGCTTCCAGGCGCTCGTCAAGAGCGGCCTGCTGCCGTACGGCCACCTCGGGATGGTCACGCACGAGAGCCCGACCCTGTTCCGCAACGACATCAACCGCCACATCTCCCAGATGGCCACGACGCGCGTCGCCACGACCCGCTCGCCCTGGCTCGCCGGTATGAACGTCGGCGACCTGCACACCATCGCCGTCAGCCACGGCGAGGGCAAGTTCATGGTCTCCGAGGCGCTGGCGAAGGAGCTCTTCGCCAAGGGTCAGGTGGCCTTCCAGTACGTGGATCCCTTCTCCGAGGAGGTCACGATGGAGGCGCCGTACAACCCGAACGGCTCCTACTACGCCATCGAGGGCATCATCAGTCCGAACGGCCAGATCCTCGGCAAGATGGGCCACACGGAGCGTTGGGAGCCCAACGTGTTCAAGAACATCGAGGAGGAACTGTACCAGCCGCTCTTCGACAACGCCGTGAGATATTTCAAGAAAAACCAATTATAGCATGAAGAAAGGAGCACTGATCTTCGAGGGAAACGAGAAGCAGGTCTTCTCGACCGACCATCCCGACGAAGTCATTTTCCGTTACAAGGATGTGACGGTCGCCTACAACAACGTGAAGCGGGCCCGCTTCATCGGCAAGGGCGCCCTGAACAACCAGATTTCGTCCATCCTGCTGGACTACCTGAACAAGAATGGCGTGGAGACCCATTTCATCCGTCAGGTGGGCGAGCAGGAGCAGCTCTGCCGCAAGATCGAGATCATCCCCCTGCAGGTGGTGGTGCACAACCGCATCGCCGGCTCGCTGGCCTACCGTCTCGGCGTGCCGGAGGGTTTCCGCCACGAGAACACCATCGTGGATCTCCGCTACAACAACGACGAGCTCGACGATCCCCTCATCAACCGCGACCATGCCGTCGCGCTCGGCCTGGCTTCCTACCGCGAGCTGGACGAGATGTACAACACGGCCCGCAAGGTGAACGACCTGCTCCGGCCTGTCTTCCACAAGGCCGGCATCGAGCTGGTGGACATGAAGATCGAATTCGGCCGGGCTTCCGACTCGGGCGCCATCATCATCTCGGACGAGATCAGTCCCGACACCTGCCGCCTCTGGGACGAGGCCACGGGCGAGCGGATGGACAAGGACCGCTTCCGCTTGGACCTGAGCCGCGTGGTGGAGAGCTATACCAATGTGTTGAACCGTTTGAAAAAAGTGACTGAATAATATGGGCGTTCTTGCTGTATATGGCGTGCCGAGCGCATCGACCTATATCTATTACGGACTGCACAACCTCCAGCACCGTGGCCAGGAAGGCGGCGGCATCATCACCTTTGATTCGAAAGGGGAGAGCCACCGCTACCGCGGACAGGGCCTGCTGAGCGAGATCTTCACCAACGGCGAGCTGACCCACCTGCCCGGCAAGATCGGCATCGGCAGCGTCAAGTATGCCAACGCCTCCAAGGGCGGCCTGGACAACGTGGAGCCGCTGTTCTTCCACCACCATTCCGGCGACTTCGCCATCGCGGGGGAGGGCAACCTCATCAACGCCCGCCAGATCACGATGTATCTGGAGCGTCACGGATCCATCTTCCAGACCGGTACCGACAGCGAACTGCTGGCGAACCTCATCAAAAAGGACCGGACCAAGGAGAACCGCATCATGACCATCGTCAAGGCCCTGAACATGATCGAGGGCGGCTTCACCTTCGTGATCATGACCAAGAACCGCATCTACGCCGCGCGCGACAAGTACGGCATCAAGCCCCTCTGCATCGGCAAACTGGGCGACGGCTACGTGGTCAGCAGCGAGTCCTGCGCCTTCGAGATCATGGGCGCGCAGTTCATCCGCGACGTCCAACCGGGCGAGATCGTCTCCATGGACAACCACGGCCTGCGCAGCACGACCTATTCGCACTTCAACCGCCACCGCATGTGCGCGATGGAATACATCTACTTCGCCCGTCCGGACAGCGATATCGATGGCTGCAACGTCCATGCGTACCGCAAGGAAGCCGGCCGTCGTCTCTACCGCGAGAATCCGGTCGAGGCCGACATCGTGGTGGGCGTGCCCGAGTCCAGCCTCAGCGCGGCCATGGGCTTCGCCGAGGAGAGCGGCATCCCCTACGAGATGGGGCTGGTGAAGCACAAATACGTGGGACGCACCTTCATCCAGCCGGTCCAGTCGCTCCGCGAACTGGGCGTGAAGATGAAGCTCTCGCCGGTGCGCAGCATCGTGGCCGGCAAGCGCGTGGTGCTGGTGGACGACTCGATCGTCCGCGGCACGACCTCGCTCAAGATCGTCAAGATGCTCCGCGAGGCCGGTGCCACGGAGGTGCACGTCCGCATTGCCAGCCCGATGATGAAATACACCTGCCACTACGGCGTGGATACCTCCACCGAGGAGGAGCTTCTCTGCTCTCACCGCACGCTGGAGGAGGCCCGCCAGGTGCTCGGCGCCGACTCCCTGGGCTACCTCAGCCCGGAGTCCACGCGCGACTCCTGCTTCGGCTGCGCCGACCCTTGCCAGGCGTGCTTCACGGGCGAGTACCCGACGCTCCTGTATGAAGAAATGATCGAAAACGACTAAACAAAAGATATGGCACAATCTTACGAAAAAGCAGGCGTGAACCTGGAAGCGGGCTACGAGGTGGTCCGCCGCATCAAGCAGCACGTCGCCTCCACGGCCCGTCCGGGCTCGATGGGCGGCATCGGATCGTTCGGCGGCATGTTCGACCTCGCCTCGCTCGGCTACAAGGAGCCGGTCCTGGTGAGCGGCACCGACGGCGTGGGCACCAAGCTCAAGATCGCCTTCGCGATGGACAAGCACGACACCATCGGCATCGACGCCGTGGCGATGTGCGTCAACGACGTGCTCGCGCAGGGCGCCGAGCCTCTCTTCTTCCTCGACTACGTGGCCCTGGGCCACAACATTCCCGCGAAGGTGGAGGCCATCGTGGCCGGCGTCGCCGAAGGCTGCCGGCAAGCGGGCTGCGCCCTGGTGGGCGGCGAGACGGCCGAGATGCCGGGCATGTACGAGGGTGACGAGTACGACATCGCGGGCTTCACGACCGGCGTCGTCGAGAAGAGCAAGCTCATCGACGGCACGAAGGTGAAGGTGGACGACGTCCTGGTGGGCATCGCCTCCAGCGGCGTGCACTCCAACGGCTTCAGCCTCGTGCGCAAGATCGTCGCCGACGGCAAGCACGCCTATTCCGAGGTCGTGCCCGAGTTCGGCGGCCGCACCCTCGGCGAGGTCCTGCTGACCCCGACGCGCATCTACGTCAAGCAGGTGCTCGACGTCATCCGCCAGTGCGACGTGCACGGCGTGGCGCACATCACGGGCGGCGGCTTCGACGAGAACATCCCCCGCATCCTGCGGGCGAACCAGGGCCTCGAGATCATCGAGGGCACCTGGGAGATCCTTCCGGTCTTCCAGGTCCTGGAGAAATGGGGCGGCGTCGCGCACCGCGAAATGTTCAACATCTTCAACATGGGCATCGGCATGGTGCTGGCCGTTGACGCCTCCGAGGCGGACAAGGCCATCAGCATCCTTGAGGCCCACGGCGAGAAGGCTTCCGTCATCGGCCGCGTCACGAACCAGCCGGGTGTCAATATCGTGATGGCCTGAGTGTTATGAAGAAGTTAGCGGTATTCGCCAGCGGCTCCGGGACCAACTTCGAGGCCATCGCCCAGGCTTGCGCCGACGGGCGGCTGGACGCTGAAGTGGCCCTGATGGTCTGCGACAAGCCGGGGGCCGCCGTGGTGGCGCGCGCCGAGCGTTTCGGCGTCCCGAGCTTCGTGGCCAGCCCGAAGGAGTTCGCCTCCAAGGCGGACTTCGAGCGGGAGGTGATCCGGCGCCTGGACGCCGCAGGCATCGACCTCATCTGCCTGGCGGGCTACATGCGCATCATCTCCGACGTGCTGCTGGACGCCTACGGCGGCCGCATCATCAACATCCACCCCTCGCTGCTGCCGGCCTTCAAGGGTGCGCATGCCGTGGAGCAGGCGGTTGAATACGGCGTCAAGGTGTACGGAATCTCCATCCATTGGGTGAACGGCGACCTGGACGGCGGCAAGATCATCGCCCAGCGGGCCTTCGAATACGACGGCTCCGATCCCGAGGAGGTGCACCGCATCGGTCAGAAGATTGAGCATCAGTTATACGTGGAAACCATACAGAAATTATTGAAACAGATATGAGAGCGTTAGTCAGTGTAAGCGACAAGACCGGGCTCGTGCCTTTCGTGCAGGGGCTCCAGGCATTGGGTTGGACCATCATCGCCACGGGCGGCACGCAGAAGCTGCTGGAGAGCAGCGGCGTGAAGACCGTCGGCATCAGCGAAGTCACGGGCTTCCCCGAGATCCTCGACGGCCGGGTGAAGACCCTGCATCCGAAAGTGCACGGCGGCATCCTCGCGCGCCGCGACCTGCCGGCCCATATGCAGACGCTTGCCGAGCAGGGGATCGAGACCATCGACCTCGTGTGCGTAAACCTTTATCCTTTCCGCCAGACCATCGCCAAGGAAGGCGTGTCGATGGAGGATGCCATCGAGAATATCGATATCGGCGGCCCGTCGATGGTGCGCAGTGCCGCCAAGAACTGGCGCGACGTGACCATCGTCTGCGACCCCGCGGACTATGACCGCGTGCTGGACGAGCTCCGTGCCAACGGCAAGACCTCCGACCAGACGCGCCTGCAGCTCTCCGCCAAGGCTTATACCCACACGGCCGAGTACGACATGTGCATCTCTTCCTGGATGCGCAGGCAGGCTGGCCTGAACGAGAAACTCTTCCTCGAATACGACCTCAAGCAGGGGCTCCGCTACGGCGAGAATCCCCACCAGGCCGCGAAGTTCTATGCGGCCCTGGAGCCCGCGCCCTATTCCCTCGCTTTCGCGAAGCAGATCCAGGGCAAGGAGCTTTCCTACAACAATATCCAGGATGCCAACGCGGCCCTGAACGTGCTGCGCGACTTCTCCGACAAGCCCTTCTGCGTGGCGCTCAAGCACATGAACCCTTGCGGCGCGGCGGTCGGCGAGACCATCGAGCAGGCCTGGCAGGCCGCCTATGAGGCGGACAAGGTCAGCATCTACGGCGGCATCGTGGGCGTGAACCGCGAGCTCACCGCCGAGGTGGCCGCGGGCATGAAGCCCATTTTCCTGGAGATCGTGATCGCCCCGTCCTTCACCCCGGAGGCGCTGGAGATCCTCTCCTCGAAGAAGAACCTCCGCGTACTGGAGGTGCCGATGGCCCCCGAGGCCCAGGCTCCGATGCAGTACGTCGGCGTGAACGGCGGCATGCTCGCGCAGCAGCTCGACACCGCCGTGGAGCAGGTGAAGCCGGAGATGTGCGTGACGAAGGTCCGGCCGACGGCGGCCCAGATGGCCGACCTCGACTTCGGCTGGCGCATCGTCAAGCACATCAAGTCCAACGCCATCGCCGTGGTGCGCGACAACCACACCATCGGCGTTGGTGCCGGCCAGACGAACCGCGTCGGCTCCGCCGAGATCGCGCTGGAGCAGGCCAAGGCGGCCGGATTCACCGAGGGGCTCATCCTCGCGTCCGACGGCTTCCTGCCCTTCGACGACACCGTGGCCCTGGCCGCGAAGTATGGCGTGACCGCCATCGTGCAGCCGGGCGGCAGCATCCGCGACGAGGATGCGATCAAGAAGGCGGACGAGCTCGGCATCACGATGCTCTTCACCGGAATCAGACATTTCAAGCATTAGTCCTATGGCAAAAGATAAGAAAGTGCTCGTGGTCGGTGGCGGCGGACGCTGCCACGCCATCGTGGATGCGCTCAGCCGTTCCCCGCAGGTGGCGAAGATTTTCTGCGCCCCCGGCAACGCCGGCATCGCCGCGCAGGCGGAGTGCGTGCCCGTGAAGGACACGGATGTGGCCGGCCTGCTGAAGTTCGCGCAGGAGCAGGGGATCGACCTCACGGTCGTGGGCCCCGAGGCCGCGCTGTCCGTCGGCGTCGTGGATGCCTTCCGCGCCGCCGGGCTGAAGATTTTCGGCCACACGCAGGCCGCCACGCGCATTGAGAGCAGCAAGGAGTTCGCCAAGATCCTGATGGACAAGTACGCCATCCCGACGGCGGGCTACCGCAGTTTCGACGACTTCGACGAGGCGCTCGCTTACGTGAACGCGCGGCCGTTCCCGGCCGTGCTGAAGTACGACGGCCTGGCCGCCGGCAAGGGCGTCGTGATCGCCGCCGACGCGGTGGAGGCGGAGGCCGCGCTGCGCAGCATGCTGCTCGACGAGGCCTTCGGCAAGGGCCGCGTGGTGGTGGAGGATTTCCTGACAGGTCCCGAATTCTCCTTCATGGCTTTCGTGGACGGGGAGCGGGTCTATCCGATGCCGCTTTCGCAGGATCACAAGCGCGCCTTCGACGGCGACAAGGGGCCGAACACCGGCGGCATGGGTGCCTACACGGGCCTGCCCTTCATCACGAAGGAGGACGAATCCTTCGCCCTCGAGCAGATCCTGAAGGCCACCGCCAAGGCGATGGTCTCCGAGGGCTGCCCGCTGTCGGGCGTGCTCTACGGCGGCCTGATGAAGACCCCGGACGGCATCAAGGTGATCGAGTTCAACGCCCGCTTCGGCGACCCCGAGACCGAGGTCGTGCTGCCGTTGCTGGAGAGTGATATTTATGACGTGTTCGAGGCCGTGGCCACGGGCCGCCCCGTGGCGGAGCCGAAGTGGCGCAAGGCCGTGACGCTGGGTGTCGTGCTGGCCTCCAAGGGCTATCCCGGCTCCTACGAGAAGGGCGCCGAGATCCTCGGCGCGGACCAGGTCGACGGGCGCGTGTACCACATGGGCACCAAGCGCGACGGCGACCGCCTCCTGACGGCCGGCGGCCGCGTGATGATGGTCGTGGCCGAGGGCAAGGACACCCGTGCCGCCTGGGAGAAGGTGTACGCCGAGGTCGCCAAGATCCGCTGCGACAATCTTTTCTTCCGCCGCGACATCGCCCACTGGGCGCTGGACGGCAAGGTGCTGGACGGCAAGGCGCTTTCGAATTCCATCAAGGACAGCCTGCGTGAGCAGGTGAGCAAGCTGGAGGTGAAGTACGGCCGCAAGCCGTCGCTGGCCGTCATCATCGTGGGCAATAATCCCGCGAGCCAGGTTTACGTGCGCAACAAGGTCAAGTCCGCCATCTATGTGGGGATGAATTCCCGCCTCATCACGATGGCCGAGGACGCCACCGAGGAGGCCCTCCTCAAGATGATCGACGACCTGAACCGCGATCCTGAGGTGGACGGCATCCTGGTGCAGCTTCCGCTGCCCAAACAGATCAACGAGGAGCGCGTCATCGACGCGATCGCCAAGGAGAAGGATGTGGACGGATTCCATCCCGGCAACGTCTCCGACCTCTGGCTCGGCCGTCCCTGCACCGTTCCCTGCACGCCGAAGGGCATCCTCCGGCTGATCGACGAGAGCGGCATCGACCTCGCCGGCAAGATCGCCGTGGTCGTGGGCCGCAGCAACATCGTCGGCAAGCCGGTGGCGAAGCTCCTGCTGGACCGCAACGCCACCGTGATCATCGCGCATTCCCGCACCAAGGACCTCAAGGCCATGACCCTGCAGGCGGATGTGCTGGTGGTGGCCGTCGGCCGGCCGAACATGGTCACGGGCGACATGGTGAAGCCCGGGGCCGTGGTGATCGATGTCGGCATCAACCGCGACGCGGACGGCAAACTCTGCGGAGACGTGGACTATGTCGGCGCCCGCCTGCGCGCTTCCGCGATCACGCCCGTGCCGGGCGGCGTGGGGCCGATGACCATCGCGATGCTGATGGAGAACACGGTTGAGAGTTTCCTCGCGCGGGTGGAACCGCGTTAGCATGGGGGAGTACCGCTATACTTTTCTGAAGTTCCTCAGGGACTGGGCGCTCATCATCGGCATGATTGTGGGCGCCTCCCTGTATCTGGTCTATCATGCCATTCCGGCGCTGCATCCGGCCGGGCCGGTGCTGGAGAGCATCGTCAAGGAAGTGCAGCCGATGCTACTCTTCGCGATGCTCTTCCTAAGTTTCTGCAAGATCGAGCCGCACCAGATGCGCCCGCACCGCTGGATGGGCTGGCTGCTGCTGGTGCAGTCGCTCACGTTCGTGGGGCTGGCGCTGGTGCTGATCATCTGGCCGGCCCTGCCCGCCCGGGCCGGGATCGAGGCGGCGATGCTGTGCCTGATCTGCCCGACGGCGACGGCCTGCGCCGTGGTCACGGGCAAGCTGGGCGGCAACATGGCGGGGGTGGTGACGTACACCGTGCTGATCAACCTGGTGGTGGCGGTGCTGGTGCCGCTGATGGTGCCGCTGGTCCATCCGATGGCCGGGCTGACCTTCGGCGAAGCCTTCATGCGTATCCTCGCGAAGGTGTTCCCGCTGCTGATCCTGCCCTGCCTGTCGGCCTGGCTCGTGCGCTACCTGCTGCCGAAGTTCCACGCCTGGCTGATGGGCTTCCCGAACCTGTCTTTCTATATCTGGGCGGTCTCGCTCACGCTCGCCATCCTGATGAGCACCCGCGCCATCGTGCAGAACGACTCCGGCGCCGCGGCCCTCTGGCAGATCGGCGTCGCGTCGCTGCTCGCCTGCGCCTTCCAGTTCTGGCTGGGCCGCGCCATCGGGCGCCGTTACAAGTGCCCCATCTCCGCCGGCCAGGCCCTCGGCCAGAAGAACACCGTCTTCGGCATCTGGATGGGCTACACCTTCCTCGACCCCGTCACCTCCGTCGCCGGCGGCTTCTACTCCATCTGGCACAACTGCTATAACACCTGGCAGATGTACCGCAAGCGTAAATCCGACGAGGCTAAACGGCAATAAGCCGTCATTCGCCGGCTCCTTTCCGTCATTCGCCGGCCCCGACCGGCGAATCTCGTTTCTCAGGGGCACCAGACCCCTGATTTGCCCCTGGCGACAAGAAAAAAGGGTTGCCAGGGGCAAAATGGAGTGTTTTTGCCCCTGGGAAGTGGCTGCCGGGCACAAAATGGGGCGCTGGTGTGCCCGAGAAGTGAAATAAAGGGATCCCGGGATTAGTTCACGCGGGCCTCGATGTAGCGGATGATGTCATCGATGGTGGAGAAGCCCTTCAGGTCGCTGTTGGGGATGGAGATGCCGAAGTGCTCTTCGATCCTGGCAATGATCTCGATGAACACGAAGGAGTCTATGCCGGAGGCCGCTTTGAAGGCCTCCTCGGTGTTGACTTCCTCTACCGGAAATTCTACATAGTCCTGGAGAATGTTCAGGAATTCTTTCTTTACATCCATAATAGTTAAGACAGCTTGATGCCCTCACCGGAGCAGACGGTCGGCAGGCCGGCCCGCTTGATCTTGCGGGTGGAGGTCTTCTCGTAGCCGGTGGCGGGGAGTTCTATGTATTCAATTCGTTTGTAATCAGCCAGGGTTTCGTTGATCTGACGCATGGTGGCGGCGATCTTCTCGCGGTCGGCGCGGATGGCCTCGTTGGAGATGTAGAGGCCGGCCACGAGCACCTCGCGGCTGGCGTTGCCGACGCGCTGCTCCGCCCGGTACACCACGATGTCGTCGGCGAAGTCCATGCCGGTTTCGATCACGTTCTCGACCTCCTCCGGGCAGATGTTCTTGCCGCTGGGCAGCACGATGGTGTTCTTCTTGCGGCCCATCAGGAAGATGCGGCCCTGCTCGTCAATGCGGGCGCTGTCGCCGGTGTTGAAGTACCCTTCTGCGTCGAAGACGGCGGCCGTGGCCTCCGGATCCTTGTAGTATTCGCGGAAAACGCTCTTGCCGCGCACGCACAGGTCGCCGATGCCGTCCTCGTCCGGGTTGGCGATCTTCACCTCGAGACCCGGGCAGGCCTTGCCCACGCTGAGGTGCTCGGAGAGCGTGTCGGAATTGATCGAGATGAGCGGACCGCACTCCGTGATGCCGTAGCCGTTTTCGATACGCCAGCCCAGGTCGTTCATCCCCTTGATGACGACGGGGTTGAGCATCGAGCCGCCGCTGACGATCATGTCGAGTTTGCCGCCGAAAGGCTCATAGATGTCCTTGAACATGCTGTGCGTCTTGTCGATGCCGAATTTGCGCAGCAGGTTGGAGATCTTGATGCCCTTCTTGAGCTTCTCTTCCTTGCCGGCCTTGCGGGCATTGACCCAGATGTTCTTGTAGAACGCGTTGAGGATCATCGGGACGATGGTCGTGATGGTGGGCTGGAAGATCTTGATGTTCGTCATCATGTTGCGGATGTTGCCGTTGACGTAAGTCAGACGGCCGCTGCCTATACGCGTCATGATGTGCGTGTTGATTTCCGTGGCATGGTGCATCGGAAGGACGCTCATGGAGGTGTTCTCGTCGTCCGTGGCCCGGATGGTGTCCATGCAGTTGACCATGTTGGCGGCCAAGTTGGCGTTCGTCAGGACGACACCCTTGTTGGCGCCGGTGGTGCCGCTGGTGAAGAGGATCTTGGCGGGGGCGTCGAGGTCCAGCTCGCAGTTGCGGTAGGGACCGCCCTCGCCGATTTCGCGGCCGCGCGCGACCAGTTCTTCATAGTAAGGGACGCCGTCGACTTTCTTGTCGATGGTGATCAGGGCCTTGAGCCGCGGGCACTGGGGCTGCACTTCGCGCAGCAGGGGAAGCTGCTCCGCGCCGCACAGGGCGGCGTCGGCGTCGCACTTGGCAAGCAGCATGGCGAGCAGCGGGGCGGGGGCGTTGACGTCGATGGGCGTCACGACGCCGACACCGCTGGAGATGCAGATGTCCGCGATGACGTAGCGGACGCAGTTCTCGGAGACGATGGCGATGTGCTTGCCGCCGAGTCCGGCGTCCAGCAGGCCGTCGCCGAGGCACATCACTTCCTCGTAGATGTCCTCGGAGGTATGGTAGACGATTTCTTTCTTGTCGTTCAGTTCCGCGAGGATGGGCTGCTTGGGAAGCTGGTCCTTGATGCGTCCCAGCATTTCGCGGATGCTTTTGTAGTCGCCTTCACGCAGCAGGCGGTTGGCCTGGTGCTGGCGTTCGGTCAGGTAAAGACTGTCCTTTTTCATGAATTAAAACAGTTCGTTAAGCGGAGCGTCAGGATGGGCAAGCACCTTCTCCATGACGCGGTTGTACACGTTTTGAAAATCGACCAGCTGTGCGGGCGTGACCAGCAGCTTCTGGACGTCGTAGTTGATGAAGACCTCGTTGCGCTTGACGTCGTGCATGATGGCGATGTAGGTCACCAGCGCGCCCTTGCCGTTGCTGTGGAGCTGGAAGGTGACGCCGTCCGGCGCCGTGAACGGGATGTAGGAGAAGCCCGCGCAGTTCAGGAAACGGAGCATGGAGAACTTCCATGCGTCGTGCTGCATCTTTTCCATGTCGAGGTAGGACAGGCGCGTGTGGCGGAAGAATTCATTGTGCTCCCCGGCCATCACGTTGGCGAGGTCCTGGAAACTCTTGCCGTAGTCAATGTCCGTGACGGCGGCCACGGCCGAGCACTTGGTGCCGGCGGTCTTGCGGTCGGCGACCGTGCCGCGGCAGTTGAGGATCAGCACGTTGGCCATGCGGCGCTCCCGGTCGTTGATCAGCGAGAGGGCCAGCGAGAAGCTCATCAGGAAGAAGGCGGTCATGGAGATGCCGTTGTCCGTGCACCACTTCTCCGCAGCCTGGGTGATCGAATTCGGGACGGCGAACTGGAAGGGGTCGGTGTCGCAGCGGACGAAGAGGTAGGGCAGTCCGAATTCGCCCTTGTGCTTGTACTTGAGCCAGCGGTCGGAGCGGTTGCCGTGCGTGCCGCAGTAGACAGGGTGCTCAGGATGACGGTTGAAGTAGTAGTCGCGGTAGAAGTCCCTGTCGCGCTCCAGGGCCGTCGCATCGTTGCGGTATTCGTTGTCCTTGCGGATGATTTCCTCGAAGCTGCCGGGTGCCGGGGGAAGTTCCTTCCCGTCCCGCAGGGCGGCATACACGGCCAGCAGGTCCGCGACCAGGACGCCGATGCCGTAGGTGTCGGCCACGTAGTGGCTGATCTTGCAGATCACCATCTTCTTGCCGTCCGGATTCACGGCATATACGACGCGCAGCACGTCGCCTTTGGCCACGTCGGTGGGCTTGCGGCGGAAGCGGCGGAAGAAGGCCTCGTAGGCGTCGTTCGAGTCGAGGCGCAGGGACGGAATCTTGCCGACTTTGCGCTCTTTCTCGAAATACTGCATTGTCTCCTTGCCCTGCTGGACGAAACGGAGCCGGAGGCAGTCGTGGCGCTCAAAGAGTTTGTTGAGCGCCTGCGTCATCAGCGCTTCGTCGAATCCTTCGTCGAAGGTGACGGAAAACAGGATGTTCAGGACGCGTTTGAAAAGGGCGTATTTGTTCTGGAGACGGATGACATCCTGCGAACAGGAAAAGTGATAAAGCGGTTGACCGTTTATTTCCATTGTTGTTTGAGTTTAAGAAGATTCTTGTATTCGTCGCGCTCCGCCTTGGCGGGCTCGCTGAAGGACTTGTAGCGGCGCTCCGCATAGTCCAGGATCAGGCGCGCTTCCTCGCGGTCGGACAACTCGCCGATGCTCTTCTCCGTCCAGGGGAGGGCCTGCTTCATGGCGTCGGTGTAGGCGTAGCGGTCGATGTTGCTGGCGCCCGACAGTTTGGCGAGCTTGGCGCTGTGCTCTGCGGCCAGGGACGCCCGCTTGCTTGCGCTCATGTTGCGTTCATACAGGCGCGATGCGAGATAGATGTAGGTGATGAGCCGGGGCTCGTCCTTCGGGGCGTTCAGCGCCGCGGCGCGGGCGTAGTTGATACCGCTCTCCTTGGATTTGAGCGGATGGTAATAATAAATCTCCGAGAGCGCCTGCCAGGCTTCGGACATGTGCGGATCCAGTTGGTTCAGGATGCGGGTCAGGTCTTCGGTCATCTTCGGCACGGCGGCGGCCTGCTCCATCATGGGGTGGGTCTGGCACTCCCGGCCCACGTTGGCGCAATGCCACATGAGGCACAGCGCATCCCGGGGGTTCGCCCGGCAGCCCTGCTCAGCGTACTCGATGCCTTTGGTAAAACGCTCGCGGCGCGCCATCTTGTCGGTCTGGGCGTCGCCTATCATATAGCTGACTCGCGCGAGGCGCCAGAGCACGGACGCCTTCTCCTGTGCGTTCTCGGCCTTCGGGAGCATCTCCAGCAGGGTCTGCTCGCAGGCAGGGTAGTCATTGCCGCGCTGGAAAGCCTTGTCCACGGACTGGAACTGCAGCGCCAGCAGGGGAATCAAAAGTAGAGTCTTAATCATAATGGACAAATTTACGAAATCCTGAAATACGTGACTAATTTCGTGTCGAATACTTGCATAAATTGATAAAAGCGCTATATTTGTGACGAAGTAATCCGTTCTGTGACGGATTGCGGTTATGTTCAGTTTTCGTCACACAAGCCATGAACGCCCTTTCAGACCTCTTCCGCCGCTATACGACCGAGCTGTGGTATATCCTCCTGGCCCCTTTCTTTTTCTTCGTTTTCATGCTGGTCTGGACGCCGTTCCACTGTGAGGAGACCCTGGACATGGGCCGCTCGCTGTTCATCTTCAACGTGACGATGCTGTCGTGCATTGCGCTCGTCACGATTCTCCTTTACCGGACCCTTCGCTACCTGCTCCGCGGATATCTTAACCGCAACTGGTGGCAGCTCGCGGCCTGGAATGTGCTGGAACTGACGGTGATCACCTATTTCTTTGCGCTCTACCTTTTCCTGATGGATCCGAGTGCGCCCTATTTTACCTGGCTGGCACGTTGCGTCCCTTTTTCCTTCCTGGTCCTGGTCTTCCCCTATGCCGGCATCGGGGTCGTCTGCGGCCTGATCACGGCGAGTCGGACGCCTGCCGCCGAAAAGGAGCTGGTCCGCTTCTCCAATGCCGGGCGGCAGGTTCGCCTCGTGCTGCTCAAGGACGCCATCCTGTACGTCAAGGCGCAGGAAAATTATGTCCGTATCTATTATCTCGAAAACGGCCACCCCAAGGACTACATGCTCCGCTCGACGATGCTGGCGATCGCGCCGCTGATGGAGCATTACGGCTTCATCCGTTCCCATCGCTCGTACTACGTCAATCCTTCGCATGTCGTCGCCCTGCGGCGCGACCGCGACGACGTCTTCAGCGCCGAGCTCGACGTGCCCGACACCATCCTTCCCATCTCAAAGCGCGTCTATCAGGAGCTTGCCCAACGCCTGTAGGATAAAGTGTTGAAAACTTTTTTTGTAGAGGAGGGCAATTTTGTTTAACTTTGCAGGTCAAATAAAAGTCCCTCCGCATATGTCCTTTATTGATGAAAGAATCGCCCTGGAAGGCTTGACTTTTGACGATGTACTCCTGATTCCGGCGTACTCCGAAGTCCTGCCGCGGGAAGTGTCCCTGCAGACCCGTTTCTCCCGCAACATTCACCTCAACATCCCCATCGTGTCCGCCGCCATGGACACAGTGACCGAAGCGCCGATGGCCATCGCCCTGGCAAGGGAAGGAGGCATCGGCGTGATTCATAAAAACATGAGCATCGCCGCGCAGGCCGCCGAGGTGCGCAAGGTGAAGCGCTCGGAGAACGGAATGATCAGCGATCCCGTCACGATCAACCAGGACCAGACGGTGGGGGACGCCCTCCAGCTGATGAGCGACAACCACATCGGCGGCATCCCCGTCACCGACGCGGAGAAGCACCTGGTGGGCATCGTGACCAACCGCGACGTCCGTTTCCAGGAGGACCTGGACGTGCTGGTGCGCGACGTGATGACCTCGCAGAACCTGGTCACCATCCCGGATTCCCGCACGGACCGCGAATACGTGAAATCCGTTCTTCAGAAATATAAAGTGGAGAAGCTCCCGGTCGTGGATGAGAAGGGCCGCATCGTGGGCCTGATCACCTACAAGGACCTCATCAAGGAGCGCCTGCATCCCGACGCCTGCAAGGACGCCAAGGGGCGCCTGCGCTGCGCTGCCGGCATCGGCATCACGCCGGATGCGCTCGACCGCGTGGCCGCGCTCTACGCCGAGGGCGTGGATGCCGTGGTGCTCGACTCCGCCCATGGTCACAGCAAGGGCGTCATCGACCTGCTGAAGCGTGTCAAGAAAGCCTACCCGACCCTGGATGTGGTGGTGGGCAACGTGGCCACGGAGGAGGGTGCCCGTGACCTGGTTAAGGCCGGCGCGGACGGCGTCAAGGTCGGCATCGGCCCCGGTTCTATCTGTACCACGCGCATCGTTGCGGGCGTGGGTGTGCCGCAGCTCAGCGCCATTTGGAACGCCTCCCAGGCCCTCAAGGGCACGGACGCGACGCTCATCGCCGACGGCGGTCTCCGCTACTCGGGCGACATCGTCAAGGCCCTCGCGGCCGGCGGCGACTGCGTGATGTGCGGCTCCATGTTCGCCGGCACGGAAGAATCGCCGGGCGAGACCATCATTTACAGCGGTCGTAAGTTCAAGGCCTATCGCGGCATGGGTTCCATCGACGCGATGGCGGCCGGCTCCAAGGACCGCTATTTCCAGGACGACAAGGCCGAGCTCAAGAAGCTCGTCCCGGAAGGCATCGTCGGCCGCGTGCCCTACAAGGGGACGCTCTCCGAGACGGTCTATCAGCTCGTCGGCGGCCTGCGCTCCGGCATGGGCTACTGCGGCGCCCGGGACCTGGCGGCTCTCAAGCAGGCCAAGTTCACGCGTGTGACGGCCAGCGGCATGGCGGAAAGCCACCCGCATGATATCACCATTACCAAGGAAACCCCTAACTACTCCCGCGGTGAATAAAATCCTGATCCTCGACTTCGGCTCCCAGGTGACCCAGCTGATCGGCCGCCGCCTGCGGGAGCTGAACGTCTTTTGCGAAATTTATCCTTACAATAAGGTCCCCGCGCTCGACGCGAGCGTCAAGGGTGTGATCCTGTCGGGCAGCCCCTGCTCCGTGCGGGACGCCAATGCCCCGCAGGTGGACCTGTCCCTCTTCAAGGGCAAATACCCGCTGCTGGGCATCTGCTACGGCGCGCAGTACATCGCGTACCGTTGCGGCGGCAAGGTCGAAGGCTCGCTCGCCCGCGAGTACGGGCGTGCCATGCTGGATGTGGTGCGCGCGGATTCCCCGCTGCTGAAGGGCGTGAGCGCCCGTTCGCAGGTCTGGATGTCGCACGGCGACTCGATCTCCGCGCTCCCCGAGGGGGCCGAGGTGATCGCTTCCACTTCCGACGTGGTGAACGCCGCCTACCAGATCGCCGGGGAGCAGACCTACGCGGTCCAGTTCCACCCGGAGGTGTTCCACACCACGGAGGGCTCGCAGATCCTGTCCAACTTCGCGCTGGGCATCTGCGGCCTTGCGGGCGACTGGACGCCGGCATCGTTCATCGAGACGACGGTGGCGGACCTGCGCACGCAGATCGGCGAGGACCGGGTGATCCTGGGCCTGAGCGGCGGCGTGGATTCCACCGTGACCGGTGTGCTGCTGCACAAGGCCATCGGCAACCAGCTGACCTGCATCTTCGTGAACAATGGCCTGCTGCGCAAGAATGAATTCGAGGATGTCCTCGAATCCTACCGCGACATGGGCCTGAACGTCATCGGCGCCGACGCCTCGAAGGAATTCCTCTCCGAACTGGCCGGCGTGACCGAGCCCGAGCAGAAGCGCAAGATCATCGGCCGTCTCTTCGTGGAGACCTTCGACAAATACGCAAAGCAGATAGACAACGCCCGCTGGCTGGCCCAGGGGACGATCTATCCCGACGTGATCGAGAGCGCCGGCATCCCCGGCATCGCCTCCAAGATCAAGAGCCACCACAACGTGGGCGGCCTGCCCGAGAAGATGAACCTCAAGATCGTGGAGCCGCTGCGCATGCTCTTCAAGGACGAAGTGCGCCGCGTGGGCCGGGCCCTCGGCATCAAGGAAGAGCTCGTGGGGCGCCATCCTTTCCCGGGTCCGTCCCTGGCCATCCGCATCATCGGCGACGTGACGGAGGAGAAACTGCGCGTGCTGCGCGAGGCGGACGACATCTTTATCCGCGGCCTGCGTAACTACGACTGCACCGGCATGGGCTTCCCCTGTGCCTCCGACCCGCGCGTGATGGCGACGAACCTCTACGATGCCATCTGGCAGGCGGGCGTGACCCTGCTGCCGGTCAAGAGCGTGGGTGTGATGGGGGACGAGCGGACCTATGAGAACCCGGTCGCGCTGCGCGCGGTGGTGTCCACCGATGCGATGACGGCCGACTGGTTCCACTTCCCGTACGACTTCCTGTCGGATGTCAGTAACGAGATCATCAACAAGGTGCGCGGCGTGAACCGGGTGGTGTACGACATCTCGTCCAAACCGCCGGCAACCATCGAGTGGGAATAATCCTGCATTCAAAATAGTACTATGGCTCAAATTCAAAAAGAACAGGCCATTTACGATGCCCGCAAGCTCGGCAAGGGCAAAATGACCGTCCTCGGCCTCCAGCATCTCTTCGCGATGTTCGGGGCCACCGTTCTCGTTCCGGTGATCACCGGACTCTCCGTTTCCTCGACCCTGCTTTTCGCAGGTCTCGGTACGCTGCTTTTCCACTTGCTGACCAAGATGAAGGTGCCGGCCTTCCTCGGCTCCTCCTTCGCCTTCCTCGGCGGTTACGCCGCCGTGGCGCAGATGGGCGCCGACAAGGGCCTCGACCTGGCGACTTCGCTGCCTTACGCTTGCATCGGCGTGTTCTGTGCGGGCCTGCTGTACTTCGTGCTGGCCGGCTTCTTCGCCGCCTTCGGCGCCAAGAAGGTCCTCCGCTACTTCCCGCCCATCGTGACGGGTCCGATCATCATCGCCATCGGCCTGACGCTCTCCGGCTCCGCCATCCAGAACTGCGCGCAGAACTGGTGGATCGCCATCCTGGCCGTCGCTATTGTCGTGAACTGCAACATCTGGGGTAAGAAGATGGTCCAGATCGTGCCGATTCTGCTCGGCGTGGTCGGCTCCTACGCCGTGGCCGCCTGCTTCGGACAGGTGGACTTCAGCGGCGTGAAGGACGCCGCCTGGGTGGGCCTGCCGTTCCAGTGGAAGGACACGGCCTTCGCCGTGTTCCGGAACCCGGACTGGGGCCTGGTCATCGCCGCCATCATCGCCATCCTGCCGATCTCGCTCGCCACGATGGTCGAGCACATCGGCGACATGTGCGCCATCTCCTCCACGACGGAGATCAATTACCTGGAGGATCCGGGCCTGCACCGCACCCTCATGGGTGACGGTCTCGCCACGGCGCTCGCCTCCCTGTTCGGCGCCCCGGCCAACACGACCTACGGCGAGAACACCGGCGTGCTCAACATCACCAAGGTCTTCGACCCGCGCGTGATCCGCATCGCGGCCATCTTCGCCATCATCCTGTCCTTCTGCCCGAAATTCGCCGCGCTCATCGGCGCGATGCCCGCCGCGACCATCGGCGGCGTGTCGCTGGTGCTCTACGGTATGATCTCGGCGGTCGGTGTGCGCAACATCGTGGAGAACCAGGTGGACTTCACCTCCTCCCGTAACCTCATCATCGCCGCCCTCATCCTCGTGCTGGCCATCGGTATCAAGTACGGCGCGAACGACGCCATCGACCTCGGCTTCACCAAGCTGAGCGGCCTGGCGGTCGCGGCCCTCGTGGGCATCTTCCTGAACGCGCTCCTGCCGGGCAACGACTATGAGTTCGGCAAGGGTCAGGGCGACACCGCCATGAGCTTCACGCCCCGTAAGTCGGTGGATGAAGTAGCTTCAGAAGAAGAATAAAGATTCTGGGCGAGGCCCGGAAACAGAAAAGCCCGAGGCAGCAGCCCCGGGCTTTTTCGTTATCATTCGCCGACCGGCGAATCGCTATTTCAGCAGCTTCTCGCTGCGGGCGATGAAGTCCGCGAGGGCCTTGCCCTTCAGCATCCCGTTGCCCAGCAGGGCCAGGTCCACGACCTGGTGCAGCAGCTCGCTCTCCTTCTTCTCCTCCCAGATCTTCGCGATCAGCGGGTTCTGCATGTTGACGATGATGTTGTAGGCCTCGGGCATGGTGCCGTAGAAGTTCATTCCGCCGCCCAGGGCGCTCATTTCGCGATAGCGGCGCATGAACTCGCTCTGGGTGATGAGCACCGGCGCGGCGTTCTCGCCGAGGTTCTGCGCGTCGACCATGTAGTCGTTGCCCTCCGGCAGGACGCCCTTGAAGAGCTCGTCGAGCGTCTTCTTGTCCTCCTCGCTCATCTCCGGCTTGACCTTCTCCTCCTTGGGGATGAGGTTGTCGACGGAGTCGCTGTCCACGCGTGCGAAGCGGGTGTGCTCGACCTTGGCTTCCAGCAGGTTGACGAAATGGCTGTCCAGCTCGCAGTCCATGAGCAGGACGTCGTAGCCCTGATTCTTCGCGGCCTCGATCCAGCTGTACTGCTCGGCGGGCTTGGTGGCGTAGAGGTAAACCACGGTCTTGTCCTTGTCGGTCTGGTTCGGCTCGATGGCCTTGCGGTAGTCCTCCAGGCTGAAGTACTTGCCTTCAGTGTTCTTGAGGAGGGTGAACTTGAGGGCGCGCTCGCAGAACTTCTCGTCGGAGAGCATGCCGTACTCGATGAAGAGCTTGATGTTGTCCCACTTCTGCTCGAACTGCTCGCGCTGCTCCTTGAAGATCTCCTCCAGGCGGTCGGCCACCTTCTTGGTGATGTAGGTGCTGATCTTCTTGACGTTGGCGTCGCTCTGCAGATAGCTGCGGGAGACGTTCAGCGGGATGTCCGGGGAGTCGATCACGCCGTGCAGCAGGGTCAGGAACTCCGGCACGATGTTGTCCACGTGGTCCGTGACGAACATCTGGTTGCAGTAGAGCTGGATCTTGTTCTTGTCGATGGCCATGCGCTCCTTGATCTTCGGGAAGTAGAGCACGCCGGTCAGCGTGAAGGGGTAATCCACGTTGAGGTGGATCCAGAACATCGGCTCTTCCTCCATCGGATAGAGCTCCTTGTAGAATTTGAGGTAGTCCTCGTCCTTGAGCTCGGACGGGGCCTTGGTCCAGATCGGGTCGATGTTGTTGATGACGTTGTCCTCGTCGGTCTCGACGCTCTTGCCGTCCTTCCACTCGGTCTTCTTTCCGAAGACCACCGGGACGGGCATGAACTTGCAGTATTTGCCCAGCAGCTGGGAGATGCGCCCCTTGGCGGCGAACTCCTCTGAGTCGTCGTCCAGGTAGAGGGTGATCTCGGTGCCGCGGTCTTCCTTCTTGCCGGCGCCCATGGAGTATTCCGGGGAGCCGTCGCAGGACCAGGTCACGGCCTTGGCGCCTTCCTGCCAGCTGAGGGTGTCGATGGTGACCTTCTTGCTCACCATGAAGGCAGAGTAGAAGCCCAGGCCGAAGTGTCCGATGATGGAGCCGAGCTGGTCTTTATATTTTTCGAGGAATTCGCCGGCGGAGGAGAAGGCGATCTGGTTGATGTAGCGGTCGACTTCCTCCTCGGTCATGCCGATGCCCCGGTCGATGATCTTGAGGGTTTTCTTCTTCTCGTCGAGCTCCACGCTGACTTTCAGCTCGCCCAGCTCGCCCTTGAAGTCGCCGCTGGAGGCGAGGGCTTTCATTTTCTGGGAAGCGTCCACCGCGTTGGCGACGAGCTCACGGAGGAAGATTTCGTGGTCGGAATAGAGGAACTGCTTGATCACCGGGAAGATGTTCTCGGTGGTCACGCCGATTTTGCCTTTGAGGGTCTTGGTTGCCATATCTGTAATGTTTAAAATCAAAAAGGGTCGGCCGCACGGGCCAACCCTTCCTGATTCAAATGCTGTTCCAGTGACAATTTGTCACTATTTGTAGAGGAAGCGCTTGATGCTCATCTTCGGGGTCTTCTCGAAGGGCACGAGCACGGTCTCGACCTGGGCGATGCGGCTGTAGTTCGGCAGCTGGCGGTTCGCGCCGGCGAGAATCTTCTCCGGCAGGTCGGAGACGGCTTCTTCGTCCAGGCCGGCGGCCTTGATGGCGTCCTTGTCCAGGTAGACGAGCGCGACGATCTTGCCTGCACGGTCCACGACCACGGACTCGGCGACGAACGGCTGGTTGTTCACGAAGGCCTCGACCTCCTCGGGATAGACGTTCTGGCCGTTGGCGGTCAGGATCATGCTCTTGGAGCGGCCCTTGATGAAGATGTTGCCGTCCTTGTCCATGATGCCGAGGTCGCCGGTGCGCAGGTAGCCGTCCTCGGTGAAGGCGTTGGCGGAAGCCTCGGGGTTTTTGAAGTAGCCGATGGTGATGTTCTCGCCCTTGGCCTGGATCTCACCGGCGATGTGCTGGGGATCTTCGGAGTCAATGCGCACGGTGGCGCAGTCGACGGCCTTGCCGCAGGAGCCCGGGACGTACTTGGTCCAATGCTCGTAGGCGAGCAGCGGGCAGGCCTCGGTCATGCCGTAACCCACGAGGTAGGGGAACTTGATCTTCTTGAATATCTTCTCGACCTCGGGGTTGAGGGCGGCGCCGCCCATGATGAACTCCTCGACGTTGCCGCCGAAGGCCTGCACGAGACCGTCCCGGATCTTCTTGTAAATGATCTGGTTGAGGCCGGGGACCTTGAGGAGGAACTTCACGGCGGGCTTGTCGATGGTCGGCTTGATCTTGGACTTGTAGATCTTTTCCATCACGAGCGGCACGGTGATGAGCAGATAAGGCTTCACGTCGGCGAACGCCTTGAGCAGCGTGGCCGGGGTCGGGGCCTTGCCAAGCCAGTAGATGGCGGTGCCGTTGCAGAGCGGGTAGATGAACTCGATCACGAGGCCGTACATGTGGGCCATCGGGAGCATCGACACCATCTTGTCGCCGGCAGGCACGTGGCGCTGGCTGAAGTCCACGTTGGCGCAGAAATTCCGGTAGGTCAGCATGACGCCCTTCGGGTCGCCGGTGGAACCGGAAGTATAGTTGATCGTGGACAGGTTGTCCCAGTTGTCGGTGGGGAAGACGACGTCATCCGGGCCGTAGCCGTTGGGCCACTTGGCGGCGAAGAGCGCGTCCATCTCGTCGTAGGTGGCGGCGACCTGGTCGTCCGCGGCGTAGAGCAGCTTCCAGTTGTCGACATTGACGATAAACCTGATAGCCGGCATCTTGGCGGGGTCGAGCTGCTTGAACTTGTCCTCGTTGGTAAAGAGGGCGATGCTCTCGGAGTGATTCACCAGGAAGGTGGCGCCGTCGGGCGTGAAGTCGGCCAGCAGCGGCACAATCACGGTCTCGTAGGTATTGACGGCGAGGTAGGACATGCCCCAGGTGGCGCCGTTGCGGGCCCACAGGGCGATCTTCTCGCCCTTCTTGATGCCCAGCTTCTCGAAGACCAGGTGGAACTTCTCGATCTGCGTGGCCATCTGGCCGTAGGTGAAGGACTCGCCGCCGATGGTGTTGAGGGCGGCCTTGTCCCAATACTTCTGCGTCGCTTGCTGCAGGCGCTCCAGGTAGTGCGGATATTTCTCCATGTTTGAAATGTGTGTTGTTTCAGTTAGTTGTACAAATTTAATCCTTGCCGTGTAAAAAAACAATCTCTCGCGTGTGCATGTGGCGAATTATTCCGATATTTGGGGCGAAAACAATTAATGTGTGGTGAATTATGACGCAGAAGAAACCGATCGTCGCGCTGATCTACGATTATGACGGCACGCTCTCGCCCGGCAACATGCAGGAATTCGGCTTCATCCAGGCCGTCGGCAAGACGGCAGAGGAGTTCTGGCGGATGAGCGACAGCATCGCCATCGGGCAGGACGCTTCCAACGTGCTGGCCTATATGAAATTGATGTTCGACGAAGCGAAGCGGAACGGGATCAAGCTTCGCCGCGAGGATTTCCAGCGCTTCGGGCAGAATATCCAGCTCTTCGACGGCGTGCGCGACTGGTTCCGGCTTGTCAACCGCTATGGCGAGGAGCACGGCGTCAAGATCGAGCACTACATCAATTCCTCCGGTCTCAAGGAGATCATCGAGGGGAGCCCGATCGCCCACGAATTCAAGCATGTCTTCGCCGGCACCTTCCTCTACAACGAGAACGGCGAGGCGGAGTGGCCGGGCATTTCCGTGGACTACACCACCAAGACCCAGTTCCTCTTCAAGATCAGCAAGGGCATCTTCAGCTCGCGCGACAACAAGCAGGTCAACGAGTCGATCGCCGACGACAAGAAGCGCATCCCGTTCGCACACATGATCTATTTCGGTGACGGCGACACCGACGTCCCCTGCATGAAGATCGTGGGCATGTTCGGCGGCCACTCCATCGCAGTCTATGACCCGCAGAATGAAAGAAAGAAGGCTACGGCCGCGAAACTCAAGCGCCAGGGGCGCGTGGCGTTCGCCGTGCCGGCCGTCTATACGCCCGATGCGCCCGCGTACCGCGTGGTCACGGCCATCATTGACAAAATTAAAGCCGACTGGGTTCTCAGCCGGCTGTCCAAATAGTAATTCGCCGGTCGTGCGTTGGCGTTGCGGAGGGCGGAGCAGAAATTGGTTTTTCGAGCAACCGCACGAAAAATAATTTCTGTCCGCCCGCGAGGGAAGACCGGCGAATGAGGATCAGTGCAGGCAGGCGATGTGCGCCTCCGGGGCCTCCATGATGTTCCAGGAGAGCACGGCGCCTGAGAAGCCGTGGCGCATCACGGCATCCAGCGACTCGGTCACGTAGGCCGGGTCCGTCTCCGCCACACCCGCGCGGTAATTGATCTCGATGCCCGGATACTTGGCGCAGGGGAAGGGCTCCATCGCCGCAAGCTGGCTGTCCAGAAAGGCGCTGTCCATCGCGAATTCCGGGTAGCCGGTCGCATTCGGGAGCGCCTGCCGCAGCAGTTCATACTCGAATCCCATGCCCGCCGGGGCGGTCGTCTTGCGGTAGAGCATCGGCTTGATGAAGTCCGCGTGCTGTGCGAGGATCGCGTAATCCTGCCCCACGAAGGGCGCCATGAACGGCGCGAAAAGGTCCATGCCGATCTCCAGGGAGCGGCTCCGCAGGCTGTCGGCCACCGCCGCCACGCCGCCGCTGACGATATGCCCCTTGGCGCGGAAGAAGTCCGCCGCCAGAGGATCCTTGAATGCAAAACCATTTTCCGGGTCGTAGCCGACCACCGACAGGAAAGCGTCGCCCTGGGCCTCCCAGGCGGCCTTGACGGCCTCCAGGTCCACGCCCTCGGCGGCATAGCGCGCCGCGCAGACCGGGCAGCCGCAGTTCAGCACGCCGCTCACGCCGCCCACGAAGGACTGCGTGCGGATGCGGTCGAGGAACACGCCGTCGAAGCCGCAGCCGGCGAAACAGCGGTCGTAGAGCGCGACCACGTTCGCGATGTTGTGCGGGTCGGCGGGGCAGTTGAAGCTGAAGCCCTCGCCTGCGGTGAGGTCGTAATTCGCCGGTGCCCGGCCCCACAGGTCGACCGCCGCCGAATTCTCGCAGACCTCCTCGGTCTCGGCGAAAACGGGCAGCCAGAGCAGCATGCGGATGCCCTTGGCGTGCAGGTGCTCGCCGACCTGGCGGTAGATGTCCCGGTCCAGGCTCCAGCCGATGATGACCTTCCCCACGGGGATGAGGGCGCTGACGGAATCGATGCGGGCGTTGATCTGGGCGGCCGTGTAGGCCGGGGCGTTCCAGGGGCCGAGCGAGACCTGGACGACGTAGTCCGGGGCGGCCGGTTTGCTTTGGCAGGCTGCCAGGGCAAGCAGGCCCGCGAGGAGGATGGCGATCTTTCTCATTTCGTGTGATTCTCCGTAAATATACGAATAATTGCTATCTTTGTGAATGGCAAAAAGCGTCTTTCAGATGAACAAAATGTACTACTTCCTCGCGGCTGCGGCTGCACTCCTGCTGGCGGCTTCCTGCACGCAGGGCCTGAAAACCCGGACCTTCTCATACGAAGATTCCGCCCTCGCGGACCAGTTCGACTCGGAATGCAACGTCTCCTGCGAGTTCGAATACGTGACGGGCGGCGTGGGCCGGGAGCTTCAGGACAAGATCAACGCCACGATCGTCTCCACCCACATCCTCTACGACGAGGCGGACGGCCTGAGCGACGTCCCCGTGGCCTGCGAGCGCTGGGTGGCGGCCACGCTGGAGAGTTATGCCGACGATATCGAGAGCTTCTCGGACAATTTCGACGGGGAAGATGCCTGGATGTTCAACTTCGAATACCGCTGCACAGGCCATTTCGGCGACGCCTGCAAGGCCCGCCGCCTGCAGACCTACAACGCCTCGTACAGCGAATACACGGGCGGCGCACATGGGATCAGCAGCGTCATGTACGATGTCTATGACATGACCACCGGGGAAATCATTTCCGAGACGGATCTCTTCCGGCCCGGATTCGAGCGGGGAGTCTCGGCATTGCTTTCGGATGCGCTGAAAGTTTATCTGGCCGAGAACGATGCGGATCCGGAGATGCTCTTCAGCAGCCCGGAGCCGAACGGCAATTTCAGCGTGTCGGATACGCACGTGACCTGGGTCTACAATCCCTATGAAATCGCGCCCTACGTGATGGGGACCATTGAACTGTCCGTCAGTTGGAACGACCTGAAGCCTTATCTGAAATAGCCTTAGGGAACGACGGAATCTCTTTCTCCATGCGTGACTTTACGCTGTAGTAGGCCTGGCGGGAACAGAAGCCGGAGGCCTCGGCGGCTTCCTGTACGGTGGCGTTGGGGTGCTCCTGCAGGTAGGACGTCACGTGGTTCAGACGGAAACTGTTGATGAAATCGAAGAACCCGCCGTATTCCGACTTGATGATGTCGGCGATGTAGGAGCGGCTGTAGCCGCAGCGGTCGGCCACTTCCTGGATGGTGAGGTGCGGCTCCAGATAGGCCTGGTGCTTCTCGACGACGTCATGGATGGAACTCATGATCTCCAGCATCTTCTCCCTGGAAATGTTGCGCTTGCGCACCGTTCCCGTCGCGGCGGCCGCTTCCTTTTCCTCCTTCTCTTCCTCCTCTTCATCCATCGGACGGTTGCGGTGCGGGCGCAGGGAGGAGATGATGACGATCACCGAGGAGGCGGAGAACAGCAGCATGATCAGGGCCATGACCATCCGGTTGTCCAGCAGGACGGCCGTCCAGCTGAGCAGCAGATTCACGAAAACGATCAGGGTCCAGCGCCGGGCCACCGTCACGGGGAAATCATTCGGGTTGGAGTATTCGTCTTCGTCAATTTTCTTTGCCCGGATGCGGATGATGGCCACGATGGTGCAGCAAACGATCGTGCTGAGAATGCCCGGAATAAACAGCATGCTGACGGCCAGTTCGTGACAGATCCAGTCCTCGAGCTGCTCGCCGGGCCAGATGGCCATGGTCAGGGCGGCATCAAGGCACAGGAGAATCGGCGTGCCGACAATGACCACGAGCCACCTCCACCGCCACCAGTTCATGAAGGTTCCGAAATAGGAATACAGCATCATGGTGAAAGTAAACAGGGAGCCGGGCAGAAAAAACATGCGCGTCATGTACCAGGCGTCCGAACTTTCCGGATGGAGCACAAAAGGAAGCAGAACCAGCGAAAGCAGGTAGGCCGCGGTGACAATGGGGCGGCCGGGATAATAGTAGTCCGGCCTGCGATCGTACGGATGGCACATATGGAACCAACGCACAAAGGCCAGCACCAGGCTGGTGGTGAGGAAAACGGTCGCAGCTAAACCGCAAAAGTAGAATTCGTTATGTTCCATACGGGATCTAAAGGTACGAATAATTTTCTCAGATGCGAAAAAAGTGTACTCTGACGTGTCAAAGTGGACTCATACGTGACATTGCATTGAGCTAACAGTAAAGATATTGAGCGATTTTTAAAAGTTTTTTAAAATGTCATTTCATAACTTTGCACCCGCGAAATTTTAGAACAAGTAGTGTATTGCCCGCGGCTTTTGCCGCCCATCCAAGGAACTAACTATCAATCACATTAGTAGTGGATACCATAGCATACATCCGGTATTACCTGTATTACGTTGCGTCTTTCCTGCGCTACATCGTTTCGTTCGTCGCCACCAAACTCGAGAAGTATCCGACGGAGGTGAAGGTCGCGGCCGTGATTTCCGTCTTGTGCGGTTTCACGATTGTCGTGATTTTCATCAGAATGCTCTTTATGTCCGGCAGCCGGAAGAACCTGAGACTGCTGCGCGAGCACACGGAAGAGACGTACGTCGACGCCATGAAGTTCCTGCTCTCGGACGAAGCGCCCGAGCAGATGTCCAGGGAGGAGATCTGCCAGCTTTTCGGGCTCGATCCGGCCGTGAATCCCGAGCCCCTGAAGAAGGCGAAGGAGAAGCAGGTGTTCGCGGAGGTCTTCTACGAGCTGTTTATCAATGATAAGTCGGAAAGCGTCCGGATGGGCAATATCCACACCATGCTCGAGATATTCGGCATCCCCGAGCATCTGGAAAAGGAAGTGAGCCTGAGCGCCAAGCGCAACAAGGTGAACGCCCTGAATATGATTCGTGCCTATGGCCTGTCCATCAGTCCGTGGATTATCAATAAACTCCTGAATTCCAAGAACCTGCGCCTGCAGCGTCTGGCCATGTACACGGTCATCGTGTCGAGCTCCGACAGCTCGATGGATTATTTCGAGACCGAGTTCTTCGACAAGAATTCCTGCATCAAGGACGAGATCGAGCTGGCCTATTCGCTCAACCGTCGCCGCAAGGCGGGCCTGAAGCTGCCGAACCTGGCGCGCTGGGCGCATATGCATAAGCGCGAATTCACGCAGTGCCTGTTCGTCCGCCTGATGCGGCGGTTCAACCAGGTGGAGTACTGCGACCAACTGAAGGACCTCTTCCGGGAGAGCCGCAAGAAGAAACTGATCGAGGAGATTTCCCGCACCTGGGGTTATCTGCATTACGTGGACGGCGAGCAGATGATGATCGACTCGCTGCTGACGCAGCCGGACGACACGAAAGTCGCCATCCTGCACGCCCTGACCCGTTTCGGGACGGGACATGGCCTGGATGCCTTGCTGGACGGTTTCCACCATTCCCACAACCCGCATGTGCGCTATGAGGCGCTTCGCTGCTTATATAATTATGGTACGGAGGGACGGAAGGCGTTCGACAAGCTGGAACTCGAAGCCTCGGAAGAGGACAGCAAGTACTTCAGCTTCTTCCACAACCCCATCACGCTCGCCAAGGTCCGGCTCGACCGGGAGCAGGCCTACCATCCTTCTATGGAAACGGTGTTAAACGGCTAAAAAAGGAGATTCGATATATGTGGTTGACAATCTATTACATCTTCTGCTACCTGATCTTCACCTACACGCTCGCACTGATCGTGACCTATGTCATCATGGTGTTCCTGAGCAGGCGGACCCGGCAGAAGTTGGAAATCAATATGCCGGATGACAATACGATCAAGTTTCTCCTTCGCGGATCGCCGCTGACTCCTGCCGTGTCCGTGATCGCGCCGGCGTACAACGAGGAAGTCGTGATCATCGACTGCGTCAACTCGTTGCTGCAGCTGGACTATCCGGATTATGAGGTGGTCATCGTGAACGATGAAAGTACCGACCGTACGATGGAGATCCTCATCGAGGAATACAAACTGATCGAGGTGCCCTATGATATTGCCATGCGGGTGCAGTCCAAGCCGATCAAGCGCGTGCTGAAATCGACGGACGAGCGCTACAGCCGGCTGGTGGTCGTGGACAAGGTGCACGGTGGTACCAAGGCCGACGGTTCCAACGCGGGCATCAATGTCTGCAGCAACAAGTACTTCGTCTGCACCGACGTGGACTGTGTCATCGAGCCTATGGCCCTGTACCGGATGATGTGGCACGTGGTGAACAGCCCGGCGCCGATGATCGGCGTGGGCGCCACCATGTTGATGAGTAACGGCTGTACCGTGCAGGACGGCCGTATGATCAAGGCGGAAGTGTCCAACAGGCCGCTTCCCATGTTCCAGCAGCTGGAGTACATGCGTTCCTTCCTGATCAGCAAGCTGGGCTGGTCGGCCATCAACGCCCTGCCGAACATCTCCGGCGGTTTCGGCCTTTTCGATACCGACATCGCCGTGAAGTCCGGCGGTTATGACCCTGCCAGCTTCGCGGAGGACGTGGATATGCTGCTCCGGATGGTGACCTATATGAAGAACCACGACCTCGATTTCCGGCTCGCCATGGTGCCGGAGGCCTGCTGCTGGACGGAAGGTCCGGGTACCGTGAAGCAGCTGTTCCGTCAGCGCACCCGTTGGGCCCGTGGTCTGTTCGAGATCGTCTCCAACCACCGCAAGCTTTTCTTCAATCCCCATTACGGGCCGATCGGCGCACTCACGATGCCGTACATCTTCATCTTCGAGTTCCTGGCCCCGATCCTCGAAATGCTGGGTTTCCTCTTCATGCTCTGGCTGACCCCGACCGGCGGCGTCAACTGGCGTTCGGCCTTCGTGGTCTTCTGCATGATCTACCTGTTCTGCCTCTTTATCTCCACCGCCGTCATTTACAACGACTACAAGATCAAGGCGGTGAACTGGAGCAGCAAACGGATGAATTACCTCAAATTGATGGTGGCGTCGATCCTGGAGCCGTTCGTCTATCATCCGTTCCAGACTGTCTGTTCGAATATCGGTTATCTTCGTTTCATCCGTAACACCCGGGCCGTGTGGACCCCGATTCAGCGTCAGGGCTTCAAAAAGAAGGATCAATGAGAATCGCGAGAATCCTGTCCGTTGTCTGTCTTTCCCTTTTCCTGGCAGGAGCCGGCGAGCTTCGCGCCCAGGGACTGAAACCCTCCGTCACCGGTTATGTCCGCCGCGCAGAGTCCTACGCGAATTCGAACGCGTGGAACTCCGCCAAGCGTGAGATCGACGAGGGTCTCGAAATCCTTCCCGACGATTCGGACCTGCGCTACCTCAATGGCCATTACTACTACGTCATCGGCGACATGAACGAGGCGCGCTACAACCTGGTCCGATCCGTCCAGGGCAATGACGACCAGGTCAAGGCCAAGCGCCTCCTGGTCGATGTGGAAGACAACCTGGGACACTATTCGAGCGCCATCTGCTACATCAACGAACTGCTGGAAATCCAGCCCTACGACCGCGATCTGTGGCGCCGCAAGATCGCTTTCTATCGCAAACTCGGCAACGACGTCGAGGCCGATGCGGCGCTCGAGCGCCTGCTGCACATCTTCCCGAACGACACGCTGGTCGTGGCCGACGTGCGCCGCCGCGACATCGAGACCCGCGACAACATCCTGCGGAACAGCTCGCTCA
This sequence comes from uncultured Bacteroidia bacterium, assembly GCA_902789245.1. Lineage (GTDB taxonomy): Bacteria > Bacteroidota > Bacteroidia > Bacteroidales > UBA932 > Cryptobacteroides. The sequence continues at coordinate 101,584 of CADAND010000007.1, forward strand.
CCGAGGCGTCCAACAACCTGGAGCGCTGGATCGACACGGATCCCAAAGTCCGGGACTACTATTTCGAACTCATCTCGACCTACATGAAGATGGGTGAGTACGACCGGGCCCTGGCTGCCGCCAACCGCGGCCTCGAGGTCTTCCCGAACGACCAGGAACTCGTCAACAAGGCCGCCAGCCTGATGATGGACCTGGGCCGTTACTCCCAGGCATATACTTTTGTCCGCGGCCAGCGGGGCAGCGATGCGACCTACAGGAACGTCCTGCGGGAAATTGCGCGCGACGCGCGCCTTCGCGACCCCTACGAGGCCAACGGCCGCCTGTACCTCGTCACCCGGGACCGCGACGCCCTGGATTACCTGATCAATACCGCCATCACGCGGGGCTATACGGAAGACGCCCGCAACTACCTCGAAGAGGCGATGAAGCTGGACGGCCGCACGCCGGGACTGCTGATGAAACTCTACACGGTGGAGAAGCAGGCCGGAAACAGCCGGGCGGAGATCCGCTTGCTGAACGAACTGTACGAGACGGCCCCGGAGGACGACGAGCTGATCGAGTCCTATACGGAAATGATGCTCCGCCTCTGCGACCAGGATTTCGCCGGACAGCAGTGGCAAGACGCCAGGGACCATCTGGACCGCGTGCTGGAGCTCCTGCCCGTGACGTCCGAGTCCTGGCCTTCCACCGTGTCCCGCCAGATCATCGCCCTCGGCCACCTGAACCGCATGGAGGAGGCGCGCGAGCTGCTCGAGCGGTCGACGCGCCGCAGCCCGGAGAACCGGCTGCGCTTCGCCTCGGCCTACGAGGAGCAGGCGTCCGCCCGCCTGAAGGGGCTGATTGAAGAAGAGAACTACGAGGCGGCGTACCGCGAAGCCGAAGCGATGCTGAACGTCATCCCCGACAGCGAACCCGCCCTGCGCACCCTGATCAGCGTGAGCCAGACGCTCAAGCGGACCGAGGCGTTCCACCGGTATGCGGAAGCCGGCTACGCCGAGCGTCCCGGCGACCCGTACTACATCATCAAGCAGGCGATCGCCCTGCAGGAGCAGGGGCGCCACGAGGAGGCCCTGGCCCTGCTGCGTCCCTCGACGGCGCCGGGGGAGTACGTGAATCCCCAGATCGCGGACGCCTTCTCCGCCATCAGCGAGGACTGGGCCGGCGTGCTGCTGAAGGATCATCAACCCGAGAAAGCCCGCGAGGTGATCGAGCTGGCACTCCAGTATGACCCGGAAAACCGCGACCTGCTCTACACCAAGGGCCTGGTGGCGGAGAAGCAGAAGGACTACGAGCTGGCCTATGACCTCCAGCACCGCTTCTACAATCCGAGCAACGCCGAGCAGGACGAATTCATGCAGCACATGACTTTCCTCCGCTTCCGGAGCTTCAAGAACCGCATCGAGGCTTCTTACAACCACGCCTTCTTCGACTCCCGCAGCGACGAGCTGTCCACCATCGGCCACCTCTATTCCATTGCGTCCGTCAGCTACACGCGCGTGCTGGAGCACGATTCCTTCACCGGCCAGATCAACTACAAGGGCATCGACGGCTACCACACCAAGACCGACAGCGAGCCCGGCGGCGCCGGCCTGGAGCTGTCCGCACTGTGGGAGCACGAGTTCGGCGCCGGGTGGAGCGCTTCCACCAGCCTTTCCTGGGCCAACCGTTACTTCAACAAGTTCGGCGTCACCCTGACGGGCAACTACGCCTGGGATTTCGGCCTGACGACGGGCCTGCGCCTGGGTTATCGCCGCACGCCCCCGACCTATCTCTTCCTGGGCGGCGACAACGCCGGAACGGCTGTCCAGGGCGAATTCAACCTGTTCATGATCACCCCGTCCGCCGAGATGGCCTGGGAGCGCGTCAGTGCGCGCCTCAGCACCGATCTCGTCATCCTGCAGGGGAGTCTCTATTATAATATCGGACTGCGTGGGACGTTCTTCTTCAAGGAAGACGACACCACCAGCATCTCGCTCCTTACCGGATTTGGTTCCTTCCCGGAACTGAGCTTCTTCGAGCAGACGGCCATCCGTAACTTCTCGCATACCAATTCGATGGTGGGCTTCGACGCTCGTATCCTTCTCTCCCGCCAGTTCGCCCTGGGCCTTACAGGCAGCTGGAATACGTGTTTTAACCCCGTCAGAACGCCTGACGGCACAATTCTTGATTCTTATCGGAACATTTATGCCCTGGCGGCCCGGGTGCAAATAGCGTTCTGATATGAATCGCCTCAAAGATGCGCTGATTTTGTTAAACATACTGATCTGGTCGATGTTGATGGGAGGTTGTACGCAGGTACAGCCTTACACCGGATCGTCCCCCTTTGAGTATCGGGAGATTCATCTTCCCGCGCTGCCGGAGGAGGAAGCTCCCAAGTTCCTGAACAGCATCGACCTGGACTGGGGCATCTGGGGCCACAATCTTTCCGTCGTCCTGCCGGACAAGCCGATTCCGAGCGTCTTCGCGAAGGACGGCATTACGGTCAACAAGAGCCAGTTCTGCTTCTCCTCGGACGCGCTTTTCAAATACATCAGGGACTACATCCGCGACAATTACGGCTACGAGCCGACGGTGCGTTTCGCCATCCTGCCCAACGACAACTCCTACGTCTGCACCTGCAGCAGTTGTGTGGCGTGCGGGAACACGGAGCACGACTGCTCCGGCGCAGTCCATCATCTGCTGGAGCGTCTGTGCGAAGAGTTCCCGAACCATCTTTTCTTTACCTCCCACTACCGGACGACCAGCAAAGTGCCCGCGACGCCGCTTCCGGAGAATGCCGGCGTGCTGGTCAGCGCCATCGATTTTCCCCTCAGCCCGGTGCACAAGAAGGCGGAGGACGAGTTCGTGTCCCTGCTCTCGCAGTGGTCCGGACTGACCAGCCATCTCTATGTCTGGGATTATATCAACAATTTCGACGACTACTTCACGCCCTATCCGGTCTTTGACGCGATCCGCCACCGGCTCCAGCTGTATGTCCGGAACGGGGTCAACGGGGTGTTCCTGAACGGCAGCGGATATGAGTACAGCACGCTGTACAAGCTGAAAACCCACGTGCTGGCGGCCCTGCTGGAGGATCCGAACACGCAGTGGCGCCCGCTGCTCAGGAATCTCTGCCGGGAGAAGTATCCCGTCACGGGCGAGGCGATCGGCAACTTTGTCACCCTGCAGGAGGACCTGGCCACGGAGAAGGGGCTCTCGCTGCCTCTCTACGAGGGTGTCACGGTGGCGATGAAGACCTACCTGCCTGCCCGGGAATTCGTGCAGTTCCACGACGAGCTGCTCCGGCTGCTGCCGGACACCAGGGGGCAGGAGTTCGAGGATGTCCAGAAAATGAGCCGGGCCATGATGCTGACGCGGCTGGAGCTCAAGCGCATCGCGGGCGACACCTTCGACTGCGAACCCATGCTGAAAGGGCTGGAGGAATGCAGCCGGCACGGGGTCATTGCCTACAGCGAGAGCGGCGGCAGCACCGCGAGCTACCTCAGCGAGTACCGCTTCATGCTCGAGCATGCCCGGGAAATGGACGGCAAAAACAAGCTGAAGGGTGTCCGCCTGGAGCCGCTGACGGCGCTCGACGAAGACTATACCGATATTTCCCTGCTGACCGACGGCGTGCTGGGCCTCCCGTCCAACTACCATTGCGGCCAGCTGATCTCGTCTGCGAAACCGACGCTGCGCATTTCCATCCCGCATCGGGACGGGATGCGGCGCCTGCGGGTCTATATGACCCGGAACATCATTTATCATATCGCGTTCCCGGAAAGCGTTTCGCTCACCGCGGGCGACCGCAAACTGGGGACGGTCGTCCCCACGCCGGTCCCCGGCAACCTGCAGCGGGCCGTGGCTGAATTCGACGTCTCGTCGGTCAGCAAGGGCACGCTCGTGCTCAGCGTGATCCGCGACCTGGAGGAGCGGACGATGGCCCTGGACGAAATAGAAGCTTACTAGTTATGCCCTGGATGAAACCTCATATCATCAGATTATTTGCAATACTGGCCGTGACGGTCGCGGTATTCGCCTCCTGCAGCAAACGGCTGAAGCCGGCGTCCGTGCTGATCTCCAATCCGGTCCTGCACCTCAATCCCGTGCCGCAGGGCGAATCGCTGAAGGTCCTGTTCGAGATCGAGAACACGTCGGACAACCCGCTGTTCATCCAGGAGATCCAGACGACCTGCGGCTGCGTCGTGCCCAAGAACGAGCTGCCCATCGTGATCCTCCCGCACAGGATGGGCACGGTCCACCTGGCCTACAACACGATCAAGAACACGGGCTACGTGGACCATTTCGTCTATTGCTACGGCAATTTCGACGGCGAGGACCACATCGAGCTGGAGTTCGACACGAACGTCGTGCCCCGGGCGGACTACATCCGGGATTACGAGCAGCTCATGACCGAGTTCCCCGAGCATTTCAAGAAGGTCCCGAGCATGTTTGACGAAGAAAGATACAAGAAATCGAAATAATTGCTGTCAAGTATTAATTCCTGTTAGTAGTGATGAAAAAACTAGTTCTGTTTTCCCTGCTCAGCGTCGCCCTTCTGGCTTGTACGCATGAGTACATGGGGCAGCTGGACGTCGTGAGGACGAACCTGCCCGACACCCGGGTCTATGTCCAGGGCCACCTGGTCGGCGAGCCGGCTACCAAGAGCGGCCTCACCTGGCCGTATGTCTCTCCCGACGGGTGGGAGACCGCCCGTTTCTCCATCCGTGCCGACCGTACGGTTCCCGACTACATGGACCACTCCTCCGCGCTGTACTACGGCCGCAAGCCGGGCGTGGACGGCAACAACCGTGGCAAAGTGTACACGAACTTCCCGTATGGCCACTACAACGACCGGGACCTTGACTACGAGAAGGTGGATAAAAAGACCGGCAACAACATCGGCCTGTTCCGCTATGTCTTCGATCCGAAAGGTGTCCAGACCCAGCTGGCCATCAAGGAAGCGCCGACCGTGCGCGCCATCCTGGAAGACGAGAAAGTGGACCTCGAAAAGCTGATCGCCCAGGGAAAGAGCGTCAGCTCGAACCAGGCCAAGCTCGATGACGTCAATGCGCTGCTCGCCAACTCGGATGATTATCTCCAGTCCCACATCCTGTGGTATGTCGTGAAGGAAGTCGGTATGAAGAATGGCTGGCATGTGAACGGCACCCTCGTCCCTGATCCGGTGCCCGTGCCGGGTCCGGACACGGTGGCCGACAACGTCGAGGTGGACATCCACCAGCAGGTGCACGCCGACTGGGCCGAAATCAAGACCTCCGTGCACGTCCGTACGGACGCCGAGTCCGTCGTGCTCAACATCCCGCTTGCCTTTGAGGACATCCTCGAGGGAGACGGCGTTAACGTCCGCATCTACAAGGATTATTTCACGGGGACCGAGTATGAGGGCCTCACCATCACCGTGACGCACGACCAGAAGGGCGTCACCATCGCGATCGAGGGCATCAACGCCGCCAAGATCGACCAGTACAAGGCGGACTTCGGCGACGGCCTCACCGTCGAGGTCCAGAGCTTCTGCAAGAACGACGACGCGGCCCGCATCTGGGACGCCGTCAAGCGCAGCGCCGTCGTGACCACCGGCAAGCCCTGCACCGTGGTCGGCAAGATCTCCAGCGGCTACTTCGACGACTCTTACGACGTCAAGGTCATCGATCCGCCCGCAGCACAGTAATCCGGACTGGATAAAATACAATTACGGCTCAATTTCCATCAAATTGAGCCGTAATTTTTTTTTGTTTGAGCCGTAAACCCGGGGGGGTTAATCAACGCCCACTACCGTCCATTTGGTCGGGATTCCGTTCGTGCCATTGGGCCAGTCAACTCCATTTTTCTTTGTAAAGGTTCCGTTGCCGCCAACGCTATTAACCCATAAATTCGTACTGCTATTTGCGTTGATGCCCGTCGTGGCCAGACAAGTGATGTTTTTCAATGCATTACAACCATTGAACATCTCACTGTAACAGGACAGTACCAGTTCCGGGGCAGGAAGATCCGGCACCTGGGTAATCGCTTTACAGCCTTGGAACATCTGCTGGTAGCAACGCTCGGCAAGGGTGGTAACAGGAAGGAGATCTTTCGGTACTGCTGTTAGTTTGGCGCATTCACGGAAAAGTTCCCGGTAGCAGTTCGGCACGAGCACGGAAGCCGGCAGCTTTGTTTCAGAGAACACGGATAGATTCTCAAGATTGGAGCAACCGCGGAACATATTGTAGTAGCAGGAAACAGCCAGCGTCGTGGCCGGGAGCGCCGGGGCCGCAGTCAGCCCGGTGCATCTGAAAAACATACGTGTGTAACAGCCCCTCGTGAGCGTCGTGGCGGGGAGTATCAGCGGATCATTAGGATCAATGTCGATGGTTGAGGTGTCGCTATTTTTCGCGAAAGCCCCGGCAAAGGTAAGATCAGAAGGAAGGACGCCGGTTGTAAGCCCGTCTTTAATCAGGCTCATAATATTCCCGGCGATGTAAACCTTCTTGTCGGCTGTCATAAGCGGGTTACCCTGGATGGTGAAATACTTGCTGCCTTCAGCAAAATCGTCAGCGACATTCTGATAGGATGTCCGGGTAGCTCTGACACATAACTCCTCGTCTTTGTTCAACGTGATATTCTTTCCAGTGCCACCCGAAACATTGTATTTTTCCCAGGTTCCGTCAGCGCCGTTTTCTTTACTGATTTCGGTGCCTCCGTCTTTGTAGTTGAAACGGAAAGTGATGATCGTGGTACCGTCCTGCGTAGCCCTGATTCGGAAACCGCGGTAGGGAACGACAGCGTCGCGGGTAATATTGTAATATTTGTTGGCCGTCAGGCTGGCGTCCGTGATGTCCGTGAATTCCTTGTGATCTTCCGCGCCCGTTCCCCATTTTACGCTGAGGCTGGCCCCGCTCAGCGAAGTGCCGCCGGGGAGGGCGGTCACAAACGACAGTCGGGTATAGGCGCCCAAATCCGCGGCCTGTACGCTGGCGGAGCGTATGGGGGTCCCGCTGTTGTAAAGGCTGACCTGGACATTGTCTCCGACATGTACCTTTCCCTTGTCGCACCGGATGGCGAACACCAGGAAAGACGAGCGTTGCGAAAGGATGAAGGAGGCGTCACCATACTTGCCGTTGACCGTAAATACGCTGTATTTGGAGACGGCGTCCGCAAAGGTGGCGGCAAGCTGGTCGTCGGGATAGTTCGGCCCCTGGAGTTTCCCATTGGCGTCAAATGCATAGAACCCGCAGTTGACCGCTGTCTCGCTCACGAGCGTTGCGGACAGGTCTTCGCCTTCCGCGGGGAAATAACCCTCGTCACAGACAAGATCGCCTTCAAACAAGGCCGTGCTCTCACCGGCTCCGGACTGGAGGGTGAGGCTGCCGTGCATCTTCGAGCCCTCCAGATAAAGAATATCTCCGGCTTCAAAGATGTACTGGTTGAAGCCGTCCGTCGTAGCCCGCGTCGCGGTGTCTTCCGAGACCTTGGCCCGGTAGTGAATCGTGGTCCCTTCTCCCTGCGGAACCGGACCGGCCGGCTCAACCGGCTGCTTGGCGCAGGCCGCGAGGAGCAACAGGGTGATGCCAATAATATATTTTTCGATTCTGATCTTCATACTGCGTCCTCCTATAAGTTGCCGCCGTTCTGCGGGTTATCATCAAAGCCGCTGGTCGGATCGTCCCCGACACTGCCCAGGTCGACACGAACCACGCGTACATATTTGTAGATGGCACGGGACAGGTGGTTGCCTTCTTCCGCACCGACATATACGGACGCTCCCGCCGTCAGCGTGCTTACGACCGAGTCGTATCTGCTCGTGTCGTTTTTGTATTTATACCCTTTCCACTTCAAGGCCATCGAGTTGTATGTAATGCCGTTCTTGTCGAAACGCAGGAGCATCGGGCGCTCGCCAAGATACTCGTGTACTCGGCCGATCGTGGCGTTGTCGGAGTCGTTGGTGTTGGCCGGAACCGCATAGAATCGCAACTCGTCCTGATACCCGTCAGAATACTGGACGTGTGCGGGATAGTAAACGTGCAGCGTTCCAGGATCCCAGCCGATGCCGCTGCGGCCGATACTGAGAATGTTGTCCAGGCCTGGTTTCTGGTTGTTGGATCCCTCCGTATCGATATAGACGCAATAGGCCAGATCCATATCGGCTTCGATGAAGTCGCCTGCCGGGAAGTTCAGGTTCAGAATCTTCTTCCGCCAGCCGGTATTGATCACATACTTCGGCTCCACGGTCGCGTATTGTGAAGGGACATGGCCGACCATGGTCGCGAGCCAGTCCTTTGCGTTCGTACCGGTTTGCCACCAGCTGTCTTTCCAATCGTGGAAATCACCGGTATTGTTGACGGGGTCCTCTTTCGAGCCAAGCGGATTCGGGTGATAACCCATCGGCACGATAAACTGCATGGACTTCGGGGCTGCGGTGTAAGTGTCCCCGGAAGTGTTGTAGGACTTTGCCTCCAGCTTGAAGAAATAGGTGGCGGCATCATCCGTAGGCGGGTCGAAATATACGACCGTTCCGTATTCTCTCCGGCCTACCGCCGGGCTGAGATCTGTCGTATGATCGACGAGCGGGGCCCAGTCGCTCGACGGCGTCTTCCAGAGGAGCCGGAGTTCCTTGATTTTGGCTCCGTCGGAGCCGGCCGCATGGACCCGGATCGGGAAGCCCTGGGTCTTGTCGGAGCCGGGCAGCAGCTCAAAGTCGCAGTAGATATCGACGGCGGCAATCGTGAACGGCTCTTCAAATACGTATTCGGTCTCGTCTTTGGTGTTCTTCAGCACCAGTCTCAGGGTCATTGCGGTCGGCCGGGCGCCGGGGCTCGGAATCAGCGACGCCGGATCCGGCGCGACAAAGTTCTGTGTCGTGATATACTGCATGCCGCTCGGCTGCCGGTTCAGCGGAATCTGCGTCTCGACCGGCTGCCCGTTCGTGTCGCGGTAGCAGACGTAGAGGGCGCCCGACTTGAAGGAAGCCGCCGAGGAGGTGAAGTTGAAATTGATCTCCGTCGTCTCTCCCGGCATCAGCATGTTGTTCGACAGGAACATGTTGCCGAGAATGGTGCCCGTCATATCGTTGTCCCGCACGCACCGGATTGCGGAAGCTTCTTGCCCCCTGTCCGGCAAGAATATGTCTTTTTTATCAGGACCGTATGAAAAGCCTAGTAGGTGTTTGTTCGGTCGGTCTGAGTTGTCTCCATAATGACCGCGGGAGAAGAACGTTCGGGAAGGAATTCGGACTGCGCTTGTATTCCAGTATGACGCTGGAAGGACCAGGGTCATCATGGCCATCTCTTTCTGATTCGGGAGACGATAGCCCGCAGGGCAGAATTTGTTATGTCCCTCATTGGTAATCGCTTCATTGATCTGGCCCAGATCTATTTTGGCCGTTTCGGCAGGAAATATATGATTGCTTCCGGCGTCAGCGTAATCCGGTGTCTGGGTCCGGCTGGCGCGGCTCTGCACGTGCAGCTCCAGATAGACGCGGTTGTTGGATGACTTCTCGTCGTGGAAAGGCAACTCGCTGTTCGAGAATTCACGCATCGAACGCGAGTCAAGGCGCGCGAAGTGGATGGTGTAGCTGGAATAATCGTGGTCGCTGGAATGGGCGGGATCGACGGTCTCTTCCACGGTGAAAAAGCTGTCCGGGATCAGACCATAGGGCGCATCCGAGATGTCCAGCGTCGCGCCGCCGACGGAATAGGTGCCCAAATTGCGGACGCATCGAACCGATTCGCGCAAACGCTCATACGACCTTGGCTGTGCCCAGTCCATGCCATTAACACTATATTCAAAGGTGGCGGAACCTTCTTCCGCGTTCAAAACCTTGGGTAAATTGGCGCTTTTCGGACAAGTGCTCGAAAGGATGTGAGCGCGCCAGTCGGCTTTGGGATTCGGCTGATACACACGAGCCGAAGAGGATAGCGATTCGTTTCCGATCCACAGACCTTTGAGCTGGTTGATGGACGCCATGTACCAGCGTACTTCCTCGGCATCGATGAAGCCATCACCGTTGTTGTCGCGGTTGCGTGTCAGACAGGAATAGGCCATTACGCGATGTTCGTCATCTTTGAGCTCGGGAAGGCTGTTATCGACTTCATAGTTAAGGAAATCTGCCCACTCATCATGCTCCTCGTCCGGAGCAGGATACAGCCCCCAGAGTGCAGCCGTATTAATGCGTCCATTGTCTTCACTCTTTACGAGATCGTTGATCTTGGAATTACTGGCTACGCCCCAGGGCCAACCGTTCCAGGATGCTGTTTGCCGGATCTCGTCCGTGTGTTCAAGCCCCCAGAGCGAAGTAATGTCCGGGGAATTGATGTTGTAGATGGTCTGGATGGAGCGCTGGATGATGGAGTGGCTTGCATTGACCAGGTTGCTCTGCTCGTCCTGGCTGAGCTGGACGTCGGAGAGGATATACATCTCGCGCGGCTCGGCATTGACGAACTGCCTCCAGAGATCCGGATTGACGGCGCCGGAGAACGGGTCGCGCTCATAATAGTATTCGTCCACGAAAGCGGTCAGACGAATCGAGCCGGCATTGTCGAAGATGTTGGCAGCTCCGCTCTTCTTCAACCGGTGCTGATAATAGATGTAGTTCATCAGCTGATTGATATCCAGCAATTTGGGAACCGCTCCCTCTTTTCCCGGATACCAGCTGGCATCATATTTATCTCCTCCCGGATACGCTACGCGATCTTCGCTGTAGTATCCGCCTTCGAGCTTGTTGACGGCGTATTTCACCCACAGGTAATCCATCGTCGTGGGGTCTGCCACAAAGCGGTGGACGGTACCGTCCCAGGTCGGCTTGGCGCCGTTCCTGTTGAACGGAGTCTTCACATACCAGGAATAGATGTGATAATCCTCATCCGCGATCAATTTCGTAGCCAGGAAGTCACTGTACTGGAACGTCATCGTCCGGTTCTCGTAGTGTGCGTCGCAGTTCACCGTGCCTCCGCTGAACAGCAGGAGGGAGCCCTCCTGGCCGGGCTGGTTCTCGACATTGGTCCCCTGGGACTGGTAATATTTCACCTCGGCGAAGAGGTTGGCCGCATTGTTCAGGGTAATGTCGTAGGAATAGAAGTATCCGCGCTTCGTGCTGTAGTCGTTGGCGTTTCGGACAGTATTGTTCGCGTTGTTGGGATCCGGGTGGGCGAAATCGCCCAGGTGGACCGTGTAGGTCATGTCTCCCGTCACGCCGATAGGTCTCTGGTTGTCCCCGGATCCCCACTTCGAATCATCCGGTCCCAGGTTGTCCAAATCGTCGATGCCCTGGTCCTTGAGGGTCATCGATACGGTGAAGTTGACGTAGGGAGCCTTCTCCGGTGCGTGTTCCCAGCCGCCGGAAGCATTCCTCTTTTCACGAAGGTAGTAAGAGGCTGCATCTGAAGGGTTGAGAATGGAAGAGGACGAAAGGCAGCTCTCCAGCATGTAGAAGGTGAACGTGTGCCATTTGACCGTCTGGCCGCCGACCGTTTCCGTCTCTTCGGTGTCGAAATAAACCGGATCCATGTCGAAATAGTAATGGCCGTCACCGGGGGGATACACGTATCCGGTCCGGCCGGTCTCGGAGTTGGTCGGGAAGAGATAACAGCTGGTCGGGACGTTGAAGACCGTCCACTTGACCGGGGTAAGGTCGCTGATATTGGTCTCGTTGGCCCGGATGCGGAACTTCACCTTGGCGTCGATGGGGGAGAGGGTGACCCGGTATTTGGTGCCGAAACCGTCAGTGCCCGGATCCCGGTCCCAGGTCATGTCGGGATTGCCGCTGCCGTCGGTGAGGGTCATGTTCAGATTATCTATCTCTCCCGCCATCAGGAAGAGGTCGTTGCGTTCGACGACATTCTGCTCCAGATGGACCGGAAGATCCCGCAGTTCGCTGAGATTGGTGACGGCGTTCAGCGCTGTCAGCGGATCCTGCCCGTTCAGGGAGACCAGGGAATTGTCTACATTCGCCAGAAGCACCAAGGTGCAATTGGCGTGCGCGACCGTCGCTATCTTGACGGCGCCGAGGGTTTTATCGACCGGATTCGCTGCGCTGGCCATCGTCTTGTTCTGGACATACCACCCCTCGTTCTCATTCGTGTCCTGGCTGAGTTTCGCTTTATCCTGCCATCTGTGCTCATAATTGAAATACCGGCCGTAAGTCCGGGGCTTTCCCATCGCGTTGTTGTCGAATATCATGACATACAGGTCGTGGATACGTGACTCGTCCGCCGCCGTTGCCTCTGACTTGGTGCCCACATTCACCTCGACGGGGGACGTGGCACCGAATCCGATGGTCAGGGTCACGGGCGAACCCTCCGGAACGTTATAGCTCACCGGCAGATTCTCCCGGACGCAGGCGGTTGCGAGCATCAAGAAGGACAAGAGGAATATGAGGACACGTTTATTCATCGTTTAATCAAATGTGACAAGTTCGGTATTTCGTCCCCAGGCGCCTACCTCGAAACTGAAGGAAAGCATCTTTCCCTGACTGATGTTCACCGTGATGGTAAGCTGCTGGTTGCGCGCGATGGACGTGACGTCTTCGCCGCGCTTGTTGAGAATGGACAGTTTTGCAAAATCAAAGTCCTGCGGGGTCGCAAGCGGGGTTCCGCCGACCTGCGTGATGGAGAAGGAGAGATCGCAGGTGAAATCTCCGGCACTGAGATTTCCGGCCACGCCCGGATAGACCAGGGACGCGTATTCATAGACCTCGCCTTGAGCGATGTAGTCGGGAAGCGTCAGCGTTTCCGGGCTCGAAACGGTCTTTGTCAGGTCTTCATACGTGACTCCGCCCGGGATGTCGCCAGAAGTATGCGGGAAAAGGTAGCCGCTGCTGGCGCTCATATTTCTCAACGTGAGGGAGAAAGGACTCAGGGTGAGCGTCTTGCCGTAATTGTTGATGAACCTGACAACCACTTTCCCGACAGGGCGCAGCAGGCTTAATTCCGCTGCACCGTTGCCGCTGCTGTTGACTTCCACCGTTCCGATGGCGGTCAGGGGCATACGGTCCTCCTTCAAGGCTGTCGGACGGGTGCTGAAAACAAGCGCATCCGCGGCGGCCTTCGTCGCGATGCTTGCGATATCGGGGTCTCCCCACAGGCCTTTCGTGTTGGCCAGGGCATAAATCGAATAGGTCCCGGCGGAGAGCATGTTACCGTTCAGGTCTGTGGCAATGCGGACCCGCAAGTCCTGCCCGGTGGGCGTCGGAGACGTAATAAGATCCGTGCCGGTGCCAGGATATTTGGCAACCAGGTCGTCCCCGCTGAACATCAGCAGGACCAGATCCGGGACGCCATTCTCAAAGTAGATTTCTTTCCCGTCCCTGACATTCGCCGATGTTTCCTCCGGGGTTGCGCCGCGCGTCTCCGGGAGGCCGGAGGACAGGGTGAGGGTGATGCCGCCGGCGGCCTGCTCCTGCCGGGAACAGGAGATGCCTGACAGCAGGATCAGGAGTGCCGGAATAATATGTATGCACAAAGAAATCTTCTTGTTCATAGCTCTGTCTTGCTCTTTACAACTGCGGGATGAGGATGCCGGGGGTTTCCGCCGCCACCGCATCCCAGTTTGTGGTAGTCACCCGAACCTGTACGCCGCCGTCCAGGCTGAAGACAATCTCATAAAGGTACTTCTTCCCCATCTCCCAGGTCGGGATGGCCGGGGCGTTGGTGTTCGTGAGAATATCTTTCAGCTGGATCCGGGCGTGGAGAAGGGGATCGGTTGCCGACACGGCATAATCCACGACAAGCGTGGGGTAGTTCGAGCCGATCTTCTCACTGTGGTTCTGGGGGATCATCATGTCCTGTCCGTTGAACGTATAGGTGTTGTTCGTAGTCTCTGTCTTTATCTCCCACCGCTCTCCGGGAGCGCCGATATCGGCACCGCCGACCGGGCTGGTGAAGCGGGTCCTCTCATCCCAGTTCAGGGCGGGGGCTCCCTGTGCGTCGAAGGACGCGGTGGCGACGCCGGTGACCACCAGGTTCTCGAAGTGGTAGCCCTGGAGCCATACGGATTCGTTATTGGATCCGTTCTTTACCTTGACCTGCACGGCGCAGAGCATATGACTGAACGTCAGGGGCACTTTGCTGAACCGGTCCCCGTCACTGCTATAGGTCCGGCGCTTGCTGGCAAGCATCAGGTCGTACTGCATGGCGGAAGCGTTATAGGAAACGGACAAGATCAGCGGATCCGCATCGAAGTCGCAGGACGGTGCGATGGGGCCGTACACGGGATACATGGCCAGGAAGTCATAGTAATCCGTGGTGGCCGCCCAGTTCCAATACCTGGGCGTTCCGTATGTCCAGCCAGCGGTCCCCATGGAGACGTTGACGCCGTCGAACACCGGATGATTGTCCGTATTGCGCCGGCCGAAGACAAGAACATCGTCCCCGGATCCGAATTCTCCCTTCAGGTCGCCGAATTTTGTAGCAGGGCCTTGACTTATCAGCGCCGCGCCCATCGAGAAATGGATCGCATTGTCGCCGTCGTCCGGCAGCGCTTCGCGCCTGCACCCCGACAGGATCAGGATGCATCCGAGAATAAGTCCTCCTATAATTCGTTTTCTATCCATGTGCGCGTGTTCATTTGTTACAGGACCGTGTATGTTCCGGTCACCGCATCGGTCGGCCAGGGTTGAATCGAGAAATTGATAAACTCGATCGCTGCCGGGTCCAGGACGATGAAATAAGTGTACAGCATTCCTGCCTCCCACTTGGTGGAGGCGTCTTTCAGGAAGTATTTCACGTCAACGCTCTGGTCGATTCCGGCGTACTCCGGGCCCGCCGGAGCGAAGGAGAACTCGATTGAAGCATTGCTGCTTGCGAGGTCTTGCGGGACGAAGAAGAACCAGGGCGTCAGGGCTGCCGCTGTGTCGTCATTGATGGACGGAACCGGCCAGTAGTGGGGGGGCGCCGCCGGCAGCGCATAGGCTTCAGCTGCCGGGGTTGCGGGGGCCCATGCCATCCCGTTGCCATTATACGTTAGCGTGCCCGTCTTGGAGACGTTGTTCAGCGTGAAACGCTTGATGTTGTAGTTGGCCGTGGTCGCGCTGCTGCTGCGGGTCGGATCCACGCAGTAGAAGCGGACGGCCGAGCAGGCGTGGCCGAAGTTCAGCTTGGCTGATTTGGGGTCGCTGCTCGCGAGGGAGGTCGCGGCCACCATCAGGTCGTAGCCGCCCGAGTAGTTGACCGTCACGCTGGCGGCGCTGGCGCTGCCGAGGTCCGAGTCATGGCCGTTCGTGAAAGCGGAACGGAACTGATAGGCGGCGGTCATGTTCCAGTAATAGGGGCTCCCCGCGTAATTCCAGCTCGCCGAGCTTCCGTTGCCGTCGCAGGTAAGCACCAGGTAGGGGTCGAACAGGACGGCCGAATTCATGGTGCCCCACACGCGGACCGTATTCCCGTTCTTCTGCAGGAAATCGCCGGGGACGTCGTCCACGGCAGGAAGGTCGTATTTGGTCAGCGAGGAGGAGATTTCGGCAGTGTTGACCTGGAAACGGATGACGCTTCCTTCAGCAGACAACTGCTCCCGACCGCAGCCCGCGAGGGCAAGCGTCAGCAGCAGGGCCAGCAGGGCCGGATATGCAGCGTTCAGTTTCATCTTCCTATAATCGTATACGAGTCGACCGGGGTCCATGGCAAGTAGGCAACCGACAGGCTCAGACTGTTGTTGTTGATGTAGAAATACAGCACCCAACTGCTGTTGCGTGTGAATTTTTCGTTGGGGTTCATGCTGAAATCCAGCGTTTTGGGGGCGAAGGTGCCCAGCGTGTAGTTGATTTTCCCCGTCAGCGCCTTGTCGCTCTCCCGCAGGTAGCAGGGAGCATAGCCGGTCAGGGTGTTGTTGACCAGGGCTTCATAGATCCTGGCCTGGTATTCCTGCGGCGTTTCGTTCAAGGAATCGAAGACATAGGAGCTCGGGTTGGTGTTGCCGACAATGTCGTCCTTGGAGGGCAGACCGGGGAAAGTAAGCGTCCGGGGGACGTACTCGTTTCCGATTTTATACTTGTTCGCGCTATCATTGAACAGATATTCCTGCTCCGGGATCTGTCCGCTGTTCAGTTCCAGCGAGTTAATGGAAAAAGGAACAGGCTTTTCTCCCGTGGACAACATGATCTGGGAGAAGACGAACTGGACCTTGGAGACGGCGCGGACCAACTGCAACGTCTCATTGCCCAGGGAAAGATTGCTGCCGGACCGGGACAGGGTAAGTGCCTTTCCAACAGCGGTGTAGGGCAGACCCTGGTAATCGATGACGCCCGTATTCGTCGGCGTGCCGTTGACGGCGACGCCAAACTGATTGTCGGTCAGGACGATGGCGTCCAAGTCGGTCGAAGGCGTATCCCTGCCGATCGCAGCGATTTGGAACGAGCCGTTGTTGGCGAGCACGTACACATCGACCTTCTTGATCTTCGACGCAACTTCCTTGTCCAGAAGGACCGTGAACTTTTGGACGCTGCCGCTGACCACATTCAGCTGTTTCGGCTCCAGATAGCCGAGCAGCAGGCCGGCAGGCAGGCTCGCGTCGGTGGACTCGTTGAGGAAGACCCAGATCTTGAGATCGTTGATGCGGGTTTCCCTGCTGAACAGCGTGGACCAGTCCGTATAGGAGGCTTTGGTGGCCGCATCCTCCGGCAGCCGGACATAGATGTTCAGTGCCGCCTTCTGCTCATCCAGACGGGAACAGGCGCCCGCGAGCATCAGCGCGGACAACACAATCCATATGAATTTCAGCTTTCTCATTGGAGTTCGCGACTGTTGGGCGTTAGGGCATCCCAGGTTAATTTGGCGCTGACACCCAACTGGAGGTCGGGCGTGGCGAGTTCGGGCAGGACGGAGTAGGCTCCGGCCAGGGCCTCGAACTGGACCGTCAGCGTGGTAATATGGTCTTTGGCGAAGACGCTGGCCTGCTTGGCCTTCTGCTCGGCGGGGAGATCGGAGTAGGCCATCTTGCCGATCAGGTAGAATTTGCTGCCGGGCAGGATGGTGCAACCCCGTACGCCGGTAAAAGTATAACTGCTTCCGTTGCGGAATTCAAGTGCGAAATAGATATCCTCTCCGTTCCGGGTCTGGAAGGTCAGGGAATGGATCGGTTCGCTGGTCAGGTCATTGGTAATCCATGCTCTGGGGGCTCCTGATTCATCATTTACATCCGCGTCATAGATGAAGCGCATGCTCTCGCCGACGGCGGTGAAGTCGAAGGTCTGCGTGCGCTGGCCGCCGATGACGATACCGGTCAGCGGGAAAACGTACCTGCCCCAGTCCTCAACAGGTATTTCCTTCTTCGGCGAGGAATTGTCCTTCAGTTTCGTCGCGTTATCCTTGGTGCCGTTCAATTTCAGACGGAGCATGCCCACGGCATACTGGAGCGGGTCGCGTACCAGGGCGGCCTTGGACTCAAGCGTGACGCCGCGGGTGTATATTGCCGTTCCGCCACTCGTCGCATCGACGATGTCAGACCACGCGGAGCTGTTCTTGAACTGGTCCTCCTGGCCGCCGACGGAACTACCCAGCAGGGGACCGTTGACGTAATACCAGAGGGCGGGAGGATAGCAGTAATCCTGGAGGGCGGCCAGGTTGACACCTTCCGATCTGTCGGGGGAGGCGAACCCGCTGCTGCCGGTCGTTCCGACCAGAATTTCACCCCACTGGAACACTACCGTGCCCTCGGGCAGGCCAAAATAGGTGTTGACGGCCTGGGTCATCGAAATGATTGCACCCTCCGTGCTGTTCAGTTTGGAGAGCAGGGGACTGGTGCCGGTGGTGTAGCTGTCCATCGTCGCGCAGATGGCGGACGCCACGTTCTTGGCGGCATCCTTTGCGCCGGCCGGCATGGCGGAGCAGGTGCGGTACAGGTTCGTCAGGCGTACCGGGAGGTCGGCGCTCGTAAAGACCTCACCTTCTCCGGAGAAGGCGCGGAACGCCGCCGAGAGGGTTGCATCGTTTCCGTAGGTGGACGGCTCCTTGAACATGGCTGTCCCTGACGTTGCGCCGGCAATCGCGTTGAGCATGTTCAGATGGGCGGTTTTCCACGTATTGAACTGATTGTTGTGGTCGCCGGACAGCATGGGTTCCAGGTCGAAAGCGAGCGCACTCGCCTTTTTGCCGCCCGAGCGGGTGGTCACCGCTTCATTGGGAACGATCGCGCCGTTGCGTTGCTTGAACGCGACGGTACCCGGATTGAGGGTCGCCGAGCTCTCTTCCTTCGCTATTCCGTACACCAACACGGCATTGGTGAGGTTGTTGACGAAAGATCCGCCGGAGTAGTAACCCTTGGCGGGGCCGGCCCCGGTGAAGTCATATTGGCTGAGCCTGCTCGACAGCTGGATGTTCTCGTCGAAGGCAGGGTCATCGGGCCAGACGATTTCCCGCACGTTGTTGCTGGTGGTCTCCTTGGCGATGCTGAACGGAATCACGTAGAAGTTCTGGATGCCGCGGAAAGTCTGCGGATGGTCGATCTGCACGACTCTGTCCAGCATCTTGGTCCCGACCCCTTCGGAAACGTCGTTGACCGACAGGAAGACGGGGATGGAAATCTTCTCGTCCACGGCCAGCGAACCCTTCCCGCAGCCCGTGAGGGCGGGCGGCAGGAGGCAGGCCAACAGGGCCAGCGGGACGATCATATGAAGTTTTTTTCTCATATTCATTATAGCGGGACGTCTATGTCGAGTCCCGGTTTCCAATCCAGTTTGACGGTGACGCTGACGTCCACCTCGTTGGATCCGACTTCTCCGTCTTCCTTGACGAAGGCGTTGCGGATCTTGAGCTGTCCGGCCTTGACGGAGGGACGCATCTCCAGGGTAGAGCGCGTGACGGAGCCGTCGTCGAGCGTGGCATAGACATACCAGCGCCAGGTCTTGCGCTCCGTGTTGTCGTCGTCGTCGTCATACTCCGTAGCCTTGGTGTCATCCGTGTCTTCGTAACCCACCGCGTCGTGCGAAGGGAAATGGACGGAAGCGAAGCAATGCTTGTAGCCGGTCGAGAACTCTTCGGTCGAGAAGACCGCCTTGTCGTCGTATACATAGACGCTGTCGGCCACGTTGAAGGCGGTGGACATCCCGTTCACCTCCACGCGGAGGCCCGTGACATGGGTGGCCTTACCGGTGTCGAGAATCAGCGCGGTGGCGGAATTCGCCATCCCAAGCTTGATCCGGAAGCGCTGGTTGGGCTTCTCTCCGACGTCGAGGCGTTTGTGGACCGTGAACAGGCCGGACTTCTGCGGGGCGTAAACCCCATTCTCCTGATTGTGCTCGAGATGGAGGGTGGGATAGTTCCCTTCGCCGGTGATCGCCACGTTTTCGCTCACCTTGACATTCGCCAGCGCGATGTGCTGGTAGGACCGGACCGGCATGGAGATGGCGTAGGTGTTCGAGGCGCTGTTCATCGTCTCGCTCATGGTTCGCAGGCAGTCCATGGGCTCGTCGACGTCATAGAAGAAGAGGTCGACGTCTCGGGCATAGTTGGTGAAGATGCCGTCGATGTAGCCTTTCAGCATGGCCCGGATGTCCTCATCCGCGTGCAAGTCCAGTTCGTCCTCCAGCTCCTGGATGATCTCCGGATCGAGTTCGAGCTGGTAGGTGAGACGGACCTGGTTGTTGCACTTGGAGATGTCCTCGTCGATCAGGCGGCAGCCCGTCAGGGCCGTAGCCACGAGAAGACTCGCCGCTGCAAGAACCGATATGAAAGGACGGATACGCATTCTTATTCAGTTACTCCTCCAAGCAGGACCGTGAAGTCCAGTCCCTTCTGCCACTCCATGTCGACCGACAGGCCGAGGGAGATCTGGCTGGAACGCAGGTCCGGGATGGTCATATAGGCGTGCTGGAGAGATTTCTCTCCGATCTGGAACTTCGCATTCGTCACGTAGTCCTGCATGAAGACACGCTTGACTTTGATGGTCTGTCCGTCGTCGTAGAACGGCGGATAGTGGAAGAATTTCTCGTCCGGGAATTCGATTTTCTGGCTCGCAACGTCATCGGCCTTCAGGTCCAGTTTGCCGACCAGGTAGAAGGTGCCGCCGTTGCGGATGAGGTTCAGCTCTCCCCAGAAGTCCTTGCCGGTATTGTTGACCAGCTCGAGGGCGACGTAGACGGAGACCTGGTCATCCTGCGTGCCGGGGCCGCCGACGACGGTCATCTGCGTGTCCTCAAAGTGCGGACGGTAGCTGTCCCAGACCAGGGTATAGATCGGATTGCTGACACTCGTCGAAACGTAGGTCTCGGAGGTCACCTTGTCGTAGATCATCTTGTTGAAGGGATTGGATACCATTCCTTCGGGGAGGTTGTCGGTCTTGTGGGTGAAGTCCCAGCCGACCACGTCCGCGACGCCGCCGATGAACACGCCGGTCACCTTGAAGGAGTTGGAACCAACCTGAATCTCATTGTTGTCTTCGCCGTCGAAGATGCCGTGCTTGTTGTCAAGCAGCGGATTGGCGGTCACCTGGACGGTGGACCTCATCAGGGCCGTGCCGTAGTTGACCTGTCTCATCAGGGCCACGCTGCGCGTGGTCGAGGAGATGGTGCCGTTCGGCGTCCAGTCGATGGACCACTTGTCCGGATTGGCCCAGTCCGTAACCGTATGCGGGATGTCCGGAAGTTTGTCGGTGGCCAGGTCCGAGGTGTAAATGCTGGTGTTGGCCCAGTAAATCAGCTCCGCCGGGAAGCGGTAGTTCTTGATCGGCATGGGATCGGCTTTCATACCGTAGGCCGGAATGGCATCCAGATAATCGAAGACCATGTTGCCGGCATTGGAACGCGCGCAGGTCATGATGGCGGCGCCACGCGGCAGGTTGAGATTGACCGGGAATCCGCCGGGGGTCGAAGTGTCCGTCGTGAAGAATTCGCCGTTGCTGCTGGCGGTCAGCGCACTCGCATATTTACCGATCAGATTGCTGTAACCCTTGATATAAGTTTGTGCCAGGGGCAGGAGATCACCCATTTTGCGATAAGTCGGGAGGGAGTTCTCTTCCCACTCGAAGAAGATCTTGATGCGTGCCTTGACTTCTTCCGCCATCAGGCGGGAGACTTCTTCTTTCCAGCCGGTCGGCGTGGCCTGGACCGTCCGCTCGATTTGCTCGGCGAGATCCTGGAGCGTCCGGAGCAGGGAAGAGGCGTCACCGGCACGGAGCTCCGTCTTTTCGCCCGTGGCATCGGTACGGATGGTCGTCAGCTCGACGAATGCGCGGCCCATCACCTGCCCCAGCGGAGACAGATCGCTGGCGGAGGGATCGATCAGATACTGAAGATACAGGTCGCCGATCCCCTGCCAGGTCACCCTATCTTCCGTATAGTACTGGTATCCGGGATGGACGGGGTACGGCTTGACGAAGGGATCGCCGTTCTCATCCCGCGTTGCAAATTTCCTGGAGGTTTCGTTGATCGGCCACCAGAAGGCATAGCGGCTGTCGCGCTCTACGTCATTGTCGCCGTAGGTGTGCTTGCTCAGTTCTGCATTGGTGATCGTGGTCAGGATCTGGGCCATCAGGTTGCTGAAGCCCGTGAAGCCGTCCTCGGCCACCTGGTCCTTCAGGCGGTTCTGCAACTGGAAGCTGAGCGAGGAGATGCTCGTGCCCAGGGCGGAGCCGGTGGCGACGGTGGCACCCTGTTCGTCGTCCGACCCGGTCTTGCTGGCCATGCCGTAGAGCATGACGGCGTTGACCGACAGCGGAACGGCCAGCTCGACCGTGCGGCTGTTGTTGTCCTTGGTGATGTCCGTCTCGTTGAGCAGGGAGCCCAGGTCGTAGTCGCGCGTCGCCTTGGAGGACTCGTCGTCCGGTTTGTACATGAAGTAGTCCCCATGTGCGCAGGTGTACTTCAGGGAATAGGTCAGCATGTGGACTTTGTCCATGCCCCGGAAACCGTTGCCGTCCATCTGGGCGGTGGAAGCCGGCATCTTCGTGCTCGGGCTGTTGGTCGATACGCTCAGGACGAGCTTGGTCTTCACGGTGTTCGAATCGGGATCGAAGTCCGGACTCGGGGTGACCGGCGTTTTGTTGCAGGCGACCATCCCGACCAGGGCCAGGGCGAACATGCAATAGGAAATGATGGCGTTGGATCTATTCATCATAATTCCGTTATACTTTAATTATTATTATCCTCGTAATAGACCTTGACGCACACGGCGCTCCGCTGGTCGGCGAAGAGGGTCTTGAGCAGTTTCTGGTAAACGGTGCCTCCCGAAATCTGCTGGAGGCGCCATTCGCGCACTTCGAGGTCGTCCGAGCTGTGGGCGACCTGCATGACGCGGTCGTATTCTTCCTGGGTCAGCTGGCTCTCGCCGGCGGCCTGGTACTGCGCGAGCTCGTCCAGGAGTTCGCTCCAGGCTTCACCGCCGTTGACCACCTCGATGAGCTCGCTCGCGAGGCCGGTCTTCCAGACGATGTGGGACTTGACGGCACGGGCGCGATGGATGGCCACGTTGCTGTTGCTCCAGCTGGGGCCGTCGATGGAGGCGAAGCCGACCACCTGGACCTTGGCCGGACGGATGGATTCGTCAGCCATGGCGTCCCGGATGACCTGCACGATGGTGTCGAGACCTTTGGAGTTGTCGCGCTCCACTCCGCGCACGTTCACGCTGAGCAGGAGGTCGGACTTGGCAAACGGGAACCAGACGGACACGCTGCCCTCCTCGCGGCTGAGCACGCGGTCGGGTGTGTAGGCCTGGTATTCGGAGATGGGCCGCAGGAGCGGATGACGCTCGATGCGCGGCTTCTCGGGCTCGGGGGCCGGCTGCGGTGCGGGCGTGGCGATGGGCTCCGGTTGCGGAGCGGGCTCCGCCTTCGGCTCCTGTACCGGAATCACGTGCGCAGCGGTGTCCCGGATGGACGGGACGTCTCCGATGGGCAGGATCTCCGCGGGAGCGATGTCGCTGATGGTGTGCTGGAGTTCGCGGCGCACACGGTTGCGCTTCTCGATGTTCCAGACCAGGTTGAGACCGAGTTTGGGGATGAAGGTGAGGCCGTTCGATTCGCCGATCTCAGCGCCGCAGCGGGCACACTCATATTCCGTGGACTGACGGTAGCCGGCGCCGCCGCCCGCCGCGATTTCCAGGCGGAAATGCTTTCCGAGCCCCCAGCCGTAGCCGACGAAGAGAGTGCCGCCGTAGAAGTCGCCTTGGAAGCGGTGCACCTGCAGGTCGGCGAAGGGCCCGATCTTCGTGTCGAAGGCGCCGATGTTGAAGTGGGAATAGACGAAGTTGGCGCCGAAGAAGAGGCCCGGGCGGGCTGCCTGCTTGGTGTAGTAGCGCAGCTCCGGCGCCAGGGTGAGGTAGCGCCAGCGGGCAGGGTTCGAGGTGTCGTTGTCCCATGCGAGGAAGCGCGGCCAGGGCTTGAAGGCCCCGTTGAGTCCGAGGGTGAAGTGGTCGGAAACGGTGAATTCCAGCCCGAGGTTGGGCGTGCCGGTGGCATCCCAGAGGATATTGTTACGAATGGCGAAGATGCCCTGCGCGGAGGCAGAGGTACCCCACGCCGCCAGGATCAGCAGCGTCAGGGTGAGTCTTGCCATTGTATTTCCTCTTGCTTTCATGTGCATTCCGTTAATGTTTAGTTAAAATCTTCCCAGCCCCGGACATCCATCAAATCAGGATTCGCGGTCTTGGTGTCGCGCGGGAAGGGGAAGTATTCGTTGCGTCCGATCGTAAAGGCGCTGAATTTCGCGGAGGAATAGCTCGTGACGAGCTTGTGCTCCTTCCCGAAGTATTTCGGGTAGGCGGGCTCGTCGCCGATCATCAGGAAGTAGGCGTCGCTGACCGTGGGGACGTGCTCGTGGATGGCGGAGGTGTTGAAGATCTTGTTCAGGTCCACGAACCCCCTGGAGCTCCAGCGGACCAGGTCGTGGAAGCGGCAGCCCTCGAACCACAGCTCGTACTGTTTCTCCTCGATGACGTTCTCGATGGTGAGCTTGTCGCTGATGCGGCCGGACCCGGAACGCCGCTGGACGGCCTGCAGGGCCGCGAGACCCTTTGCCGCGTCGGTGGAGCCGATACAAGCTTCGGCGTAGAGCAGCAGCACCTCGGCATAGCGGGCCAGGGTGAAGTTCGTCTGGTTGGAATTGCTGCCCAGGATTTCAACATTGTCGGCGGGATACTCCTTGCCGCCGGTCAGGATCTTCGGAGGATTGTGGAAGACCATGTGCTTCCACGCGAAGTAGGGGCCACTGCTGAAGAGGCCGGACTGGGAAGAGATGCCGCGCATCGGGTCCGCCTTCTTTTGCGCTTCCGTGCCGTCGTTGACCATGGAGCCGCTCCAGTCCAGATCGTAGAGCCACTCCTCCTCGGTGAGGAAGCAGGCCTTGCGGCGCGGGGAGTTGCCGTCGTGCTTGAGGAACTTCTTGGCGAAGTCTTCCTGGATGGCACCGCCGCCCCAGCCGCCACCGCTGCTGGTGATCTTCTCGACGACCGTCGGGACGGAAGCCAGGTTGGCGGTCTTCCAGCAGAGGGTGTTGGCCACCATCCAACGGCTGCGCCACAGCGGGTTGTCGGCACTGAAACCGGAGTTCGGACGGTTGGGATCCTCGACGAAGTTGGGCGCGAAGATCTTCTCGGAGTTGCCGTCGCCGGCGCGGTGGAAGAGGGTCCAGTAGTCCCGGGACGGGGTCAGGGCGTAGTTGCCGGAGGCAATCAGGTCGCCAAGGTACTTGCGCGCCTTGTCCATCTCGTTGTTGAACACGGCGGCCTTGCCGGCGACGAACTGGGCAAAGCCCAGGCTCACGCGGGCCGTGGCGACCTTGTCGGTCGTGCCGTCCCGCTCAGGGAGCTTGCCGGATTTGATGGCCTTGTCGCACTCGGAAATGACCCAGGAGAGCACTTCCTTCTGGTCGACGGCCTGGCGGGGGAGCTCGTCATGGTCGAGGAGCCGGTCCACGATGGTGGGGGCGTACCAGGAAAGGGCTTTCATCAAGTGGATATACGCGCGCATGACGCGCGCCTCTTCGACACACTGGTCGGTGAAGTCGCTGGAGTAGAAGGGCTCTTCGCCGTCGACGTTCTCCGTCGAGAAGTGGGAGATGATCAGGTTGGCGGCGAAATCGGTCGTCTCGTAGCCGTTGTACAGGGCCAGCAGGGCCGGGTTGGCGTTGTCGTAGCGGAATTCGTCGAACACGCGTTGGTCCAAATGGTCGTCCACGTTACCGCCCGCCGCGAGGATGTCGTCGGCGGAGTAGTTCAGGATCATCAGCTGCGGGTTGTAGATGCCGGAGCAGCCGGCCACGCCGTTGATGCCGACCAGGCTGGCGTACATGTTGGTCAGCAGGGCCTGGGCATCTTCGTCCGAGCTGTAGTATTCATCCTCGCTGACGACACCCTTCTGGGGAATGTCCAGCAGCGATTGGCAGGAGACGGCGGCGAGCGAGAATCCTATGAGGATGGGAATCAGTATCTTTTTCATCGTGCGAGTCGTTTAGAAGGTCAAGTTGAGTCCAAAGATAACCTTGCGCATCGTCGGGTAGGCGCCCCAGTCGAGGCCGGTGCCGGTGGTGTTGTTGGTCGAAGCCGTCTCCGGATCGAGGCCGGGATAGCTGGTGAACGTGAAGAAGTCGTCCAGGGACGCATAGATGCGGACCTCGGTCAGCGGCGTCCAGCGCAGCAGGCTCTGCGGCAGGGAGTAGCCGAGCTGCAGCTGCTTGATGCGGAAGAAGTCTCCGCGGAAGGTGTTGCCGGTGGAGGACCAGAACGGGTCGTCCGGCGCCACGATCTTGGCGGGGTTCGGCATGTATCCGTCGGGGTTCTCGTCGGTATTGGCCTGCTGCAGATAGACCCGGAGGTTGTTCTTGAAGCCGGTGCGGTGCAGCATCGGGACGATGGAGTTGCCGCCGATGCCGGCGCCGTAGAGGGTGAAGTCGAAGCCCTTCCAGGCCAGGTTGACGGTCAGACCGTAAGTGAATTTCGGCGTGCCCTGTCCGATGTAGGTCATATCGTCGGAGGAAATCTTGCCGTCACCGTTGAGGTCGGAGTAGAGGGGATCCCCCTCGGAGTCGATGCCTTCGTAGACATAGCCCAGCAGGTACCAGACCGGGTAGCCCGGCTCGAAGGCCGTCTGGATCTTGTAGTTGGTGGAGCTGCCGTCGGAGGAGGTGATGCGCGCCGCGCCGTTGGCGAGTTCGAGGACCCTGTTCTGTAGGGTGGAGAAATTGGCTTTGACGAAGTATTCGAAGTCGCGGTGCGAATCCCGCCACTGTAGGTCGAACTCCCAGCCGGTGTTCAGCACGCGGCCGCCGTTGACGGTAGAGGAACCGGCTCCCAGCTCGACTGGGACACTCACGTCGAAGAGCAGGTCTTTCGTCTGCTTGTTGAAGTAGTCCGCGGTGAAGGTCAGGCGGTTGTCGAAGAACGCGGCGTCCAGACCGGCGTCATACTGCTCGGAGGTCTCCCAGCGGAGATCCGGGTTGGGCAGGCCGTTGGAGTAGTCCGGCGCGGAGGACAGGAGGGCGCTGGCACTGTCCGGGTCGTACTGATACCAGTTGTTGCCGACAGCGATGTTGGTGGCGTAGCGGTAGCCGTTCAGGACGCTGATGTTACCGTTCCGGCCCCAGGAGCCGCGGATTTTCAGGGCGTTGATGACGTGGCGGTCCACGTTGTTGCGGAAGAACGCCTCATTGCTGATGGTCCAGCCTGCCGAGACGGAAGGGAAGAAGCCCCAGCGGTTTTTCCTGGGAAGCTTGGAGGAGTCGAACGCATCCGCGCGGAAGTTCACTTGGAAGCTGTAGCGGTTGTCATAGTCGTAGGTGATACGGCCGAAGTAGGCGAGCGAGGCGGTCTTGTTCGGCAGGTTCCGGATGGTCTTGCTGGCCTCGGCCTTCACATATTCCAGGTAGTGGAACTGGTCTTCATAGGACGAGAGGATGTCCAGGCCGGTGGAGCTGGCCGTCACGTTGTCGGTGTTCTCCTCGCGGTAGGACATACCGGCCATCACGGTCAGGTCGTGCTCCCGGACGTTCAGGTCGTAGTTGAAGTAGTTCTCCCACTGGTAGTAGAAGCTCTGGTCCGGGTTGGCGGAAATCGTGTAGTTGTCCTGGCTGCCGCGGCCGATGTAGAAGGGCGCGGTATAGCTGTGGCTCATGCCCTGGCTGATGCGGTAGCCGAAGCGGGAGGTGAAGGTGAAGCCCCGGAAGGGCGTGACGTTGGCGAAGAAGATGCCGTTGATGTTGAAACCGCTGCGCTCACTGTCGGTGGCGTCGCGGCGGGCCAGCGGGCTGCCTTCGGTGTCGGAGTACTTGGTGTTGGCAAACCATCCGTTCTCGTCGCCCAGGAAGCGGTATCTGGGGACGCTGGCGTCACCGCTCATCACGCGGTCGTACATCTGGCGTACGTCGTTGGACATTTCCGAGACGGATTTCCAGTAGACCGGCGTGAGCGGGTCCATTAGGAGCATCAGCTCGAAGGAGGAGGAAAAGCCGCGCTGGGAAACGCTCTTGGTGTTCCATTTCTCGATGGAGTTGTTGCTGCCGATCTGCAGCCAGCGGAAGATGCGGTAGTCGGCGTTGATCTGGGCCGTGAGTCGCTTGTACACGTCCCGGTCTCCGCGGACGACGCCGTTTTCGTTGACGTAGTTGATGGAAGCGTAGTAGTGGCCGGCGTGGTTGCCGCCGGAGAAGGTGACGGAATGCTGCTGGGTCCAGGAGGGCTCGATGTAGGCGCTGATCCAGTCCTGATCGATGACGCCGTTCGGGTAGTCCTCATGGTCGTAATCGTAGTCGGCGAGGTTCTTCAGAACCCAGGTGTCGCCGTATTCGTGGCCGAGGTAGGTGAGGAGCTCCTCGCGGTTCATCTGCGGCCGGTTGGCGAAACTCTGCATCGTGGCCTTGGTCTTGAAGGTCACGACGGGGCGGCCGTCGACGCCGGTCTTGGTGGTGATGATGACGACACCGTTGCCGGCCTGTGCGCCGTAGATGGCGGCGGAAGCGGCATCCTTCAGGATGTCGATGCTCATGATCATCGAAGGATCCAGGTATTGGATGCTGGGAACCTGCAGACCATCTACTATATAAAGAGGTGCAAGGTCGCCGCCGTTGGAGGAATAACCGCGCACGCGGATGTCGGAGCCGGATCCCGGGGCACCGTTGTTGATGACGTGCACGCCAGGGGCCTTGCCCTGGAGGGCGCCGGCGGCGTCGGTGGTGGACAGGTTGCGCAGGTCTTCAAGGGCCAGGGCCACGACGGAGCCGGTGAGGTCGGCCTTCTTCTGCGAACCGTAACCGATGACGACCGTCTCCTCGAGGAGCTGGAGGTCGTCTTCGAGCGTGACGTCATAGATGTTGCGGTCGCTGGTGACGATGAAGGTCTTGGTGACGTAGCCCATACATTCGACGCTGACGGTGGCGCCGGTGGGGACGGTGAAAGCGTACGTACCGTCCAGGCTCGTGATCGTGCTGACACGGATGTTTCCGACCACGGTGACGTAGGCGTCCATGACGGGCTGCCCGGCAGAGTCAACGACACGGCCGCTGATGGGCTTGTTCTGTGCGGAGGCGTTCAGCCCTCCGAGCAGGGCGGCGAAAAGCGGCAGGAGGGCTGCTGCCCTCAGTATTTTTTTGAACTCCATGAATTATAGTTCCGTTCCAGGTTTAATATGGCCGCCGTACGTACTGAGTACTCTGGCGTGTAATTGTAGTGTTATTCTTGCAAAAAATATCAAAAATTATGCAATAATAGCCTTCTGTGCGGTTTTTATAATAGGCGAAAATAATAATATCTGTTCAAAAAAGCAAATATTCGTGCAGGAAACCGCGAAAATAGCCTGAAAATAGCCTGAAAATATCAAGTATCGGAGCCGCCGGGCCGGCAGTGCCCCTGCTCCGCTATCGGGCTCCGCTTCGCTTTCGCCCGACCCTGCCCGGGTGAACGGCTTCGCAGGGGCACTGCCGCTCCCGGCGCCGATAGGGATAGGATATTCCGTTATTTTTGTGTATCTTTGAGGTCGTAATTGTGACCACAATATTCAAGTATATTTATTTTATGAAAAAACTGATTGTCTTGGCAGCTTCTATGCTGCTTGTCTGCGCCACTTCCTTCGCGCAGTTGAATGTCAACCTCGGCTACGCCAATACTACGGCGCGTTACAAGGCCGGTAACGACCTGTATTCGATGCGGCTCAACGGCTTCACGGTGGGCGCGGGCTATTCGCTCGAGCTGGCCGACGGGTTCTTCTTTACCCCGGGCGTGAACTACCTGTTCGCCGCCGGTGAGACGAATCCCACTCCCGGCCCTATCAGCCTGAAGGGTAACATTACCGAGCACTATATTAATGTCCCCCTGACGCTGAGCTATGACTTCCCGCTCTCCGGCAGTGTCAAGTTCTTCCTCTTTGCCGGTCCGACCGCCAGTGTCGGCGTGGCCTCCCACACCAAGCTGACCGTCAATATGGGTCCCTACAAGGCCGATGAGGTCGCCGACAACTACAAGGACAACGACTACTACCGCTTCAACATCCTGCTCGGCGGCGGTGCCGGTCTGAAGATTTCCGACTCGTACCTCATCAAGGTAGGCTATGACTTCGGTCTGCTCAACCGCTCCGGCGTGAAGGAGGTTTCCGAGCATGACCGCCTGCTGACCGTCGGCATCGCGTATCTGTTTGAATAAACTGGATTCCAGCATACATAGAAAGGTCCTGCAGTTTTCTGCAGGGCCTTTTCTTGTCATGCCCGACCTGATCGGGCATCCCGCTGTCAGAACCGCCGGGAGCGGAGAGGGCCTTCAGCGCTCCCGGAACACGGTAGTTTCGCCTTCCGGGAGCAAATACCGGCTTTTCTGCTCCCGGCTATACACCGTTCCCGTCCTGCTCCCCGCGTCCCAAAATCAGTCCCGTTAGAAGCAAAACAGGGGGTAAAATGCTCCTACCGGGACAAAAACCGGGACGCCGGGAGCGGCAGTGCCCCTGCGGAGCCGTTCACCCGGATAGGGTCGGGCGTAAGCGAAGCGAAGCCCGATAGCGGAGCAGGGGCAGCTGCCGTCCCGGCACCCTTTCCCCGCCCGGACCGGGGGACCTGAATTCCGGAACAGAATCAGCCTTAAAACTGTTACAGAATCGGAATTTCGTGATTCCGGGACAGAATCTGCCCGATTTCTGTCACGGATTGGGAGATGCCCGGTCGGAGCCGGGCATGACAGGCAGGAGATTCCGGGTCAAGCCCGGAATGACTCTGAGAACGCCAGGAATGACTAGATCCTTCGCTGTGCTCAGGATGACAGGGTCGGTCGAAAGCGAAACGTCTCCTGACAGCGGAGCCGGGAGCGGCAGTGCCCCTGCGGAGCCGTTCACCCGGACAGGGTCGGGCGAAAGCGAAGCGGAGCCCGATAGCGGAGCAGGGGCAGCTGCCGTCCCGGCGGGGTGTTGTCAAAGGCTGCGGCGAGCCTTGAAAAGATCATGGGACAGGAATATGAGAAAGGGATAGGAGAACTGATAATTAATAACTACTTTTGTAGTGACCTCGCGTTTTGAAGAGCAATACAATAAAGTCATATCATGGAAAAATTAAACAGGACTACCGCCAAGGCCAAAACCTACACCGAAAAAGTCATTCAGTTCGGAGAGGGTAATTTCCTCAGGGCCTTTATCGATTGGATCATCTGGAAAACAAACCAGAAGACGGATTTCAATGCATCGGTAGTTGTGGTCCAGCCCATCGACAAGGGGAGGGTGGATGTGCTCAACGAGCAGGATGGACTCTACCATCTCAATCTTCAGGGCATCGATGAAGGGAAAGCTGTGGACAGCATCGAAATGATTGATGTCATAAGCAGGGGAATCAATCCCTATGTCGATTTCCAGGATTATCTCAGGCTGGCGGAGCAGCCGGAGATACGTTTCGTCATATCGAATACGACAGAGGCCGGAATAGAATTCAATCCTGACTGCAAGCTGGATGATGCGCCCGCCCTCTCTTATCCCGGCAAGCTCACGCAACTCCTTTACCACAGATTCCGGCATTTTGCCGGTGACAAGTCGAAGGGTCTTATCATTTTCCCGTGCGAACTGATTTTCGAAAACGGAAAGCATCTGAAGGAGTGCATCAGGCAGTATATCGATCTCTGGCAGCTCGGAGCGGAATTCTCGGAGTGGTTTGACACTGCCTGTGGTGTGTATTCGACCCTTGTGGACCGTATCGTGCCGGGTTATCCGCGCGACAATGCGGCCAGCATCTGCGAGCGGATCGGCTACCAGGACAACCTGCTTGACAAGGCCGAGATTTTCCATCTCTGGGTGATCGAGGCGCCTCGGGAAGTGGCTTCGGAGTTCCCCGCGGACAAGGCCGGCCTCCATGTCCTCTTTGTCCCGTCGGAGGCTCCGTATCATGAGAGAAAGGTCACGCTCCTGAACGGACCTCATACCGTCCTCTCTCCTGTCGGGTATCTCAGTGGCCTCGATACCGTCAAGGAATGCTGTGAGGATGAGCTCATCGGACGCTTCGTCGACAAAGTGATGTTCGAGGAACTTCTTCCTACCCTGAATCTTCCGCAGGATGATCTCCTCAAGTTTGCCCATGATGTAAAGGACCGTTTTGTCAACCCTTACGTGAAGCATTTCGTGACCAGTATCATGCTCAACTCGTTCCCGAAATTCAAGACCCGTGATCTCCCCGGGCTCAAGACTTACCTGGAACGCAAGGGCGAACTCCCTAAGGGACTCGTCCTGGGACTTGCCGGCATATGCACGTACTATAAGGGAGGAAAGAGGGGTAATGACGAGATTGTCCCCAACGACGATGCGGCCATCATGGCGCTTTTAAAGGACCTTTGGGCTACTTCGGATACTGCGGCGGTGGCCAAGGGTGTCCTTGCGGCTTCGGACCTCATCTGGGGCGAGGATCTCAACCTGATTCCCGGTCTTACTGACATGCTTGCAGCCGACCTCGCTCTCATCCAGGCAGCGGGAATGCGCGCCGCAGTCGCTTCAATTCTTTAAAGGGAGATCAGGTGTCGAAGTACATAAGAATCAATCCATCTGACAATGTCGCAGTCGCCCTGGAGCCGCTGGCTTCGGGTACTGTCATTGCGTTGCCGGACGGCAAGGTCGTCTTGAAAGAAGATGTGCCGGCTGGGCACAAAATAGCCCTTACAGACCTTTCCAAAGGGGATAACGTGATCAAGTACGGATATCCGGTAGGTCATGTGACGCGTGATGTCGCCGTTGGCACGTGCATCGATCACAACTGCTTGAAAACGAATCTGGAAGGCCTGCTCGAGTATAGCTACGAGCCTGCGCTCACGGAAATCCGCCCAAGCGCCCCAAGGACTTTCAAGGGCTTCAGAAGGCGGGATGGACAGGCCGGTGTCAGAAACCAGCTCTGGATCATTCCCACGGTCGGATGCGTGAATGGAGTCGCACAGGCGATTGCGGAGCAACTGCGGGAAGAGAAAGCCGGATGCATGGGCTCGGTGGATGCCATCGTTGCATTCCCTCATAACTACGGCTGTTCGCAACTTGGCGATGACCACCAGAATACAAGGAACATCCTGGCGGACATGGTCCATCATCCCAACGCCGGAGGCGTGCTGATTGTCTCCCTCGGCTGCGAAAACAACCAGCTGGGACCGTTTATGGAATTGGTGGGGGAGGTGGACGCTGCCAGGGTAAAGACCATTGAGACCCAGAAGATCGAAGGAGATGAAGTCGCGGTGGGGCTGGAACTGGCACGCAGCATCTTTGATGTCTGCTCGAAAGACGAGCGCACGGATATTCCCGTGAGTGAATTGAAGATAGGCCTCAAATGCGGCGGCTCCGACGGCCTTTCCGGCATAACTGCCAATCCGCTGCTGGGCCGTTTCAGCGACTGGATCGTGTCCCAGGGAGGAACGACGGTCCTGACCGAGGTGCCCGAGATGTTCGGGGCCGAAACCATCCTGATGAACCGCTGTCAGGATCAAGAGACTTTTGAGAAGACCGTCAGGCTCATCAACGACTTCAAGGAGTATTTCATCAAAAACGAGCAGCCTGTTTACGAGAATCCTTCTCCGGGGAACAAGGCTGGCGGCATCTCCACGCTCGAAGAGAAATCATTGGGCTGTACCCAGAAATGCGGATGCAGCATCGTGCGGGATGTGCTTCTGTACGGAGAGCGTCTCAGCAAGAAAGGATTGAATCTCCTCAGCGCTCCGGGCAACGACCTCGTGGCGAGCACCGCCCTTGCGGCAAGCGGATGCCAGATCGTCCTTTTCACAACCGGACGGGGCACCCCGTTCGGAAGTTTCGTGCCTACCATGAAGATTTCCTCAAACAGCACCCTTGCCAGGAGGAAACCGGGATGGATCGATTTCAATGCCGGCACCATTGCCGAGGATGAGCCTGTCGATGCGGTTTCCGAAAGGTTCATAGGATTCGTGCTGCAGGTGGCCGAGGGCATGCCTGTGCAGAGCGAAAAGAATGGAATCCGGGAAATAGCCATCTTCAAAAAGGGCGTCACGCTATAACGCCGTCGCAAATCGGATCAATAAAAGGAACAGATATGAAATTCAACAAATTGGGCAATACCGGGATGGAGATATCCGAACTGTCGTTCGGCGCGTCTTCGCTCGGCGGAGTCTTCCACACAATCAAGGAATCCGAGGCTGTCGAGGCTGTTTTTGCAGCCGTTGACGGAGGCATTAACTTCATCGACGTCTCTCCCTACTATGGCCATTATAAGGCGGAAACCGTGCTTGGAAAGGCCCTGAAAGACATACCGAGAGACAAGTATTACCTTTCAACGAAAGTCGGCCGCTATGGCAAGGACGGCGTGAACATTTGGGACTACTCGGCAAAACGCGCTGTCGAAAGCGTGTATGAGAGTATGGACCGCTTGAATATTGACCATATCGATCTCATCAATGTCCACGATATCGAGTTCTCGGACCTCAGCCTCGTTTGTCATGAGACGCTCCCCGCGCTCTGTGAGTTGCGCGAAAAGGGGATTGTCGGTCATGTCGGGATTACCGACCTCCAACCCGAGAATCTCAAATGGGTGATCGAGCATGTGGCCCCCGGCACCGTGGAATCGGTTCTCTGTTTCTGCCACTACTGTCTGAACGACGATCTGCTTACAGAATACTTTGATTTCTTCGAATCCCGTGGAATTGGCATCATAAACGCATCTCCGCTGTCCATGGGCCTGCTTTCGTCCCGGGGCGTCCCGGACTGGCACCCTGCGCCCAAAGCCCTGGTGGAGGCATGCTCAAGGGCGGCCAAGTTCTGCGAGCAGAAGGGATATCCGATTGAAACGCTGGCCGTTCAATACTCGCTGAGCAGCCCGCATATCGCCAGCACGCTGTTCAGTTCGGCGAACCCTGCCAACGTGAGAAAGAATATCGAGATCGCCGGGAAGCAAGCCGATCCGGAACTGGTGCGCGAAGTGAAAAGCATCATCGGCGACCAGTTGCGCGTGAGGTGGAAGAACTCCTGACGGGGTTAAACCTTCCGTGTCCTGATGCCGTAAGCCATCACAATCGCGAAACAGATCATCGGCAATATGAATGAGATATTGACCGATGGAAGCCCCATGATGGCGTGCGGCACGTCGATGATCCTGGCCTGGAACGGCGGCAGGACGCTTCCTCCCAGAATGGCCATGATGAGCCCGGCGGCGCCGAATTTGGCGTCGTCTCCCAGACCGTCCAGCGCGATTCCGTAGATGGTCGGGAACATCAGGGACATGCATGCGCTGACAGCGACCAGGGAATAGAGTCCCAGGCGGTTCTGGAAGAAGATCACGCCCAGGGTGAAGAAGATGGCCGCGGCGGCGAATATCGACAGCAGTTTCCCTGCCTTGATGTACTTGAGCAGGTAGGTGCAGATGAAACGGCTTGCGCAGAAGATGGCCATGGCTATGATGTTATAGCGCTGCGAGAGCACCTCGGCGGCCTGTTCTTCCATTCCTTCGAGCATGAATACTCTCGTGCCGTACTGGATGATAAAGGTCCAGCACATGATCTGCGCACTTACGTAAAAGAACTGTGCGATAACGCCTTCGCGATAGTGCCTGATGCCGAAGATTCGCTTGATGGTCGCCCAGAAATCCATCGTGTGCACGTTGTCGCCATTTTTGGGCATGCGCGTGAGCAGAATCACCACGAACATCACGGTAATCACGATTCCTATGATGACGTAAGGCTTCACCAGTACGCCCAGGTCGGCTTGCTTGACAAGCTCGAATTCGGCGTCGGAAAGCTTCGCGCGGGCGGCGGTGTCCATCGGGTTCAGCTTTGCCTGGATGAAGTTCATGGCCACGAACATTCCGCAGAGTGATCCGATGGGGTTGAACGCCTGTGCAAGGTTCAGGCGGCGTGTAGCCGTCTTTTCCGGCCCCATGGACAGGATGTACGGGTTGCAGCTGGTCTCCAGGAAGGAAAGACCGCATGTGAGGATGAAGTAGGCGATAAGGAACGGGTAATAGCTGCCCGTCATCTTCGCAGGGATGAACATGAAAGCGCCGAGCGCATACAGGCCCAGTCCCGTAAGGACGCCGGCTTTATAGGAGTATTTCCGGATGAAGATGGCGGCCGGGAAGGCCATGGCGAAGTATCCTCCGTAGAAGGCCACCTGTACCAGTGTGCCGTCGGTCACGCTCATGCGGAAGATTTTGCTGAACGCCTTCACCATCGGGTTGGTGATATCGTTGGCAAAACCCCACAGTGCGAAGCAGGATGTGATGACGATGAAGGGGAGAATCAAACTGACCCCGTCCTTGCTCAGGAGCGAGCTTTTGTGTGTGCTGTCTTTCATTGGCCTGCGCTTCAATTAATTATTCGTCCATCTTCAATAGGATCCTGAACACCTTGCCGGGAGCGGCATTCCAGGCTTCCAGTGCCTCTTGGGCTGTGTCGAATGTCACGATTCTGGAGATCATCCCATCCACCTTTCCCGGGTTCGCCTTCAGGAACCTGATGACCGCTTCAAAGTCGGTGGGAAGGGCGTTGCGCGACCCCCTGATGTCCAGTTCTTTTTGCACGAACAGCCGGGTCGCAAAGGAAACCTCCGATTTTGAATAGCCGATGCAGATCACTCTTCCTGTGAAGGCGACCTCATCCACGGCGAGCCTGTAAGTGACCGGGCTGCCCACCGCCTCAATCACGACGTCCGGACCGTTCCCACCGGTGACGGACATGAGCTGCCCGTGGTAGTCCGGACTCAGTGTGTTGACCGTATATGCCGCCCCCATCTGCTTGGCAAGGGCCAGTTTGTCATCGTCGACGTCGGCCGCGATGACGATGGCTCCTCTTTGCGCCGCACGGACCACGGCCCCCATGCCGACCATGCCGCAGCCTATCACCATGACGGTGTCATTGTCGGTGACTTCGGCCCTGGCGACGGCGTGAAAGCCCACGCTCATCGGCTCGATAAGGGCCATCTCTTCCAGCGTCAGCCCTTCCGTGGGGATGATCTTGGTCCAGGGCAGGACCATATATTCGCGCATCGCGCCGTCCCGCTGCACGCCGAGGGTCTGATTGTCCCTGCATGCGTTGGGCCTGCGGTTCCTGCAGGAGGGGCAGATGCCGCAGTTCGTGTATGGATTGACCGTGACGGACATTCCCTGCTTGATGAAATCCGGGACTTCTGCCCCTGTGGATACTACGGTGGCGGAAACTTCATGTCCGGGGATCACAAAGGGTTTGGCCATGGCATTCATCCCGCGGAAAGTGTTGAGGTCCGATCCGCAGAATCCTACGTACCGCATCTTGAGGAGAACCTCCTGGTCCCCGACGGAGGGCATGGGCAGGTCTATTACCTTGACTTCTCCCGGGGCGCTGATCTGTAAAGCTTTCATTATTCTGACATGTTTTTAATGTATGGTAGAGCAGGGAAGTCCGCAAAACCGTAAAATCGCTTCGCGTTCAAGCCGAGGAACGCGGCCTTCTCTTCTTCACTCAAGTGTTTTGTCTTACGGATGAAATCGTATGACATCCTGTATGTTATGGCGGTGATTGTGCGCGGATAGTCGGAGCCCCACATCAGCTTGTTGATGCCGACGAGATCCGCCGCTTCGCGAATGGCGCGTACTGCTCCTTCGAAAGGATAGAATTCGCTGTTGAACAGCCAGGTAATGCCTCCCGATTCGATATATATGTTCTCGCAGCGGGCCAGTTTGATCTGTTCCAGCCAACCCGGTGTCGTCACCATCCCGAAGTGTCCTATCGCGATTTTCAGTGAGGGGAATTCCCGGGCGATTTCCTTGACTTCCGGGATCTGGTGATTGTCTTCGTGCAGGCAGAGGGAGAGGAACATGCCGTTCTTCTGCATTTCGGCGAACATCTGCATCATTTCGTCGGATGTGAGGCTGCCGTGCAATCTGTGTCCGGGAATCGCGACGCCTTGAAAACGCTTGCTGCCGATCAGCTCGCAGGCGCTTCTGAGAAAGCCTTCTTTGTTGAAGTCGCACATCGCGCACACTTTGAACCTGTCAGGGTATGAAGCGGCGACTTCCTGGAGATACGCGTTCTGAATGCCATCGATGAATTCCTGGACGACAACGGCCCCGGAGACTCTGGCGTAATCCATATTGGAAAGAAAGACCTCGGCGGAATTGCGGCCGTCGATCATGAATGGCGGCAGCATCTGGACTTCCTCCCCGAAGAAATCGGAGCGTCCGTTGTGCAGGGTCCTTACGGGCTTGCCGTCGACGATGGTGTCCTGCTTCAGCCACAGATGCGAGTGCGCATCAATTATTGTCATGAATTCTTCCGTCTGCATAAAGTGTCTCTTGTGCTAAGATTCAACACCTTCTGCTAAGATAGTGTTTTGATGGCAGAGTGCAAAACTTTTCCGCGAAGTCTTGCACAAATTTGTCGCGACCGTCCCTTTCGCACCGGGAGCGACAATAGGGGACCGGGAGCACGCAAAAGCGCCCCAGCGTATGCTGAGGCGCTTGCGTGCTCCCTTAGGGGCTCGAACCCTAGACACCCTGATTAAGAGTCAGGTGCTCTACCAACTGAGCTAAGGAAGCAGTATTGTCAAACGAAAGCTCGTTCACTCTTGTGACCCGTTCGGGGCTCGAACCCGAGACCCCAACATTAAAAGTGTTGTGCTCTACCAACTGAGCTAACGAGTCCTCCGTTTTGGGATTGCAAAGGTATCTCTTTCTTTGGAATTCTCCAAATTTATTTCAACTTTTTTCCAGTAATTTTCTCAATCGCCTCGAAACTGCCAAGGTCGCTCCAGGCCCAGCGGCCGGGAATCATGTACACTTCGGCGGATTTCTCCATCACGGCGTAGTCGATCGAGATTTTCTCGCAGGTGGGGAAGAGGCGGGCGAGCTCGTCCTCCTCGGCCGGGGTGTACAGGGCCGGGGCGAGTTCGTCCATCACGCTGCAGATCTGCGGGGCGTGGGTGCGGAGTTCGGCCTCGATGGTTTCGATGTTCCAGACGAAGATGCCGGCGTTCCAGAAATAGCCGCCGTCAGCAAGATAGCGCTCGGCGACTTCCAGGGCCGGTTTTTCCTTGAATGCCTCGACCTTGACGATGCCGTCGGAGGCGCCGGGGGCATGGATGTAGCCGTAGCCCGTGTGGGGCGAAGCGGGCTGGATGCCTACGCACACGATGGCGGGGCGGCGCGCCGTGAAGTCCAGCGCCGTCTGCATCGTGGCCGCGAAGGCCGTGCAGTCGGGGACGTAGGCGTCGGCTGGCGTGACGACGATGTTGGCCTGCGGATCCTTGCGGCGGATCTTCCAGCAGGCGTAGGCGATGCAGGGGGCCGTGTTGCGGGCCTCCGGCTCGGCGAGAATCTGCTCCTCGGGGATGTCGGGCAGCTGCTCGCGGATGAAATGGGTATAGCGGCCGGACGTGACCACCCAGAACTGCGCCTGGGGATCGACGTGCAGGAAGCGCTCGTAGGTGAGTTGGATCAGGGTCTTGCCGCAGCCGAGCAGGTCGAGGAACTGCTTGGGGTGCTCGGGCGTACTGACGGGGTAGAGCCGGCTGCCGACGCCGCCGGCCATGATTACTATGTGGTTGTGCATCATGATTTTAAAGAAGTTCAGAGAGTTTCTTGTAGAATTGCTTGCTGACCGGGATGGACGGGACCTCGGGGTGCAGGAGTTCCGCCGTGATCATGCCCTCCTTGTTCTTGCTCAGGAGCTTGATGAACTTGGGGTTGACGAAGTAGGAGCGGTGGCAGCGCACCAGACCGTGCTGCGCGATGGTGTTCTCGATGTTCTTCATCGAGGTGCGGAGCATGAATTCCTTGACGCGGTCGGAGTCCATGTAGCGGATGATCACGTAGTTGGCGTCCGCCTGGATGGAGATGACCGCCGCGGGGTCGATGGTGAGCTTGAGGCGCTTGTGCTCGTCGTAGAACTTCACGAGCGTCTCGGCCGGCTCGGCGTTCAGGTCCGAGTCCTTGTTGAGGATGATCTGGATCAGGATCAGGTACAGATAGGGATATACCAGGATCAGGTAGGCGAACTTGAAGCAGAGGGAGAGGACGGCGAAGTAGTTGTAGCCGCTGCCCTTGAAAAGCGCCGTGTAGAGCGCCATGAAGAAGGAGTACACGAACACCTCGCCGAAGCACCAGATGGTGTAGTGCCACCAGAGGAAGGGGATATGCTTGTAGAGTGCGCTGAAGACGAGGCGCGTGAGCGCCAGGACGGCCATCAGGATGGTGGCGAGCATGACGAAGTGGAATCCGAAGCCCATCCCGCCGGCCTGATAGTATTCCTTCATGTCGAAGGGGCCGTATAAGAAACTGAAACCGACGAAAAATGCCGGAATCAGCAGGATATAAAGCAGTTGCGACTTGTAAGTCTTGCCAACGCGCAGTCTGGTGTTCATAGCCTTTTGTTTTTTGAAACGCAAAATCGTCCGTAGGGACGAATCGCGTTTGTCCGGTAATTCGTCCCAAAGATACGGGGTTTTTCCCGCAAAACAATCTTTTCGTCACTTTTTTTGTCCGCCGCTTTCCATTATTTGTATGTTCGCGCGAGGCAAAGTAATTTTACGTCCGGAATTCGCCCCCGTAGACGGTTTTTTGCCAAATACCTTGCCGCATTTGACCACAAAAGCCGCCGGCGCCGTGCCGGAAGATTTTTTTTGGGGTAACTTCGCCGCCGGTTTTTTTGAAAAACAGTTAACACTCATGATCAAAATCGACAATTTCATCAGCCTCTTCGAGAGCGCAGTCCGCGAGAGCTGGGACCGTCCCGCACTGAGCGACTTCCGCAAATCCACCATCAGCTACCGTGAACTCGCGGAGCGGATCGAGACCCTGGACCTGATCTGGAAAAAGGCCGGCCTTCAGCCCGGCGACAAGATAGCCATCAACACCAAGAGCTGCGCCCTGGGTGCGTCCGTCTTCATGGCGGCGGTCAGCAAGGGATACGTGGCCGTCCATCTTTACAACGCCTTCACCCCGGCCGATACGCTCCGCCTGGTGAACCATTCCGACAGCAAGATCCTCTACACGGAGAAGCGCACCTTCGATGCGATGGACTTCGCCGAGATGCCGGAAGTGCTCTGTGCCATCGACTCCGCCACGGGCGAGGTGCTCGCCAGCCGCGCCGGCGTGGGCGAGCTTTACACCGCCGGAGAGCAGCTGCTCGCGCAGAAGTATCCCGCCGGTATGCAGCCTGCTGACTTCCAGGTGATTCATCCCGAGCTCGACGAGGTCTGCGCCATCCTCTACACGTCCGGTTCCACCGGCAACCCGAAGGGCGTGATGCTGACCTACCGCAACTACACGGCCAACGTGCAGGGCATTGCCCCCGGCTTCCCCTTCCACAAGTGGGAGAACTACCTGAGCCTGCTGCCGCACGCCCACAGCTTCGGCCTGACCTGCGACGTCGTCATCCCGATGACGATGGGCATGCACGTGACGGTGCTCGGCCTGCCGCCGATCCCGAAGAATGTCCAGGAGGCCCTGGTGGAGGTCCAGCCGCGCATCTTCTACGGCGTGCCCCTCA
Source organism: uncultured Bacteroidia bacterium (assembly GCA_902789245.1). Classification (GTDB taxonomy): domain Bacteria; phylum Bacteroidota; class Bacteroidia; order Bacteroidales; family UBA932; genus Cryptobacteroides. The sequence goes on from CADAND010000007.1 coordinate 142,389, forward strand.
TCTTCGTGAAATTCGCCGAGTACGTGCTCGGCGCCGAGATCAACAGCCCGGAGGGCAAGGCGAAACTATCTGACTACCAGAACAATGCCGAGTACTGCCAGATGCTGCACGACAAGCTGATGGCGGCGATGGGCGGCAAAATCGAAGTCTTTGCCACCGGCGGTTCCGCCATCCCTTCCGAGGTGGAGGCCCTGCTGGTGTACAAGCTCAAGGTGCCGTTCATCACGGGCTACGGCCTCACGGAACTGGCCCCGATCGTCTCCTACGGCAAGGTGGGCAAATACGTGCCCAAGTCCTGCGGCGAGTACCTCCCGGAGATCATGGAGATCCGCATCGACTCCCCGGATCCGGAGCACATCGCCGGCGAACTCTCGGTCAAGGGCGACGTCGTGTTCGCGGGCTACTACAAGAATCCCGAGGCCACGGCCGCGGTGCTGCAGGACGGTTGGTTCCGCACCGGCGACATCGGCACGGTGGACAAGAACAACAACGTCTTCCTGCTGGGCCGGCCAGAATGTCTATCCCGAGGAGATTGAAGTGATCCTCAATGAATTACCCTATGTGGCGGAGTCCATCGTGCTGCAACGCGAGCACCGCATCGTGGCCCTGATCGTCCCGAAGATGGATGAGCTGGACAAGGCCGGCCTCGGTGCCGACGGCCTCGATGCCATCATGCGCCAGAACCTGGTGGCCCTGAACAACAAGCTCCCCGGCTACTCCGCGGTCAACGACTTCGAGCTCCGTTTCGAG